>JBMNOP010000025.1:0-17416 GCA_050943135.1 Thermoguttaceae bacterium | reverse complement strand
GAACTACAATGACTGGACCGGTTCGGCGGATATCAACATCGCTCCGAAGCAGCTGACCGTTACCGGGACGACGGTTGCCAGTAAGACGTACGACGGCACGACCGACGCCGCCATTACCCTTGGCGCGGTCGATGGGATTATTGCCGGTGACGATGTTACCGTTACCCCGTCGGGTGCATTTCCGAGCGCCGATGTTGGCATTTACCAAGTGGCCGTTACCTACGCGCTTACCGGCGCCGCGGCCGGATACTACCTGGCTCCGGCCGCCGACAGCTGCGCCGCGTCGATTATTTCGGAGCATCTCGATGACATCGTTCTTTACGATTACGTCGGAATTTACGACGCTCTGTACCACGGGATTACGATCGACGGCCTGGTTACCGGTGATCGGGTTTACTACAGTACCGACGGCATCAACTACGGTGACGAGCCGATTGAGCGCATCATCGGCGAGACGACGGTTTACGTGAAGGTCGATCGTCCCAACCACACGACCTGGACCGGCAGTGCCGAAATCAACATTACGAAGCGTCAGATCACGGTTACTGGATCCACAGTTTCCAGCAAGCCATACGACGACACCACCACCGCCGTTGTCTCTCTCGGAGATGTCAGCGGGATTATTCCGGGTGA
Organism: Thermoguttaceae bacterium; assembly: GCA_050943135.1. GTDB lineage: Bacteria > Planctomycetota > Planctomycetia > Pirellulales > Thermoguttaceae > RUG695. Next base: position 16,783 of record JBMNOP010000025.1, on the reverse strand, counting down.
TGACATTTACATTTCCGCGGTGGCGGAGTTCGCCAGCGAAAATGTCGGGGATTACGATCTGACCATCCACTATGTCATTACCTACATCTTCTCCGGAGAGGCAGCCCAATACTACGTCTGCCCGGCGGACGAAATCGTTAGCGCTTCGATCACACCGCTCGACATTCTCGATGTTACCGTCGAAGGGGTGTGGACCATTTACGACGGTGAGGCTCACTCGGTAACGGTTTTCGATACCTATACCGAGCCGGAAACGATCCTCTACTCGACGGACGGAATAACCTATAATCTGACGAGCGCCCCGGAATATGTCGCTATCGGCATCTACACGACCTACGTGAAGGTTGTCCGTCCCAACTTCAATGTTTGGTACGGCAATGCCGAGGTCGCGATTGTCGAACAACTCGATGCGCCGACCATTCTGACCGGTGATCCCGGCATCTATGTTTCCTACGGTGCGAACCGCCACCAACTCCTCTGGACCGAAGTTGAGAACGCTTCTGCTTACGAGCTCTCGTACAGTGCCGATGGTGGCGCAACTTGGAATTCTGTTACGTCCGAAACCACCTCCGGCATCGTCCGAAGCCTGACCTACGGTGTCGATATGACCTACCGTGTCCGTGCGGTCGGTGTCGGTGCATACCTCAACTCGGAATGGAGCGAGCCTCGAACGTTTAATGTCTGCCCGATGGACATCAACAACGATGGCGACATCGCACCTGCCGATCGGGCGCTCCTTTTGAATGTCTGGCTCACCGACAATTTCGATGACGACTATCGCATTTACTGTGATGTCGACGCCGACGGAGACATCGGACCAACCGACCGCGCCTTCCTGGTCGCGAACTGGCTCGGTTCCGCGGGAAGCGAAGGCCTCCTCTATCCACCGGCACTGGCAGCCGACATCGCTTTCGAAGAGTTCGCTTCGGCAGATCTCGATGCGAATCTGGACGTTTGTTTCGACAGCTTTTGAGGATGATAGGGAACGATTCTCCGACCACGATGAAGGGAGGGAGCCGACGGCTCCCTCCCTTCATCGTGGTCGGACCCGTTTTCGGTTCGCGACGGTTGCGACCAATGGGGTAAACCGGGTCCACACTCTTTTTCCTACCTTCGGCGATGGCTCTCCCGCTACCGGGATGTTGCGGCAACGTATACATCGGGCGGCGCCGATGCGAGGCGACAACACCCGGAATCCGACAAAATGATAATAGCGGGCACGTCGATTGCTCCTGCGACGATTACCGGCGTTGCAGAAGACTGCAACGGGACTTACAACACCGGGTTGCGTGGGGTTACGGTCACCGGAACGCAATCCGGCGACGCCGTCATCGACCCGAATGACGGTGTAAGCAACCGTTTCAGTGAAGTGGAGCGTTATCCTCGGCCGTCGATTTCGACATCCTCCGCGAGTTTTTCTTGAAGACCCGAGCGTAATCTTTCGACGGAAACGCGTTCCGGAGCATCTTCCATTCGAGGGTTTCTACCGTACGATTCATCTCCGCGGCCTTCTAAACAGAGGGTTGTGGCTCGCTTGGCGATTTGCGCGCGATATTCCCTTCCATCGGAACGAGAAAAAAGGGCGCGGGTTTCGGAGAGTTAAACCCACGCCCTTTTTCGGAGAGTTGTGTGCTACGAGCGATAGTGAAAAGGGTCAGAAATCGATGCCCTTGGTTTACCAGCCTGGTTTGTTGTCTCCCGATCCGCCCTGTGTCGCTATCGGGTCAGTCCGAGAGCGAGGAACGGGAAGGCAATTTTCCAGGAAAAACCTCTATGGCGGACGCAGGAGGATCGTGACGGGAAGGTCCGTGCCTGAATTCCATCCTCCGGAAAGGCTCGGCCTGACCCCTCGTTACCGGCGGCGGAGACTGAACCCCCGCCCGGTATCGGTTATTGCCTGAAGGCTGGGCGTAGGTCCATTCCGAGAGACAAATTGCGGCAAACGTCAGAAAGAAAAGAATCGTTTTTTGCACCGTTTCACCTCTTATGTTTTCCCCTTGCCGCTACCGATTGCGTGGATTTTCCTGATTTTATTTTTGTTATTGTCTTTTGCGGAAAGCCCGTATCTTCCTCTTACCACGCCCTTAATACGCGAGCCAGGTGAAAAGTACTCAAAGAAAATCGAAAAAAGAAAAAGATTTATCAATCCGGGTTCCGCCCAAGAATCGTTTGACAAAGTCTACGGTACGAGCGGGTAAAACCTACCGAGCGGATTCCTTCGGCCGTTGGGAAACCGATTCGGAACGTGGGGAGGACACCGCTCAAAAGGGAAGACAGGGCTTTTCCTCATTCCCTCTCCGCACGAAAAAGGGAATTCCCTTTGAACGGGCGCCTTCCCAATAAAGAGGCGCGGGGTTTTCCCGCGCCGTGAAAATCCGAAGTTTTACATCAGCCCGGTCACACGGGCAATATCGAGAAAGATGACCCAGACCATCAAGCCGAGGATTATGAAAAGCCCGAGGTAACTAAGGATAATCTGCATCGATTCGTTCGGCCGTTTCCTGAAAATCAACTCGTAGAGGAGGAAGAGAAGATGCCCCCCGTCGAGTACCGGAATCGGAAGAATATTGATGACCGCCAGGTTGGCGCTGATCAGGCAGAGGAAAAGGAGGAACGTGCCGTCGTGAGCTCCCGCCGCCTTGTAGGCGATATCGACGATCATTACCGGGCCGCCGAACGCCTTGGCCGAAACGTTTCGCCCGATGTTGATCAACTGACGATAGATGGCCCCCATCGAGTGAACCGTCTTGCCCCAACCGCGGCAAATTGCTTGACCGAGATGAGAACTTCGGGCAATTTGCGTTTCACAGAATTCGAAGTTCAGGTCTCGATCGATCAAATAAGCGTTTCCCGGACGGGAAATCGTCGTTTTCAGGGTTCCTTTCTCCTGAGAGCCAAGCCCCGTATAGATCGTCATCGGTGTACCGGTTGGCAGATAGTTCACGTAGTCGGTAAAGAGGTCGAGGAGTTCACCACGCGCCTTTTCCGGATCCTTCGAGATTTCGTAAACGAATCCTCCCGAGCCGTTCGGTTTGCCGAGTTTCATCAGCGAGTCATAGGCTGGGCGTGCCGGGTCATCGGCGGCAGGCTCGGAGAGACCGACCTCAACCGAGGTAATGTAGTCACCAAGCTGGCCGGTCCCTCGATCGGAATGGACAGAAGGGTCGATCCCTGCGATGAAGGGACGAACCATGTACGAAATGCCGAGCTCGTTACATGCCATCCGGCCGTTGAACGAGATGATCCCCGTATAGCCGTCGGAAGCGGTAATCGAAAGAGGCACATCGACATTTTTTCCATCCCGCTGAACCGTCAAGACGAGATCGGCCTTTCCGCCTCCTCGAACAGCCAATTCGTGAATCCGATAGGGAAAAAGGATCGGATCGAGAACCGGTTCGTTATTAACGGCAACGATGACGTCGCCATTTCCGGTAATCGCTCCTGACTCGTCGTAGGTGGTAAGGTGAAACCCGGCGCCCGCCGCGGGAGAACCCTCGGCAACCGAGGTCACCCCCCCCATCCCGAACCGAATTCCCGTCTCGGCAAACGATTTGGGGGGAAATTCGGCCACACGATGTTCGGCACCGGGGATCGGGACGCCGTTCTTATCGGTCGGAACAAATTCGTAAGAGATATTCCCCGCCACATACTTGCGCGAAAGACGCTGGTAGTCGGCCGGCGACGTGACCGGCTCCCCGTTCATCGCGACCAAAACGTCGCCCGCTGCGACGTCTCGGAGCGCGTCTTCCGCCTTCCGTATCTCGGCAGGGTCGAGCAACGCGGGAACCGGGCCGTTTGTGGCAATCCGGATCGACGGAGAAGGATAAATCCCGATCGTTGGTGCCAGCTGATTTTTCGACATCGTCGGGGTAATGCCCTTTTGAATCGTTTCGAGCGAACCGTTCTGATTCCGCTCAATTGAAAGCAGGACCGGCTTGCGGTCGAGCATCGCCAGGCGAATATCCGAAAAGAGTCGGCACGGCTTGCCGTTGAGCGCAGTGATGCGGTCTCCCGGGACAAGCCCGATCTGCCACGCCGGCGAGTCGGGGAAGACCTGTCCCACTCGGCTGGTCGGTTCCGGAAAGCCGATCATATAGGCCCAAGCGGCGCAAAAGACGGCAAAGAGGATGTTCATAATCACCCCCGCCGAAATGATCGCCATCCGCTGAAACACATTCTTCGACAAGTAACTGTCGGGGGCGTATATTTCTTCCTGATGGCGCTCCTGTTCGACAAGACGCTGTTTAGCCTCGGCCGAAACGGCGACGTCGGGATCTTCGGCCTCAATCCGAGCCCGTTCGATCTCGTTCTTGATCCCGCTCGGATTATCTTCCTGGCCGAGCATTTTCACATAACCGCCGAGCGGAATCCACCCGAGTCCGTATTCGGTGTCCCCCCACTTGAATCGGAAGAACCGGAAATCGTATGCGTCGAACCAGATATAGAATTTTTCGCAACGGACCCCGCACCATCGGGCGACGATAAAATGCCCGAACTCATGAACGATGATCAGGGCGTTGACGCCAACCAGGACGAGGACCACTCTCCAAAGAATCAAAAGCGTATGTTGAAAGGTCGATACGTCTCCGGTTCCCCAGAGCGCTAGTCCGAAATCCATTTTTGGGTCTCCCTGCGAGCCTGCCGGTCGAGCTCAAAGAGACGTTCCAGACCGGGCTCCTTTTCAAATTGATGGTGTTCCAGGATCGATTGGCAGATCCCGACGATTTTACAAAACGGAATTTTCCCTTCCAGGAAAGCCGCGACCGCCACCTCGTTGGCGGCGCTGAGGACCGTCCCGACCGACCCGCCATCGGCGGCCACCTTCCGCCCGAGCGGAATCGCGGCAAACCGCTCTTCATCGAGAGGGATCAGTTCCAGGGTTTGGGCCGACGCCCAATCGAGTGCCGTCGCCGAACCGACGGCCCGGTTCATCTCCGACAGAGCCAACTGAATCGGTAATCGCATGTCGGGCGTTCCCAGCTGCGCGATCACCGCACCGTCAACGTACTCGACCATCGAATGGATGATCGATTGCGGATGGATGACAACGTCGATCTTTTCGGAGGGAAGATCGAAAAGCCATCGCGCCTCGATGATTTCGAAAGCCTTGTTCATCATCGTGGCGGAATCGACGGAAATTTTCTTTCCCATTTTCCAGGTGGGGTGGGCCAGAGCATCCGAAACGGTAACCCGCGTTAACTCTTCCGGCGTTTTGTTCCAGAACGGACCACCACTTGCGGTCAGGATCAGACGGCGCACCAGGTCTTTCCCCCCTTGCCGCCCGGCGGTACCGTAGGGGGTGTCGGGCAAAAAACGGGAAGCGAGCGCCTGCCAGATCGCACTATGTTCGCTGTCGACCGGCAAGATTCGCCCGCCGGTTTTTCGAGCCAGGTCAAAAAGGAGCGGCCCGGCCAGTACAAGCGACTCTTTATTGGCCAGCGCAACCGTTTTCCCCGCCTCGAGACTGCGCCAGGTTCCCCGAAGTCCCGCGCCGCCGACAATTGCGGATAGGACGATATCGACATCAGGGGAAGAGACGGCTTCGTCAAGCCCGTCCAGACCGAAAAAAACGCGGATTGTCTTCGGAAGGTCGGCCAGTGGCGTGCGATCGGCCAGTTGATCGGTCACCACAACACATTCCGGTTGATAACGCCGGGCGAGCCGCGCCAGAAGCGCTGTCTGACGATGAGTGGTAAGAACTACCGGAACAAGCCGCCCGCACGACGAGGCGATAACATCCAGACCGTTTAGGCCGATGCTTCCTGTTGCCCCCAGTACCGCAACGCGGCGCGGATTCGCGTTCTGTCGATATGTCACTTCTGCGGTCTGATCAATGATCCCCGGATGAATACAATTCTCGGACGATAAAACACCGAATGAAAAAACGTCGGCGCTCGTTCCGCTATTCTACCCCAATGCCTCAAAATATACCACCCCGAAAACTCTCCGTTCTCCCCGCTTTTTCTTCTTGGTTAAAAAGGGTATATTATAACAGATGCGAGACTCTGCGGTGTTTATTTCAAGGCTTTGTGCTCTCGTGGCGATAATGATACGGGGTATTTTTTCTTGCGGGGCCTGGAAGACCGGCAGAGGGTGGCCGTCGATTCTCCAAGCAAATTAAAAATTAATTCAGAAGTATTCTAGACAACAAGTGATGCAAAAAACTCTCGACGTGAAGTTGGCGCGGATCCTACGAGACCGGAGTTGCAACGATTTTATTTTGGCCGATGCCAAAGACCCTGATATGGCGTACGGACTCGCCGCCCCCGGAAAAAGCCCCGAACAATATGGTTCCGAAGCGAAGTTTAAGACGCTCGACCAGCTCCGGCAGCAGTGCCGAGAGATCATCGCCCAGGGCCTGATCGATATTATGCTCATGAGCGCCTCGACCAGTGAGGTGCTTGCACTGCGCGAAGGGCTTTTCCTTAACTCACCGATCACCCCGGCAATTCGTGCCAATGACGCCACCGACATTTGGCTTGCCGGGACGGGCGCTGTCTATGGGTCGTCTCCTTCCCGTCCTTTCCGAACCGCTTCGCTCGACCACGCCCTCTGCGGGAAAGTCGAATGTACGCCGGAGGAACGTGCTGCGGGTCGGGGGGCCGATCTGGGACTCTATTCGATCACGTTCAACGACAATCTCGACGCCGATTTCAAGTCGCTTTTGGCCTACAACGAGTTCCGTATCGAAGCCGAAAAGAAGGGGTTTCGCCATTTCCTCGAAGTTTTCAGTCCGAATGCGTGTGCACCGAACTGCCCGCCCGATATCCCGTCGTTCGTCAATAACCACATCGTTCGTGCCCTGGCGGGGGTCACGAGCGCGGGGCGTCCTCTCTTCCTGAAGATTCCCTATTACGGACCGAGGGCAATGGAAGAACTTGTCCGCTACGACAGCGAACTGGTGGTCGGTATTCTGGGTGGCTCGGCCGGAACGACCTACGACGCCTTTAAGATGCTTCACGATGCCAAGAAGTATGGCGCGCGCGTCGCGCTCTACGGGCGGAAGATCAACAACGCCGAACATCAGCTCACATTCATCCAGTACCTTCGTGCGATCGCCGACGGGCAGATCACGCCCGAGGAGGCGGTGAAGGCTTACCACGGCGATCTCCAGAGACTCAATATTCGTCCGCTCCGCTCGCTCGAAGATGACCTGAAATCGATGGCGACGAGCGACAGCTACAACGTCAAACCGGCCGAGAAATCGTCGGTCGTCAAACCGTCTTCCGATTCCGCAGCGGGAAGCACCAAGAAGTCTTATTGCCTTCCCGACTTTTCGAAGATGACCCCTGCGGAAAAGTTGCAGTGGAATCTCGATCGGATTCGCAAAAACCTGTAAGTCAAGCAGTATAAGGGAAAGAGGTGTTAGAATGAGATCGCATCTTTGGCGGCGCGGCGGTAGAGTCTCTTTCGCTCCGATGACTCGGATGTTCTTCTGCCTCTGTCTCTGCCTGACGGCGCCGAGCCTTCTACGGGCAGCCGGTGCGGTTCCGACACGTCTGATCTCCGAAACCGAGGCATCGGCGGCGGGTCTTTCCCGTCCGTGGTTCAATCAGGTCTCAATGAACCCGCAGCGCGACCGGATCACTCAAATTTCTCTTTTGGACGACACCCTTTTCGTCACGTCCGATAACGGTTGGATTCATGTGATCGACACCAAGACGGGGAACACCCTTTGGAGGCGCCGCGTCGGTTCGGAACACTACTATTCCCTCCCGCCGGTGGCCAACAGCTTCGCCGTGGTCGTCCTCCACGGTTCGACGATCCATGTCTTTGACCGATTCGACGGTAAGCAGTTGATGGAGTTTCAAATCGCGGGCCCTCCCGGAGGCGGCCCACAGGTCAGTGAACACTACATCTATGTGCCGATCTTAACCGGCAAGATTTTTGCTTATCCGTTGCGCCGTTATGACATTTACAAAGACCCACTCGATGCCGCCATCGAGGCGACCGAGTCGATCGGAGACGAAAGCGCTGCCACCCTGCAGGAAAAGGCGCAGAAGATCCGCAGGGCGATCGAACAGATCGCCTCCGAAAAACGGGTCGAAAAGAAGGGCCTCATTCCGTTTGATGACAACGACGTCCAGGTCTGCCCGGCCCTAGGCGAACCGCTTGTGCAGCCGTTCCTCTGCACACAGGGCCCCGATCAGGATTACTTCGCATGGGTCACCACCTCCGGATCGCTGATGATCGGCGGACTCGACATGAAAAAGTCGCAGAACGCGCTGAAACTCCTTTACAGCGTTTCGCTTGCTCCGCAGTCGATGTTTATCGACCTCAACCACTACAAGGAGGTCGATCTCGATTTCGGCAACGACATCAACGCCCGTCCGACCTTCCTTCAGCAAAACAACACCGCGGTCAACGTCGCCCGCGGCGGTGAGGCCAGAGGGGGGCTCATCCTCATGGGCGCGCGCAGCGGTTACGTCTTCGCCGTCAACGATATGCTCGGAACCGCCGAATGGACTTTTCCGGTCGGGCTGGCGGTAATTGACCCGATCGGCGTTGCCGGAGACCAATGTTTCGTTCCGACCTATACCGGGCACTTTACCTGTCTTGATCTCAGGACCGGTAAGGCGCTTTGGACGACCCGCGACATTCTTCAGTTCGTCTCGGCAACCCCGGGCCGCCTCTATGCACTCGATATGCTCGGGAACCTTTTGGTGATCAACCGCGACAACGGTCAGACGATCCACTCGATTCCTCTTTCGACGGGAATGAGTGCCGTTTTTAATATTGAGAGCGACCGCATTTTCCTCTACGGACCCGACGGTCTGATCCAATGCCTGCATGAAAACCAGCTCGACGAACCGCTCCGCTATCAGAAATCCTCGTTTGATATCGCCGAGGATTTCCGAAAACGTTTCGATGAGGCATACCAGCCGGAGAAGCCGGATCAAAAAGGTCAAGTCGCCCCGAGCGAGGAGCCGACCGACGAATCGATCTTCGGAAGTGACGAAGAAGGGGAAGACGACGAAATCTTCGGTACCAAGGCCCGCAACGCCGATGAAGACGAAGGCGCCGACACCGAAGATGTTTCGGAAGACACCGATGATTTCTGGCAGACCGAAGACACGACCGACGAGGAAGATCCCTTCGACACCACCTACGACGATACCTTCGACGACGATGATGATATCGCCAGCGGCGAAGGCGAAGACGCTGAGAACGATCCGTTCTAGTGATTCCTTTTCACTGTTTCCGAAGCCCCTTTCTTCCCGCACGAAGGAAGGGGCTCTTTTCACGTTGCGTGTTTCCGTCTGGTTTCTACCGCCGGTCGCGGTAACCCGCTTTCGTCTTGTTTTTCCCCTTTTTTTGCGTGAAAAACGCTCTGGGCGGCGTTCCCCCCCCCCTGGAAATATAACACCGCTTCTTTAAAATGGTTGTTACGTGTCTTTGCCTCTCCGTTGTCGAAACTAGGGGCGGGGGGTTCCGTGACGTTTGTTTCCATCCCACTTAGAGTTTAGCATTGAGAATCATGAGTGATGAGCTGAAGATCTTTTCGGGGTCAGCCAATGTACCGCTATACGAAAAAATTTGCGATTACCTGAGCATTGCCCCGGGGCAGATCACGGTGGAGCGATTTCCCGACGGTGAATGCTTCTGCCGCATCGAAGAAGACGTCCGTGGCCGCGATGTTTTCATCATTCAGCCGACGTGTCGTCCGGTCAATGACAACCTGATGGAGCTCTTGATCATGATTGAGTGCTTCAAACGTGCGAGTGCCGGGCGGATCACCGCGGTGATCCCCTATTTCGGCTATGCGCGCCAAGACCGCAAAGATGAAGGCCGTGTGCCGATCACCGCGAAACTCGTTGCCAACCTACTGACCCGTGCCGGAGCTGACCGTGTCTTGACGATGGACCTTCATGCGGCCCAAATCCAGGGCTTTTTCGATATTCCGGTCGATCATCTTTCCGCCTCGCCGGTCATTGACCACTACATCTCTTCGCTCGGCTACTCTCCCGAAGAATCCGTGGTTGTCAGTCCCGACGAAGGGAGTATCAAGAGGGCGGCTAAACATGTCAAAACGCTCGGCGGAACGCTGGCGATTATCGACAAACGCCGTTGCGGTAACCGTATTGAGCAGGCCAATCTGATCGGCGGGCCGATCGAAGGGCGTGTCGCGTTTCTCTTTGACGACATGATCGCCACCGGCGGTTCGATTTGCGGTGCGGCGCGACTGGTCAAAAAGATGGGCGCCACGAAAATCTATCTGGCGGCGACCCACGCGGTTCTTTGCGGGAACGCCATCGAGCAACTTCGAGAAGCTCCGATCGAAGAGGTTGTCGTCTCCGACACGATTCCGCTCCTTCCGGAACATAACCTTCCGAACATTCGCGCCCTGACGATCGCGCCGATTCTGGCCGAAGCGATCAAGCGGATCCACAACAACGAATCGATCAGTCGCATGTTCAAGCAACTTTCCTACGGCAACATCGGGCAATATTACTAGGGGCCGGTGTTGCCGGGCCGAATATGACCTGGCATTCTGTGGTCGTTGAAAGTCAAAAAACAATACATTAGAGACAAGAATCGGGCGGATTGGAGTAGGGGAAGCATCGTGCGATACCCGATGGCAATCCGCCGGAGTCCAGTAGATAAGGTTTTATTATGGCAGAAATCAAGAAATTGGCGGTAGAGGACCGTCAGGAAATCGGCAAACGTCGGAATCGCCGTCTGCGCAAAGCGGGTAAGATTCCGGCCGTCCTCTACGGGCATAAGAAAGACGTCGTCAGTCTGTCGCTTTCGGCCGATGAAGTTACCGCGGTGATTCGTCGCGGCGACCGTTTCGTTGCACTGACCGGCGCCGTTAACGAAAGGGTATTCATCAAGGAATGCCAGTGGAACACTTGGGGGACGGAAATCCTTCACGTTGATTTCGCGCGCGTGAGCGCAGATGAACGTGTCCGTATGACGGTTCCGTTCCGCCTTCGCGGCGAAGCCCCGGGTGTCAAAGACGGCGGTGTTGTCAAACAGCACATTCATTCGATCGAAATCGAGTGCTTGCCTTCTGATGCTCCTAAAACGATTGATCTCAATATCAACGACCTGCAGTTCAACCAGATCATTTCCCTTTCCGAAGTCGAACTTCCCGAAGGTGTCACGGTCCTCGACGATCTGAATACCCATGTTGTCGAATGTACCGAAGTGATCGAAGTTCCCGAAGTCGAAGAGGTTGCGGACACCGGAGAACCTGAAGTCATCGGGCGTGAGGAGGAAGAGGAAGATTCCGAAAAGTAGTCGTTTCGACCTAAACTCGATTCGGCAACCGATCTGCCTGCAGAAGGAGGGGGATTCCGAAAACAAGTCAGTCGACTCGACGATTTTGCCCGAAAGCCCTGACCGGCGTTTTTATGGCATTGTTAATCAACATCATCAAAACCTTTTTTTCGTGTGCGAACAGGGAAAAAAAGGGAATCTCCGAGGACGCGATGAAACCGGACAAACTCGTAATCGGGCTTGGCAATCCCGGTTCAAAGTATCGCGCGACTCGGCACAACGCGGGGTATATGGTTTTGGCCCGGCTTGCGGAGGATCTTTTATGCGGGTCCCCGAAACGCAAGTTTCGCGGCGAAGTCCTGGAAGCCCGAATTGCGGGAAGGAACGTGATGTTTCTCTGCCCGACGACTTACATGAACAACAGCGGTCTGTCGGTCGTCGAAGCGTTTCGTTTCTATAAACTCGCGCTTTCCGATATCCTGGTGGTCTCTGACGATGTCGATCTCCCCGTAGGCCGAATCCGATTTCGCGACTCAGGCGGCAGCGGTGGTCAGAAGGGTGTCCGAGACATCATCAACCGCCTGGGGAGTGAAAGATTTTCCCGGCTCCGTGTCGGGGTGGGGCGGCCTCCCGAAGGTGTGGATACCGCCGACTACGTTCTTTCCGAGTTCCGTTCCGACGAAAAGGCCGAAATCGAGAATTCGATTCAACGTGCGGCGCAAGCCGTTCTCTGTTGGGTGGAATTCGGTGCCGACGAGACAGGGAACCGGTTCAACGGCGGTTCCCGGTCAGGCGGCGGTCACTAGGTTTTTCAAAATCACCTACCGTTGAATCGGTAAATCGATATTATTGCAGCACCCCAGCCAGCATGGGGCTTTGAGTATAAGGCACAAGCCGTGCTTAAAGAGAAATATTCAGGAGTTTAAATTGTCCGAAAACATTTACGAAGGTCTGTTTATTCTGGACACGGCCAAGTACAACCGTGATCCTGAAGTCGTATCGAATCAGATCGCCGAAACGATCGAATCGATGGGGGGTAAAGTCCGTGTCAGCCGCCTTTGGGAAGAACGCAAACTCGTGTATCCGATCAAAGGTCAGACCCGCGGGATCTACTGGCTCACCTATTTCCTCCTTGAAACCGACAAGGTCAAAGACTTGCACCGCCAGTTCCGGATCAACGGAAACATTCTCCGTTTCCTTGTTCTGCGTATTGATCCGCGTCTCGAAGAAGCGCTCGTCGAGCACGCGATCGCCGGTCCTGTCCATAAAGAAGAAGCCGCCGGTCTTGCGGAATCCGAAGAGCACGACTTTGTGCCCAGTTACGATGCCGAAGACGAAGACAACAGCGAATCAAACGAATAAACGGTTCCGGGTGGAAGGCTTGCGCTTTGCGGCGCGGGCATCTGCTCCGCCGGAACCCGTCCCATTAGCCACCTAGTAAATCGAAAGGGGAGTTATGGCAAGTTATAACCGAGTCGTGCTGGTCGGCAACACCACCCGTGATGTCGAACTGCGCAAAATTCCGAGCGGTACCGAAGTCTGTGATCTGGGACTTGCCGTGAACGAACGTCGGCGTGACGCGCAGGGCAATTGGGTCGAAGACACGACCTTTGTAGACGTCACCCTCTGGGGGCGCACCGCGGTCGTTGCCGCAGAGTACACACGTAAAGGCTCTCCCGTTTTGATCGAGGGCCGTCTTAAGACCGACACCTGGGAAACCGACGGCCAGAAGCGTTCGAAGCTCAAGGTTGTCGCCGACCGGCTCGTTCTTCTGGGCTCCCGTGGCACCGGCGGTGCGGGCGCCGCTTCGTCGTCAGGCTATCAGCAACCGCAGCAGTCCCCCTACCAAGACGCCCCGTCGTCTTTCGAGCCGAATGATATTGCCGACGGCGACCTTCCCTTTTGAGGTCCCCGGCAGCCATCGGAAAATCCACATCACCAAGAACAACCATTTTCATTCAGTAGGTGAATAGATATGATTAACGCTATCAAAGAAAAACGTGCGCGCCGTCGCCAAATGAACCGGCTCCCTAGAGGGAAGAACGGCGGAATCGAGCTCATTCTCATTCACAATGTCGAAAAACTCGGCAAGGTGGGTGACCTGGTCGAAGTGAAGCGCGGCTATGCCATCAACTACCTGATTCCTCAGGGTCTGGCCGCCGTCGCGACCGAAAAAGCCCGCGAATTGGTCGCAGCCCGCAAAGCCGAGCAAGAAGCGGCTCATGCCAAAAAAGTCGCTGCGGCTCAGGAAATGATCAAGAAGCTTGCCGCCAGTCCGTTGACGCTTACCGCAACAACCGACGACAAGGGTAACCTCTACGGCAGCATCTACAAGAGAGAAGTTGCCCAAGCCCTGCAAGAGAAAGGCTTTGAGATTTCCGCCGACCAGGTCGGGCTCGATGGCCCCATCAAGGTCACCGGGTTCTATTCCATTCCGATCCGTCTCTTTGAAGGCGCCGAAGGAAAGGTCGATATTACCGTTGACCGAGGTTGAGCCTCTCATTTTTCTTCAAAAGATACACACTCGGGTTTCCCTGTGTGTATCTTTTTTCGTAAAACGCCATCAAAGCCGCGTCTGCCACACGCCCTTTTCTGTATGAACAGGTTCGTTCTCTTCCTCTTTGCCGCCGTTCTTCTGGCATGGGTCGCGCCGCAGCTCGGAAACGGTAGCGGCCCCTTCTCCCTTACTGCGATGGCACACCGGGGGATTTCGGTGATCTTTTTCTTTTACGGTCTGCGGCTTGACGGCGCGCGGATTCGTTCCGGACTTCAGAATATGCATCTGCACATTATCACGCAGACGGCGACCTTTCTCCTCTTCCCCATCTTGGTTTTGGGCGTCATTCACCTCTTCGGGCTGATCGACCCGGCAGCCCCGTTCGCCACGACTTCTTCGGCGATCGCTCTGGGGGTCTTCTTTTTGGCGGCGCTCCCGTCGACCGTTTCTTCGTCGGTGGTGATGACGAACCTGGCACGCGGCAATGTTCCGGCGGCGATCTTCAACGCGTCCCTTTCGAGTCTCGCGGGGGTCTTTATCACGCCGATCTGGATGCGTCTCTACCTCAATGCCTCGACGGGGGGTAATGCGTTCAGTTCAACTCTCCTTTCGCTCACTTGTCAGGTTCTTCTGCCGGTAGCACTCGGCATTCTGCTCAACCGAAAGCTCGGTTGGATTTCGCTGAAGTACGACAAACAACTTCGCCTCTTCGACCAATCGGTCATTCTGCTGATCGTCTACACCTCGTTTTGCCACTCCTTCGCCGAGCGAATGTTTGACGGACTTTCGTTCTCGGTGCTCCTTCTCCTTTCGGCAACAATGGTTTTGCTCTTCTTCGTCGTCTATGGGATCATCGACGCGGTCACGTACCTTTTGCGCTTTCATCGGGAAGACCGGATCACGGCCCTCTACTGCGGTTCGAAGAAATCGCTCGTCCATGGCACTGTCATGTCGGCGGTTCTCCTTTCCGACCCGAAACTCGCCGGAGTCCTGATCCTTCCGACAATGATCTATCACGCGCTCCAGTTGCTGATTGTCGGCATCCTTGCCGAACGCGAAAGAAAAAGGGTGCCGGAAGAGTAGAAGCAGTTTCATAACTGTCTTAGCGTAATCATAATACAGGCCAGGGTCACAAACCCCGTAGACATCGTAATACTATGATCGAAACGAACCAAAACCCTGCGAAAATTCTGGAGCCAAGCGTTCGTTCGCTCGATTTTCCACCTGCGGCGATAGCGTCGAAGTTTACGCCCATCCTGAACTTTGACTTTCCGGTTCGAACGTTGAGGGCAAATCAGATCGATTTTTCGCTCCGTCTTCAATCGGTGACGAAGCTGGTGTCTGTCGGCTGCTCGGTCATAGATCAAGCGCGGAAACCTCTTGCGAGGTCGTTCTTTGCCTTTGCGTGGAACCCGAATCGTGTCAAGCGTACTTTCTATCAACGTAGATTCATTGGGCGTCGCGGAAGTGAGCTTAAGGCCGATAGGCATGCCCTGACCATCTACCACCACCATAAGCTTTGTTTCTTTCCCACAGTGAGCGTCTCTCCAACGCTTTCCCCCTTTTTTCGGATGAACATGTTCCATCCGCGAAGATTTTCCCCTACCGGAGTCGTCATTTTGCACCTAAGGTTGTGCGCAGATGCCGTCGGGTGGCCACAAGGAGGTCAGGAAAAAAGGGATAGGGCTCGTATTCGAATGTGCGGCCAGGATCTCTTTCCGGGTTGTTCCTTGAGCTGTCCGGTACATCGGCCCGGGAGATGTTTGCCTCAGAAGTTCCAGAGGAGGCCGACGCTTCCCAGATGGGTCGTGTGGCGGCAGTTTAAGAGAACGTCGTAGTCGAACGAAGCGGCGATTGTTCCGAGGAGGGAAACCTTCACGCCCGCCCCGCCCCAGAAGTAGTCGGAACTTGTCGAGCCTTCAAAGAAGGACTGCGTTGGGGTGAAGGTTCCGGCGGTTCGACTGAACTGGTAATTGTTAATCGGGGCTGACTTCAAATACTGATGAACCCAACCGAACCGACCCTGAAGTGTTACGAGCGCAAGCTCGGCATCGATCCGTGCGCCGAGCGTCTGAAAGAGGGCATCGGCCTTGAATTTGTCGTCTTTATGGCGGAACGCGGTATAGTCGATTCCGTCCGCCTTTATGTAGTTGTATTGCAGGTTTCCGAATGGTTTTAAGGTGAACATTCCCCCGGTCCGCATAAAGTAGCCCGTCTCGAACGAGCCGCCCGCCTGCCAGCCGTCGTAGTTGAGACAGGTTTCGCCGTTACGGCTCAAAAGTTCGTAATCGTCGAGTCCGGCGGTTCCCAGAAGACTGAAAAAGAACCCCTGCGTGTTATAGCGCAGCCCGAATCCGCCCAGATGCGTTTGCGCGTCGTTGGTAAACGGAGTGCGTTTCCCCGGGACCGCGTTGCTCGAGAGTTTGTTCTTATCGTAGTTGTAATATGCTGTGGCAAGCATCCCGGAACCGAGCCCCAGGTTGATCCCAAGCTGCGCCCCGTTGATCGAGTTGTCGAACGAAAGGGGTTCAGGCGTCCCTTTCGGCTCGATTTCCCCCTTGCCAATGTAGTAGTCTCCCCAGATCTGAAACGACCTGCAGGGTAGGTCAAAGCCGCGGATGACCGCATCGTCGCTCAGGTCTTTGGTGAACGAAAAAGAATCCCCCCCCCATTCGAGGCCATCGGCCGCCGAAAGGGAGGAAACGCCGACAAGAACCCCGAAAATGAGGATGCCCAGGACCTGAATGATGCTGCGAAAGCGACTTGCCATCGATCAATTCTCCGTAACCCCCCTCCTCATTTGTTATCGGATCGTCTGTGCCGGAAAATCAGGAAAAATCGTTAAAGCTTCTCCTTTTTATCAAGGTTCCCATTTTGTTCTCGGACGGCTCGGACCGGCCGAAGGGAAAGGGGCACCGTGTCTATGTTTTGGAGGGTTTTTATTTTTTTAGTCCCTAATTCTATGTGGCGAAATCTGTTTTCTTGGGCGATTTTCCGAAAAATAGACCTCCCCCTAATTGCCCCCCCCGCAGGCTTATTGTAGAATTGGGGTGTACGTGGGTC
>JBMNOP010000007.1:0-183736 GCA_050943135.1 Thermoguttaceae bacterium | reverse complement strand
CTCGGGCCTACCGATTCTCAACCTAACGCGAGGCTACATCATGGCAAAAAAATCTTATCTGGCGGTTGATATGGGTGCTTCCAGCGGCCGTCTTCTCATCGGGCATTTCGATGGCGAGCGGGTCGAACTCGAAGAGGTTCACCGTTATATGAACGGCCCGGTTGAGATGTCGGGGAGTTATTATTGGAATCTCCTCGGGCTTTGGAGTGAAGTGCGGAACGGGCTTCGTCTTTCGGGGGAGAAGTTCGGCGCGACGGTCGAAAGCGTCGGCGTCGATACCTGGGGGGTCGACTACGCCTATCTCGATAAAAACGGCAAGCTCCTCGGAAACCCTTACTGCTATCGTGACCCGCGTACCGATGGCGTGATGGAAAAGTCATTCGAGACGGTTCCCCGCGAAGAGATATTTGCCGAGTCCGGGCTGCAGTTCATGCAAATCAACACGCTCTATCAGCTGATTGCCGACAAACTTTCCGGTTCGGTTGCTCAGGCCAACGCCGAACGGTTTATGATGATCCCCGATATTTTTCATTGGCTCCTTTCCGGTGAGATAAGCAATGAGTTCACCGATGCGACGACGACCCAGTGTTTCGATCCGGTCAAGCAGGATTGGGCGAAGGGGCTCCTCGAAAAGTTCGGAATTCCGACCCATATCTTCAAGCCGGTCACCCAACCGGGGACCGTTCTGGGAAACCTGCGCACCGCTCTGGCCGAAGATTCCGGCCTGAAAGGGATGAAGGTTGTGCTTCCCGGTTCGCACGATACCGCCAGCGCGGTTATGGCCGTACCGACGGCAAGTCCGGTCGGTTCGACCGACTGGGCGTACGTCAGCCTTGGAACCTGGGCTCTGATGGGGATTGAGTCGCCGAAGCCGGTGGTCAATGACGTTGTTTCCGGATTCAACTTCACCAACGAAGGGGGAGTCGGGGGGACAACCCGTATTCTGAAAAACATCTGTGGAATGTGGCTTCTTCAGGAATGCCGTCGCGTCTGGAATCAAAAAGGACGTAATCTCGATTGGGAAGATATGGACGCCATGACGTGCAAGGCGCCCGCACTGACCGGGTTTATCGATCCGGACCACCGCGATTTCCTTGCGCCGACCGATATGCCCGAAGCGATCCGCCGTTTCATGGAGCGGACGGGACAGCCGGTTCCGCAAGATGACGGTACGGTCTTGCGCGCCGCACTTGAAAGTATTGCGATGAAATTTCGCCAGGTTCTCGGCATGTGTGAGAAAATCTCCGGTGGAAAGATCGAAACACTCCATATCGTCGGTGGGGGAATCCGTAACAAGCTCCTCTGCCAAGCCGCGGCCGATGCGACCGGCTGCCATGTGGTGACCGGTCCGATCGAAGCGACCGCCATCGGCAACGTGATGATGCAGGCTGTTGCCTCGGGCGATGTTTCCGGGATTTCCGAAGCTCGCGCGGTCATTCGCAACAGCTTTGAAGTGACCGAATACCAACCGCGGGAAACCGCCGCGTGGGACGACGCGTACGTCCGCTTTGAAAAGATCGTCGGCTGACCATTTTCGCACGTTGATACATGCTTGTTCTCCATTGGGTGATCACTGTTGATCGGGCGGTCTTCCCGTCCGATCTCCCTTTTTTGCAAACGCCGGTCGTTTCGTTAGGCATGAATCGCAATCGGTAAGAACCAACAACCATACAGCGGAAACACTTTGGAAAGGATCCTGAATCAAATGTCGAAACATATCTTTGTTACCGGTGGTGTTGTCAGTTCGCTCGGGAAAGGATTGACCTGTGCGTCGATCGGGATGCTTCTCGAAAGCCGCGGACTGCGCGTCCGTATGCAAAAGTTGGATCCGTACCTGAACATTCTTCCCGGAATCCTGAGCCCGTTCCAGCATGGTGAGGTTTACGTCCTCGACGACGGAAGCGAGACCGATCTGGACCTGGGGCATTACGAACGGTTCACCAGCGACCGTCTGACGCGTAACAGCAGTTGGACGACCGGTCTGCTCTACCAGGAAATGGGTGAAAAGGAGCGCGCCGGAGAATACAACGGCGCGACGATCCAAGTGATCCCCCACGTTACCGGTATCATCAAGGAAAAGATTGCCTACCTCGACCGAGACGATGTCGATGTCGTCATTACCGAAATCGGCGGCACGGTCGGCGATATGGAAGCGCTCCCCCACATGGAGGCGATCCGTCAGTTCGCCCTTGATGTCGGAAAACAGAATTGCCTCTTCATCCATTTGACCCTGGTTCCCTACCTGAAGGCCACCCGTGAACTCAAAACCAAGCCGACGCAACACAGCGCCCAGCGTCTTCAGCAGATCGGAATTCAGCCCGATATGATTGTCTGTCGCACCGAATATCCGATCTCGGCCGAAGAACGGAGAAAACTCGCCCTCTTCTGCAACGTCCCGCCCGAATGTGTCGTGGAAGAGCGTGATGCCGACTTCTCGATCTATGAGGTGCCGATGGAGCTGCATGCCAACAAGATGGACGAAATCATCGTCAATCGCCTGGGGCTGACCAACGCCGGTGAGCCGAACCTGACCGCCTGGCGCGATATGCTCGATCGTCTCCATAATCCGGAACGGGAGGTGACGATTGCCGTGGTCGGCCGGTATGCCGCCAGCAAAGACGCCTACAAATCGGTCTACGAAGCGCTCGACCACGCAGGAATTGCTAACCGCACGCAGGTTCGTATCCGCCGTATCGACAGCGAAAATGTAGTCCGTCGTGAGACCCGCCAGATTCTTGAAAATGTCGATGGCATCCTCGTCCCCGGCGGATTCGGCGAACGGAGCGTCGACGGCACGATCGAAGCAATTCAGATCGCCCGTGAAAAGGGTATCCCCTTTTTCGGGATCGCGCTCGGTATTCAGAGCGCCATGATCGAGTACGGTCGGAATGTTTTAGGCCTGAAGGACGCCAACTCGACCGAGTACGATCGCACCTGCGAAGATCCGATCTTCTGCCTGATGAAAGATGACAAAAATTCCGAAGACGGCGTTCGCCGCGGAAGCCGGAAGGTCAAGTTGGCTGCCGGATCGAAAGTTGCGCAAATCTATGGGACGCAAGAGGTTGAAGAGCGGCATCGTCATCGCTATGAATTCGATTTCCGGTATATGCAAAAGTTTGTGGACGGCGGTGCGGTTCTTTCGGGAGAAGCCGAGTCCGGTAAGCACCTTGAAGTGATGGAACTGCCCGAACATCCCTGGTTCATTGCGGTCGCCTACCATCCGGAATTCAAGTCGCAACCGACCAAACCGCACCCGCTCTTTGCCGACTTTGTTGCTGCCGCCGTAAAACACCGCAGCTGAAACAGAAGCGGCTCAAAGCCGCTCAATCTGATCTTACCCTTCCGAAAACGCGAGAGTCCGGGGCGAATCATTTCCGGACCCCGCTCTTTTGGTGCTGTGGCACACGTGCCCCGGGCGGAAAAGTCGATAAGAAAATCGGGATCGTGCTGCGTCGTAAAAGATTCTTTTGAGTTGGGGAAAAGGGATTCGAACCCCTACTAAATGGTTCAGAGCCATTCGTGCTGCCATTACACAATTCCCCAAATAAGGAATGCCCCGCGAGGGACACCCCATTCTAACCTTTTTCGGTATTGCGTCAAGGTATTGCGCCGTCGGTTTTTTTTGGTATGGTAGAGAGAACGATTGTCTCCTTCCGAGTTTTACTCGAGAGTATAACCCCCAAGGGATTTTTAAAAGATGGCGCCCCACTTCATATTTGAGATGAACCGGGTTTCGAAACGGTTCGGCGAAAAGGTCATTCTGCAAAATATTTCTCTTTCTTTCTATTACGGCGCCAAAATCGGGATCGTCGGCGAGAACGGAGCGGGGAAATCGACCCTGCTGAAGATTATGGCGGGTCTCGATACCGATATCGACGGCGAAGTGACGATGGTCAAAGGGATGCGGGTCTGCTACGTGGCGCAGGAACCGGAACTCGACCTTGATGCTACGGTTCGCGAGAACCTGATGAAGGCGGTCGCGCCAATCCAGGCGAAGATTGACCGTTTCAACGAGGTCTCAGTCCTGATGGGGGACCCCGATCAGGCCGACAATTTCGACCGGCTGATGGAAGAAATGGGGAAACTCCAGGAAGAAATCGACCATCTCGACGGCTGGGAACTCGACCGGCGGATCGACATTGCCGCCGACGCCTTGGTTCTTCCCCCCGACGAGGCGATCGTCCGACAACTTTCCGGCGGGGAACGACGCCGGGTTGCCCTCTGCCGGGCGTTGCTCGAACGCCCCGACCTTCTTCTCCTCGACGAACCGACAAACCACCTCGACGCCGAAACGGTCAGTTGGCTCGAGGGGGCTCTGCGCGACTATCCCGGTACGGTGATTATCGTCACGCACGACCGCTACTTCCTCGACAATGTGACGAAGTGGATCCTCGAAATCGACAACACATACGGTCTTCCCTTCGAGGGAAATTACTCGTCGTGGCTCGCGCAGAAAGCCGAACTTCTCCGTCTGACCGAAAAGAAAGAGACCCAACGCCAAAAAATCCTTAAACGGGAACTCGACTGGATCGAAAAAGCCCATCGGGGAAGGAAACAGAAAAATCAGGCGCGTGTACGCTCTTACGAAGAACTTGCCGCACAACAGACGATCGACGACAAGAGCGACGCGGTGATTCAGATCGCCCCCGGTCCGCGTTTGGGAGAGAAGGTCCTCAATGTTCGGGGGCTTTCGAAAGGGTTCGAGATCGGCGGTAAGTTCATTCCGTTGATCAAAGATGCTTCTTTTGACGTGCCGCGCGGGGCGGTGGTCGGGATCATCGGGCCGAACGGGACAGGGAAGACGACTCTCTTTCGAATGATCGTCGGAGAAGAAAAACCGGACGCCGGCACCCTGGAATTGGGGGAAACGGTAAAACTCTCGTATGTCGATCAGCATCGTGACGCGCTGAACGACAATAACACCGTTTTCGAAGAGATTACCGGCGGGCGCGATTTGGTCGAACTCGGCCCGGTCAAGATGAACAGTCGCCTGTACCTGGCGCGTTTTAATTTTCGGGGCGCCTCGCAGCAACTGCTGGTCGGAAAGTGTTCCGGCGGGGAACGGAACCGTATTCACCTGGCCAAACTTTTGAAACGGGGCGGAAATCTTCTGCTCCTCGACGAGCCGACAAACGACCTCGACGTCGGAACGATGCGGGTGCTCGAACAGGCGATCATCGATTTTCCCGGGTGCGTGCTGACAATCAGCCACGACCGTTTTTTCCTCGACCGGATCTGTACACATCTGCTCGTTTTCGAAGGGAACGGGAAAGTACGTTGGTTCGAGGGGAATTTCTCCGATTATGAAGAGACGGTTCTTGCCGCGTTTCCCGACACACAAAAGAACCGCCGTTCGAAGTATCGGAAGATTCCCGCGTGATTTTTCATACCGCTTGGTTTTTGGGAAAGGAAAAAGATGGCAGAGAGGACGCGATATCAAGAGGGGATTATCAAGCGTTACTACGAAAACAAAGACGCGATTATGTACCAAAAACTTACCGAGCTGGTGACGGAACTCTATCTCTCGGAAGGGAAGAAACGCGCCTCTCTTTGGACCCGTGCCGAAAAAGCTCTCCGGAACATGAAAGTCTCCGAAGCGGAAATCGCGGAGATTCTCAAGAGAGACGATCCCGCCTATTTGGCGAGGTTTCTCGAAAAACGCGGGTAAGATGCCGGCTGCAAGGATTGGCTTCGGGATCTTTCGTTTTGTGGCAACTTCACGATCCGAAAGAACGTGGTTATATCGGAAGAAGGGGCACACAAAGGCGAAATTTCCGGGAAGAATGCCACGGTTGACGGACTGATCGGTAAAACGAGCAAAGCACTCCGTCTGCGGGCGGATCCCGCCAACGGTGGCCGAGGGCCCACCGAGTTATTGTTCCGGGACGAGTCTATTCGATTTGCCCCGTTTTCCTGTATTGCCCTGCTTGAGCAATGCGGGTCGGCCGGTGCGTCTGAGCCGTCTTCCCCCTTCTGCCGGGCCGTGGTGTTGCCCGTCTATTTTCATCCCGCTTTCCACGATCTCTTTTACCGATCGTTTTACCGCGCCGCTTGGGAACAAGGAAAAGGTGTGCGGACGCAAAATTGCTCTGGTTTTTCCTTCCTGCTTTTCCTATAATTCCGCGCCCCCGTTCCGGGGGTTTTCTATCAACGAACAGGAAAAGAGAGATGCGCGAAAAACTGATCCACACGCTGATTTCCGCCACTGTCGGGGCCTCGGCTGCTTTGGGGGGGGTCTGGCTTTTGCAAGATCCGGGTGCTTCCGTCGGGAAGACGGATGCCGAGAAGCCGGCCGCCGAAAAGATGGCGATCGAACATTTTGATGAACTGGAAGTTGAACGTCTTAAGGTGACCGGCGGGATCTGGGTCTGCCATTCCGAGACGGGGGAGCCCCTCATCGAACTCAAAGACGGTGTCGTACTGGCGAAAAGCGAGGTTCTTTCCCGTTACGTGGGGGGAATGGAAATAGTCGGCCGGAAATTACAGATAACGACCGGTGACCCGTCGGCCGCCGACCCGCCGATCTTTTGCGAATTGGGTGCCGGTGACGGCGGGCAAGGGGCGTATATTGCGCTTTTGAGTCCGAAAGGAACACACTCGGTCAATGTCGGTTTCGATAAAAACGAAACCGGTTTTGTCGTTTCGAGGAATAACGACGACACCTCAATGACCGCACAGGCAGTTCTTCCGATCCCGCAAAAGGGAGCGGAAAAGAAGACCGAAAACGATGCCAAGCAAGAACCTGGGAAAGGGGCCGAACAGGCATCGGTCGCCGCGGGAACTTCGTTGCCGGTACAAGGTCCGCCAACCGAAGAGGTTATGTTACCGGGAGAGCTGCGCATCGCCGGGGGGGAAGCGTCGCAGCCGGAACACATCGCGATGGAAGTTTCGGGTTCCGAGACCTCTGACATCCGGAAGCCGACGAGGCTTCCGATGCTCTTGCCAGAGAGCCCCTAATAAAACAGGCTTGCAAGTGAAACCATTTCGAGCGATTCTCCTTCTGATTTTTATCCTGTGCGGCGCTTCGCGTTGCCTGGCGCTCGACGGAGAATCTGTGCCTCGAATTCCCTTCCCGGAGATCGTGCGGGGGAACTTTTCTTCGCTCGACATCATGCCGTTTCGTCTGCGCGTGGTCGGAACGAGTTACGGAGAATGGGCGGATTACACCGAAAAAACCGTCGGAAACCGGAGCGAGGAGGGGTTTCGGACAAGCCTTTTTGGCGGAACGCTCGGCACCGACTGGCTCCTGTCCGAAAATTGTCTGGTCGGTTTCCATGCTGCGTCCGGACATGTCGACATCAATCCGGAAGCAGCCGGGTACGACGGGAGCATTACCTCGGTCGGCGGAGTGGCACGTCTTTCTCTTTCCGAAACACGCTGGTACTGGGATGCCTCACTGGGGGTCGGCCGAAATCGAAACCGAGCCGAATCGCTTCTCGACGGTCATTTTTACGCCGGGAATAAAGATTTGACCCAAGTGAACTATCAGACCGAGCTCGGTCTGAAAATGAGTAGCGGGTTCACCCGAATTGAGCCACTGGTCGGGTTTCGGTACATCACGCTCAGTGCCGGGGGGCTCAACCCATACGATCCCTTGTCACAGAGTTACCTATCGACCCCGGAGTCATTTCGCTCTTTGTTGGGAAGTCGTTTCGCTTGGGAATACGCGACGAAAATATCCACGATCCGGCCGACCCTGCGCGGAATCTGGGTTCATGAATTCAGGGACAAGACGGTTTTTACCTCCGACGACACGTTCCTTTTCCCGATTGCCGGGGAGTTTGGTGGCAAGATGTTCCCTCGCGACCGTGCCGTGTTGGGGGCCGGCGTTTCGGCTGCCATGCGCGATATGGTCGATCTTTTTTTTGATTATTCCTGCGCTTTCGCGCCCGACAATGTTTCATATTCCGTCTCGGGCGGGTTCCATGTCAAATACTGACCGGTCGGAGGTTTGTCGTGTTTAGCAGAATCCGACTGATTTTTTCGGCACTTGCCTTGGGGTTTGGCGCATATGTTCTCTATGCTGCGATCATCGCACCGACTTTCATCGTTCCCCGCGGCGGAAAGCGACATATCAACACACCGCGAGCGTCGATCGACCTTTCGTCGGAAGTCGAACGGATAAGCCGTGTGAACAGCGAACTGCTTGCCGCCCTGTTTCCCGACCCGAACGACTGGCGACGCGGTAACCCGCTGAGCGCGATGTCGAAAGACCGAAGCTGGCTCCTGCTCTTCCCGAACGATCCGAAGACGGAAAACGGGGGTGTAACCTTTGAATCATGCACCTTGGTGATTCCGAATACCGATACAAGCCTTTCCGAGGAGGAACGGTTTCGTCGAGGGGTTGTGGTCGAGACGGCAGACCGGCTGGAAATTCGTTTCAAGGGACAAATCGACCTGCAAACCCTTGTCGCCGGTTTTGACCCAGAGAGTCTGGAAGGGGGACGTCTCTACGGAAAGGTGACGATCTGGTCGAATATGGATCCGGACACCCGTGCCGACGATTTCCGATTGGTGACCCGAAACCTCTCGTTTAACCACGAACAGATCACCACCGACAGCGAAGTGCTCATCCATTATGGAAACTGGCAGGCGGAAGGGGTCGGATTGCGGGCGAGCCTTGATCTGCCGTTTAAAAAGAAAGATTCGACGGAGACCGAGGTGGAATCTCCCTCGCCGTTATCCGAAGAATTTGCCCAGGGGAATTTGGCACACGGATTTTCGGTTCGTGACGTTTCTCTCGATAAACTGAACCGGTTCGAATTTGAAATAGACGATTACCTGCCGACGCTCCCCGGGGCGAATCCCTGGGACGGTCCGGCGCAAACCGAAACCTCCGAGGTTTCGGACGAACCGCAAACCGTCAAAATTGACGTCCGGTGCCGCGACAAAGTCTATTTTGCTCCTAATCTTCCCGCCGAGCCATCGGAATGGTGCGCGCGATTTGCCGGAGAGGTTGAGATTACCGCGTTCCATGAGGAGCGTGAGCAGGATTCCCTCCGATGTGATTTCCTCTATTTCTATCTGGACGACCCGATTTTGAAAGAGGGATGGGAAAAATACGGTGCGTCCTATAAGGGCAAACGGAAGCCGACCGGAAAGCTATTCCGCCTTACTCCGTATCGGATTCGGGCGATCGGCACGCCTGAACGTAAGTCGGAGCTTCAGGTCGGCGGCGGCTTCTTTCATGCCGAGGGGGGCGAGATTCTCTGTGAGATCGAAAAGCAGCGGATCTCTCTCCAGCCGCTTTCCGATCTGTTCGTTCCGGAAGAAACGACTGTCGCCAACCGGGAAGAACAGGTCTCGCTTCGGTACGGCGGCACGAACGTTGTCTCGGATCGGATCGAGTTTGTCTATGATCCCAAAACGTACGGTGTTCTTCGCGCGTCCCAAAAAGGGCGCCTTGAAACCGATCTGCCGGGGGACGAGCCGGAGCATTTGACGGTACGGTGGAACGAACAAGTCAAGATCGCGCCGATCCCAGACGAGCCCGAACATTACAGCGCCTCGTTCCGCGGGGGGGTGAGTGCCGAATCGGGCCGATACGGAACACTCTCGGCGGGGGAAGCCGACTTCTGGTTCCAACTCCGGCATGATGAGGCGGCCGACGGTGAACCGTCTTTTGTGCCCCTTTCGGCACAACTACGTCAAAATGTCGAGATGAACACCGCGCGGGGCGATTGTCGGATCCGTGATGTGCTGGAGATCCTTTTCGATCGCCAGAGCGATTCTTCGGCCCCAAATCTTGCAGGGGAGAATCCCTCAGCCGCGCCGTTAACGACGAAAGAGAAGAATCCCTTCCTGCCCAGAGGCTCGATGATGGGAGAAGGAGAGGACGCCGTTTACGCGATGTCGGCAGGACGTCTGAAACTGTGGGTACTTCTGCGTCAAGACGGTAAGGTCGATGTATCGCATATCGTGATGCAAGACCACCTTCTCTTCGTCGAAACAGATCCGGTCGAGAAGAAAGAGATCCTCCATATCGACGGAAACGATGTGCGGATCGAAAACCCGGGTACTGATCGGGTCTCGGTCATTCTGCGGGGGCATCCGGCGAACTTTACCGGAAGCGGCCTGAATCTTTCCGGTTACGATATCCGCGTGAACCGCCCCGAGAATATGTTTTCGGTGATCGGTAGCGGTCGACTTCGCTTTACACCGCGTTCGGGAAAGGTTCCCCCCGAGAAGATCTCGCCGACCGTTTCGGAAGAACCGGTCGAGGTCTGGTGGCCAAACGGAATGGCATTCGATGGCAAGTCGCTCGTTTTTCAGGGGGATTTTCCGCCATCGGGCCGCCGGTCGGGGTCGAAACCGAAAGAAAACGGGTTGGTGAACGTCAGGCAAGGCCGTTCGCTTGAACTCAAGGCGCTCCTGATCACTCTGACGTTGAAACGCCCGATTCAGATCTTCGATTTCGATATGGAGGAAGAGAGCGATGATGTTCACCAGATCGAACTGGATCAGACCATTTGTCAGGGGACGCCGTCGGTGCCCGTGACGGTTTCCTGGTTCGGTACGGTGCCGAACCGTGACACGGCGGGGCAGACGAACCCACTCCGAGGGAGAGGAACCGGCGAGGCAACCTATCTAACGCTCAACGCCGAGAGCGGTGACTTTACCGCCTCCGGCCCCGGCTGGCTGCGCGGTGTGATCGAGACCCCGAAATCGACGTCCTCCGGTCGCCCCGCCGAGGGAGAAAGGGCCGAGAAACAGGGGCTCGAGACCGAACTTCTTCCGGCTTCGAAACCGTGGTCTCACTTCCATCTTGTTTTTCAGGAGAACCTAAACGGGAACATCCGCAACCAAAACGCCAAGACGTCCGGCGGTGTCCGGTTTGTTTTGGGCACGTCCGAAGAGTCGGATATAGACCTGAATGTCAACGAACACGACACGTTCCCGCCCGATGCCTTTTTCCTGACCTGCAATGAACTGGGGGTGGCCGGTGTGGTCTCGCCGAACGATGAGTCGCGCAGTCTCGAGTTGACCGCGTTCGGCGATACGAGGTTCGATTACCAGGCGTTTGTCGGACGGGGCGAGATTCTGAAATATGATCACCGCAAGCGTAGCGTCATGATGCAGGGTAGCGGCGTGGCTCCCGCGAGCCTGAGCCGGCAGGAGCGGCCCGGCGCGCCGGTCAATACCCAGACGTTCAATTCGGCCTCTTTCAACCTGGAGACGAAAAAAATCGACCTGAACCTTTCGGGAACCCGGTTTTCGGCCGGGAACTGATATTTTTCATTTTTTCGCGGGGGTGGGCTTGAACAAGCGACCAAAGAGGGTAGAATGAGAGGCGTCTTGGGGGTAGGTTTTTTACCCTTTTCATCAGGCCTTGATAGCTCAGTTGGTAGAGCAAGCGGCTGTTAACCGCTGGGTCCTAGGTTCGAGTCCTAGTCGAGGCGCTTTTGCGAAACGGTCTTAAGAGTCTCTCTTAGGATCGTTTTTGTTTATCCGGGCATCGTTGTTTTCTCGATACTTTTTCCTTTCATCACGGAGCTGCCGCGTACCGAACGGCGGCTTCCCGTCTGCAAAGGGGGCAAGGAAGAGCTTAGGCTGACTATGGACGCAAGGGTGACTCAACTTGTCAATAACACCGACTCGCGGCTCGGCCGCAGCGGTCCCGATTCCGATATTGTTTTTTCGAGCCGTGTCCGCCTGGCGCGGAATTTGGCCGGTTATTCTTTTGTCGATCGCCTTTCCGGTTTTGATCGCGAAAAGATTATCGCCACGGTCGACGATCTTGCCGTAAAAATCCTCCCTTCGGAAAGCTACTGGTTCCTGAATGCTACGGAGCTCGAACTTTCCGATTTGCTCTGTCTTTTGGAGCGCCAGCTCGTCAGCCACGAGTTTATCGGCGGGGAAGACCTTCGTGCCGTTTTGGTTGATCGGGCGGAAAATTTCAGTATAATGATCCTCGAGGAGGATCATCTGCGGATCCAGGGAATGGCGGCCGGGTTCGACTTCGACGTCCCGTGGTCCCATATCGACGAATTGGACAACGCCATCGAGCGGCTTGTTCCCTATGCCTACGACAAAAAACGCGGTTACCTGACCGCCTGTCCTTCGAATGTCGGCACGGGGGTTCGCTTCAGTGCAATGCTCCATCTTCCCGGCCTGATCCTGACCAACGAGATCGAGCGCGCCCTGCGCGCGATGCAAAAGATGAAACTCGCAGTGCGTGGTCTCTACGGGGAAGGTTCCAAATCGTTCGGTGATTTATTTCAGGTCAGCAACGAGACGACCTTGGGTATGGCTGAAGAAGAGATTCTCCACCATCTGCAGACGGTGATTTCGAAAATTGTCGATTACGAGCGGAAAGCCCGTGAACGGCTCGTCGAAAAGGAAGAAGAACAGACACTCGATCGCATCTTCCGCGGGGTCGGGATTCTCAAATCGGCCCGAAAGATTCGTGTCGATGAGGCGATGTTCTACCTTTCCTCTCTTCGGATGGGGGCCTACCTGCGTCTGCAAGACGAAGTTCCGGTCGAAAAGATCGATGAGCTCTTTCTGCGGATCCAACCCGCCCATCTCGAATCGTTGGCGGGACGCCCGCTCGACGAAGAAGAGGCTCTTCGGTTCCGCGCCGAGTACCTGCGTCGGCAGCTTGCCTAGCAAGTATGCCGCCCACCGCATTTCATATCGGAGTCATTAACCATGCCGCAGGATGACAACCTACAAAACGACGGGAAAAACACCAACCTCTCCCCGACGGTACGCGCTCGGCTTCAGAAGTGCTATGAGTTCGGCAACCAGAAGATGCAGGCACGGGAGTACGATTACGCGAACGAGATGTTCACGCAGTGCTACACGAAGTCTCCGGGCAATCTGGTCTACCTTCAGTCGTTTATCGCAAATCTGCGGATGAAATACGGCAACAACAAAAAAGGCGCCGGGTTTGCCAAGCTCAAGGGGGGCGCCGCCCGCTCGCAGCTGAAAATCGCCGAGGCCCGTTCGAAGTTCGACGATGTCATCAAGAGTGGTGTCGAGCTCCTGAAACTGAACCCCTGGGATTCGTCGGCCCTCTTTGCGATGGGGAAGGCCTCAATCGCCCTCGGCTACGACGATGCCGGTCTGGCCCTCTTAAAACATGCCATCGAGTCTGATCCGAACGATGTCGAAACGAACCGCTTTGCCGCCAACGAACTTGCCGAGCGGAACCTTTTCGATGACGCCATCGCCTGCTGTCAGCGGATCCTCAACGTGAGAAGTAATGACCATGAGGCAAGCAGTCAGATGAAGGATCTTCTCCTTCAAAAGACGATGCAGCACATGGAACGGAAAAAGACCGCTGCCGAAAAGGAAGCGCAGGAACATGCCGAAAGTCATATCAGCGAAGAAGATGCCTACGAAAAGAAGCTGGCGAAATCCCCCGACGACCCCGAACTGTGGCTCGACTATATCCAGTTCTTCAACATGAAGGGGAATCGCCGGAAAGAAGAGGACACGATTCGCCGGGCGCTCAAACAGTTCCCCGACGACAAAAACCTCTTACTTCGCTACGATGACGTCCGCCGCGAACGCGCCAGGATCGAACTGGCTCGTATTCAAGAGCAAATGCAGAAGGATCCGACCGACGCGATGAAGCAAAAGTTTGCCGAGGCCAAAAAGGTGTTTGATGAAGCGTCATTGGCGCTCATCGAGCGGAAACTCGCCGCCAATCCCAATTCGACGGCGGTTCGCTTCGAGTACGGCCGTTTTTTAATGGCACAGGACCGATTTCAAGAGGCGATCGGCGAACTGCAGAAGGCTCAGCGGGATGAAACGCTCAGAGCGTCCTGTTTTCTGGCGATTGCCCAATGCTTCGAAAAGATCAAACAATACAGACTCGCCCTTACGCACTACGAAAAGTCGATCGAAGCGTTCGGAAAAGGGATCGATTCGGAAGAAGGGAAGAGCGCTCTCTACTCGTGTGCCCTTTTGGCTGCCAGTCTGCGTGACTACAAAAAGGCAGAAAATCTTCTCGAAAGGCTTGCCACGATAGATTTTTCCTATAAAAATGTCGCCCCCCTCCTAGACAAAATCGCCAAAAAGCTAAATAATGGTGATGAAAGTCGTTAGCTCCGCCCCGATCTTCCTTCGGTGCCTGTTCGGGCGAAAGAAACAACCAACGCTTACAGAATCTGAAATGCTATGCCGAATACCAAAAGTACCATCAAGCGAATGAGGCAAAACGAAAAGATCCGTCTTCGCAACCGCTCCGCACGTTCGGTCGTCCGGAATCGGATCAAGAAACTGATCCGTACCCTTAACGACGGTCAGGTCGCCGAGGCCGAGAGTCTTTTCCCGTCCGTCTGCAGCGCTCTGGATGCCGCCGCTTCCAACCGGATCTGGCATCCCAATACCACCAGCCGCAAAAAGTCGCGTCTTTCGAAGCTCATCCTCAAAGCCAAGCAGGCCAAAGCCGCCTGATCCGGCTTTTCGGGTTTGAGCGGCGCTTGTGTTGCCACGTACACTTTCGAAGCGAAACCGGTCGGCGAGGGTCGATTGGTTTCGTTTTTTTGTGCAGCAACCCGAAGTTTCAATCTTTCCGGATTTTCTGAAAGGAAATTTCCTTTTCCGCCGTATTCTCCCTCGAATTTCTTCTGCAGTAGCCGTAGAATCAGGGGTTGTCGGCGGGTTTTGTGCTCGGTTCGGAAGCCGCGACGCGTCCCTTTTGCAGGGAAGCATCAATGTCAATGATGAGTGAGAAGAAAAAATTGGCCGCATCGGGTGGAAAACGCTCGGGAAAATCGCAGGCGATTTCCGTCCACAGAGCTCCACCCCATCCGTATCATCCGTTTGAAGTTTTTCTTGGTTTCTTCGTCCTTGCTGCGGGGGCCGCGCTTCTCTACCTTGTGATTGCCCGTCCTTTTACCTCACGGGAAGAGGATCTTCCCCTTTCGAAACACTCTGCGCAATTGCGAGAGGCTCAGGCCCGCCTGGAAAGTGAAATGGGACGGAACGCGCCGGGATCAGGATACAGCCTCCCCGAACCCGCGCCCGCGATCTCCGAAGAAGAGATCGCCGCCTACAAGATCGCCGCCGAATCGGGCGACATTGAGGCACATTTCCGCCTTGCCCGGTACTACTATGACGGGGCGAACAAGGACTTTTTCCGGGCCGCCGAATTTTTTCAACAAGCGGCCGAACAGGGGCATGCCGAGGCACAGTATTGGACCGGCATTTGTTATGACTTAGGCAAGGGAGTCTATGAAGACAGCGCCGAAGCTGCCCGCTGGTATCGCCTGGCGGCGGATCAGGGGGTTGCCGAAGCAGAATATCGGCTCGGCGAATGTTACGACTACGGTTACGGGATAAAGCGTGATTCCGTTGCTGCGGTCGATTGGTATCGGAAGGCGGCCGAGCAGGGGCATGCCCAAGCGCAATACAAGCTCGGTTTGCGCTATATTACCAGTTACGAGGTGCCCCGCAGTCTCGAAGAGGCCGCCGATTGGTTCCGTCGGGCGGCCGAGCAGGGACATGCCGACGCGCAGTTCTGGCTCGCTCGTTGTTATGGTCTCGGAAAAGGAGTTGCCGAAGATCCGGCCCTGGCGGCCGAATGGTATCGAAAAGCAGCCGAGCAGGGGCACGGCGATGCGCAGAACGAACTCGGAAAATGTTATGAGTCCGGAGTCGGCGTCGACCGAGACCTTGACGAGGCGGCCCGGTGGTATAAAAAAGCTGCCGAACAGAAGAATACCGACGCCAAGCGAGCCCTGGAATCTCTGGGGGGATAGACGTTTTCGCGTTACAGAGAGGGGGGAAACGCGCCCGTAAAAAACTCCCCACCCCGATGGGGGAGAGGTTTTTGCTTTTGACGGGCGCGATTTTCACCCGTGAATTTTCTCGTAGGCCGCGATCTCGTCTTCGTGTCGAAGGGTCAGGGCGATGTCGTCCAACCCATTGAGCAGACGAGTGCGGCGGAACTCGTCGATCTCGAACGGCAGAACGAGACCGTAGTCGTCGCTGATCTGTTTGGCCTCCAGGTCGACGGTGAGCTTATATCCTGCGTGTTCGACGGTGCGTTTGAAGAGGTCGTCAATGTTCTGTTCCGAAAGACGGATCAGCAGGATTCCGTTTTTGAAACTGTTGTTGAAGAAAATGTCGGCAAAACTCGAGGCGATCACGACGCGGAAACCATAATCGGCGATTGCCCAGGGAGCGTGCTCCCGACTCGAGCCGCAGCCGAAATTGCGGCGAGCCAAGAGGATCGTGGCGCCTTTGTATTGCGGGAAGTTCAGTTCAAACTCGGGATTGTCGGAACCATCGTCGAGGTAGCGCCAGTCGAAGAAGAGGAATTGACCGAATCCGCTCCGTTCGATCCGTTTAAGGAATTGTTTCGGAACGAGCTGGTCGGTATCGACATCGCTGCGATCTATCGGGACAACAAGCCCTGTATGTTTCGTAAAAGGTTTCATTGGCTCACTCTCCTTTTTGACATGATAACGGATTGCCCCTCACCGTCCCGTTGAATATCCAATGACGTACGTCGGTGAAATGTCCTTTAACCGCTGCGGCGGCCGCCATAGCCGGCGAGACCAGGTGGGTGCGACCCCCTTTGCCCATGCGCCCTTCGAAGTTGCGGTTGCTTGTGCCCGCGCAGCGTTCCCCCTGTTCGATCTTGTCAGGGTTCATCGCCAGACACATCGAACAGCCCGGTTCCCGCCATTCGAAACCGGCTTCGATGAAGATTTTGTCGAGCCCTTCCCTTTCGGCGAGACGTTTAACCACCCCGCTGCCGGGAACCGCGAGCGCGCGGATCGACGGGGCGATTTTGTAACCTTTCAGTACCGCCGCTGCGGCGCGGAAATCTTCGAGCCGCCCGTTGGTACACGAGCCGATGAAGACTGTATCGGGGCGAATCGACTCGATCGGTTCCCCCGCTTTCAGCCCCATGTATTCAAGGGCCGCCGCCGCCATCTTCTTTTCGTCGGCGTTGTCGAAATCGTCGGGGGAGGGCACCTTGGCGGTCACCGGAAGCCCTTGGGAGGGATTTGTTCCCCAGGTGACCATCGGCTCGACGTCGGAGGCGTGGAACTCAACCGTTTTGTCGTAGATTGCATCCGGATCGCTTGCGAGGCTCTTCCAATCGGCGACGAGTTTTTCGAAGTCGGCCCCGGTCGGAATCCCCGGTTTCCCTTTCAGGAAATCGAAGGTCGTTTCGTCGGGCGCGATCATCCCCGAGCGCGCCCCCATTTCGATCGCCATATTGCAAACCGTCATACGCCCTTCCATCGAAAGGGCTTTAAACGTGCTTCCGGTGAACTCGACCACGTATCCCGTGCCACCGGAAGTTGTCATCTTACTGATGATGTAAAGAATCAAATCTTTGGCGGTCACGTGTGGAGCCAGAACGCCGTTGCAGCGGATGTTCATCGTGCGGCTCTTCTTTTGACGGATCGTTTGCGTGGCCAGAACATGCTCGACCTCACTGGTGCCGATTCCGAAGGCCAGCGCGCCGAACGCGCCATGGGTGGCAGTGTGGCTGTCACCGCAGACGATCGTCATCCCCGGACGGGTATACCCCTGTTCCGGGGCGACCACGTGAATGATCCCTTGGTCGGGGTCGTGGATATCGTAGAGGCGGATCCCGAACTCGGCACAGTTGTTGCGGAGCGTTTCGATCTGTTTGCGGGAAATTTCATCGGTGATCGGCAGACTCCGATCAGTCGTCGGGACGTTGTGATCGACGACCGCCATCGTCTTTTCGGGACGGCGGACTTTGCGTCCGGCAAGACGTAACCCTTCAAAAGCCTGGGGACTTGTGACCTCGTGACAGAGCTGTTGATCAATGTAGAGGAGAGCATCACCATCGTTTTCTTCCCGAACGACATGTCGTGCCCAAATTTTTTCGTACAAGGTCTGAGGACGTTGAGAATCCATGGCCTACTTCCTTTCTGAAATCAATCTTTCGGAATGAGATCCGCCGAGGACGCGGCATACGGCGATTTGCCGACATCGCTCCCTCTGAAAATTATAGCAAACCGGTAATTTTGAGTAGTAGGGGGAAGACGCCGGAGCGCGTTCACTCGGCGGACTCACCGCGCTGGGAGATGGCCTTTCTGGCTGCGGCCAGAAGTTGATCGGGACTGGGAACGGTGAGCCGTTTTTGGGCTTTGGTGTAAGCGCGCCGCAGGGCCGAGCCGCCAAAAATTCTCTCTTTGAAAAGT
This sequence comes from Thermoguttaceae bacterium, assembly GCA_050943135.1. GTDB lineage: Bacteria > Planctomycetota > Planctomycetia > Pirellulales > Thermoguttaceae > RUG695. The sequence continues at coordinate 165,590 of JBMNOP010000007.1, read as the reverse complement.
CTGAGCGCATGTGCGGTGCCCGCGCTTTTCTTCCAGAGGCCGGACCAGCGGCGGAAGAGCGTCTCTTGGGCGGTGATCCGTGCCGATTGGCTCGGTGGCGGGAGGGCGGTGGCATCGTAGGTGAGGATTGTTCCCGGTTCATAAAGGACGCCATTTCCGAGGTTGGTGATAAGGATCGCCATATCGGCCAAGGCCCAATCGCCCAACGCCGCCTGAAAGAGCCCCAGGTCGAGAAGGGTCTGCCGTCTGAAAAAGGCGCCCCCCGGACCGGGTGCCGGAAGCGTGTTCATGGGAAGAGTCGCCGAGCGGATCGGCAAAAGAACGCCGTCGGAGCTGAGTGCGTAGCCAAACGAAGACGTATCGCGCCCGCCTGCGGTTGTTTTACGCATCTGAGGGACCACCATCGCAACATCGGACTCGGCCAGGAGCGAAAGTGCCGACTCGGCCCAGCCTTCGCCGACGACGCAACCACAAAGGATCGGGCAAACATAGGGGGTGGTCGAGTTTTGAATGCCGATGTTGAACGCTTCGACCTGTTCCGTTTGTGGGTCGGCGGGACAGAAAAGGACCCCGTCTTCCTGAGAGAGGTCGTAGCAGTTATCGTACGACGCCGCATTGACAACCAGGATGTTGTCTTCTTCGTGACGATTCTCCAGAATTGAGAGCAGTGTGGCCTCAAAGAGCTCGGTGTCGGTCTTTTTTAGAAACGGTATGATGATCGTGAGCGAAGTCACTTTTTCGAGCCTCGTTTGCGGTCATCTGCTACCCGGCAAGAGGCCGGTCGGCAGGGATCGGAAGCAGGAGGGGCGTCTTTAATGAAGCGGATTCCCCTTGCTGTTGTTAGGGTGTTATCGGCAACCTAAAACGCAAAGTCCCGGTGTATTCTACCGTAACCGAATATTTTGCCAATGTTCTTTTTGCGAAAAACCCCGACTTGCCCCCGAGGCCGAAGAAGGGGCTCGAAGTCGTGAAACGGATCTGCCCCCCGTTTTTTGGAACCTTTTCCCCGATGGGGTTGAAGAATAAACGGTTTCGGTCGATAATAGTGTTTAATTCCGTGCAGCGGAACCTTCGTCCGGAATTGGCTGTGGCACGAGATATTGGGATGGACTGTAACGAACCTGTTGGAGAGGCGTCGATGGACAGCGGTTTTTTTCTCTCCATTGACGGTGGTGACGGCGCCGGAAAATCGTTCCAGGCGGAGCGTCTGCGCGACGCGCTCTTAGAAAAAGGGTTTTCTGTTCTCCTCTGCCGAGACCCGGGTTCGACCCGCCTTGGTGAGGCAGTGCGCGAGATCCTCCTGAACACCCGAACGATGCCGATCTCGGTTCGGAGCGAAATGCTCCTGTTCATGGCGGCCCGTGCCGAAATGGTTCATGAGGCGATCATTCCGGCACTCGAAAAGGGGAGTGTGGTCGTTGCCGACCGTTTTCTCCTTTCGACCCTTGTCTACCAGGGGATCGCCGGTGGGCTTCCCCTCGAAGAGGTGATGCGCGTCGGCGAAATCGCGGTTCGGGGGCGGCTCCCCGACCTGACGATCCTGCTCGACATCTCGGCCGAGGCCGGGATGGCCCGAATCAATCGTCCGCTCGATCGGATTGAACGCAAAGGGCTCGAGTTCCACAAGAAGGTCGAAGCCGGCTATCGAGAGGCGCTCGGGTTTCTCCACAGCACTCGAGGGGCCGATGTTTTGAAGATCGACGCCTCCGGGACACCCGATGAAGTTGCCGGCCTCCTGCTCGATGAGGTTCTGAAAAGGCTTGTCGCGCGGGAATAATCGGTATTGGATAAGATGAGGCAAATATGTAAAATAAACACGGAGATAGGGCCCTCTGTCGGTCGAATCGACCGGCGCGTTTTACCAGAACGGACAACCTTCACTGAATGAATATTATGAAAAGAGAAATCGTTTTAACCGCTTATGATCTAATCTCTCCGATTGGTGTTGGAACCGAAGAATTTTGGGCGGCGCTCACCGCTGGCAAAAGCGGCGTAGGATACTCTTCGCAGGTCGACGAAGGCGAGCCGAACCGTCCGCTGACGGCCGAAGCCCCCGATTTTCGGGCGAAAGAATATGTAAAGCCCAGGAAGAACATCAAGGTAATGAGCCGCGACATTCAATTAGGATTCGTGGCCGCGATGATGGCATTTGCCAAGTCGGGACTTTCAACCGGTGCCGATGGCGCGGCGCAGACGATCGACCCGGAACGGATTGGTGTGATCTTCGGTTGCGATCTGATCGGCATCGATATTACCGAGCTTGCCGACGCGTTTCGTGCCGGAATGACCTCGGGCACCTACGATTTCTCGACCTGGGGACACGCGGCGATGGAAAAGATCATGCCTCTCTGGATGCTCAAATATCTGCCGAATATGCCGAGCAGTCATATCGGCATTGCACTCGATGCGCGCGGGCCGAACAACTCGCCGACCCTCGATCGCGCGGCGGCCCTCTCGTCGATCATCGAAGCAGCCGTCGTCCTTGAAAACGGTCGTGCCGACGCGATGCTCTGCGGCGGTTGTGGGAATCGGACGAATCCTTCATTCCTTTCGCGTGCCAATGCCTACGGGCTTGCCCCGTGGACCTGCGAGCCCTCTTCGGTTCCCCGTCCGTTCGATGCCGAACGTTGCGGTACCGTTTCGGGGGAAGGGAGCGGCGCGTTTCTTCTCGAGACGCGAGAGTTTGCCGAGGCCCGCGGCGCCAAGCCGATCGCCGTGCTTCGCGGTTTTTCTCGTGTGACCGACCCTTCCTACGAAATGGCAGCTCAGTCCGGTTCGGTTTCCTTTGCAATCAAGACTGCTTTGAAAGACGCGGGAATGACCGCCGCCGATCTCGATCACATTAATGCCGACGGGATGGGTACCGTTCAAGACGACCGTGCCGAGGCCACCGGGATCGCCGAAGCATTGGGGGATCTGCCGGTCTATGCCGCCAAGGGACATTTCGGCAATCTGGGAAGCGGTACCGGGGGAGTGGAGCTGGCCGCCTCCCTTCTGGCGATGGAAAACGGGATGCTTCCCGCGGTGCTGAACTGTACGAAGATTGCCGACGACTGCCCGATCAACGTGGTTCAGGCTCCCCGTCCGATCGAGAAAAAAGCGTTTATTAAAATCAATCAGACAAACATGGGCCGCTCCGACGCGGTCATTTTCGAAATGTGCTGATCTTAGGACGAGAGAAGCGCCGCACCGGAGGACTCTGGCTACCGGTGCGGTTTTTTTGTCTGTCGGGTGCCGGAAAAACGTCCGACGGAACAAGAGAGTGTGTGATGGGTATAGCGAAAGTCGCCATTGTCGGCCGTCCGAATGTCGGTAAATCGAGTATTTTTAACTGGCTGATCGGCGAGAAGATTTCGATTGTCGATTCGGTCGCCGGCGTGACGCGCGATCGCGTCTCGGCTATCCTGGCCTTGGACGATGAAGACGCGCCGACCAAGGAAGAGGATATCCCGGAAGGAAGTGTGTCGGAAACAGGTATATCGAAAGAAGAAACCGTTCTTTCGAGTTCGCCACGCTATATCGAGCTGATTGATACCGGCGGGATCGGGATCGTCGACAAAGACGATCTTTCGGAAGAGGTCGAGGCGCAAATCAACATTGCGCTTGAAACCGCCGACATGATCCTTTTTGTGACCGATGCCCGGACGGGAATCGCCCCGCTCGACGAAATCATCTGCCAAAAACTCCGCCCCCTGGCGATCCCGGTCCTTCTGGCAGTGAACAAGTCGGACGATGAGAAGCAGGAAAAGAACGCCGAGGAATTCCGCGTTTTCGGGTGGGAGATGATCAAAGTCAGCGCCAGGCAGAAAATCGGCCGGGTTCGCCTGATGGAAGCACTCGAAAAGATGATTCCCCCCGCAGCGTTCGAGGATCGCGGGGAAAGCGCTGATGACCCCGCAATGAAAATTGCCATCGTCGGGCGGCGAAATGTTGGCAAGAGTACGTTTATCAACACACTGGTCCATGAAGAGCGAGTGATTGCGAGTCATGTTCCCGGTACGACGCGCGACTGCATCGATGTCCGTTTTGAGTGGGACGGACAGGTCGTGGTGGCGATTGATACCCCCGGGTTCATCCGGGGGAAGAGCATCGGCTCGGACCTCGACTTTTACAGCCTGACCCGTGCCAAGCGGAGTATCCGCCGTGCCGATGTCGTGTTGATGTTCTTCGATTGTTCGCAGCGGATCAGCAAGATGGACAAACAGCTGGTGAACCTGATCGAAGAACATATGCGTCCCGTGATCTTTGTCGTAAACAAGTGGGACCTTATGGCTTCACATATGCCGACCTCCCGCTGGGGCGATTATCTGCGCGAGACGTTCGGACAATGCTGGCATGTGCCGATTGCGTTCATTACCGGAATGACCGGCAAGAACGTCGACCGTCTGCTGAAACATGCGCGGATTCTGCAGCGGCAGTATCGGATGAGGATTTCCACTTCGCGGCTCAACAAAATCATCGCCGTGGCGATGGATTATAACCCGCCCCCGCTTTTCTACCACCGCAAGCCGAAGATCTATTACGCGGTACAGGCCGATGTTGCCCCGCCGACGATCGTCTTGTTCTGCAACATGCCGGATGCGTTTGCCGCCAACTACCGCCGATTTCTTTTGAGCGTGTTACGCGACGAGCTTCCGATCGGTGAGGTGCCGATCCGATTGATCTTTCGGAGACGGGAAGAGAAAGACACCAAAGATGAGATCGATGCAACGCGTAAATCTTAAATTGTTGTTCGAAATTTCCCGTGTGGGCCTTCCCGCAGAGAGTTTCACACGGTCCGGTTCACCTTGCGCCGCCGCGAAAAAAAAGGTAAAATCGTCCCGGTGCGGGGGCCCGCGAAAGGCGTGGGGTTCCGATGGGGTTTAGCAGCGGGCGGGGCTGCCGACAAACAAGGATGATTACTCGATGAACAACAAACTCCGAATAGGTTTTTTCTTGGTTCTTCTCGCCGTGATGTTCTCGGGATGTGACGGGAACAAAGATGCCGTTAAAGTCACCGAGATCTGTAACGTCTCTTATGACCCGACCCGCGAACTCTATGCCGAATACGGCAGAGTCTTTGAAAAGCATTGGTTCGGCATGACCGGTGAGAAGGTCATCATCGAAGATACCCACGCCGGGAGCGGCGCCCAGTCGCGTGCTGTGCGTGTCGGCGGAAAAGAGGCCGACGTCGTGACCCTGGCCCTGGCCTTTGATATCGACGACATCGCCGCCGAGCGAGACGGCCGCCCCGGGCTCCTTTCCCCCGACTGGCAAAAGCAATTCCCGAACAACAGTTGCCCGTATATCTCGACCATTGTGATTATGGTTCGGAAAGGGAATCCGAAGAATATCCGTAATTGGGACGACCTCACCAAAGGGGACGTAGCGGTCGTGACGCCGAACCCGAAGACGAGCGGCGGCGCTCGCTGGAACTACCTGGCGCTCTGGGGATATGCCCTCGATAATGAACTGGCCGACCTCGGCGGGATCGATTCCATCAAGGACCCGGCGAATGCCGAACGTGTGGCCGAAGCCGAAAAGGCCGCCTACGAATTCACGAAAAAGATTTTTGCCAACGCCGTTGCCCAGGGCATGCAGACCGGTGCGCGTGACGCGACCGACGACTTCGTCAAACGTGGTCGCGGCGACGCCTTCCTCGCTTGGGAAAATGAGGCGATCCTCGCGAAACAGATGGGCAGCGATGAATTTGAAATCGTTGTTCCGGAAATCAGTATCAAGTGCGAACCGCCGGTGGCGATTGTCGATGCCGTGGTCGATCGCCGCGGTACGCGAGAAATTGCGACCGAGTATCTGAACTACCTCTATCAACCGGAAGGGCAGGAAGTGATCGCCAAGCATCACTTTCGCCCGAGCGATCCGGCTGTGATGGAGAAGAACCGCGATCAATTTCCCGAAGTCCGCTTCTTCAGTGTCGATGACGTCTTCGGCGGTTGGATTGCCGCGCAGCGGAAACATTTCAATTCCGACGGGCTTTTCGATCAGATGCTGGCCGAGATCAGCGGAAAGTAGCGGCTCATGGCGAAACAGGGAGGTCGAAAAAAGTTCGTGTCGATTGTGCCGCCCGGCTTTCATCTTGTTGAGCGGTCGGTTCTTCCGGGTTTTAAGCTGACGATGGGGCTCACGGTTACCTACCTGAGTCTCGTGGTGCTTATTCCTCTTTCCGGTCTCTTTCTGGCGACACGCCACTTGACGTTCTCTGATTTCTGCCGCATCATGCAGAACGATCTTGTTGCCAAATCGTTCAAGCTCACCTTCAGTGCCTCGCTGGCCGCAGCGCTTGTCAACGCCGTGATGGGGTTCATCGTTGCCTGGGTGCTGGTTCGATACCGCTTCATCGGCCGACGGATTCTCGATGCGATGGTCGATCTTCCGTTCGCGTTGCCGACTGCCGTCTCGGGGATCGCGCTGGCGCAGATCTATTCCGAAAAGGGATGGATCGGGCAGTTCCTGCCGGTTCCGATTCGAGGAACTCCCATCGGGGTGACGTTGGCGCTGATCTTTATCGGACTTCCCTTTGTGATACGTGCCCTTCAACCGGCGATTACCGATATCGACCGGGAACTCGAAGAGGTTTCGGCGAGTCTCGGCGCGAACCGGCTTCAGACTTTTTGGCGCGTTATTTTTCCGACCCTCTCTCCAGCACTCATTACCGGTTTTGCGATGGCGTTTGCCCGTGCGGTCGGAGAATACGGTTCGGTCCTCTTTATCGGGGGGATGATTCCCGGGAAGACCGAAATTATGTCGAGTGTGATCCTTTCGAAACTCTATGAAGAGAATGGTCAGGTTCCCGCATCGGCGGTCGCGCTGGTTATGCTCGCCGTCTCGTTCGGGATCTTGTTGGTGATCAACCTGGTTCAGGTTTGGGCAAACCGACGGTTTGCGCTGGCCGATTGAGGGAGATGTCGTGACCGAACAGGAAGAACAAATTATCCGCGCATACAATGCGCACAGGGAATCGGTCCTTCGTTCCACCACCGAACCATTTTGGGTGCAGGTGGTTCTGATTGCCGTTGCGGTGATCTTTATGGTGCTTTTCCTTTTCGTGCCACTGGTATCGATTTTTTACGAGGCGTTTCGTAGCGGCGTTCAGTTTTTCTTCCGCGCCATTTCGGATCGTGCCACCATGAATGCCTTGCGGATGACACTTTTGGCGACCCTTATTGCGGTCCCCGCGAACCTGATCTTCGGGTTGTGTGCGGCCTGGTGTATCGGGAAGTTTCGCTTTTGGGGCAAGAGTGTTTTGATCTCACTGATCGACATTCCGTTTGCTATTTCGCCGGTGATTGCGGGGCTCCTTTTCATTTTCCTCTTCGGCACGTCGTCGTCGTTGGGGCTTTGGCTACGTGACCACGGATTCCGTATCCTCTATGCTGCGCCGAGTGTGGTGATCGTTACCATCTTTGTAACGTTTCCTTTCGTGGTGCGAGAGGTCCTTCCAGTTATCCAGGCGCAGGGAACCGAAGAGGAACAGGCTGCGCGTGTGCTCGGGGCTCGGGGATGGCACATCTTTTGGCGTGTGACTCTGCCGAATATCCGCTGGGCGCTCCTCTACGGGGTGATCCTCTGTAATGCCCGTGCGATGGGGGAGTTCGGTGCCGTGATGGTTGTTGTGGGGAACTCGCCGAAGACGAACACGCTTCCCTTGCATATCAACGCGCTCTACCAGGGATATGCCGATCCGGCTGCTCCGTTTGCCGTGGCGACTCTTCTGGCGCTGATGGCCATCTTCACCCTGATTTTAAAATGTTTTGCCGAGTGGAAAATGTCGGTCGCCGTCAACGAAACTTAACGGCGGAGGGATTTGGGATAGAATGAGCATTGAAGTTCGCCATATTGTCAAATCGTTTGGGACCTTTAAAGCGCTCGACGATGTCAGTATCCGAATCAATACGGGGGAACTGGTCGCGCTTCTCGGGCCGAGCGGTTCGGGGAAGACGACCCTCCTTCGGATTATCGCCGGTCTTGAAGTCCCCGATCCGGTCAGCGGCCCGATCTTTTTCAGCGGCCACGATGTCGGCACGCAAAAGGTTCGCGACCGTGGGGTGGGATTTGTCTTTCAGCACTATGCCCTGTTCCGCCACATGACGGTTTACGACAACATCGCGTTCGGGTTGACCGTCAAGCCGCGCAAGGTTCGCCTTCCGAAGGAGAAGATCCGCGAAAAGGTGATGAAGTTGCTAAATATGATTCAGCTCGACAATCTGGCGGATCGCTTCCCCTCGCAACTTTCCGGCGGGCAGCGTCAGCGGGTGGCACTGGCGCGGGCGCTGGCGGTCGAACCGAATGTGCTTCTCCTCGACGAACCGTTCGGCGCGCTCGATGCCAAGGTGCGCATGGAATTGCGTGGCTGGCTACGCCGTCTCCACAACGAAATTCATCTGACCAGCGTCTTCGTGACCCACGATCAAGACGAAGCGCTCGAGCTGGCCGACCGCGTGGCCGTGATGAATAACGGGAAAATCGAGCAGTTCGATACGCCCGATAACCTCTTTCATCAGCCGGCGACCGCATTTGTGATGAACTTCCTCGGGCAGGTCAATCAGTTCCATGGGCGTATGGCCGGGGAAGGACAGGTGAAGATTGGCAACCATCACGGACGCGCCGCCAAAATGGTGATGAATCGGTCGAACCGGACCGACGACGGCGCCGCGGCGATCTTCGTCCGCCCGCACGATTTGGAGATTGTCCGTAAGCCGATTGAGGGGCGGCTCTGCCTACCGGCCACGATCGACCGTATTCATTCTGCCGGTGCGCATGTGCGGGTCGATCTTCATTCCGAAAACAACGAAAATCTGGTGGCGGAAATCAGCCACTACGATAGCGAACGGCTCCGACTGGCCAAGGGGGACACCTGCTACGTCACGCCGACGAGCATCCGAGTCTTTGACCTGGTAGACTCAGAGGTTTACCCATGAAATTTACGAAAATGGAAGGGGCGGGCAACGACTACGTCTATGTCGATTGCTTCTCGGAAACGCTCCCCGAACCCCCCGAGACTCTTGCCGGAAAGGTTTCCGACCGGCATTTCGGTATCGGAGGTGACGGCCTGGTTCTGATCTGCCCCTCCGAAAAGGCCGACGCACGCATGCGGATGTTTAATCCGGACGGAAGCGAGAGCGAGATGTGTGGCAATGCGATACGCTGTGTGGCGAAATATGTTTACGAGCACGACATCTGCCGAAACATTCCGCTGAACATCGAAACCGGCGCGGGGATCCTGACCCTGGTTTCGGAGCTCGTCGACGGGCAGGTTGTACGGGTATGTGTCGATATGGGGAAGCCGATCCTTGTGCCGGAAAAGGTGCCGACAACCTTGCGCGCCCTTTCAGGCGACTTTTGCGCCCCGGCGGTGGAGGTGCCGTTTGAGCTCGACGGGCGCGACCTGCGGGTGACGTGTGTCTCGATGGGGAATCCCCACTGCGTGATCTTTGTTGAAGAGCCAACCGACGAATTGGTTCTCGGCCTCGGGCCGTCCATCGAAACCGACCCCCGGTTTCCGGCCCGGACGAACGTCGAGTTCGCCCGGGTTCTAAACCGCGGCGAACTGAAAATGCGCGTCTGGGAGCGGGGGACCGGAGAGACGATGGCTTGCGGGACCGGCGCGTGCGCCACGGCTGTCGCTGCGGTCCTTGCCGGCAAAACCGACCGAGAGGTAACGCTCCGACTGCGAGGTGGCGATCTGTATGTGGAGTGGGATGCGGTAACGGGACACGTGATGATGACCGGTCCGGCGCGGGAAGTCTTCTCGGGCGTTTGGCGTGGGTGAGCCGCATTTTCAGGGCGTTGGGCGGCCTGTCCATCGGAAGACTCAGGTCTCGTCGTGGTTGTCGACGCCTTCCGTTTGGGACTTCCCCCGCTCCGGGATCGGAATCGTCACTGCGGGGGGGAACCGGCCGGAGAAGAAACGCCTTGAAATTTTTCACCGTTCTTATAAAATCATCCCATGAAATCGACCCACCGACTATTGAACGGAGAAAGGGAAACGGACGGCAGAATATGGGTTTTTACGATCGGGATTACTACAGGGAGGAAGACGAACGGTTTTCGGACAGAATCTTCGGAGGGCTGAGTGTCACCTTTGTCTTGATTGTCACCAATCTGACACTCTTTTTGGCCGATATGTTCCTGACGCCGAACACCCATCTCGTAACCCATCTCCTGGCGATGTATAGCGAGACAATCTTTCATCCGGTCTACTGGTTTGAGTTTATCACCTACGGTTTCGTTCACGACCCATCCGGCTTTTACCATATCTTCGGTAACATGCTCGTTCTCTTTTTTTTCGGACCGCATATCGAACGGAAGTACGGGAAGCTCGAATTTTTCATCTTCTATATGGTTGCCGTCCTTGCGGGGGGGGTGGTCTGGGGGATTCAGGCCGGAATCGCCAGCCATAATCATTTTCAGGCGACGGGGCAGGGGCTTGGGGCGGAAATGCTTGGAGCCTCCGGTGCCGTCGCGGCCGTTGTGATCCTCTTTGCCTGCAACTACCCGCACGTGAATATCTATCTTTTCGGGATTCTGCCGATGCCCGCCTGGGCCCTTGGCGTGATGTATGTGCTGATGGATACGTTCGGCGCGTTTAGCGGGGCGGGCAACATTGCCCACATCGTTCATATTGCCGGTACCGTGGTCGCCGCGCTCTACTTCTTCCTGGGGATACGTTTTACGAAATTCCGGTTGGCGAAGCGGCACCCGCATCTAAAACGCGGTGGCTCGTCGGGCACGAAAACTTCCCGCCCCACCTATACCTGGAACGTTCCGGAAAGCTCGCCGGTTCCCAGCGAAATGCTCGACGAAGAGGTGAACAGGATTCTGCGCAAGATCAAGGCGACGGGCGAGGCGAGTCTGACCGATAAAGAGCGGGGGACACTGATGTACGCCAGTCGCGAGTATCAGAAACGGCGGTCGCGGTCGTAACCGCTTTTTCGCCTCGATAGGGGTATCCCTTCGACACCCGGCGTCCGGTTTTCAGCGGATTACGATTTTCAGGGACCGCGGGTTTATCCCGCCTAACTCAGATTTTTTTGGAGAGAATTAAGTCATGAAGTGGTCGCAGACGTTGATTCCGACAATGAAGGAAATTCCCGACGGGGCCGAGATTCCGAGCCATATTCTGATGCTTCGTGCCGGGATGATTTCCCAGGTGATGGCGGGGGCCTATTCGTACCTGCCCCTCGGTTTGCGAGTTCTCCGAAAGGCAGTCGCCATCGTCCGCGAAGAGATCAACAAGACCGGCGCGGTCGAACTGCTCATGACCGCTCTCTGCCCGGCTTCTCTCTACGAGCGGACGAACCGTGTCGAGGCGTTCGGCAACGTTCTGATCAAAACCGATCTACCCCGCGCCGGGAAAAAGGTTCCGGTCGTCCTCTGCCCCACGCACGAAGAGGAGATCACCGACATTGCCTCCCGCTACATTTCGAGTTACCGCCAGCTGCCAATCACGCTCTACCAAATTCAGACGAAGTTCCGTAACGAGGAACGACCCAAGTTCGGAATCCTCCGCACGAGCGAATTCCTGATGAAAGACGCCTACAGCTTCCATGCCGATCTCGAGTCGCTCAACCGATGTTACGAGAAGATGTATAACGCCTACTGCGCCATCTTTACCCGCTGCGGCGTTCCATTCCTCCCGGTTGAAGCCGAGTCGGGGCCGATCGGCGGCGACGCTTCCCATGAGTTTATGATTCCGAGCCAAAACGGCGAAGACCACATCGTCTACTGTCCGAAATGCCGCTACGCCGCCAACACCGAAAAGGCCGAAATCGGCGGTGAACCCCCTACGGGCCCCGAACCTTCGATCACCCTCAAAGAGGTTGCCGAACTTGACACGCCCGAAGCCCACACGATCGAGCAGGTCTGCCAATTCCTTAAGGCAAAACCGACGAAGTTGATCAAGACGCTTGTATACGTCGCCGACGATAAACCGATCGCGGTTTTGGTTCGCGGAGACCACGATGTCAACGATAATAAACTCCGTCGCCTTCTCGGGGTCGAAAATCTCGAACTGGCCGATCCGGAAACGATTGAAAAAGTAACCGGTGCGCCGGTCGGATTTGCCGGGCCGGTGGCGATGGCGAAGAAGATCGAGATCATTGCCGACTACCAAGTCCGCGCGATCGCTAACGCGATTACCGGTGCCAATCGGGCCGACAAACATTTGGCAAACGTCAACGTCGACCGCGACTGGACGGCCACGTTCTGGGGCGACGTTCGGAACGCGACCGCCGGCGACGCCTGCCCGCACTGCGGCGAGACGATGATGATCCGCAACGCGATCGAAGTCGGGCACGTCTTCAAGCTCGGCACAAAATATACCACCGCGCTCGGCGCGAACTACCTTGATGCCGACGGCACACTCAAACCGATCATCATGGGGTGCTACGGGATCGGCGTGAACCGAATCGTCGCCGGTCTGGCCGAAACCAGTTACGATGAAAGTGGCATGATCTGGCCGGTTGCCCTGGCCCCGTACGAAGTCAACCTCTGCCCCGTGAGGGCGACCGACGAGGCGAGTGTCGCCGCCGCCGAAAAACTCCACAATGAACTTGAGGCCGCCGGAGTCGAAGTGATCCTCGACGATCGCGATCATCGGGCCGGGGTCAAGTTTAAGGATTCCGACCTGATCGGTTTCCCGATCCGGATTACGATCGGCACCAAAGGACTGGCCGAAGGAAAGGTTGAAGTGAAATGGCGTTGGGAACAAGACCCCGAAACCGTTCCGCTCGAGGAGGTTTCGGCACGTGTGGCCGCGATGATCGCCGAAGAGAAAACAACCGGCACCCGGTTCACCGAGGCAATGAAAACCCTGCGCAAAGAGTAACCCAATGTCGGCGGAGAGGACAGGTTAATGATGAGCAATGTACAGGTTGGTATCTTGATGGGCAGCGACAGCGACTGGCCAAAGATCAAGGGAGTCGCTGCCGCGCTCGACGAGTTCGACATCGGCTACGAGGTCCACGTGATGAGTGCGCACCGGACACCCGAAAAGGTGCTGGAATATGCGTCGTCGGCACGCGGTCGCGGGCTGGGGGTGATTATCGCTGCGGCGGGGGGAGCCGCCCATCTGGCCGGGGTGGTCGCTTCGCACACCACCCTTCCCGTGATTGGGATTCCGGTCGAAACCGGTGTGATGGGGGGACTCGATTCGCTCTTGTCCACGGTGCAGATGCCCGGCGATATTCCGGTCGCGACGGTTGGGCTCGGGGCGGGCGGCGCTCGGAACGCGGGGGTTTTGGCAGTTCAGATCCTTGCTGCCGGAGATCCCGCGCTGGTCGAAAAGCTTGGCGCGTTCCGTGAGAGGCTTGTCGAGAAGATTGCCAAGAAAGACGCCAGGCTCAACGAGTCGCTCGCTCCGGAAGGCTAACAGCGGGCATGTCGGTTTTTCGGCGCCGCGTTTCGGCTTCTCGACATCGCGGCCGGTGAGGTGTCCGCAATATCCGTTCCTCCCTTTTTCCGAAAGTCAAACAGGCAATGTCTGAAACGACCGCTCCCGAAACCATCCGTTGGCTGATCCCGACCTCTTGTGAAAACCCTTTTCAGGAACTGTGTGTCGGTTCGTTGGCTTTAATCGATCAAACACTTCTGCCGATGGATTTCCGGCAAATTAACTGCCGAACAGTCGAAGAAGTTTGGGAGGCGATTAAGATGCTCCGCGTACGGGGCGCGCCGGCGATCGGTATTGCCGCCGCCTACGGCGTATGTCTTGGACTACAGCCGCTCTTTGCCGATGGGAAAGTTCCGACGGAAGAAGCCTTTTTGACCCGGTTCCAAGAGGTAACCGCATATTTGGCGAGCAGTCGACCGACGGCGGTCAATCTTTTCTGGGCCCTCGACCGAATGAAAGCGCATACCGAGCCGACGAAAGGGATTCCGGAAAACATGGCGGCGGCTCTGATGCTCGAAGCACGAATGATTCACGAAGAGGACCGGCTCCTCTGCCGCCGGATCGGTCAAAACGGCGCTCAACTGGTGAAAGACGGCGACTCGCTTTTAACCCACTGTAATGCCGGAGGGCTGGCCACCGCCGACTACGGGACGGCGCTGGGGGTCTTTTTCAGCGCTTACGAATCGGGGAAGAAGATTCACGTTTATGCCGACGAAACACGCCCGCTCCTCCAGGGGGCCCGGCTGACCGCTTGGGAATTGCGCGAGCACGGCATCGACGTTACGCTCGTCTGTGACTCGACGGCGGCGATGCTTATGCGTCGGAAAAAGATCGACGCGGTCTTTGTCGGCGCCGACCGGATTGCGAAAAACGGCGACACGGCCAACAAGATCGGCACCTATTCGGTGGCAGTCAACGCCAAGGCCCATGGCGTGCCGTTCTATGTAGCCGCCCCCCTTTCGACGTTCGACTTTTCTCTCGAAGACGGTTCGGGAATTCCGATCGAAGAGCGCGACCCGGAAGAAGTTCGGTGCGGATTCGGCAAGCAGACTGCGCCCGACGGCGTGAAAATCTATAATCCCGCATTCGATGTGACCCCTGCCGAACTGATTACCGGAATCGTGACCGAAGCCGGAGTGATCTCACCGGTAACCGAGGAAAACATTCAACGGCATGCCCGGTCGGCACGGTAATTTCCGCGGAGCACCGTCCGGAACGCGGCGTGTGATCTCGATGAAGACCTTTTCGATCATTGCCCGGGACCTCCTGTGGGGTGTATGGCAAAACCGAAAAGCAACGGAAGCATTTTCTTGTTCAGAACTCAATATGCAGACAGCCGTTGGCCGGTTCGTCGAGCACTTTCGTAGCGCCCATCTGTTTGACCGCATCGGTGAATTTCGGGATATTCGACGCGTTGAAAGGAGCGCGGCTGACATCGATGATGTTATGCGCGCGGTACACCTCTTCGGAAACACAGTGACGCGACACACGGATTCCCTCGGCATCAAGTTCGTTGATCTTGTCGGTCATCAGGCCGATGATCTCCGCGCTGTGTGCCAGAAGGGTTGACTGATTGTAATCGTAAAGGATCGCCTGTTGTTCGAAGACGGAAATGACCTGGTCTCCCGCCCAGCCGTAAAGTGAGTACTGATAGGCGATCGCCCCCCGCACATCGCTACGTGCCATGTTGTAGAACATCGCCCTTGCCTGTTGTTCCGGGGTGCGCCAGCCGCTGGTCAGGCGCAGCGAATTCAAACCGACGGCACGGCAACCGTATTTGATGGCATCGTAGGTGGTCTGGTTCACCACCGATGTATTCACCCCGGAGCCGATCACGAGCGAGACATCCTGAATCGAGGTCAGAACATGATGGTTGAGGCAGGCGATGATCGTATCGAAGGTGTCTGAAGGAACCTCGGTGTAAAGCTCCATCCCGGCGATAAGGATCGTGTTGCTCTGCCCGGCGGTGGTACCCGCCGGGAGGGTGATCGAGACTGCCGCATCGTCGACGATCCCATCGAATTCGGCCGCCCTCGAGAAGTACAGGTCAATGATCGCGTCGTTTCGGAACTCATTCTTTGCCGTCCAGGTGAGCGCCAGCCCGTGGTTGATGCTGTCCCATTCCAGGGAGACGGTGACATCTTCGGGCCGAACCTCCGGTTCTTCCACGACAAACGTGATCGCGTCTTCCCAGTCGTAGAGCGACCCGGGCCGAGAGACTTTCACATAGAATTGGTAGTCTCCCGGTTCCATCGCCGAGTCGATGAAATAGCAGTTCCAAGAGTGGCGTAGCGTGATCGAGGCGTAGGGGCCGTCTTTCGAATCGGCCACTGAAATGACATCCCCCACCCGAAGTACGGCGCCCGCCCCTTCGGTGCCGGAAAGAAACAGATCTTCGCCATCATAGAAGAGGTCGAGCGACGTGATCGCTATCCGGTCACGTGTGGCGAACCAGACGCTTGAAATGACAGCGAAATCGCCCGGCCCGACAAACCCGTCTCCATCGAGGTCACACGCCGCGTTCCAGGCGGTACTTCCTGAGCTTGTGAACCAGGCACTCGACATCATGGCGAAATCGCCCGGCCCGACGAACCCGTCCCCGTCGACATCGACCGGACAGACATAGAACGATCTGACGGCGCTCCATGACGAGGCAGCGTAGTCGCCATGCCCCAGGGCGCGTACGCGGTATTTCATATTGTTGCCGCAGATCAGGTCGGGGAGTGTGACCGAAAGAGAGGTTGTGTCGATGTCGGTCCAGTCGGCGCCGTTGGTGCTGTAAGCGAGCCGGTAAGTCGAGGCGTTTTCGACCGCTCCCCAGCTTATGATGTGCGAGGTTTTCCCCCCGCCGGTCACACCGGTAATGATCGGAGCCGAAAGAGGCACGGTCCCGGTCGGTTGGGCTGCCGCGATCGGTAAGACCGCGGCATCGCAGAGGGAAGACTCGGCATAAAGGGCCGAGGAGTCGAGCGCCGATACTGCTTCCGCCCGGATTCCTCCCGCCGCCACGGCGAGAAATTCGCGCGTCTCGAGAGACTCGAACCGCATAAAACGATGTCCGGGAGTTGTCCGTGTTTTGCTTGCTCTTCGAAGATAATGGAGGGGCTTTTTCATGGGAACCTCGCCGACAGTATTCAGAATTCGAGATGGAGACAGCCATTGACCGGCTCGTCGTAGACAGCTACGGCCCCCGCCTTTTTCAGCGCGGTTCTGAAAATCGGGACGTTCGTTGTGTTGAAACCGGAACGGCTGATATCCAAAATGTTATGGGCTCGGTACATTTCCTCCGTCACACAGTGCTTTGACATAATGACCCCTGCGTCCAAAAACTCGATGATTTTATTCGTCATCATCGTCAGAATTTCGTTGCCGTGTGCCTTGACGGTCGCAAGATCGTAGTTGTAGCTGATCGCCTGCGCTTCGAAGATGGCGATCACCTGATCGCCGACCCGACCGTAATAACTGTATTGCGTTGCGATCGACGCGGCAAGATCGGTGGTTCGCACCAGGTTATCGTAAAGCGCTTTCGCCTCTTCGGCCGGAGTGCGCAGACCGCTCGTCAGGCGCAGCCAACTCTTCCCGACGGCGCGGCAACCGTATTTGATGGCGTCGTAGGTCGTTTGATTAATGAGCGACGTGACAATAGAGGGGTTGAGCGAGAGCGTAACATCGGGAATTGCGGTGAGCACATCGTCGTACAGACAGGCGATGATCGAGTCGAAGGTGTTCGAGGGAACCTCGGTATAGAGGAGCGAGCCGTCGATGATGATCGTACCGCTGCTTCCGGCGGTCGTCCCCGCCGGGACGGTAACCGAGACCGGCGCGGTATCGACGATGCCGCCGAACGCCGTTCCGGAAGAGAAATACAGGTCAACGATCGCGTCTTGTCCGAAATCACGGTTCGCTGTCCAACCGAGCGTCAGCCCGTAGACGGCGGTGTCCCACTGCAGAGAGACAGTAATATCGCCGGGTTGAACCTCCGGCTCTTCTATGGTAAAGGCGATCGAGCCTTCCCAGTCATAGAGCGTGCCCGGACGGGAGACCCTCACCGTGTATTGGTATTCCCCCGGATCGACCGCTGAGTCGATGAAGTAACAGTCCCAAGTGTCGTCGAGGGTGATCGAGACGCAGGAATCGTCTTTCCCCGAGACGATCGAAATGACATCGCCCGAACGGAGGGGAGAATCGCCCCCTTCGGTGGTGTTGAAAAGTCCCACGTCTTCGCCGTCGTACACAAGGCCGAGCGAGGTGATCACGATCTTTTCGCGCCCTTCGAACCAGACGCACGAAAGGAAGGAAAGGTCACCCGGTCCGACGAACCCGTCCCCGTCGACATCGCAGGCTGGGTTCCATCTGAAACTCCCCGGCTGCGAAAACCATGCGCCCGACATCATGGCAAAATCGCCCGGCCCGACAAAGCCGTCGCCGTCGACATCAACCGGGCAGACGCAGAGCGAGGCGATCTCGCTCCAAGGCGAGGCAGTGCCGCTCTCCAGTCCCAGGGCGCGGACGCGATATTGCATCGTGTTGCCGCAGGCCAGACCGTCGACCGTGACCGAAAGCGCGGTTGTTTCCGTCTCGGTCCAGACAACCCCGTCGGTGCTGTGGGCGAGCCGGTAGGTTAAGGCATTTTCGACCGCTTCCCACGAGACGATGTGCGAGGCCCCCCCGCCGCCGGTCACCCCCGAAAGAGTCGGGGCGGCGAGTCGGGTCGAGCCGGTTGGGAGTGCCGCGACGAGTGAATTCGCCGTTTCGTCAACGAAAGAGTCGGCCGTGTCGCAGAGCGCTGTTTCGGCAGAAAGAAGCTGCGCCCCCGCCGTTACCGCGAGCAGATCGCGCGACTCGAGAACCTCGAATCGCGCAGGGCGGCGCCGGGAAAGAGCAGATTTGCGATCGTTCTTTCGGAAAATTTTCAGAGCCTTTTTCATAGAAACCTCGCTTGTTTCGAAGAATCTCGGAAAGAGACACGGGTTTGGCGCCGGAACGGACGGCGGACGATTTTACGGTAAAAATCCTGCGACACCCTTAATTCTAACATATCACCCCGACAAAAGGAAATCGCGTGGCAAAAATTTGCCGTCGACGCGCGGAACTTGTGCGTCGGCAACGGAGGGGGCAAAAGGAGAGAGGAAAAGACCCGGTGCTCGGGGGGTTCCTTCCGAATCCGAGGCTGCGGAGCCCAACACGGAGACAACCGCCGGCCGGTTGACGACCGAAGTAACCACGCGACTACTGACGGTGGGTGTAGTATCGCTGGTCGAGCCCAACCGCAGGGTCGTCGAGATAGGTGAGGGTTTTATCGAAGGTGTCCGACGTGACCTCGGTGTGAAGTTCGGCTCGGTCGCCGAGATGTGTGATCGCCGGGGGATGGGTTGGAACCGACCGGTCGGCCCAGCCGCCGCGACGGGCGAGCTTGCCATCTCGACCGTGGAAGTGTCTCCCCTGAGCCGGAACGGCCGAGGCCTGTGTGAGAATCGTTCCGATCGATGATGCAAAAAGTTCGTGGTGCCCCGGTGACTCAATCCGAGCCACGAGGTGTTTCGGAAAGAAATTTTTCATCGCCACCTCTTTTCCCGAGACGGACGCCCGGTGAAGCAGAATTCGTAAAGATTGCGCCACGATTTCTGTTCTGACAGAACAACCCACCAAGGGAATTTTTCTGCACGTAACGAGCGCATTTCCGACCGATGATCAGCGGGATCGTGGGGAAAAAGGGGATCGACCGAGATTGGGCATGTGCGTACGGGTCGTTTGGGGCCATTCAAATCGCCACAACCGTTATGTTTTTTCGTTTTCATAAAAAGTTTAGGCTTTCGTCTTTCCGATTACTGGAAAAGGGTCCTCTTTTCCGATATAGTACAGAATAATGGGTAAATAGGGATTTTTGTTAATTTAGAGGGCTTGCGTTTTTTTTGACGGCAGATTTTTCGATTTGCCGCCGAGCGGAGGTGCAGGTGTCGTATTCCGATAAAGACGATTTCGAGAAGGACCCTTTCGATCAGGAGAGCTCTGAGAGCGATTCTTTCTCCGAAAACGGAACAAGCGAGGATTCCGGCAAGTCCGGTGACGAACCTTCGCCCGGTGAACCTGATTTCGATCTCGATTTTCCAAACGCAGAGGGGGGAATCCCTGCCGACGATACCCTGATCGACGCCGATTCCTCCAAGGGAACTCCTTCGTTCGACGATATGCTCGGCTCGCTTGATCCTGACTTTTTGGAACCGCTCGACACACCCACAGGGGACGCTGAAGAACCTTCCGAGGCATTGCCTCTCGACGCCGGGTTCGGTACGGAAGACGCCGTACCGGTTTCCGACAACGCCGGTGTCGACCCAGACTTTGATTCCGACCTTACGGGAGATTTCGGCGGGGGTCCGGTTGAGGTCGGTCCGTCCGAGGAGATTACGGCTCGGGGAGGCAGTGTGGGGGAAGATGTCGCAGCGCCTTTTACGGGAGGGATTACCGAAGGGGAAGAGGGGTCTGCGCTCGGTCCCGACTTTTTGAATTCTCTTGGCGTAACACCCGGGGATGGGGAAGAACTTTCCGTGGAACCGGATTTTGACGCCGAGTTCGATGGGGAGGGGGCCGCTTTCGCTTCCGACGGGGCGAATTTCGATGCCGAGTTCGACGATTTCGGGGGCGAAACCCCTATTTCGGACGACGAGGCGTCCACAGAAACGTTCGGGGAAGGGGTCGACGATTTGCCTGAGCCGGACGAAGACTTCTTGAATGACCTCGACGGTTCCGCCACACAGACGCCACGGACCGATGGAGAGAAGACCGACCCCTTTGCGGTATTGAACGCCAAAAACGGTCAGGAGGGAGAGTCGACTCCTGCGAGACTTGCCGAACTCGAAGATCTGATGACAGCCGGCACCGAGTCTGCGGACGAGGATACCGCAGAGCGTCTTGCGCGTCTTTCCGACGAAAGCGGAAGAGACGAATTCCCGGACAGTTCCGACGGGGAAAACGACGGCGAGGATACGCTGGCTCGGCTCGGATTACTTTCCGGCGGTTCTGCACCGAAAGAGGACGATAGTGTGGCCGCAGCCCTGGCGGGGCTTTCGGGAATGATCGACGGCGACGAAACCGGTAATGGTGCGGTTCCTCTGGCCCAGACGACCGAAGAGCGCGACGAGAGTCTCGACGAACAGCCGCTCGAAAACATGTTCGGCGAAGAAGAGACGGGGTCGGCCGAATTGTCCGACGCACTCGATCAGAGCGGGGGAGAACCCGAGACAGGCGACATAGGATTCGACAGGCTTGGAGACTCCGAATTCGGCGCTGCGGGGCTCGGGTTCGGTGAAACAGGGGATTTCTCCGAGGCCGATGAATCCGAAGAGGTGGAGGTGTTGGCACCGAAGAAGGGGAAAAAGGCGAAAGCCAAGAAGGGGAAGAAAGATTCCGAAGAGGGGCCGAAAAAGAAGCGTTCGCGCCGTCGGTCGAAGAAAAGGGAAAGCGACCCGGTCAGCAGGCTGCTGAATATTCCTATGGTCTTCTTCGTCCTCTACCTTGTTCTGGGGAATATCAAGGGATTTGTCGAATGGTTGGTTGCGGGGAAGGAAGGTCATGCGTTTGATTCGTTCTGTCTCCCGTTCTTTCTGATCGCGTTTAACGCTGTCGGACTCGTCTTACTCCTTCTTCCGGCACTCTTGCGTGCGTTTCGGAGGCGATATGCCGAAGATCCGAAACTAACCGAGTATACTCTTTTTATGGTGATGTTGGCGCTGGCCGTTGCGGGTCTGATCTTTGCCTGTCACCCGATCATCTTCGACCTGGCAAGACATTGGGGCAAACCGATGTAAGAGCCTTTTGCGTATTCCCACCTCTTTTAAAAAAGACCCCGTTTCGGGGGCTTTTTTATGGGAAGCAGGTTTTGAAAATTCAGTTTCGGAAGATGTTCAACCCGACACCTGATGCGATCGAGTCGAATTCGGTGAAAGCGATATGGGTGGCAAGGGTGGCGGGGAAACTCACGCCCTCGTCTACCGCTTCGAAAAGTCGGCTGGCTGTCGGGAAGGGGATGGCCGCCGCCCGAAGTGTCGCCGGAAGTATGTTCTGTTGCCGCCCAGCCAAGCCGATGGGGAGTGAATTTAAGCCTGTGGATGCCTATTTCTACGGCAGAGCCTTTTTTGGAGGGGCTCGTGCAAACGATCAGGGATGATCGCGCCTTGATTTTCAAGGGGTTCAAGAGCCATAAGGTTCCGGGCGGTATTGTTGATGGCTTAAACAACGAGGCAAAACGACCATCAAACGGAGCTATCGATTTCGAACCGAAAAGATGGTTGAAATGGAACCATACCATTCCTTTGGCAACCTTCCGGAGCCGGGAGCGCCACAAAAAAACCGACCTCGAAAACGAGGCCGGTTCGTAAAGAAAATCTCGGAGCTCAAGAAACCGACCGCGTGAAAATCACTCCAGTGCTTCGGTCAGCTTTTCGATGGTGGTATCAACCTCTTTGGCTGTGCCGTCATACGAATCGGAGGAAAGGATCGCCTCTTCGATTTTGATCTCCTCGGCCTTTTCCCGCGCGGCTTCTTCGGCTTCGATCTCTTCGGCACGGACTTCCGCCGCCTTGATCAGTTCGGCTCCGGCGGAAAGCTGTTCGGCCGAGAACCAGCGGCGTGGTGTCACGTTCCCCGCCGGGCGATAAATCTTTTCGGAAAGTTCTTCCATCGAGACTTCGCATTCCTGATTCCAGACCGCCGCCTGGAGCGCCTGCTGATCGACCGTGTCGTCACCGAGCATCTCGACCAGCGCTCGGGTCGTCTTGTTTTCCGAGACGAAGTCAAACGGAACCAGGGCATATTCCTGGCCGCCGTACGGATCGTTCTTGCCATGTTCGAGGCAGATGGTGCGAACCTTTTCGCGAACGGTCTTTTCCGGGGCGATGAACCAACCACCCCCACGCCCTCCGCGGCTGCCGCCGAAGCTGCCGCCGGTCGACTGATTCCCGCCGCCACTTCCGCCCATACTGCTGCGACCGCGGTTCTGGTCACCGAGCCCCATACGACCGCGCTGACCGTCGTTCAATCCGAAACCGCGGTTCTGAGGACCGCCGCCTATACCCTGCATGCCTCCGAACCCCCCCATGCCGGGAGCGCCCATGCCCTGCATACCGGGGGCTCCCATGCCGGGCCCGCCCATACCGAACTGGGCCACCGGAACGGCAGCGAACGCCGCGGGCATATCGATTTCGAGGGGTTGTCCCGAGACGTTCTTCACGGAGATGTTCCCTTCGAGTGCGCCGTTTTGCCTCATCTTGACCTCGACAAGGCCTTTGTCGATCGCGTCAAAAAGCTCAACTTCCGCAGCTTTTTCTTCTGTATTTTTTTCTTTGCACAAAGCCGGAGCGCAGCAGGCCGCCACCGACAAAATGGCCACAACAATAAAGAAATTCCGTAAGACTCTCATCGAATTTGGTAAACCCTCCGGAAAATTTCCAAGATGTAGAACACTCCCCCTATAATCATAGTCTAAGAAAGTTGGGTTGTCCACACAAAATCAAGATAAATCGGAGATATTTTTCATTTAGGGATCGGTGAGAACCTAACGACCGTCATATTTTGGGAGGAATGGCAAGCCGAGTGCAGTTTCGCCGAAAGCTCAATCCGATCCGGCGAAGGTATCTCCACGGCTCTCCAGAAGGAGGGTCAGGTAACTGGCAAAAACGGAATCGTCGAGGCCGAGTCGGGCCGCGACGCCCCGGAGATCGGTTTGCGCGGCGGGCAGTTCGTCCTCTTCGGCGATAAGCGTTTCGATTTCGGAAAACTCGCCGAGTTCGGTTAACGAGTCACGCGTTAAGGTAAATGTGCGTCCGGAGAAGGAAAAAGAGGCGGTTCGGCGTGATTTGCGGATTTCGGCGAACGGCTCGTAACCGAGCCGGGTCAGGAGACGGATCCACGCCCCTTGCCTTTCCGAGAGCGAAACCCCTTCTCCCGGAACGAAGAGGGGAAGTTCGATCTCTTCGCGGGTTTTCACCACTTTGTCGCGGCGGGGGCCTTTATAGGTCAGACTTAACTCGGAGCCGACGCGGCGAATTCGAAGCGCTTCGCCCGTGTCCCGAAAATCGCGGCTGACCCGTTGAAAGTAGAGGTCTTCTTCAAGACGCGGTTCGCCGAACCGGGCGCCGAAAACGGCCTCTGCCCTCATTTCAAACTCTTCCGGCATCGACAGACGGAACTTCATTTCGACTTCGGACATAACCCTCTTTCTCTTGGGAAAAATGTCCTTTCCGAAAGCCTTTTATACCCGCCGCGCGGAAAATTTCAAGGAACCGGACGGCATAAAAATGCTCTGGATTCCGGTGCGGAAAAAGAGTATCCTCTCATTCGGACAAAAGTCTTTCCCTCAACGCGCCTTACCGTAGGAATCTTTC
Source organism: Thermoguttaceae bacterium (assembly GCA_050943135.1). GTDB lineage: Bacteria > Planctomycetota > Planctomycetia > Pirellulales > Thermoguttaceae > RUG695. The sequence goes on along the minus strand of JBMNOP010000007.1, from coordinate 141,821 downwards.
GATGAAACCAGCAAATCAGATCGTTTTCTCCATTTTTCTTGTTGTCGCCCTTTCGATCGGTTACGCGCTACACCGCCCGGCGCCGATCGGTATCTCAGCCACGGCGTCAAGCGAAAGCTCCGGTGCGGTCCTTTCGACCGGCTATTTCAACAGCAACGTGGAAGCTCTCTACTACCTCGATTCGCAGAGCGGCCGGCTTTCGGCGGCGTTGATGGCCCGGAGCGATCCGGAGTTCGTCAAGACGTACACGCGAAACATCAAAGCCGATCTGCTCAATTCGTTGCGTCTCTTCCCGAACGTTCCGGCACCGTCTCGCCTGAACTTTATCATGGTCTCCGGCGACAGCGACGCACGGAACGTCGGCGCGGGCGATACGAACAGTCTGGCGAAGTCGTTCCTCTATGTCGCCGAAACCCAGACGGGACTGGTCTTGGTCTATGCCTTACCGCAGGAGGGGGACCGTGACCTGCCAATCGACAAGGGGGAAATCATCTTCCTCACCTGTGCTCGGCTCAATCCCGGAACCGGGGAAGTCAAATAGCACCGAGGTTCGTCGGGCGCATCGCGTTTCGAAATCGAAAAGACCAAAACAATCCGAGGGTTTACGATAATGAACAGATCAGAATACCGGCTCAACAATGTTTCGGCAACCGTGGGAACCTTTCGAAAGATTTCGGCGGCGATGATCCCCGTTTTCTTTTTTGCGCTTTCGACACTCTTGGCCCAACAGCAAACCGAGCCCGTCGTTCGGGCATCCCGGGTCCAACAGAAGCAGGTGCGAAGTAAAGAGTCTCAGCGGGAACAGCGGACGGAAAATAACCGGGCTCCTCAACAAAAAGTTGCCGCCGAACCGAACCGTGCGGCACAGGATAAGGCTGTACCTCGCCACCGACCGATGAATCGAATGAAACCCGCGGCGCGTCGAAACGCGTACACGCAAAGCGCTCACCCGTTCCGTTTGAAAGAACGTAAGCCCGAAAATCCGGTTCGATTCGTCTTCGCTCCGAAAACCGCTGATGGCGCAGCCGCCGAAGCGATGCCCTGGGACAAAATCCCGTCGGCCGGCGCGGTGATGTCGACTTTCCTGACCGGAGAGATCTCGCCGGAAATTCTCGATTGGCATGTCAACCAGCGAAAACGTGTCGACTACGAAAAAGCGGTCGCGGCCCGAGACAACCTCACCCCTCGACCACGCGTACGCAACGAATACGGCGATATGATCCGGCGCATGGAGTTCTCGCTCGGCGAACGGGGGGCAAACCCCGACGCCTACCGGCCCTCTTACCTAAGCGCCCACGCCGACACCTATCGGAACGCTTACCAAGAACCTTACTCCGACGCTTACCCCCCCCTCTACGCATCGGCTAACGATGGCGAATTCTTTGCCCCGTCGAACGGTTCGGTCCTTGTACAGCTCCTGACCGGATACAAAAACGGCGAGATCAGAAACTGGAAGGAGAATCGGGACACTCCGGCGTTACGTACGGAAATGGCCCCGCTTCCGGAAATAAGTCCCTTCCCGCAACAGGCCCACGCTTACCGGCAGCCCCTCCCGCCCCGTCCTTTTGACCGAAAGCACGCTCAAGCGCCGTGGCAAGTCGCGGCTGGCGGCAATATCCATCGTGCCGAGCTGATCACCGACGGCGGCAATGCCCCGATTCGTACCGCCGCGGCCGAAGAGCCCCGCTTTGTCGACGATAACTTCCCGGCCGACGGTTCGCGCACACCGCATAACCCCATTCGCCAGGTTTCGGTGCAGATGCCAACTTCTGCTTCGTCACGCTTCGTCGAACAGGGAGAAAAAGTCGATAAGGTCGGCCAGATCCGTATCTATACCAAAGATGAAGACGGTTGGAGCCCCGCGGAATGATCAGACCGTTCCGGCTCTTCCTCCTAGCCCTCCTATTCTTTCCCTCCGCCTTCTTTTCTGCCGGTGGCGCCGAAACGGCCGCACAGGGGCATGTCGCGCTGGTCACCGGCCGCGCGTTTCTGCCGGCGTTGCAGCGCTGGATCGTCTACCGTCAGTCGCAGGGGTATCAGATTCATACACTCATCCAAACGCCCCGAGAGACTCCTTCTTCGTTTCTCTCATGGGGGAACATTCTTCCCGACCTGGAAGAGATTCGTGCCCAGATTCGCGACCTGAACGATAAGTATCCGCTCAGCGCCATACTGATCGTTGGCGACGGCGCACCATTGACCGGACAGTCCCCCGACCCGAACGATCCGCTTGGCTCGGCGCTTAACGTCATTCCCGCGCCGCGTGTCGAAGCGAAGGTGATCGATCGATTCGGTTACGAGACACACATCGCCTCCGACAACCGGTTTGCCGACCTCGACGACGACTCGTTCCCCGACGTGCCGATCGGTCGAATTCCTGCGCGTACTCCGAAACAGGTCGAAGATGCGGTCGATAAAATCCTCCGTTACGAGCAAATTTCTCCCTCCGGCTCCTGGCAGCGTCGTGTCGCGCTCATCGCCGGGATGGCGGGCTTTTCGCCGATTCTTGACAACGTGATTACAAACGCTTTGCGTCAAATCCTTTCGACGGCGATTCCCGACGAGTACGATTGGAAACTCGTGCAGGCCGATTGGCGATCCCCCTACTGCCCCGACCCGGCGCTGTTCCGTTACACGGTCCTCGACGAACTGAACCAAGGTCCGCTCTTCTGGGTGTATATGGGCCATGGGCTCCATCAGGAACTCGACCAGCTCGTGACCCCGAAAGGGAATTACAAAATTATGGAACTGGACGACCTCGAATTCGTCAACTGCGAGAAATCCCTTCCGATCATGATCTTCTGTGCTTGCTATACGGGGGCGTACGACTCGACCGAAATGTCGATTGCCGAGGAATTCGTCTTAAAACCGAACGGACCGATTGCGGTCATCGCCTCGAGCCGTACGGCGATGCCGTACGGGATGGCGATTTTCGGACTCGAGTTTTTGGAAGAGGCGTTTCAGCGCCAGTCGGCCCCTACGAATTTAACGCTCGGCGAATATGTGCTTGCCGTGAAGCGAAGAATGAAGGTTTACGAAACGAAGGCGGGCATCGCAAACAGTGAAGATGCCCCGTCGTCCGATGGTGTACAATCCACACCAAACGATGAGGTCGGGGAGATAGCGCAAACCGCCGAGGTCACCGAACCTGACAGCCGTTCGTCTTTGCGCCGAACTGCCGACAGTCTGGCCCGAACCTTCGATCCGACCTCGCAACGGCTCGACGACCAATTCGAAGACCATCGCAACCTCTTTAACCTGTTCGGCGATCCGCTTCTGCGGATTCGGTTCCCGGGACAGGTCGAAATATCCCTACCGGAGGAAGGGTATCAGAACGAGTCGATCACGGTTGCCTCGGCAGGGATGGCGAAAACAGTTCCTTCCGAAGAATGGTCCGCCGATGAATGGACGGCGACGGCCGAATCGGCACGGGTTACGGTGGAACTCCTGAACCTGCCGACCCGTCCTAAGATCAAGGTCAAAAACCGCACCGAATATTCCGACAGCGACGAGGCGCGCATCGCCTATCAGCGGACCTTTGAGGAGGTCAACGACCGTGTTCTTGCCTCGGCCGAGACGACAACCGACGACGGTACATGGAGCGTCGAACTCCCGCTCCCCGTTGAACGGACCGGCACCTACATCGTCCGAGTCTTGATCACCTCGGACCGACGAACCGAAACAGGCGCTGAAAGGATCAAAATCCGCACGCGGTAGAATCCCGGGCGGAAAAGAGGCAAGCCCTCGGACCGGCGAAGGAAACCTCCGCAGCCAAGGTCGCCTGCGTATTAGTTGCTTTTCCCTTGTTTACTCGTGGCGCAAGGCCTCGATCGGATCCATCGACGCGGCGCGCACCGCGGGATAAAGGCCGAAAATGATCCCGATCAAGAGCGAAATGAAGAACGCCAACGGGATCGACCAGTAGACGATAATCGGTTTCATATCTTGGATGATTGTCGGAAGGTTCGCCACCACGTCCGGCTGAAAGTACCTCAGGAGAAACATCGCCAGGGCCGTGACCGGCCCGCAGGTGAGTCCAGCCAAGACGCCGAGCCCCCCGCCAACGATCGAAAGCACAATCGTCTCGATCAGAAATTGGCGGACAATATCTTCCCGCTTGGCGCCGAGGGCGCGGCGGATACCGATCTCGCGGGTTCGTTCGGTGACGGTCGCCAGCATAATGTTCATAATCCCGATCCCGCCGACGACCAGCGAAATCCCTGCCATCAACCCCATAAAAATGTTGAACATCAGTCGGGTCGTTTTTGCCTGTTCAAGGAGTTCCAGCGGGACGGTCACGCCGTAATCTTCAATTTGATGGTGGTCGGAAAGGGTCATTTTGATGATTTCCGCGGTCTCGGGGACGTTTTCGACCTTATCAACTTTCAGCGTGATCTGGTTGAGCTGAACCGTCTGCCCTTCGATCGAGCCACTCGTGCGACGGATCACGGTGTCGCCGATTCGGATCCGGAAAGTAGTGATGGGGATGTAAATATCGTAGGAGAAATCCTGAGAGTCGAGCGAGCCGCCCGCCGCCGCCGAGGGAGCCCGCGACTGCATCACCCCAACGACCGTGAAGTTGTGATTGTCGCCGATTCGAACGATGCGCCCGATCGGGTCTTCGAAGGGGAAGAGGATCTCGGCGGTCTTCGAGGCTAAAACGCAGAAATTGCGGAATTTGTCGTTATCCATCTCGCCCAAAAAGCGACCTTCAAAAACCTGCTGTTTGGTTATGTCGATGTAATCGGCGGTACATCCGACCAGCCGCCCGTCAACCTTGCGGCTGCCATAGTAGAACGTTTCGCGGACCTCCCGAACCGGAATCGCCTGCACGATGGTCGGAATCGTCTCGGAAAGACGGGAGAAATCGTCTCGCGTCAGCCCATATTCGGGGATCTGGAGCCCTCGCCCCCCCTGACTCCTTTGGGCTAAGACCTCGTTGGGCGGTTTGATCGTGCGAACGATGATGTTGTCGGCCCCAAGACTTTCGATCTGTTCCTGCGCCTTGCGGCTGATCCCCTCGCCGATCGCCAGAAGCCAAATAACGCTGGCGACCCCGATGAAGATCCCCAGGACCGTCAAGAGGGAACGGAGCGGGTGGAGGAGGAGACTCTTGGTCCCCAGGATTAATGTTCTAAACCAAAGCATTCTTTCTGAACCACCTCCGGCGGAATTTTAAGGTCGAGGAATTAGGATTCCGCAGCGAGAAGTTCCGGAATTTCCGCCAGGCGTTCGTCGGACTCGATCAAGCCGTCGCGCAAACGGACGATCCGCCGACTCCGGTTCCCGACCTCATTTTCGTGAGTGACCAGAATGATCGTGCGACCTTCTCTGTTAAGACGGTCGAGCAGGTCGAGAATTTCCTGCGTCGTCACCGAATCAAGGTTCCCCGTCGGTTCGTCGGCGAGGATGAAGTAAGGATTGTTCACCAAAGACCGGGCGATCGCCACGCGTTGTTGCTGGCCGCCGGAGATTTGCGTCGGACGGTGGTAGAGTCGATCCCCCAACCCGACCATCTTGGCAAGTTCGATGCATCGCTGGCGGGAACGGGGGGTGACGTTCCTCTGATAGAAGAGTGGAACCTCGATATTTTCGATGACCGTCAGTTGTTGAATCAGGTTGTACGACTGAAAGACGAACCCGATCCGGCTGCCGCGGATTTCGGAAAGGGTAGCGTCGTCCAATTGGGTAACATCGTCTTTCCCGAGAAGGATTTTTCCGGCAGTCGGCCGGTCGAGACACCCCAAAAGGTTCAGAAGCGTACTCTTTCCCGAGCCGGAAGCCCCCATAATGGCGACGAAATCCCCGCGGGGTACCGTTAAATCAATCCCCCGGAGCGCCCGGACCGTTTCTCCTTTCAGAACATATTCGCGGGTAACACCCGAAAGGTATGCCGCGTACTGCGTCGACTCTGCCATAGCACTTGTTTTGCCGTAAGACTCCCGGTTGCCCGAACGATCGGGCAGACCACCGAATCATTGTTGCGTGTTTTCTTGGGATGAACGATGCTGTCCGAGTTCCTGTTTGAAGCGGGCGATTCCTTTCGTAAACTCGTCGGCGTTGATCATTCCGTCGCCGTTGGTATCGAACCGAGCGATTAGCTCGCCGAAGGTGCCGGCATCCCCTTCCGGAGCGTCGGTGGTATCGATGGAGTTGTCACCGTTACGGTCAAGGTAGGCGAAAATAACGGCAGGTTCCTTCTTAAAGACGAATTTCATGGAGTTCCGTTCGTTGTTGTCGTCGGCGATCGTCTGCTGCATCCGCTGATAGTTGATCCGCGACGAGCAGAACCCGATCACCAGATCGGTTCGGCTGAGGAATCCTTTTTGGTTCCGATCCCAATCGTCGAAGAAGGGAAGGCAGAGCGGGAGCGCTTCGGAGATCTCGTCTCGGGTGATCTGCTTGTCGCTGTCGGTGTCTACTTTCTGGCAGGCTTCCATTGCGGTCAGGTCGAAGTAAGGTTTGAGCGATTCCAATCGGGTGAATTTGTCGTTTTCCCCCTTCCGAATGATCGAAACCAGGTAGTCGAGGAGCACCCGGTCGCGCTGTATTTCCTCTTCGGTGGCTTCCTTGGGTTTCGATTTTTCGGAAGGGGCCTCTCCCCCTTCCTCTTCCGGTTTGGGACCCTCGATGCGGGGCCCCCCGGCGGGCGGGCCGCTCATTGGGCTGGGCATCGCGCTTCCGCTGCCATCTTTCGGTTCGCCTTGGGTCGACTCGTTGTCTTTGCTTTCCCCTTCAAGGTTTTCCCCTTTGGGCATCCCGGGGAAGTGGACCTTACTTTTGTACCGGCGGGCCCCGCTGACAAGTTCTTCCCCCTCTTCGAGCCCCTCTTCGACGATGACCTGTTTGTCGTTCGACAGACCGAGCTTGACTTCTTTGTATCCCCACTCCCCATCACGAAGGGTGATCACGTAATTCTTTTTCGCCACCTCGACCACGCACTGAACCGGAACCATTAAGACATCGGGAACCCGCTGGGCCTCGATCTGAACCTGGGCCGTGAGACCGGAACGGATTGCGACGGAAGGGTTATCGATGCCGATGATCGTTACGTAGTCCTTCGACGAAGACATCCATCTCGATTCAGGGTACTGGTTGACCTTGGTAACCGTTCCCTCAAACGATTGGGAGGAGAGCGCATCAAAGGTGATCCTTGCCTTCATCCCTTCCTTGACGCTGGCAATGTTCGATTCGTTGATCATCGCCTTGACCTGCATCTTCTCCGGGTCGGGAAGGCGGATCATCACCTGGTTGGTATAGACGTTCGAACCTTCCCGAATCATATCGGACTCGCGCCAAACATCGGCATTGGCGTAGACCACCTGACCGTTGGCCGGGGCGCGAACCACGCAGTATTCGAGCTGTTGGAGGTAGTGGTCAAGGCGATTCTTGTCCACCTCGGCCGAATAGGTGTCGGAACTGAGTTTTGCGCGGGCGGTTTCGATGTCCGCCATCAGCTGAGTGATCTGTTTTTCACTGGCATATTTGAGGAGGACCTTTTGCTTCAAAAGAGTACTTTTGAGGGTGTTGACCTGTTTCTGTTCGGCCACCAGCGCCGACTCCAACTGAACCGTGGTGGTGTAGCCGAACTGAACAAGCTTCTTGGTATAGGCGACCGAATCGGCCTCTTTCTTTTGTTCTTCCCGAGCCGCGTAGATGTCGTTTTCGGTGGTCATCCACTCCTGCTCGAACGTCCCCTCGATATATTCTTCCAGGGAAAGCTCGGCCGTACGGAGCGAAGCCTGTGACGAGGCAACCGTTGCGCTGTTTGCGTTGCAGGTGATCTGCTGGGTGCTTGCCCTGTCTTCGAGTTCCGAAGAATCGAGGACGACCAGGCGGTCCCCCTTCTTGACCTGTTCCCCCTCGGGGATGATCCAAAGGATCGTTGTACCGCCGCTTGTTTCGACCTGGCAGGCGATCTCGATATTATCGGCGCTCTGGGCGTTCCCTTTTCCGATGATCTCGTGAACGAAGGTTCCCCGGGTGACCTTCGAGTAGATCACACCGGCGTCGCTTTTGGTTCGGGAAAAGAACTTCTTCCACCCCCACCACCCCAAGGTGCCAAATAGCGCGAAGATCAGAAGAGCCGCGATCAGTTTTCGGGCAAGACCGCCCCGTTTGTTGGTTCCGCTCATATTTCGTTCGGTGGTTATTTGGTTTTTGTGCGTTTTATGCGGCGGCGCCTGAGTTTAGACGGTGCGCCCCCCTGTTCTTCGGCTGCCCAGCCGGGGAACGGAAGATTTCGCCGGGGCGATACTTCACGATAATCAACACGGCACAGTATGACATTCTAGCATAACGCAACCCTAAAGTGAAGTGTCTGAGCGTGCGGGAAGTTCCGCGGAGTTTTCTCGAAAAGCGTGGATTTTTCCGTCCCGGCCCTGTTATATCCCTCTTTTTCGGAAAAATCGTTAAGGAATGATTGTTTCAAAATTTCTTCTTTATCTTTGCCGCGGACTCTGCCGATAGTTGAACAGGAATTATTCCGTGCCGGCACGCGGCCGGAACACCGTGGTACGTCCGCGCGGAGTATTGGGTTTACAGGAAATATTGGGTTTACAGGAAATAATGTCGAGTCCGCCCTCCTTTCCCGATCGGGTCGAAGCGCGGTCAAGAACAATTCTGCCGGAAACAGCATATTCGCAAAGAACGACCGAGAGAAAAATGACTGACATCAGTATGAATCGAAGCCTCTTTCTCAGAACCCTCCTTTTTTCGGGCTTCGCGTTCTTGGCCTCCCCCGGTTTCGGAGGGCCGGAACCGGAATATCCAACGACCGCCCCGTTGATCGAGTCCGAACAGGTCCTCAGTTTTACCTGGGACAACGTCGACAAATATCCACTGACCACCTCACTTGTCTTTGTTCCGAACAAAAATGAGCTCGTGACCGGCGGAGACGACTGCCGGCTTGCGGTTTGGGATCTGACCAACGGCACGCTCAAGAGTCATTTCCGAGCCGACGACGATTGGATTCGGAGTCTCGACCTTTCGAGCGATGGTGCCTCGATGGCTTCGGTGAGCCACAACGGGTCGATCAAGCTTTGGAATGCCGGGGAATGGAAATCGACCAAAACCTTCCGGAAGGTCGGCCACGGTGCCGAGTCGGTCTCGTTCTCCCCCGACGGCCGTTTCCTGGCGGTCTGCGGCTATGATCCCCAGGTGACCATCTTCGACATCGCCTCGGGCGCGACCAAAACAACTTTGGCGATGCCGGGTGCCGGAAATACCGTGGTGAAGTTCTCGCCCGACGGAAAAACCCTCGCCGCGGCAGGGCGTAGCGGGATTGTCCGCCTCTGGGACGTCGACACCTTCAAGCATCGGAAAGACCTCCGCACCGACGGACGGCGGATCCGTGCCCTGGCGTTCAGCCTCGACGGCACGCTGGTTGCCGCAGGCGGCGAGAGCACCTGTCTCTTCGTCTGGGTCGCCGCCTCGGGGCAGAAGAAGCAGACGATCAACGCCGCGATCGGAAAGACCTACTCCCTCGGTTTCTGCGGTAACGATATCCTGGCTTCCGGCGACAGCCTGAATTCGATCAGGATTTGGAATCTCGGCGACGGTTCGGAAATTGCCCGCGGCTACGGGCATACCGGAACGATCGCCGCGCTCTATTTCGACCCGGAACAGGGGAAACTCCTTAGTGGCGGGTTTGATACCACCGTTCGGTTCTGGCCGTTCTTAAAACAGTGAACAGAACAAAGTAAGTGATTTTTACTTTGAATTTTTATATTAAAAGTATTTAAAGAGGTTCAGCCGTGAGTTTTTTTGATTATCTCCGCCGCGGTCGCAGACGTGAATCCGTACCCGCCATTGTTCCCGAACAGGAACCGGAAGCCGTCGCACTCGAAACCGTCTCGTCCCTCTATCAAGAAAAACATTTTCTTCGCAAAAAGGTAAATCCGGTCAACATGAACCGCCTCTGCCGTGTCGAGGAACTCGAACGTCGGGAACTCTTGGCTGTCGATACTTCGATAACCCTCGGCGGAGTGATCCTCGAGCAGAACGAGGATATCGAAATGGGGGACCGATTCTATCTGAGCTGGGTCACCGATGTCTCCGATGCTTCGCTGGCCATGCAACAAGTTACTTTCGAACTCGGCTACAGTGACGGGGGCACCTATGCCTTCTTCGATACTACCGAGGTCGAGCCGAACGGCGGAAACTACGATACCGGTCATCAAAAGCTGAGCATTTCTCCGCAAAGCGATATCAGACTGGGTGATTTCGATTATTACTTCACCTACGCCGACGGTCGTACCGACACAGTCGGCGACGGGGCAATCTCTCTGACGATCCTTTTCCATAACAACGTTTTCACGGCCGGCAAAAAGCTTGTTTTCGAAGTTGACGTCGATTTCTGCAATACGGTCGACGGAGAAACTTACTTCACCAAATCGAACTTCGAAGGGATCGAAATGGAGTACGCCGGGGTCAATTTCTCGGCGTTGTTCACCGCGGACCAGTACGAGTCACTTGACACGACCCTCTTCTACAAAGACGTCTACTCGATCGACGGGCGGCTCGATATCGTCGACGATATTTGTGACGACCCCTTTACCGACGGCGGTCTGAATACGACCGGTGTGGTAGAGACGCTTCCCCTGACCCCGAAACCGGTCGATCTTTCCGGTTACGTCTATGCCGACGTGGTCTGGGATTGCTACTATAGGCCGAGCGACGGCGACTACGCCCTCTCGAATGTGGAGCTTTCGCTCTACACCCTTAATGAAGACGGCCGGTTCGTGCAGTACTACAAAGATGGAAGAGCCCTGACCACCCAGACCGACGCCGACGGATACTACGAGTTTTCCGACCTACTTCCGGGAACCTATCAGATTGTCTGTGATTCTGACATCTATTACGGCGAGCTGTACGGCAACGATATCTACTACCATGACAAATGCGCCCGTGCCCAAAATCATCCGGTCAGCCCCGATCCGCTCGTCTTGACGACCGAGGAATTGGTCGGCGGTTCGTCGTCGGTTCAGAACAATTTCGGGAAGGTCCTCTGGGGGACAATCGCCGGTAACGTCTACGAAGATCGTAATTTGAACGGGAGTTTTGATGACGGCGATATCGGAATCGCCGGCGTTTCGGTCGAACTGTACAAGCTTGTCGACGGTGTCTATGTGCTCGACCGCAGCACAAAGACCGCCTCCGACGGAAGCTATTACTTCCTGAATCTCGAACGGAACGCAACTTACGCTCTCCACGAGACCCAGCCTTCCGGTTATTACGATGCCGAGAATACCGCAGGTTACGTGAAGAACGAAAGCGATGTCCGCGGCGAGGTGGTCTATGACGCCAGGTTTGCCGCCGACAGACGCGTGATCGAAGGGATCACCATCGCCCCGTTCGAAAACGGTGTCGAAAATAATTTCGGAGAGGTCAAACTCTTCTCGGTCTCCGGTTACGTCTACGAAGACCTTGATTTCAGCAAGACCAGGAGCACGGGCGACGCAAACATCGCCGGAGTAACCATCGAGCTATACAAAGAGGTCGGAGCCACCCTGACGCTGGTCGGAACCGCCACGACAGACAGGTTGGGCTACTACGAGTTTACCGACCTGGCGCTGAACGAAGTCTACTACATCCACGAAGTTCAGCCGTCGCGTTACCTGAACGCGACGAACAACATCGGGACAATCAGCGGCGCGGTCTACGGCACGATCGAAACGTTGGAATCCTACGGCGATGACGTACGCACCTTCGTGATCGATCTGACCGCCCGTCAAGGCTACGGCTGGAACGAAAGCGGCGTACAGTACAACTTCGGAGAAAACCGGGTGGACATTTCCGGTTACGTCTATGAGGATCGCGATTCGAGCGACACCTTCTCGGTCGGCGATAAGGGAATCGCGAATACGCGCGTCGAGCTCTACAAAAAGGTTGGTTCGCAGATGGTTTACATCACCTCGACCGATACCGATGCCGCCGGTTACTACGAGTTCAAAAATCTCGATGTCGACGGGGAATACTACATTCACGAAGTTCAGCCCGACGGTTATGTGAATAAGACGAATACGGTCGGCTCGTTTAACGACAAGACGCTCGGCTCGATCGTTTCGATGACCGACTACGGCGACGATGTGCGCATCTTCGACGTCGACCTGGGCGGCGCTGACAAGTCGGAATGGGTTCCCGGCGAAACCGGGGTACACTATAACTTCGGTGAGACGATCCACGGTTCGATTTCCGGTTACGTCTATCAAGACCGTGACGACAGCGGCACGAAAACGTCCAAAGACGCGCCGATCGAGAACGTGACGATCGAACTTTACAAGTGGAACGGCGAGAAATACGTCTACGTTACCGAAACGAAAACCGATGCCGCCGGTTACTACACCTTTGATCATCTTGACATCAACGAAGAGTACGCGGTACACGAAGTCCAGCCTTCGGAATACGAAAACCGCTCGAACAACATCGGTTCCGTCAATGGCACGACGACCGGGAAACTTGTCGATTCGGAAATGGCCGACGACGCGCGCATCTTTGAAGAGATCGGTCTTACCTGGGAGGGGAACTCCGGGGTGCAATACAACTTTGGGGAAATCAAATATGGTTCGATCTCCGGTTATGTCTATGACGTGACAACCGGCCAAACACCGATCTCCGGGGTCACGATCACCCTGACGATGGGAGACGGTAGCACCGCAACCCGGGTGACCGACGCGAACGGTTACTACATCTTCGACGGTCTGACAGCCAACAAGACCTATACGGTAACCGAACAGGACCTCTCGGCGGTCTATACCCACTACGGCGAGTCGGTCGGGAATTTCAGCGGCGAGACGATCGGTCAAAAAGCAACGCGCGTTTTGTCGATGATCACGATTCCGTGGGATGACCTGCACAACGAGCCGGGTGACCAAGACGGGGTACTGTACAACTTTTACGAGTATGTCCCCACGCCCGATCCGGAACCGAAGGAGGATCCGTGGGGATACAACCTCGGCCAGGAAATCCCCCTCATTCTGCCACAACGCTACTACGGCGGTCCGACCTCGCCGTTCAACTATCTGCCCGACGGCGTTTCCCCGGCTCCGGTCACCGAGGTTCGTTACGGCGGTGGCGGCCTGACTCCGGGTTACGCCTGGCATCTCTCGGTTCTTAACGGCGGATATCCGCGTTCGATTGAGGGGTACACCTCCGTGGCCGGTTACCGTGGACTTTATGGCCGCGAACCATACGCGCTGGTCTCTCTGACCGCCTCGGAAATGAATCGCGGGGAGTGGATTATCCTCGGGACTAACGGCGATCTGAAACGCTACGTGATCGGCGCCGATGAGGCGATCGCGGTGGCGGGGGACTGGAACGGCGACGGCGCCGATGAAATCGGATTCTATGTCAACGGTCTCTGGTACCTTGACCTGAACGGCAACGGCAAGTGGGACGACGAAGACCTCTGGGCCGAACTCGGCGGAAAACTCAAAGATCAGCCGGTGACCGGTGATTGGGACGGTGACGGCAAGAGCGATATCGGGATCTTCGGGCCTCGCTGGGAAGGCGACGAACTGGCAGTCAATCTCGAAGCCGGACTGCCCGCGGCAAAGAACAAAAACACCTTCCAGAACGTTTCGCGTCCGAAGAATGTTCCGCCTGAGTACAACGAAGTGAATGTCAAAGTCCGTACGCTCCGTCAGTCGACGGTCGGCGACGTGCGTGTCGATCTGATCGACCACGTCTTCGAATACGGTCATGAGGGGGATGTTGCGGTAACCGGCGACTGGAACGGCGACGGTATTTCGAAGATCGGCGTTTACAACGACGGGACTTGGCGCCTCGATGTCAATGGCGACGGCCAGTGGAACGATGGGGATGTTGAGATCAACGGATTCGGCGGCAAAGAGAGCATTCCGGTCGTCGGAGACTTCAACGGTGACGGCATTGATGAGATCGGTCTGTTCGAAAACGGACATTGGTCGATCGATACCACCGGTGATCATAAGCCCGACAAGTCGTTCGAGTTCGGTCGGGCCGGGGATCAGCCGCTGGTCGGCGACTGGAATGGCGACGGAACGGCCGAATTCTCGGTCTATCGTTCCCGGAATGCGTCTGTCGAAGCCGATACGATTTCGACCGACATCTGATTTGTTGCACCGATTCTCCCCGCCGTAAGAAGTTTCGGCGCGAGGTTTTCCCGAAAGGGGGGCCTCGCGCCGAATTGATTTCCTCGACCGCATTCTATCTGATAAAATCGATAAAAGGGATACGAGGCTGCCGATTATTCGGTTTTTTAGAAATTACTTCTTTGAATTTCATTCGGAACTTATTATAATAGGCACGAACAATGTCCGTCACGCGTCCTCCAAGCTTGTTGGCCTTGTTCGGGACGCATCTTGGGGGTTCTCTGACGCGGCGATATCGTGAGCTCCTTTCAGGGTGCGGGAAGAATGATATTCGGAACTTTCAAGTCTTCGCACCGAAAGTTACGCCGCAATGAGTTTGTTACGTCCAGATTAGGAAACAGTATGGCCAATACCAATAAAAACAAGGAACATTGGGGGAATCTCGTCTCGTCGCTCGAAGAAAAATCGGATCGGTCGCCTACCGAAGAAACCAAAGCCAAACCGGCAAAAAAACGCGCCGCCAAGACATCGTCCCCTCGCAAGCGTCCGGAAAAGAAAGAGAAAGAACAGGGGTTTGAACAGTCCCTTCTCGATTCTCTCGAGTCCCCCGCCGCCGAGCTTGATCTGACCGTCGGCTCATCGGAAAAAAAGGAAAAAAAAGAGAAAAAAGTTCGCCGTGTCAAGAAGTCCGAGAAAGGAATCGTGGAAAAGGCCGTGGCCGCCGAAGAAGAAAAAGACCGCGAAAAACAGCGCACTCGGCGCAAGAAGTTAGCCGATGCCGTTGTCGAGAAGGCGAAAGAGCCGTTTCGGGAGATCGCCAGCCAGATTGAAGAGCGGATCGCGACCTTGACCGAAGAAGAACAGGGCGAAGCCGAATCGACCGAGAAGAAACCATCCGGAAAGAAATCGGCCGTGACCTCCGGCAAAAAAGCCTCCACACCTAAAAAGGGTGCCGAGCCCGCGGTTGCCGATGGGAGCCCAGCCGATTTCTCTTGGGAATTCGAAGAGACGCTCGAAGTTTCGTGGGGACGCCGACCGGAACGCAAGTCGACCGCGGCCGCCGAATCGGAAGAGACATCGGAGGAGTTTCCGGAACAAGATCCCGAGGATACGCCTGAGGCCGACCCCTTTGAGGTGCCCGAGTCAAAGAAGGTAAAAAATATCTGTGCCGCCGAGAAGAAACTCTCGTGCGAAGAGGCCGAGGCTAAGTTCGCCTCCCTCTTTAGCGAGGAACCGGTTCCGGAAGAATCCGCCGACGAGGCGCCCGCCGCGTCGATTGACGACAACGATTTTTGGGGGATCCCCGACGAGCCGGAACTCGGATTTGTGACCACAGCCAAGAGGAAAGAACCGAAGGCCAAACCGGAGCCAGAGGACTTTCCGTCTCCGGCGACCCCGGAAAAGGCTCCGGAAAAAGCCCCGAAAAGCCGCGAAGAGCGCCGTCCGCGGCGTAATGGCCGTCGCGAAGAATCGCGCGAGTCGCGACCGCCGCGCCGGACGGAGCGTGGTGGCGATCGGGTGGGGGCCGGGGCTCCCCGTCTTGAAGATTCCGAGACCGAGGTGGTCTTTCCCACATGGCAAGACGCGATCGGCGATGTCGTACGCGGGAATATCGCTCGGCGCGGTAACGCCCCCAAGGGCGGGGGAGACCGCCGTCGGCGGTAAGGCATTCTTTTTTCGGGCAGGTTGTGAATGGAGTCACTCGCCTTACACCCCGTTTTTTCGAGTACCGCTGCGGCATTCCTCGTTTGGGGGAGCGTTGCTGCCGTCTCGTTTTTTCTGATTGGCCGGGATGTTCGGTTTTCCGGAAGACGCCGATTGCTCTTTTTGTTGCTCCGTACCCTCTTTCTTCTCCTCTTTGCCCTTTTGCTTTTTCGCCCGTCGATTGTTTCCGAAACGGTTCGGCAACTTCCCGCGGCGTCCGCCATTCTCCTTGATGTTTCCGAGAGTATGTCGATTCGCGATTTCGACGGGCAGTCCCGGTTCGAAGCGGTTCGGCACGCCCTGCGTCTCGGACGGAGCACCGGGAGAGACGAGATTTTTTCCTTTTTTGAATTCGATGGGGATTACGCCCAGTTAACATCCGACCGAGATCTTCCCGACGAACCGAAAGGCGCCGCGTCGGCTCTGGGTCGTGCGCTCGACGGAGTCCTCGACCGATTCGCCGGAGAGCGGCTGCTGGGGGTCTTCCTCGTTTCGGACGGTGTGGAGCGCTCAAACGGCGCGGTCCCGCCCCAGGAGGCCGCGCTCCGCTATCGGGACGCCGGTGTGCCGATCTATACCTGTTGCATCGGTTCGACCGAAGGGGTGCATCTGCGCGATGTCTCGGTAGGTGGGCTGACGGTTCCGACGCGTGTCTATTTGGGGAACGAAGTGACCGTAACCGGTCTTTTACGTATGACAGGTTATCGGGGGACCTCTCTTCCACTCGCGTTCCGCGTTGAGGGGAAAGACGTTGCCCGACAGGAATTTACCGCCGTCTCCGACGAAGAGACGCTTCCGTTTCGATTTTCCTACACGTGTGACGAGCCGGGCGAAAGGCGCCTGACCGTCTCGGCAGATGGATTGCCGGGGGAAATCACCCCGATGAACAACGCCTCCGACGCTTACATCCGGTTCGTTCCGGGGAAACTGAATGTCCTTTTTTTGGAGGGGACACGCCGGTTCGAAGATAAGTTCATTCGGATGGCGCTCGCCGCCAAACAGGAAATCCGAGTCGACTACGTGCGATTGTCCGAAGGAGAAAAGCCGCAGTTCGCGAAGGAGTACAGCGCGATCATTTTCGGGAACGTCGATCCGACCGATCTCGACGACTCTTCGCGCCGCGCGCTGATGGAGATCCTTTCCGACGGCGCCGGACTGATCTTCCTTCCCGGGCTTGATTCGATTGCCGAAAACAAGCTCGGGGAAACCCCGTTTGCCTCGATGGCCCCCGTTCTTCTTCCCGAAGAAACGCTGGCCCCCGAATTGGCCGAAAAGGGGTTCCTCGACCGCCCGGTACATGTCCGCCCCGCCGAGGGAGCCGGTGTGCATTACCTCGCTTCCCTGGCGGCTGACGCAGCAAAATCGAAGAGGCTCTGGGCAGAACTCCCCCCGCTCGAATCGGTCCTCGATATCAACAGCCTCCGGAAACGATTTTCCAAAGATTTCGGCATCCCGAAACCGGGGAGCGAAATCATCCTCGAAGGGGCAGACGATGCGGGAAATATCGTGCCGGTCCTTATCGTCGGCTCTCACGCCCACGGACGTTCGGCCCTCCTTTTAACCGATGCGACCTGGCGCTGGGCGATGAGCAAAGGACGCAGCACGTTCGAGACGTTCTGGCGTCAGCTGATTTTGTGGGTTGCCGGGCACGACGCCCTCGCCCCGGGAGAACTTGATGCGGAGATGGAATCGACCTCTCTTTGGTGCGGCGAGACGGCACGGGCACGGATCGTCTACATGCCGTTTCATCCCGAGACTCCCGAGGCGATAGCCGTTACCGCCTCGGTGACAAAGCCGGACGGTTCAAGCCAAATGGTTCCGATCGGGGATGATCAGACAGCCGCGTTTGCCGGAACCGATCTTGCCGGGGAATATCTTCTGCGCGTTTGCGTTACGGAAAACGGGAAACAGACCGAAGAGACCTGTCGGTTTACGGTCAAAGAGAACCGCCTGGAACTCGAGTCCCCCGCGGCAGCAACGGGAATGATGCGCAATATCGCCGAAATGACGGGGGGCGAGGTGGTGGCCCCCGAGGCGCTCGCCGATTTCTATCGAAAGATGCTTGAAAAGCGAGAGACGGTGATCGACCGGGTCTTTCGGTCACGTCCCCTATGCAGTCATTGGCTCTTCTTCGTGCTAGGGATCGGCCTTTTCACCGGCGAGTGGCTCTTGTGCCAATTCCGAGGTCGGGGTTAGAGGGGCTTGGTCGATGAACCCTCTTGTTGCGGGACAGCCGGGGCCTCGACCGTTTCCTTCGATTCCTCATTGCCGGTCTCTTCGGGTTTTTGCTCCGGTTCTTTCCCGTCGGTGTCCTCGGACTGCGGTGCCGTTTTTTCGTCGACGCGAACTTCTCCCGGCTCTTCGTCTTCCTCCTCCTCTTCTCCCCTGTGTGTCTCTTCGGAAGAAGACGTGGCCACGCCCGAGGCTTGTCGGCGCCCGGCACGCCAGCCACCCCAGCAGACGGCGGCTGCAAAGAGAACCGCGAGAATCTCCAGCGTGATGCGAAGCGGCGCCAGCGACTTCATCTGTTCGGTCGGAATCAACAGAAGGATATCGGTCAGAGGATCGACGGTGCCGAAAAGGAGAAAATTGCTTTCCGAATCGTTTTCCCGGCTTGTTCCGATGTCGGATGGGAAGGAGGTCACCTTGCTGCTTTTGGGAGTGGTTGTCTGCTCTTTGTCTTTCTTGTCGGTCGGCGTCCATTGTCGGGAAATGGCTTCCCAGCGCTCAACCAGCGCGTCGAACTCCTCTTTCCCCGAGGTGAGGGGGGGAAGGGGCGTTTGACTTGCGTCGGAGGTTGCGCGATAAAACGCGTTACGATGTTGCCGATCCATCGCGGGGAAGGAAGGATTGTTGTAAAATTCGCACGTGCGGTTGTAGATCAGGACGTGGTTCTCGATCCAGTCGACCGATCCGCCGTCGAACGGGGGCGCTTGTTGGTCGGATGCTTCGAAGATATCGAGAAGGTGACCGAGTTTTTCGACATTCAGCCGGGCCTGGAGCGGGAGAGCTTTGTCGGCCGGGATCGGGTATTTCCAAGGACCCGATTCCGGCAAAGGTTGCGTATCCCGTGTGCCGGGGAATCCGGCACGGATCGCCTTGAGGGGAAGGGTGTGGGTTGTGTCTTGGCAGACATAATAGGGGAGACGCCTGGCTTCTTTCTGGAGGTGGATCGTCCAGAACCCGGCCGAGGGGTTCACGCCGGCCGGCGCCGGAGCCTTCAGGCGGCAAACCGAGTAGAGGCGCTGTCCCGCGCGAACGTTCTGCGGCGTCTCTTTCTCTCTTTTGAAGGTCAGGGTGAGCCGGGTGAAGGGGATGTCGGGAATAAAGCGAAGCCGCAAAAGATTGCTCTTCTCCTGCGGGATCGGCGCCAACGGAACTCCGTCGGCCGTGGCAAGGAGGAGCTGTTGATTCACCGGAACCTTGATCTCACATTGGGATTCGCTTCCCAAGCGCAGGTCATAGACAGCCTTTCCCCAATAGGAACCGTCGGAACAGAGGAAGTATTCGATTTCGCTCCCCTCAAGTCGGAGCGCCGTACGCTCGGCGAGAATCGACGCGGTAAAGGGACCCGAACCGGTGGGCCGGTACGACTGGAACGCGTCGAACGGAAGGTGCGAGACCTTGGCGACCTCGTGGGGGAAATAACTATTCGGGGTAAAGGGAAGAATGCGGCTTCCCGGCTCGAGAGGCTCTCGAAACGTCTCGGGAGGGCAGATCTGCAGGTTTTCGGTCTGCCAGACAATCGGGGTCTCTCCCTCGCGCGTCGGCAACCAGACCTGTTCCTTTTGTTCGGCGGAAGAGACGTAGTCGAATTTCGGCAGGCGAACGGTTCCCCGCTGGATCGGAGCGCGAACGATAAGGCGCGAATTGCCGCGGAGCGGTTCGGCGGCGGTCAGGATCAGGCGGCGATCTCCCTCGGCTGTTCGTTCGATTCCGACTTTAAACGTCGCCGGTTCGATCCTGATCGTGTCAGGACGAAACGACTCGTCGACCTCGAATTCCAGACGTTCGAGTTGCCCACCGGTAATCCGGAAATTGCAGTCGGCCCGTAATTCCCAGGTTCGGTTGGCATCGCCGAAGAGGGGATAGAAGAAAATGTAGGAAGAGTACTCGGCCTGCGGTCGATTCGGTTTGATCTCGATGGACGGTGGAACGAGCGAGGCCGCGGCGGCGGGCAACCCCCAGCGTTTCCTCCCCTGAGCGGCAGGAAGGCTCGTCCAATCTTCGGGCGAAGTGAATTGCGAGTAGAGATCCTCGGCGCATTCGAAATCGATTTCCGCATTTTCCGCGGGGATGTCGAGGATTCCGACCAGAGGGAAGGTTTCGCCTGCCGTGGTGCGGAGCGTTAGGCGGATTCGATAGATCCCGTGGAGTGCCTCGTCGAAGAAAAGATGGACGAGGGAGGCCTCTTCCCCCTTTTGGAATGTGACCTGTTCCTCGGAGGAGTCGATCACCTCGATTGATTCGATGAGCGAGCATTCGGGAATCCGCAGCGAGATTTGCCAAAGGGATCCGCCCGTTTTGACCTCGGCCAGATAGGTGACCGCGGTGTCACGCACGCTGAATCGATAAGACGCCGATTCGGTCATCTTCGGCTCGGGCGCCGACGGAGCGAGCGGAACGCTCTTTTGCAGTGTGTCGGGGTCGGTCAGGTCATACTCCGAAGGGTAGTATCCCGCGGGCATTCGAAGGCGGTTCGACGCGATCGAGGCTTCGGCGATGCGGATGATCGGCAGGGGAAGGGCGCCCACGCCGCCAAAATTTCGTGGGGCGAAATCGGCCCGCAGGGTGACCGTTCCGGTGACCGGTTGCCGTAACGCGATCGAAATCCGGTCGGTCTCTTCGGTAAGCGGTGCAGGGATCAAATCGGCCTCGGAACTTGTGCAACGCAACAGCTTGTAACGTGGGTCGGCCAGGAATGTGATCGCGTCGCACTTGCCGCCGATCCGCAGAAGAAACTCGCCATGCAGCACGATTTGATTCTCTTCAAAGACCAGGCGGAACTCCTGGTCGACATCGATCGACGCATCGCTGCGGGGAGCGGTCTTTTCGGGGGGAAGAAAAGTGATGCTTGAGGTCTGCCCGAGGTCGGCCGTCAAGATCCCCGAGGAATGAGAAACTTGCCCCATGGCTCCCACAAGACGTGGGACCGGAACGTCGGCCGCCATCCGGAGAAGCAGTTTGGCGTTGGGGACCACCGGCAGCGCGATGGTAAGCCCTTCAGGGTTTTTTTCGTCGAAGGGATCCGGAACCAGGGGAATTTCCAGGGAATGGTTTCCCGGAAGCGCGCCGCGTAATTCCAGGTTCATACGGTCTTCGCCGTGCGAGAGCGAGACGCCGCCCGCCACGCCGTCGACCAGAATGCCACCGTGCTGAAAGATCGGCATCGCCGGCAGTTTGAGCCGACTGTCGGGCTCGGTGGTTACGATATCGTATTTGGCGGTCAGACGAAAGAGTGTGTAGCGACCGGTGTCGCGGTTGTAGTTGAGTTGCCCCTCGTAGAGGGCCGAGCGCAATTGCGCGACGTGTTCAGGAAGCGCGTTTTCACGTTCCCATTCGGTGAGTCGGTTGTGAAGGTCTTCGGGAATCCAGGCCGGCTCGTCCGAGGCGGCCTCTTGTTCATGCGACGGGACAAACACCGAGTAGGTCTCGTCGGCGCGTAAGAAAGATGCCGCCGTCACGAAGAGGAACAAAAGAGTGGTTTTGGAGAGGTTCCGGGTGATTCCCGACCGGTCGCCGGCAACCTCGCGGAGCGGACGGCGGTAGAAGAAGGTAAAAATCGATGTGGAAAGGCACCCGCAAAAAATCCCCAGGAGAACCGACGCAATCATGGCCGAATTCGTGAGGAGCGCAAGCAACAAAATCGGAAGCGCGAAAATAAACGTGTGGACAGGCTCGCGCTGAAGGCAGAAGGCGGTCGTTGCGAAGAAGACGAAAATCTGCAGGATGTAAAGGCAATAGGTGCTGATAAGCAAATACCCTCCGGTCGGAGAGGCGAGCGGCACGTGGACTGGCTCTTCGGTGTTTCGGAAGGGGAAGACCGGGGGTTCTTGTTTGTCGAGATGGTACTCCATCGGTATCCGGGCGATCCAACACCCTTCCAGGACCGGAAGGCTCAGCCGGGGAAGTTCCTTCGAGATGTACGTCATGAATCGGAACGGCCGAATCGCACTCTCGTACTCGAACGAGATGGTCATGTTGCCGCGGTCGGTGGGGAGCGGGATGTCGAGTGTTCGTTCTTCTTTGTTGAAGGTGGAGGGGATCGATTCTTTTCCGAGACGCGCACCACCCGCCTTGATCAGGACGAGCGAGCCGGGAAACCTGACCTGCATCGAAGGAATTCCCGTATTTTCGATATTGCAGATGGCCCGCGTACGAACCTTGCCGCACGAGGCGTAGTCGTTTTCCAGCCGGAGGAAACGACACCAACCGGTTCGGCGACTCTCTTTCGTCTCTTTTGCCGAAAGGCGGAGTTCGGCACGTTGCGCAGGATCGTACCGGTACGAGGCGAGCGCCGACGCGGCTTTGCCGTTCTCGGGCAGAGGCGGAGTTACCGGAACCGGGCCTTCGGCCTCGAGCCGGGCCGGGATAAAGTCGGGGGTAAAGATGTCGATTCTTCCCGTCTGGTTCGGTGTGTTGCAGAGAGAGAGGAGAGGAATCTTCGGACCGGCACTCAGCCGTTCTTTCCGTTCCCGTTCCAAACGGACCGTGAAGGGGGCGCTGCGCGGCGTCGGAAGGGTAATCTCGCCGAGGTTTTGGTTATCGGGCAGGCGAAACTCTTCGATTTCGGTACTGGTGGCCGGTCGCATCGCGAGCGATATTTTATCGCTTTCCATGGGAGTCAAGACAATCCGCCACGGTTCGGTATCGTTCGTCGTGAAGGTGACCGGAATACGGTCGATTCGCGATCCGGCGGGCGGAATGCAGTGAATGTCCCAGACTTCATGAATCTTCTCGGCATAGAGTTCGACCCGCCCGAGAAGATCGGCGGCATAGGTCGGTACTGTTTTGTCGAAGCGCACCCGGAGGTCGGGCGCACTTTGGTCGAGCGAGAAGATTGTCCCGTCGGGGATCGTGTCGAAGAGACGACGAACCGTTTCTTCCGAGACGATGGAAGCGCTCCATGGGCGCTCCTCGCTGTCGGTGAGTGTGATCTTGGAGGTCGGTTCGGCTGAAAGCGCGATCAGGTGGGTGCCGGCTGCCGGCTCTTCGATCTCCAGGGGAGCGTAATCGGAAAGGAGGGCCGAAGTGCCGACGGTGTTTCGCCGTCCGGTAATACGAACCCTTAGCGGCCGGTCGGTCGGGATCGGTTGTTCGAGAGCCAGGGTGATCTGTGCGCTGTCATCGTCCAACTCGTGTCGAAACGGGATCGGAACCCCGGCGGCCGACGCCGATTCGGGGTTCCATTCCGGTTTGATCGGGATGGAAACACGACGGGTTCCGGGGAGATCGGTTTTCAGAAGAAGGTCGGTCTCAAATCGAATCTCGCCGCTCTCTTCGGTAACGCGCGAGGCACTTTCGAACGCGATTTTTTCGTTGAGGCAGGTCAGTGGGATTTTAACCGAACCGGTTCGTTTGTAGAGGCGGAAGAGTCCGGCCGGACCGCTTTGTCCGGCATCGACAAAGATATAGTTTTCCGGCGCCGTCGGCGGGACGAATGTAACACCGAGCCGGGTTTCCTGCCAGGGAATCTCGGGGCATCGGACCGGCGGCATTCGGAGCGTGTCGCCCGTCTTCAGCGGGGCGAAAGCCGTCAGGGTCAACTGCGGTGTTTCTTCGGGATCGAACTTGGGAGAGAAGACGACGATCTTCTGCGAGCGTCCCTCTTTTTCCCAGACCGCGTCCGCAATGCCCTCCGACTTCCATTCGATCTTTTCGGGCAGGAAAGGTTCGTCGAGCATGAGCGTGAAAGAGTTGGGAAGTTCAGCCGTACGGGTAAAGCGGGCGGTATAGGTGAGTTCAACTCCTTCGAGGGCGACGTTGCAGAGGATCTGCTCCGAGACCGACTGAGGAACGGAAACCTGTTGCGGCTGATCTTTTTCGGTGAGCGTCAAAGAAAATTTTCCCCCTGGTCCCGGTTCAATTGTCCAGGAGCCGTCTTCGACATTTTGTGTGACAAGCCCACGGTCAAGCGTCGGAATCAACCCTTCGGGAAGATGCAGACGCAGGCTTACAGCGGGGGAGCGGGGAAGGTCAAACCGATAAATCTGCCGGCCGTTTTCGTCGGATTCGGGGGAGAGCGACCAGGAAAAGAGGAGCGCTCGGTTCGGGTCGACATTCGCGACGGTTATCGGATGGATTCCGTTGGTGCCGACCAAGGCTTCGGAGCCGTCTTCCCATCGGAAGTCGGAAAGCGCAATCGAACAGGGAGAGATTTGCCGCGTGTCCGAACCCTCGGCGACAAACCGAAAACTTCCCACTCCCTCGCTCAGCGCATTGTTGACAAGGGTCGCTTCGAGCCGTGCTTCTTGCAGAAGACTCTCGCCCTCGGTCGACACGCTCCGAAGCGCGTCGATCCACTGTCGGAACCGTTCGAGTCGTACCGGATAATACTTTTCCTCTCCCCACGGGGCCTCGTTGATTTTTTCGGCGGGAATCATCCAGTAGCGATACCGAAAGGAGTCCTCGGCGAAGAGGGTGGTCCCCCAACAGAGGAACAGAAAGAAGAGCAGATAGCTTTTCATAGTTCCTCCGTCTTCGATTTGGCGGAAGCCGGTTTCGGCACGGAGGAGGCCGACCTCGACCGGTCCATCGTGGCGAGCGAAACGGGTCGCATCAAGGTCGGCGCGGGATATTTTCGCCGTTCGACCTGCCTTTTCAGGACCAGGACCACCATGATCAGCAGAAGTCCGACTGCGGCGGGTGTCAGACAAAAGAGTACTGCCGAGGCGCGGAACCAGAGTACCGCCAGGGGCAGAGCGAACGGGAACAGAACCCACGCGACATAGCGGAAATGCGGCACGTAGACGTAGAGAACCCCGAACAGGAGGATCATCCCGCTTCCGAGCAGAACGACGGCTGTGTGGCTGACCAAGTGAATATGAACGCGCTGTGGCGGGTCGAAACTGCTCAGCAGATAGACGTTCGCATTTTTCACCAGGTTTCGGTCATCATCCTCTTCGGTGATCATCTTCATCGATTCCGCCAGTTTCGGCGTTTTGGACGACCAGATGAACCTGTCGTGCTCGGAACTCCACCCTTCGGGAACCCGGCGCAGGTGTGTGTTTCGGGGAAGGATCAGCTGCAGATCACAGCGGCGGACCATCGTCTGTCCCATCAGGTCGGGAAATTCCAGTTCATGCCCGCTGCGGTGAATCAGGTATTCGATCTGAACGAGCGTCGTTTCGGTCTTTGCCCTTTCGGGAAGCGGAATCCGAAGGGTGCGCTCGTCGGGGGAGCAGTCGACAGGGACCGTCGAACCGTCGACGCGGATCGCGATCTGATTCTTTCGTGCCCCCTCGGGGAGCCGAAGCGTAAAGGTCGGCAGATTCCCGCTGATCCGGCATCGGATCCGTTCAAAGTAGGAATCGTCTCCGAAGAAGGTCTGGGCCCAGATATACTCGGCCGTCAGTCCTTCCGTGCCCTGCGTACTCTTGTCGACGGTCGCCCGCAGGGGAAACCATTGCGGAAAGACGCCGCTCGAAAACCCGAAACGGCGTATGCCGGCCCACAGGGCCGCCGTCGTTTCTTTCCAGCGATCCTCGCCCTCGGTGTTGACGGCGACGTTGCCGCTTGCGCCGGAATCGGCCTCGGTCACGTAGATGGCATGGTCGAGCGGAGCTGTCACTTCGGCGGAACTTCCCTCCAGCGTTCCGGCGATCGGCACGGCCAAAGGAATGTTGACGATGCTCGTTTGGTCGGGGCTGAGGGTCGGCAGTTCGAACGTCGCACGAAATTCAAGTCGAATGACACCGATCATTCCGGGGGCCGGAAGCCGAATCGACCGTCGCGAGATGTCGTTGCCGTCTTTGTCTTTCTCGACCGAGAGGAGTTCCGAGGTGACCGGTTTGCCGTTAAGAAGGATCTCCTGGTTCGCGAGGGGGTCCATTGTCTGCGGAAAGAGGAAGTCGAGCGTCTGAACAGGGACGAACTTCGCATGATACTCAATGGTCTGCACCAGTTCGGCCGGAGTCCGGTCGAGCTGCACCGCAAGGGTCGATTTGGCCAAGAGGTCACCCGTATGGACGATGTACCTTGCCGAGAAGTGGGGCTTTTCCCCTTCGGGCATCCCTTCTTTTTGAATCTGATACAGCAGCGGAGGCTGCTCGCGCTGCGGCAGCCCGATTGCAAGGCGCGCTTGGAGCTGTTTCCTTTCGGTCAGACCCCGAATGCCGCCGGTCAGAGGCAACAGTTCAATGTTGTCATCGGGAACGACCGCCAAAATCGGCGAGGCAATCCATTCGGCGACAATTTCCGGAAGACCGAAATTGACGTTGTTTCTTTCTGCGCCGTCCAGGTCACGGACCGATTCCCAAACGAGGACGAACTCGCCTTCGACCGGTTTTTTCAACGGTAGGATTGTCTCGCCGGTTTCGGGGTCGTCGTGGATGTTTGCCGAGTCGATGCCGCTTTCGTCGTCGAAACGTGCGAAGAGCCACCCTTCTCTCTTCACCCGAACCGAGCGTAGCGGCGCTCCGTACGCCGAATAGGCGACCCGCGCCTTTAAACGTGTCTCGCTGCTACTGACCTGAATCTGGAACTCGGGCTGGGCGATCAGGTGCGTTTGACGTGGGATCGGGTCCGATTTGAGAGAGAATGGCTCCTTGTAGAACCGAAACCGTGCCGTCTTATCCCCCTCATCAGCCGTTTCGGGCTGATCGATATCGCGCACACCCGTTCCGGGAACCAGGCCCGGAAGGATGTCCTCGTCATCGGGAAGATGCACAATGATTTCTCCGGTCTCCTTTTGCGCTCCTTCGAGATGGAAACCTGTGCATTCCCACTTATTTTCTTCCCCGGTTGGAACGAACGCGGCCAGAGACAAAACGAGCGAGTCGATTTCGCTGGGAATCGACACTTCGACCGCCGGAAGCGGACGAACCTCGCTTTCCGCGATTTCGCGGCAGGTCGCGTCGTATATCTCTCCTCCCTTACCGTCGGTGACACGAATGTTTTGCATGTCGGGACGCGCCCCGATGGGCAGGTCGACCCGGAGGACCCGCATTGATGAGAATTGGCTCCCCCCGAAGACCCGGATCGGAAGTCGGACTTCGTATTCGATACCGTCCCCGGTCGGGGTCAGGTCGATGGTCGCGTTTTCGACCCGGTAGGTGGTCGGAAGCGCCGCTTCGTTCTTTTCGGCCGGACGCCACCGGATCACGGTCGCCGTTCCCCCGCGGTTGAACCCGTAGACATTGATCTCCGACGATTTTTCGTCAAGGTTGACCGGCGCCGAGGCAATAACCCCTTCCGAGGCACTGATTTCGACATCGGGGAGCGGGACGACCATTCTGGCCTGGGAACTGACCGTCGGCGGCGGGGTCAGGGTCAAAACCTGTTCGTCGGAACCGGCGGTCCGAAGAACCGGAAAGAGGAGGTTCAGTCGAACGGTGTAGTTTTGCACGACCGGCGCAAGGGCGGGCGGTTCGGTGGGCGCACTCGGGGCCTCCTCCGCGGAAGGCTCTTCCGTCGGGGGCCCTTCGGTAACGTCGGCGGGAGTTTCTGCTGATTCCTCGGGGGCATTCGGCCGGTCGGCCTCGGCCGAGACCGACGTTTCGGAAGGGGACGGGATCTCAGGGTCGGGGTAGACGAGGACGGCGTAACCGCCGGTTTCGGGATCAACGTCCAAGAGAACCTGACCGGGTCCTTCAGCGGTAAAGTTTGATTCGGTCGAACCGGACTCGGGGCGGTATACCCCTTCTTTCATGCCGAGCGGGATCCGAACCGGGCTGTTTTCGCCCTGTGCCCGATTGATGCCGATCTCATATTCCATCCGCATCAGCGCACGGTCTGCGGTAACCTCGCCGTTGATATCGAGCGAGAGGATCGTAAAAGGGGTAATTTCGTGCTTTTCGTCCGTCCGATCGAGGAGTGCGGTCACGTCGTCGACCGACCAGTTCGGCAGCGGGACTTTCCAGTTCCCGTTATCGTCGAGAAGCCAGAAGGTCACCCCCTGTTTCGGTGAATCCGGAGTCTGACCGCAAAGAGTCGGCACGCCAAAAGCCAGGAGGGCCGCTCCGACCGCGAAGAATACGGAAAGAAACCGACCCTTCAGACGAAATGCTGATTTGGAACCGTGGTTCGGAGATTTTTTCATAGAATGATCCTTATGGGATTATAACACATTGAAGATAAGAATACTGGATAAAACACGAGTTTTCCGTGCTTTATCCCCATTTTCGCGGACTTTTCCGGAAATAACGGACGTTCCGAATTTAAGGACAGCGCGGGCAAAAGCAAAAGTTTACGACCGTGGGCTTTTACGCGCCTCTTCTTTTTGTTCCCGTTTGACCTCTTCGGGGGTCATCCTCAGGTCGCGGTGGAATTTCCAGCGTTGGAAGAAGAGGTCAGCCGTCGCCGGAATGAGGGAAAAGAGGCCCAGGCGGAGGGTAAGAGGCAACAGCACGGTGCGTAAGAGGCCCGGCCACTCGCTCGGCGGAAGGGTCAAGAGGCTATCCCCCCGGTTGCCGGAACGCAGGTAGAGGAAGACGATCAGCAGTGCGCCGGTGATCTGAAAGGCCGCCAGACCCAAATTCCAGAGAGTGCCGATCGAAAGGAAGGATGTAAACTTTGGGATCAGCCGCGAGAAATCGGGGGCGACTTTGTTTGGGAGGAAAACCCAGCCACGCGAAAGTGAAGCGGTGAGCGTCGGCACGACCAGGCCCGTCAGTAAGAGGAGGAGCAACAGCAAAACGAAGGGGGAAAGGCCGCGCATTGCCGCGTTTCGGATTGCGAGCGGTTCGACATCAAACGGGGCTTGCCGCAGCTCTCTTGTCCAGACAAGGAATCGGCCGATCGCTCCGGCCGCGGCCAGTTCCGTGACAAGGAGCGCGGTGAAGAAAAAGAGCGTGCCGGCCGCCGTTCCGATCGCGGGAAACTTTCCCTCGGCGTGCGCACGGGCGATTCGTTTGATACTCGGCGCTTCGGTCCGGTTCTCATGTTCGCTCATCGGGCACGCCTTTTATCGGGGGGTGAAAAGGGTCGGAAGGAACGTATTCCAATCGGGAAGGCGCGACTGGAAGAAGAGTATCATTGTCCCGAGCGTTGCGTTCAACACAAAAAGAACCGCCAGCAGATTTCCGGAAAAGGTCATCGTCATCGTAAGAAAATGGAGTCGCGGAAGAACCCGCCCCAGGAACGCCGAGGCGATCCAGAGTGAACCGAGCGCCGCCAGAGAGGGAAGGGCCATCTGCACGCCGAGCGTTGTTGCCTGCGAAAGAAGCTTGACAAGCCCATCGGAGAGACTCTCTACCGAAAAGAGGGTTCCGGGGGGGAGTGTGTCGTAGAGGGAAAGCACGGCGGCAAAGAATTTTTCGAGCCCGCCGACCGCCAGAAAGACCGCGATGGCGGTCAGATGAAGGAGGGTTTCGAGTGCACCGCTCTCTCCGCCCAATTCAGGGTCGAATACGGCCGCCGCCGAGAATCCGCCGATTCGGCCGACGACCCCTCCGCAGACCAAAAGCGCAGAAAAGAGGATCGCCGGCACCGCGCCGACTGCCAAACCGATCAGAAATTCACCGACGAGCACCAGCAACTTCTCGACCGCCGAGGCCGGGAGCGCGATCTCAACGAACCAGAGGGAAGGGAAGATGACGGCGCTTAAGACCAACGATTCGATCAAACGAATCGTCCGAGGGACGCCGCGTCCGCCGATCACCGGCATCATCCGTAAAAGGCCGGCCGATCGCGCAAAAACGAGCAGGGCGATCCATAAGGTCCGTTGACTCAGTTCGGTAAGAAAACCTGTCTCCATCAGAGGGGGCCTCCGATCTGCTCGGTAATCCCCGACAAGAGCGTGTGGGTGTAGTCGAGCAGGCGCGTGATCATCCAGGGAAGCAGACGCAGGGCCGCAAATCCCATCACGATCACTTTTGCGGCGATCGATAGGGTCTGTTCCTGAATTTGCGTTGCGGTCTGAAGGACGCCGATCACCAGACCGACCAGGATTCCCGCCAGAAGGATCGGGGTCAGGAGGGTGAGCGTTTGCCAGAAGAAGTTTTGGCAGAGGGTCAGCGCGGTTTCCGGTTGAATCATCTGCTTTTCCCCTCCTACATTAACGCGAAACCGTCGAAGAGCATCTGCACGACCGGGTCCCAGGCGTCGAGCAGAACGAAGAGCATTAGCTTAAAGGGGAGCGATACCGCCGTGGGCGGGAGCATCATGATTCCCATGGAGACCATCACGCCCGAGACGACCAGGTCAATGATCACAAAAGGCAGGAAGAGCTGAAAGCCGATCAGGAACGCCGTTTTCAGCTCACTCAGCATAAAGGCAGGGACGAGAACCCGCCACGGGATGTCTTCGTAGTATTCGGGCTGTTTGGCGTCGGACACGTAGCGCAGGAAGACGCCGATCATCTCGGTGTTGCGTGTCCGTTCGATCTGTTTCCAGAGGAACGTGCGGATAGGAACCTCAGCCCGGTGGAACGCCTCTTCGGCCGCGATCTCTTGATGTGCGTAGGGAACCCATGCCTCCCGATACACACGTGTCCAGGTGGGGGACATCATCAGAATCGTCAGGAAAAAAGCAACCACCGCCAATATCTGTGCCGAGGGGATCTGCACCAGGCCGATCGCCTGACGCAGGAGAGACAGGACCGTGATCACCCGGACGTAACAGGTTGTGGTGATCAGCAGGGCCGGGACGATCGCCAGAAGCGCAAAGAGGAGAGGGAGATTTCCGCCGCTCGTCAGCTCCTTAACGGTCGGAAGGAGCGACTCAACGTTTTGGGTGGCGCTTTCCGCCAGTTTCGAGAGCTCGGAGGTCTCTTGGAAGGGAACGGAATCCGCGGCCGGAAGGGAAGGGACCAGGCAGAAGAGTCCTAAAAGGGTTCCCGAAAAAAGGGCGCAACGCCAAAACGTTCGACCGGTCATTTTTCTTTCCCTTTCCTGTTCAGCGACGCGAGGATCTCTTCGATTTCGGTGGCATCGGATGTTTCCGCCAGTTTTTCCGTCCGGTCGCCGGAAAGCGAGACAAGGAGAAGCCGCCGACCGAATCGCACCAGGGCCAGAGAATTCTTGGTCGTCAGCGGGAGGACCGCCGCGGCGGCGAGCGCACCTTCCCCGACGAGCGCCCCAAGATTCGGGGAACGGAACCGGCGGAGAGAATAAAAGAGGACGAAGACCGCCGCCAGTACCAGCAGGAGTTTGCCTGCCATGTCGAGAAAATAAGATTGTTTCGGTCGGGTCTCTTCTTTCTGTTTCGGACTCAAAGTCGTGATCGGGGTCTTTTCCGCAAGGAACTCTGCCTCTTCCGGCGCGGTTTCGTCGGCTCCGAGAGACCGCGCGGCGGGCGCGAAGCTAAAAAGAGCCGCGAGAATCAGCCCAAAGACTGCCGCGGCCGAGAAGGAAAATAGAATGCCCCGGGAGGGGAGTCGTATCTTCATCGGTTTGGCTCACCCTTTTTTTGCGTGATGCGTATCGCCACCAAGTCGTCTTGGATCATCAGGATCCCTTCGGCGGCCGGCCGCCCTCCGTAATAGAGCGTCACCGTCGGCTGGGCCGGTTCGTCCCACGCGATAATCTTACCGGTCGGAAATTCCCGAAGTTCAGAGGCCGGAAGCTCCGCCGAACCGAACTCGATATCGAGGATCGCCGAATCGGGCCGAGGCTCGCCCTCGAGAAGTTCGTTTCCGAGCGCCTCGAGCGCCAGGTCAGCCTGTTTCAGAATTTGGTCGGTGTATCGATCGGACATCAGCAGGTCGGATTGAGGATGTGGTCCATCATCCAGAGGTTGGCATCTTTGAACATCTGCGGTACGGCGTCTTCGGATGTCTTATATTGGCGGATCGACACCGACATTCCGGCGGTGTGGAAGAGACGCAACTGCTCGGAAACCGTCGACTGCGAGAAGACCGGATTTTTCGAGCCGAGCATCATCATCATCGGAAGGCGACGAAGCGAATTCCATTTGATCAGGGAACAAGGGGTCAGCGGAAACTTTCCCGAGAAGGAGATGACTCCGGCGAACGTCTCGGGATACCGAGCGCCGACGCGAAGAGCCATCGAGCCCCCGGCGCCGATCCCCGCAAGAAAGACCCGCCCCGGGGCCAGGTTACAGCTCAGACGTGCCCGGCCGATCGCCTCAAAAACGCGCGTTTCGACCGTATCGAACGAAGAGGCGTTTTCGGCCCAGTCGTAGAGGGGGGCGAACCGGCTCACGCACCCTTCGACCGATTTGAACCGGTCTTCCCGTCTGTTTCCGTTTTCTTCGGCCGTCAGGCCGCGCGGAGCGACCGCCACGTAGTTGCGCAGACTGATCTGTGGCATCACGCGGAAAAGCTCTTTTTCGTCGGCTCCGGGGGAATGAAACCAAATCAGGAGAGGGTAAGAGTGTTTTGGCTCATAGTGAATCGGAGAAAAAAGGAGATATTCGGAACGCTTCCGAGGCATTGCGGAAGGCTTGGTCCGACTTTTTTCCGAGGGATACGGCTTGACTTCCTTGCGAAGCATTTCCCCACGACGTTCCTGATTGTTACCCAACAGATACTGGTCAATCTTTTTTATTTCTGACATCGGATCTCGTTTCATCGTGCCGAACCCGCGTCATTGCGGGTTCCCTAACCCAACTACCTATACGCAACCGCAAGGGATAATTCCCGGCCGAAGAAGAATTTGAACCGGCTTATCGCACCTGCGCAATATAGCTTATACGGGAAGGAAGGACAATAGGAATTTTTCTGAAAACAAGGCCCGAGCAGGGGAAATATCGACCATCGGCGCTCGGTTTCGAGGGATACACCGTGTACCGCCCCGGAGGGCGCGGGAGAAAAACGCCCGAAGAAAAGGGGGAAGGGGAATGTCGATGAGACTAGATGCTGCGGTTGGCGATGAACCTTGCGATCAAGCCCAGGGCGCAAAGCGCCTCGGCCTGCCGCGGATCGGCTTCGGCCGAAAGCGGGTCGAGGAGACACAGGGCGTCCTCGACCAGATCGAGAGCCGTTTGCCGGGCATACTGTACCGAACCGCTTTCGATCAGGATCAGACGGATCGCCTCGGCTTCGGTCGGTCCAAAATCGGGAGATCGGAAGAGGGTGAGAACTTTCTGCTTCTCGGCTTTCGACGCTGTTTCGAAGAACCGGATCGCCGGAAGGGTCATTTTTTGGTTGAGCAGGTCGGTTCCGAGTGTCTTTCCCGTCTCATCGTCGACACCGGTCAGGTCGAGGACATCGTCGAAGATCTGAAACGCCA
The DNA here is from genome assembly GCA_050943135.1 of Thermoguttaceae bacterium. Taxonomy (GTDB): domain Bacteria; phylum Planctomycetota; class Planctomycetia; order Pirellulales; family Thermoguttaceae; genus RUG695. The sequence continues at coordinate 108,694 of JBMNOP010000007.1, read as the reverse complement.
TCCCGAGCGCGTGCCCGAACCTCGAGAAGATCTCGGCCGTTCCGCCGTCACAGTCGCTCAGAGAGGCTCCGACCCGACAGGCAGCCTCCAACAGGGCGGCCGTCTTCCCCTCGATGATCCGATCGTACTCTTTGCGTGAAAGGTCGAGGTGGCCGCGGCAGGCGATTTGCAGGAGTTCTCCTTCGCAAGTCTTGCGGCACGCCCCGGAGATGATCGGATAGATTTCGGGCGCCGAACATTCGGTGACGAGGGAAATGGCGAGCGTCAGGAGCAGGTCCCCGGCCAAGACGGCGAACTGCGAATCCCAATGAAGATTGATCGTTTCGAGGTGACGGCGGAACCGAGCGCCGTCTAAAATGTCGTCATGAATCAACGAGCCGGTATGGATCATTTCGAGTGCCGCGGCGCAGAGGTAATGTTCCCGACGAATCAGCCCACAGGCCCGGGCGCTTAAAATGAGCAGGAGGGGGCGAAGACGTTTGCCGCCGAGCCGGAACGAGTAACGGAGGATTTCGTCGATGATTGGGTCGGAATGCCGGATTCGGCCGAGAATGATCGCGTTGACCCGCGAAAGATCCGGTTCTGCGAGTTTGTAGACGTCTGCCAATTCTTTTGCGACGTCTGCGGTGATCGTGACGTCGATTTCGCCGGAAGAACTCATCACGCCCCTTAGTGATACCGTTGATACCGTTGTCTGACTGCCAAATCGCCCTTTCCCCGATGCTGTCCATTCTAACCAAGAACGGAAATTTTCAAATAGGGTGAAACGTAAACGGTGGCAACGATACCGCGAAAGTGTATAACAGAAACGACGGAGTAAAGAGACTCAACGTCCTTACTCCGTCGTTTCCGTTATACCCGCGTGTGCTTGCCGCACACGCCGATTCAGACGAGTTCCTTACGCGACCCGATCAAGGAGCGAAGCCGTTCCGCGAGAAGTGCGGAATCGAACGGCTTACGGAACGTTTCGTTGATGCTCGAGCGATCGAACGACGCGCTGCTTCCGTCGTCGGGCAAAAGTGCCATCAGAATGACGTCGGAAAAATCCGGGCTCCTTCTGAGATTTTGACAGATCTGGAGTGCTTCGGCACGTCCGATCGAAAAATCGACGATGATGCAGTCTGGATGAAAACTTTCGGCTTGAGTGCCGGCGTCGAATCCGCTGGCGGCAACGGCGACTTTAAACGCCTTGTCGACCGGCAGTTCGCGCTTGAGATTTTCGACCAGCACTTGATCTTGGGCTACAATAAGTACTTTCGCAAGAGTCTCGTCTTCGAGATCTCCCGTCGGCATCCCGTGTTCTTTCAGGAACTTGATCAGGTATTCCCGCGGAATACGACGATCTTGGGATCCCGGAATGCGATACCCCTTCAGACGCCCTGAATCAAACCATTTGCTAACGGTGCGAGGGGCCACTTTACAGATCTTGGCGACCTGACCAGTTGTAAAAACCTTCATTGCAGGCTCTCCGATAAATAATTAACGCTTGTGACATAAGCCGGGCACAAATCCATTGATTCCCGACTCTCCCCATTCCGCGGAAGACGAATCATCAGTGTCCTCGCGTTCCGAAACGGCATCTCCGCTCCATCGGAAACTACCCAATGACTTCCCGCCTCCTTTGGCTGAGGAATTTCTTCTCCACCGGAGAATCGTTCTTTTCGGTGCACGCCGAAAATCGCTTCTCTCTATTTCGGCTGATTCAACGGTTAAGGTGAGCAAAAACGCTAAAAACATTGCAAATTGTTCTTAATATCGGCTCACCCCGATTCAGCCGGAATCGGTGAAGTTACGGCACCGCCGGTACGAAACCGACGGAAAAACTCCGTGAAACCCTTCGAGCTTGCAGGGACCGAAAGAAGGGCGTCTCGTCATCACCGCATCTCGCTCGGAGACCGTCGACAATACGATTCCTTTCGGTTTTGAAGAATTCCGGGAAGCTTTTCGCTGCCAGAGCCTTAATCGGAAATACCGGATAAGTAACTTTAACCGTTTTTCCAGAGAGAGAGGTTTGAATGGCGTTTCCCTCAGAATCGGATTAGACGGTGCGGGAGGTTGGGAAGAGTCAAACCGAGCGGGCCAGGACGAAGAGAAGGTCGCCGAGCCGGTTGAACCAGGCGATCAGGCGACGCGAAACCTCGGGGTCGGACCGAACCAGCGCAACCACCTTCCGCTCAACGCGCCTGCAGACCGACCGCGCGACGTGTAACACTGCGGCTTGCGTCGTGCCGCCGGGGATGAGAAAAGATCCTGTCGGGGGAAGAAGGGCATCGAATGCGTCGATTTCCTCTTCGAGTCGGCGAATATCTTCCGGCCGAATCGTTCGAACTTCATATTTGGACGGGTTCATCGCGGTGATTTCGGCGCCGATGTTGATCAGCTCTTTCTGGATCGTTTCCAGGAGGGTGTCGATCCGGGGCGACAGGGACTGCGCCCGTGCCAGACCGAGAAACGAACCGAGCTCGTCGATCGTTCCGGCCGCCTCAATCCGAAGATGATCTTTCCCGACCCGAGGACCGGTAAAAAGGGATGTTTCTCCCAGGTCTCCCCGGCGGGAATAGACGCGTACTTTTCCGGAACGGGGCGGGCGATTTTCGGAAGATGGGTCGGGGTGGGTACTCATGATGCGGCTCGTGCATGCTGTTTGATAAATGTGGTGCCCGTCCCGTCCTGTTCCGGGTAGAGGATTCGCCCATGCCGCAGTTCGGTGCCGTCTCCGATTTGCCGGACGATCCGACAGGGTCCGTCGAGGGAGACGGTGTCCGGAATGGGGGCCGGTCGCGCTGCGGCACCCGTGCCAACGGTTGTTTCGAGCGGGCTATCGATCATCCGTTTAAAGCCGAACGTCGTCGCGGTCTCGATGGCGCGGCGCCGATCCGAAACCTCTGAATTTGGTCGGGCGGGGATTGATCCGGTCGAAGGCACCGACGCAGCGCCCGAATATCGTCCATCGACAGACGGCTTTCGTCGACGCGGATGGGAACCGGAGAATGTTCTTTGAAGATTCTGCCCTGTTCCCGATAACATGGGGGGAAGGGTTGTTCGATCAGGTCGATTTTCCGTTCGATAAGTTTCGGTGGGTGTGCCGAGCGCGCAGTTTTTCAGCTCGGGTTCCGGGCCGGCGGTCTCTGCGATCGTCGCCTCGGCCTTTGTCGGAAAGACAGCGTCGTCTTCGCAAGGTTCGTCGAAGCCGACCACGCCGTCCTGTTCCGGTTCCGCGATCCCCAAGCGTACGCGGCTTTCCGAACCGGTGGCCATCGTCTTCATGTGTTTCAGCGGAAGATCTTTTCCGAAAACTCTCGATCTCATCGTTGTACTGTACCCCCAAAGGGACCTCTCAACTCGGACAAAACAAATTTCCGTCATTTCTGCCAACATCATGCAGAGGTTGCGAGGCATCGTTGACAAGGCGGGCGTTCTCCCTCGGTCCTTTAAGACTTCGGAGGGGGGGATAGACGCGAAAGACCATTTTACGATGACCTTTCGATTTCTGCAATAAGCCCCCGCGAGGGAGAGTCCGGTTTTTCGCCCGTGCGCCGGGCAGGGCTTTTCTCCCCCGCCGTTTTAAAAATCTCCGTTGCTGATATAATCGAGGATCTTTTCGGGAAGTTCGGAAAGAGGTCGGGGTATTGTTCCGCGTTTGAGAGGGAGATGTGGGGAGCTATGAAAATCGGATTGGTCGGCTATCAAGGGAGTGGCAAATCGACACTTTTCCGGTGGTTGGTCGAACGGAAGCCCGAAACGGACGGGAAGGGGACGGCTCTGGCCACCGCCGCGATTCCGGAACCGCGGGTCGAGGCGCTTTGTGATCTCTACCATCCCAAGAAGGTGACATACGCCTCGCTGGAAATCGTCGATACGCCGGGCCTTTCGCGCGACCAGGTCGGGAACGTCTCGCGGCTCGGGCACTTGCGCGAGACCGACTATCTGGTTTGCGTCGTTCCGGCCTTTGACGGCTCGGATGTGCGCAAAGAGACCGACGCTTTTCTTGAAGAGTTGGTCTTTGCCGACCTGGAAATCGCGACGAATCGGCTCGAAAAGATTCACGAACAGCAGAAACGCCATCTTCCGAAAGATCAACTCGAAAAACTCGCCGTCGAGGAGGCGATCCTTCTCAAAATCAAGACGGGGCTCGAAGAGGGGCATCCGGTCAAAGCAGACGACATGACCCCCGAGGAGTATAAGGCAACCCGCTCGTTTCGTTTCCTGACCGAAAAGAACCGTATGGTTCTCGTCAACACCGGAGATGACGAAACCGACCATGCCGCGTACGAGAAGTTTTCGACGAGCGACGTTCCGGTCCGAGCCGTTTCGGTGGGGCTCGAAGTCGAACTGGCGCAGATGGCGCCCGACGAGCGAAAAGAGTTTCTCGACGAGATGCAAATTCCCTCGACCAGCCGCGACGAATTCATCCGCCTTCTGATGGATTTTTCGGGGCAGATGGTCTTTCTTACCGCCGGGGAAAAAGAGGTCCGTACCTGGCTGATGCGCAAAAACGGTACCGCGATCGAGGCCGCCGGCTGCATCCACACCGATTTCGTCAAGAAGTTTATCCGGGCCGAGGTGATCCCCTGTGACGATCTGCTCCGGCTCGGGAGTGAGCGCGAGGTCAAAGCCCAAGGCCTGAACCGCCGCGAACATAAAGATTACGTGGTTCAGGAAGGGGACATCCTCCTCTTCCATATCAGCCAGTAGTCTCGGCCCGGCCGAAAAGATTCCTCGGCGTCTTCGGTGAAAGACGTGGTTTTTTACAGAAAGGGTATTGGCGAATCCAGATGACAGCTGAATCCGAAAAACCTTCTTATGGGTATGTTCTGGGCGTGATCGCCGGCGATAAGCCCGGGATCGTGGCCGGACTGAGCGAAGGGATCATGCGTCTCCGCGGCAACATCGAATCTTGCAGTGAGGCGGTTCTGAGCGGTTTTTTCACCCTGATGATGACGGTACGTTTCGATACCGATTTTGATCCCGACACCCTGGCCGACAAACTTCGCGAAGAACGGGGGATGGAAGGGTGCCGAGTCTTCTGTTCCCGAACCGGTTCGCTGCCGATCCGTCCGGTTCCCGATGCGAGCATATTTGTTTTGACCGCGTTCGGCAAAGATCACCCCGGGGTCGTTCGTGTCTTGAGCCGTTCCCTGGCCGATAAAGGAATCAACATTATCGAGCTTTACTGCGACAAGGAGGGGCACGACCGGTTCATCCTGATCGGGCAGGTCGAGGTCGATCCGAAAGTCGATCCCCGTGCCCTTCTGCTCGACCTGGAAGAGATCGGCGTCGAATACGGTTTTACCGTCAAACTGCAACATAAGAACATCTTTGTCGCCACCAACCAGCTCCGTAAACCCTGAAGAGTCCGCCGCCATGCTTCGCACCGATGAAGTCCTTTCCACCATCCGCATGCTTCATGCCGAACACCTCGATGTGCGTGCGGTCACACTGGCACTCAACCTGAACGACTGTGCCGGTTCAAATCCTGACATGTTAGCCAAAAAGGTTCACAACAAAATCCTCCGCCATGCGGGGCGCCTCGTCGAAATTTGTGATACGGTCGGGGCGAAATACGGGATTCCGGTCACGAACAAGCGGATCGCCATTTCTCCGGCGTCGAACCTTCTTTCCGGGCACGGTGTTTCCTGTGCCGTCGAACTTGCCACGGTGGTCGACCAGGCGGCCAAAGAGTGTCGCGTCGATTTTGTCGGCGGATTCACCGCACTCGTTCAAAAGGGTTTTTCCGAGGGGGACCGCGTTTTGCTCGACGCGCTTCCGGAAATCCTTTCGAAGACCGACCGCGTTTGCGCTTCGGTCAACGCCGCCTCGCGCAAGGCGGGGATCAACATGGACGCGCTACGCATGTTGGGCGAGATTATCCCGGCGGTTGCCGAAGCCGACAAGGCACGTCAAGGCTTTGCCGCAGCCAAATTGGTTGTCTTTGCCAATATTCCCGAAGACAATCCTTTCATGGCCGGGGCGTATATGGGGGCGGGGGAACCGGAAGTGACGGTCGACATCGGCGTCTCCGGGCCCGGCGTGGTCGATTCGGCCCTCAAACGGCGGATCGCCGCGGCGCGCGAGAGCGGAAGCAAACTGACCCTGACCGACCTGGCCGAAGAGATCAAAATTTCGAGTTTCCGCGTAACACGTGTCGGAGAACTGATCGGCCGCGAAGTGGCCGAGTTGCTCGACATTCCTTTTGGGATCGTCGACCTTTCGCTGGCCCCGACCCCGACGGTCGGCGACAGTATCGGCGAAATCCTCAAAACGCTGGGACTCGGGCGTATCGGCGCGCCCGGTTCCACCGCGGCGATCGCGATGCTTAACGATGCCGTCAAAAAAGGCGGGCTTTTCGCCTCGAGTTCGGTCGGCGGACTGAGCGGTGCGTTCATTCCGGTCTCGGAAGACGCCGCATTGGCCGACGCGGTTCAGCAGAAGCACCTGGTCCTTGAAAAACTCGAGGCGATGACAAGCGTCTGCAGTGTCGGGCTCGACATGATCTTGATCCCCGGCGACACCCCGCCCGCAACGATTTCCGGCATCATGGCCGACGAGATGGCGATCGGCGTGATCAACAACAAAACGACCGCGACCCGTCTTATTCCCGTGCCGGGGGCCAAGGCCGGTGACATGGTCCATTTCGGCGGGCTCTTCGGACATTCCCCGGTACTGGAAGTGCGGAACGTCGGGGTCAGTGAAGAGTTCGTTCAATTCGGCGGGCGGATCCCCGCGCCGCTGCAATCTTTGGGGAACTGACCGTGGCTTCGTCTCGAACGCTCCTGATCACCTCCGGCCCGACCCGTGAGTACCTTGACCCTGTCCGCTACCTTTCGAACGCTTCGAGCGGTCGGATGGGCCGGGCACTGGCCGCCGAGGCGATCCGGGCCGGTTTCGATGTGACCATCCTTTCCGGGCCGGTTTCGATGACGTATCCGGCCGAGGCGCACGTGGTTCCGGTCGTTTCGACCGAAGAGATGTACAACGCGGCGCTCGAACTTTACCCCCGGATGACCGGGGCGATCGGCGCCGCCGCTCCCTGCGATTATCGGCCGCGGAATTATTCCGCCTCAAAACTGACGAAAGATTGCCTGACCCGCGGTAAAGAAGGGGGCACCTTTTCGCTCGAACTGGAAGAGACCCCCGACATCATTGCCGCGCTCGGCAAAATCAAGCGCCCCGACCAATGGCTGATCCCTTTCGCGCTCGAAACCGACGCACCGCGCGAGCGGGCTCTGGCCAAACTCCGGCGCAAGAACGGCGACCTGGTCCTTGTCAACAGGCCGGACGCCATCGGCGCCGAGTCGTCTCAACTGGAAATCCTTACCCCCGAGGGCGAGGTGCTCGCCCTCCTTTCCGGCACCAAGGAGACGATCGCCTCGGCTCTCTTTCGCGTGATCGCCGAGCGCTTTGCGCGGTAGCCTTTCCCGACCGCTCGTTCGGGTATCCCTTCCTTTTCTCCCATTGTTGACTAAAATCATGGGAGGGTGTGTCCCCCTCCTTCTCGGGCTTCCCGTGAGGGGGGCTTTACCCCGCACACGGCGGCCGGTCGCCCCATGGCCGTCGGCGTTTTTCGCGCAGCGGTGAATTTTATCGGTGAGGGCAAACGGAACAGAGAAGTGACGATGTCGCAAGATATTTTTGACGAGTTGCCAAGACAGTACGACCATTTGGCGGCTCAGGAACGCTGGTCGAAATATTGGGAAGAAAAAGGTTTTTTCCGGAGTTCCCCGAATCCGGACAAGAAGCCATACTCGATCGTCATTCCTCCGCCGAACGTTACCGGGGCGCTCCATCTGGGCCACGCGCTCAACAACACGCTTCAAGACGTCATCATTCGAATGAAGCGGATGCAGGGTTACGAAACCCTCTGGGTTCCCGGTGTCGACCACGCGGGGATCGCCACCCAGGCGACCGTCGAAAAACGCCTCTTCGAACGGGAAAAGAAAACCCGGCACGATATCGGCCGCGAAGCGCTGATTCAAATGATTTGGGCATGGAAAGACCAGTATCAGGAGCGAATCCTCGGCCAGCTCAAGGCGATGGGGTGCAGCTGCGACTGGACCCGTACCCGCTTCACCCTCGACCCGGTTTGCGCCAAGGCGGTACGGCACTTCTTCTTCAAACTCTTTTCCGACGGCCTGATCTACCGCGGAAAACGGCTTGTGAATTGGGACACCCACCTTCAGACCGCCGTGAGTGACGACGAGGTCTTCCACGAATCGCTCGACGGGCATTTCTGGTATTTCAACTATCCGGTCATCGACCCGAAACCGGGCGAACCGGAATTTGTGACGATCGCCACCACGCGTCCCGAGACGATGCTCGGCGACACCGCGGTCGCGGTTCATCCCGACCCGGCCAACGAGTTCGATCGGATCGAAGCCGACCTGCTCGAAAAGATCGCCTCCGGTCCCGAAAAGGAGCGGGCCGAACACCGGGACGCGCTCGACGCGCTCCGTCTGCGCCGCGAGTCGCTCCTTCCCCACCTGATCCGACTGACCGAGATGGCCAAGGATGGACGTCGCATCCGTCTTCCGCTGATCGGTCGGGAAATCCCGCTCATCTGCGATGTGTGGGCGAAACCGGAACTCGGTACCGGCTGCGTAAAAATTACCCCGGCGCACGATCCGAACGACTACGAGGTCGGGAAACGTCAGAACCTGCCGATGGTCAATCTGCTCAACCAAGACGGCACCTATAACGAAAACGCCGGTCCTTACGCCGGGCTGCCGATCAAAAAGGTACGCGAAGCGGTTCTTACCGACCTGGAAAAAGAGGGCGCCCTTGTCAAGACGGAAGACCGCGTTATCGAAATTTCGATGTCCGACCGCTCAAAGACCGCCATCGAGCCTTACCTGAACGATCAGTGGTTCGTGAAGATGGCCGACCTGGCACAGACGGCGATGGATGCGGTCGAAAACGGATCGGTTCGGATCACGCCTCCGCGTTATGCCAAAGGGTATCTCGACTGGCTCGGCGAAAAGCGGGATTGGCCGATCGGTCGGCAACTCTGGTGGGGACATCAGATTCCGGTCTGGTATTGCAAAGACGCCACCGAAGAGGAACTCGCCCAATCCTTTGCCGGGCGGAGCGACGTGGTCTGGCGTTTCGACACCGAAAAGCAAGAGTGGTGGATCTGTTCGCAGGAAGAAGACCTGCCGGCCGACGCGGTTCCCGGCCACGAAATCCGCCGAGACGAAGACGTGCTCGACACTTGGTTCAGCTCGGCGCTCTGGCCCCATTCCGTTTTCGGTTGGCCCGACAAGACGCGGGAACTCGAGTATTACTATCCGACGAACCTTCTGATCACCAGTCGCGACATCATCACCCTCTGGGTGGCGCGCATGGTTCTGGCGGGTTACTACAACACCGGGGAAAAACCGTTCTCCGACGTCTTCATCCATCCGAAAATCCTCGACAAGTACGGGGAAGGGATGTCGAAAACAAAAGGGAACGGCATCGACCCGGTATTCGTCATCGAAAAGTTTGGGGCCGATGCGCTCCGTTTCGCGATCACCTACCTGACCACCGAAAGCCAGGATATCCGGCTCGGGCTCGACTTCGAGTGTCCGAACTGCGGGGCGATCATCGAACAGACCAAAAAGAATCGTACCCTGCCGAAAATCACCTGCTCGAAATGCGGGAAAGAGTTCAAAACCCAATGGGCGGAAACCGAAGCCGACCAAGCTCTTCCCGCCGGCCCGATCGTGGGAGAGAGGTTCGACGCCGCGCGCAACTTCTGCAATAAACTCTGGAATGCCTCGCGTTTCGTCATGTTGAACCTTGCCGATTTCGAGCCGCGTGAAGTGAAGTTCGATGACCTCCTCCTGGAAGACAAGTGGATTCTGAGTCGTCTGGCCGTGGTGATTCGCCAGGTCACCGAGTCGCTCGAAGCGTTTAAGTATTCCGAAGCGGCCCGCGTCCTTTACGATTTCGCCTGGGACGAATATTGCAGTTTCTACTTGGAGATCGTGAAGACGCGTCTTTCCGACTCGGTCGACCCCGAAGCAAAGAACACGGTTCGTTCGATCTTGGTGGCGGTACTCGACGCGCTTCTGCGCTTGCTCCAACCGATGATTCCGTTCGTGACCGAAGAGGTCTGGCAGCGTCTGGCCGACTTTGCCCCGCGTCGCGGCCTACCCCCTCACCGGGCCGCCGAAAGCGTGATGATCGCTCCCTGGCCGACCCTCGACGAGATTCCGATTCCGGAACTGACCGATCCGGCGTTCGCCGCCGAAATCGGGGATCGCTTCGCCCAGTTCCAGGAAGTGTTGCGCGCTGTCCGCGACGTCCGTTCGCGGCAGAATATCCCCCCGAAGACCGAGATCGTCTGTTCGGTCAAGTGCGACGACGCGATCACCGAACTGCTCAGGCCGATGCGTCCTTACTTCAAGTCGATGGCCGGAACCGTTTGCGAGACCTGGGGCACCGACATTACCCCGCCGCCCCTTTCGGCCAGCGCCGTCGCCGGAAAAGCCGAGGTCTACGTCGATATCGCCGACCTGATCGACCTCGACGCCGAAATCGCCAAGAAAGAGAAGGAGATCGCCAAACTCTCCGTTCTGGTTGAAGCGAAAGAGGCGAAACTTCGAAGCAGTTTTGTCGAAAAGGCTCACGTGGCAGTGGTCGAAAAGGAACGGGGCGCTCTCGCCAATCTTCAGTCGCAACTCGAGTTGAATCGGCAGACCCTTGCCGGGCTCCAAGCCGCCAAAAGGTAAGATTTTCGGGCGCTGCATCCGCTGCGGCGTCTTTCATCGCAACGAATCGCGGGGGACCCCTCTTGTGCCTTTTGAATACACCCTTTTGCATCGCGATGCCGGTTCGGCGGCCCGTCGCGGCACGTTTTCGACCTGCCGCGGCACAGTTCAGCTTCCGGCGTTCATGCCGGTCGGGACCCGCGGAACGGTCAAAGGGGTCGAGCTGCGTCAGCTCTTGGAAACCGGTACCGAGATCATTCTCGGAAACACCTATCACCTGATGATTCGTCCGGGCGAGAAGGTCGTTAAAAAACTGGGCGGCCTTCACACGTTCACCGGCTGGGAAAAGCCGATCCTGACCGACAGCGGCGGATTCCAGATCTTTTCGCTCGCACAACTTACCAAAATCACCGAAGAGGGGGCCGTTTTTCGTTCCCATATCGACGGCGCCCTCTTTCACCTGACCCCGGAACGCGCGGTTCGGATTCAGGAAGACCTCGCTTCCGACATTGCGATGGTTCTTGACCACGTGGTCGGGTTGCCGAACGAGCGGAAGGTGATCGAAGATGCCATGCACCGTTCCGTCCGCTGGGCGAAACGGTGTCGGGACGCGCACCGGCTCGAAACGCAGACACAGTTCGCCATCGTGCAAGGGGGGCTCGAATACGACCTGCGGAAAATCTGCGCCGAAGAGCTTGCGGCGCTCGATTTCGACGGGTACGCGATCGGCGGGCTGAGCGTCGGCGAGACCCCCCAAGAGATGTACGACTGCCTCGACGCGGTAACTCCGGTCCTTCCCGAAAACAAACCCCGTTATCTGATGGGGGTCGGGCGGCCCGAAGATCTTCTCGAGGGGATCCGGCGCGGAGTCGACATGTTCGACTGCGTGATGCCGACACGTAACGGCCGCAACGCGATGGCGTTTACCGACCAGGGCCCGAAGCGGCTCCGGAACGCCTGTTACGAACAAGATCCCCGCCCCCTGGATGAAGGGTGTCCCTGCCCGGCCTGTCGAAGGTCGCTCGGTTACCTTCGTCATCTCTTCATGACCGGGGAAATGCTCGGTCCGATCCTTCTGACGATCCACAATCTCACTTATTACCAGCGGCTGATGGCCGGGGCGCGCCGGGCGATTGAAGAGGACCGCTTCACCGAATTTCGTGCCGAAAAGTATGCCGCCTGGCACGCCGCGGTTCCGCGTTAGGTTCGGGGGCTTTTCGTCCCTTTCGGTCTCTCTCGAAATGTGAAAGATTTCCGACCGGGCAGTTTGGGCGAGTTAGAGAAACACTTCTAATAATTTTGATTTTATTTAGATTATCGTTACAGTTTCGCTCCTCCGATACCCGATAAATCGGACAGAGATTAAGAGGAAGAACGGCTCTTCCTCGGTTACCCGATGAACCTTGCGGTTCGAAGACCAAAGAAGAGATCGCGTCATCAAACTTCAAGGAGGAGTTTCACGGATGAAAAAGTATATTCTTTTAGGGTTGCTTGGAATGCTCCTTGCCGGTAGTGTCGGCTGTGTGCTTCCCGCGTATTCCGGGGATCCGGCGACTCGGACCGAACAGCTTTACGACACTTCGGAAGATTTGCGACAGGCCCGCGACTGCTGGGATCGCTTTTGGATGATCGACCAGCCCAGTCACATGACTCCCTACCGGACCCACGGCGGGATCACCTGATACAAGGCCCCCGCGCGGCGGGGAGGCCTTTCGTTATTCCTTTCCTTGTTCTTCGCGTAAGGGGGGCGACGCCCCTTTACGCGGAAACTTTCTCCGAGAAGAAGGCAGAACCCGGTGTTCTGCCTTTTTTCTTGGGTACCGGCGTTTTTGTGTTATAACACCGAGGCACGCTTTTTCCGAAATCGCGCCGAAAAGAACGTCCAACGAAACCCTTCTACGTTGCGGCTTCCGTTTGCCGAACCTGAACCAAGACTCCGGCCGAAAGGTCGCGGAGTTCTTTTCACACAAAATGCTTTTTCCGCCGACACGGGCAATTTCCCTTAACTGTATTCCCGATGATCCGATTTGGTTGTCGAATCTCCGTATTGAAAGCGGAACGAGTAGACATCGGCTTCTTTCATCGAGAAACGGAGGACGACCGGACGTTTTTCCATGGGAGAGACGTGCCGATCGTTGTTCCAGGTCACGTATCGTTCGACGGAGTCACCGTAAATGATGTCGCAATCTTCGGAAGAAAACCCTTCGAACGGCTTTCCGTCGGGGGTTCGGAATTCGACTTTGATATAACCGCAGGCCGAAGTGGAAGCGTTGATCGCAAGTTCCGTTCCGGTAAAGATGATCGGTTTGGTTTCGACATATCCCCTTTTCGATTCGGCGGCCAGCGAGGCGAAGCCGTCGATGCGCAGCTTATAACGCCGCCACTGCGCGTCGTTTCCGGTCCACCGGGATTCGGAGGCGTAGAGCGAAAGTTCGCGCGGTTCGTCGCCCAGGGTCGATTCGGTTTCCAAGAGTCCGCGGGCGATGTAGTTGTCGCCGTAACCCCAGTTGTCTTTGGTTTTCAAACCCGGCTTGAGAAAGACATCGGGGGACTGGCGGAAATTTCGCCCGTCGCGGCTGACAATATAGACCGAATCGGTGAGCGCCGTCGCCGAACGGGGGAGGACGGCGGCGCGCTGCCGCCGCTCTTCCTGTTCCGGAAGGAGCGAGTTCGAAACGCCTGGTCCGCGGTCGACATACCGTGCGGGAAACCCGATGATATATTTCGGTGCACGGTAATAGGGCTGAATCTGGTTGGTGTAGAACTGGCCCAGAACATGCGGCCCTTCTCCCTCGACGGGGAACTCGATGAAACCGTCGTTCGTCCAGTGGATGAAATCTTTTGAGTGGGCACGCCCCACATCACGGGCATCGCGCCGAGGACGGCGATAATAGAGGACATATCGGTTTTCGACTTCCGACCAAAACGCGACGTTTTCCGAATCGAAGGCCCCGTCGGTATAGACGGGATGACCGTTGTTGAGAATATGCCAGGTGATTCCGTCGGGCGAAGCGTAGGCGAGAATCCCCCCGTCTTTGGGGCCGGAAGTTGCTTTAAACCGCTCCTCCGGCTTGGCGTTCGGATTGGAGTCGATGAAGGGGGCAAAATCTTCGTTCTGCAGGAAGAGAATGTTCGTCTCGGTGTTCCCCTCGAATTCGACGCCGGTTACCGGTCGCTCCCAGTGGATCCCGTCGGAACTCGTCATCAGGCAGAAACAACTCGAATGGAGGGGAGCGCCGCTTCCGTTGTCGCCGCACGAGCCGGAATAATACATCAGGTAGCGTTTTGCGGTCGGATCGTAGAGGACGGAACCGTAAACGCTGCCGTTCCCCTCCCACGGTTTATTCCAGAGGAGGACTTCCGGACAACGGATCGGCTCGTGGACCTTGATTCGAACATTCTCTGAACTTCCGAGCAGATAGTCGTCCATAAAAAGCTGGCGATCGTCGCCCACAAAGATCGGCTGATTCTCTTCCGGCATGTCGACGGCTTCGCCGGCCGAAAGGGTACGGCTTATCCCGGCACAGGGACCGGTAACCCCCAGAAGGGGAAGCGCCCCGGAGAGCTTAAGAAATTGACGTCGCGAACGGTCCATGGAAACCTTTCCTGCACAGAGGGTTACTGCTTGTTGTAAACGACACCTTTTACCTATTTTAACTCGAAGAAGGGCAAAATCAACAAGTTAGTCGATTCCGAAAAAGCGTGCGGAGCAAATGATCATCCGGCCTCTTTTCCTTTTCTTGGCGTTACCGGAACCCGGGATCAAAACTTTTGCCGATCCGTGGTAAATCGTTTCCACGATTTCCTCACTGTCTCATCGCCTCGGTTGATTGCTTTTTTTGGAGAAGAACGTACACTTAGGTTTGGGAATCAAGTTTACTCAGGTTGACGGGCGGAAAACGATTCTGCCCGAATCGGATAAGTGGCAGCCCGGAGAATTCCGATTCTCCCTCGCTGTCGAAATTGAAAGGTTAATCCGGAGCATTTGGTTTTGGCCTTCACCTTACTCCGAAGTGTTTACCCGTTGCCATGACTCGGGTCATCAGTAACAACAATACAGGTAAGAGGAACAAATATGAATGGCAATAAACACAGGTGCGGCTCTATTGGAACTTGCACGATGGTGTGTGGCATACTGTTTTCGTGTTGGTTATCACTCTCTTGTGGCAGCGTGATGGCTGCCCCGGACGATATCTCATTAGCAGACCTTTGTGCAAAAATTGAAACCGCGCTTTCAGAGTACATGGAGCATGCAGGTTCTCTTCAGATGAACATAACGACTGATACGGATGGCGATTCCGATACCGATGGTAAACGACCTACCACGATGGTTACCGACCATACTTATTTCTCCACAGAAGACGATCTTACCACCTCAGATGGGGTGATCGACGCAGGTAAAAGGGTTCTTGCGTTCAATAAGAGCTATTTCTTTATGATCGACGGTAACCCGGTGAACAACGAATGGCGTATCGTGAGACTGACCGAGCATGATACCGGTATAGCACCTATTAAAAAATGGTTAACAGATCCCAACAGGGATGTGCAATCACCACTTGGTCGTTATCGAACCTATTACCTGCCATTTATCCTCATTGGGACCTACACCGTGTTGGACGTCCTCAAACATCCCTGTTTTCGTCAAGAATCGATAGTCGAAAATGCTGATGGTACGACCCGAATTTCTTTTAAAGCCGACCCGCCCGATGACGAAGAAGCCCCATTCTTGCCCATGTTGGAGGGTAGCGTCAACTTAACCCCGGATTACCTGGTAAAGGACGCTTCATTAATCCAATTGGACGGAAATTCATTCTCTGTCGATAACGAATATTCCGACGAGAATCAATTAAAAGAGAGGTTTCTTGTTAAGCATACGGAAACACTTAAAAACAGCGAAAAAACTTTCTCCAAAAGGACTTGGACCATCGACACCGAGATACTTCCCAAGCTACCCAAAAACCGCTTTAAGTTTTCCTACTACGGGCTTCCCGAGCCCGACTTCGGCGAGGGCAAGCCCCACGGTCTTCGTGCTCTTCTGGTGCTCCTGGGAAGTGTTTTGATACTGTTTGCCCTGTATCGCGGTTATAAAAAGACGAGATCACTCCCGAAAGGAACGCCTCAATGAAAAAAGGCCCCGGGGTCAATCCTTGGCGGCATTGTCATCTTTGTCATCGTCGTCGTTGACATCGAAACAGGGGTGGGAAGTGGGATGCCCCCGCCTGTTCTCGGGCGAACAAACAGAAACACGCGGTAAACGCAGAATGAGAGGTTTGGTCCTATGAAAAAACAGCGTCTGACATTTGTCATCGGAGGGGCCGTTCTTTTGGTCCTTGTTTTCGCGGTTTTCTATTTTTGGATTGCCGAACGGGGAGCGGGAGGGCCTTGGCCTTTTGGAAAATCCTTTGTGATTTCCCCCACGACGATCGATTTGGGAGATCGGGAGCCGGGAACAATCGAGACCGTAACATTTCACCTGACGAATCTTTCCAAGAAGGAGATCTCCGTTGTCGGTGAAAAATCGAGTTGTTCCTGTGCCGTTTCCGAGAATATTCCGGTCAGCGCTCAACCGAACGAAACGATTCCGATTAACATCAGGGCCGGGCTCCCGAGATATGAATCGTCTTATGATCAGACGGTTCTGCTCATGGTCGCGACAAGCGACAAGCTGGTGATGAGCCCTGTTCGCATAACCGCGAAGGTTCCGAACCCGCTGCCGAAGCCGAAGGAGGATGAAATCGGATTGGCCATCCAGGTGCCCCCGGAGTCCGACACCGAAGCGGGGACAGAAACGCAAGCGGAGTCCGAAGCCGTGCCGGAGCCGGAGGAAGAGGGTGGAATCGAACCGGCCATCCAATTGACCCCGGAGTCCGACACCGAGGCGGATACGGAGACGCAAGCGGAGTCCGAAGCCATGCCGGAGCCGGAAGCCGAACCGGCTGTCGACGTAACGGAGGATGCCTCTTCCTTGCCAATCGAATTGCCCGAGGAGAAAGATCCCGAACAGTGACCCGATTCTCCCCTGCCTGCCGATGGCCGCCGTCGGGTTACTGATGGCGGTTCGGGCTTGGCGCGATTCGGCCGTTTCGGCTGAAAGCGGACGGGGCGCATCGGGGATTCCCTGCCTCGAAACCGGCGATTATTCCGCGTTCCGTATCAATTCGCCGCTGACGAGTTTTGTCGGGGTATTGCCTTCTGTTCGATGCCGGACCGCTCAATGGGCCGCGCCATCTGCTCGATTCGAATATCGATTGGGGGCAAGACCTCTATTACTTGGAAAGGTGGTGCGGAAAACATCCGGACGCCAAAGAGATGGCGGTCTCTGAAATATATGGTCGCCCCGCGAACACAACGTCGATTCCCGCGACCGTTTCGGATCCGACGGACCGAGAAAGGTCGCAGTGGTACGTACTCAGCGTAAACGATCTTTACGGCAAAGACGGGGACTATCTCCGTTTTTTGAACTTTACACCTGTTAAAATCATCGGGTACACAACTTACGTCTACCATGTGTCCCACGGTGATATCGACCGGGTAAAGGAACGGAGTCCTCCGAAAAAACAAACTCGGGACCCTAACGAACCGATATGTTCCGTGAAGGCGAATGGGGGTTTCGCGATCGCCGCACGGTGACGATAAAGAGTTGATAAAGGGGTTAAGCCATGAAAGAGATCAGAAATTTCCGAGGGGAAATCGTCCGGGTCGAGTCCGAATACGGCGAGAAGTGGTGGCACCTTTCCGCTTCGACGTGGGGTTTCCTTCTCGGGTTGGGATTCCTCCTTCTCGGTTTTTTTATGCCGACGTCCGTTCTTGTGGCGGTCCTGCGCGTTTTTGACGTGAGGATCTGGACCTGGGAACACTTCGTTCTGTTTTCGGTTATCGCGGGGTACCTGTTCGTGTGTTGGGGCCTTTACCGGAACTGGAGCGAATACGACGAAGATGAAGAAAGGCACGCCAAGAATTTTATTCTGTTCGGGGCCACGGTCGTCGTGATTCTCCTCTTCCTGCTGATTCTTTCGATCGTCGGTCGTTTCCATCTTTTTTTCCGACCGGTTGTCGACCTGTTTGCCCGCGGCCGGGTCACGCTTGCCGCCCTTTGGCGCACGGCGCTCATTGTCGTTTCCGTCGTTCCGCTCATCCATTTCGGGAAAGAGTGGATTTTGGGTTTCTGGGATGATTGAGAGTTTACCGGTCTCCGACGAGGCCGACTGTGGTTATGTTTTCATTCGTTATGGTTTTTGCGGAAAAACAGGTCTCGCGATGAGAAAAAGATTAAAATCGGGTTCCGGGTTTACCCTGATCGAACTGCTCGTAACGATCTCCATCATTTCCATTCTGCTCGGCTTGCTTGTTGTGGGGGCGCAGGCGGCTCGGGAAGCGGCCCGGCGGATGAAATGCAGCAGCAATCTTAAGCAGGTGGCGCTGGCGGTACAACTGTACCATTCGAGTCACAACAGCCTTCCGGCCCTTTGCACCACGTACAAATCTTACAGCGCGACCAGAAAAACCGATCGCGGAACCGACATCGGCGTATGCGGGGCCCAAATCTTTCTGCTCCCTTACCTGGAACAGCAACCGGTTTATGACGGGTTTGAATCGTTTGCCTCGTTACCATCGCTTAACCCCGGGACGGAAGGATTCCATATTAACGAACCGTTCCCTCCGAGTTATCCGAACGTCTATGTTAACGGCCCTCATCCTCGCCATTGGGCTTCGGGGGTTCTTATCCCTCCGTTCGCGTGCCCTTCCGACGGCGAATCGGGGGTGATCGAATCGCCGCAGGTTGAGTACGACAACATGGCCCGATCGGGTTATCCTTTCGATTATTCCGATTGGAAGTTCAGCCGACGAAACATCATGTTCAACATGGGAGACGCCCCGCTTTACAATTGCGAAATCGATACCCCCGCGACCAAACGGGGGGCGTTTACCCCCCATTCGTGGAAATCCTTTTCCAATATTACCGACGGAACGACGCATACCCTCTGTTTGGCGGAATCGATTACCGGTCGACCAACCGATTTCAGAGCGGCCTACAACGGCACTTACGCGAAGATGAGCGACGCCCGCCGCGATGTCGCGACGGCACCCGATGGGCGTGATCCCGGCAATATGCGGGTTTGGCCCTCGGTCTGTTTCCGTGCCGTTAACAAGATCGACCCGTTAAAGCTCGATACCGTCGAGCCGTGGGCCCAGCGGGGTACTTACTGGTTTGTCGGCCGTCCTCTTGCGAACGGTTTTTCGACGAACCTTCCCCCGAACAGTTTGACATGCTCGTTCGGTTATTCCGCTTTCGGTCCGGTGATGGGCGGCGTTTCGAGTTTTCATCCGGGGGGCGCGAACGTGGCGATGTTCGACGGTTCGGTCCGTTTTATTTCCGACGATATCGATACCGGTGACGTCTTTGTCGACGACGATCGACTGCTTGATACGAATCAGGCGGTTGAAGGGAAAAGCACCTACGGTGTCTGGGGTGCCCTCGGTTCGATCAACGGCGGAGAGGCCGCCTCGCTTTAAGCAAAGACGATGATTACCTCGGGGCAAATCTTATGAATCGGGACGAGGCCAACAAGAGCAGGGTTCCGGCAAGACAGTTCGGGCTCGCGGCGCTTCTGTTCATCGGGCTTCTCTTGTTGGCGGCATCCCATGTCACTTCCCGGGATATCAGCTATCTGCACTATTACCTGAACTGGTGTCACTGGCCGTGGTGGTATGCGATCAACCTTTGGATTGTTGCCGTCGGTTGCCTGCTTGCCCGTTTCGTCGTCAGGCGCAGAATGCGCTACTCTCTCTACGCGATCACCCTGATCGCCGTCACCGCGGTGACGGCGGTCTGTTCCGAATGGGGGCGCCCTCTGCTTTTTCGGGGACAGGGTCTTTTTAACCGGTTCTACCTGTCGATCATCCGTCCGTATTTTTACGCGCCCGTTACGAACTTCTTCTCCGACGGCACGGTCTCGTGGCAACTCGTCATTCTTCCGGTCGCGGTATCGGTTCTTATTGTGCTGATCCTGATCGGTCGGCGTTCGAATCCGAAAGCCCGAAACAACGGGTCGAAGACCGAAGAAGGGGCAGAATGACATTTCAGGCAAGAATCTTTCTCTGTTTTGCCCTTCTTTGCGCGGCGGCGCTTTGGGGAGCACCGGACCTGTCCGGTGCCGTCGGCACGGTTACGGTCGACAGGGAGGGGAGAATCCCCACGGAGGAGGAACGGGCGGCGGCGCGGGTTGACCCTTCGGTCGAGAAGTTGGGGGCGCTGGCGAATCCGGTCGTGATCGCGTCGGCGACCGCGATGGCGTACCGCGAGGGGGAGGCTCCCCCGTATCCTTTCCGCATGTTCTTTCCGAAAACGACGGAGCCGAAGAAAAAATACCCGCTGGTCTTATGGCTGCACGGTCTTGGCGAGAGCCGAAGCGACAACGAAAGCCAGCTGATGCACATGCAGACTTCGATCGACGTTCTGGCGGGCCCGGATCGGCCCGACTTCTATTTGGCGGCGGTTCAATGTCCGATCGAAACCATGTCTTGGGCTCATTCCGATCCGAGGACCCCGAACGGGGAGACCCCGCTGGAAATATTGGACAAGATCACCCGGGCGCTCGTCGAAGAGTATCCGATCGATGTCGATCGAATCAGCCTCTTGGGAATTTGTTCCGGCGTGACGGCGGGGTTCGATTTGATTGAAAAGTTTCCGAATCGGTTCAGCGCGTTCGTTGCCTGTTCGGAGAACGCTCCGAATGGCAACCCCCGCACCTATCGGCACCAGCCGATTTGGATGTTCAATAACCGTAACGACAACTATTCGGTGGACGACAATTTGTATTTTGCAAGCTCGGTCAACGAAGTCTGGGGCGACGTCTACGTAACGGTTCACGACGAGGGGGGACACAATACCTGGACAAGGGCCCAGCGGGACTATCGTGTCATGGAATGGATGTTGCGCCAGCGACGCGGGCGGTTCGCTTTTCCGCGCGATGTGTCCGCGTTGGACCGGCCGAAGGGCAAAGCCTTCTTACTCTTTATGCCACCGATCTTCCTGTTGGCCGCCGCCCTTTTGATCCCGCGCAAGGTCGGGAAAAAGGGGTAGGGGGCCGAGGAAAAGAACCGCAAGGCCTCGGTTGCGGTGCCGGGGTCGGTCGAAACCGAAAGGGGGGCAGACGAATTTCTTCGCCTGCTCCCCTTTCATCCCGATCTTGCAACTCCGTTTGTTCCGAGTACAGGGTCAGATGTCGTTCAGCCGCTTGTGATGGATCTTTTTGATGCGCTCGACGATCGAACTGTGGATTTGGCTGACCCGGCTTTCGCTCAGGTCGAGGGTCGCGCCGATCTCTTTCATCGTCAGTCCCTCGTAGTAATAGAGGATGATGATCAAACGTTCGTTTTGCGAAAGACCTTTGGTGCAGACGCGGATCAGTTCCTGCCGGTCGATCTTTTCCGAAGGGGCTTCCCCGTTTTTGTCGGCGAGGATGTCCATTTCCGAAACGTTGCTTTCGCCGGAACTGTCGGTCCACGATTTGTCGAGACTGGTAATGTTGACCGCCCCGGTCTGTCGGATCGTTTTATGGACTTCGTCGACCGGCATTTCCAGGAAAGCGGCAATTTCTTCTTCGGAAGGACGGCGACCGAATTTCCCTTCAAGGACCTTGTATGCCTCGTTCAGTTTGGTCGTCTTCGAACGAACCTTGCGGGGGACCCAGTCCATCGAACGGAGTTCGTCGACAATCGCCCCGTGAACCCGGGGAAGGCAGAAGGTTTCGAACTTTACGCCGCGGCCCGGATCGAATGTGGTGATGGCGTCGACCAGGCCGAAGGTGCCGGCGGAAACGAGGTCGCCGCGTTCGATTTCGCCGGGCAACCTGGTGCGAAAACGGTCGACCCGATGGCAAACGAGCGGCATGTAGTGCTCGATCAATCTGTTCCGAAGGTCGATGTTCTCGGGATCCTGCTTATACCTCAACCATATCTCGTCGACCTGATTTTTCGGAGCGACCGTTGTTCCTGCCCCACGACAATCGTTATTCTTCTTTGTTTTAAACATTCCGGGCTCTTTGATCACCTTGCTGAAAATAGCGTCGAAAACCACCCTGCGCCGGGTGCGGAAGGATTCTCCCTCACTTCGCGCTAAGGTTAGCGTTTTTTTCGGAAGGTGTAAAGAACGATTTTTCCATCGCGATCCGAAAGGACGCCGTGCCCCCACTATCGGAAAAGAAATTCAAAAATTTGGTGAAAACAGGGGGGAATGGGAAAATCCCCCTTGTTGACCGGAGAGTTGCGAGGGTTCTTTCACTCCTCCCAATAAACCCGAGAAGGAGGGTGAGTGGGATAAAAACGAGCCTTAGGGATTCTCCGGGTCCCGGCCGACCGTGAACCGGAGCGGCTTCGAACGCCGTCGGCGAAATGTCAGGTAGAAAACGACCAGGAAAACGAACGCGCCGAAGAGATACCCGACGCCCCGTGAAAAGGGAGAGGCGTTTTCCTCGGACAGGGAGGCGTCCGGATTCCATGAACCCCGCAGACCGATCATCAGGGGAACGGCGATCCACCTTTTCCCTTCTTCCCGATCGGAATCGAGAAATCCGGGGGCCAGGGGGGAGTTGGCCGTGTCGATTCGGTAAGCCCACGGTTTGTAGAGGAAACCGGTCAGCGTGACCTCTTGGCGGTAGTTCTCGCCCGAACCGACCGGTACCGGTCGGCCGTCGGGCGCGACGGGGAGTTCCGGCGTGCAGAAGAGGACCGGGTAGTCTTGCGAGTCGGCGGTGAACAGATAGAGTTCGTAGTAGTGGTCGATCCCGTAAAGTGTAAGGATTTCCCCGTCGGAGACCAGCACCCGTTGTGCGCGGCGCAGGCGCCCGGTAAGGGTCACCAGCCGACCCTGGGACTCGGCGGGTCGATTGAAAAGGTCGATCACCGTCAGAGGCTCGGTGGGGGGGAGAGGAAACGCCCCCGCCTTGGCCGACGCCGACAAAAGCCCGTAGAACGGGAAGCGGTCGTCGGGGGTGAGTCGGAAGTTTCGTAACATCGCTTGCCGCTCTTTGCCGGGGGGAAGCGCCGAAAGTTCCCCGATCGCGTGGGCCGCAACATGGTCGAAGAGGGAAATGTCAAATCCCAGCCTTCCGAGCGGGGTCGGCGCGCTTTGCCAGCCGATCCGTGCGGCGGCGATGATCGGCGCGTCGAATTTGCCGAAGAAGATTCCCAAGCCGCTGCCGATCTGGCCGATCCCCTTCGCACCGTCGTCGCCCCACCCTTTCGGGATTTCCGGGGTGCGGATTTCGAGAGGCGTTCCGTCTGTCTCGAGCCGAACCCGATAGATTTCCAGTGGCGGCAGATCGGCGCGGTCATCGAGCGTCTGTCGGTCGATCGCCGTAACCTTCCCCTCGAAGGCGAGAGGAACACCGAAGTTGTTCGGGTAATCGTCGGTCGGCGCGGAGTGCGCCGCGTCATTTTCGGTGGCAGCGGCTTGGATATCCCGGGCCAAGAGGGCGGGGGAGATGCTCTTTTGAAGTCGGTCGAGCATGATCCGGAGCGATTCGCGGAAAGGCGGGGCTTCTTCCGACGTCGATGCCAAGAGGGTTTCGGTGTCGATCGGCGTGACTTCTTCCCAGAAAGTGCGGTTGATCGTGGGAGTGAACTCTTCCGACACGGCACGGAGTTCCCCCGTCCAAAGGAGCGCGCAGAGGAGAAGCGGCGCCACCTTGCCCGGTTTGCCGCCGGGTTGCGTTTGGCCCGGCGACGCGTCCGGCGCGGGGAAAAGGGGGGGCGGCGCGTCATCCGCCGCGGTTTTGAGCGTTTCGATTTGCGACTCATCGAACCGGAAATCGTGGTCGACCCGCGCGGTTTCGCGGCGGGTCCTTCCCCTGCCCGCGGGGCGCGTTGTTTTCCGAACGGCCAGGCGAACGAGGATCCAGAGGGCCAAGAGGGCTGCCAGGGCGATCAGCTTGCCGTATCGGAAGGGAGGGGCAGACTCTGCCCCCTCCGGCCGGGAAATCGGCGTTTGCAGGGTGAACGATTCGGCGACGATGACCGGCGACGAGTAGAAGTCGTCCCCGGCATCGTAGGAGGCCAGGCGGTAATAGATGCCGTCGGCCGCGATCCGTTCGCGGCGAAGGGTTTCATCGTCGGGCGGGGTCAGGGTCAGTCCCTCGGGGATTTCACGGGTCACGAGGCGGACGGGAATCTGCCGTTCATCGTCGAGGAGGACCCACGACTCGTAGCAGGTGATCAGGCTCAGGCCGTCCTCTTTTTCGGCGGGAAAGGCTGTTTCGCCGATCCGCAACAGACGCCCTTCGATTCGAACCTGCCTTCCCCGGTAGGCGCGACTCTGCCGCGAAAGCGCGATGAATCCGGTCGTCTGGTCGGCCGGATCCGGTTCGGTGTCGAGTTTTTTCCAAAGACGTTCGAGCTGATCGCGTTCCCTCTCGAAGAGGAAGGGAAGACCGTCTGAAACTTCTTCGGCCCGGAGCGGAGGGGCCGGCGAGAGAAAGAGCGACGCGAAAAAGAGCAGGGCGATCGAAAAGACCGCCGCGTTCGGGCGGCCCGTTCGGGAGGAGAAAACGGTGGGCAAGTATGATGTTTCCGCTCTTCGCGACTCTTCGGATCGGGGCATGGTTCTCTCGGCGGGTTTGTTCGATTCGGTCGATTTTCTTTCCGTTCGGGGGAGATCCCCCGTCTTTTTTCCGCCGACGGCGGCGCGGGAAACGCGGGTCGGTCCGCGGGAAATGGTTGGGGAAAGCCGACTTCATTCCGATGTTGTTTCTTACGGTGTTTATAGTATACTATTGTATAGTGTGGGGGCGTGTTGTTCAAGTTTTCCGAAAGATGTTGCCAACGGATTCTTACGCCGTCATCCGATTCACCTTCATTTCCGAAAAGATCGGCCCGATGCTTTTGTCCCGTCGTATTCCGATACTGTTTTTCGTTTCGATCGGATTGTTTTGTGCCGGTTTCGCCTCGCTTCTTCCCGCCGCCGAAAATTGGGAGGCGTTCTACACCGCCCTGATGAGCCGCGGCTATTACGACGTTGCGATAAACTACCTCGAATCGTTTCGGGACAACCCCTCGATCCCCGACGACCTGGCCCCGGAACTCGACCGCTATTTGGGAGAGACGGTTCTGGAACTGATGCGTACCTCGGCCACCACCGACGAGCGCCGTCTTTATGCCGATCAGGCCAAGGAGCACCTGACCCGTTACCTTCGGGAAAACGAAGGTGGCAGCCACACCTATCAGGCCAACGGCGCCCTGGCCGACATCTACACCGAAGAGGGTAACGCCGAGACGGCCCGTCTCGAAAGAGGCCTCTCCGACACCGAACGCCGGTTGATCGAAAAGACGGTGCGCGACGGCTACACCAAAGCCTCGGAGTATGCCGAGACCGCCATCGCGCAGGCCAAAGCCGCCGCACAGGTGATGCAGTCGAGCGAATCGACGAGCCGTTCCCCCGAAGCTCAAATCCTCTACGCCGACTACCTGGCGCTGCGCATCAAAGCCGCCGAGCTGATCATGAAGATTGCCGAGACCTATCCGGAAGGCTCTTCGGAGCGCAAGGAGGGGCTCGAAACCGCGCGCCGGGCCTTTGAGACCCTCTACGAAACGTACAGCCGATACCCGGGCGGGTTCAAGGCGCGCCTGCTCGAGGCCAAGGCCGCCTTGGCGCTCGGTGACAACGCCGCTGCCTCGGAGTGTCTCGACGAACTCCTTTCGCTGCCGATGGATAAGGCGCTCTATGCCGTTAAGACCGAGTCGATCTTCCTCTTCGGTCAGACGGTCATCGACAGAGGGGAACCGGCCGATCTTTTCCGCCTGGTCGATGCGTTTTATGAATGGAAGTACGCCAACACACTTCCTCCGGTCTTCTACGTCACCGCCGAAGGGCTTCAGATCCACCTGCTGGCCGGACGGGCGGTTCTCAAGCTCAACGACCTGAAAACATCCGACAGGACCCGGTACGTCGAGGCTGCCAAACAAGCGTTTGCCGACAAAAAAACGACCTCGCTCAAGCTTCTCAACCGGCCCGAAAAACAGGTATACGAGTGGTTCGACTTCGTCTATCGGCAGAAGAGTCCGTTCGGTGCCGAGGCGGAAAAGCTGTTGGCCAATCCGATCTTCGGCGGGCGAGGCAATCCCGCCGATGAAGGCGAGCCCGCTTCGTTCGAGGAGGCGGTCGAGCAGCTCAACCGGGCCTGGACGAATTTCACGCAGGCTAACGCCGACGCAAGGAACGCGTTAACGGCCGACTCTTCTTCCAAGGCCCAAGCGCGTAAAGCCGAAACGGCACGCGCCGCCGACCGCGCGTTCCGGGCGGCGTTTCAGACCGCCGGCCGTTACAGCGCCGAACCGGGCGAGCTCGACCGACTCCGTCTGCAATGGGCGACGCTTGCTTTTATGACCGGTCGATGGCTCGACGCCGAAATCCTCGGCGATTTTCTCCTCTATCGTCGCAGCGGGAGTACCATCGCCCCGAAAGCTGCCGAGATCTCGCTCTTGGCGGCCAAGAGTGCGTTCCGGGAAGAGAAAAGGAACGGGGAAGACGAAGCGCTCCTTGAACAGCTCCGGCAAGATGTTCAAACGCGGGCCGACTATATCGTTCGGAAGTGGGGCGGGAATTTTTCCGGCGAGAGCCTTCCGGTCGTTCGCGAGGCGCTCGTCGTTCAGATGGATACCGCGGTTGCGGCGGGTGATATCGAAAAGGCAAAAGAGCTTCTTGGCGCCATACCCGAATCTTCGCCGGCCTATTCCGATGCCGCGATTCAGTTCGGACAGTCCCTCTGGACAACGTATATCGAACATCTGGAAAAAAAGAACGCGGAATCCGACCCGGATTCCGACCAGACGCTGCGCGAACTTCTGGAAAGCGCGCGCTCGTCACTCGAATCGGGCCTGAAAAAGAAACTCGAACAGACCAACGGCGGCCGAGGCGATGACCTGCCAACCGTTAATGCCGCCCTTTCGCTCGCGCAGATCGACCTGCTCCTCGACCGGCCCGCCGAGGCCGAAATGTGGCTCTCGCACCCGAACATCGGCCCGCTCACGCTGGTCGAACGGCGATTTGCCGGTGTCGACGAGACCGCCGACGACACACCCGCCGACGATGACGCGGCGGAATTCGACGAAGCCGACGAGAACGCCTCGGCCGTCGGGGAGCTGGTCTTGCCCCCCTCGCCACTGAGCGACCCGTTCCAGCTTTCGGCGCTCACCCTCGGGTTGCGTGTGTTGGTTGCCACACAAAAATTCGATCGGGCCGAAAGGGTGATGAATAGTCTCGAGCTCTTTGTCAATACCGGTGTCGGCAGCGAAGAGCGGCTCACGCTCGTCTATCTCCAGCTCGGCAAACAGCTCCAGGAACAGATCCAGACACTCCGCCGGAGCGGAGATGCCGAAGCCCTTCGCGAGATCACCCGCGGATTCGAGGGGTTCCTCGACCGTATTTCGGCCCGTTCACAGGGGAACACCTATTTGGCCCTCCGCTGGGTGGCCGATACCTACTTCAATTTCGGGCTCGGCCTCAAACCCTCAAGGAACACCGCAGCCGTTTCCGATTCCTTCCGGCAGACCGCCAAAACCGAAAACGCGCAAACGGAAGCGGTCGTTCCCGATGCCGACGAGAGCGCCCGGAGCGCTACCGAGTATTTCAAAAAGGCGGGGAAGACCTACCAGGCGATCCTCAAACGGATCAACGCCGAGCCGGAATGGGCGTCTTCGCCGAATGCGAAGGTCGCCACGACTCTCCGCATGGCCGAGGCGCTTCGTGAGCTCGGTCGTTACGGTGACGCAATCAAAACGCTCATTCCGGTCCTCGAAACGAACGAGACGAACCTGGAACTGCAAACCGAGGCCGCCTCGATCCTTCAAGAGTGGGGGAAGAGGAAGCGTTCGCTTTATACGCGGGCCATTCAGGGGGCGGTGCCGAAACAGAACGGCCGAAACCTTATTTGGGGATGGAACCGTATCATCACGCTTCTGTCGCGCAACATCAATAAATCGGAGCGGTTCAAAGAGAGATTCTACGAGGCGATCCTCAATAAAACGGAGTGTCGCAACAAGTGGCTTGCCGGGCTCGACGATCCCGCCGCGCGGGTCGCCCAGGCCCGTGCCGGAGAGACCGAGCTGTTGAAAATTCATCGGCTTCACCCCGATCTGGGGGGGCCGACGACCAAAAGAAAGCTGGAAGCATACCTAAAATCGTTTCGGGAGACCGCCGGCATTGCGTCGGAAGAAGGTTTCCCCCGATTGCAGCAGGAAAAGGTGTCTGCACCATGAAAAATTTTTCCCGATTTCGTCTATCACGATTCGCCTCACGGTCGGTCGCCTCGTTTGTTTTGGTCGCAGCCGTTTCGTTTGCCGGAAACGTGTGGAGCGATTCGGTGATCGTCTCGAACGTCAACGACCCTTACAACGGAGAGGCCGACACGACCGAGTCGGGGAAGATCCTGAAGATCACCCGCGACGAGTTAACCCTCGAAGATAAAGCCGGGCTCAGTATCAACATTGCGACGAACCGAATCGTCGAAACCCATTTTACCGATGAGCCGATCAATCTCCAGGTGGCGCGTTCGGCGATCGACGCGGCTCAGTTCGAAGACGCGCTCCGAAAGATCGCCGAAATTCCGAAAGCGGAATTGGAGTCGGCCGCCGAACCGGTCCGTCAGGATATCGACTTCTATCGCGCTCAGGCATCGGGGCTTCTGGCCCTTTCGGGCCACCCCGAAATGACGCTTCGCCGAGGGGGGGCGCGCCTGAACGACTTTGTTCGGAACAACGCGCAAAGCTGGCACTACTACGAGGCGAACCGCCTTTTGGGGCGTATCCTGATCGCGATGGAGGATACCAAGAACGCGAAACTCTATTACGAAAACCTGTGCGGCGCCCCCTGGCCCGAAACCAAGGCGGAAGGGAACATCGCATTGGCGAACCTTCTTCTGATCGAGGGGAATATCGACGATGCCGAAAAAGCCTATAATGAGGTGATGGCGGTAGACGAGGTGCCCGGCGTCGACCGTCAGAAGAATTTCGCACGGGTCGGTCTGGCGAAGATCGCCTCGTTCCGCAAAGATCACGGGGCATCGAAGGCCCTCTTTCAAGAGGTGATCGACAAATCGGATCCCGGCGATACCGAGTTGCAGGCGGCCCTCTACAACGCGATGGGCGAAGCCGCCGAACGGGCGGGAGATCCGAAAGCCGCCATCACGGCGTATCTTCATGTCGATCTGCTCTACTCGACCGTTCCCACCGAGCATATCGCGGCGCTCCGGTGCCTGGTGAAGCTTTGGAAACAGCAACTTCGCGAAGACCGTGCGGCCGAGGCCCAGACGATTCTGCGCGAGCGGTATAAGATCAATAACTAGCGGCGACACCGCAGGACTTTAAAATTCAAAACCGTCAACCCGATCCATACAAAGAGTTGTGAGGAATTCCGATGAACAGATACTTGCGGTTCGTCTTTCTTTTTTTCTTCTTGGCATTTCCGCTGGTCTTGGCGGCACAGGATATCGATTTTGACAGCGACATCGACGACGACTCGTTCCTCGATGGCCCGGTGGCCGCGGCTCCCGCAGATCCCGGGGCTCAGGGGGCGGCGCCCGCTTCGCCCGGATCCGAAACGCCGAAAAAGGAAAGCTACCTGGTCTGGATGTTCCGTGCGCTCGGCTGGTTCTTCGGCCCGGTCTTTGTCCTCCTTTCTTTGCTCGATGTCGCCCTGATTGTGATGAACATGCTCGCGGTCCGGCGGGTCCACCTGGTTCCCGAATCCCTTATCCTGGAGTTCGGGGAGTTAATGGACGACCAAAAATTCCAAGAGGCCTACCAGGTGGCCAAAGAGAACGACTCGCTCCTCGGCCGGGTTCTGGCCGCCGGTCTTTCGAGGGTCCCGAGCGGGTACGATAAGGCGGTGCAGACCATGCAAGATGTCGGCCAGGAAGAGACGATGAAACTCGAGCATCAGATCGGCTACCTTGCGCTGATCGGGAATATTGCCCCGATGATCGGGCTGTTCGGTACCGTTGTCGGGATGATTGCGTCGTTTCAGGTGATCGCCGCCGGCGGCGCGACTCCTTCGCCGCAGAAGCTCGCCGAAGGGATCGCCACCGCGCTCTTTACGACGATGATCGGCTTATCGATCGCGATCCCCTCTTTGGCGATCTACGATATTATCAAGAATCGCCTGGCGCGTTTCATTCTCGAAATCGGGATTATCAGCGACAATTACATCGGGCGTTTTTCTTCGGTGTCTCCCCAAAAATAGGTCCCTGTTATGCGAATTGCTTCCCCGAAATCCGAGGTCTTCGAGCCGAACATGACCCCGATGATCGACATCGTCTTCCTGTTGATGACGTTCTTCATCATGGTGATCAATTTCTCGCAGGCCGAAAGCAACGAGGCGATCCATCTGCCCGACAGCGAACTGGCCCAGCCGCCTGAGACGCCGCCGAGCGACCCGATGACGGTCCAGATCGACGCCGACGAAAACATCTATCTCGGCTCGGCCCTTTGTTGGCTCGATTCCGGGTCGGTTCTGCCCGGGGCGCGTCCTCTGGGCGAGGTACTCCGCGAAGAACTGAGCATAAAAAAAATGATGAGCGAGATTCGCCCGGAAGACATCACGCTGATCATTCGTGCCGATTCCGAGGCTTCGGTCGGTTTTGTGCAGCGAGTCATTCAAACCTGTCAGTCGGCGGGGATTGTCACCTACACGCTCCGCGCCAAACATGGCGGGGGCGGGTTCGTCGGCTCGCCCGACGATGAAGGAGGATTTGCGCCGCGATGAGTCTTCGTGATGTGACCGTTTCGCCCGAAGTGCCGAAAGTGCAGATGACCCCGATGATCGACATCGTCTTCAATCTGCTGGCGTTCTTTATTGTCACGTTTCGTATTCCCGCCGTCGAGGGGGATTTCAATATTAAGATGCCGGTCAACGCGCCTCCTTCTTTCGAGTCGATGGACGAATCGGTTCCGCTGGAGATCACGCTTCGCAGCGACGAAAGCGGCGGGCTGACCGGCATCTTTTTCGGTTCGAAACCGCTCGGAACCGACATGCGTCGGCTTCGAGCCGAAGTCTTCGATTATTTGCAGACCGGCAGCGGCGCCTCGAACACCGAGGCCGAATTTACCGCCGACGCCCCTCTGCGTTACGGTCATTTGATCGACGCGATCACCGCCGTCTCGGGATACGTCAATTCCGAGAACCAGGTGGTGAAGATGATCGAAAACATTAAGTTTACCCCGCCGAAATAATCACGATACCATGCCGATTCCCGAACAGCTTGGCCCGTTCCGACTGACGCGCCTTCTCGGAAAAGGAGGAATGGGTGCGGTCTATCGGGCCGAGCGCAGCGGGTTTCCTTATCCTACCGCGCTGAAAGTCCTTCTGGCCCCTACCGACGACGATCCGGTATCTCGGAGTCGGTTCGAGGCGGAAATCGAAACGCTCCGCCGTCTCCGCCACCCGAACATTGTGCGTCTGCTCGGCTTCGGCGAAGCGGAAGGGTTTCGCTATTTCGCGATGGAATATGTCGACGGCGCCTCGCTCGAATCGGCGCTTCGCCGCCATCACCATTTCACCTGGGAAGAGACGGTCCATATCGGGGCACACACGGCGCGGGCGCTGCGTCATGCGCACAATCGCGGGATCATCCATCGCGATATTAAGCCGGCGAACATCCTCCTTTCCTCGTCGGGCCAGATCAAGGTTTCCGACTACGGGATCGCGCACCTGTTCGGTGGCGAGCGAATGACCGCCGTCGATACCGTGATCGGCACCCTCGACTATATGTCGCCCGAACAGGCTTCGGCCGGACCGATCACCCCGAAGTCGGACCTCTTCTCGTTCGGCGCGCTCCTCTACGTTCTCTTGGCCGGCACACCCCCGTTCCCCCTCGAGAAGAAGTCGCTACCCGCCCTGCTCAACAAATTCCGCGAAGGGCCCCCCGAGTCGGTTCGTCTGCGGCGGCCCGACGTTCCCCGCGACCTTGACGTACTTCTGCTCGAGCTGTTGGAGATTCAGCCGGAACGCCGTCCGCCGAACGCGCAGATCGTTCAGCGTCGGCTCGAGTCGATCCTCGAAGACCACGCGACCTCCGGCGGACTGGCGCGCTTTTTCCAAACTTCCGAATCGTCGAAAGTCCCGGAGACGCTGCTCGGGCTTTCCGCGGCCGACCCTTCGGACACGACGTCGGGCCGAGACCCTCTTCCGTCCGATTCCGAGACCTCTGCCCATGAGTCGGCAGAAAATTCCGATCCCGACCGGACGGTGATTACCAACGTTCTGAGCGAAAAGGACGCGATAGGCCAAAAACCGACGGTTGTGAGGAAAGATGACGGGGAGGAGGGGGGCGGGAGTCTTTCCCTCGACTGGACGGGGGCAGATGTCTCGACGAAGACGGTGGCGGCGGATATGGTCGAGACCGCCTCGCTCCCCGAATTTACCGCGGTGCCGGAAGAGGAGTTTAACCCTTACTCGGCACAGGAACACAACCCCTACCTTTCGTTGCGCGTCCTGGTCTTTTCGACGATCCTCCTTTTAGCCGGCTCCTTTGTCGTTTTGGCCATCCGGCGCCCTTCGGCCGACACACTGTATGAACGGATCGAGTCGAGTCTCGACGGGGTTTCTCAGGAGGAGGAGTCGGAATATGTCTCGGTGCTCCGTTCCCTGCGCGGAGAATTCGAAAAGTTTCTCTCGTATTACCCGAACGACCCGCGTGCCGACCAGGTTCGTCTGCTGAGCGGCGACCTGGAATACGCCGATCTCGAATCCCGCCTGTTCCGTCTTGCGGAACGGTCGATTTTTCGTCGGTCTCAGTCGCTCTCGCTGATCGAGTCGGCCTATGTCGAGGCGCTCCGTACCGCCGAGAAGGATCCGGAAGAGGGTGTGCGCAAGTTTCGCGCTTTTCTGAACATCTTTTCGCATGAAGATACGGGAACTCCCCCCTACAGCGTTCCGGCCCAATGTGTTCGCCTGGCACGCCGACGGCTCGACCGGCTCGAAGAAAGAATCGGTCGCCGGAATTCTCAGGAAGAGGAATTCGTGATCGAGCGACTGGGATTCGCCGAGTCGCTCGAGGCAACCGACCCGCAACGCGCCGAGCGGATTCGGGAAGGGCTCCGCGACTTTTACGGTTCCCGCAGTTGGGCTGCCGAAATCTTCGGCGGTGAGTAGATTTAACATCGGCATGGTCGGAGAAAAGAAAAAGCCGTCTTGGAAGAATCCAGACGGCTTTACCTGACATCGAACCGAATCCGGCTCACTTCCCGGCTTTGGGACTGGCGGGTTCGTCGGCCTTGGCGGCCTTCTTTTTCTTCTTCAGAACGACGCGATAGACGCGGGTTTTCGGAAGATTGAAAGGGGAATCGCCCTCGTTCCACTTATCCATCTCTTTCATCTTTTCGATGCGCTCAACGCGTGTCAGGACGTTACGCGAACGGGAAACCCCCTTCTTAACTCTCAGGCTCTTATCAATGGTCATAATCTGCTCCGCGATACTCGGAGGGAAATCCGATTCGAATCAACGGCTCCCCAAACGGTTTATCGATAAAAATCCATATCTGGCCCCAATATAACCTTCTATTCGGAATCGGGAAGGGGGGAGACCGTGCCAAAGGCGAGATCGTCGACGGAAATCGCAAAGAACCGAACCGATTTTTTGGATAACGTAAAGCAAGTTTCGCAAATTTTAAGAAAGGAGACATGGTCTACGCCACTCGGTAAAATTGAATTTTCAACAACAAAAAACCGAGGAGACGCAAACCATGTCTGAACACCATTGTACAACCCAATGAATCCGCGTTAAAGGGGAATTGAAAAATTCAGTGAGAACCGGTGTGGAAGAAACGCCAAATGCCCTTCTTGACCATGGGGCGGAGGAATTGGTCAATGCGGAACGTTACGAGCGGACCGGAGGAAGGAACGGTTATCGGTCCGGGCATTATGATCGCAACTTTACCACGACGTCCGGCGACGTGACGCTGCACATTCCCCGATTGAAGGGGGTTCCGTTTGAGACGGCGATCATCGAACGCTATCGTCGGCGAGAGACATCCGTGGAAGAGGCGCTCGTTGAGATGTATCCGGCCGGGGTTTCCGTTCGCCGCCCACAGCAGCCACAGCAGCAAGGAAGGTTGAAGAGGGTATAGAAGAAACGCTGAGGTTTACGGAATTTCCGAGTCGGCATTCGACCCGCATCCGACAATAACCCGCCTGATCGGGTCATTCGGGAGATGGACGCAGGACGAGACGAATTGACCGTCGGCTAGCCGACGGTCAACCGAGTGGTAGAAAAATTTGCAAAAGATTCTTGACACTATCTTTCTATTGTAACCGCCGTCGCCACATTGCTCTGAATTACCGCTGTCCGGCCGAACTTTTTTGGCCCGGCGGTGGCCGGAAAGGAAAGTTTGCCAAGAGCTTGACAATGGGGGAGGATGCAAGAATAATATGGGGGGTGAGATCCGTTTCCGCCGTTGATTTATCCCCCGCGGGGGATAAATCAACGGCAAGGCACTCTGCGATACAACCCTGTTTACCGTCCGGGGGAATGGGGCCACCTCGGGATAACAGAATTTCCCCCGGCTGGTATGCGGTGAGCCTCAACGATCTTTACGGAACGAAAACACCGTCGCCACTCCGAACGATAACGCCGACCGAGCGAGTCGGCGCGTCAATATGGATCTGTCACGTTGCGGAGAAAAGCGCCAAATCGACAGAGGCAGCGTTATGAACGACATCATGAAAACGAGCTCCTCGGCGGCGACGTCAAACAAAAAGTCGAGTCACGTTTTTTGGATTATCTTCGGTCTGGTTATCGCACTCCTTTTGTGGGTCGCTTTTTACGGTTCGTCACGAAATATCAGTCTTTTACTTTATTATTTCAACTGGCGTCATTGGCCGTGGTGGTATGCGCTGAATCTTTGGATGATCGCGTTTGGAACTATTTTGGTTCACCTTGTGAGGCGGCGAAAATTCTCATTTTATGTGAATTTGATAATGCTAATCGCCGTCATGTCCGTAACGATCACTTATTCCGAGTGGATACACACCTTCGCTTATCGAACGCGAAATAGGTTCGGGATACTGTACCGAACAATCGTCGTTCCCTTTTTTTACGCGCCGGTGACCGATTTTTTTACCGACGGAACGGTATCGGGACGACTTTTCATCGTTCCGATCGGCGCGTTGGCGTTCATTGCGTTACTCCTCCGTTGGAATTATCGAATAAAAAACGTCAAGCGAAGAGGAACACAGATCAAGGAGTGAAATCATGAAAGAGATTAAAAATTTTAAAGGCGAGATCGTCAAGGTTGAATCATCGGACGGAGAGAATTGGTGGCGTCTGTCAAGCTCGGCGTGGCTTTGGCTTCTCATTTCAGGGCTGATTCTGTTTAATATTGGTTGCTTCGTTAAGCCATCGCTTATCGATTCACTGTTGCACTTTCTTGACATGAGACTCTGGCCGTGGGAATTGTTTGTTATAATCCTTGTCGGGGCGGGATTTTCTTTTCAGTGTTGGCGAATCTGCCGAGATTATGACGAATATTACGATTACGAGAAAAAACACGCAAGGAACTTTATCGCATTTGGCGTTACTGTTTTGGTGATTTTGCTGTTTCTCTTGTTTTTGTCGATGACGGGGAGATTTTTTCTCTTTTTTCGGCCAATCGGAAACTGGTTTGTTCGAGGTCACTACACGCTTCAGGCGGTCGGACGCTCGGCGCTGGTTGTTGTTTCACTCATTCCGTTGATCTATTTTGGCAAAGAATGGATTTGCGGATTTTGGGATGAATGAGGTGAAACAATGATGCACGAGGTAGGAATTCTTTTACAAACGGCGATTTTTTGTGTAGCAATTCCTTGGGGGTTGCCAACCGGTCTCTGCGCCGCAGGAAGTATTACGATCGAGAAACAAAGACGAGTGCCAACGGAGAAAGAGTTAGCCGACACGCGGTTTGCCCCATCAATCGAACGGGGGCCGAAAGAAGGATACAAACCGAATCAAATAGTCGTTGATTCGTCTGCGGTGATGGCTTATCGAGAGGCGAACGTTTCACCTTATTACTTCCGGATGTTTTCACCCAAAGAGGTTAAACCAAAGAAAAAATATCCGCTTGTTTTATGGTTACACGGGGCGGGGGAAAGCCGAAGCGATAATGAAAGTCAACTGGCCCATATGCAATCGTCCATTGACATTTTGGCAGGACCGAATCGTCCCGATTTTTTTCTGATCGCGCTCCAGTGCCCGATCCAGACAAAATCGTGGAACAGTCCGGACCCACGAACGCCTCATGGCGAAACACCGCTTGAAATGCTTCACAAAATCACGGAAACACTTTTGCGCGGATATCCTATCGACAGAAACCGGATCAGTCTTTTAGGCGTCTGTTCCGGCGCGATGGCCGGATTTGAATTGATTGAAAAATATTCAGATCGATTTTCCGCTTTCGTCGCCCTTTCTCCGAGCGGACCGCGTGAAATGATCAACGCCTATCGACGTCTCCCCATTTGGATGTTTAACAATCGTGACGATCTGGACACATGGGACGATAACACTCTTTTCGCGGACACGGTAAATAACGCCGGAGGTGATTTGTACCTGACGATTCACCCTTCCGGTGGTCATGATACATGGACCGGGGCGCAACGAGATGATCACGTTTTGGATTGGTTGATACGTCAGCGACGCGGGCGTTTCGCTTTTCCGCGTCATGTCTCAATTCTGGATCGTTCGGCAACCAACATTTTCTTTATGTTTGGTTTGCCAATGATGATTTCCGTTTTTACCATAATGATTTCGCGATGGTTTAGAAAAACAGGTCTCACAATGAAAAAATCGACAAAATCAATTCAGTCGGGATTTACGCTCATCGAACTACTGGTTTCGATCACCATTATATCGGTTTTAATTGGTCTCCTCGTACCGGCGGTCCAAGCGGCGCGGGAGGCGGCACGGCGGGTTAAATGCTCAAACAATCTCAGGCAAGTCGTATTGGCCGTTCAGGCGTATCACACATTCAACAACTCGCTCCCGGCGTTATGTACGACATACAAACGTTACAACGCGGTCAGAAAAACGGACACCGAGACACATATCGGTCTGTGCGGAGCACAGATATTCCTATTGCCTCATATGGAACAAGGAAAGGTTTACGATGAATTTCGGGCTTTCGCCTCGTCCGAGCCAATTGATTCTTCACCGTCTGAAATTCATATTAACGAACCTTTCCCGCCGAGTTATCCAAATGTCTATGTTGACGGCCCCCATCCGCGACATTGGGCGGCGGGCGTCGTTATTCCGGTTTTTTCGTGTCCGTCCGACGGGGAATCCGGTGTAATCGAGTCGCCGGAGCGAGCATACACCCACATGATTCAAAGCGGTTATCCTTTCGATTATACAAATTGGCAATTCAGCCGCAGAAATATCATGTTCAGTTTAGGTGATGCCCCGTTGTACAATTGTGAAATCGATACGCCCGCGACAAAGCGTGGACCGTTTACACCACATTCGTGGAAATCATTTTCCCAGGTGACAGATGGACTCAGTAATACACTCTGTTTGGCAGAATCGATTACAGGCGGGCCTACGGATTACGTTGTGTATAAAAGCGGAACCTACGCAAAAATCAGCACGGTGCAAAGAAATGTCGCGGCGGCTCCGGACGGTCGCGATCCCGGAAATATGCGTGTCTGGCCGGTTGTCTGTCTTGATTCCATCAATAAGGTCGATCCCATGAAACTGGATAAGGTTGAGCCGTGGGGGGAACGCGGAACCTATTGGTTTGAAGGACGTCCGCTTGCCAATGGTTTTTCGACAAATCTTCCTCCCAACAGCGTCGCCTGTTCCTTCGGCTATTCCGCGTTTGGTCCGGTCATGGGAGGTGTATCGAGTTTTCACCCCGGCGGCGCAAATGTGGCCATGCTGGACGGCTCGGTCCGTTATATCCGTGACGATATCGACACGGGCGACCTTCATCCCAAAGGTGAATTGCTCGACACGAATCAGGCGACGGAAGGAGCGAGCACCTATGGTGTCTGGGGCGCGCTCGGCTCCATTAACGGCGGCGAAAACGTGTCGTTATGAGATCATCGCGGAGATTGAATCAAAAGGAGGCGTAAAATCAAACGACGCAGTCCCAAATCAGAAAGGCCACCGTGAGGTGGTCCTGTTTTCCCGGACATGAAACCGGGTCGTATCGTGGAGCATCTTGCCCTTGATTTATCCCCCGCGGGGGGTAATCAAGGGTGGAAAACAGATCTCATCCCTCTCATCGTTATTTCTGCATATTATTCTTGGTTCCTCCCCTATTGTCAAGCTCTTTGCAAACTCTCCTTTCCGGCCGCAACCGAGCCAAAAAAGAGCTCGGCCGGACAGCGGTAATTCAGAGTACCATGACGACGGTGGTTGCAACAGAAATCGAACCAAGCCGTTCAACGGTCTTCAAGTTCCCGGGCACTATACTTTTTCGCGCGGAGAGACCAGGTCGGGCGATAGGAGAAAACGGTGTAACCGTAATATTTTAACTTCAGTCGGCTGAATCCGTTTTCCGATGAACAGATAGGTTTTTAATTCTGCGTTGGCGGTTTCGGCCCGGAGTCCGGTCCGCCTCGTGTAGGAAAGACTCTGATGGTGCGTGACTCGAAAATTCGGGTAATGATGCGAAAAGAGACGGCACGGCCGGGGATTGATTTTCTGTCGAAACTGATTCTCTGCGGTTTGTCGGCGTTTTGGGGCCTGACGGCTCTTGCGGCGTCGACCGGCGAGTTGTCGCTCCCGATCCCGGCAGAGGACGCCCTTTTCATCACGACCGACGAGCCCGACGATTCGGAGATGATCGTTCCGGAACCTGTGGCAAAACCTGCGGAGGAATCGCTTCCCTTGCCATCCGAGTCCGCCCTCGAAGAGGGTGCCGACGAGCATTTCCTCGGCGTCGGTGAGGACGACACGTTTTCGCGCGAGGCGGCCGCCGATTCCCCGCTCGGGGAATCGGTTGCCGGCGACGAGGCGTATCCGGAAGGAGAAGAGGTTGACTTTCCCGAAGAAGTTGACATTCGCGGTGAACTCCTCCGGGCGATGGCCGAGGGGGAAATCGACAGCCGCTTTGAACTTTTTCGCAGCTTCGAACCGATCTCCGAATGGTCGGCCGCCATCGAGTGGCAACTTCGTGAGGTCTTTCCCCTCTTGGAACAAGACCCGGCCAAGGCGCGTGTCGCGCTACGCCGTTTGAGCGGACAGATTGTCCGGAACGATTTCACCGAAACCTCGCTGATGACCTCGGAAGAGAGGCTTCGGGCCGAGAAGCAGCACCATCGCCGCGGAAATTTCCTTAACAGGGAAAACAGCTTCGCGAAGGCGCGTGCCTCCGAAAAGTATGGCGGACAGGCCGATGCCGAGACCGCGGCGAAAGGTTCCGGCCTTGAACTCCGTTCTCCCGAAGAGCGTGTGGCGATCGTTCGCGCGTTCCGGCATTCCCTCGACCGCCGTGTTTACCTTTGGACCGCCGCGTCCGACTATTTCGACGGTGTTCCGCTCGGCGGGCTTCCCAAACCGCGGACGATTACCGCGAAAGAGACGGCCGCGCTCAAGGAGAAGACGGTTGCCGTTCAGAACTATTTCGGGGTGACCCCCGCGGCGCTCCGCTGGCGGAAAAATTTTGAAATCGACGCGCTTTACGCGGTCTTGCAACGACTCGAGAGCAACAGTGCCGAGGACGACACGTTCTTCCGTCCCTACCTGACCGCCGACCTGGTTCCGGAAAACGAGGGTCGGAAAGCCGATCTGGCACTTCTGCGCGATCATATCAATTCGATCTGTTTGAAGATCAAGTCGCCGTCGCTGACCGAATCGCAGAAAGCGGTATTCCGGCACGCGGTACCGCAGGCGTGGTACCAGATGCTTCGGACGATGGTCGGAGATCAGTCCGACCCGTACGCGGTCCTCTCGCTCTACGAAGAATACGAACGGGGCGGCGGCGGCGATACCGGGCGCGAGCTCGGCCGTGCGGCCTATCGGATGAAAACTTCTCCTTTCGGGGTGAGTCGACATCTGGGCGAGGCGATCGGAACGATATACAACAATCCGAACCTGAAAGTCTATGTTTCCCAGGCGTTCATCAACC
Source organism: Thermoguttaceae bacterium (assembly GCA_050943135.1). Taxonomy (GTDB): domain Bacteria; phylum Planctomycetota; class Planctomycetia; order Pirellulales; family Thermoguttaceae; genus RUG695. The sequence goes on along the minus strand of JBMNOP010000007.1, from coordinate 68,912 downwards.
GATTTCTGCCGATTCGCGACCCGGAATTCGATGTGGTTCAGGAAAGGATTCTCGGGAATCCGGTTGCCGGTTCCCGCCGAACCGATACCCAGGTACGGATTCAACTCGTGCCCGACAAGTCCCGGCTCCTGATGAACCTTGTGGTGGTCGGGCGGATCGTCGCCTCGACCAAGAGCGAGGTGTTCCCGGCGAAAATCTTTAACGAGAGTTATGCCAACTATGTCGGCGTCAAGCAGCTCGAATGGGGAGACCGGGGGATGACCTGGTCGGATTCGCAGGTGAATGTCAGTAACACCAATATGCTCAGCGATGTCCGAACCAATATCGACTTTGTACCGATCCTCGGCGGGCTAACCCGCGAAGTGGTGAAAGGGGAATATCAGTCCCAGCAAGAGGCGCTTCGCCAGGAAACACGCGGAAAGATCGAAGCCGAAGTGAGACGGCGGATCGACACCGAGTCGACCGACCGATTCATGCAGGTGAATAATCGCCTGACCGATGGATTTTACTCGCGACTCAACGAGTTGGGCCTGAACCTTACGTTACAAGATTCGCGCACGACGGACGACTGGCTTCTTGCCTCGCTCCGCCTTTCGGAACCGAGCTCGCTCGGCAGTCAGACCGCCGAACCGCCGACGCTCCGCGGCGCGTATGCCGACCTGAAGATTCACGAGTCGGCCCTGAACACCTTACTCTCGCGTCTCGACCTGGGGGGGCGAGGCTGGAGACCGGAAGAACTCGCCGAGCATGTGGCTGCGAAGTTCCGCCGTACCGCACCGAAAATCGAGTACAACAGCGACCTGTGGGTCGAATTCGAGATGAAAGAAACGGACCCGGTTTCGATTTCGTTTCAAGACAACCGGATACGCCTCCGCCTGCGGTTCGAGTACATCGAACTCGGCGACGAAAGTTGGGACAACGTCGAGGCGGTGGTTACATACACCGTTCAGGACGACGAAAACGGGGTTCCCCACTTGGTACGCGAAGGCGTGATCGGTATTTCCGGCCCGATGAATATTCGGGCACAGATTCCGTTGCGCGGACTCTTCTCGAAGATCTTCGCACCCGAAACGCGCGTGGCCCTTCGGCCGAAAGTCTTCGATCGGGACGAGCGCTTTGCCGGCCTTTCGACCGGATTGTGCCGGATCTCCGACGGCTGGTTTGCCGTTTCGGTGACCGAGGCTCCGAACGCACATGGCACCGCGGGCGAATATCCCCGCCTGAAAGCTTTGCGTGACCGCCTCGCTCAAAAACCCCGTCCCAACGCCGGTTTGCGTTAGGCCGCGATTCGTGTGTCTACGGCGTCACACCACATTTTTTCGGTCGGTATATCGGCCGTCAGGAATCGTTAGGTGAACAGATGAGTTCATTCCGTAAAGAGTATCGCCTGACCCCGTTCGAAGAGTATATGTTCTGGGACGAGACACCGGCTTTTCCGATGGCCAGTTGGCAGATGTTTCGGTTTTCGGGAAAACTGGACCCCGACCTTCTGCAGGAATCGCTTCGGGCCGCCGTCCTCCGTCATCCGCTGATGAATGCGCGTATCGTTCTCCGATGCGGAAAACCGTATTGGGAATACCGCGACGATCTGCCCGAACTGTTCTGCTACGATTCCGCCGAAGAGGAAAAGTCTCTCCCCCTACCCGACATTCGCAAAACGTGCGGCTTTCGGGCCTTCTATCGTGCCGGGGAAGACGAAGGGCGCCCCTACACCGAACTGGGGGTTTCGGTTCATCATTCCGTTGCCGACGGGATGGGAATTATGGGCTTCTTTGAAGACGCCTTCATCAACTACGCCGCAAAAAAAGGGGTGGAGATCACGCCGGGGGTCTACCCGCCCATCTCGCCCGACAGCATGAGGGAAAGACTCGCCCCGAACCAGACGTGGGGGCGTTACTTCAAACTTCTTTCGAACGGGACGAAGTCGACGCGCGACCTCCTTTTACACGATGCGAAACCTCTGCTGCCGGTCAGGCGGATCGACTACAAAACCCCGGTCGAACACCCGATCCTCTACAAGACCTTTGAACTTTCCGCCGAACAGTCTGCGGCGTACCGCGCCAAGGCCAAAGAACTCGGGCTCTCGATCAATGACCGGATGTTGGTCGATTTCATCCGTTCCTGTGGCGATTTCAGAAAGAAATTCGTACCGACCAAGAACCAATGGATTCGGGTGGCGATGCCGGTCAATATGCGTTCGCCCGAGATTCCCCCGCTCTTCGCAACGAACGTCGTTTCGATGGTTTTCATCGACAGACGTCCCTCGCAAATCGGTGACGACGACGAGTTTGTCCGGGGAATCCATCGCGAGACCGACTGGATCAAACGTACCGATCAGGGGTACACGCTCCTGGTGAACCTCCGCTCGAAACGGAACACGTTCGGCGGGATCAAGATCGTATTGCACGGCCGCCGCTGCTGGTCGACGACGGTTCTCTCGAACCTCGGAATCCTGTTCAAACAGACACCGCTCCCCCGAACAGACGATGGGCGTCTGATCGTCGGGGACTGCGTTCTGGACACGATATGGGGAATGCCCCCGATCCGTGCCAAGACGTTTACCAGTTGGAGCGTCCGGAGCTATGCCGGGCGGCTCGGGATGGCGATGCGTTTCGACGAACGGTATCTGACCTCCGAGCAGATCGCTTTTGCTTTTGACGCCTGTAAGAGGCGCGTCTTTCACACCATCGGCGCCCCGGCCGAAGAGTAACCCGAAAGGGAGTCAATGACCATCGAAAACGAGAACGCGTTTCGGGAACATCATCCGAATTTGAGGGAAGGTACCGGAACGGTGACCGAAAGTCGGCCGGTGGCAGAAGGGACCTGGCTGGTCGAGTTTACCGCGCCGGAACTTGCCGCCGCCGTCCGACCCGGCCAGTTTATCATGCTTCGCCTGGCCGGGCTCTATTCCCCGCTCCTGGGCCGTCCGTTCGCCGTCTATAGCGTTGACCGTCGTTCGGGCCGTGTACGGGTGATCTACCTGGTCGTCGGGAACATGACCGAACGGCTTGTCCGGATCGAATCCGGCGCTTCCCTTCGGTGGTGGGGGCCGCTCGGAGGCGGCTGGACACCGATCGAAAAGGATGGCCGACCGGTCGCGCGGCGCGTACTGATGGTTGCCGGGGGAATCGGCTACACACCGTTTTACCTTTTGGCCGAAAAGTACACGGCCCTTTCCGACCCACCCGAACTGAAACTTCTTTACGGCGCGCGGAACAAAGAGCGAATTCCGAACCTCGATGATTTTCGGAACCTCGGCGTCGATGTGCGGCTTGCGACCGACGACGGTTCGGAAGGGGTGAAAGGAACGGTTACCGCGCTTCTCGAGGCGAAAGGGACCATCGTCCCGAAAGAGTCGCTCATTGCCGCCTGCGGACCACAGCCGATGCTTGCCGCGGTTTTCGAAACCGCGAAACGTTTCGGGAACGTCCCCTGCTGGACCTCTTTGGAGACACCGATGTCGTGCGGCATAGGGCTCTGTTTCGGTTGCGTCGTCGAATACCGCACCGAGGAGGGAACAATCGATTACCGCCGCACCTGTATCGACGGACCTGTCTTTGACGCCTACCGCTTGGTTTGGGACTGATCTACCATTTGGGCGACCCCGGCATCCGGTAACATTTTGAAAAATGGCAATGCCGGGCGACTCTTTGCCCGAAAGTCTTAGGAGGACCGCGCGAAACGTCTTGCACCGCCGCGGTGAAAGGGGGGTTGTTGGTGGCGGCGCGCGGTTTATGGTGTCGGCCCGTAATCAACGTTTCGGTCATTTCCCGAACCCGGATTTCCCCGCGAAAATCGATAAGGCGACAGCCACGAAACACGGTACCCCCGAGATGCTTTTCCCCCTGTTGGTCACGGCGATCCTCTGCTTTGCGGCGACCATCGGCTTCGGCGCCGAAAAGGAAGAGTGCGCGCGGTTTCCCGGGACCGCGGATCGGAAGCGGAACGAGCATACCCAAAATATTTCGACCATGGGGCGTTCCCTCCGGTACACGTACCCAACAAAACGAAGGGCCGAAGCGGAGTCGGAACGGGCCGTGGTCATCGACTTCCCGAACCACGTCGTTGAGTGTTAAGAGGGACGGTTTGATTCAACCCGTGAACCGTTACGGGGAAAAAATACCGTCTCGGGTTGAGGCGGGACGAGGAATCGGGCGGCTTTGAAATCACCGACCTTGCCCCAATCGCGACCGACGTCGATCCGAACCGGTGGAATGACGCATTTTGCGGAAAGTCTCACAATACCACCTGCTCCGAAGAAGAATGGGACAACGTGGGAAGAGATAACATCAGGATGTTGCTCGGCCGTGCCTTGATCCTTTGGGGGCCGACGGCGCTTGCGCAACCGGCCCGCTTTGATGTAAGCTCGTTTGCGTGACAACCTCTAAGGGGCCGGGGGGCGGAGAGGGGGATCGTGGCTTCCGGGCATTTACGCCGGGGGAAAAATCGGGGGATTCGACTGAATTTTCCGTGAAAGTATGCCGATTATAACGACTGCGGGGAGTTTAACGCCCCTTCCCAAAACGTTCACCGGATCGAGCATGCCATGTACGACGAGAACAAATCCCCCTTTCCCCGATCATCGGAAGACGACGACCTGAACCGGCGCGAATCGGCCCTGAACCAACGGATCGCCAGTTTCGAGAACATCGTGCGCAAGACGAAACTTTCGACGGCCGAGCGTCTCGAACATCTCGTGAAGGAAGAAACGGAACTTTCGACCCGGTGGAATGAACTTCACGAGGCGCTTGAGGCCCTCGGCGCGCGCGAGAACGACCTCCGGCGTCGCGAGGCGCATGTCGAGGAAGAGATCGCCAAGCTCAATGCCCGGGAATCGGCTCTCCGCCAAAACACCGAGGCATTTCAGGCGCGTTCCGAGCAGGTGCTGCGTCAAATCGACGAGCAGAAGGAAGAATTGCGCGGCTTGATCAATGTTCGTCTCGGCTGACCGCGCTTCCCCTTTTTACCGCCGGAATTTCCGAGGGCGTCTTCTTTCGAAAAACTTTTTTTCTTCGGGCCTCCCGGCCATATTCAAACAACCGGGAATGTTGTAGAATGGCGCAGCGGTCGATACCGCGGAAGGCGCGGGTCTTCGGTGCAGCTTTCGGCGCGATTTCCCCCGACCTTTTGCGAAAAATGTTTTCTCGGCGGAAGTGAGGAGAATACGATGAAATACAAGGTCAACGACGATTGCATCGGGTGCGGTCTGTGCGAATCGATATGTCCCAATGTTTTTTCGGTCGGCGACGATGGTTTGGCGGTTGCCGTCGATGCCGAGGTTGCCGAGGTCGATTCTGCCGACGCCGCCGAAGCGAAGGCGAATTGTCCCGTTGACGCCATCGAAGAAGCGTAAAAGAAAATTTTGTGTCTGTGAACCTGATCATCGGAGCCGTTTCGGTCCTCGCCGTGTGCGGTCCTTGGTAAGGAAAACAGGTTGAAGTGAGGAGAAATCGAAAAGGAGAAACCAAGAATGAGTAAGTACCAATGTGAAGCTTGCGGGTACATCTATGATCCCGAGGTTGGGGATTCCGACACCGACATTGCGCCGGGGACCGCCTTCGAAGACCTTCCGGACGACTGGTATTGCCCGCTTTGCGGGGTCGGTAAGGATATGTTCGTGAAGATGGAATAGCACCCGCAACACGCGTCGGGCGTGATGCTTGCGTTCGGTTTTTCCGAACGCGGGAGGGAGGTGTCTCTCTCCGATTTTGATGACAATCTTGCGAAACGGAGCAGAACAGATGCAGCGAAGCGAAAAGGCGGTCGACCTCAAACATCACGGGAAGAACTGCTGTCAGTCGGTCCTCGGCGCCTTTGCCGACGATTCGGTCCTTTCGTCGGAAATTCTTGACCGACTCGGAGCCGGATTCGGGGCGGGGATGGGGAACATGGAAGGAACCTGCGGGGCGCTTTGCGGTGCCCAGATGGTACTCGGCCTGACGAAGTTTGCCGGTAAACCGATCATACGCGATGCCGCCGCGCTTCAGAAGGGGTTTACCGAGAAATGCGGCGCTTCCCTCTGCAAAGAGATCAAGGGACGCGAGACCGGTGTGCCCCTCTGCAGTTGCGACGATTGTGTTCGTAACGCGGTCATCCTTCTCGAAGAGTTCCTGTAAGCCGGGGCGCGGACAAGCCCGCCCCCAAAGCGGCCCTTACCGCTTCGCTCGGGGGCGTGTTACCCGATGCGGGTCGAAACCTTTCGGCGATTCGACCCGAAATTTCGGAAAACGCGGTTTTTTTCGAAAAATTTCCGGCTTTTTTCACCGAAACCCTGGTCATTTGTTGAAATATGTGATAAACTTGTTCCGTTATTTGGGGGCACCCGACATGCGCATATTTTTTATGCGTTTGTATCCTCTATACCATTTAGGGGGCGAACCGGATTCGACCGGGCATGTGAAGTGACGGGTTGCGTGTCGTGGTTGGTCAGCAGGCCACGTAAAAAGCCGACTATAAATTTAATTGCCAACGAAAGTATGGCTATGGCTGCCTAAGAAAAGGCAACCCCGATTGCGAGTCTTTGCCGAAGAGATGAGATAATCGGACGGTAATTTCGGATCGTCTTTCGTCACGCCGAACACGCGAGAGATTAAACCTTGTTTTCGGACCGCTTGACAGGGACCGCCGCCGGGCTCGGGCTTTGTCGGGTTAAACTCAAACAGGCCGGATACACACGTAGACGCTCCCACGGAGCTGTCACGGGACGCGGGTTCGATTCCCGCCGCCTCCATCCCCGCAAGGGGTATCCCTTTGCGGGGGGCTTCTTCGGTCGTCCGAAGGATGTCCGGAAATTTCGGATGACTGCGCTTGCTGTTCAGGAGGTCTTTCGAAGTTCTCTCATTCTCCTGAACGCGAGAAAGATGTGAGTAAGTATGAAACTCTATGTTGGTAACCTCTCTTACCAGACCACGGGGGAAAGGCTCCGTGAAGAATTCGGGAGGTTTGGCGCGGTAAAATCGGCCGAGGTGATCGCCGACCGTGAAACCGGTCGTTCCAAAGGATTCGGCTTTGTCGAGATGCCCAACGCCGAAGAGGCCAAAAAGGCGATCGAGGCCTTGAACGATCAAGAACTGGACGGTCGTCCGCTTCGTGTCAACGAAGCTCGTCCGCGTGACCCCCGTCCGGGTGGCGGCGGTCGTTTCGGTGGTTCGCGCCACTATTGATACCGCATTGATACAGCGTTGGTTCGCTCGTCAGTTTTCCTTTGAGTTTTCACGAAACCCCTTCTCTTGCCAAGGGGTTTTTTCATTTCCCCTAAGGTATCCCCGTGGATTCCGAGAATTCCCGCAAAGATTTTTATCAGCATACCGGCCCGAGCGCTCACCTTATCGAGGGGGTTCGCCGACTTCTTGACCTTGCGGTGTGGGAAGACAACGATACCCGCGGCGACATAACCAGCGCCGCGCTGGTTCCCGACACCGCGCGCGGCCGCGCCGCCGTGACCGTGCGCGAAGAGGGGGTCGTTGCCGGGGTCGTCGTTGCCGATCGGGTCTTGGCCGCCGTCGACGCCTCGCTGGTGTGGGAGCCGAAAATCGAAGACGGCGCCTCCGTCGTTCCCGGCGACGTGATCGGAATAATCGCCGGACCGGTCCGCACCATGCTGACCGCCGAACGGATCCTGCTCAATATGCTCGGTCATCTTTCCGGAATCGCGACCCTGACGCGCGCCTATGTCCGTGAAATCGCCGGAACCGGCGCCCATCTCTACGACACGCGAAAGACGACCCTCGGCTGGCGTTATTTGGAAAAGTACGCCGTTCGTTGCGGCGGCGGGCGAAATCATCGGACCGGTCTTTTCGACGCCATTTTGATCAAAGACAACCACCTGGCGTTTATCGACGAAGAAGGGTTTTCCCCCGCCGAGGCCGTACGCCGCGCCGCGGCGTACGCGGCCGGGCATTGTGCCTCTTCGGGCGAACTTCCCCTGATTGAGGTCGAGGTCGACTCGCTCGAACAACTCAAAAATGTTCTGGCCGCCGAGCCCGACATTGTCTTGCTCGACAACATGACGCCCGAAACGTTGCGCGAAGCGGTCGCCCTGCGCGATGCCGCCGGTTCGGCCGCCCGGCTTGAGTCTTCCGGTGGGGTCAATCTCAAGACGATCCGCGCGATTGCCCTTTCGGGGGTCGACCGGATCAGCGTCGGCGCTCTGACCCATTCGGCCCGTTCTCTCGACATCGGATTGGATTGGGTCTGACCTTTTCCCCTCTTCTGTGAACCCCTTTTCGGCGGCTCGGACATTTTTGCCCCTCGGGGGCGATGTTCGGCGAAAGGGGGCCGGCAGGGGGGATTTCCCCTTCCGTGACTTTCGTTCCGGGGGAAATCTTGCCGATACCATAATGACCGTCATGACCGCCGCGCCCGTTTTGTCCCCCCCTTCGGAACCATGCCGACACCTTCGGAAGAAAAACTCGAACAGACCCTCAGACGTACATCGTCGCTGATTCGGCGGGTTGATGTCGGCGTCGCCTTTTTGGCCGTCTCGGCCGCCGCGGTCTTTTTGCTCCTGATCGGAATTTTTCTCGATCACCTCTGCCGCGACGGGATGCCCGAACGGGCACGGATTCTCTATGCGATCGTTTCCGGCCTTGTACTCTTGGCGGTGACGCTGTGGAAGTTCTACCCGACATTCCGATACCGGGTGAATCCGCTCTACAGCGCCTTGAAACTCGAATCTGCCCATCCGCAACTCAAGAACGGTCTGGTGAACTGGCTCTTGGTTCGCGGCCGGAAATCGACCCTTTTCGTGCGACAGCTGTCGGTCAAAACCGCCGAGACGATCCCGCCCCACGCCGAGTCGGAGGCGATCGATATGAGGCCGCTGGTCCGGTGCGCGATGGTCTTTATCGCCGCGGTCACCCTGTTGTCCCTCTATTTGGTGACCTCCGAGAAGAGCGGTTTCGTTTCGGCGGCGCGCGTGATGCTGCCGACGGCCAAAATCAATCCGCCGCAACGGGTACGGTTTCGCGCGATCAAGCCGAAAGACGCTTCTTTCTATCCGGGGAAAGAGGTTCTTGTCGAGGTCGAGTTTCTCGGCGATCCGCGGGGCGATGTCTTTTTTTCTTACTCGACTCCCGACGGCCGGATTTCGGACCGGCGTCTGCCGATGGAAGAGTCCGGGTTTCACCTCTACCGGCTCTCTTTTCCGGAGTCGGGCAAGGGGTTGGAAGAGGATATTCTCTATTCGATCCTTGTAACCGACGGCAAGCGGGAACGGGCACGGTCTCCCCGGTACACGTTGACCGTTCTTCCCCCGATCCGATTCGCTCCGAGCACGATACTCTATCGTTATCCCGAGTATACGGGCCTGCAACCGCGGCAGGTCGAAAACGACGGGACGATCGACGCCTGGGAAGGGACCGAGGTCGTTCTGACTGCCCGATCCACACACCCGCTCGCCCGGGCGCTGTTGATTCCCGACTTTTCGCCGAACCGTGCCGTTAAGATGAAAATCTTGCCCGACGACCCGACATCGGCCGAAGCAACCTTTACGCTCGAACCGGGAAAAATCGCCTCGTATCAACTCCGGTGTACCGATACCGAACAGAACGGGAATTTCGTCGATTCGAAGGATGAGAAGCATGGCGTCCCCGTGTGGGAGGTCACGGTACGTTCCGACCCGGCACCGGTCGCGGCGTGGGAAAACGGGGTCGGCGCGTCGGGCGTCGTCGCCGAAAACGGTACGGTTCGGCTTGCGTTCACCGCCTCCGACGAAAATTTCGGATTGGCCCAAGCCCGGCTCGAAGTGACCTGGTGGAAGAAATCCCATCCGGCCGAAAAGCACGAGAAGAAACTTGACCTTTCGAACGTCCCGGATCGACCCGGCATCGATCGGCGGGCGCAGGTCCTTTTCGCCCTCGACTTTTCCCCCGCGGCCAACGGTATCCCCGCCGGAGCGGCGGTGGAATGTCGCGGCGTCGTGTTCGACAACCGCGAGCCGCAACCGAACCGCGGCGAGACGTCGATCCTGACGCTCGAGGTGGTCCAACCGGCGGAGATTCCGGAAGAGGAGTCGCCGTCGCAGCCCGAAGAGGGTGCCTCCGACGGCCGTTCGGAAGGGGAAAACGGCGGCGGAAACTCCCGAGAGGGGGAGGAGGGGGAGTCCCAAAATTCGGGGGATTCCGGAAAGAATCAAAACGCTTCCGGCGGCGGGTCCGACTCGGAAGAGACGCCCTCTTCCGGCGAGCCGTCCCCGAACGAAGGCGCGAATCCCGGCGGCGAAGAAGACAACGCGGAAGGGACCGGCGAGAGCGCGGGCGACCCCACCGAAGAGGGCGACGGGGACGCGCCATCCGAGTCGGGCGCCGGGGAGGCCGCAGGCGGCGAATCGACCGATGCCGCGCCGAACCGGACCGCTGCGGATGAAGGCGAAGGCGAATCGGAACGGGCGAACGAGGCGCTCGGCCGTTCCGACGGTCAGCCGGAAGGCGCGGAAAGAGATGCGCCCGAAAACACCCCGATCGACCCCGATTCGGACCCGGCCGGCGCTTTCGACACGATACTCGACTTCTCGGGACTCGAAGCGCAAGCCGTTCCTTCCGACGCCGAACCGCAGGGACGGGGGACCGGTATCTCGTCTCCCGAGAGCGAAAAGCGATCAGCCGACCCGCCCGAGGAAGACTTGGACAAGATCAAGTCGGCCGAAGGGATCCCGCCGGCCGACGGCCCGCGCCGCAGCGACGATCGAAGCCGGATTCCCGCCGACGCGGCCCGGGAAAACGGCCCGGTCGACCCCGGCACGCGGAACTACATGGCCACCGACGGGGAAGGGGACGATTCCGCCACGGTGCCGAAGGATGCGAAGATCCAACCCGACCCGAACGCGTCCGGCCGACCCTCGGAGGCGCGGGAGGGGGAAGGGAGACCGACCGACAGAAAGGCCGACGGCGGGGTTCCCGACGACCGAGGCGACGCGACCCCGTCGCAGGGCGACCTTCCCGAAACCGCCGGGGAAACTTCCGAAAAGAATCCCGGCTCTCCCTCCGACGCCCAAAACGAGGGGGATCCGTCGTCCGGGCAACCCGTTCCCGGCGGGGGCGGCAACTCAACCGCCGAGCTCCGCCGCCGAGAGGCGGCCCCTGCCGACGAGGCGAACCTGCAATACGCCGAAGCGGCGACGAACCTGGTCCTTTCCTACCTCGATCAGCAGCTGAATCAGGGTGTCGACCAGGGGCTGCTCGACGAACTCGGGTGGTCGGAAGCCGAACTGCGGGCATTCCGTGACCGCTGGCAGGCGATGCGTAAGAAGGCAAAAGAGACTCCTTCCGCACGGCGCGGCTATGAAGAGGAGCTTCGAGACCTGGGGCTCCGCCCGAAGGCGGGTGTGCGGATTTCCGCGCGATCGGCCGACGCGAAGGGTAAAGACTCGGTCCGCTCGTTTCTGCGTGTCCCCCCTCCGCCCGGGTATGAGGAACGCCTGCGTGCGTACCGCGAGGCGATCAACCGGGCGGCTCCTTCCGAATAGGCGATCCTTTTTCCGCGGACGAGGCGAGGCAGCCTTCATCCGCGGAAGTCGGCGTCGGTCGGGGCCGTCCGACAACCATCGAAGAGTTCCTCTTCCGCATGTCCCCCGTCCGGTTTGGATTCCCTCTTTCGGCCTCCTCGGGCAAGGTTTACCGGAGCGATTCCGGCGGACGGGCCGAATAAGAACCGGTTCGAACCCGTTACGATGTCTTTCGGATTTACGGAAGGATGCGCATCGAACCGCGCGATATTTCCCCGCCGGGGGCGAAATCCTTCCGAAGTTCCCGGCGGCCTTTCGGGTCGTGCCCGTCCTCCCGGGCACTTTTCGCCCCTTGCCGTTCGGGGCAAAAAAAGGTACAATTCGGGAGGAATGCCCGAAAGTTTCCCGTGCCGCACGGTACGGCCGATTCCCCCTTTAAGAAAGATACAAGGAAAGACCATGAAACTCTCCCCCGAACAACTTGCCCGGATGATCGATGCCAGCGCGGTCCAAGCGCAGAGCTGTCTGGACGATGTCAAAGAGACCGCCGCCGTGGCCAAAAAATACCAATGCATTTGTGCGTTCTCGCTTCCCTCTTTCACCCCCGTTCTTGCCGAGGAGTTGAAAGAAAACGGTACCCGTAACGTCTTGCTGGGGGGTGTCGTCGGATTCCCCTCGGGCGGGGATTCGACCGCGACCAAGGTCGACCAGGGGAAAGAACTTATCGCGCTCGGCTGTGACGAGATCGACATGGTCATGAACGTCGGCAAAATGCGTAGCGGGCTGGTCCGAGAGGTTGCCGCCGATATCGCCGCGGTGAAAGAGGCGATCGGGGCAATCCCCCTGAAAGTCATTCTCGAGTGCCATCACCTGACCGAAAAACAGATCGCCGAAGCCTCGGTCATCGCGGTCGACGCCGGCGCTTCCTGGGTCAAGACGGGAACCGGCTGGGCTCCGACCGGAGCGACGCTGGAAAACGTCAAGATCATCAAAGAGGCGATCGGCGACCGGGCCCGCATCAAGGCCGCCGGGGGCGTGCGCACCCTCGACACGATCGAAAAGATGGTCGATCTCGGCGTCGAACGGTTTGGAATCGGTTGCAGAACCGTGAAAAGTCTCTTTGAGGCGTTCTGAGTTCCGGACCTTTGAGTCGAAAAAGAGAGAAAAGCACAAAAAAGGGGGGGAACGCCGGGCGTTCCCCCCCCATCTGTTTTCCGTCCCGCGAAACGACCTCGGGCAGGCCGCTTGCCCATGCGCGTGTCAGGTTTCCTTTTCGATTTTTTTGATCCAGTCGAGAATCTCTTCGGGGGTTTCGAGCTCGCGCAGGCGCGGGAGGAACTCGGGATGTTTGAGGATTTTGCCTATCCCGGCGAGGGTGCGCAGATGGGTTTTGTCGTCGAGCGCGCCGATCAGGAAGAAGAGGTCGGTCAGGTTGTTGAACCCGCCGCCGAACGGTACGCCGCGCAGCGAGACGCCGAGGATTAGAAACGAGTCGCCGATATTGTATGGCATCGGTCGGCGGGGGTGCAAGAGCGCCACGCCGTTTTCCATCGCGGTCGACATCATTTCTTCACGTTTACGCAAGGCGTCGATCATCAGGTCCGGATCCCAGATCAGGCCCTGTTCGACACCATGCTGTGTCAGGGTACGAATCACCGAATCGCGCGTCTTGGCCGGGAACGGAATCAGCACCCCCCCGCGGGAAGTGAGTTCGGCAATCCCCGGTTCTTCGTCGGTTTCCTGCGGGACGTCTTCGGCCAGTTTTTCGATATGTTCGAGATGGTCGTCGGACTTGGCGTCGGTCAGTGTCTTTTCAAACCAGAGAATCATATCGGCTTTCGAGAAAAGCCATTGCCCCTGAACCTTTTGCCCGGCAAGCTCGCCGTCGTCGGCGAGTTTGATGACCTTCTTTTCCGGAACATGAAGGATGCGCGCCGCTTCGGCCGCCGTGAATTCCCGCTTTTCCATGATCAAATTTCCTTTTCAGCGTATCTGCTTACCGAGCCATTCTTCGTAGGCGGGTGAAATGTCGGTCATCGGCACCGCGACGATCTGGGGTGTCTCGTAGGGATGTTCGGCCAGGATCGTTTCCGACACCTCGTCGAAGAGGCAGGTTCGCGTCTTGACGGTCAGAAGCCATTCTTCGGCCGCCTCGATCTTTTCCTGCCAGCGGTAGACGCTTTCGATCGGACCGCCGACCTGGATACAGGCGACAAGCCAACGGGTGAGCAGAAGGTGCCCGAGCCGCAAAGCTTCTTCTTTTGAGGGACAGGTGACTTTGATTTCGGAGTATTCGCTCATTGTTGCTTCTCTGACGTCTTTGTCGCCGCGGGATCGGCCCGCGTGAAGACCTCGCCCTTTCTCGGCGAGGACCCCGGGTCAAAAGGGGAACGGTTTGATTATAACGTGTTTGCCTTCCTTCGCAAGAAGCGACGCGTGTCTCTTGTCGATTTACCCCGTTTTTGCTATAATGGGCGGGATTTTTATTTCCTGCACGGTCTGTACAAGCTAGTAAGACGGGCGTCATTTTGGGAAGAGAGAGATTCCTATGGAAAAGGCACGGGAGAGTGACCGGTTCGAACATCGTGAAGAGGGGGACTCCGCCCCGCGCGAGAAGCAACTTCACTTCATTGAACAGATCATCGCCGACGATGAAAAATCGGGAAAGTTCGGCGGAAGGGTTCATACCCGTTTTCCTCCGGAACCGAACGGTTATCTCCATATCGGTCATGCCAAATCGATCTGCCTCAATTATGCGATGGCGCAAGAGAACAACGGCCTTTTTAACCTTCGGTTCGACGACACCAACCCGACCAAGGAAGAGACGGAATATGTCGAGTCGATCAAGACCGACGTCCGCTGGCTCGGCGCCGACTGGCAAGACCGCCTCTTTTTCGCAAGCGACTATTTCGGGCAGATGTACGATTATGCCGTCGATCTGATCAAGAAGGGGAAAGCTTACGTGTGTGACATGACTGCCGAAGAGGTGAGCGCCGCACGCGGCACGCCGACCGTGCCGGGAACACCGAGTCCCGGGCGGGACCGCAGCGTCGAAGAGAACCTGGACCTGTTCGCCCGCATGAAAAACGGCGAGTTTCCCGACGGGGCCAAAACGCTCCGGGCCAAGATCGACATGGCCTCACCGAACTTCAATATGCGCGACCCTGTCATGTACCGGATTATCGACGCCGAACATCATCGGACGGGTAACACCTGGAAAATTTACCCGATGTACGACTGGGCGCACGGTCTGGAAGACTCGATCGAAGGGATCACCCATTCGCTCTGTACCCTGGAATTCGAGAATCATCGGCCTCTCTACGATTGGTTCCTCGATCAACTCGGGATCTATCACCCCCAGCAGATCGAGTTCGCCCGCCTCAACCTGACATACACCGTCATGAGCAAGCGCAAGCTTCTCGAGCTGGTCAAAGGCGCACATGTTTCCGGATGGGACGACCCGCGGATGCCGACGATCTGCGGTTTGCGTCGCCGGGGCTATACACCGGCCTCGATCCGCAACTTCTGCAAGGTGATCGGCGTGGCCAAGTTCAACAGTACCATCGACGTTACCGTCCTCGAGAACGCCGTGCGCGAAGACCTGAACAAGAAGGCGTTGCGCCGGATGGGAGTTCTCAGGCCGCTGAAACTGGTGATCGACAATTACCCCGAAGGGGAAACCGAAATGCTCGACGCGGTCAACAATCCCGAAAACCCGGAAGACGGCGTCCGCCGGATACCCTTCTCGAAAGTCCTTTATATCGACCGAGACGACTTCATGGAAGACGCACCGAAAAAGTATTTTCGGCTCTCTCCCGGTCGCGAGGTGCGTCTGCGTTACGCGTATTTCGTGACCTGCGACTCTTGTGTCAAAGATGCCGAAGGGAACGTTGTCGAGGTCCGTTGTCATTACGATCCGGCCACCCGCGGCGGAGATTCCCCCGACGGCCGTAAGGTCCGCGGGACGATCCATTGGGTCAGCGCCGAACATGCCAAGAATGCCGAGGTGCGTCTTTACGACCGGCTCTTTTCGGTCGCCAATCCCGACAGCGCCGCGAATCCGCTCGGTTACAAGGAGTACCTGAACCCCGAATCGCTCGAGGTGATCTCCGACGCCAAGATCGAACCGGCGCTGGCCGACGAGGCACTTCCGCAGGATGTTTATTTCCAGTTCGAGCGAATCGGGTATTTCTATCCCGATATCGAGTCGACCGTCGACCGCCCGATTTTTAACCGGACGGTCTCGCTCAAAGACACGTGGGCCAAAATCGCGCAAAAGGGGTAACACGCAAAAATCGGAAGTGTCCCGGTATCAAGCGTCTCCGTGACGAATCAAGAACGCTGTCAGAAAATATTCATATATAGGTCGAGATGATGAAATCGAACGAACTTCGGGAAAAGTACCTTTCCTTCTTTGAATCCAAAGGGTGTGTCCGCCGTCCGAGCGACGTGCTTGTTCCCCGCTGGGACCCTTCGGTCCTTTTTACTCCCGCCGGCATGAACCAGTTCAAGGACCATTTCCTCGGCCGCTGCAAACTCGATTTCACCCGAGCGACCACCTGCCAGAAATGCCTGCGAACCGGCGACATCGACAACGTGGGGCGAACGGCTTACCATCACACCTTCTTCGAGATGCTCGGCAATTTCAGTTTCGGCGACTATTTTAAGCGGGAAGCGATCCGGTGGGCCTGGGAATTCCTTACCGAAAAGAAATGGCTCGGCCTCCCCCCCGAAACCCTTTCGGCGACCGTCTATCGCGACGATTCCGAAGCCGCCGCCATCTGGCTCGACGAAATCAAGCTTCCCGCCGAACGCCTTCAATACCTCGACGAAGACGAAAACTTCTGGCCGGCGAGCGCTCCTTCGGAAGGTCCCGACGGTGTCTGCGGCCCGTGCAGCGAAATCTATTATCATACGCCCCTGGGCGAAGTCGAAATCTGGAACCTCGTCTTCACGCAGTTTAACCGTGTCGGGGATCCGCCGAACAACCTCGAGCCGCTCCCGAGCAAAAACATCGATACCGGGATGGGGCTTGAACGGACCGCTGCCGCGCTGCAAGGGGTGGCGACGAATTTCCACATCGACATTCTCAAACCGCTGGTTCTTGCCGCCGCCGACGTTTGCGGTGTGAAATACGACGACCAAGACCTGACCGACGAAAACGGCCGTCGTCTGCGCCGAATCGCCGACCATGTCCGGGCCTGCACGTTCGCCGTACACGAAAACGTCTATCCGGGGAACAAAGAGGAAAAGTACGTGATCCGCCGCCTTTTGCGCCGCGCGGTCCTCGACGGTTTCCAGATGAAAAAGGAAGAACCGTTCCTCTTCGAACTCGTTCCGACGGTGGCCGAGCTGATGAAAGACCCATACCCGGAACTGAGCGAGACGGTCGAGCGTGTTCGGCAGGTGATCCGCGGCGAGGAAGAGCATTTCCTCGGCACCATCGACGGCGGGCTCGGCCGTATCGATAACGTCTTCCGTTCGATCGGGTCCGAAGCGGTTGTCTCCGGCAAAGACGCCTTTGAAATGTACCAGACCTACGGGTTTCCGCCGGAACTTTTCGAAACGCTTGCCTCGGAACGGGGCTACGGCTTCGATTGGGAAGGTTTCAACAAAGAGATGGAACATCACGGAGAACTTTCCGGCCCGACCGAGAAACACCTCCTTTTCCAAGACGACCCGCTCGACGCGCTGAAAAAGAAGACCCCAACCCCGAAATTCCTCGGATATCAAGCCCTGGTTACCGACAAGGCCCGTGTTCTGGCCATCCTCCGAGACGGGCGGATGACCGAAAAGGCTACGGCGGGTGAAAAGGGGGAAATGGTCTTGGTCCTCGACGAAACGCCTTTCTATGCCGAAAAGGGAGGGCAGGTCGGCGATACCGGGGTCATCTCGGGCGAACGGTTCCGGTTCGAGGTTCTCTCGGCGCAATACGACGGCGACTTCCCGATCCATTGCGGCAGGCTCGTTGAGGGGACGGTCTCGTGCGGCGATCCGGTGAGCGCCGCGGTCGACCCGGCCCGACGCGCGGCGATCTCGCGGGCACACACCGCCACCCACCTGATCCACCTGGCGCTCCGTACCCGGCTCGGTTCGCACGCCGAACAGCAGGGGTCGAAGGTTCGTCCCGACGAACTGCATTTCGACTTCACGCACCATCAGGCGATCGACCGCGAAACGCTCGCTGCGATCGAAACCGATGTCAACGCCATGATCATGGCCGACCTGCCCGTCACCTGCGACGAGATGTCGATCGACGCGGCGCGGAAAGTCGGCGCGATCATGCTCTTCGGCGAGAAATACCCCGACGTCGTGCGCGTTGTCGCGATGGGCGACTCGAAAGAACTCTGCGGCGGAACCCATCTTGCGCGAACCGGTCAGATCGGTTTTTGCAAGATCGTTTCCGACGAGTCGATTTCGGCGGGAACACGCCGTGTTACGGCGGTGACCGGCATGGAAGCCCTCGGCCGGATTCAGAAGACGGAAACGACGGTACAGGCCCTTGCCGGCCAGCTGAAAGTGAAACCCGACGATCTCCTCTCACGCGTGACGGGGATCCTTGCCGACCAGAAGAAACTTGCCAAAGAGATCGAGACGCTCAAACGACAACACGGCGTTTCGGCCGACGAGCTTTCGGCCGCCGCGCAGAAGGTCGGTTCGGTCGACGCGATCCTGCACGTTCTGAAAGACCAGGATGCCGGCGCGCTTCGCGAGGTGATCGACACGCTCCGCCAAAAATCGAAAGAGACGGCGATCATGCTCGCCAACGTCGACGAAAAGAACGGTAAGGTGACCCTCTTCGCCGCGTTTTCGAAAGACCTGCTCGCGAAAGGATATCACGCGGTCGATTGGGTGAAAGTCGCCTCGAAGAAGGTTCAGGGGGGCGGGGGCGGTCGTCCCGACCTGGCCCAGGCCGGAGGGAAAAATCCTGCCGGGGTCACCGAGGCGATCGCCGAAGCGAAGGCCTGGCTCGAGGCGAAGTGATCCCGTCCCGCCGATAGCGCGTTGGTCAAAAAGGGCGTTCCCTTTCCTTCCGGAAAAGGGGGCGCCCTTTAGTTATCGCTACCGTCGGACCGGTAGGGTCGTCGAGGGTTTCACTTTGTTTCGGGAAAGAGAAAGAGGGCGCGAGCAATGCCGTTGCCCCCGGCGACATTTATCGCCGGTCCCGAACCATACACAAACGACCCCGGGAAATGATCGGAGAGGGCCGTCGGGGAGAGAGGAAAAGTTTCGGGGCGCGCAACCTTAAAACGTGTAGAGTCGCCCCCTCTTTTTCCATCGTATGAAATTCTATCCGGCCTGACTTCCGACCTTTCGGCGCCCACCCGCGGCGTGCGTCGGGTTCCCCTTTATCGCCCGAGCGCGATCAGGAGGACCGCGATATCGGCGGGGGTGATTCCGGTAACCCGGCCCGCCTGGGCCAGGTCGATCGGGCGGATGCGCGAGAGTTTTTCGCGCGCCTCGGCCCGCAGGTGGGGTACCGTGCCATAGTCGAAATCGTCCGGGATCGGGCGGGAACCGACCTTTTTCCGACGGTCGATTTCCGTTTTCTGGCGGTCGATATACCCGGCGTATTTCGCGTCGATCGTGATCTGTTCGGCGACATCGGCAGGAACATCTTTAAAGACGGGCCAGCGTGCCGCCAGGTCGGGCCACTCGACCTCCGGGCGTTTGAGGAATTTGAGGGCCGAACCCTGCTCGGAATGGGTTGCTGCCAGGGTGGCCATCGTCTCTTCGATTTTCCGCTCCTTCTTCAGAAAGCGGTTCCAACGCGCGTCGTCGACCAGGCCGAGTTTGCGTCCGATCGGGCTCAGGCGGCGGTCGGCGTTGTCGTGACGAAGCAGGAGGCGGTACTCGGCACGGGAAGTGAACATCCGGTACGGCTCGTCGACACCGCGGGTGACCAGGTCGTCGAGCATCACGCCGATATACGCCTCGTCGCGCCCGAGAACGAGCGCCTCGTCCCTGCCCGCCGCCTTGAGCGCCGCGTTGGTGCCCGCCACGAGTCCTTGGGCTCCCGCCTCTTCGTAGCCGGTGGTACCGTTGAGCTGGCCGCAGAGGAAAAGTCCCGGAACCTTTTTGGTTTCGAGGGTGAGTTTCAGCTGTTCGGGGGGAAGGTAGTCGTATTCGATGGTGTAGGCGTATCGGATGATCTGCGCCGATTCGAGCCCGTCGATCATTCGCAACATTTCGTCTTGAACTTCACGCGAAAAGCTGGTCGAAAGGCCGTTGATGTAGACCTCGTGTGTGCGACGGCTCTCCGGTTCCAAATAGAGCTGGTGGCGTTCCTTTTCGGCGAAGCGGAGAATCTTCGTCTCGATCGAAGGGCAGTAGCGCGGGCCGGTCGATTCGAGTTGCCCGTTAACGTCCGGGGCCTCTCCGAAACGGTCGCGGAGAAACCGATGCAGTCGCGGATTGGTGTAGGTCATCCAACAGGAGATCGGGTCGATCGAGATCGAGTCGTTCATGAACGAGAACGGAACGGCGACCGGGTCGCCCGGCTGTCGTTCCAGTTTACCGTAGTCGATCGTGCGGGCGTTGATGCGCGGAGGGGTTCCCGTCTTGAACCGTTTTAAGACGAACCCCAGACGGAGAAGCGATTCGCTGATCCGGTCGGCCGACGGTTCGCCGATCCGTCCTCCGGGCATACGCTTGTTGCCGCAATGCAGGAGCCCCCGCATGAAGGTACCACACGCCAACACGACGCACGGGGCCGAATAGACGCGTCCCGAAGCGGTACGCAGGCCGGTTAGGCGCCCGCCGTCGCACAGGATTTCTTCGACCGTCTCTTGACGCAACTCCAGGTTCGGCATCTCTTCGATCAGGCGACGGACCTCGTCTTGATAGGCGCGTTTATCGGCTTGCGCCCGCGGCCCGCGCATCGCCGGGCCTTTTCGCACGTTGAGCATTCGGAACTGGATGGCGGTTGCGTCGATTGCCAAGCCCATCAGGCCGCCGAGCGCGTCGATTTCACGGACGAAATGGCCCTTGCCGATCCCGCCGATCGCAGGGTTACAGCTCATCTGCGCCACGGTATCGATATTTCCGGTCAGGAGCGCCGTTTTGGCGCCTGCCCGCGCCGCGGCCGCCGCGGCCTCGCAGCCGGCATGCCCCGCGCCGACAACCAAAACATCATAGGACCAGCTCATGGGACGAACACTTTCAAACGGCGAACCCGCCGATGAATTTCCGGGGGAACGTTACCGGGGAAGCCGAACAAACCTTTGATACCGCGAAAGGGGGAACACCCGCCGAATTTCAGGGTAAGTATAAATCAAAACAGGTCGTCGGCAATAGGCGGCCGGGGAAAGGAACGAAAGGAAAAACGCCGACCTTGGCGCGGCGCCTGCCCCACCGGAATCGCGCGGGGGCTCGGCCGTGCCGACTTACGCCTCGGCGGCGGCCCGGCGCGCACTTTCAAGGGTGTTGAGCAGGAGCATTGTCACGGTCAGCGGGCCGACCCCGCCGGGGACCGGGGTAATGGCCCCGGCCCTCTCTTTGACCGAGTCGAAATCGACGTCGCCGACAAGTTTGTTTCGGAGAACCGGTTGGCCGTCGTCGCCGATCACCGTCTTTTCTTTCCGGTTCATCCCGACGTCGATGACCACCGCGCCCGGTTTGACCATTTCGGCGGTGACGAACTCGGCTTTCCCGATCGCCACGATGAGAATGTCGGCGCGGCGGGTCACTTCGGCCAGATTGCCGGTCCGGCTGTGGCAGACCGTCACCGTTGCGTCGGCGTCGGCGCCTTTCTGAACCATCAGAAGCGCCATCGGTTTGCCGACGATGTCGCTCCGGCCGACGATGACCACCTCTTTGCCCGCCGTTTCGATCTTATACCGGCGCAGGAGTTCCTGAATCCCGTACGGGGTGCAAGGGAGGAACCGGGGACGCCCCTGCGAGATCAGCCCGACATTTTCCGGATGGAACGCGTCGACATCTTTTTTCGGCGAGATCGCGTCGAGGATCTTCTTTTCGTCGATCCGTTCCGGAAGGGGAAGTTGAACCAAAATCCCGTGAACCGTCGGGTCGGCATTCAGTGTGGCGATCAGCGCTTGCAGTTCGTCGGTTCCGGTCGTCTCGGGCAGGCGGAGTACGTCGCTCTTCATTCCGGCGGCGAGACAGGCCGATTCCTTGTTCCGGACGTAGACCTGCGAAGCCGGATTCTCGCCGACCAGGATCACCGTCAGGGCAGGCCGGATCTTCGTTTGGGCGGTAAACTCGGCCGTGGCCCGCCGAATCTCTTCGCGAATCGTTTCGGCCAACCTCTTGCCGTCGAGGAGCGTCGCTGTCATATTTTTCACTCTGTTTCTTTTAAGGGGTGACGCCCCCAATGGGAGAATCGTTCCGGCATTCGGTTCGGGGCGGCCGGGAAGATGTTGGGGCCCGTCGGCCTGCGGCACGAGGATCGAAGAAGAATGCGTCGTTTCCCTGAATTGTTTTTAACGTTTTTAACGCGGCGACCGCCTCGATTCCCGCGCAAGTTGTGAACCGGTTCAAGGTCTTCCGAAAAGGGCCGGTCGGGCGGCTCTATTTGAAAATGTCGGAGATGTCGGAAATATCTTCCGGCGCTTCGTCTTCCTCGGAGTCGAGATCGGCAAAATCGTCTTCTTCTTTTTGCGGGTTTTCCTGCGGAACCTCTTCGATCACGAAGTGGAGGGTCGAGATCATGAACCCGTCGTTGAAGGGGATCGGAACACTGCGGCGAATCGGGGTGTTTTTATAATAGGTGCCGTTCATCGAGCCGAGGTCACGGACCATGACGATCCCGCGATCTTCGTAAATTTCACAATGTTGGCGGCTGATCAGGGGATGGACAATCGAAACATTGCAGAGCCGACTGCGCCCGATCGAACAGGGCAGATGAACAACCTTAGAGAAACGGAGAGTCGAACCATCGAATATGTTCAACTTGACAAGCATTGTTTATTCCCTATTTCCCCTAACAGACCGAAATCCCCGAATCTCGAGGGAGACCTTTGGACAACAGAACACAACTATTTTAACTATATCTCATTTCCATTGGAAAATCAATAAATTTTCTATGTCACAAAAAAATTTTTCCCATCTCTCCCCCCTTGAACGGGCGGGAAACTCCGTTATAATCCTTCTGCCTGGTTATCTTGCGGCTTACGCGGGGTTTTCCGGCTTATTATTGGCGGGCGTAGCTCAGTTGGCAGAGCACAACGTTGCCAACGTTGTTGTCGAGGGTCCGAATCCCTTCGCCCGCTCTCTTTTGAGGCAGTCTTACCGGTTGCCCGGTTGTGACTTTGCCGGGCGTTGTCGTTCCATATCCGGGCCCGGCCCGCGGGTTTTACCCCTGTGAGAGTCACAGCTTCGCTGTTGGTGAACCTGAAGTGGTTGCCTTTGGGCTCCCCTGAGTCCGATTCAGAAAAGCCGTTGCCGCAACGGCTTTTTTTCTAAGTCGGGGAAACGGGGGTTTCACTTCAGGTTTTTTTTGTTTCTTGCGGACACCGTCAAACTGGAATGAACTTACATGGCTGAAACCGAAAACATCCCGGCCGATCTTTCTGAACCCAAAGCCGAAAAGCTCGACATGCAGACCGAAATCAAAGAGGTCAGCTCCTGCCAGCGCCATATCAAGGTTACCGTCGCGGCCGAAGAAGTCGCCAAATACCATGATCGTGAGGTGGACGATCTCTGTAACAAGGCGATCGTCCCCGGCTTCCGTGTCGGCAAGGCCCCGCGTAAAGTCGTTGAAAAGAAGTTCAAGAGCGAAATCAAAGACCGTGTCAAGCAAGGGCTTCTCCTCGACACCCTCGCCCAGGTCAACGAATCCGAAGATATCGTTCCGATCAGTGAGCCCGACCTCGATGTCCGCGCGGTGATCGTTCCCGACGAAGGGCCTTTCGTCTACGAATACAATATCGAAGTCCGTCCGGTCTTCGATGTCCCGAACTGGAAAGGTCTTAAAATCAACCGTCCGGTTCGTGATTTCGGTGATGCCGATATCGATGAGGCGATCGAAGTTCTGCGCGCCAACAACGGCATCCTGGTCAATTCCGACGAACCGGCCAAAGACGGCGACTACATTGTCACCAAACTCACCTTCACCCACGACGGGAAGGTTGTCTCTTCGGCCGAGAGCGAAACGATCCGAATCCGTCCGACCCTTTCCTTCCACGACGGGGCGATCGAACGTTTCGACAAACTCATGGTGGGTGTCTGCCCGGGCGATGTCCGCACCACTAAGGTTAAGCTTTCCGAAAACACCCCCAACAAAGAACTTGGCGGTAAAGAGCTTGACGCCGAGTTCACCGTCAGCGCCGTGAAGGTTCTCGAACTGCCCGATGTCGACGACGATTTCATCTACGAGATCGGCGGGTTTGAATCGATGGGCGATTTCCGTGACGCCGTTCTCGACGTGCTGAACCGTCAGCTCGACCACGAGCAGCGCAAACAGGCCCGCGAACAGGTCGCGACCGCCCTGACCGCCGGTGCCGACTGGGAACTCCCCCCGGCCCTTCTCGAACGTCAGTCGCGCCGTGAACTCCAGCGCGCGATCCTCGAACTGCGTCGCAGCGGTTTCTCGGAAAACCAGATCGCCTCGCAGATCAACTACCTGCGCCAGAACAGCCAGGCTCAGACGGCCAAGGCGCTCAAAGAGCATTTCATTCTCGAAAGGATCGCCGACGAAGAGAACATTACCGACGAGGCCGACGATTACGATACCGAAATCGCCCTGATCGCGGCCCAGTCGAATCAGAGTCCGCGCCGTGTCCGGGCCCAGCTCGAAAAAGCCGGAGAGATGGACATCCTTCGGAACCAGATCATCGAACGCAAGGTTATCGACCTGATCCTTTCCGAAGCGAAGTTTAAAGAGGTGCCTTACAAGAAGAAGTCCGACAACGAAGAGGCGCTCGACCGTGCCGCCGGCAGTGACGAAGTCGAAAGCGAAATTCCCGACGTCAGCGAAGAAGAAGCCAAAGAGGCTGCCCGCGAAGCCGCCAAAGAATCGCCGATGAAAAAAGACTGAGTCTCGCCGCTCGGAAGAAAGAGTGAAAAAGCGGAAAGTACTCGCGGGTACTTTCCGCTTTTTCGCTCCATGCGGGGAATTCCCTCCCGTTTTCGGGAAATTCCTCTTGATGAAATCCGAGGAAAAGATAAGAATGGGGGGCGCTTTTTGTTGAGGCGCTCCGGTTCTCGAAAAAGTAAAAAACCGCGTATCTACCGATTAGAAGAGAATATGACGAATATCGAACGACACTTGCTCAACCCTTCCCAAAACGCCTACGGGGAATATCAGCGTCATCGGAACATGACGGTCGGCGACCTCCTTCTGGAAAACCGTATCATTTTCCTGCAGGGGGCCATCGACAGCGCCTCGGCCAACGAACTGATCATGAAGTTGCTCTACCTACAGAGCGACAACCGGAAGAAGGACATCCAATTCTACATCAATTCTCCCGGCGGTTCGGTTTCGGCGATGCTGGCCATCTACGACACGATGCAAATCCTCTCCTGTCCGGTTGCGACTTATTGCGTCGGGCTGGCGGCCAGCGGCGGGGCGGTCCTCTTGGCCGGCGGCGCCAAAGGGAAGCGTTTTGCGTTGCCCCATTCCAAGATCATGATCCATCAGCCGTGGGGCGGGGTCAGCGGCCAGGTTTCCGACATCGAAATTCAGGCCCAGCAGGTTCTTCAAGACCGAGACACCCTCAACCGAATTCTGGCCGAGCATACCGGCAAGACGGTCGAGCAGATCGCCCAAGATACCGACCGCGACTACTACATGACAGCGCAAGAGGCCAAAGATTACGGCCTGGTCGACGGGATCTTCTCGTCCCAGAAACCGGAAGGAGAGGATGAGGATGAGGATGAGTGACCGGGCGAAACCGCCGCGATTTTCCCGAAAACGTTATTCAAGACAAAGGTTTGCTTAAAATATGTACGTTCCCTATGTGATAGAAAAGAGCGGCCGCGAAGAGCGGGCGATGGACATTTACAGCCGTCTTCTGAAAGACCGGATCATCTTTCTCGGAACACAGGTTACCGACGAGTCTGCCAACGTGGTCGTCGCGCAGCTCCTCTTCCTGCATTCCGAAGACCCGAAGGCCGACGTCCACCTCTATATCAACTCTCCCGGCGGCTCGGTCACGGCGGGGTTGGCCATCTACGACACGATGCAGTATATCAGTTGCGATGTGGCAACCTACTGTATCGGGCAATGTGCCTCGATGGGCGCGGTTTTGCTGACCGCGGGAACCCACGGGAAACGCTTTGCGCTTCCGAATGCCCGGGTGATGATCCATCAACCCCTGGCCGGCATGGAAGGGACAGCCGAAGAGATCCTGATCCACGCGCGGGAGTTCAGCAATATCAAGGCGAAGATGAACGGCATCCTTTTAAAGCATACGGGTAAGCCGCTCGACGAGATTCAGAAAGATACCGACCGCGACCGCTTCATGTCGGCCGAGGAAGCGCGCGACTACGGTCTGGTCGATCAGGTGATCGAATCGGCGTCGGTCCCGAAAAAGTAAGACGCGGCCGAAAACAACAGAAGCCGCCCCGCCTCAGGGCGGGGCCCAAAACCACGAAAGCGCGCACGGAAAGCGCGCGGTGCGGAGTTCAGGGATGAAATACGGGATACAGGTTTGTACGGTAATGTTCGGCTTGCTCCTTCTGTCGGGTTGCGGACCGACCCGCAAAGAGTACGCCATCAACGAGGCTCTTCTGATCGATCAGACGCGGATGCTCGAAGATCGGCTCTACCGCGCCCACTTTGAGATTCAACATCTGCAAGACGAAAACGCCGGTTTGCGCCGCCGCTTGGGGGAACCGGAACGCAAACCCGAGGCGGGATCGCCCGTCCCCTTCGACCAACGTGCCCGCGAAGACTTTCAGCTTCCTTCCGGGGCACAGCATCACGCCGCCTTCCCTTCGGGGGGACCCCCGCTCCCCGGCGTCGGCGAGCCTTATGGTCGGCCGATGCCGCAATACCCCCATCCGGGCGGCGCGCCGCAACGGGTTGCCCGGCAAACCGACCCGCGGGCCTCGGGAAACGCGACCTACCCCGTCCGGCCCGGGTTACCCCGATAACCTTTCGGCGCCCGATACCGCTATTTAAGCCTTCCTGATCGTAAAACGCTTCCTTTCCCGGGAATCTCCCTGACGGGGGATTTCCCGGGATTTGTCGTACGGAACCTTCCGTTTTCTTTTCCGGATTCTTTCCCGGGACGCCGGGCCTGGTCATCAAAGGAACCCGAAAACCTCTGTCGGCCGCCTTGCGCGACCGGGTCGCGGGGCGGTTTCCGCCTTCCTTCTTCGACTTTCCGAAACCAAAAGCCGACCGGCATGTTTGCCCGTTCTCTTTTTTGCGGTGTGTCCAAACATTCTCCGGTCTTCCTGTTATAGAGATTATGTCTGGTCGGTTACGGGAGGTGCTTATGGCAAACAGGTGTCTGAACGGGTGCATTCCTCTTTCCGCCGAGGGGCGGAAACTCTTGGAGCGGGCGGCGGACCGGGCGGTTTCGATGCCCGAATATCTGTGGGAACGGCAGGGGGAGATGCCGGTCATCAAATGGGACGATCGTTTCGAGAAATGGCTCGATCGGCGAATCGACCTTGCCCGGCGGTACGCCGAACACGGATTTTGTCTCCATCCGTGGGAGATTTACCGCTCGGTTCCGGCGACGGTACGGCGAGCCGACATCTTTGCCTGGGACCAGGGCCCGCTGCCGAGCTGTTCCATGCACGGGGCGGCCCACGCCTACCAGTGCGCCACGCTTACGGCGATCGCCCTCGGCGCGCCCCTCTTTTACGAGGCGTTCAATCCCGTTTATCCGTTTTACGGTGCGCGGGGGGGGAACCTCGACGGGGGACTCGACCTATGGACCGCCGCCGATTGGGTGAACCGAAAAGGACTTCTGCCCGTCTCGGTGGCCGGGAGCGACAATCTGCATGTCCGTCCCGAAATCGTCAGTCTTCTCGACCGGGGAATCCAATGGCAGGGGGCGATCGTGCTGATCGAAGACGATTTCGCCGAAAAGATTCTGCGCGCCTGCCATGCCCTCTGCGCCGTTTCGTTCGGTTCGGGTCGTCTCTTTACCCGGTCGCGGATCGACCGGAACGGGATCAAGGTGATGGACGGCGCCGCCTCGGGGGGTCATGCGCAATGTTTTGCGGGGTACCGTACCTATCGCGGAACGGAATACCTCTTTAACCTGAACTCGCACGGCGAAGTTTACGGAGTTTCCGACGAGGGGGAACCCGCCTCCGGGGCGTGGGTTACCCGGGAACATCTGAACGCCTATTGCCGCGACATGGAAGTTTACGGTTACCCGTATCTCGTTTTCGGGGAAGGGGAGTTTCGCCGCGGCTCGTCGATCATCAACGAGTTCCCGCCGCCCGACTTTCCGAAATCTTATCGCCGCGACTGACCTTTCCCCGAACGGGCGCGAGGCGCGCGCCACGGCTTCCCTTCTCGTTTTTCGTTTTGTCACCCAGACCGTTCTTTCCGGCCTTTCCGTAAAAGCCCATGACTTTCTTCTTTGCCGAGACTTCGATCACGTTTGACGGCCAAACCTTCGCGGAACTCGCCCGGGCGGGGGACAAGGGGGTGATCGTGGCGTTGATTATCGCGTATATCGCGCTGATCCTCGTCTTTGCCGGACTCTATGCCTTCTCGTACTGGTGCGAAATCCGCCGGTTCGAACGCAAAGAGATCGACCGGGAAAAAGAGGTGATGCGGCTTCGTGCCGAAGAGAACGAGGGGCGGGAACGGCTGGTCAAGGCACAGACGGAACTGGCGGGGAATCTTCACGAACTGACCGGCCTGGTCGGGACGACCGCGTCGGAAGTACGTCGGATCGGCGAGCAGGTCGATCGGGCGGTCTCGATCTGGGAATCTTAAGTGGGCAGGAAAGGGAGTGCGCGATGGCGGTTCTCTATGGTTCGCTGCGGATCACCGGTTGGCTTGCGGCCGGGGAATATCGCGGCCTGACCGAATCGTCGCGGCTCGTCGGCGACGGTCGGCGCGACGCGTTCCTGGTTTCGCACACGCTCGGCGCGCGCAACGTACATCCGACACTGTACGACGATGCGGGAAGAATCGTCTGTGCCGCGCTGCGGACCGTTTCCGATTCGGCGCTTCTGATAACTTTTTTCACGCCTCCGGCCGCGGGGGAAACTTTTACGCTGGTCTTGCGACGATAATGAAAGGGTATTTATGGCGAGTCAATTTTATCTTGTCTACAGTGTTCTGGTCGACGAGGTTACGGGAATCCCGTCGAGCCTTCTGCGTCTTTACACCGACGAAAACGGCACCCCGCTCGAAACGGGGACCCTGGTCAAGACGTTTGCCGGAACGGGCCCGGGCCTCTCGGCGGTTTTGGTCGACGGCACCTACAAACCGAACAAGACCGCATGGACCGACGAGATGTCGGCCGCGGGGGAATCGCTCGCGGTAAACGTTACCGATGCCGGCAGCGAACACGCGCTGATCCGGTTCCTTCACGACGGCGAATCTCTCTGTTTTCCCGTGCCGGAATACCGGTTCGCGCAGTCGGAATCGTATTTGGCGTTTTTCACGTATAACAGGGAAGGGGCGGCGGCGGCCGCCACGAGCTCCGGCTACACGAGCGCGATCACGGCCGTTACCCCGTTGGGTGCCGACGCGCTGCGCGTGGAAGGGTGGCTCGACGCGGCGGCCTCTTCACACGTTTTGCGCCGCCGCATGGTCGGGGAACCGCAAACCTATGTCGATACCCCCCTTTTTGCCGAGGCGGACGACACGTTTTCGGTGCAAATCGTCGCCCTGGCGCCCGACAGCGAGTACTCTTTTGAAATCGTCTCGACCGGGACCCGCGGCAGCAGCACTTCCCCGACGGTTACGGGCAGAACCGGGGTTGCCGCGCCGCTGGCCGTGCCGACGTTTGCCATTGAAAACACCGAAAACGCCGCGGTAAAAAAGGTGGTGATCGCCGACGTTCCGGCCGCGTCGGCGTTCGACGCGCAAATTGCCGCCGACGGCGACTTCGACGGGGCCCCGCTCACGCTGCGTGTAACAAATAACGGCGGCGCGGAACTCTACATCCGGCAATGGCCCGAGTCGGAAAGCGATCTCTACGCAATCCGGGTCAAATCGGTTTCCGGTGTCGACGGCCATACCGACTCGGCATGGAGCGATTCGCAGGAAACCTCGATCGGTGGAGGAAGCGTGACGGCAAGCGGTGCCGAGATCCCCTTTTACGCGAACATTGCGGTTCATGCCGAACCGAGCGCGCCGGAACACGCCGCCACCCTCGGGAAGGTCAACGACCTGCTCGCCGAGGCGGTCGACGGGTTCGGAACGGTGGTCCATTCGGTTGCCGGATACACGGGCACGGTTACGGTACCGCAGATCCTCGTCGGGGCGGCCGAAGAGAATCTGCTCGTCAACCACAACAGCGGTCCGCTCGGGAATCTGAACGACGAGTCGATGATCACCGCCGAGTCGCTCGACAACCAACTGGCGAGTGCCAAGGCAATCTATCATTACGTGCAGAATGTCCGCGCGGCGCTTTCCGGACAACTCGGCGCGCATTACCACTCTTACCTCTACACCGACAACGGGCAGACCGTCCTTTCGACCCCCGCGCTCGACGACGAGGCGACGATCGTTCCCGACATCGCGCTGGCCGACCCGTTCGACCCGGCGGTTACCTACGAGGCGGACGCGGTGGTTGTCCTCGAGGGGTATCTCTACAGAAACACAAGCGGGACGAGTTCGACCGGCAACCGGGATTTCACCCGGAAATGGACGAAGACGACCGCATCCGCGCTCATGGCCGCGTCGACCGGTTCGGGGTCGGACCGATACGAGACCGAGTTTCTCGGCGCCGACCTCGACGCCGACTGCGCCATCGAAATCTCTCACGGACTCGGCGAACAATATGTCTTTGCGCAGGTGATCGACCTGACGGAAGGTAGCGGGAACCTTGTCGTCGCCGCGCAAATCAACCTGACCGACACCTCGAAACTGCAACTGAAGTTCAGCGAGTCGCTCCCGGCGTCAAGCCGGTTTAAGGTGATTGTCCGCTCCTGACGCGCCGATGTCGACGACGCCTCCCGAACAGGCCGATCGTTTTGAGCCCTCTTTTCCCATGCTTCTGCTCGAATCTTCCGATCTGCTTTTTTTGGACGGGGAGGACCGTTTCCCGGTCGGTCGGCTCGATAATGACGGTGCCGCCGCCGGACTCGGCCTTCTCGGCCTCTATTGGCGCTCGCCGATCGGCGGCTCGGCCCCCGAACGGGTGAACTGCCGGATCGAGGAACTCGAAGTGCCCGAACTCGAAACGACCTCGGAGGTTACGACCGTCGCGCTGCGGGTTCGGGCCGCGGCGCCCGGCGCGACGGAAATCTGCCTGATCGATCTCGGTACGGGACAGGAGGTTTCGTTTCAAGGGGGTCTTGCCGAAATCGCGCTGACGGCCGGGCGATACGATTACGCCTTTCGCGTCGTGGCGCGCAACAGCCGCAGCGCGGCGATTACCGCCGAAGGGGAAGTTTCGGTCCCCTCGCGCCAAACGAGGTTCTTCGCGGTCAAGAACCTTTTCCCGTTGATCGTCTTTATGCCGCAGGCGCGACTCACCTTTGCCGCGCGCCTGACGACCCGGCAGGGCCGACCCCTTGAGCGCGGCGAGGTCGCTTCGTGCGTCTGCCGTGTCTATCGACTCGTTCGGAACCTAAACGGGAAAGGGCGCGTGCCGTGCGACAGCAGGTTCGGCGTGGGGGCAGAGGTTCCCCTTTCGGCGTTTGACGGGGAAATCACGACCGCATTCCCCTGGCGACGCGACAACGTCGGCGGAAACTTTCGTTACGGAATGCCGGAGCCGCTCGCCACGTTCTGCGGCAAGGCCGGCCTGTACGACGTGGTCTTTACCGTCAGACTCAAAAACGGCACCTCGTTCTCGTTCGGGTTTTCCCTTCCGGTCGGCCCGGGCCTCCTCGACCGGATTCACGAAAAAGACCGGCCTAGACCTTGCCGGGGATCCCGGCCGCCGTTTGCCCACGATACTCCGCCTTCCGATAAAAATCAATAGCCTATTTTGGTTAAAAAGTTTTTAAAGGTACCATATATAGTCCCTAATTTAAAAATCTAGTGAAAATTTAAAATTACCAAATCGGTCATATTGACATTAAATGAAAATTGAATTTTAATAGGTCTTTCCGTGGGAAACGTCCCGCGGAACGTTCTTTGATTCTTTTTTCACCCACCGCGACCATTCCGGGAGACAGAAATGACCACAACACCGATTCAAAACCAAACCGCTCTCTCGCACCCTCAATTTCAGGTTCCTCCCGCCGGGCGTTATGCCTGGTCGGGCGAACCGCCGGAAGAGCGCCGGATCAAAAATCCGCGCAACCTGGCCGACTACCTGACGGCCAACCGAACCTCGCTCGCGCAGGCGGCCGCGGGGAACGTCGACCCGGCCAAGGTGATCAGGCTCTGCGCGCGAATCGTCGAAGACCCGCGCAACAGCGGCCTGCTGCACTGCACGCCGCGCAGTTTTGCCGTGGCGCTCATCGAGTGCCTTTCGCTCGGCATCTACCCCGACATGGGGCGCGGTTACTTCGTCCCTTCCGGAGACCGGGTCGTTTTTGTCCTCGGTTACCGGGGGATGATCGAGCTTGCCGCGAAGGCGGGAATCTTCGTCAGGGCTTACAACGTCTTTAAGGGGGACAAGTTCAAGTGGGTCGCCGGGACCGACGAGCGGATCATCCATCTGCCGAACATCGAAATTCGCCGTGTCGAAGAGACTTACCTTTGCTCCTATTGCGTTTCGGTCGTCGACGGGCGGCGCACCTTCGACGTGATGCTCAAAAACGAGGTCGACGCGGTGCGGGATCGGGCGACCGACTTTAACAGGGTTTGGGCGAGCGATTATCTCGAAATGGCCCGAAAAACGGTGGTTCGCCGTGCGGCAAAGTTCTGGCCCCTCCGGTTCGAGTCGGGGGCGGTCCGTCCGTTCGACGAACCCGATCGCGCGGTCGCCGACGAGGGGTAACGGCCCGTCGGCGACGCCGGGCGCGTTCCCGGCCTTAACCCTTTTTCCCCGCGACGTTCTTCTCTTCTCGGTAAAAGTTCTACACAGCGCGAAAGCCCTCGATCCCTCACCGACGGGTCGGCACTCTCAAGGGCGGGTCGCTTCGCCAAAACGGCCCAATTTGCCGCGACCTCGGGTAAGCACCGGTCGGCTCGCCTGAAAACGGGGCCGGGTTACCGTCACCGGCAACACTTCCGCCGGCGGCTCCTTTTTACGAAACGTGATCATTTTACGGAAAGGTACTGTTATGGGACTCTTTGACAAATACGAGACGCGCGAATCCCTTTTGGAAGCGGTCGATCAGTCGATCCGCACGCTTCCGGGCGAGGGGAACACCCTGTTTTACCAACTCGAACCGGAAGAGTTGCCGGAAGGGGAACTCGACGAACTCCGGGAGCGACTCGAACAGGAAAGGCGTACGACGGCCGAATACGAAAGCCGGTGGAAGGAGAGCGAGACGGCGCTCAAAGGGGTGCGTGAAGAGAACGCCCGGCTCGCGGCGACGAACGAGGAATTTTCGAAATACAATCCGGAAAAGCAGCGCGACGAAATCAACCGCCTCTTGGAAGAGGTCGGTCGTCTGAAAGCCGACAACAAAGGACTCTGCGACCAGATCGCCCCGCTCAACCAGGTGATCGCCGACTACAAGCGGAAAGAGGACGACCGAACAATCGAAAAGGCACTCGTCGACGAGGCGGCGAAACTCGGGGTTCGGCCCGAGGCGATGCGCGACGTGCTCTTCCGCCGCTCGATGCTTACCGTGAGCGATATCGGTACCGTCCAGACGAAAGAGGACGGTGTCGGGATCGCCGAATTTATGAAATCGGAGTTCGACGCTTCCCCCCTCTGGCATCCGCAGTCGCAGGGGGGAGGCAGTACGTCGGGCGTCGCGACGAAAACGACGAGCGGCGAACTCTACCGCGAGGCGATGAAGAACAAAGATTTCGAAGCAATGATGTTGAACGCCCCGGAGTTCAAGGGGGTGACCCTCAGCTGACGGCGTCTTTTCCGCCCGACGCTTCACGTTTTGCCGCCTTGCGGCTTCGCTTTTCCCGATGACCGCGCGCCTTCCTGCCGCGTTTTTCTACCTTCACCGACACCGCCTTGCGGCGGCGCTTCTCGAAACAGACGAAAGGAAATTCATTGATGTCAGGTATTGCAACTTGGGGTTTGGACAACACGGCACGCGATCTGACCGGCATTTTATCGACGCTGGTCCAGGATCAGCCGATGTTTCTGAAACGCTTTCCGGTCAAGGGGCCTGCCGCGAGCGTAAAACACGAATGGCTCGAAGATGTGCTCAAGCCCCGGTCGATCGCGTTTACCGCGTTCGATGCGACCGGCGGCACGTTTACCGTTCCGGACGCCGCCGGTTGGGCCGCCGGGGATATCCTCAGGATCAAAGGCGATTCGGCGCTTTACCGGGTCGAGTCGGTCACCTCGACCTCGATCACCGTGACCCTCTTGGCAGCGAATGGTTCGGCAATCACCGCGCTTGCCGACATTGCGGCGACGAGCGGGACATTGATCTACGACCATCGGCCCGTCCCGCAAGGGTCGAATTCGGGCGAATCCCTCTTTTCGCAGTCGGGGATTGAATACAACTATACCGAAATTATCCGCGGCGACGTCGAAATCACCAACACGGCGCTGGCGGTCAAGACGTACGGTAACGAAAACGCGATGCCCTACCAGTTGCGGCGCGCGCTCCTGACGATCATGCGGCAGGCGAACAATATCTGCCTCTTCGGTCATCGGGGCACCTCGTCCCCCTCGGCGCTCGCGCCGGGCCGCGCGGGGGGACTCTACTTCTTCGGAACGCAGCCCGGCGCCCTGTTGGTCGACGCGCTGGGCGGGGCCCTTTCGCTCAAACTGATCAACGACGCGGCACAGAACATCCTTGATGCGGGCGGGAACCCCGACACGGTCCTCTGCGGGCCGGGGCAGGCGCGGGTGATCTCGCAACTCATGCGCGGGCAGATTCATCTGACCCCCGGCGACACGAA
The DNA here is from genome assembly GCA_050943135.1 of Thermoguttaceae bacterium. Taxonomy (GTDB): domain Bacteria; phylum Planctomycetota; class Planctomycetia; order Pirellulales; family Thermoguttaceae; genus RUG695. The sequence goes on along the minus strand of JBMNOP010000007.1, from coordinate 34,419 downwards.
ACGGGGGAGTTTCGCCAACATGATCATCTCGGAATCGACGGGGCAGGTGATGGACGTCTTTATCGAACCGAACCTCTCGTCGCTCGACGCCGATCTCTGGGTGATCGACTCGAGTTCGCTCGGGATGGTCTACCTGCGCGACCGGCAACTTCACAGCGAACCGGCGACCGCTCCCGGTTACGACGGGCAGAAATGGACGATCCTCGGCGAGTTCACGTTCGAGTTTAAGAATGCCAAACAGAAGATCTGCCGCGTGAAAGGGCTGAAAGACTCGGCCTCGTCCCTCGTCTGACGGGCGCGGCAACGAAGTGTTACACCAAGAACGGATCAACACCGATGAAAGAACGCCGAAAAGAGGGGAACCCATGAAAATCATCACCGAAATCGCCGGATCGGCGGAAAATCGGATCGTCTACGAAGACAGCCGCGGCCGCCGTGCGGTCTATGTCTGCCCCGGAATCTATCCTTTGGACCTGATGCGCCGGCAGCTCGAAGACGAGGTGCGCGCCGCCGGGCAAAGGAAATCCGCGGCGGGAGGCCGCGCGAAAAACCGGGGCACGGCGCGGGGAAAAGGTTCGGCGTCGGAAACGGCGGCAGAGGACCCGCCCCGCGCCGAAACGCCTCCGAAGGAGCCGCGCGATGAATGAACCGCCACCCCTTTCGGTGACGGCCGAACAGGCGCAGGCCTATTTTGCCGGGCGGCTTTATACCGATCGCTGGGATTCGGCCTCGGCCGAAGATCGGCAAAAAGCGTTGGCCTGGGCCGCATCGATCCTTTCGGCCTCCTTTTCGTGGGACCGGTCGGCTTACGCCGACGGCGTTTGGTGCGAGGGGGTGGTCGCGCTCGTCTGCGAAGAGGCGCTCTGGCTCTTAACACACGACCCGACCGAACCGGCCCTGCTTGCGGCACGCGGGTTTCGGAGCGCCTCGGCCGGGCCGGTTTCGGTCACGTTCGATCGCCGGGCCGCCGTCGCGCTTTTGGCTCCGGCCGTCGAGCGAATGGCGGTCGGCTTCACCCTGCCCCACGCGCCGGGCCGAATTTCGTCGACCATGCTCCCTTAACGGCGAAAAGGGGATTGCGGAAATCGTTGTCAGGCGTTCGGAAAGGAAATGCGGATGGATTTGGGTTTTACCGGATCGGGCGGAATCAGCAGCACGCTCGTCGCCCTGTTCGGGGGCGAGGCGGTACTCGAGTTTCGCCGGGAACGGATTTGGCATGCCGAGAGCGACACCGCCGAAGAAGACACGCTGCGACAGATTCTGCCCGCGCTCCCCCTTTCCGAAAGCGAGTCGCTCACGGAGGGCCCCGAATCGCAGCGGGGCGCCGAACTCGTCTTGCTGATTCCGGCGGCGAACCTGCGCCATCCGATCCGGCCCGGCATCACGCGGGTACTCTACCGGCGGCGGGTCTGGCTTGTTCGTGCCGCCGCCGCGCATTCCGAGGGGGGCGGCGTCCATCTCTGGGAACTGAAATTGCGTGAGATATGATGAATCCCGAATCTCTTTTGAACCATTTCAAAACGCGGCTCCTCGAACTGGGGATCCGCGGCGTAACGTCGGAGTCGATCAATACCGGCGGCGAGGCGTTTCGACCGGCGGGAAACCGACTCTGGTTCGAAATCGCCGTCGCCCCGGGAGAGCGGCTTTCCTCGATCGAAACGCAGGAACGCCGCCTGCTGACCGTTACGGTGACCGCGGCGTTTCCGCCGGGGATCGGGGTGGCGCGGGGGCTGGCCGCCGCCACGCGGGTCGCCCGACTCTACGTTCCCCACGACCCGAGGCGCGGGGCGTTCCCGGTCGGGGAATACCGCTTTTACGCGGTCGATGTTTTTCTCGGTCCGATCGGCGCGGCTCACGGGGCGATTCGGATTCCGGTCACGTTCCGGCTCCTTTCGGTCGGCTGAAACTTTTACACAAGCGAGGAAAAAATGACGGCATATATCGGAAACCTGGGACTCCTTCGCGCCCGATTCTGCGAAACTTACGACGGCGGGGGGGACGGGACGTTTGTCAACGACAAGAATTACACCGCCTATTCCGACTATTCCGGGCTGACCGCCCGCACCTTCGACTGTACCGGCAAGACGCTTCCGGGACTTACCGACGCCGAGATCTGGTCGATCCAGACCGACAATCCCGACGAGACGATCGGTCGCGCCTATGTCGGCAAACCGCCGAAACCGAGCGCGTTCGAGATTACCGTCCCGAGCGACGCGGCGGGGGGCGCCGAATCGTTTTTCGAGTCGGCCGCCGGACTCGGCAAGATGTTCGCGGTCATCTTCGAGTACAACGACCCGACCCAGCCGAAAATCTACTACATCATTGTCAAACAGTGTCGCGTGGCAGGTTACACGACCAGAGGGAACGAGAACAGCGGCCCGTCGTACATCACCGTAAAACTTCAACCGTTCGGCGGCGATTTTTCGCCGGTCTACGACGAGGTTGACCGGTAGCGGCGCGAAGGTCCGAAGCGAACCATGGAAACAGCAGAGGGACGGAAAATAGGCGGAGATGACTCTTTTCAGTTTGAATTCGTTTTTTGAAACCGACGCGCAAGTCGAAACGGTACCGACCGAAATTGCCGGTACGACATTTCTCCTTCGGCCCCTCGACGGGATCGAGTCGGAAGAGTATGCCGAACGCGAGACGCTCGTCGAGCGGGCGCTCTTTCTTCTGGCACACGGCCTGGTCGACGCGGAAACAGGGCGGCCGATCGGCGGCGAGGGGGCCAAACGTCTTTTCGCGCGGCATCGGCCGCTGGCGATGGAACTGGCGCGCCGTCTGCTCGAGCTGACCGAATCGGTCTATCGCGAAGAGGCGCGGCGTTGGGAGATCGCAAAAAAAAATATCGATCCCCCTACCACCGGCTCCGACGCGAGTATTGCCGACGCTACGGCCTGAACCCGTTGACGGCGACGGTTCCGAAATCGGAGCTGATCGACGACGCCGCGTTCGACGCGGTCGAAGAGCCGCCGCCCCCTCTTCCTTGCGCGAAACTCTTTTTCAACGAGTTGAAAATGCTGGCTCATCGTCGGAACGAAGGGGGGAAAGGGTCGCGAACGTGACCGGGGGTCATGGAGACGAAAGAGGATGACGCTCAAATCGAAATTTTCGTTTCCGGGCGAGGGGCTGCCGCCCCGCCCGGGGAAGGGGAGCCCCCTGCGGGCGCCGAACTTTTTGCGTCGGCAGCCGCGTTTGCCGCGACGTTGGCCGAGGCCGGAAGAGGGCGAGCGCCCGAGCCTGCGACCTACCGCAAAGGGTTCCGCCGCGCCGACCGCCGAGGGGGCGGGGCGGCCGGCCCGAGGTCGATCGTTCGGCCTGCCGGAAAAGATTCTCGGCGTAACCCGGCTTCGGGGAAGGATCGGATTGCCGCCGAGAGAGCTCGTTTCGGCGCGGCCGACGGTCCCGGAACGGGGCCGGCCGACCCGCACGGTCCCTTCCCCGAACATGGTGGCCGCCACACGGCCCGCACCGAAGATGTTGCCCGGCCTGCCGCGCGACGGATTTCCGAAAACCGCGCAACGTGCGCCGCGGAATCGGACCCCGCGCGGATTCCGCCCGGTACCCCCGCCCGGGCGTCCGGCCCGAGGGTCGGACGAACCACCCGACAGATTGCCGAATCCCCGAAGTTTTCCCCCGCACGATACCGCCGCGCCCCGGGCCGAACCGCTTTCGTTCGGGGAACCTTTCCCCGCCCCTTCGCTTGCCGAAGCGCTCCCGCGGCGCACCTTGTCGCAGTTTCGGTACCTTTCGGGCAATCCGGAAGGGGGAAGAGGCGGCGCGGTCGGGGCGCCGCTTTCGGCGCGAAACCGTTTTTTCGAAGGTCCGCAACGCTTTTCGGCGCCGGGGGAACGGCGAGCGGGCGAAACCTCGGCCTCGGACGAGACGACGCGGGAATTGCGGCGGATCGCCGCGCTTCTGGCCGCGATCAAGCCGCTTGTCGGCGAAGATCGCCGTCTTGAAATCGACTGACGGCGCCGGACAAGATTGATTTTGACGGAGAGATTGATGGCGAACCTTTGGCAAACCGACTTCGAGGACGACGAACATCTCCTGCCCGGATTCCCGAAATTCGAAAAGGCGTCTCTGGAAGAGACCCGCGTCCTGACGATGGAAAAGATCTATCAGGTTACGGTCGCCGAATTTGTACCGCTCACGCTGAGTCTTCCGAAAAAGGGGCAAATTCATCTGATCGCGGTCGGCGGAGTTCGGTGCTGGTTTCAGATCGAATCGGTTTCGCTCGAGCGGGTCGGCACGCTCCTCCCCTCGGCGCTTACCGGTCGCGAAACCCTCCGCGCCGACACGTTTCTGGTTCGTGCCTTACTGAAAATGTCGCTCCTGCAAGAGGGCGCCGACCCGTCGGTTCCCCCCTGGCAACTCCCCTGCTACCGGTTTCGGGCGACGCCGGTCCCGATGAAGACGACCGTGCGCACCTTTTACCCGACGCGGGGCGACGCGCTCTTCGGCGCCGGGGCGAGCGTGTCGCTCGTACCGATGCCGCTTGTCAATACCGCAGGGGTGCCGCTGGCGGTCGATTCTTCGCGCGTGCTGACCCGGTTTCGGTTCTGCTACAACCTGGAGTCGACCACGGCGAATTATGCCGCCGCGCTCGACTGGTGCTGGCGCTGGCCGGGCCACTGCAACGCGACGGCGGTTCGATTCGCCGGAATCGAGTTTCCCCCGCTGACGCTCATGTTCGAGTCGTTCTCGTTTGAGTATTGCGAAGAGCCGTATTCGTACGAGGCGGTTGTCGACGGGGCGCAGGCGACCGTCTCCGGCACCTGGCATTACCTGAAATGCGAGGCGCGGCTTCTGGCCGATCCGCTCACCTTTGTGCGAAATTATCTGAATGTCGGGGCGCACACGCTGAGCCGTTCGGGGATCGAGCGGCTCTGGAACTGGACCGACGCGACCGGCAAACTCGTCTTCGGCCGATACGCCGAGGCGGCCAAACATGCCGACGCGCAGGAAGTTTCGGAGAACCTCTTTCTCGACGAGGCGGGAAGCGGGATTTCCCCGTTCGCCGAAGATGGGCGGCAGACCCCGACCTATCGATGCGGTGTTCTCGAAATGCCGTACGATTTTAACCGGCTCGGACTGCCGGAAGGTCTTCCGATCGCCTGACCCGAACAGGCACCGCGCCGACCCGGGCACGTTCCGATGAATGCGGGCGGGGGGACGGAAAACGAAGGAGAACAAAAAATCGCGCCAAACAGAAGCGGCGCGACGGTTTACGGTTCATACGACTTGATGCGGCAAGCGGTCGACCGACCCTCGGGCGAGGGAAGGAAAAGAACGGGCCGCAACACCACGGGAAACGGAAGGAGGAAAAAATGATTGACCGACAGGATCACCGAAACGAAATCGCGGAAGGGGAGAAGGGGAAGGGGAACCGGTTCCGGTTCCGGTTGAGAGAGTTTCTGATTTACGGGCTGATCTGGATCACGCTCAACGTCACGATCCTCGGCATATGGCGGGCCGGCACGTTTACCTTGCGGCAGGTTCGCCGGATTCAACAACTGATCGAGTGGACCGAAACGCTCCCCTTCGGCGGAGACGAAAAGAGGTTCCCCTTCTTCGATCGGTGGGGAAAGGGCCGCGACCCGCTCGAAAGATGGATCCGCGCCAACCGTCCCCGGGTCGGCGAGGGGGAAACGGAGGCCGCCGCCCGCGCGTTCGGCGAAACGGCGTCGATGCTTCGTGCCGGAGACCTGCGCGGGGAACGGGACGCATTCGCCGAATTGACCTCGCGCCTCGAAACCGCCGTCACGCGAGCCCGATGGCAACCGTTCCTCGTCGCGCTTTCGGAACGGCTCGTCGACGAACTTCCCGCCGACCCGCGGGCCGACGAGGTTGCCGACCTTCTCGAACGGGCCGCCGGGGCGCTTCGGGCGGATCTTTCGATGCCCCCGCTCGTTGTCGAGGCTCGGATCGGAGAGTCCGTTCCGGCCCCCGACGCGCTGCCGACGGCGCAACCTGCGCAGGAGCGGCCCGCCGACGGAACGTCGCAGCCTGCGGACGCGACGCCCGACCCCGCAAAAAGGACGTCGGCCGCCCCCTCGCGGCGGGGCAGCGCCTGTTCCGGCGTCGTCGGTCCGCTCCGATTCTTCTGATGGCCTTTCCGCCCCGATGCGAATCCGAAAGAGAGAAAGCGACGCGCCATCGAAACACGTATTCGCGAGGTCGCGCTCACCGAAGTAACCGCCCCTTTTCACGAAACGGCCTCTCATGACAGGTAAAAAGACGCCTTCTTACCGCGAGGAAGACCTGGCGCTTCTGCGCGAGAAACAACTGGAACTGGCACTCGACGGTGACCGCCAAATGCTGATCTGGCTCGGAAAATCGGTTCTGGGGCAAAGGCCCGCGACGGCGCGCGGCAGCGACCCTTCGCCGGACGGGGAAGGGGTTATCGTGCTGACCGCCGAAGAGGCCGCCGCGCTCTATGGCCACCCCGAAAAGAAAGAGTAACAGGTCTGCGGCGCCCGCGCCGCCGCGTTCGGCACACCTCGCGGCATCGCCGCCGCGGCGGCGCAGTCCGCAGTACACCGAGCGGCAGAAAGAGGCGCTCCGTTTTCTCGGCAGCGGGGCCGAAACGCTGATGATCTTTGGCGGGGCGGGGTCGGGCAAAACGTATCTGCTCACCACGTTTATCGCGCTGGCCATTTCGGCGTTTCCGGGATTGCGTTGCGCCGTCCTTCGCCGTCAATTCAAAGACGCGCGCGAATCGGTGATGGGACAGACCTTTCCGGTGGTCATGAAACAGGTCTGCGGTCTGACCAAGTCGGCGGTGGACGCGCGGATCAACAGGCGGGATTTCTGTTATCGCGAACCGAACGGTTCCGAAATCTGGTTTGGCGGGCTCGACGACTCGGCGCGACTCGACAACATCCTCGGAAAAGAGTACGGCCTGATCTATTTCAACGAATGTTCGCAAATCGGTTACACGTCGTTTCAGACCGCGCTGGGACGTATCCGGCAGAAGATTCCCGGCTGGCGGAACCGGGCGATCCTCGACTGCAATCCGCCGAGCAAAGCTCACTGGATCTACAAGACGTTTATCCTAAAACAGAATCCCGACAACACGCCGCTTGCCCGACCCGAAGATTACGCGGCGATGAAGATGAATCCGGGCGACAATGCCCGGTTCCTTCCGGAAGGGTATATCGAAAAACGGCTCCAAACGATGACCGGGAAAGAGTACAAACGGTTCTTTCTCGGCGAATTTACCGACGACGTCCAAAATGCGCTCTGGACCCGTGCGATGATCGACCCGTATCGGGTCGCGTCGGTTCCCGACGACCTCGAAAAGGTGGTGATCGGTGTCGATCCGGCGGTGACCTCGGGCGAGCATGCCGACCTGACCGGTATCGTGGCGGTCGGACGCCGGTACGAGTCGGGGCGAACCGACTACTTCGTCCTCGAAGACACCTCCGGCAGAATGCCACCGGCCGACTGGGCCGGCGCGGTCGGTCGGCTCTACGAAAAATATGGCGCGAACGAGGTCATCTGCGAGGTGAACCAAGGGGGCGACCTGGTGACCGAAATCCTGCGCGGGGCCGATTACCGCCTTCCGGTTCGGGCCGTCCGCGCCTCGAAGGGGAAACGGACCCGCGCCGAACCGATCGCGGTCCTCTACCAAAACGGCGCGGTACATCATGTCGGGGGGAACCTCAAAGAACTCGAAGACGAGCTGACCTCGTTTACCGGGGCGCCCGGCGAAACGTCGCCCGACAGGCTCGACGCGCTTGTCTGGGCGATGACCGGACTGACCGAAGAACGTTCGGTAACCGGCGGGTATTTCTGGTTCACCTGAACTCGGCTCGGTTTTGGCGGGGCGAGCCGCGGCGCGATCACGTCGAACCATGGTGTACGCCCCGCCGTAACACGGCCGAAAAACCAAAACGCTTCTCGTACGACCTTCTCCTTTTGCTTTTCCTTCAGGCCGCGCCGGGGCGCGGCATCTTGGGCAACCGCCGCGTCCTCTGTCGGCGCGGTTTCGAATATTTACTCAACGTTTTACGAAGGAGCGGTCATGCGGAGCGACTATCGCGACATTTCCAACGACGACATCAAACGGTTTATCCCTTACGTTCGGGGGCATATCGGCAAAAAGCACCTCATGTTCGGCGAGAAGGACGAACTCTTCGCGGCGGGACTGGAAGGGATTGCGGAAGGACTCCGCCGTTTCGAACCGGAAAAAGGGGTTCCCCGCGATTACTGGGTGCAGCGTTACGCGGCACACTATATCCAGAACCGATTCGCGCAACTTTCGCGACCGGCGGCACCCGCCCTCGAAAAGAGTGACCGGCCGCTTGATGCGGTCGCGGCCCCTTCGTCCGACCCGCTCGGGGAACTGGAAAATGCCGAACAGGTCGCGCTTGCACTGCGCGCGCTCGACGCCGACGAAACGCGGGTGATCGACGCGCTTTACCGAAAGGGGGACTCGCTGCGCGCCGCCGCGCGCAGGCTCGGCCTGAAAGTCGACGCCGTCTTTCGCCTGCACCGTCGCGCCCTCGGCAAGATGCGTCGCGCGCTCGGCGTTGAGACCGAGTAACCGACCGATACCGACAGACCGAAAGAGGAATAAGGAGAATCCCGATGCGCGGTAACCCGAACTTTGCGATCTTCGCGCCGAAATGGCAGTTCGCCCACGACGCCTACGAGGGGACCGAAGCGATCAAGCAGGGGGAGCGGAGTTTGGAATACCTGCCGATGACAAAACAAGAGGTCGCCGAAGCGCGGGCGCTCGGTCGTTCGCGGCACTACGAGATCAGGCGCGCCTCGGCCAGTTACGAAAACTTCTTCCGCCCGATCATCAACGACGTTGCCGGATTCATGCAGAAGAACCCGCCTACCGTGAAATTCGGAACGGTTTCCGACAGCGAGTCGCCCCCGGAGGTACGCAACATCCGCTGGTACGGGAACCGTTCCAACGACGGCCTGGCCGGTCTGAAACATCGGCTCAACTTCGCCCAGGTTCTCGAAGGAAGGTATGGCCTGCTGCTCGACATTCTTTGCGGGCCGGACGGCGCCAACGGGCAGTTTTCGATCAGCGAATATCCCGCGCCCGCCATCCTCGACGGAGAGACGACCCTCTTTTCCCCCGAACGGCCGAACACCCCGGAATGGATCCTGCTCGACGAGTCGGCCCGCGGTTTCGATCGCACCCGAAAAGAATGGGAACTGAAATCGCGCTACCGCGTTTTGGGGCTCGATGCCAACGGCGAATTCTACCAGGCGGTTCTCGACGACGAACCGGAAACACGTTGGCTCGATTTCGACCTGCGCCGCCCGCCGCGCGGCTCGACCCGTTACCCGATGTTCCGCGGGCGGCGGCTCCCGTTCATTCCGTTTACGGTCTGCAACGTGAACCATCTCGGATTCGACGCGTGGGAAGACCCTCCGTACCTCGACGTGGCGCACCTGGCGGTTGCCAACTACCAGATCGACTCGTTCTACAAAACCGCGCTCCAAAACCATGCCTCTCCGACCCTGGTGGTTGCCAACGCCGACCGACCCGACCCGAACATTGCGCTGGGGGGCGTGATCTGGCCGACCTCGCGCGGCGGGTTACCGATCACGGCAAGTCTGCTCGAAACTTCCGGTCGCGGCCTGGCCGAACTGCGCGCCGCCAAAGATTTTACGAAAGGTGCGCTCCGCTATACTTCGGTTCGCGACCTGCTCGAAGGGGCGGGCGCGAACAGTTCCGCCGAAGCCATCAAATTGCGCACTTCGACCGGTACCGCCGCCGTGGCCGCCATCGACCGGACCGGGGCGCGGGCCATCGAAGAGCAACTCGTTTTCGCCGGAATCTGGGCCGGTGCGACCCGAACCGAGGCGATGGATCGCATCACGTTCGAGGCCGATACCTCGTACGTCGTTACCGAACTGCAACTGCAGACCGTGAGTCAGTTCATCGCGCAAAACGAAAAGTACCGTATCCTCAGCCGTGAGGCGCTCTACCGGCTTCTGAACAAGTCGCTGCCCGGTGTCTTGCCGACCTACGAAGACAACACCAAACAGCTCGAGGCCGAACAGGGTTATGGCGAACCGATGCCGGAATGAACAGGTTCGCCCCGCCCGCACACCCAAGAAAAAGCCTTCCCTTTCCGTCAAAAGAAGGGGAAGGCTTTTTTGTCAGGAGTCGGTCGGAACCTCAGGTTCAGAAGAAGTCGAAATCGACCTCCAAGTCGACCGAGCCGAACTCGTCGAAGACGGTGTCCGCGGCTGCGGGTAGAGGACGGGGATAAAAGAGGTCGGCACTCCCCGATTCGCCCAACCAGTTGTTCTTCAGGAAAACACGGTCGGTCGGGCCGATGTCGCCGTCGCCGTCGATATCGCAGTAGTGGCGGTATTCAGCATCGTCCTCACTCTTCAGCCAGAGGTTGAGCACGAGGGCCAGGTCGGTCGGGCCGATGTCGCCGTCGTTATCGACGTCCATCGGGCAGACGTTGAACGTCCGCGTGACACTCCAGTCGGAATCGCAGTAGGCCCCGGTCCCCAGCGCGCGGACACGATAAACCATATCGTCTCCGTAGGAGAGACCGCGAACAATTCCGCTTGTCGTCCCGGACGTGACGCTGCTCCAGGTGCCTCCGCCGTCGGCGCTGTACGTCAGTTCGTAGGCCGAGGCGTTCTCGATCGCGGTCCAGAGGAGCCGGTGCCGGTTCGCGCCGTAAGAGACGTAAACCCCGGGGTCTCCGGTCAGAATCGTCGGCGCGTCGAGCGGCCGGAGGATTCGAGCGGTGAACGTCTCGGACGCCGGCACGGCGTAGTAACCGGCATCGGCGCCGGACAGCATGTAGGTGACGGTCACGGTGTGTTCCCCGTAATCGGACCCGGCAAAGGTCCCCGTCGCGGCAACGGTCACGTCGTCGGTGCCGAGTACGCCTTCGACCGTCCCGAGGGTAACGTCGGCATCGGTCGTGCCGTCGTACGGTTTATCGGCAACCGTGGTTCCGGTCACGGTCAACTGTTTCGGAGCGATATCGATCGTCGCCAAGCCGGACCAGGTAACGTGGTTGACACGGCCGACCCTGACGTAGACGGTCTCGCTGCCGATCAAGAGTTGGGGGACGGTCTTGCTGTAGAACTCGCCGTCGGTGCTGTAAAAGACGACGTCGTCGGGTAGCGTACCGGTGAGCGTGACCCCGTGCGCGGCGCCATCGTATGCCCCGGTATAATCGGTGACGGTCACCCCTTCGATGGTGGCCGGGGTAATCGACGCATTACAGGTGTCGGCGGCCGGAGCCAGGTAGTATTCGGACTCGGCGCCGGTAAGCGCGTAGGTAACGGCCACGTCGTAAACGTCGACGTTAGCGCTTGGGAACGCGCCCGAGGGGGTCACGCTCACGTCGTCGCCGACAAGAATCCCGGCGACCGTTCCGAGGGTGATGGCGGCGTCGGTCGTGCCGTCATAAACTTTACTGGCGACCGAGGTTCCGGTCACGGTCAACTGCTTCCGGGCGATGTTGATGTCGGCCGAACCGGTCCAGTCGTTGTGGTTGGCACGACTGATCTTGACGTAAACGGTCTCGCTGCCGACAAAGAATTCCGGGGCGTCCTCGCTGTAGTTGACCCCGTCGGTACTGTAAAGGATCGTGTCGGTTGCCGAGGCCCCGTCGACGGTAATGGTGTGCGCGGCGCCGTCGTACGTCCCGGTGTAACCGGTCAGGGTCACCCCTTCGATAGCGGCCGCCGTAATCGACGCGGCGCAGGTATCGGCCGCCGGGGCCAGGTAGTAGTCGGAACCGGTGATCGCGTAGGTGACGGCCACCTGGTAATCGCCGACATCGGCGCTTGAAAACGCGCCCGAGGGGGTCACGGTCACGTTGTCGCCGGCCACAATCCCGTGGACCGTCCCGAGGGTGATGGCGGCGTCGGTCGTGCCGTCGTAAACCTTATCGGCAACCGTCGTCTCGGTCACGGTCAACTGTTTCCGGGCGATGTCGATATCCGCCGTGCCGGACCAGTCGGCGTAGTTGGGCCGGGCGATCCGGACCAGAACGGTCGCGCTACCGACGAAGAGTTCGGGGGCGTTCGGGCTTTGGGTCTGACCGCCGTCGGTACTGTAAACGACCATGTCGCCGGGCTCCAATCCTTCGATGGTGACCCCGTGCTTGGCGCCGTCGTAGGTCCCCGTATAACCGGTCAGGGTGAAGGTTTCGGGCGCCAGGGGAGCCTCGGTAATCGACGCGGTACAGAAACAATGGATCGGGGCCAGGTAGTAACCGGCATCGGCGCCGGAAAGCCCGTAGGTGACGGTCACTTGGTAATCGTCGACATCGGATGCGGGGAACGCGCCCGAGGGGGTCACGGTTACATCGTCATCGCCAAGAATCCCGTCGACCGTCCCGAGGGTGACGGTGGCATTGGTCGTTCCGTCGTACTGTTTATTGGCCACCTTGGTTCCGGTCACGGTCAACTGTTTCCTAGCGATGTTGATGTCTGCCGAGCCGGTCCAGTCGTTGTGGTTGGCGCGGCTGACCTTGACGCGAACGGTCTCGCTGCCGACAAGGATTTCGGGAGCGGCCTCACCGTAGTTGACGCCGTCGGTGCTGTAAAGGATCGTGTCGCCGGGCTTCGTGCCGGTGACCGTGATTCCGTGCGCGGCACCGTCGTATGTTCCGTTGTAACCGGTGACGGTCACTCCCGTGATACCGGCCTTGGTAATCGACGCGGCACAGGTATCGGCGGCCGGAGCCAGGTAGTAATCGGAACCGGTAAACGTGTAGTTAACGCTCACGTTGTAATCACCGACATCGGCGCTTGGGAACACGCCCGAGGGGGTCACGATCACGTGGTCGCCGGCAACAATCCCGTGGACCGCCCCGAGGATGATGGTGGCATCGGTCGTGCCGTCGTATTCCTTATCGGCGACCGTGGTCCCGCCGACGGTCAACTGTTTCCGGGCGATGCTGATATCTGCCGTGCCGGACCAGTCGGTGTAGTTGGGCCGGGCGATCCGGACCAGAACGGTCTGGTCGCCGACAAAGAGTTTGGGGGCGGTCGCGCTATAAGTCTGGCCGCCGTCGATGCTGTAACCGATCTGGTCGCCGGGCTCCAATCCTTCGATGGTAACCCCGTGTTTCGAACCGTCGTAGGTTCCCGTATAACCTGTCAGGGTGTAGGTGTCGGGCGCCGGGGGAGCCTCGACGATCGACGCGGTACAGAAACAATTGGTCGGGGCAAGGTAGTAATCGATGTCAGCGCCGGTAAGCCCGTAGGTGACGGTCACTTGGTAATCGCCGACATCAGAGGCAGGGAACGCACCCGAGGGGGTCACGGTCACATCGTCGCCGGGAACAATCCCGTCGACCTTCCCGAGGGTGACGGTGGCGCTGGTCGTGCCGTCGTACTCTTTGGTGTTAGCCTTGGTTCCGGCAACGGTCAGCTGTTTCCGAGCGATGTCGATATCCGCCGAACCGGTCCAGTCGTTGTAGTTGGCACGGCTGATCTTGACGTAAACAGTCGCGCTGCCGACGAGCAGTGTGGGCGCGTGCGTGACGTAGTGGATACCGTCGGTGCTGTACCGGACCGTATCGCCCGACTCTAACCCCGAGATAGTGATCCCGTGTGCGATGCCGTCGTAGACTCCGCTGTAACCGGTCAGCGCGTAGGTGCTGGGCGCCGGGTTGGCCTTGGTAATCGACGCGGCGCAGGTATCGTCGGCCGGTGCCAGGTAATAATCGGTACCGGTAACCGCGTAGGTGACGGCCACCTGGTAATCGCCGACATCGGCGCTTGAAAATGCGCCCGAGGGGGTCACGGTCACGCTGTCGCCGGCAACAATCCCGTGGATTGTCCCGAGGGCAATCGTGGCACCGGTTGTGCCGTCGTAGACTTTATCGGCGACCGTGGTTCCGGTCACGGTCAACGGTTTCCGGGCGATATCGATTATGGCCGTGCCGGACCAGTCGGTGTAGTTGGGCCGGCTGATCCGGACCAGAACGGTCGCGCTGCCGACAAAGAGTTGGGGGGGGGTCGGGCTTTGGTGCTGGCCACCGTCGGTGCTGTAAACGACCATGTCGCCGGGCTCTAATCCTTCGATGGTGACCCCGTGCTTGGTGCCGTCGTAGATTCCCGTATAACCGGTCAGCGTGTAGGTGTCGGGTGCCGGGGGAGCCTCGGTGATCGACGCGGTACAGAAACCGCTCGCCGGGGCCAGGTAGTAACCGACATCAGGACCGGAAATCGCGTAGGTGACGGTCACTTGGTAATCGCCGACGTCGGAGGCAGGGAAAGCGCTCGATCCGGTGACGGTCACGTCGTCATCGCCAACGATCCCGGAGAGCGTCCCGAGGGTGACGGTGGCGCTGGTTGTACCGTCGTACTCTTTATTGGCAACCTTGGTCCCGGTAATGGTCAACTGTTTCGGAGCGATGTTGATATCCGCCGAACCGGTCCAGTCGCCGTAGTTGGGACGGCTGATGATCACGTAGACGGTCGCGCTGCCGACAAGCAGTGTGGGCGCGTTCGCGTCGTAGTGGATGCCGTCGGTACTGTATTGGACCGTATCGCCCGCCTCCAGTCCCGTGATGATGATTCCGTGCGCGACGCCGTCGTAGACCCCGGTATAACCGGTCAGCTTGTAGAGGTCGGTCCCCGGGTCGGCCGGGGTAATCGACGCGGCGCAGGTATCGTCGGCCGGAGCCAGGTAGTAATCGGTACCGGTAATCGCGTAGGTGACGGTCACCTGGTAATCGCCGACATTGGCGCTCGAAAACGCGCCCGAAGGGGTCACGGTGATATTGTCGCCGGCAACGATCCCGTTGACCGTCCCGAGGGTAATCGCTGCGTAAGTCGTGCCGTCGTATTCTTTATCGGCGACCGTGGTTCCGGTTACGGTCAACGGCCTCCGGGCGATATCGATCATGGCCGTGCCGGACCAGTCGGTGTAGTTGGCCCGGGCGACCCGGACCAGAACGGTCTGGTTACCAACGAAGATTTGGGGAGGGGTCGCGCTGTAGGTCTGACCACCGTCGGTGCTGTAAGCGACCTGGTCGCCGGGCTCTATGCCGGTAAGCGTGACCCCGTGCTTGGTGCCATCGTAGATTCCCGTATAACCGGTCAGCGTGTAGGCGTCGGGCGCCGGGTCGGCCTCGGTAATCGACGCGTTACAGACGTCGTAGGCCGGGGTAAAGTAGTAACCGATATCAGCGCCGGAAAGCGCGTAAGAAACCGGGCCCTGGTAATCGCCGACATTGGGACTTGAAAACGCGCCCGAGGGGGTAACGGTCACGTCGTCGCCGGCAATGATCCCGGTGACCGGCCCGAGGGTAATGGTGGCGGCCGTCGTACCGTCGTACTCCTTATCGGCGACCGTGGTTCCGCTGACGGTCAACTGTTTCCGAGCGATGTTGATATTCGCCGAGCCGGTCCAGTCGTTGTGGTTGGCACGGCTGATTTTGACGTGAACGGTCGTGCCACCGACAAAAAATTCGGGAGCGGTCGCACTGTAAGTCTGACCGCCGTCGGTGCTGTAAAGGATTGTGTCGCCGGATTTTGTGCCGGTGAGCGTGACCCCGTGTGCGGCGCCGTTGTACGTCCCGGTGTAACCGGTGATGGTCACTCCCGTGATATTGGCCGGGGTAATCGACGCGGCGCAGGTATCATCCACCGGAGCCAGGTAGTAATCGTCACCGGTAATCGCGTAGGCGACGGTCACCTGGTAATCGCCGACATCGGCGCTTGAAAACGCGCCCGAGGGGGTCACGGTCACGTTGTCGCCGGCAACGATCCCGTTGACCGTTCCGAGGGTAATCGCGGCCGTGGTCTTGCCGTCGTAGACTTTGTCGGCGACCGTGGTTCCGCTGACGGTCAACTGCTTCCGAGCGATGTCGATCGCGGCCGAGCCGAACCAGTCGTTGTAGTTGGCCCGACCGATCCTAACGTGGACGGTCTGGCTGCCGACAAAGAGTTGGGGGGCGGTCCCGCTGTAGGTCTGACCACCGTCGGTGCTGTAAACGACCATGTCGCCGGGCTCTGTGCCGGTAACCGTGATCCCGTGTTTGGCGCCGTCGTAGACTCCCGTATAATCGGTCAGCGTGTAGGTGTCGGGCGCCGGGTCGGCCTTGACGATCGACGCGGCACAGAGATCATTCGCCGGGGCCAGGTAGTAACCGGCATCGGGGCCGGAAAGCGCGTAGGTGACGGCCACTTGGTAATCGCCGACATCAGAGGCAGGGAACGCACCCGAGGGGGTCACCGTCACCGCATCGCCGTCAATGATCCCGACGACCGCTCCGAGGGTAATCGCGGCCGTGGTCGTGCCGTCATAGACTTTGTCGGCGACCGAGGTTCCGGTCACGGTCAACTGTTTCCGAGCGATGTTGATATTCGCCGAGCCGGTCCAGTCGTTGTGGTTGGCACGGCTGACCTTGACAGAGACGGTCGCGCTACCGACAAAGAGTTGGGGGGCGGTCGCGCTGTAGTCGCCGCCGTTGGTGCTGTAAAGGATCGTGTCGCCGGGTTTTGTGCCGGTGATGGTGATCCCATGCTCAGCGCCGTTGTACGTCCCGGTATAACCGGTGAGGGTCACCCCCTCGATGGTGGCCGGGGCAATCGACGCGGCGCAGGTATCATCCACCGGAGCCAGGTAGTATTCGGTATCGGCGCCGGAAAGCCCGTAGGTGACGGCGACTTGGTAATCGCCGACATCGGCGCTCGAAAACGCGCCCGAGGGGGTCACGGTCAGATCGTCGCCGGCAATGATCCCTTCGACCGATCCGAGGGTAATCGCGGCGTCGGTCGTGCCGTCGTACACCTTGCTGGCAACCATGGTTCCGCTGACGGTCAACTGTTTCGGAGTGATGTTGATATCCGCCGAGCCGGTCCAGTCGTTGTAGTTGGGGCGGCTGATCTTGACGTAAACGGTTACGCTGCCGAAAGAGCGTTCGGGGGCGGCCAAACCGTAGTCGACGCCGTTGGTGCTGTAGTAAGCCGTATCGCCGGGCACCAGGCCGGTGACCGTGATCCCGTGATTGGCGCCGTCGTATGTCTCGGTATAACCGGTCAGCGTGTAGGTGTCGGGCGCTGGGTCGGCCTTGGCAATCGACGCGGTGAACGTCTCGGAGGCCGGCGCGACGTAGTATTTGGCGTCGGGGCCGGAAAGCGTGTAGGTGACGGTAACGGTATGGGTTCCGGCATTGGCACTTGGGAACGCGCCTGCGGCGGTCACGGTCACCGCGTCGCCGGCAATGATTCCGTCGACCGTCCCACGGGTAACGGTCGCGTGGGTCGTGCCGTCGTAGACTTTGTCGGCCACCGTGGTTCCGCTGACGGTCAACTGCATCCGGGCGATGTTAATGTTCGCCACGCCCAGCCAGTCGTTGTGGTTGGCGCGGCTGACCTTAACGTGAACGGTTGCGCTACCGACGGTAAGTTGGGGGGCGGTCGCGCTGTAGGTCTGGCCTCCGTTGGTACTGTAAAGGACCGCATCGCCGGGCTCTGTGCCGTTGACCGTGATTCCGTGCTCATCACCGTCGTACGTCCCGGCGTAACCGGTGAGGGTCACCCCCGTAATGTTGGCCGCGGTAATCGACGCGGCACAGGTATCGTCGGCCGGGGCCAGGTAGTATTGGGCCTCGGCGCCGGAAAGCGCGTAGGTGACGGCGACTTGGTAATCGCCGACATTAGCGCTTGGGAACGCGCCCGAGGGGGTCACGGTCACCGCGTCGGTGCCGATCACGCCGTCGACCGCCCCGAGGGTGATCACGGCGCCTGTCGTGCCGTCGTACGTTTTGTTGGCAACCGTGGTTCCGCTGACAGTCAACTGTTTCGGAGTGATATTGATATCCGCCGAGCCGGTCCAGTCGTTGTAGTTGGGGCGGCTGATCTTCACGTAGACGGTCGCGCTACCGACAAAAAGTTCGGGGGCGATCCCGCTGTAGGTAACGCCGTCGGTGCTGTAAAGGATCGTGTCGCCGGGCTCTGTGCCGGTGACCGTGATTCCGTGCTTGGCGCCGTCGTAGGTCCCGGTGTAACCGGCCAGCGTGTAGGCATCGGGCGCCGGGTCGGCCTTGGTGATCGACGCGGTGAACGTCTCGGAGGCCGGCGCGATGTAGTAATTGGCATCGGCGCCGGTAAGCGCATAGGTGACGGTAACGGTGTGTGTTCCGACGTTGGCGCTGGCGAACGCGCCCGTGGCGGTCACGTTCACGTCGTCGGTGCCGAGCCGGCCGGAGACCGCCCCCAGGTTAACAGTCGCATGGGTCGTGCCGTCGTAGACTTTATCGGCGACCGTGGTTCCGGTAACGGTCAACTGTTTCCGGGCGATGTTAACGTCTGCCGCGCCAAACCAGTCGTTGTGGTTGGCACGGCTGACCTTGACGCGAACGGTTACGTTACCGACAAAGAATTCGGGCGGGGTTGCGCTGGAGGTCTGGCCGCCGTCGGTGCTGTAAAGGATCGCATCGCCGGGCTGTGTGCCGGTGATCGTGATCCCGTGCGGAGCGCCGTCGTACGTTCCGGTATAACCGGTGACGGTTATCCCCGTGATACCGGCCGGGGTGATCGACGCGGCACAGGTATCGGCCGCCGGAGCCAGGTAGTATTGGGCGGCGGCGCCGGTAAGCCCGTAAGTGACGGCCACCTGGTAATCGCCGACATCGGCGCTTGGGAACGCCCCCGAAGGGGTCACGGTCACGTCGTCGCCGACAATGATCCCGGAGACTGTCCCGAGAGCAATGGCGGCGCTCGTCGTACCGTCGTACGTTTTGCTGACAACCGAGGTTCCGGTAATGGTCAACTGTTTTTGGGCGATGTCGATATCCGCCGAGCCGGTCCAGTCGTTGTAGTTGGGGCGGCTGATCTTGACGTGAACCGTCTTGTTTCCGACGAAGAATTCGGGGACGGTTCCGCTATAAGTCAGACCGCCGTCGGTGCTGTATTGAACCGTATCGCCGGGCTCTGTGCCGGTGATCGTGATCCCGTGCTTGGCGCCGTCGTAGGTCCCGATGTAACCGGCCAGCGTGTAGGCGTCGGGCGCCGGGTCGGCCTTGGTGATCGACGCGGTGAACGTCTCGGTGGCCGGGGCGATGTAGTAATCGGCATCGGCGCCGGTAAGCGTGTAGGTGACGGTGACGGTATGGGTTCCGACATTGGCGCTGGCGAACGCGCCCGTGGCGGTCACGTTCACATCGTCGGTGCCGAGCCGGCCGGCGACCGTCCCGATGGTAACGGGAGCACTGGTCGTGCCGTCGTATACTTTATCGGCCACCGTGGTTCCGGTTACGGTCAACTGTTTCCGGGCGATGTTAACGTTCGCCGCGCCAAACCAGTCGTTATGGTTCGCACGGCTGACCTGGACGAAGACGGTCGCGCTGCCGACAAGGAATGTGGGCGGGGTTGTGCCGGAGGTCAGGCCGCCGCCCACATTGTAACTGTAAGTGATCGTATCGCCGGGCTGTGTGCCGCTGACCGTGACCCCATGCGCGACGCCGTCGTACGTCCCGGTATAGCCGGTGACGGTTACCCCCGTGATGTCGGCCGGAGTAATCGACGCGGCACAGGTATCGGCCACCGGAGCCAGGTAGTAACCGGAAGCGGCGCCGGAGAGCGCGTAGGTGACGGTCACCTGGTAATCGCCGACATCGGCGCTTGGGAACGCACCCGAGGGGGTCACGGTTACGTCGTCGGTGCCGATCGCCCCGTCGACCGTCCCGAGAACGATGGCGGCACCCGTCGTACCGTCGTATGTTTTGCCGGTAACCGTGGTTCCGGTCACGGTCAACTGTTTTTGGGTGATGTTGATGTCGGCCGAGCCGGTCCAGTCGTTGTAGTTGGCACGGCTGACCTTGACGTAGACGTGTTGGGTACCGAAGAGGATTGTTACCGGGGTTGTACTGTAGGTGACGCCGTCGGCGCTGTATTGAACCGTATCGCCCGATTGGGTTCCGTTGACCGTGACCCCGTGCAGGGCGCCGTCGTATGCTCCGGTATAACCGGTGACGGTATAGGCGTCGGGCGCCGGGTCGGCCTTGGTGATCGACGCGGTGAACGTCTCGGTGGCCGGGGCGATGTAATAGGCGGCAGCGGCGCCGGTAAGCGCGTAGGTGACGGTAACGGTATGGGTTCCGACATTGGCGCTGGCGAACGCGCCCGAGGCGGTCACGGTTACGTCGTCGGTGCCGAGCCGGCCGGAGACCGCCCCGATGGTCACGGGGGCATTGGTCGTGCCGTCGTATACTTTATCGGCCACCGTGGTTCCGGTTACGGTCAACTGTTTCCGGGCGATGTTAACGTTCGCCGCGCCCAGCCAGTCGCTGTGGTTGGCACGGCTGACCTTGACATGAACGGTTCTGTTACCGACAAAAAATTCGGACGGGGTCGTGCTGTAGGTCTGACCGCCGTCGGTGCTGTAAAAGATCGTGTCGCCCGATTGGGTGCCGCTGACCGTGACCCCGTGCGGAGCGCCGTCGTACGTCCCGGTATAACCGGTGACGGTCACCCCCGCGATGCCGGCCGGGGTAATCGACGCGGCACAGGTATCGGGCACCGGTGCCAGGTAGTAACCGGCCTGGGCGCCGGAGATCGTGTAGGTGACGGTCACTCCGTAATCGCCGACGTTGGCGCTTGGGAACGCCCCCGAGGGGGTGACGGTCACGTCGTCGGTGGCAATCGCTCCGTTGACCGTCCCGAGGGTGATGGCGGCGCCCGTCGTGCCGTCGTACGTTTTGCCGGAAACCGTGGTTCCGGTCACGGTCAACTGTTTCTGAGTGATGGTGATGTCGGCCGAGCCGATCCAGTCGCTGTAGTTGGCACGGCTGACCTTGACGTGAACGGTCTGGCTGCCAAAGAGGATGGTGGGGGCGGTCGCACTGTAGGTCTGGCCGCCGTCGGTGCTGTATCGAACGACGTCGCCCGATTGGGTTCCGTTGACCGTGACCCCGTGCAGGGCGCCGTCGTATTCCCCGGTATAACCGGTGACGGTTACCCCCGGGACGACGGGAAACTGGTATTCGTACGCCCCGATATCGACGACGAGACTGGAAATACGCGGATTCCCCGCCAGGTCGGTTGCCCATGTGGCGTAGGTGTTGTCTCCTTGGTCGATCGCCAGCGATTGCGGCGCCAGGGTATAATCGCCCCCGGCCGCATTGGTAAAGAGGATCCCCCCGTTGTATAGAATGCACCCTTGCTGCGTTGTCCATTTGTGGCAGGAAGAAAGCGTATAGTAAGCGTAGCTTTTGCCCTTGCTCCCACAGGCATAATCTTGTCCGGAGCCTTGGTTACCAAAGTTTTCCGCAATGATCGTGTTGTAGAGGTACGCGATATTGGTACTGTAAACTCCGCCGGTGCCGCTCTGGCATGTGTTGCCCGCGATGGTACAGCCGTAGAGATTGATTGTTCCGTCGTTATAGACCCCCCCGGCTTCACTGAGGGCAACATTACCCGTTATGGCACAGTCGATGAGCGTGAGATGTCTCCCCGTGCTGACACGAATTGCCCCTCCGGAACCGCTGGCATACCCCCCCGTGATCTTCAGATGGTTCAGGACGACCGGATTGGTCGCCGATCCCCCGTCGATAAAGAAGATGCGGCTGGCGTTGTTTCCGTCGATCGTGATTCCGCCGGCACCCGCGATGCCCGTGGCATCGATGGTGATTCCGCCGGTGATCGTAAGCGCGGCGCCGGAAAGGGTGATCGTTCCCCCGGCAAGGCTGCTTGCGAACGTGATGGTGTCGCCGGTGACTGCGGCGATGATCGCCTCGCGGAGCGACATGGCACCGTCGGAGGCGTCGACCGTATCGGCGAGCGTTGTTACGAGATACGATGACGACGTGGGTTGCGGCGCGGCGGTCATGGCAGGATCGGCCCCCGCGATCACGGCCAAAAGGATACGGTTTTCCAAATTTTCAAGCCGTAAAGAACGAGACAGAAGCTTTTTCATGATCAAAACAACTCCGATCGAAAACAAAACAAAATAAAATAAAACAACAATAATCAAAAGACCGTTCGGCCTGTTCCCTAAACGGAAGAGATGCCGACAGACGGTCTTCGCGTGGCCGATTCACCCCCGGAAAAAACAGAAACGTGGGCGATACGGTCAAAGTGAAACAGTTCTCAAGAAAATTTTTTCATGTCAAAAACCCAGCAGGGGTGTTCTCCGCCGTGATGTTACCACAGGTTGCCAAATTTCGCAACGGATTTAATGGGTGGATATCAAAAATTTTTCTGTTTTTTTACCGATTTCACCCGAGACATGCCCCATCGCTTTCCGGAATTTCCGTGGAACGCACGGACGGCATCGGTAACCCGCGCCGATTCGCTTTTTCGGCGCTCTCTGGTTTTGCCGCAGTCGGTCGCGGGTAAAACTCGGTTTCGGTTTTTTTTGGTTGCCGGGGGCTTGCCGGTGAAACCGTCTGTTTTTTTTGGCGTGCCGGCACCGACCGACGTCTCCTTTCGGTAGTTCGATCCCCGAGGGGAAAAGGAGTTCGCCCGATCCAAAAAAAGAGCCTTCCCCCCTCAAACGGTTGAGGGGGGAAGGCTCTTTCCTTACCGGGCGCGCGCCGAACAGGCGAGCTGTTCCGTGTGCGCGACCTTACGTTCCGTCGGCCACCAGGATGTACCAGGCGCGTGTTACGGTATCGCGCGTCAGCAGGACCTGCCGGCCGACATCCGAGGCGGTCAGGCCGCGCAGCGGCGACGCGGCGGCGACCCCGCACGAAAGGAGGGCGGTTCCGGCCGCCGGGTCGACCGACGCGATTTCGTCGACGAACGGGCCGGGCAGGGCAGGGGTGATCAGACCGAAGACGCAGTCCTCTTCGTCGGGCACGGCGGCATCGACCACGGTATAGTCGCCCGGATATTTCACGAAGGTCAGGCGACGTGTTTTCCGGCTCACGCCGTCGGGATCGGTCCGGGTAACCGTTTTCCAGTCGGCGCGGGTTAGGAAACGTCGCCCCTCGTCGATCACGGCCGGGTCGCGCCAAACGAGGGCCATGAAGGCGCCGGGCGCGACCCCGCGCCCCGTTTCGCCCGGCGCGATTTCGTCGAGGGCGACCCCGCGGACCAGCCAGGCGGAATTGGCGTCGTCGATGTTCCCGATCCGTTTTGCCCGCAGGCGCAACCCTTCCGACCGCCACGTTTCGATCGCCTCGCCGCTCGGCAGTTCGGCATCGACCATCCCGATGACACCGACCATTTCTCCCGGTTCGAGCCGCCATCGCCCTTCGTTGGTGAACCGACACTCCCAACCTTCCCGCGGAACCGGCCCCCGGACCGGCGGCGCGACCCGCTGCAGATCGCAGAGTTCCGCGACCGACCCCGATTCGACGATCCGCCGAGCCGCCTCGGCCGAAAGAATAAGTTTCGACATCAAGACCCCCTTTAACGACAAGAAGAAACCGAAGAAAACGAACCGCGCCCCGTCCCGTAAAATCTATAGCGAAAACAGGGGCGCCTGTTTGGGCGGGAAACCTTCGTCGGCCGTTGCCGGGGCGCCGATCTTTTTCGCCCCCGAAAACAAGGGAGATTCGCGTAAAAAATCGATTGGCCCCTTGCAAAATAAAGGGTGACCTATTTTAATAGACCTATGACAAAGGTTGACTGAAAGGGCGGGGTTCCGAGAAGTTTCGGTCATCGTCGGTCGCTTGGGTTCCGGCAAAACGATGCCTCTGGCGTTTATCCCGCGGGGGAGCCTCCGGTTCGGGGAACGGGTCGGGGGGAACGAAGCCGGCGGAAGAGGCGTTTTCAGGAAGGGTTCCGGGCCATTTTCCAAGGGGTGGTTTCTATGGACATTTTCGAACTTCGTAACAAGATCATCGACGATTATTCGTCCTTTGTCAAAGGGTACATCAAGATTCGTGACCCGAAAATCGACGACAAGGTCCAAAAAGGTTTGGAAGACGGGCTCCTTTGGCCCGAACCGATTGTCCAGCTCAATCCCTCCTTTGAAGCGGGCGGTTCGATCGACCGGTGCGTGAACGAGGGGCTGCTTCATCCCGGTTGTTCCGAAATTTTTCGCCTCAACAAAAAAGAGGGCAACCCCGTCCCGATGACGCTTTACCGTCACCAGGAAGAGGCGATCCGCAAGGCTTCGGAAGGGAAACATTATATCCTGACCACCGGGACGGGCAGCGGCAAGAGCCTCTGCTACATTGTCCCGATCGTCGACCACATCTTGAGAACGGGGAGCGGGGAGGGGATCAAGGCGATCATCGTCTACCCGATGAACGCCCTGGCGAACAGCCAGCTCGAAGAACTGAAAAAATATATCCCGGACGAGCCGCGGGAGGGGGGGGGAACCCCTCCGGTGACGTTCAGAAGGTATACCGGTCAGGAGACGAAAGAAGAGAAAGCCGAGATTCAGAAGAACCCGCCCGACATCCTGCTGACGAACTACGTGATGTTGGAGCTGATCCTCACCCGGCCGGACGAGGTCGATCTTGTCCGCAACATGACCAACCTCCGGTTCCTGGTTCTGGACGAACTTCACTCTTACCGGGGCCGGCAGGGGGCCGATGTCGCGCTTCTGGTACGCCGAACCCGCGAGGCGAGCGGGAGCGACTCGATCGTCTGTGTCGGAACATCGGCGACCCTGGCCGCCGGAAAATCCCGGGAAGAACAATCGCGCCGGATCGCCGAGACCGGTTCGCTCCTCTTCGGGGCCGAGATCAGTCCGCAAGATATCATCAACGAAACCTTGCGGCGCGATACCGAAGTGTTTAGCGGGCAGGCCGACGCCGAAGCGGTCCGGAAACTGACCGAAGAGGTGAAACTCTTTGCCGACAACCCGATCGCCGAAGACGCCGCTCCTTTCCTGGAGAAGCGGAAAGCCGCGAGCGTCTATGAAGCTTTTCGGGGGAGTTTTTTCGCCTCGTGGATCGAATCGACGTTCGGCATCGCCGCCGAAGGAGATTCCGAAATTCTTGTCCGGCAGAAACCGCAACGGATTTCCGGCAGGAACGGCGCCGCGCAAAAACTGGCCGATGTCACGGGGCTTCAGGTCGGCGAATGCCGTAAGGCGATCGAAGAGATCTTTCTGGCCGGGAACCAGTGCGAAAGGCCCGATAACGGCCAACCGTTTTTCGCGTTTCGGTTGCACCAGTTTATCAGTCGGGGCGACACGGTTTACGTGACCGCCGAACTGGGGCCGGAACGCGAAATCTATATGGAAAAGCAACTGACCATCGTAAAAGGCGGGGTAGAGCGCAGGCTTTTTCCGTTGGTGTTTTGCCGGAGTTGCGGGCAGGAATATTACTCGGTTACCGCGAACAAAGATTCGGGAAGCGGCCGGATTCGCAGGTTTGACCCGCGCGATTTTAACGCCGTCGACCCGGAATCCGAAGGGGAACCCGGCTACCTGTACGGCAACGCGGAAAAACCGTGGCCGAAAGAGGAAAGCGAGGTGATCGACCTGATCCCCGACGACTGGAAAGACGAAAACAATAAGATCCGCGGCGACCGCAGGGGCGACCTTCCCCGATATTGCAAGGTCTCCCTTATGGGCGATCTGGTCGACGAGGCGGAAGACGGGATCGACATGTGTTATTTGCGGTCTCCTTTCCGATTCTGTCCGCAGTGCAACGCCACGTTTTCGGCCATGCACCACCGCAGCACCCGATCCGACTTCGCGCATCTGGGGAGTCTGGGGACCGAGGGGCGGAGCAGCGCGACGACGATGCTTGCCCTTTCGACCTTCCGAAACCTTCGCGAGCTGGAATCCGAGAAGAAGGCCCAAAAACTTCTGAGCTTTACCGACAACCGCCAAGACGCTTCTCTCCAGGCGGGGCACCTCAACGATTTCGTCGCGGTCAGTCTGTTACGCGGCGCGCTGTACAACGCGGTCAAAGAGGCCGGGCCCGGGGGCCTGAAACATGGCGAACTTTCCCAAGCCGTCTTTCGGCAACTCGGTTTGCGGCCCGAAGACTACCTAAAAAACCAAGATACCGTCAAAGGGCATAAACTCGACGACGCCAAAGAGCGTGTCTGCGGGGTTTTGGCGCACCGGCTCTACTGCGACCTGAAACGCGGTTGGCGCCTGACCGTCCCGAACCTGGAACAGACGGGCCTTTTAAAGATCGACTACCTTTCGCTTCCTGAGGCCGCGAACGACGCGAGCGAATGGTCTCGGGCGCATCCCGTTCTGCGCGACGCGACCCCCGAAACGCGCGAGAAGGTGATCCGAACCCTTCTGGACATGACACGCCGGGAACTGGCCATCGACGCGGCACCCCTCGACAAAGACAAACTCTCCGTGTTATACGGAAACAGTATCAGTACACTCCGCGCCCCCTGGGGATTCGACGACTCGGAGAAGCCGGAAAGACTGACCCGCGCCAAACGGGTCTTTCTCCGGGCCAAAAACGATTTCGATGACAGCGACGACTGTTTCCTCTCGCCGCGCGGGGGGGTCGGACTCTATCTTCGCCGCAAAACGACGTTTCCCGAATACACGAAAAAGATCGAAGTTGCCGACACCGAGACGATCCTGAAACAGATTTTCGGGGTTCTTTGTCGTTACGGGATTCTTTCCCGAAAACCCGCCGGCCGGGACGAGGAAACTTACCAACTCGACACCTCTTCGTTGGTCTGGAAAGAGGGAGACGGCGAGAACGGGCATTACGACCCTGTCCGTCAGCCGGTCCTCTCCGACGAAGGGGAACCCCTGAATCGGTTTTACCGCGAATTCTACCGGTCAATCTCCCTTTCGCTGCTCAATTTTCGCGCGGGGGAACATACCGCGCAGGTCGCTTACGACGTCCGCGAAGAGCGGGAGAACGATTTCCGCGAAGGGGACCTGCCGGTCCTCTTCTGCTCGCCGACGATGGAACTGGGAATCGATATTTCCGAGCTGGACGTTGTCCACATGCGGAACATCCCCCCCACCCCGGCGAATTACGCGCAGCGGAGCGGCCGCGCCGGTCGGAGCGGTCAACCGGCGCTCGTCTTGTCGTACTGCTCTCCGGCGAACTCGCACGACCACTACTTTTTCAAACGGCCGAACCTGATGGTTTCCGGTTCCGTCCTGCCGCCGCAGATCGACCTGACCAACGAGGACCTGATACGCTCGCACCTTCACGCGATTTGGTTAAGCGAAGCGACCGAAGCGCCGCTTAAATTCAGTCTGGGCAGAAGCATCAAAGGACTTCTCGATTTAGACGCTTTCGACCCGCAGCGGGAAGATTCCGATTGCCCCCTCACAGGGCAGGTGAAAGAGGTCCTGACCGATAGAAAATTACAGGAAAAAGCCCGCCGCCGCGCGCAAAGCGTCTTCGGATCGATCGAGCCGCACCTCCGCGGCGGCGCCTCTTGGTACACCGAAGATTGGATCGCGGACACGATTCACAAGATCCCCGCCACGTTCGAAGCCGCGTGCAAACGCTGGAAAGACCTTTACACCGCCGCGTTGAGGCAGGTGAGTTTCCAAAATTCCATCTTCATGGATCACGCCCGAACCAGGAAGGAACGCGAGCGGGCCAAGCTGTTGCGAGACCAGGCAGGCGCCGAAAAAGAGCTGTTGCTCGCCGATTCCGGTTCGGAACAGAGCGATTTCTATCCGTACCGCTATTTTGCCGGGGAAGGGTTTCTGCCGGGATACAATTTCCCGCGCCTTCCGGTAACCGCGTTTATTCCCGGGCAATTCCGCACGAACGGAAAAGACGAGTACCTTTCCCGGCCCCGGTTCATCGCCATCAAGGAATTCGCGCCGAACGCCATCGTCTACGACGAAGGGGCAACCTACACGGTCAAGCGGATCGCCCTTCCGATGAGCGACGCCAAAGACCCCTTGGTCACAAAATCGATAAAACTCTGTCCCCGGTGCGGTTATCTGCACCGGCCCGAAGACGGGGGATTCGAGATCCACGACGTTTGCGAACATTGCGGAAACGGCCTCGCCGAACCGCTCGAGGATTTGATTCATCTGCAAAAGGTTTCCGTCGTCAGGCGGAACCGGATCAACTGCGACGAAGAGGAACGGCTCCGTTTCGGCTTCGATATCCGCACGGCGGTTCGGTTTGCCACACGCGACGGAAAACCTTCGTGTCGAAAAGCCGAAATCGATATCAACGAAGACGGGGTCGAGACCCCGTTCGGCCGACTGATCTACGGCGACAACGCCTCGATCTGCCTGATCAACCTTCGCCTGCGCAAGAGCCGGCGCGAAGGTTTTCTTCTCGACACGACGACCGGCGAATGGAAGAGCGAAAGCAGCCAAAACGACAATTCCGAGGAAGACCCCGACCTGACCCCCGTCGTGAAGCGGGTGATCCCCTACGTTCAGGACACCAAAAACTGCCTCCTTTTCGAACCGGCGCAGGCCTACCCGAACGAGGTCTTTGCCACGTTGCAGGCGGCGCTGAGTCGGGCGATTCAGTTGGAATTCGGCGTCGAGGAGCGCGAGCTGGCAGCCTACCCGCTCCCCTCTCCCAAAGAACGCCGAAGCATCCTCTTTTACGAATCTTCCGAAGGGGGGGCGGGGGTTTTGAAAAATCTCCTCGACCCCGAACGCTTTCGGGAAGTGATCGGTCGGGCCCTGGAAATCTGTCATTTCGACCCCGAGACCGGGACCGACCGTCAAAGGGCCGACCATGCCGACGAGGATTGCAGCCGGGCGTGTTACGACTGCCTGATGAGCTACGTGAACCAGCAAGACCATCTGCTCCTGAACCGCCACTTGGCGAATAACATCCTCCGGAAACTCCGAGACGCCACGCTCCGCGTTTCGGCGAGCGCCCGGAGCCGGAGCGAACACCTGGAATACCTGAAATCGAAAACCGATTCGGCCCTGGAACGGAAATGGCTCGGCGTGTTGGAGACGGGGAATTACAACCTTCCCTCCGACGCGCAACACCTTTTCGCCGACGCCGAAACGAAACCCGATTTTATTTATCGCGAGACCCATACGGCCGTTTACATCGACGGTCCCCCGCACGACGATCCCGCGCAACAAAGGGAAGATCGAATCAAGGAGGAGCGGGTGGTCAACCAAGGGTGGGACGTGCTCCGGTTCCACCACCGGGAGGACTGGGAAGCGAAAATCAAAAAGAACCCCGGTATTTTCGGTAAAGGGAAATAGAAAGTATGTCAACAACGATGAATTTCAGCCCCGGTTCCCTCGTTTCGGTACGCGGGCGAGACTGGATCGTTCTTCCCGACTCGACTTCGGAACTTTTGCTTCTCCGCCCGATCGACGGGGCCGAAGAGGAGTCGACCGGAATCCTGACCGAGATGGAAGAGGTTACTTCCGCGACCTTTGCCCCTCCGCGACCCGATCAGATCGGAGACCATCGCTCGTGCGGGTTTTTGCGCGACGCGATGCGGTTGGGGTTACGCAGCGCCGCCGGCCCGTTTCGGTGTTTCGGGCGGATCGCCGTCGACCCGCGCCCCTACCAGCTCGTTCCGCTCCTGCTGGCGATGAAACAGGATCCGGTCCGGCTCCTGATCGCCGACGATGTCGGGATCGGTAAAACGGTCGAGGCCTCCCTGATCGTTCGCGAACTCCTCGACCGGGGGGAAATCAGGCGCTTTTGCGTTTTATGTCCCCCCTACCTTGTGGAACAGTGGGAAGAGGAACTCCACGAAAAGTTTCATCTGGACGCCAAACCGGTTCTTACGCGTACCGCCGGTCGGTTGGAGCGGGAATGCGGGGGCGGCGAATCGATCTTCGACGTCTATCCGTACACCGTCGTTTCGATCGACTTCATCAAATCGGACAGGCGGCGCGCCGAATTTTTACGGTCGGCGCCGGAACTGGTGGTGATCGACGAGGCCCACGCGACCGGTTACACGCCCGGTTACGCCGGCGCCCGCCATCAACGCCACCAGGTGGCTGCCCGGCTCTGCCAAGACTCGGACCGGCACATGATTTTCGTTACCGCGACCCCGCACAGCGGCAAAAAGGACGCGTTCCGTTCCCTTTTGGGGTTCCTGAACCCCGCCTTTTCGGATTACCCGGACGATTTGAGCGGGGACGGGAAAAAGGAGTACCGCCGCGAAATCGCCAAACATCTCGTCCAGCGGCGGCGGGCCGATATTCGCCGTTACCTCGACGCCGAGACCGTCTTTCCGGAACGGGAAACCCGCGAGGAGGGGTGGTCCCTTTCCCCCGAGTACAAAGACCTTTTCGATAAGGTGATCGACTTCACCCGCGGAATGGTCGACGACGATTCGGGCAACGAGCAAACCCAGCGGGTTCGCTGGTGGTCGGCGCTTTCGCTCCTCCGTTCGCTCGCGTCGAGCCCGGCAGCGACCAAAGAGACGCTCCTCAAACGGAATCAGGCGCTCGGACTCGATCCGAAAGTCATCGATCAGATGGGGGACCGTATGGTCCTCGACCTCGACCTCGACGACGAAGAGGATTTCGGAACCCCGATGGGAGCCGACTGCACGCCCGAAGAGCCCGAAGAAGACGGGGTCGCGTCCATCCCCACGCCCGAAAGGCCCGAAGAAGACGGGATCGCGATCATCTCCGATTCCCGACGCCGGAAGTTGCGCGAGTTCGCCAAGATGGCGGAATCGCTGTACGGGGAAAAAGATACCAAGATGAAAACCCTTGTGAACCACCTGAAAGGTCTGGTGAAAGAGGGGTTCTTTCCGATCGTTTTCTGCCGGTTCATCCCGACCGTCGATTACCTGTGCGAACAGCTTCGGGAACGACTTCCCAAAGGTTACGAGGTGGTCGGGGTTTCCGGCCTTCTGCCTCCGGAAGAACGGGAGCGGCGGATCGAAGAATTGTCGCGGAAAGAGAATCGGATCCTCGTCTGTACCGACTGTCTTTCGGAAGGGATCAACCTTCAACACTCCTTCAACGCGGTGATTCACTACGATCTGAGCTGGAACCCGACCCGGCACGAGCAGCGGGAAGGGCGTGTCGACCGTTTTGGCCAATCTTCGCCCAAGGTTCGTGTCATGACCTTTTACGGGCGAGACAATTTCATCGACGGCCTGGTTTTGGAAATCCTCATCAGAAAGCATGAAAACATCAGGAAAGAACTCGGCGTTTCGGTGCCGGTTCCGGCCAACGCAAAAGATGTGCTCGAAGCGATTTTTTCCGGCCTTCGGTTGCGGCGCGGGTCACAGGCCGCGCGCCGTGCGTCGTTGACCCAGACCCTTCCCGGAATGGATGAATTTCTCGAATCGAAAAGAGAAGAACTCGACCGGGAATGGAAAAATGCCGCGGAGTGGGAAAAGCGCAGTCGCACGATGTTCGCGCAAGACGCTTACGCGAACAGGCTCGACGAGATCGGTCCGATCATCCAAGATGCCCAAACCTCGGTCGGTTCCGAAGAGGACGTCCGAAACTTCGTACTCAACGTTCTGCGCGCGAGCGACGCCAAAATCACCCGACACGGGAACCACCACGAGATCGACCTGACCGAGGCCCCGGAAAACCTGCGCGACTATCTGCCCGAATACGATCGGTGGAACGTCGGGTTTTCGCAACCGGTTCCCGAAGGGTGCGATTACGTTTCGCGAACCGACCAGCTCACCGAAAAGTTGGCGGAATACGTGAAGAATCACGCGCTCGACCCCCTTTCCGAAAAACCGCTTGCGAGCCGGTGCGGGGTCATCCGCACCGACGCCGTCGGAACGAGAACGACGCTGTTGCTTTTGCGGGAACGATTCCAGATCATCCAAACCCGGCGCGACAGGGAATACCCGCCCCTTTTAGCCGAAGAGGTGCAGATTGTCGGGTTCGCCGGTTCCCCCTCGCGGCCCGAATGGTTGCCCGACGAAGAGGTCGAAAAGCTCCTCCGCGCGAAACCGACCGGCAACATTCCGACCGAAACCGCGCAGCGCCGCATCGAAGATGTCCTCGACCAATACGGCGTGTTACAAGACCAAATCGCCGAGTTCGTCCGCGAGCGGGCCGCAACCTTAAAAGAGGCCCATGTGCGGGTCCGTTCCGCATTACGGGAATCGCAGAGGACGGAAGTCCTTCCCGAACTTCCGGCCGACATGGTCGGAATCTACGTTTACCTTCCGGACAAATAAGATACCGACGTTTCGTTTGAAATCACCCGAGAAACCGATGGCCCAAAAACACACCGAAAAAATCGATTCGACTTCGTCGCGCACTTTTCACCGTCGCGCGACCCGTTCGCGAAGGTCGGACACCGGGTTTGAGAATGTCCGCGCCGGGGGGCGATCCTTCCGATCGAACTTCCCGTCTCGGGCGCGGGGCAGTGGTTTGGGATTGACGTTCCGGTGGGGGCGTACGGGTCGTTCCGAAACTTGCCTTTTTACCCCAAGACGAAGTTGGGAATTTCCGGTAACGGTCGTTGAGGTGGAGATCCGTTTCGATAAGATTTATAGGGTGTTCGGCCCCCTTCCGACGGCACGAAACGGTTTTTCCGGGATGACGATCTCCGAAAATCGGAATCGGTTTGCGGTGGGGAGAGAGCTTGAAAAACTTCATTTGTAACAGTTACTATAAGGAGCCGAATGATGAATGATCGCAAACTTCGTGTGGAATCTCTGGAAGAGCGCACGCTTCTCGCCGTTCTGGCCGGAGGAGCAGACATGGGATCCGAATTTATCCCGGCACCGGCCCCGTCCGAAGCGGTAACGTGGGTGGTGAACACAACGGAAGACCCGACCTCTTGGAACACGGGCGACAGTCAGCTTTCGCTGCGCGAGGCGATTTTTCGCGCGGCGGCCGGTGACACGATTCTCTTCGATGCCGCGCTTGCCGGGGGAACGATCACCCTTCGCGGAACAGAGCTTGAAATCCGCCGGGGTATCACGATCGACGCCACGGGAATCGGCGGGATAACGATCGACGGAAACGGGCGAAGCCGGGTGTTCTATGTAACCGGCGGGACGGTTGAAGATCCGGTGGATCTTGTGGCTTTGACGATTACCGGCGGGAAAACAACCGACTCCGGCGGCGGCGGGATTATCAACATCGGCACGCTGACCCTGACCGACTGCACGGTCGAGGGAAATAGATCAAGTAGCTCTGCCTTCGACGGCGGCGGCTGCGGGATTTTCAACAGCAGCGGCATGTTGACCCTCACCGACTGCACGGTCGCGGGGAATACCGCAAGATACAGCGGCGGCGGGATTTACAACAGCAGTGGCACGCTGACTCTGACCAACTGCACGGTCTCGGGGAATACCGCAAGTTACTCCGGCGGCGGGATTTACAACAGCAGTGGCACGCTGACTCTGACCAACTGCACGGTCGCGGGGAATACCGCAAGATACAGCGGCGGGATTTACAACAGCAGTGGCACGCTGACTCTGACCAACTGCACGGTCGCGGGGAATACCGCAAGATACAGCGGCGGCGGGATTTACAACAGCAGTGGCACGCTGACTCTGACCAACTGCACGGTCGCGGGGAATACCGCAAGCGGCTCCGGCGGCGGGATTTACAACCGTAGCACGCTGACTCTGACCAACAGCATTGTTGCTCTCAACGATGCCGGTTCGGACAAAGACATTTACCATTCCGGTGGCACATTTACCGAAAGCAACAACATCATCGGTTTTGACCCCGGTTTTACCGTCGCCCCGGTTTTCGAATCGGGAAGCCTGACCAACCTCAACGAACTCGATCTTTCCCTGACCGAAAGCAGTTGGGCGATCGACCGCGGCGATAACGGAGCGGTAACGACCGAAACCGATATTGTCGGAAACTTGCGAATCGTCGCCTCCTGGAAATCGGAGGCCACGGTTGATATCGGGGCCTACGAGTACCAAGACCCTTTTGTTAAAATTCCGGAAACCCCGTCTGTTGTCGTCACGACCGTTCAAGACATCGTCAATGTTACGGACGGTCTTATCTCGTTGCGTGAGGCGATTCTTTACGCGGCGGCCGGTGACACGATTCTCTTCGATGCCGCGCTTGCCGGGGGAACGATCACCCTTCGCGGAACAAGGCTTGAAATCCGCCGGGGGATTACGATCGACGCCACGGAAATCGGCGGAATAACGATTGACGGAACCGGGCGAAGTCGGGTGTTCTATGTAACCGGCGGGACGGTTGAAGATCCGGTGGATCTTCTTGGTTTAACGATTACCGGCGGGGAAACAACCGTCTACGGCGGCGGGATTTACAACTCCTACGGCACGCTGACCCTGACCGACTGCACGGTCACAGGGAATACCACAACCGGCTCCGGCGGCGGGATTTACAACTCCTACGGCACGCTGACCCTGACCAACTGCACGGTCACAGGGAATACCACAACCGGCTCCGGCGGCGGGATTTACAACTCCTACGGCACGCTGACCCTGACCAACTGCACGGTCGCGGGGAATACCGCAGGCTCCGGCGAAGGCGGCGGGATTTGCAACGACAGCGGCACGCTGACCCTGACCAACTGCACGGTCGCGGGGAATACCGCAGGCTCCGGCGAAGGCGGCGGGATTTGCAACGACAGCGGCACGCTGACCCTGACCAACTGCACGATCTCGGGGAATACCGCAGGCTCCGGCGGCGGCGGGATTTCCAACAAAGGCTCG
>JBMNOP010000004.1:0-229572 GCA_050943135.1 Thermoguttaceae bacterium | reverse complement strand
GGCGACAAAAAGGATGGCGTCGAATACCTTTCGGTCATCGACTCGCGGCCGCCCTCTCCCGCGCGGATGATGGTTTTCACGAACGGGAATATACGGTTTTATCACTTCCCACATTTCGTCCGATACTTTATATGGACTCTGCATAATGCCTCCTTCATGTTATTCCATATTGTTTTTATCGGACCATTACGCAGTTTTATTTGATTTTTAGGATAGGTTCTAAGACGGGGGATTATTCGTCATTCCGGGTTAATCCGCCGCTCACAAGTCTCGTGGCGCCGTGCCGTCAATACTCACCGGTGCGAACCACGCAACACTTGCCGAATTGGGGTATTCGATTTTTGGCCGCGGTGAATACGCCGCAGGGTACTTCTTTGTCAAGAAGAACCCGGATTACCGCTTCCTTCTTTTTGCAGGCCGACTTTGTTGTATCTGTTTGCTCTTGGCATGTTTCGTGGCGGCGTATCGATACGCCACTTTGTTCGGCGGAAAGGTTGCCGGTTATTTTATGATCGGCCTCTGCCTCTTTTCCCCCTATGTTCTCGGTCATGGTCATCTGGTTGCTCCCGACGCGGCATCCGGGATGTTCGCTCTCGTTTCCGTCGGGTGTTTTTGGCGATGGCTCCGCCAACCGAATCGCGAGAATGCCTTTATCGCCGGGATCATGCTCGGTCTCGCAGAGCTGACAAAGTTCACTCTCCTGATTTTTTACCCGTTATTGGTGATTTTGTGGATCATCTATCGGTTTCCGAACATCGGGACCAAGTCACCGGTTCCGCTCCGCCGACAGTTCCTGCACCTTCTGCTGATCTATGCTGTCAGCCTCCTTGTGATCAACACCGGCTATATGTTCGAGGGAACGGGAAAACGGCTTCGAACTTATAAATTCGAGACGACCCTTTTTACCGGTTGTGAAACGCTTGAAGATGTCCCCTTTTACGGAGGAAATCGGTTTGACGGGTCGGGGAATTTCATCGAAACCGCGCTCGGCTACCTGCCGATGCCGCTTCCGAAAAATTTCATTCAGGGAATCGATACTCAACGTTGCGATTTCGAATCCGGCAAGGGGTCATACCTGCGCGGGAAGTGGGCGGAACGCGGCTGGTGGTATTATTACCTTTACGCATTACTGATCAAAACGCCTCTCGGGACGATCGGAATCCTCTTTTTGGCGATCTACTGCACCGTCTGCCTGAAAGGGTATAATGCCGACTGGCGCGACGAAATGGTTGTTCTTCTGCCGGGGATAGCAATTTTGGCGTTTGTCAGTTCGCAGACGGGATTTTCGATTCATTCACGGTATGTGATCCCGGCGCTTCCTTTCTTCTTCCTCTGGTCCTGCAAGGTGGCACGGGCGTTCACTCCGGCGTTGAGGGAATGTGCGCCGAAATCATCGCGTACGGTACGCCGGATCGCCGTGACTCTTCTGGCATGGAGTGTGGCGAGCAGTCTTTGGGTCTACCCGCATTCGATCGCGTACTTTAATGAACTTGCCGCGGTGATTCCGACCTCGGAAGATCGAAATTATCCGAAGCCGGAACAAAAACCGACACTAACCGTCTGGCAGAAAGTACACCGCCTACTCGACGCCGGGCCGCTCAACGGTCCGCGTCATCTGCTCGACTCGAATATCGACTGGGGGCAAGACCATTACAGGCTGGAAAGGTGGTGTGCGAGGCATCCGGAATTACAGGGGGTCAATGCGGATGACTGGTACGGTTACCCGCTCGAATTGACGTCGATTCCACGGAAATCATCAAATGGGGCGGAACCGGACCAACCGCGTTGGTACGCGATCAGCGTCAATCGCGTTTACGGTGAAAATGGTCATTACCGTTCCCTTTTGAACTTTACGCCTGAGGTTGTCATCGGGTACACCACCTACCTCTATCATGTACCGCCGGAACAGCTTGCGCGGGTAATGAACCTAGACGCACCGAAGGAGGCAACGCCATGAAAGTGATCAGAAATCTTAAAGGGGAAATCGTTCGGGTCGAAACATCGTACGGTGAAAAGTGGTGGCATCTTTCCGCTTCGACCTGGATGCTCATTCTTGGTCTGCTTCTTTTGATCGTTGCCGGTTTCGTTCCGTCTGAGACGCTTGCTGCGGTACCCCGCGTTTTTAACATAAAGCTCTGGCCATGGGAGCTTGTCGTGCTGATCCCGACCATAGCGTGTTATTCGTTCGGGTGTTGGCGGATTTATCGGGATCGGGGCGAACATGACGAGGTCGAGAGAAAACATGCCAAGAACTTTATCGGGTTCGGTGCCACGGCTGTCGTGATTCTCCTTTGCCTGCTGATTCTTTCGGTAACCGGCCGTTTCTTCCTCTTTTTCCGGCCGGTTGTCGATCTGTTCGCCCGCGGCCGACTCACGTTTGCCGCCTTCTGGCGTCTGGCGCTCATCGTCGTTTCCGTCGTTCCGCTCATCCATTTCGGGAAAGAGTGGGTTTGCGGGTTTTGGGATGATTGAAGAGGGTGTTTTTGCGGGTGATGTGTTCGATTTTTGTCAAATTTTTTGTTTTACGGTTTCTTACGAGCCAGAATGAGGTCTTACGATGAAAAGAACGCCAAGATCCGATTCCGGGTTTTCCCTGGTCGAGCTGCTTGTGACGATTTCCATCATTTCACTCCTGCTTGCTTTACTCTTGGGAGGAGTGCAGGCGGCCCGGGAAGCGGCTCGTCGGGTGAAGTGTTCCAGTAATATCAGACAGGTGGCACTGGCAATTCAGATGTATCACAACACCAATAATGGGCTGCCGGCGCTCTGCACGACCTATAAGCGCTATGATGCGACCGAGAAAACCGATAGCGGTGCCGTTATCGGCACGTGTGGCGCACAGATTTTCCTGCTCCCTTTTATGGAACAGGCGCAGGTTTATGCCGATTTTGAAGCGTTCGCTTCAACGATTGCTGGCGAGAGACACGCAGAAGGAATCCACGCTCTCGAACCGTTTCCGCCGAGTTATCCGAACCTCTATGTCGACGGCCCTCATCCGCGCCACTGGGCATCGGGGGTCATTATCCCCTTGTTTGCTTGCCCATCCGACGGAGAATCGGGTGTGATCGAGTCGCCGGAAACCGAGTACAACCATATGATCGCATCTGGTTTTCCTTTTGATTATACCGACTGGAAGTTCAGCCGCAGAAACATCATGTTCAATATGGGTGACGCTCCGCTCTATAATTGCGATATCGATACCCCGGCAACCCGGCGAGGGGCATTTACCCCCCATTCGTGGAAATCCTTTTCCGATATTACCGACGGACTGACGAACACCCTCTGTCTGGCGGAATCGACTACCGGCCGACCGACCGATTTCGTCGCAGCTCACAGTAAAACTTACGCGAAAAAAAGCGATTCCCGACGGGATGTAGCGGCGGCACCCGATGCATGCGAACCGGCAATGATGCGCATCTGGCCGTCCCTCTGTCTCAAGTCTGTCAACAAAATCGACCGCTTGCGGCTCGACAAGGTCGAAGCATGGGGGCAGAGGGGAACTTACTGGTTTGTCGGCCGCCCCCTTGTAAACGGATTTTCGACGAATCTCCCTCCGAACTCACTGACCTGTGCGCTCGGCAACACGACTTCAGGCTTGGTGATGGGGGGAGTCTCGAGTTTTCATCCGGGCGGGGCGCACGTTGCGATGATGGACGGTTCGGTCCGCTTTATCCATGACGAGATCGATACCGGCGACCTCTTTGTTTCCGAACGGCGGCTACCCAACACGAATCAAGCGGTTGAGGGGAAGAGTACCTATGGCGTTTGGGGGGCTCTCGGCTCGATCAACGGCGGAGAGCCCGTCTCGCTGTAAGGAGAGGGATGATCGTCTCGGAGAAAACGATGGGCCAAGAGATGATAATAAAAGAGAGCATGACTCCGACAAAACAACCGAAGGAAAAAAATTTGTTTTGGGTTCTGGCCGCTCTTCCCGTCGTACTCATCGCGTTGGCGGCAACTTACCTTACCACGCGAAATATCAGCTATCTGCTCTATTATCTGAATTGGCATCATTGGCCGTGGTGGTATGCGGCCAATCTTTGGATTCTTGCCGTCGGTACTCTTTTTGCCCGCTTCGTCGGAAGTCGCAAAATACGCCTTTCTCTTTACGTGATCATGTTCGTCGGCATTGCTTTGATAACGGCCTTCTATTCCGTCTGGCTACACGACTTATTCTACTGTGTGCTTGGCCTTTTCAGGTTATTTTATATCTCGGTTCTCTGTTCGTTATTTTACGTGCCCATCGCGAATTTTTTCTCCGACGGGGTCATATCGTGGCGACTCTTTGTCGTTCCGGCCGCGGTGCTTGGGCTGGTTACGTTGATCCTGATTCGCCGAAACACGAAACGACGAAAAAAGGGAGAAAAATCCGAAGGAGCGAAAGAATGAAAGGGACCATAAAGTCTTATGCTTCTTTTCGAGGGACCCAACGGATTTTCAAAATCGGAATCTGTCTCGGCCTCGCGGTTGTTTGCGCGGTGGTACTTCCGGGACAGACGGAGGTGTTTGGTGCCGCCGGTACGGTTACGATCGAGAAAGAGGGGGTAGCTCCCACGGCCGAAGAATTGGGGGCGGCACGTAACGCCTATTCGGTCGAGTTGGCCGTGGTGCAGGTCGAACCCTCCGTTGAGCATATGGGGTTCCGGGCGAATCCGGTCGTTAACGCGTCGGCGGCCGTGGCGGCGTACCGTGAGGGGGACGCCCCCCCTTACCCTTTCCGAATCTTCTTCCCAAAAGAGGTTCGGTCGGGGAAAAAATACCCGCTTGTTCTGTGGCTGCACGGCCGTGGCGAGAGTCTGAGCGACAATGAATGTCAACTGGCGCATATGCAGACGTCGATCGATGTTTTGGCGGGGCCGGATCGACCCGACTTTTATTTGGTCGCCGTACAGTGCCCGGTCGAAACCCATTCTTGGCATCGTCCGGATCCGAGGACACCGCACGAGGAGACCCCTTTGGAAATGCTTGATAAAATCACGCAAGCCCTCATCAAGGGGTATCCGATCGACGTCGACCGAATCAGCATTCTGGGAATCTGTACCGGCGGAGAGGCGGGGTTCGTTCTGATCAAAAAGTTTCCGAATCGATTCAGTGCGCTCGTCGCCTGTTCGTCGAATAAACCGGACGATGACCCCAAAATCTACCGGTATCAGCCGATTTGGCTTTTCAATAACCGCGACGATATGGTTTCTTCGAACGACAATCTGCGTTTTGCGGATATGGTAAACGATCTTGGTGGCGATGTGCATGTAACTGTCCATGCAACGGGCGGACACAATACCTGGACGAGCGCACAGCGGGACGACCATGTTATTGAATGGCTGTTGCGCCAGCGGCGCGGGCGGTTTGCCTTTCCGCGTGATGTTCCCGTCTTAGACCGTTCGGAAACGAACATCTTTTTGATGTTTGCTCTACCGATTGCGGTTTTTGTTGTTTCCGTAACCCTTCCACGTAAGCCCGGGAAGAAGTGATAAGATCCGAGGGGCTAAACTGTAGCGACTCTTTCCGGTTTGCCCGTGAGTTGCTCGCTGCGATTTTCGTTATCGCCGCTTCACCCAACCCTGGATGTTATGATGGCGATTTGGTGAATGGAGAGAGGCACAAGTGCCCGCCAAAATCGAAATCTTTCTCTGGCTTACGATCTTTTGCGTGGTGGCGCTTTCCGAACAGACGGAGGTGTTCGGTGCCGTCGGCACGATCACGATCGAGAGAGAGGGGATAACTCCCACGACAGAAGAGCTGAAGGCGGCGCGCAATGCCGTTCCGATCCCGTATACGGCCTTGCATACTACTTCTTCAACGGTATCGGCGGGATTCCGGGCCAATCCGGTCGTGAACGCGTCGGCGGCTGTGATGGCATACCATGAGGGTCGGCATCCCCCTTACCCCTTCCGGATGTTTTTTCCGAAAGAGGTTCGGTCGGGAGAAACATATCCGTTGGTACTGTGGTTGCATGGTGCCGGGGAACGCCGAAACGATAACGAAAGTCAACTGGCGTTTATGGAGGCGTCAATTGATATTCTGGCGGGGCCGAATCGGCCCGACTTTTACTTGGTTGCGGTACAATGTTCGCCCGAAGCGCACTCTTGGGGTCGTCCGGATCCACGCTCTCCGCATGGGGAAACGGTTCTGGAGATGGTTGATAAAATCGTACAGGCACTCATCGAAGATTATCCGATCGACATCGATCGAATCAGCATCCTGGGAATCAGTTTTGGCGCATCGGCAGGGTTCAATCTGATCAAGATGTTTCCGAATCGATTCAGCGCATTGGCCGTCTGTTCGTCGGGTGGGTCGTATCGCCCTCCCGACATTTATCGATATCAGCCGATTTGGATATTCAACAATCGCGACGATTTGGTTGATGTGGATTACAATTTATTCTTTGCGAATTGGGTAAACAACATCGGAGGCAATGTGTACGTGACCGTCCACGAAAGAGGCGGCCACAATACCTGGACAAGGGCACAGCGGGACTACCGCATCATGGAATGGCTGTTGCGCCAGCGGCGAGGACGGTTTGCGTTTCCTCAAAACGTTCCTATGTTAGACCGTTCAGAGACGAACGTCTTCCTGGTGTTTATTCTACCGTTTTTTATATTGGTTACCGCCCTTGCGCTCCCGCGCAAGATCAGGAAAAAAGGTTAGGTTTGGTCGGGGAAGAGGAACGACAGAACCCATTTTGATTCTTGCGACTTGGACTGTCGTATTGATCGCCGTTGTTACCGCTTTACGCGGATGGCTCGTATTCTTCATCCGGCGGGGGTCGGTTCTTTTTCCATAAAGATCTCGTTCCCCGACTCGTTGTAACGTACGCGGGTCATAAACCCTTGGATCAGGAGGGTGCCCCGGCCGCTCGGGATT
This sequence comes from Thermoguttaceae bacterium, assembly GCA_050943135.1. GTDB lineage: Bacteria > Planctomycetota > Planctomycetia > Pirellulales > Thermoguttaceae > RUG695. The sequence continues at coordinate 222,708 of JBMNOP010000004.1, read as the reverse complement.
TCGAGATTTTCTTCTCGGGTCGGATCCGGAACCAGGTCGCGCTGAAATCCTTTCCCCTCGTCACGGACACGTATCGAGACCATTTTGGGTGAAACGGTGCAGACCACCTGAAAATACTTTTTCGGATTAGAGTGGTTCCCATGCTCGATGGCATTGGAAATCGACTCTTCGAGTGCCATGTTGACCGCAAAGATGTCGCGGTCGCACCAGCCCAGACCGGCCATCCGGGAAAGAACTTCCTCGACCAACTGATGCGTTGTTCCGACGATGCTCGGAAAGGTCTTGTCAACCTTCCACACAGAAGGGTTTTGACTCTCGACGGTTTGAGACATCACAGGGAGCGTCCTTAGTATCAGGAAGCGAATCAGAGAGACTTTATCGCTTCCATTTCACCTTTTTTGATTTGGAAAACCGAGTCGAGCCTCGTGATTTTAAAGGCTTCCATAATATTGTCATTGATGCCGCAGAGCGCCAGTTTGATTCCTTTCCCCTTGCAGCGGCTGTTGACGGTGATCAGAACCCGTAGCGACGAACTCGACATAAAGACGACATTCTGGAAGTTGATGACCAGTTTTTTTGTCTTGAGCTGTTCCACCAGACCGTAGAGCTCTTCCCCCCAGGCCTGAATGCCGACCTCGTCGTTCAGACGGGTGTCCATGCAAGTGGCAACGACGGCGTCGTCGACATAACGGTTCATAATGCGGGCTTTGGCGTTGCTCATCGTGTGTCCTTTTAGCTTTCTGATGAATGGGGCGAAGAAATGATCGCGGCAGACTCCCTATCTGCCTCGTACACACTTTCGTTGTACCGGCCGCGGCGGAAAATCCCCGGAGAGCTATTTCCCCTCGTGGCATAGAGTCCATTTTAACGGAAAAAAGAGGAGAAAGGAAGAGTGTCCCCTTGCTTTTCGTCAGCCGACAGACCCACCGAAGGAGGAGGGTTCTTCCGCATCGGCGCGAGCGAGGTTCGGGACGAATCGTAATTCAAGAAGTGAAACACCGCTTTTTGCAGCAATTTATGGAATTCAAGGTTTGATAAGCGAAATGTCGTAATGTATAATCCTCATGGTGCATTTGGTTTTGGAAAGGTGCCTGACCGATTGATTTTGTTTTGCCTTGCCGAGATCGACGCGACGGTGCCGCCGGTCTCGTTTGCGGCGGCGAAAACAGGGAAGATGTTCCCCTTTGCCGAAGACAAATGTGTTGGAAGATGCGTACTATCTATGTCTTTCTCGCCCCCCTGCGGAGGTAGAATCATGAGAAACAGCCGTTACGTTATGAGTGTCGCGGCAACCCTGTTGGTTGTCGGCGTTCTGTCTTTTTTCCTTTCCCCCTGTTTGCTCTCCCAAGAGTCGGACGGTAAACTCCTTGAGATTCGTCAACGAGCGATTTCTCAGACGAAGCTGCTGCGGTCCATTAAATTCTCGTTTACCACAGATCTCGGTAATCTTGGAACGGATGAGGGAACCTGTTATCTATCCGGCGACAAGTTCTTTGCGCGGCTGGTTCCGACGCGTCCCAATATCGACCTGAAGCCCAGCGAATCGGCCTTTAACGGCGAGAAGTTCCAGTATTTTGGATGCACAGGAGACGGTATCGAAGGATATCTCAGCTACTCCTCTTCCCCGATCCTTCCTTCCGCAACCGGAACCCTCGACCCCCTCCATCTACCATATGCTTGGCTTTTCGATTCGGATTCTTGGTTTGGCGGTTCGGATCCTTCTTGTCGGCGGTTGCTTGTGACTTTTCGGTGGTCGCTTGTGAAAGACGACTCGGTTTGGGAAAAAGCCTTTTCGGACGCCGAGTATCTCGGAACGGAAGAAGCGGACGGCCATCGGTATGAAGTTATTCGGTTTATCGGAGCCCTCGAGAACACGACGGCCAAGGTCTGCTTCGCCGTTGATTTGAACTACTATCCGCTCAAAATAGAAATAACACAGAACGACGGGACTTTTGTCAGTTCGGTGGAGGTCACAGAGTACAAGGAGATGGAGATTGACGGCGAGTTGTTTATTCTTCCGATGAAATGTCGGTGCATACCTGAGTTTGAGGGAAAGACCAATGAAGGTTCCTCGCTCCTTCATGAGGAAGGGCTTGAGATCAATCAGGAGGTCGACGAGGGTATTTTTACGATTTCGCCCGATAGGGCAAAGGCTGTTCACGATCTGGATCGGCAACCGTCCCGCCCTCTTCCGGCAGGGGATCCGGAATAACATGCCCTTTGCCTGGGACCGTTCGGTCCGTGGGAACCATGCGTTTTCGGAATGATATTTCGCGTTCTCCGTTCGGGGGCGGTCCGTTCCGTCAGTTGCAATCCTGCGACCGATTCGGATAATCACCGAATCGGTTGTCGGAGGGATTCTCCCGCCGTGCGATGATAGCGACGACGACACGAACAAGTTTTCAGTATACCGAATCCCCCGCTTGTACTTCGGCTGTTTTGATAAGATCGCTTTCGAGCGCGTCCGATTCCTCTTCGGAAGTGTAGCCGAGTTCGGCGGCCCGTTTAAGGTCGGCCGACTCGTTTTCAATGTCGTTGATAAACCCGTAAACCTCTCCGCGGCGCTGGTAGGCCGAGGCCATTTCGGGGGCGCGTTTGATTGTTTCGGTAAAGGCGTCGAGCGCACCGAGCCAGTCCCCCTGGTAAATGGCCACACACCCGAGGATGTAGCAGGCTTCGGAGGCATCGGGGTTAATCTTCAGAAGCGAGGCGGCATCTTCGGCCGCCAGCGCGAAGTCGCGGTCGGCTTTAGCGGCGATTTCGCGGGCGCGGGTTATTTCTCCTTCCCCGGCCGCGGCGCGCGCCAACAGATAAAACTCGTTCCCCGTCACCAGACGTGCCCCACTCCGACCGTAAAGGGCGTCGGTGTTCGTCGAATCGGCAGCGAGCGCCTCGGTGTAGCATCGAACGGCTTCATTCCAGTCATCGGCTTTCAGGGCGGTTTCTCCCATTTCGGTCCACCTGAGGCTCTCGCGTTTGGAGACTTGCTCTTTGGAACAGCCTCCGCACAGAAAGAGCACGGCAAGAGCCGCGACGGTCAGGAAGGGAAGGAGAAGGGAGGTAAAGAGCTTTTGCATGATCATTTTCCAATGATTTTGTTTTGGGTGATAAATATTACAGTCGGGTATACTTTTTTACGATGAACTTCGCAAGAGGGATTTTTCGGCTGGAAAAAAGGGGGAAAATAGGGTATGATCGGCCGAAAAGAGGTGAATACAAAGGCTGTTTTTCTGACGGTATTCCGTAAAGGAAGAGCAAGATGATTCGATATGTCAAGAGACTTTGGCCGGGTGCCCTTCTTGTCGGTCTCTTTTTCTGTGGTGGGGTACTGGTCGCCGAAGACGGATCGGGGGGGGGCTCCCACTCATTCCTCGACCTGGTGAAAGCCGGCGGGCTGATCGGTGTGGTGATTTTTCTCCTCTCCCTTTGGGGGGGCGCCGAGGCCATCCGTCTTCTTTTCCTCCTGCGCCGCGAACGGATGATGCCGTCCGTGTTGATTGAAGCGATCGGACAGGCGTCGGCAGCCGAGCGATTCCATACGATTCCCGATATTTGCCGTAACCACCCTTCGTTTTTGGCCTCGATCCTTCTCGGTGGGCTGCGTAATGCTACCGGGGGTTGGCCTGATACCGAAAAGGGGATGGAAGAGACGCTGGAATCGGAAACGGCCCGGCTTTCCCGAAAAACCGAAATCCTTGCACTTATCGGGAATATCGCGCCGATGCTCGGACTCCTCGGAACGGTGATCGGAATGGTGATGACTTTCGGCGAACTGGCGGTTTCGGAAGGACTCGGCCGGTTTGCGAACCTGGCCCAAGGGATCTACCTTGCCCTTGTCACCACGGTGGATGGTCTGCTCGTGGCGATTCCGGCCCTGGCGCTCTACGCCTTCTTTAATCATCGGATCGCCGCACTTGTCGATGATGCCGCCGAAACGGCCGAGACCCTGACCCAACCCCTCAAAGAGTTCCTTCGGAAACAGCAGTCGGTTCCCCCGACTGCCGCTTCGCAGCTTCCGCCGGAATTGCCGCGAGTTCGCGTTCGTAGAGAAGAGGGTGCGGTCCGGTGAAACATTGTTCGGCACGCCATGGGCTTGCAAAGATGAACCTGACCCCGATGATCGACGTCGTCTTTCTGCTGATCATCTTTTTTGTCTTTTCGGGAACGATGACCCGGCAGGAGGAGTTGCGGCTGATTCCCCTGCCGACGGTCGGCGGAGGAGAGGATACGGAAAATCGGGCAACCGGGAAATTGGTGATCAGTATTGCGGCCGACGGTTTTCTCTTTGTCGGGAATCAGCCGACCACGCTCGATGATCTCAAAGCAAGACTTCTCCGGGAACGGGAATCCAGCGCGCTTCCGCTGGAGGTTCGTGTTCGTGCCGACCGCAACTTGTCGTGGCATCGCGTCGAGCCGATTCTCCTGCTCTGTGCCGAGGCCGGGATCGGCGACCTCTCATTTTCAATTCTGCCGAAATAGCCTTTCGAGAAATTCCGATTCCGAGACGAAATCGTGGGCATGACTTCGTTCTTTACGTTCCGCGGTCGATTCCCCGGCAAAATAATGCTCGGCGTAAGTCTGTTTTATCCGTTGTAAGAAAGAAAACCCGAAAATATCGTCAGCGGTAAGCGTTGCCAGATTCTGGCGGAGAATGGTCCAGAGGCACACAAGACCGTAAGAAGGACAACCATCGAGTGCTTCCCAGAGCTCCGTTTGCGGTTCGGGGTCGAAAGTCGCGGCACGGTCGGTGTTGCGGAGTGTCGTAAAAATATTGGCGCGCTCTTCGTCGGCGAGGAACGCGTGCCAAAGGTTCGGGCCGATCACTGTCAGTTCGTAATTGTCATAAGAGCGATCGTGACAGACGTCCTGTCCGGTCGAAGTGATCCAGATGTTTGTCCTCGAGCCGTAATCGGTCTCGTAGCCGGTTGTAACGTAGTTGTTGAACCGAATCACTTTGTCGTAGGTGTCGATCTTTTTTCCGCGGCCGGTTCCGATTTCCGAGGGGCCGTTTCCCACGACCGCAACGGTTTTCCCCCGCAGCAGTTCTGCGAACATGCCAGCCTTTCGGTTCTTATCGAGTTTGCGAAACGCGTCGGCCGAAGCGACGATTTCCGGCGCGGCGATTCCGATCTCTTCGGCGAACGCCGCCAGGGGAAGGATCTTCTCGACACGGACCGTTCCGAAACGGCGCACATACTTTTCGAGAACAGGTACAGCTTTTTCCGTCTCACCGATCTTGCGGAGTGCTGCCGCGTACATCAACCAGATGTCACTGTTACGTTCGTTCCACTCGGAGCGGCTCTGCGAGAGGAGACCGAGCAGGTTCAGCCATTCCGGGGTGATCCGTCCGGTCGCCCAGATCTCGGCGATCAGTCGATGGAGATGATCGTTCCAGAGCGGTTTGCGATGTTTGTGCAAGACGGTTCGGGAAGAAATCATCTTCATCAGGGATCGGGTGAAAATATCCATTTTTCTTTCCTTGGGATCGACTCTCCCGCCAGCGCTGCACGAATTCCGTCGAAAGTCGGGGCAATAGACGACCGTCCCTATTGTAACCTGCCTCGGAATGCGAAGGAAGGAGTTGACTTTTTTGCTTTATGTTGTTAGATTGTCGGGGGTTGCCCACCTGATTTTCCTTGCCGAAACAGGAGCCGTTTTGAATATCACCATCTGTTTTGCCAGCGACGATCGTTACGCCGAATATTTGGGTGTAACCATCACATCGATTCTGCGGAGCCGAACCGACGACGAGACGTTTTCCCTCTACATCCTCGACGGGGGTATCTCCGAAGAGAACAGACGAAAGATCCTTTCGCTGAAAGATTCGGGCGGGGCGGAAATTACGTTTATTCCCATCGACAACTCTCTTTTTAAGGGGCTCCCGGTTCCGGGGAGTCTTTGGAGTCTTACCATCTATTATCGACTCCTCATTCCGCGGCTTCTTCCCGAAGAAGAGAATGTGCTCTACCTGGATTGTGATATCATCGTGCGTGAATCGCTTGCTCCTCTGTGGCGACTCGATCTCGGAGAGAATGTCGTCGCCGCCGTCGAAGATCTCGCTGCCCCGGCGCATATCGAGCGCCTTCGGCGGGGGGGGGTTACTCTCGACCGCTATGTGAATTCCGGTGTTCTTTTAATGAACCTGAAGAAATGGCATACCGAACGGCTGACCGAACGGTTGTTCACTTTTATGGCCGAACACGGAGAAGTTCTCGCCTACCCCGACCAGGACGCCATCAATATCATTTTCAAAGATTCGATCTTCTTCCTCGATCGAACATGGAACACCCAAGTCTTGGGAGAGGTTGCCGAACAAGCCGATTGCCGCCGCAAGGCGACCCCCCAGGCGGCGATTCTGCATTTCCTCGGGGTCAAACCGTGGCTCTTGGAATGCCTGAATCCTTTTCAACACGTCTACGAGAATTTCTGGGCGGTTTCGCCGTGGGTTGAGAGCTACCACCGATTCCGACAGGCCCGCAAGAAAATGGAGCGGCGCAATCGGCGCCGAAAAATGTTTCGACTCCGCCTTCTCGGCGGCAAAGAAAAATGTATTACGCTTTTCGGCAAGACCCTTTACCGAAAGGTGCGCCTTTAGACCGTCTCGTTTTCCATGCTCCGGGTGACGATGCGCGTCAGGAGTGTTTCCCATTGATCCCAGATGTTCTCGGGGGCGAATTTCGCGGCAAAACCTCGCCCGCACTTTCCCAGCTTTTGGCGTAATGGCGCATCCTGCATCAGTCGGCGGAGCGCCGCCCTCATCCCCGCAGGACCGCTTTCGGCCAGCAGACCGTTTTCACCGTCCCGGATCAGCTCGTTGACCGCCGGGGCCGAACAAAAACCGACGACCGGCAGCCCGACGCGCATTGCCTCGAGCAGAGCGATACCGAACCCTTCCCATGCCGAGGGGAACGCGAAGATGTCGGCCGAAAGGAGTGTTTCTTCGACCCGGTCGGTCGTCCCCTCGAGAAAGATACGATTTTCCAGGCCGAGTTGCCGAATCTGTTTTTCCAGTGCGAGGCGGTAACTGCTGCGTGGGTCTCCCCCATAAAAACCGAGCTGGTCGGCGCCGTAAAAGCCGAGTGTCCAGTTTGGAAATTCTTTGGCCAGCGGGGCAAAGGCTTCGATGAGGATGTGTTGCTGTTTCTGTTTCGGTTCGAGCCGCGCGATATTGATAATTCGGTAGGCGTCTTTTGGTTGATACGAGACTTGGCCTTCGAATTGCGGAACCGCGTTCGGAATCACGACGACCTCGGCGTCGCACCGTCGCTGAACTTCCGGCACGAAACTCTCCAAAAGAACCTGTACACAAGCGGTTCGATCGAGCGCTTTGCGCTTGACGGCGGAAGGATACCCGATCGCATTTTTGGGGGTGTCATGGAGCATCTGAACAATCGGTATCCGCTTGGCGCTCGGGCACATCGTGACCGTCAGAAGGTCGCTGACAAAGAAAGGAAGGATGACGTCTGGCTTGAATTCGGCAATGGCCCCTTCGAGCCGCTCGGTAAACTCGCGCAGGAGCAGATCGTTGACCCGGTCGAAAAAAAAGGAGACCCCCAGGGGGCGCAGCGGGCGTGTAAGTTCCCGCCCGATCTTGAGCTGCCGCGGGATGGTTCCTATCCGTTTTCCGGTTCCGTTCAGATTGACCAGTTTGACTTCGGAGGGTATCGGATAGGCGGGAAGCCCGGATTTCAGATCATTGCAGACGATACCGACAGACCACCCGCGGCGGGTGAAAGCGTCGGCCATTCCGCAGGCGACCTTTTCCGCCCCGCCAAAAGATTCAATAAAAGATCCGTTTCCGTAGAAGAGAAGGATTTTCATGCTGTCAGGCTTCACGCCTCTCACGGCATTTCGGTCAGGAATGCGTTGCGGAACTGAATATCGGCTCCTTCTGCCTGGAACGCGATTTTGCCCGCATAATCTTCGGTCATAATCCCCCAGTTGACGGGGATCCCGTTCAATTCGACCAGAATAACGTTTGCACAACAACTGATTCTCATGGTGTTCCAGACCCCAAGATCGATGACCGGGTCGCGAATCAGGCCGATTTCGTCACAGTTTCCGGCGAATTCGTGGTTTTCGTAGTATTTCATGCGGGACTTTTCTCCGACGATGCGGAAATCGTGGAATCCGTACAACACGCCGGTCGCTTTATCGTAGATCCCGATTTCGACGCAGTGCGGAAGGAAGGTTGTCGGCTTCTGTTCCCCCATCCGAACCAAGACCCCGCTGTTTGTTTCTCCCTCTGGATCGAGAAGGCGAAATTCGGTTTCAAGCACGAAATTGTGGTAGTCCTTCTTGGTTCCGATCCAGCCGAACTGAGAGCCTTTGAGCGTCAGAACCCCTTCTTCGAGCGAAAATACCTCATTGCGCTGACCGCCGTCGAGGAGGAAGTAATCGAAGTCGTCGAGAGAGGCGCCCGACAACAGGTCGACCGCCCCGGCATGTGCTCCTTCGGTCACTGGTTGATCGTTCTCGGCGGCCGAGAGTACCGCGCAAGCGAGCACAAAAAGAGAAAGAAGGGGGAAAGAGCGGTAAAACGTGCCGAGTTTCATGGGAGACTCCCTTCATTAGAAGTATCGAAAATTCAGAGGTGTGTCGATTCCCGGCGGGACACGGATTTATTCTATGGAATAGGTAGAGAATGTCAAGATAAGTTGACTCCGATGTCGGAAATAAGACACGTTTTCGCTTTTGTCCCTGATCGGCCTTGGCCGAAACGGTATCTATTACCGATACCATCAATCCGCCCCCTTTTCCGAAAGACTATTCTTTTTCGGGGTGGGCGGTCTTCCCCTCCATTACGCGCGGAAGTCTGAAAACATTTCCGTCGATATCGCAGAAGAAGAGGTTTGATTCGCTCGGCTTTCGACCGTGCCCGTCAGCCCAGAAGGCGTAAAAATCGCGGTGGGCGTTAACGGGACGGCGGGGATAACAGTGGTTGCAAGGGCTGTTGACCGTCAGTTGCCGTTCACGGGTCCAGGTTTTTCCCTCATCGCGACTGATCCAAAGCGAGACCTCTCCTCCGGTATTGTACGCCTGCGGCCCGATTCCGTCGGTACCGATCATACGCAGGATTCCGTCGTTACCGACATAGAGGGAACCGAAATCGTAGTTGTTGTCCGACTCGGTGATGGCGTGTATCTCCCACGTTTCCCCGTTCCAATGGGCGGTCCGCCACACTCTCGGTCCGCTTTCCGGACCCGACGCGAAGCCGCGGCTGGTGATGTAGAGGATCATCGGCCTTCCCGCGTTGTCGTAGGTCAGGTCCATGATGTAGACATTCAGCTTTTCCGAATCGTAGTCGTAAACGAGAGCCGGACCGGTTATTTGATCGTCCCGCAAGGGGAGGGTGAGTGGGATTCCGTCGACCGTCTGCCATGTTTCGCCGAAATCACGACTTTCGATATAATAAAGGTTCGTGCGCCAGTTAAGCCCAACACGGTTTTCGTCGGGCCGGTTAGGATGGTAGTTAAACGAGGTTCCAATGACCTTATTTTGCCAAATGCCCGCGTTTTGGTAATGTCCGAGTGCCATTCCCGCCAGTGGCTGCCATACCGACCAATCGACCCCGTCGGGACTTTTCATAAAGGCCGGAATCCTTGCGACCCGATGGTCTCCTTCCAATAAACCACGGTCATAGGTGGTGAAAAAGGAGACGAATCCCAGGGTTGGAATGTTCCATACCTGAACGTACGAGAAGTTGGTCATCGGAACCGTTTTGTCGTCGACCTCTTTCGTCGGGCGCATAAGTTCGAATTCCTCAATGTCATAGGGGCGTACGCTTCGGTATATCCACGAAGGACGGCTGACCCCGTGCGAGGTTGAAAAGACCAGGATACGTCCTTCTCGGTCGAGAGAGATTACCGGATTATCGTGTGCATCTTCGGTCCCTTTATCGAGAAGAACCGTCGGACGCGAGACGGTTCTTGAGGCGTGGTCGAAAACACCGACTTCGTGCAGGAGGGTTGTCCCCTTTTTGTCGGTTCCACCGTAGCAGAAGAACGTCTTATGGACCTCGGGAGCGTAGACCGCAAACGGATAGTGGTTGGCGGGGTAGGTTCCCAAACCACCGGAATATTTGTAGACATACTCGTTGTCAGGGAGCTTTTGATTGTAATACCATATTCCCCGGTAGCCGTCGTCTTTCGTGTTTAAAAGTCGGATAGGATCTCCCTCGTCGCCGGAAAAAAGCAGCGGCCGCGTGAAAAAAAAGAGGGAGAGGAACAGAGGCCAAAGAAGCAGACGTCGGAAAACGGTCATTTTTCAGGGACTTTTTTGCGGGAAAAAAGGTTCGTCAAAAAACCTTCGAGGAGGAACAGAGGGCGATACCGGCAGAGCCCGAGAAAGGGATGCCGTTTCATCCACCGAACCTTCTTTTTTTCTTTGTCCGAGACAGTCAGGAGTTCGGCCAGTTGGAGGAAGCGGGCCAGGTATTCGAGATCACCGAAACGGAATGCCAGACGCATCTGTTTCCGCAGACGCTTCGAGAGTGCCTCCTGCACGGCGTTCCCGTCACCGTAACGCAGGGCGGTCTCGACCTTGCTTTTGTACACAATGTAGGAATCGTCCAGGATGCGTCGGTCATGTCGAAGTCGGTAGCAGAGTCCGTTTCGGTTACGGCGGTAGAAGAAGAGAATCGGCTCATCGAGCGCGATTCCCCCCCGTGCCTCGTGGAGAAGCCGGAAGTAATATTCCTGATCCTCGCCGAAGAAGAGACCTGGGCGCCACTTTTCCGGCACACGATCCAGGAGCGATTTGCGCCAAAGAAAACATTGGGTACCGACCGGCATTTGAAGACCGGCCATTGCCTCGATAAGGGGGACCTCGGGCGGTTTCGCGGGAGCTGTTCGGATGATACGTTTCGGAGATGCGGCGAACCGGAAGAACCGAAAGTTGACAAAGTCAAGGTTCGGATCCTTTTCCAGATAAGGAAGATATGTTGCGATAAATTCCGGGGCAAGAAGATCATCGGAATCGAAGAAATAGACATACTCCCCTTGCGCGAGGGTCAGCCCATAGTTACGGCACGCGGCGTGACCTTTCGGAACCATGTCGGGACGGCGGAAGCTTCGCAGGCGGGAATCTTGCTTCGTGTAACTTTCGAGCAGCCGATCGGTGCCGTCGTCGGAATGGTCGTCGACGATAATACATTCCCAATCGTTACGGGTTTGATTCAAAATCGAGTCGATCGTTTCGGGGACCAGTGTTTTTCTGTTATACACCGGTATGATAATCGAAAGCATGGTGACCCCTTCTGGGAGAAGATCGGCGCGGCGTTAAACAGAACGGTATCCGTGCCGCGGAATGCAGCTTTCCGTGGCTGGTCTATTTCCGTTCATCCCGGTTGTATCCATCCTGTTGCACGGGTGCGCACATGTTCTCCTTTGAAATCCGGGATGAACGGGAACGCTGCTTCTTTCGGCCCTCTGCCAAGGGGGAGGACGTCGTGTCGAAATTCGGACACCTATTTATACTGTACCCAAATGTTCCGATACTGAACGTGGTTGCCGTGCCCCTGGAGATAGAGTCCGTGTGCGGCATCCTCTTCCGGTTTATGTCCCGGAGTATTTTCGGAAAGTTCAATGTCATCGTGAATCTTTACGCCGTTGTGATAGACGGTGAAACGAGCATTCGCGACTTTTTTACCGTCTTCGAACTTGGCGGGAGTGAAGTCAATATCGTAGGTCTGCCAGGTGAGAGGCGGGAACGCCATATTGACGATCGGCTGAGATGCCTGATAGAAGCCGCCGCATTCGTTGTCTTTTCCTTCGAGGCCAAAGGAGTCGAGAACCTGGCATTCGTAGCTGTCGTCGATATAGACACCGCTGTTCGATCGCGCCTGACCCTCGCTGTGTGGCATAAAGCTCGTGAGGAATTCGATGTGCATCTTATAGGGTCGGCGTTCAAACGGTTTGGTTTGGGCTTCGGCCCAGAGGTCACCTGTTTTCTCGTTGATCTTGGCGCCTGCCTCGAAATTGTCAAGATTGGTGCCGTCAAAGACCACAAACGCGCCTTCCGGGGCTTTTTCGCCGAGGGTGGGGCTCTTCCGTTCGAGTTTGACCGCTTCGAACTCCTTCCCGTGCATCGCGAAGAAGGTCTTCCCGTTTTCGCGACGGGCTGACATGCCCCACTTCACCTTCTGATCGTCATCGAAAATGATTTCGCGTTCTTCGCCCTTTCTCGGGATGTCCATCTTGACGCCGGTGATTTCGAGCTTGCCGTCTTTGATTTCTCCCTTACCGAAGAAACGAGCCCGACTCCGATCCCACCCTTCCCCGGGGAGTCCACCCTTGTAGCCGACGATATCAAAGTTACCGTTCCCCTTGGCAATGACCTGGAAGAACAGCTGTATTTCAGGGACGGAGTACTCCCCCTGAACGGTGAAATCCGTACCGTCGTTCGTTGCCATCACTTCCGCAACCGAGGTGTATTCTTGGGCACACGCCGTAAAGGTCGTTGCCAAAAGCGCCACGGAGAGAACGAGCAAAAGCTGTGTGAATTTCATCTGTTTATCCTTACCCTGTTTGATAGATGATTTTGTGTGGATTTTTATTTCTCAACGTTTGATCAAGGCCTTCATTTCGGGAGTGATCTCAATGACTTGGAAGTCATAGAACCACATGTCGACATTAGCGCTTCCGTGGAGTTGCAGGCCGAGTTTCCCGGTTTTTTCGCCGATCGGATCGTGCATGTCAACGATTTTGTAGCCGTTCAGGAAGGTCATCAGGTGGTCATCGAGTGCTACGGTGGCGATGACATTCCAGCCAAGATTGTTTCGAATTTTTTCAACGAATTCGCTGCTTGGTTTTTCACCTTCTTTAGCGATCCAGCCGCGTCCCGGGGGATCGGACGGTGTTCCGGAGGTGTGCCAAATGTGAGCTTCGTTGGAGTCCCCGGAGATTTCGTTTTGATAGCCTCGGAGAAGCCATGGCGTTTTGACTTCTTCGGCACGGAAGTAGAGTGCGCTGTTTCCGCCATTGATCATGTAGCTGACACGGGCAACGAAATTGTCGTAGTTGTGGAAGGAGACGATAAGACCGTCACGCTGTTCATCGTGGGTGTGGTGACCCCAAAGAACTTCGCGACCGTCCTTTTCGGTAAAACTCCAGCATTCGGGAACAACTTTGTAGGCGTCGACGATTTCCCATTGACCGTTGTCGTTTTTAACGAAGAAGGATTTCCATTCGCTGGTGCCGAGATCCTTGATACGGATATTCTTCCAGCAGATCTTCCCCTGTTTTCCGGCATGAATCTGCAGGCCGAAGAAGCCCGACATGTCTACGTAGTCAAAGGTGTTGGTGACTTCGTTCCCGTTGAGCCAGGTTCGGATCGAAGGACCGACACACTGAATTTCAATCGAGTTCCATTCTCCCGGTTTGTACGATTTGTCGGCGGCGGCACGAGCTTCCGGGTCAACGTCGTTGAGCCAGACAATTCCATGTTGATGACCCCGACGCCCTTCGTCATAAATACGGCCGGTATCGGACGAGGGAGTGGAAGGATCGATTTCGTACTGATAACCGAAGACGCGAGACCGATCCCCCTCAGGACGACAGTGACTGCGGAACTGGACTCCGGAGTTGCCGGGAACATCGACTTTGTACTCGCATTTGAAGATGAAATTACCGAACTCCTGCTCGGTACACATGAACGAGTTACTTCCGCATTCCGGATTGCACTCGCCGATGATCATGCCGTCTTCGACCCTATAGAAAGCCGTTCCTCCTTTTTGGACCCAACCGCTCAGATCTTTCCCATTAAAGAGAGAGACAAATCCCTCTTCTTCTTCCTGGGCACCGAAACAGGCCGCCGCGGTGACCACGAGCGCCGTCAAGAGAGACGACAACCACTGAAACTTTTTCATGATAACTCCTCAAATAATCGAAACGGCGCCTACGTTCGGGGGGCCGGGCGAGGGGCGAGAGGAAATGACGCCGCCTGAAACATGCCGCCGCACGAAATTGCCCAAGTTCCCGAAGCGCGCCTAAACTAACATTTGCCATGGGCGTTTTCTCCCATTATACCCATCCCGAGGAGTAAAAAAAACTCCCCCGGAAAATTTTTCGGTCGGTCGCAGCGGCTTTCGACCGAAGGGAACCGAATCAACGCGGCCCGGATCGATTTTCGAACCGTGAAAAGTTCGGCACGATCCGCCACTTTATCGTCCGCGCACGCGTGTCCTCGAGGCAGGCGGTGGTTCTTGCAGACAACCCCTTTTAGGGTAGAATCAACATGCCATCCGTTTGTGTCAATTCAACCTTGGAGAAACGTCATGCCTCTCGATTCCTATTCTCCCTGCCCCGGCGGTCGCGACAAGAAAATTCGATTCTGCTGCCCCGATCTGCTCAAAGATCTGCAGCAGCTCGAGACCTCGCTGGCGAACGGTCAGTTTGCCGGTGTGCTGGCCATGATCGAGACCCTCGAAAAGGATCATCCGAATTGTGCCTGTCTGGCCTCGGCCAAGTGTCTGGCACTTCGGGAAAGCGGCCGTTTCGAAGAGTTTCTCGCCGCGGCAGAGTCGTTCCGAGGAGCCGAACCCGACAATCCCCGGGCGATTGCCGAGTACGCAATCGGCCGGGCCATCAGCGGCGATACCCCGGCAGCTCTTTCGGCGCTGATCGACGGAATCGAAAAGAACGAACCCGGAAAGATTGATGGCGCGCTTCTCCTTCCCTTGGCGATCGTTGCCCCGCAGCTTTTGGAACGGGGGCGGGTCTACGCAGCGGTCGCTCTGGCGAAATTGGTACAGTCGTTCAGCCCGAAAAGCCTTGAAACCGCCGCGCTTTTAGGTCAGATCTATCGCCGCAAAGATATCCCGCTCATCGAAAAGGAGCTCTCGTTCGATCCGGCAGCTCCCGAAGATTTTCCGTTCCGCGACAAATACGCCGACGCGGCGGTTCGTTTGGCGACGGGGCATTGGAAAAAGGGGAAAACGCTTCTCGAAGAGCTCCTCTCCTGTGCCGGTCAGTGGCCGAACCTCTATCGGAGTCTCGGTCTGGTAAACTTCTGGCTCGGAGATGACGCGGCTGCCGCCGACGCAATGAAAAAATTCGCGGCTTCCGACCGGGTCGCGTTCGATGATGCGGTCGATGCCGAAACGGCGGCGATGATGGCACGTCGTCAGTTAAGCGACGATCTCGAAGTGATTCAGGTGGTTCGCACGATCGTTGACCCCGACAAAGCGATCGAGACACTCCTCTCGACGCCGCGTATCATCAGTATGCCGTTTGATCCCCGTCGGTTCGGCTCGGCTGAACGCCCCGCGCCGAGTCACGTGTTCCGCGTTGTCGACCGACCGTTCCCGGAGCCGGGGCGGACCCCGACCATCGAAAATACGCCGGTTCCTCTCGGGACGTTCCTTTTCTTCGGAAAACAGACCGATCGAGACGCCCGGATCGAAATCCAAGTCCTTGACCCAAATCGCGAGGCGCTCCTTTCTTTCCTGACCGAAATCCTCGGAGAAAATCTCGGCTCGGAAATCGAGACGACCCTCCTGACCAAAGTCCCCTGGCTTTTTACACGCCTTGATCCCGAATTCCAGATCAAAGAGACTCCCGGTCCTTCGGCCGAAGATCTGGAAAAGTTATATCGCGACTATTTTGAGAGGGTTTTTATCGACGAGTGGATTGCTCACCCGAGCGATTTTCTCGATGGGGAAACTCCCGCCGCCTATGCCAAAAAGCCGGAGAGTGCCCGTGTTCTTGCCGGTTTGATTCAGATGGTCGCGTTCCAGACCGATCCGCAGTTTTCCGAAGAGCTCGCCAGGGCGCTCCGCGACAAACTCGGGGTGCCGCAGCCGGATCCCATCATCCCGCCGGAAGGGGACGATACAACCGTCCTGACCTTCTTCCAACGAATACCGATTTGGCGCTGGAATCGGATCGATGTTTCGAAACTTTCGGTTTCTGCTGCCGGACAGTTACTCCGAGTTGCCTCGCTTTTCGGAGAAGACGAGGCAATGACACGTCTGAGTGATCGTATTCTTTCGCTCCCCGCCGACAAAGAGAACGCCGAAGCGCGTTTTATGGCCTATCAGGTAAAGATTGCCAAAGCCGAGTCGACCGGAGATGCCGCCCGCGCGCTCGAGCTGATTGCCGAAGGGAAAAAGGTTGCACAAGAAGCCGGTCTTTCCGACGCCACCCTCAACCTGCGAGAGGCGGCGCTCCAGCTGGCCATGGGGAGGCCCGACGAATTTCAGCGAACCATTACTCACGTGATAACAGCCCACCGCAATGAGCCGGAAGCGATGACGGAACTTCAGATGCTGATGGTGAGCCTCGGATTGGTCAATCCCGACGGAACTCCTCGCACGATGGGGGCATCCGCGGCTGCGCCGGCCGAACCTGCCGATACCCCCAATCTCTGGACTCCCGACACCGCTGCCCCGTCTGGTGGTGGATCGAAACTCTGGACACCGGACTGATGCGTGTTATCGATTTGACCCACACGATGGAAATTGGGATGCCGGTCTACCCCGGCGATCCCTTTTTTCGTTCACGCTCGGCGGCGGAACATGAGGCCGACGGATTTTTTGTCTCGGACCTGGCGTTTGGGTCGCACACCGGGACCCACCTCGATTTTCCTTTTCACTGTTTCGAGGACGGAGAAGTCTCGGACGATTTTCTGCTCGAGACGTTTTGGCTGAAGGCGGCAGCAGTCGATCTGACGGAGATGGCAGATCGGTTTTGCTTCGGTATGCTTCCGCCGCTCATCGTTCCCGAGCTTTTGCGCCCGTTTGAGCCTGTCTTTCTGGAGGCGGAGGCGGTAATCCTCAAGACCGGATGGTCGCGACGTTGGGGGGAATCGGACTTTTATACCGCGTTCCCCTCGCTTCTTCCGGAAACCGCTGAATGGCTTGCCGAACGGTCGATCCGCCTGCTGGGGCTCGAGACCCCCTCTCTTTCGGCCCTCGATCACTACACCCCGGAAGACGGACCGCTTCCCGCGTCCCTTTCGTCGCGTTGCGCCTCGGTTGAATCTCTGTTTCTTCATGCCGACGCCGAGTCGCACCGGATTTTGCTCGGGCGTACCCCGCCCGTCCTCTTACTCGAAAACCTTCTCTGTCCCGACGAGCTTCCGGCTATCCTTCCCCCTCTTACCGATTCGTGGCGGGAGGGTCTCTTTACCCTGGCGGCGTTCCCGCTGCGGTTGCATCGAGGCGACGCTTCCCCGGTTCGCGCCGCGGCAATCGTCGAGACGGGCGCAGGGGAAGGAAACTTGACAGGACTAGGGGAATGAAATAAAATCAGAGTGTGGAGAGGAACGATTTTCCTCCCGGTCTTTGTTTGTTTCGCCGGAAAGGTCCTTATTAGGCAGGTTCCCTTGTTTGTATTTCGTTTCATCTATCCTGTCAAATACTTCCCGCGGCATTATATCCGCCAGGCGTTTTTTGCCCGGAATGGCCACTTGCCGATGCGCAGTACCGTTTCGCTGACGGAAGAGAACGAGACAAACGGGATCCTGAAGCTTTCGGTCGACTGGAAAGAGCCGGGGATGATCCACGTTCCTTGGTTTTCCAAAAGGTTCGGGCTTACCTTCTTTTCGACCGAGGTTCTCCGTCCTCGCTCCGAGCCGTTTCATCTTCTTCGGGAACTGGTGCGCGGCCAGATGACGCGCATCATCAAACGGGAATATGAGTGGGAACGGAAAGGTCTTCTGATTTCCGATTCGGTAAAAAAGGCGATTCATTCCGCCCGCCGTAAGATGATCCGCTTTCTCACAAAGAATCCCGAGGATAGCGATTTCAACGAGGTGGGGGTCGCGGTTTTCAATTCTCTTCTGCAGACGAGCCACTTGCTGCTCGATCTGTTTTTGGAACAGTCTCTCTATGCGCGGAAGGTACAGACCGAAGCGTATCCGATGTTCGTTGGGGGGCGATCGTTCCAGATGGAACAACTCCAACATTTTTTTGAGGCACACCCCTCCTACTCCAGCGCATTTCAGGTGTGGAATACGACCTACGCATGGCGTCAGCTCGAGCCGGAACCGGGCGTTTGCCGTTGGGATCTCCTGGATCGGTTCATCGAGACCGCACAAAAGAATAATCTCGAACCGATCTTCGGTCCGATTGTCAAATGGGATCGCGAGTCGCTTCCGCCATGGATTCTCGGTACACTCGAAGAGCCCTACACCCTGCGCCAACACCTTTTCCGTCACACCGACGAGCTGATTGGTCGGTACGCCTCCAAAATCAATAAGTGGGTGGTTGCCAGCGGACTCGGGAATGAGATGGATTCCATCCTTGTTCAGAAGAGGATAGAGTGGGCCGATACGATGGCCCGTCAGATTCGGGAACGGAATCCCGATGCGTTGATCCTTATCGGGATTGAACGCCCCTGGGGCGACTCGCTCCGACACAAGTCGGAGATCCCCCCTTTGGAACTGGCCGAGACACTCCTTTCGCGGCGCGTGTTTGACGGGTATTTTGTCAGTATCAACTACGGACTCTCGCCCGAGGCGACGTTGCCCCGTGACGCGTTCGAGCTAAACTGGCTGCTCGACCAGTGGAGTTCTCTCGGAAAACCTCTTTACGTTTCCTTCTCGGTTCCGAGCGCTCCTTCGTTGTACGACCCGCACTGGGACGGTTTCGATGGCAAGCCGAAACCGATCTGGACACTCGAGACCCAGCAAGAGAACACTCACCGTTCGTTTCTTTCGCTCCTGACACGTAAAACGATTCGCGGGATATTTTGGAACTGTTTCGATGATCTTGCAACCGACGCCGAACTTTCCGTCGAACAGGAGAGTTTCGATGAAACGCGCGACGACACCAAAACGTTCAGTGAATTGGACGACGACGAGACGACGAAGCGTACGGGAGAATTGGGAGATAAAGAAGTCGTCGCGTCCGAAAGGACCGATAGGCGTCCCCATGCCGATCCTGTCGGCGATTCCGAAAAGGAAGGACGACCCGCAGAAATTTTAGAGCCGGCGGTGGTTGAGATTGCCTCGTTCGATGACAGCCTCGACACACAGAAATTCTTGTTTCCCCATTCCGGGTTGGTCAAGGCCGACGGCTCTCCAAAACCCGCGTTTCGCAAACTGGTCGCACTCCGGGGCGCTTACCTTGGATAGAATTTCGGAAGCGCCACCGCTACACATCTTTGTTGCCCGAAACCGGTTTTTCAGGCGAAGACCTCCCGGTCGACGGTGTATTTCTCGATACGATCCCGGTCGGGGTTAAAGCCGATTCCCGGTTCCTGCCACAGGTCAATGGCCTGCCATTCTCTCGGCGGGTCGGCCTCTTTTTTACCGGGGAAGGAGTGAAGGGAAGGGGCGAGCGGTATGCCCGGTTCTTCGATAAAGACTTCGGAAAAACGGATCCAATCGGCGGGGAGCGTACAGCCGGAAAGCGACGCGGCCGCCAACATGTGGCGATAGGCCACCGAGGTGCCAAGATCGAAACCTGCGTAACAGGCGATGCCCGCTTTCTGTGCTTCGCGGTGAACAAGAACCGTTTCACTCAAACCACCGAGCCGTGCCGGTTTCAGGCAGAAGACCCGCCCACCCCCAATGTCGAGCGCGATGAGCGCCTCGCGCAGGCTTGGGAGCGATTCGTCAAGTGCCAGGGGAACCCGACAGTTCTCCTGAAAGATTGCGTGAGATAAGAGATCGGACGGCGGGAACGGCTGTTCGACTGCCTGGAGCATAAAGTCTTGTATGCGGAAAAGCGTTTCCCCCTGTTCGTTGGGACTGAATGCTCCTTCGATATCGACCTGGAGCTGCATCGGCCAGGGGCAGAGCGAACGGGCGGCACCGACGGCCTGCACTTCCCAGCCGGGCCGTATCTTGATGGTAATGCGTCGAAACTTTTCGTCTCGCGCCCGTTGCAGTTCGGTGTAGAGGTCTTCGTGGGTCGGAAGACGGTCAAAGGTTAGGCCGACTTCGATCGGGCGCTCTTCTCCGCCGAGGGTTTGCCAGAGCGGCTTTTCTCTGATTCGGGCGAAAAGGTCTTGCCAGGCAAGGTCGAGGGCTCCTTTGGCATGCCGGTTCCCACGGATCGAACTCATTGCCTTGGCAAGTGTGTCGGAGGACTCCCAAGAGTGGGGGCGGGGGAGACTCGGCAGGAGGTGATCACGCAACAGTGCAAAAACACCGGAAGCCGATTCTTCGGTCAAGAAGGGGGCATTTCCCGGAGCGACTTCTCCCCATCCGATCTTTCCGCCTCCCTCGGCCGCGACATAGACCGTGTCACAATGGTCGATCGCACGGTCGGCCATGTAGAAAGGTTCGGCGAGCGGAATACGGAGAAGCCGGATTTCCCAAGAGTCAATGCGCATTGAAGTTTTCCGAAAGAAGTGTTGTCGATACACAAAGACGTCGTGCCGGAAAGACCCGACACGACAAAACCATCCGCAAAGGCAGGGGGATCAGAGGTCGACCCACTTCTCTTCCTTGGCGCTCTGCAACACAGCATCGCAGACCTTCTGGACTCGTAGGGCGTCGCGCATGTTCGGACGACATTCCGAACCGCCCGAAATCCCGGCAAGGAAATCGGCCAGCTGGTTAATGAAGTAATGTTCGTAGCCGATCGTCGTGCCGGGCACCCAGTAGTGATTCATGTAGGGGTGTTCGCTGTTGGTGACAAGGATTTTCTGCCAACCGGTCAGGTGATCTTCAATTTTCTGGCCGGACGGGTCGGCGTAGCGGAAGAAACGGATATATTCCGGCTCTTCGAGATTGAAGTAGAGGGCCCCTTTTTCACCGTTGAGTTCCATGGTCTGGAAGTTTTTCCGCCCACGCGCGTAACGGGAACTTTCGAAGGTGCCGATCGAGCCGTTTTCGAAAACGGCCAGGAACATACAAGCGTCATCGATCGTGATCGGGACCATTTCCCCGGTTTCGGCGTTTTTTCGCTCCTTGATAAAGATTTCGGTCTTGGCACAGACACGTTTGATCGGGCCGTTGATCCATTCCGCCGTGTCGATCGAATGAGCCAGAAGGTCTCCCGTGACGCCGCTTCCTGCGACTTTTGCGTCGAGTCGCCAGAGCGAAGCTCCGCCGGCGGGAACCTTTTGGCTGATCGTATAGTCTTGCAGGTAAAGGGCACGATAGTGGAACGGCCGACCGATCCGTCCTTCGTCGACAACCTGTTTGAAGAGGGAGATGGCCGGGTTACGGCGGTAGCAGAACGAAACCATGTTTGCGACACCCGCCTTTTCGACCGCCTCGACCATTTCCTGCGCCTCGGCGGCATCCATTGCGAGAGGCTTTTCGCAGATAATCATCTTTCCGGCGGCGGCCGCTTCGATCACCATGTCTTTGTGTAGGAAGTTCGGCGCGACCACATTGACGATATCAATGTCGTTTCGGGCGATCAGTTTGTGCCAATCGGTTTCGATCTCTTCGTAGCCCCACGCCCGTTGAAACTTTTTGAGTGTTTCGAGGTCTTCGGGTCTTCCGTAACAACATTTCAGGACAGGCTTAAAGGGGAGTTCCGGGAAGAAGTGCGAGACTTGATTGTACGCGTTCGAATGGGTGCGCCCCATAAACCCGCACCCGAGCATTCCGACATTGAGCGTTTTCATTAACAGAGAGTTCCTTTCTTTCCCTATGACAAAAAACCCCCCTTGCGGGGGGCATGTGGGCGTTTCCGGGTAAATATCAGAGTTTGCCGAGGTCCAGGGCGCCGATGCACTGGTTTGCGAATAGGCTCTTCTGATCGTTCGGAGTCATCAGGCGGACGAAAATCTTGGAATCGACCGTGTCATTGATCGTTCGGACACTTCCGTCGGCGAATCCCATAACAACCATGCCGCCGTGGTTAGCGCTCGGACGGGCAACAACCCAGCCGTAAGCGTCTCCGGGGAACATCGCGTTCCGATAACACTGGTTCAGCTTCAGAGGCATGTTTAACGGAGTGGTCGCCGTTGCGCCGCCCTGGAAGTAGTTGCAGTCGAAGGTCGTGTCGTAATTGCCGATTTTGCTCATATCGATGGTGCTACCAAAGAGGGACGTTTCGGCAAAACCAGCTTCATCTGTGTTGATCGCACCGGGCTGGATCGGCCAGCAGAAACCGATACCGAACTCTTCGACTCCCCAAATGCCCCCCTTAAAGTAAGTCCCCATCGAGGAGCTGTTTCCGGTTTGCGCAGCGGTCTCAAGACCGATCAGGTTTTCGGAGATGAGGACTGTCTGCGTGGTACCGTCAACGATGTCGTCGATCGAAAGGACGGCCTCACTATCGGCCACGCCGTCAAGGAAGATGCCGTTGTATTTGCTCCGGTCGGCACCGACAGCCGCTCCGGAAAGCCAGGAAGAATTATCTTCGGCACCCGAGACGTAGTTTTGTATCGTCAGGCCGTCATTGAAGCCGCAGTTGGCGACGTAGACATTCGTTCCGGGTTGCGACGAGCCGGCGCTGGGGCAATTGAGGAACGGCATTTGGATCCTGTTGCCGTTCATAAACTCGTAGAAGGTTTGGTACTTGTTACCGGCTTCGTCTCTATTCTTGTTGTACCAGACTTGGAGGTCATCCCAGAGCGGCGCTTGCTCCAGAAAGGGGAAGAGGCGGGCAACCCAGCCGATGCAGACAGGGTCATAGTTCTCGTTTCCCATTTCCAGAAGAGAACGGAATTGGGGCATCTGATTCTTCTGCGACTGATAGAGCGAAACGGCGGTCACCAAGTTTCTTTGGTTGTTGATACACTGCGTCCGACGCCCCGCCTCCCGAGCCGACTGGACGGCCGGAAGGAGCATCCCCGCCAACATGCCGATAATCGAAATGACTACCAAAAGCTCAATGAGCGTAAAACCTGTTCTCTTTTTCATTATTCGGTCCCCTGCAAAATCTGATGGGCGCCCTGCGGGGCTTCTGCCCGATCGACCTTTATAGCAATAAAATGAATGGAATATGATATTTTCTTCGCCCTATCCCCTCGAACGCTAGAATAACCGAACACACCGAAAAAAGCAAGGAGATGGTGGGAAAAATCGGAATTTTTTGCGTTTTTTGATGGTCCGACCCTTCAAAGCCGATCGCCTTTCCGGTTTTACCGCAAACTTCCTTCCCGGTGCAAAAGGGAGAGGCCCGAAAGGAGGCGGGAAAAGCGGAACCGATTCCGCACTACTCGGCGTGGGTGATCGACTCGACGGTAAACTTCCGAACGATTCCTTTTGGGGTGCGGAATTCGACGTGGTCCCCCTCTTTTTTGCCGAGAAAGGCCTTGGCCAACGGGCTGGAGACGAGGATTTTACCGTTGACGGGGTCTTCTTCTCCGGAACCGACCAGCTTGTAGGTCAGCGTTTTGTTGTCGTCCAGGCGCTTGGCGACGAAAGTCGCGCCGAAACGGATTTCGTCTTGGGGCATTTCGGAGGGGTTGATAATTTGCGCCCGGCCGAGTTTTCCCTTCAACGCGTCAATCTTCGACTGAAGAATCCCTTGTTTTTCGCGCGCGCCGTGGTATTCGGCGTTTTCGCTCAGATCTCCTTCAGCGCGTGCCGTGGCGATTTGTTCGCGAATGATCGGCATCTCTTCGTTTTCGAGCCGGTCAATCTCCTTTTTCAGGCGATTGTACCCCTCGCGCGTCATCGGAAACGAATCCATAATATCTTAAACTCCTTATGCTGAGCCCCTTGCGGAGTCATATCAAACCAAATAACAAGGAACGCCCATCCGCGAAGAGGGCGTTCCTTAATACGGTCAACGTATGCGATGATGTCGGGAAACACTCACGTGGCAGAAAAGGAACTTTCCCGCCGAGATTACGATCTTCAGGGCATTATAGCAGATTTTCCCCGTTCAGCCATATGCCCGCGCGGATTCAGAACGAGACTTTCGGCGCTTCGCGTTCTTCCTCGTTGGTGATTTCCATGAGTGCGGCAGGCCCGAAACCGAAGAGACCGGCCACAAAGTTGGACGGGAAAACTTCCCGCCGGTTATTGTAGGTGGTGACCGCGTCGTTGAACGCCTGGCGCGAGAACGCAACCTTGTTTTCGGTCGAGGTCAGTTCCTCTTGGATTTGGAGCATATTTTGGTTGGCTTTCAGATCGGGATAAGCCTCGCAGACCACCAACAGGCGAGCAAGTGCGCTGTTGAGCTGCCCTTCGGCTCCGTTGAGCTTCTGCATAGCAGTCGGGTCACCAGGATTTTGCGACGCGGCTTGCTGAGCGTCGATTGCCGTGTTACGGGCCTTGACGACGGCTTCGAGGGTCTCGCGCTCGTGTGCTATATACCCCTTGACCATTTCGACCAGGTTCGGGATCAGGTCGTGACGGCGTTTGAGTTGAACATCGATTTGCGCGAACGCATTTTTGTAGTTATTGCGGCTCTTGACCAGACCGTTGTAAATGCCGATTGCCCAGAGAATGAGCAGACCGATGAGTGAGGCGATTACGATGAGGCTGATCGTCGCACAGCTGAGTTCGGCAAACAAGAAACTGGCAGTGAAGTTCATTTTATACCTTCCCTTTCACTTAAAACTTTAGGCTTCCGGTGATTGCGTCCCATTGTACCAGAGATGATCGGAAAACAACAGGGGGAGATCACGTTCCTTCCGGTTTTTCGATCCACAGTTTTTCCTTACACGATTCGACGATGCGGCCGATTTCTTATTCCGAAACGGCAGCCGGGTTTCTTGCGCGGTCATTCGTCGCGTCGCGGGGGGCGACGCAACTCCTTTTTGGCGGCATGTTTGGCTTTATCGGCCAACCGTCGGCGGATTGAACCGCGGGTTGGCTTGGTCGGAATCCGCTTTTTCGGCTTTGTAAGCGCTGCCCGGAGCATCTGACGGAGCTTCTCGAGACAATCATCTCTGTTCTTCGGTGCATCGCGGAATCGCTGACCGGTCAAAACGACTTCCCCCCGTTCTGTCAGGTAGGAGGGATAGAGTGCGGCGAATCGTTCTTTTGCCTTTTCGGGCAGTGGAGAGGCCGCCAGATTCCAGCGCAGAACCGCCTTGCTCGAGACCTTGTTGACATTCTGACCCCCGGGGCCGGAACTGCGCACATAACTCAGTTCGAACTCGGTCATGGGAATCGAGAAAACAGGGGTGATTTCAAGTTGTTGTTCCATATGATCTGCCGCGACGATGGGGAATGCCCGCTCTGTTCTCCTTCCGAAATGCGCCACAAGAGCTCAGAACGCGGAACATCGAATCCGGCATTGCACACCGTGTAACCGAGATTATAGCGCGGCTGAGACAAAAATACCATTTTCGCATTTTGTTTTGGTGGTCGGAGTGGCGACGGCAACGTACTCGGGGTAGGCGGTTCGTTCTATTGCCTCCGATTCGCTGCGGCGTGGCCGTGCCGACTTTTCGCAGGGAGACCAACGGTGTGGAACGGAATCTTCGGGGAATCCCCGGAATCCCGATATAATTGCACCGTCTTACCCAAACTGCGCAGATTCGATATAAACGATATAAGGGATACGTAAAATGAAAAAAAAGGGGGTTTTTTAACGCCCCTCGACTGGACAAAATACCGGGAACGTCCTATGCTCTCCCTAGAGGTTGTGTGGGCGAAAGTGCACCCCGGGAGAGCGCTTCCGGTTGTTGCCGAGGATTAAACCGAACGAACCCAAACAGAACACTGTCCGACGGACGGTCCGCTGTATTTGGAGCAGGCTGAAAATGTTGACGATGAAAAGTTTTTCTGGCCGCGGTATCATTCTTGCCGTAGGCTTCGGTTTATTGTTCTTCGCGGTGTCGACCCGACTGAGAGCTCAGCCTCCGGCTGCTCCGGTGGCCGAAGCGGCCCCTCAGGATCAATCCCCCGCAGAATTTGTCGCGAATTATGAACCGACGAAGAGCTACACTCGCCTTCTTTATCCGAATGTTGCGGCAATTGTCGGATTGACGCCCGCCCAGCAGACCGAGGTTTCACGTCTGGTGACCGAACGAGCCACACAGCTGGGGGCCGCCACCGATCAGAGCCAATGGCCCGAAATCGTTCGGAAGAACGAAGAACAGCTCAAATCGCTTCTCAACCCGGAACAGCTCAAGAACTTCGATCAGGCGATCAACGATAAACTGATCACGATTCGATTCAGCAAAACACCTTGGAAGGATGTTCTCAAGTGGTTTGCCGCCGAGTTGGGACTTCAGCTTGTGATGAACGCTCCCCCGCCGGGAACTTTCGACTACAGTGATAAAAACAGCTATACGCCGAACGAGGCGTTCGACATCCTGAACGGTCGGCTTCAGTTCCAGGGGTATACCTTGCTCCGTACCGGGAATATGCTTTACGTCCATAACTTCAAGGACGGGACGATTCCGTTACAGTATGTGCCGAAAGTCACGCTGCAAGAGCTTCCGGAACAAAATCGTTTTTCTTATGTGGCGCTGACCCTTCCGTTGGAGCAGCGCTCGCTGCAGAGTGTGCTTACGGCGATCAAGCCGTTCCAGGGGCCGTACAATTCCACGCAGGCACTGACAGGCAACGCTCTTTTGATTGTCGATTCGGTCAATGCTTTACGCGAAATCGTGCCGGTGGCCTTGGCGATCGTCAACCCGCCGATCCTTCAGGCCCCTCCGGCTCTTTTGGTACCGACATGGGAGTCTTATCCTCTGACGAATGTTACGCCGGAACTGGTCGCGACGGAAGTCCTGAAATTTGTTCCCTCGGCACGTTCCCTTGTCAACCCTAACTCGAACCAGATCAGTTACTTGGCGATTCCAAGCGTACACGCGGTGATCAGCGGGTTGATCAAACGGCTCGAAGAGGGGGGAGATCCGGCGAAAAACCTGACACTTGCGGTCTACCCGCTCGATGAAATCACCGGTCTGTCGGAAGAGAACATTCGCATTACCGCACGACGGTTCGATATTTACCCCCAACAACTGCTCGGTTCCAATATGCTTATCGAAATCGGCAACGAAATCGTTGAGGGGTTCCGGATTCTTTGTCCCGCCGCGACGATTTCCTTCAACGCCCTGACGAAACAGGTGATGGTCGTTGCTTCGCCCGACGATCATGAGAAGATCAAAAAGGCCGTGGAAGAGCTTAAAACATCGGCAGGTCAATCCGAGCAAGAGGCTTTTTCCGTCTACTTCCTGGGGGAAAACAAGGGAATGTCCTCCGAAGAGGTTGCCGCTATACAAAAGATGGTGCCGATGTCACAGGTAACCTACGACCGAGGGAAGAACAGCCTGTTGGTCGTCGGTCACCCGCGCGACCAGAAGTGTGTTTCTGCCGCGGTCGAAGCTCTCAAGAAGCATTACGCCGATCTTTCGGAGGAGCGTACGTTTGCCTCCTATCCGATGACAACCAAGCAGCTCGCCCAATTTAACACGATCTTCGAACAACAAAAAACCGAACCCAAAATGGAAGGGCTGGTTCGGGTTGAAGATGCCAAAGCCAATCGTGTTGGATTCTGGGGAACAAGAGCCCAGCTTGAGGCAATTCGTGCAATCGTCGAGGAGTTGACGGGCATCTCGTTTCCGTCGGTGACCCCGAACCTTCCCGAGACCGGCGAAACCCCTGCCGACGAAGGCGGGGCGGCACAGCGCCGCTCGCTCGACCCCGAAGATTTTCAAGCGGCATCCGAAGAAAGAGATGTGCAGCCCGATTCCGACGGCGTTTTCATGAAAATTTTTTACCTCGGGAAAGCTCAGCCCCAGGCTGTTACCGAGCTTTTGCGTAGCACCGTTCCGGGGATTGAAATCGATCCGATGGTCGGAACGGACGCTCTGGTAATCTACGGAACGAAACAAACCCTGGCAACCGCCGAAAGGCTGATCAGCGAACTCGAGACGACCGGAAAAAAAGTGATCGAGACGTTCCCCTATTCCGGCACGTTTCCGATGGCCGTACTCCCCACGTTGCAACGGGAGGAGCCGAGCGTCAGCCTGACACTCGATCCGATTCAGAAGCAATTCCTCCTCTTTGGACCGGCCGATGCCGTGCGCCGCCTGACCGAAAATCTCACCGCGCTCGCAGACGCGGATCCCCTCGCCGAGGAATCGATTCAGTATGTCGGTGCCGAGCGGGATATTCCCGCCGAGGTGAGCGAGTATATCCGCCGTCTCTATCCCCGCCTGACCGTGACATACGATGCCCGAGAGCGACGCTTTACTCTGATCGGCAATGCGGCTGACCGGGAAGGGGCAGAGCAGATTATCGCCAAGGCCGAAGAATCCCTTCCCGAAACGGATCAGACCTGTTACTACCCGCTGGAGCGTCGTGTGACCGACGAATTTCTCGAACGGGTTCGCGAAGTGCTTCCGGAAGCCGAAAAGGTTGAACGGAGCGAAGACAATCCGAATCTTCTCTTGATAAAGGCTCGTCCCGAAATCCAGGAGAAGGTGATGCGGGAACTCGATCGTCTCCAGGAAGTGTTTCCGGAAAGCGAAGAGAAGGTCTTTGCCGCCTATTCGCTCGAGACCGAGCTTAAAAAATCTTTCGATGCGCTCCTGCCCGAGTTCGAGAAGGAAAACGGCCTGTTGCGGGTGATCGGCTACGAAAACGAGTTGCTCGGCATCTGGGCTTTTCCCGGCCAGCATGAAAAATTCCGGATGTTGCTCGACAGACTCCGCACGCAAGGGCGACCCGCGGAACTTCAAAAGACCGCACAGTATTACGATCTGAAATACGCCGAGGCGTGGGCGCTGATTCCGGTTCTGCAGGGAACGCTTCCCGAAGCGACTGTAACCGTCGAACCGAGCGGGAACCGGCTGTTGGTCAGCGGCACGCGGAAAGTCGTGGCCGCCGCGGTCGAGTTCCTTGCCACACTGGACATCAAACCTGCAGTGGCCGAATCTGACCGTTTCTTGCGGATCCAGCCGCGACGGCTCCCGGCCCAAACGTTATCGACCCTGATTCACGCGGCGTTCCCGAAACTGACCCCGAGCGTCGATCCTGCGACCGATTCGCTCCTTGTGAACCTGCAACGGGTTCCGAAAGAGGACCTTCTGGCATTCATCGATAAAGCCGATCCCGAAACACCGAGTCCGCTCGAACCGACCCTGAAAGTTTACTCGTTTGAAGTGACGCCGACCCAGGCGATGGTCGATTCTCTCGAGGGGTTCGCTCCCGGTGCAAAGATCATTCTCCAGCCCGAATCTCGTCAGATGTTGGTGATTGCCAAGCCGTCGGAACTGGCGACGATCGACAAGAATGTCGGAGCGATTCAGGGGGCGATTGCCCCGGCCGAACCTTACGTGAAGTTTTACGCGTTCGATAGGGAACCGACCGACGAGACGATCGTTTCCCTGACAGGCTCGCTGAAAAAGATCGCCCCGCAAGCGACAGTCGAAGTGAATAAAAATGCTCGCCAACTTATGGTTATCGCCAAAGACGATGAGCAAAAGAAAATCGAAGAGAGCGTGAAAAGCATCATCGAAACGTTCAATCCGGTGGACCTCAAATTGGTGGCCTATCCGGTTTCCGGAATGGACGTCACCGCGCTGTGTGACACATTCCGGAACATCTATCCCGATATCAAAGTCGAGGTCGATACTGCCGGACGGCGACTCCTGATCTGGGCGACGCTTGATCAGCATGTGCGCATTTCCGAAGAGATTGCCTCGATTAATGCCAAATCGGATACCGGCACTTCCGACTACAATGGGCCGAAATGCAGCGTCTTCATTTCCAAAAACGGCGGTGAGGCGCGAACGCTCGAGCGCCTGATCCGAACCATGTTCCCCGCGGCCGACGTCTATACCGAGGCGGTGAACTACGATTCCGCGCAGTACGATGAGGAAGAGGACTACTGGCGCGATCGGCTGACCGGAGAACAGCGGCTGACCGTCCTGGCTCCCGCGCGCGAGCTTGCGCTCATCGGCGCACTCTTTGAACAGTTTCGCGTTCCGAGCAATCTACCCGACAAACGGATTGAGTCGTGGTCGTTCGGCAGTCTTGAACCGGAAGCGGTCGAGATGATGATTCAGAATCTCCTTCCCGCGGCGGTGAGCCTTTCCCCGTCGAGTGTCGGCCGGGTTCAGAAAAATAATCTGCAGAGTTCCAAAGAGAAACCTACCTTCTTCCGGGTCGATCCCCGAACGCGGACCGTCTCGGTTTACGCCGAACCGAACGATCTGGACAAGGTCGACGAACTCCTGGAAAACATCTCCCAAACCGACCAGGCCTCCGAAATGAGCTCGGATGTCTATTCCCTGTCCGGTCCCATTGCCCAGCAGGTTGTGTCGGTACTGGAGAAGATGGTTCCCGCGGCGCAGTTTGCGGTGCCCGACCCGTACCAGATCATCGCGTTTGCCTCCGAGGCCGACCGGCAATCAATCGCGAGGTTTGTCGACGGACTGACGAATCTCGAAACTTCCGAGACGCACCAAATGATGAAGAGCGTTTTCCTTCCGGACGGTTGCAAGGTACCGCGCGATACGGCGGTTCGCTACCTGACCTCACAATTCTTCCGTAAAAAGGGATACGCCTATAGCGGCGCGTATGCCAACCAAATCATCCTCTGGGGGACCGCGCGTGTCCTCGACGAAATGGTCCAGTTTATCGACGAGGCCTGCACCGCCAACGTCGAAGAGAATTATCGTTCCTATCCGGTCGACCATCTCCCGCCGGCTGAGGCGGTCGCGCTTCTGCAGAAACTCACCCCGAACGCGACGATTACCCCGGACGTGACGAACAAGAAGGTCACGGTCCTCGGTTCTCCCCTCGTACAGAAGCAAATCGAAACGGCCCTGGCCGAAATCGACGCGAAACGTGTCGGTGACGCGGCGTTGACCGCGAAGTATTACGACATGGAGGGGTTTACGCCCGGACTCTTCCCCTCGGTCTATACGGCGCTGGTCCGCCAGTTCCCGCAGGCGGTTCTCGTGGCCGATCCCGTCTATCAGCAGTTTACGATCGTGGCGACCGAGGCACAGCAGGAACTGATTACCGAGTTCTTCGAGTCGATGAAAACCAAACGACTTGAAGCCGAGCCTGTTTTCGAGGTTTACACCCTAAGCCATGCCAACTACAAAACATTGCTGCAAATCCTGACGACCTCGGTCCCCGGTGCGGGGATCATCCCCGGAAAACAGCCGGGCGAGTTCTATGCGTTTGCCAAGCCGGAACAACAGGAGAAAATCCGTGGTATCGTTGCCAAAATCGATACGATTTACGAGAGCGACACCGCCGCGATCACGCCGAAAGTCTACCGGGTCGACCCCAAACATTCTGCTCAGGCTGTCACACAATTGGCCCCGAGCCTTCCGGGCGCGCAACTCTATCCGCTGACCGGAGGGGGCGTCTTGATGTGGGGGTCCCCCTCGGATCATCAGCTTGCGGAAAAATATTTCGGCACCTTCGCCGAAGCGTATCCCGAACCGGTGATCAAACGTTATCCGTTAAAACATATCGTCTTTGCTGACGTGGCGGCGTTCCTCTCGCGCTCTTTCCCGACGGAAGTCGTGATCTATCCCGGGTCGAACGGTGACCTGTTGGCCGAAGCTTCGGAACCAGTGCAGGAGAAAATCGCCGCGGCTCTCGCCGAGATTGACGTACGGCAGCGAGACGACCTGCATCCGATGTCTCGCGCGTACGACATCGGTGAGTTGCCCGCCGCTTCGCACCCGACGGCAGTTACCGCGATTATGCGTATCTGCCCTCACGCGGTTTTCTTGCCGACGGCGACCCCGGGGTACTTCGTGATCTATGCCAAGCCGACCGACCAGGAAAAAATCGGTGGTGTCATTGAAAAGATGGTCGCCGCTACTCCGAACCGGCACGCCCGGTTCGATATCTATGGATTGCGGAACATTACCTACGCCAACGCGGCCAAGTTGATTGCCGAGATCGCCCCGACCGCGAAGGTCAATCCGGGGACCGAGCCGAACCAGGTCATTGTTTGGGCCAGGGAAACCGATCACGCCAAAATTGCCGATGCGGTCAAAACGTTCAACAGAAAAGTGACCGACGGTCTGATAACACGTGTCTATCATCTTTCCCGCGCGAACCTGGTTCAGGCGCAGGCAGCTGTCCGCGCGCTCTACCAGGATCAGGTGTTGACGATCGTGGACCCGGCCTCTCGCACGATTACGGTGAACGCGCTGGAACAACAACAGGAAAAGGTTGCCGAGCTGATCCGTGAAATCGAACGGACCGACGAGGCAACCCAGCCGAATCTTCGCGTCTTATCCATTACCGGACTTTCGGCAACCTCGATCCTCACGCACCTGCAAACGCTCTATGCCAACGATCCCGAGTTTAAGGTCAGCGTCGATACCGCCAACCAGAGTCTGGTTGTTCAGGGGAATGCCGAACAGATTGCGAAGGTTTCGGACATGATTGCCCAAATTCGACGCGGCGGTCTTTCCGATTCGGGAATGGAGGTCCGAACCTACACCTTGCGCAACTCGCTCGTCTATTACACTCTCCGGGGCGTCTTCCGGCATCAGGGGCGTTCCGTCGATATGCAGGTTGACTATTCGACCGGTAAGCTGGTCGCCTTGGCACGTCCCGAAGAACATCGGGTGATCGAGAGTGTTATTGACGCCCTGGCACCGGAACCGACGGTCCTGGCGGTGTACGATCTGTATGAATTGGAACCGGACACCGCGGCCAGTGTCATCTCGACGATGCTCGAGTCCGACGGTACGTTCGTCGATGTTCAGCCCGACGAATATGCCGACAAGCTCTACATTCGCGCGACCGCCAAGAAGCAGGAAGAGATCCGACAGTTCCTGATCCAGGCAGGCGAAACGAGTTTGCGTGACCAACCGGCCCGCACGACGGCTCCGGAGGGGGCGGTGTCCGAGACTCCGGTATCTAAGGTTCCGGTTCGAAAAATCCAAGGATCCGGAACCATCCGCACGATTCACGCCGACGGCGACCTGCAAGGGGCGGTCAGAAAGGTGAAAGCGGATTGGCAACGACCGAATCCGATCCGGGTTGTCAGTGGCGGTACAAAGATGATTCAGACGAAAGAGCGCCCCGAAGGGATCGAGACGCCCGAGCCCGTGACCGAGCCGGAACAGAACTCCGCGCCGGTCGAGAACCCCGCGCCGGCTGGGAGTGCCGAGCCTTCCCCGGACCGAAAATCTGCTTCGATATTGAGAGGTTTTGTTCGCGGCTTGGCGGTCTTGGTCGCCTCGCAGGTCGGGGCCGCCGAGGGGGTTACCCCGAAATCGGAACCAATTTACGCCATCTTTAATCCGGATCACTCGGTTACGATCACCTCGTCCGATACTGCCGCGCTCGATGACTTCCAGCAGAGACTTCTGGCCGTTCTGCGTGAGCGCGGTTCTTCGGCCACGACCGAAGGCGTCGATTTTTTCGATCGCGAGCCGAGTGATGAGGGCGCTTCCGAACCGGAAAAAACGACCAAGAATATTCGTGCCCTGACTCGGCAGTACCGTGAGGCCGCCGAGAGGAAACTCGTGATGGAAGACCGGGATTACTCGGTCTACAAAGTCGAAAACGTGAGTGTCGACCAGATGATTGCGCGACTGCGTGTCTACATGGCCGACAAATTAAACCCGAAACCGACGACGCCCCCGGTCTCGACGCGCGGCGGTGTGACGGTCAAGCCGATCTCGGGCGGTCCGCGTCTTCAACTTCAGCCCGACGACGTGATGAACACAATTATGGTCAAAGGGAAAAAGGCGGATCGTGACGAGGCCGGTGCGATGATCGCGCTCCTCGACAAAGCCGAACTTTTCCCGCAGCCGATCACCAAGCCGGTAAAAATACCGGTACGCAACACATCGGTAACGAAGATGGCTCAGCAGGTTCTGAATGTCTTTCAGCTGAAGTTTATGTCGATGAAGCTTCCCGGCGGACTTTCGCCCCGTATTCTGCCGAACACCGATGCCAATATTCTTGAAGTCTACGCACCGAAGGAACTGGCCGAAGAGATCGCAGAGTATGTCAAAGAGGCTGACGCGGAAATCCTCGAAGATAAGACAAGTCAGGTAAAAGTCGTTCCGTTGGAAGAACTTAACGCAATGGTCTTTCAGAAATATATCGATAACCTGAAAGGTCCTCAGAACAATTACATTTTGGTCAGCCCCTACACCATCAGTCCGCAATATACTCGCCAACCGCGGCAATTCTGAGAAAAAGCGTATGTCAGGAACGAAGAATCCCCCCCGACTCTATTCACTTGATGCCCTGCGCGGATTGGGTATGCTCTTCCTTTTGTTGATCGGGCCTCTTGTCATCGCGCTTGCTCGGGGACCGCTGGAGAGCCTTTTTCAATCGAATGAGTTTCTCGGTTGTCTCTTGCGCCAAATGGAGCTTTGCACATGGGACGGGTTTACCGCGTGGGACCAGATCATGCCCCTCTTTCTCTTTATAGCCGGTGCCGCGATACCGTATGCGCTGGCGCGTTATAAGAAATCCGAAGGGGGATGTGTGACCTGGCGATTCTGGTTTCGCGTGTTACGTCGATTTTTGCTCCTTTGGATTCTCGGCGCAATGCTACAGGGAAATCTCCTTTCCCTGAAACTCGATTCGCTTCATCTGTATTGCAGTCCGTTACAAGCGATTGCGGTCGGGTACCTCTTTTCGGCGCTCCTCTATGTTTTCTTGAGCGCGCGTCTTCAGATTGTCGTGACCGCTTTGCTCCTTTTCGGTTACTGGGGGCTCGAGACTTTTGTTCACTTTGAGACCAAAGACGGGTTTGGCGAAGTTGGCGGCGGCACCTACGTTTGTCAGCACACGCTGGCCGAGTGGGTTGACCACGTGGTGATGGTCGGGCACTGGAATGCCGGCGGGACGCAAGCCTGGATTCTTCCCGGTATGACCTTTATCGTGACCACGATGACGGGGGTTTTCGCCGGCACGCTGACCCGAAGCCATTTGCAGGCGTCCGCACCCGCGCCTGGGGGGAAGAAGGAAGAGACGGTTCCCGCCGAGAAAATGTCGGTGCCCGGAACGCTCGGTGTTTTTCTGAAACTCCTGCTCCTCGGTGTGCTTTTGGGCGCAGCCGGTTACGGATGGAGTATGATTCCCGAAGAAACATTTGGCTACTGTCCGTTGATTATGAGTGTCTGGACACCATCGATGACTCTTCTGAGCAGTGGGATCAGTTTCCTCCTTTTGGCGCTCCTCTATCTGATTCACGACCTACTACGGTTTCGTCTCGGGTCACATTTCCTGACGGTCATCGGAATGAATGCCCTGGTTGCGTACATTCTCGGCACGCTGAACAATGGATTTTTTTTGGAAAATATCAATCAGATCTTCTTCGGTACCGAACAGTATCTCGGTACGTGGTACCCGGTTCTATTGACGACCGTTCATTTCCTGGTTATCTACTTTATCCTGTGGGCTCTCTACAGGTGCGGGAAGTTTGTGAAGGTCTGAGGGAATCTTTTTCCGGCGCCTATGGTTTTTTACTTTCCGAGACGCGCCAGTCGAGGATTCGCAGTTCCACCTGGTTGCAGTAGTCGTTGAACGCCACATGGAAGGCGATGTCGAACGTGATCCCCGGATTTGTTTCGGTAAGTTCGTTCAGTTGATCGACCCAGTCGCCTTGGCCGAACGCGATGGCACGACGCTTGTCCCGGTATTGGCGGAACTTGCCCGAAAAGGTGCGGCCGAGAAACTCCTCTTTTTTAGGGTCGTCCTCTCGGGTTTTCACCCGCATTTTGGCGCCGATTCGGCGGGCCGAGCCAACGAGCGACACCCCGTAGGTAACGAAGACCGGGCGCGGATTCCCTTCGCCGAACGGAGACATCCGATCGATTTCGGCAACCGTCTGTTGATTGAAGACCGAAAGGGGATATTCGCCGTCGATCTTGATCTTCGGAATATGTGACTGGTCCGAAAGATGCCCGGCCACATAATCACAGAACATTTCACGGAACGGCACAATGTTCTCTTCTTTGATTCCGAGGCCCGCTGCCGCGGCATGGCCGCCGAACCGTTCCAGATATTCGCGACAATGTTCGAAAGCATCGTAGAGACTAAACTCGGAATCGGGAATCCCCCGGCCGGAACCCGTTCCCGCGTCGTTCGCCCGAAGCGCGATCATCACCACGGGACGGTGGTAACGTTCGGCGAGTCGGCCGGCGACGATCCCGATGACCCCCGGATGCCAATCGTGACTTGCCAAAACAAATGCCGATGCGTCTTGATATTCGCTTTCGATGGTACGGAGCGCGTCGGTCATGATCCGCCGTTCGAGCTTTTGGCGGGTTTCGTTCAGGTTGTTGATAAAGGGGGCCAAGTCGCGTGCACGGTCGGGTCGATCGGTGATCAGCAGCTCGACACCGAGACTTGCCAGACCCATCTGACCAGCCGCCGCGAGTCGGTTGGGGTTGCTTAAAAGAGATTTGGCCAGTTCCCTGTTCTTGGCGTCGGCCTCGTCCCTGACAGATTCTCGGGAGAGAACTTCCCGTCCGGCTGCATTCAGCCGCGGCGCAATCGAAAAACCGATATCTTCACTGGTAATGTTTTTACGATAGACGTTCAGCCCCGCAATTTCGATCAGGTATTCCAGTCCGAGCGGCAGATGTTCTTGCAGACTTTTCCCCAGTGCGAAACGAACAATGGTGCGGTTTTCGTCGCGCAGGGGGACAACGTCGGCAATGGTGCCGAGAGCTGCCAGTCCGATGGCGCGAACCAGGAACATCCGCATTTGCTCGTTGACCTGTTGTTCTCCTTTTCCCTCGGCGGCAATGCCCAGGGCCCAGGCGAGTTTAAGCGCTACCACCGCGCCGCAAAGCTCCGGCCACGGACACTTTTTGAAACCGGTTTTGTCAAGAAGCGGATGGACGATCGCCTCAACATCCGGAAGGCGAAGCTCCCCCGTTTCCGGATCGGTGACCGGGGTATGGTGATCGGTAACGACAAGTTTTATACCGTTTTCGCGGGCATATTCGGCTTCTTCGAGACTGGTGATTCCGCAGTCAACCGTGACAATGAGTTTGGTCCCGGTCGCTTTCAACCGGTCGATCGATTCTCGACTGAGTCCGTAACCTTGATCGAGTCGGTTCGGAACAAAATAAGAGGCGCGCCCCCCGACGATTTCAATCGCTTGGACCAGAATCGCCGTGGCTGTCATGCCATCTACGTCGTAGTCGCCGTAGACGGTAATCTTTTGATCGGAACGAATCGCGTCGACGATAACTTCGGCCGCGTCGAGACACCCCGGAAGGGTTTCGGGCGGATAAAGCCCGCGGGCAAGGTTGGCCGGGGCGAGGAACGCTTTAATCTCGGCGGGGTCGGTGATCCCACGGGCGTAGAGAAGCTGAGCTACGATCGGAGAAATACCGGCGACTTTTGCCAGACGCCCAATGTGATCCGGGTCAAAGGGACGCGAAATCCAGATCTTCTTGTCCTTAGGTTTTCTAACGGACATGACTTTCGCTCCCGGGAAGAAATTGCAGAATTGTACAAGTTCCGACCGAGCGTGTGCCGTTTATGCATCGAGACACAACCAACCCAACCGGCCCTCCACGGGCGTGGTTGGGCGAGGGCCGAAACACCGTCAACCGCCGATCGTGCCGGCGGCTTCCGACGACAATTTACTTTTTCTTCTCAGCGTGGAGGGTGTGTTTTCGAAGACGGGGCGAGTATTTGCTGAGCTTCAGCTTTTCGCCACCCGGCTTGCGGCGGACAATATAGTTGTAATCGCCGGTTTCTTCGCAGACGAGATAGACTGTTTCGGCCTTCTTCTTAGTTCTCTTCCCAGCCATGATGTAACCTGTTTCTGTTAGTGAAAATATTTATTAAATCAACTTATGCAACTTTTTTTTCGAAAACGGACTCCAACCGCCCTGTGGTATTTTCGGGCGGGAGTACCATGCCGGAGGCGACGAAAGGGGGAAAGGCCGCTCGCCCTTATTGCCAATCACGGGTAAGCCAATTATAATAGATTCCTGTCGGGTGAGAATAGGGAGAAGGGGGAAATTTCAAGAATTTCAGAGCGGAAACGGGATCCCGAGGTGGTTTTTTCAGGTCAGTCGCATCCAAACAGTGAAAATTCCGCAGACGGTAAAAGCCGACGTTCTCGTCCAGGGGAAAAAATGACCCGGAAAAAAGACCCGAAGAAGGAGATTCCGCTCCACGCCGTCGATGCCGACTCTAACCCGGCCCTTGATAAGATTCTCGAAGAGTACGATGTAGTCGATCGGCTGAAAACTCTCCCGATCTGGCTGATCTCACTCGGAATTCAGCTGGCCGTTCTTATCGTTCTTGCCCTGATCAGTACGGGGGAAAAAACTAAAAGCTATCTGGCGATCAATTCCCAGATGGAGGAGAACGAGTCGCTCGATATGGACAATCTTGGCGACGACTCACTCGATGTAGCCGACTTTGGCATCGATGTCGAGGAAGTTCCGGAGACGATTGTGCAACCGACGACGAATTTCACCAATATCGAGACGACTCCCGACCTGAGCCTGGCCGACGTCTATGAGATTGATCAGACCGAAATCGTTCAGCCGGTTCAGACGATCCCCCTGGCCGGGGCGCTTGAAGGGCGGCTGATGGGGAAGGGGCGTCTTTTGAAATCGGGCGGGGGGAACGAAGCCAGTGAGCGCGCGGTTCAGGCGGCGCTTAAATGGCTCGTTGAGCAACAGTTGCCCGACGGTAGTTGGTCGTTCCGAGATGCCGGGGCCGATAGCGGGCGCATGAAGGCCGTCAACGCCGCCACGGCAATGGCGATCCTTCCTTTTCTCGGCGCGGGGAATACCCCGTCGAAAGGAGAGTACAAGGCGGTCGTCGCCCGCGGCATCGAATTCCTGTTGACCAACGGGGTTCGTTCGCCGGAGGGGTACGACCTGCGAGACCTGGGGCAAAATCCGGGGGACGGCGGACGCATGTATTCTCACGGTCTGGCGGCGATCGCCCTCTGCGAAGCCTTGGCGATGGGGGCCGAAGAGCGCGATAAGCGTTACCAGGTCCTCCGCAACACCGCCCAACAGGCACTCGTTTTTATCCAACGTGCCCAAGATCCGGCGATGGGAGGGTGGCGTTATCTGCCTCGACAGCAGCCGGGCGATACCTCGGTTACCGGTTGGCAGGTGATGGCCCTCAGGAGCGGGATCATGGGGGGGCTTTCGGTCGACCCGATGGTGATGAAAAAGGCAATCAACTTCTTCACCAACCAGGTAGCCGCCGACGGCGGTGCCCGTTACGGCTATCAAGACAGCCGCGGAACCGATGCCACCACCGCAATCGGTCTGCTCTGCCGACTCTACCTTGACTGGAACCCGAAAAACCCGAATCTTCTTCGGGGTGCCGACTACCTTCGGCAGAAAGGACCCGACTTTAAAAACGCTTACTATATCTACCACGCGACGCAGGTTCTCCACCACATCGGCGGACCGCGTTGGACGGAGTGGAATAACATGGTTCGCGATACTCTCATCAGCAAACAGGTGCAAAGCGGCGATGATGCCGGCAGTTGGCCTCCGAACGAAGATGCCTACCGTGGCGACGGGGGAAGGCTCTACGTCACAAGCCTTTTCTGCATGACGCTGGAAGTCTATTACCGCCATATGCCTCTTTATGCCATGACCCAATATGGTGATGCCGAGGCCGAGCAATTTCCCCTGGACTAGCTGA
Organism: Thermoguttaceae bacterium; assembly: GCA_050943135.1. Taxonomy (GTDB): domain Bacteria; phylum Planctomycetota; class Planctomycetia; order Pirellulales; family Thermoguttaceae; genus RUG695. The sequence continues at coordinate 183,291 of JBMNOP010000004.1, read as the reverse complement.
TTTTTCGTGTTAGAATACAACGATATGGTTCTCGCCGATTTCAACCGTAACGGGGGCTACCCCGCGACTATCGATTGACACTTTAAGGAGCATACAATGGAGAATTCAGCGGAAAACCGTTCCGATCGCCCCTTGGCCGAGTGCGAAGAGAAACGGGAAGGGCGCCGCCACTTTGTTAAATCAACGTTGGCGGTCGGCATCGGCGCGGCCTGCGCGGCGGTTCCGGTTTACGGCGGGGCTCGTATGGTCCTCTTTCCCCTTCAGCAAACGGGGCTTTCCGGCAAGGAATATCCCTTGACCACACTGGCGAATATCGACGAGACTCCCCGGCTCTATTCGGTGACCGATACGGCGACCGATGCTTGGGTTTCTTCTCCCGGCCAGCCGATCGGGAACGTCTTCATCCACAAGACAGCGGAAGGCAAGGTTCATGCGTTTCAGGCGGTCTGCCCGCACGCCGGCTGTCGGATCAAGGTCGATAAGCAGAAAGACCCTGTCACGGGGGAAGAAAAAACCCTCTTCTTTTGTCCCTGCCACAGCGATCTGTTTTCGCTCGACGGGGAACGTCTCAATCCCGAAACCGCGAAATCGGCCCGTTCGATGGACTCGCTCGAAACCCGTGTCGACGAAGAAGGTCGCGTCTTTGTGAAATTTCAGAATTTCCGGCTCGGCTGTGCCGAGAAGAGTCCCGTGTAGTGTCGAGCCTCCAAGCCTCGACACGCGGGTGTCACTAAAGATTTCGTAAACATCGACACAAGCTAGTAACGACGAAAGAGATAAAATACCATGAATTCGTTTTTAAGATGGCTCGACGAGCGAACCGGTTTCGTGACGGGATGTAAGAAGATCGCGACCTGGCAGGTTCCGGCGGCCGGTTGTCTTTGTCGTTGGCTTCCCGCCGCGATCGTCTTTGCCTTCATGATTCAGGCGATCACCGGGCTCTTCCTCTGGGCGTTCTACTCGCCGAGTGCGCAGACCGCGTGGGAATCGGTCTGGTTTATCCAATATCAGGTTCCCTTCGGCTGGCTGGTTCGTGGTATCCACCACTATTCCGCTCAGGCGCTCGTGGCGATGCTTGGGCTCTATGTTCTCGGTATGGTGCTTCACGGCGCATACCGCCGTCCTCGCGAGTTCGTCTATTGGACGGCGCTCACGATGCTCCTTTTTGCGCTCGGAAGTTGCCTGACGGGCGACTTACTGATGTGGTCCCTTTCCGGCTATTTCGCCACGATCACCCGTGTCTCTTTCCTGCAACTTTTGCCCGGGATCGGCTTGCCTCTCTACAAGCTGGTCGTCGGCGGGCCTGACCCTTCATTTGGCACCATGACGCTGACCCGTTTTACGGTACTGCATATTGCCGTTTGCGGCGGCGGCGGCCTGGGATTGATGTGCCTCTGGAAGTGGTTTGATTTCCGCTCGCGCCCCCTTTCGGCCGAAAAAGGATGTTGCCATAAGTGTGCCCTGGCCTTTGCCGGGACGAAAAAGCGTCCGTTTTGGGGTTGGGAGGCTCTCGGCGCGGCGGTTGCTTGTGCGATTTTCTTCGTCGTGGTTCTGCTTCTGGTCTTCCAACACTCTCTGACTAAAGAGATGATTGCAAACCGTGCCCCGACCCTTCCTGCCGAATCGTATCTCGGGGCCGAGTTGACGAGCCCCGCCGATCCGGGCGGATCGTACGATGCCGCGCGCCCGGAATGGTCGTTCCGCGCCCTTTACTACGAATCGAAACTTCCGATCTTTTCCAAAATCGGGATGATCTACGCGATCTTCGTGGTTCCGCCGATCATTTTGGCGTTCTTCTACTGTCTTCCGATTCTTGGACGGTGTAAAGCGCTTCACGTCCTTTCGGTATTGACTGTTGCCGCACTGACGGTCGTCTTTTGCCTCTTTACCTACTGGTCTTACGAAGAAGACTACAAAGATCCGGAACACGCGCCGATCTTTCTTGCTTCGAAAGCGAGCGCCGACGTTCTAAAGAACCGTGCGATCGAACTTTGTGCCGCGCCGACGGGGATTCCGCAGACGGGGGCACTCTCCCTTCTTAAGAGTGACCCATTCGTCCAGGGACCGAAACTCTTCACCCAGCATTGTGCCAGTTGCCATCGGTTTGAACCATTCGGCGAACTCGAGGAAGTTGCCGATTTTGCGCCGATCGAGTGCCAAGAGCCTACCGCGCCGAATCTCTATCGGAGTGTATCTCCCGAATGGATCGCCGGTTACACGGACGTCGAGAAACTTCTCTCGGTTGACTATTTCGGCGGCACCACTCAATTCGGCGAAAAGGGGTCGATGGTCACTTACATGAAGGGGCGTGTTTATGGGGGACTGGCCGACAAAGCGGGTAACTTTATCCTCAACGACTCGAACGGGCTGATCAGTGCCGTCATTGCGGCCGACGCCTCGCCGGCATACGACATTTTAGAAGTGGTGTTTACCGAATTGGCCGAAGATGATGCTGCACTCGCGGCACTTGCCGAAAACGATTTCTCGCGGCTCAAGGAGATTATCGCCGCCACGTGCGAAAGCGACGAGACTCTTGAATCGCTCGACCTGTCTCTTCCTGCCCCGGTCCTGGCGGCCCTCAAAGATGTGCTGACTCACATGCCGGACGACGAGGTCTATCAGGAGATTCTCGCCGACGAAGAGAATATCGAGATGATCACCGACGATCTCGAAACGTTCCTGACAGATGTCTATCTTGCTCAACTGAACGGCAACGACGAACCAATTCCCGCCGAGGAGACGGCCTATATCGACCGGATTCGCGAAGGGCTCTTTCAGGCATGCGACGAAATCGCCGCCATTCTCTACGACGAGTCGCAGCTTGACACTATCCGTCCGCTCGCCGAGGGAAGTAAAAGCGATTATGTCGGTTTGGATGCAAACGCGATTCCCTCCATGGAATTCCTCGGCTGCATCGACTGCCATCCCTTCTATGGCCATGAAAAGAACATACAGGCCTGCGATTTGCGCGGCTATATGTCGAAGGAGTGGCTGAAAGGATTTATTTCCGACCCGACCGACGTGAAGTATTATGGTGAGCAGAACGACCGCATGCCGGCATATCGTCCGGTCCAAGGCGACGCCCTGATGTCGGAAGGGGAGATTGCGATGCTCGCCGATTGGCTGCACGGCGACTGGTATCGAGCTCCAAACGTCCAAAACCAAACCCTTCTGGGGCGAGACAATCAGATCTTTCCGGGCGTCAAACTTCAAAAAGACTGTTCCGGATCCCCCGCGGAATCTTTCGCCGACCGGTAGTCTTTCCGCCGATGCTCTCCGAAATGCTAAGAGGGGTATAACACTTGACGTTTTTATCCGAAGTTTTGGCAGGGAGACCGCCTGCGGTCTCTGACTTGTTTTTGAAAGATCTTCAGTAGAGTTAAGGAGTTTTCAATGTCTTCAAATCAACCGAATCAGGAAACGGAGGCTCCCGCCCGTCAGCCGGTACTGGTCGATGACAGTGATGCCCGAGCAACGTACGCCAATTTTTGTCGCGTGACGGGGACTCCGGAAGAGCTGATTGTCGATTTCGGCATGAATCCCCAGCCGATGGGGGCGCCGAAAGGCCCCATTCCGGTTTCCGAACGTATTGTCTTGAACTATTACACGGCGAAGCGTCTTCTTCACGCGCTGAATATGACGCTCCAGCGGCATGAGGCCCTTTTCGGTCCTCTTGAAATCGATATTCAAAAAAGGGTGAAGAACTAAAAATGGTACTGAACTACATCGTTCTCGGCGCCTTTATTGCCACTCTCTTGGCGATTGCCTATTGGGAAATGGGTAAAACGAAGACGACCGGTGATTTCCTTCTCGGCGGAAAAACCTTCGGCCCCTGGATTTTGGCCGTGTCTTACGGCACCACCTATTTCAGCGCTGTCGTCTTCATCGGGTTTGCCGGTCATTTCGGCTGGACGGCCGGGTTCGGCGGACTGTGGATCGGTCTGATGAACGCCTTGGTCGGCGGTGCGCTGGCATGGCTTGTTCTCGGGCGGCGGACGCGCCATATGACACACAACCTGAACACGATGACAATGCCCGAGTTTTTCTCGGCCCGCTACGGCAGCGTCAACATGCGATGGCTTATGGCCTGCGTCATTTTTACCTTTCTTATCCCCTATTCAGCTTCCGTTTTTGCCGGATTGGGTTACCTTTTCAAAGAGGTCTTTCACCTGACGATGCCGCAGGTACTCACGCTGATCTGCGTCGTGACCGGTATTTACGTCTTCTTGGGCGGCTATAAGGCTGCGGCACGCATAGACTTTTTTCAGGGGGTTGTTATGTTCTTCGGAACACTCCTGATGGTCTATTTCGTCCTGAGGCATTTCGGCGGATTCTCGGAAGCGGTTTCCAATGCCAATGACGCGTTTGCCAGGCATTGTGCCGATTACGGAAAAGAGGGGGCGACCAATTTTAACAGTATCGAGCCGGTCCCCAATTTCGTTCTTTGGTCGGTTGTCTTTATGACTTCGGTCGGGGCTTGGGGAATGCCGCAGATGGTTCATAAATATTATGCCATCAAAGACGAATCGCAAATTTTCCGCGGCGCGGTCGTCACCACGATCTTCGCACTTGTCATCGGGTGTGGCGCCTATTTCTGCGGGGCGTTTTCGCACCTGCTTGAGCCGGGGATGCTCGAAACAAAGATGAATGGGAATTTCGAATCGAGTGCTCTGGTGCCGATCATGCTGACCGAGTCGCTTCCGTCCGTACTGATGCTGGTGATCCTTTTGTTGGTCCTCTCCGCCTCGATGTCGACCCTTTCGTCTCTGGTACTCGTCTCTTCGTCGGCGGTGAGTATCGACCTTTATAAGGGGTTCCTGGCCAAGAATCAGTCGGAAAAGCATTACCTTTGGGTGATGAAGTTCCTCAGCGCGGTATTCATCGTCATTTCTTGGGTTATCGCCCTCTGTAATCCCTCCTGGATCGTGGCGTTGATGTCCCTTTCGTGGGGCGCGATTGCCGGCACCTTCCTGGCCCCCTATCTGTACGGGCTCTATTGGCGCGGGACGACAAAGATGGGTGCCTATGCCGGGATGCTGACCGGATTCCTGACGATGAATGGGATCTACTGGTATCGCTATTTTGCGACATCTCCGAATGCCGCGAAAGAGTTTGCCCCCGTGGCGGCCTCGATTGCCATCGTTGCACCGTTCGTCACGGTTCCGATCGTTAGTCTGATCACTCGCCCCCTGCCGACTGAAATTGTCGAGAAGGCATTCGCCGCCGGTAGGCCCACGGCGGAATAAGCGGAATAAGTTGACACTTTTGTTTCTTTTGCCCCGTCACCTTGCGAAGGGTGACGGGGTTTTTCTTTGGTGCTCGGGGCTCTTTCCCCCGGTAAAATCTTTCTCAAGAACCGAAATCAGGGGTAAAACGGGCGTTCGAGACAAGAATTTTTAAGATTTTTCCGAAAAAACGGGTTTTTCCTTAAAGTCTCTCTTTACTTTCTCGGCCAAAATCGGAAAAATACCCCGCTTCCGTTCTCGAGCCGGTGCGGTTTCGGGAAGAATGTATTTGCCGCTGAACAGCATTCGGAGGCATCCGAGGCTATTTTTGAGGTTGAACCATGAGAGTATTCCCGGTCACGAATTTTTCCCAAACACTCCTTACGTATGCGGGAAAGAGCGTTTCTTTCGCCCTGTTGTCGCTGCTTTTCGTTTTGGCACCGGCCAGAGAGGTCCTTTTCGCCGTCGGCGCGAAGACGGGTAGTCCCGAGGCAACGAGCGGTTATCCCGAGCCGCCTCCGCCGATGCATATTTGGAACACTACAGGTCCGCTACCCTCTTATTACGGGGGACTTCATGCCTCGGGGGTCGGGTTCCAATACTGGAACAACTATATGCTGATGGAAGACCTTGTCGAGCATCTGAGGAACGTGCCGTTGGTCACCTACACCGGCGACGGGGGTGGTGGTCCCCCGGGAATTGTCCCGCCGGGCGGCGGATACGGATCGGTTCCCCCGAATCAGGTCGGCGGCTATCAATATTCGACGGGCGGTTACCCGACTGCGCCGTACGGGCCCGGTTATGCTCCGGGATACGAAGAGTGGCAGCCCGGATACCAAACAGGCTACCCCGTTTATCAAGACGGGATGATGGTCGATCCCCAGGGGAACCCCGTCAATTTCGCTGATTCGGTTTACCGCGGGCAGGCGGCCTACGGCGATCCGGGAACGCTGATCTATTCCCTTTGGGGGGGGATGTTTGGCGGTGGCGGCACAATCAAAGAGCGTGCCGATGTGACCGGTTACAAAACCAAGCAGATCGGCGGGTTTGTCGGACTCGATCTCTTCTGCTCGTGCGACTGCCGCAACGGTATCTTCTATGCCTATCAAAAGGGAGAACTCAAAGAAGACGACAAACGTTACAATTACGCCTATCCCCAGAGGGGTAATCTTTTTGATCCGGCGTCGATCCTCGGCACCGGGGAGGAAGCTCAATACGAGACGGCTTACGATTATATGACGAATGTTGCCGGGGCGTATAACGGCAAACTTAAGGCAAACAATCACCTGATCGGAATGTATCATCTGTTCGGCAGCGAGTTCGTCTACAACGTCGCCACCCTCCGGTTCGGGTATAATCGCGTTAAGAGCACGTCGAACCTTTCCGAGATGGGTTCCACCAACGGGACGGTCACGGAAACTCTCCGGAATTATTCCGACGGCGGGTTGGTCGGTGAGAGTTCGGCGAGCCACGATGTTTCCGAAGCTTCTTCCCGGGCGTATTACATGACGGGGAAATACAACGAATATCTCGGTGGTGTAAGCTTTGAACGCGGTGCCAATCTCAAATTCCTCAGTGTTCTGACCTTTACGCCGCGCGGCTCGCTCGACTATACCTACATGTTTCGCTCCAAATTCAACGAGATGGTCGAGGGGGTCGGCGTCAATACGTACAAGAAAAAGAGTTATCACAGTCTGCGCAGCCAGCTCGGCGCCGATTTGGCGATGGATCTTTATCCGGGGGACGCCCATCTTCGTCTCTTGGCCCGCGGCGGATGGATTCATGAGTTCCTGAACGATCACTACGGCAAAACGACGATGACGGACCTGCGTGGTGCTCCTTGGACTATCCAAGGGAATCCGACCGGACGGGATTGGGCGGTGATCGGTGCCGGCGGGGAATGGACGATTGTTCCTTCGTTTATGATCTTTGCAAACTACGATCTTTATAAAAACAAGTACATCACGTCCCACTATGGCGATGTCGGTCTGAAGTTCATGTGGTAAGGGTGTATGGCGGAAATGTCAAGTATACTGGAACTCGACTATCCTCTCCTCAAGGCGTGTCTTGAATCGAGGCCCGGAGGATGGAAAGATTTCGTTGACCGCTTCCTCGGACTTGTTCTGCATACGATCGACCAGACGGCACACTGCAACCGCATCACCCTGACAAGGGAAGAGCGGTCTGATTTGTGCGAGTCGATATTCCGTGCTCTTTGGCACAATGACAAAGAGCTTTTACGGAAATTTAATTATACCTCGTCCGTTTCGACCTACCTGGCGGTTGTCGTCCGAAGAGTGGTGGTCACGTTCCTTGCCGCCGCCGAATAATCCCCCAGACAGGCCAGCCGAATAAAACCTGCGGGCAAACGTTTCGGGCGAACGATCCTTTCGCGGGGACTTGACCGTGCCTCCGCTCTGTTCGATGGATCACGTGGAACTTACCAACACGGGCGGCTTCCGCACAAGGATCGACCCTTTACGGGGCACACACCATGGACGAATCTCAGCGAGAATACACCTGTCGGGCAGGGACGACCGGCGACACGGAGGAACAGGGAACATTGACGATCTGGAGTGGTGTGGAACATTCCCGTCGCCGGACTTGTCTCACGCGCGGTGAAGAGAAACGTTCCGGTGCCTGGGGACTCTTACGATACACATAGAAATGTCCGTGGGTGGTGTATCGACTGGTTTGAGAAGAGAATCACCCGGCTCCGTGCGAGAAAGATCCTACGGGCCCGGCGGGCGGGGAAAGTTCCGGATTTCTCGCGACGGGAATTGCCACTGCCGAAATCCCGAACTCGCCGCGCTGGATTTCGGTTTTCCCGGACAGCCTTCGACCCGATCGCTACCATCAGTAACCGCGTGTGATTTCATTTCCCGATTCTACACCGTGATCTGTGTGTAAATCATCGCGCCGTATCGCGGCCTACCTCTTTTCTTTTCTGCCGGTCGACAATACCTCTCGCAGGTAGTGTCCCGTGCAGTTGTCTTTGAGTGCCGCGACTGTTTCGGGCGTTCCGGATGCTGTCAGATATCCACCGTTTTCCCCCCCGTCGACCCCCAGGTCGATGATCCAATCGGCGGTTTTGATAACGTCCAAATTGTGTTCGATGACGATGACGGTATTTCCCATGTCAACGAGGCGAGAAAGGACTTCGAGGAGTTTGCGAATATCGCCGGCATGTAGACCGCTGGTCGGTTCGTCGAGGACGTAGAGCGTGTTCCCCGTCTCGACGCGTGAAAGTTCCGCTGCCAGCTTGATTCGTTGCGCCTCTCCGCCCGAAAGGGTCGTCGAAGGCTGACCGAGCGGCAGATACCCCAAACCAACCTGTCGCATCCCTTCCGAGAGGCGCGCGATCGTTTGGTGATTTTCGAAGAGTTCCGCCACCTGATCTACCTGCATGTCGAGAATATCGGCAATCGACTTTTCTTTGTATTTCACGGCGAGCGTCTGTTGGTTAAATCGGGCTCCCCCACAGGCGGGACAGACGGCATACATGTCGGGTAGGAAGTGCATCTCGATCTTGCACATTCCTTGTCCCTGGCACTCTTCGCACTGCCCCCCCGGCACGTTGAAAGAGAATCGGCTCGCCTTGAACCCGAGCCGCCGGGCATCTTTGGATGCCGCAAAAACCTTCCGGATTTCATCGAAAAGACCGGAATAGGTTGCCGGGTTGCTTCGGGGAGAGCGCCCGATGGGGGATTGGTCGATCACGATCATTTTGTCGATCTGACTGGCACCGCGCAATCCTTTGTGACCGCCCGGTTTGGGGCCGGTTCCCGTCAGACGGCGCGAGAGTGCCGGCACAAGCGTTTCGGTGATCAAAGAACTTTTGCCGCTTCCCGAAACACCGGTAACACAGATGAATGTTCCCAGGGGGAACGTGACGGTTATATCTTTTAGGTTGTTGGTCGTTACCCCGTCAATGACGAGCGAGCGGCTTTTTACCGTCTTACGCCGTTTGGCGGGGACGGGGATCGACTCGATGCCTCCCAGGTATTTTCCGGTTGGCGATGTCCCGGCGGCAGCCACATCGGTCGGTGTCCCTTCGGCGAGAATCTCTCCTCCGTGATTTCCGGCACCCGGTCCGAGATCGACCAGCCAGTCGGCCGCACGGATGATCGCCTCGTTATGTTCGACGACCAGAATCGTGTTCCCCCGCTCTTGCAAGGCGCGCATGGCGTTGATCAGGCGAATGTTGTCACGCGGATGCAGACCGACCGAAGGCTCGTCGAGAATATAGCAGACCCCGACCAAACCGCTCCCCAGGCCGGCGGCAAGCCGGACACGCTGGAGCTCCCCACCGCTGAGCGTGTCGGCGGCACGGTCGAGTGTCAGATATCCGAGTCCGACCCGCTGCATGAAGTCGAGTCGTTCGTGAATCTGCTCGAGAATCGGCACGGCGATTGCCTGTTGGTCCTTCGAAAATTCGAGCCCCCGAAACCATTTCAGCGCCTCGTCGACCGTCAGGGCGGTAACCTCGTAGATAGGTCGGTCACAGACCGTCACCGACCGCGCCTCGGGGCGGATACGCGACCCCTTGCAGGCGCGGCAGGGGACCTCGGCTCGCAGTTGCACGAGACTTTCCCGCTCCTTTTGACTGCGGGTTGTTTCGCCGACCGACTCGAGAAGGGCAAAGAGCCCGGGAAACACGTTCGGGTCGATCTTACGCACGGTGGCGCGTTTCCCTTTTTTCTTGGAAGTCACCACCGGCTTCTTTCGAGGAAGCTCGTCATCTTCGATGTCATCTTCCTCCCCATCAAGAATGTCGATGGACAGCTCGTCGGGGTCGGTCTCTTCCTGGGCATGTGGTTCGCCGTAAAAGAAAAGGTCAAGCGCCTCGGCGGGCCATTCGTCGAGCGGTTTCTTTTCGTCGATTCCGGTTCGCGTTTCGAACGCGGCAAACGCTTCGGCATATAGCTTTTTTGAAGCTGCCGAAGCGTATTTTATCGGCAGAAACGCCTCATCGGCAAGCGACAGGGTTCGGTCCGGAATCACGAGTTCCGGATCGAATTCATGACGTCGGCCGACTCCGAAACAGACCGGGCAGACGCCGTACGGCGAGTTGAAGCTGAAAGTGCGCGGTTGAAGTTCGGCGTAGTGGATACGGCACCGGGGGCAGAGGTAGAGCGTGCTGAAAGTGAGCTCTTTCCAGAGACTGTGTGTCTTTCCGTCTTCGGTGACGGACCGTTCTTTTTCGTAGAGACAGTTTGTCAGTCCGGCGCCGGTTTTGAGCGAAAGTTTCAGCGATTCGAAAAGACGCGGACGAACCCCATCTCGGATAATCAGCCGGTCGATCACCGCCCGGATGCTGTGTGGCTTTTCTGGGTCGAGTGGCTGCATCCGTTCGATTTCGGTCATCTGTCCGTCGACCAGAGCGCGGACCAGACCGGCTTTTCTGAGTTGCTTAAAGAGTGCCGCGTGATCGCCCGTCTCGTCCTTGACCATCGGGGCCAGGAGAATAACGCGTGTCCCTTCCGGCAGATCAAGGATTTTCTGAAGGATTTCCTCGGGGGTCTGTTGGCGGATCGCCTGGCCGCACTCATAACAGTGCGCCAGCCCCAGACGGGCATAGAGAACCCGTAAATAGTCGTAGATCTCGGTCAGCGTGGCAATGGTGCTTCGCGGATTGCGCAGGCCGAACCGTTGGTCGATGGAAATGGTCGGCTGAAGCCCCGTGATGGCATCGACATCGGGGCGTTCCAACTGATGGAGGAATTGGCGGGAATAGTCGGAAAGAGATTCGACGTACTGTCGCTGACCTTCGGCGAAAATCGTATCGTAGGCGAGCGAACTTTTCCCGCTGCCGCTCGGGCCGGTGATGGCAGTGATTCGATTGCGGGGAAGGGAAAGAGAAATATTTTTCAGGTTATGTACCCGCGCCCCGGTCACGCGGATCGCGGGGAGGGATGATATCGGAGGTGCCGTCGGGCGGTCTGCGACAGGGCTCTTTGATGGAAGAGGCGGTTGTCTTGTCATCGAGTCGCGTTTCTCTCTCACACTTGTTCAGAACGTTAAAACTTTTTCCATCGGCTTCTCCGATACGAGTCGGGAGCTGCACCTCTTTCAAGGGAAACGGTACTCTCTGTCGGAAGAGGGTAAGAAAAACCCATCATCCAGTTTAACCGAAAAGATATGGTTTTGTCAACAACCCCGCCGCAGATTTTGGCGGCGGGGTGAAAGGATATCAGGGAAAAAGAAAAGGGGAAGATCAGACCATACGCCGAACAGTTCCCTCGGTACATCACCCCCCCCAACTCGGCATCGGGCAGCGGAAGTAAGCCGTAATGGCGCGAATCAGTTCCCCTTCCCGTTCGTTGATGTACCCGTCGTCGGTAATACAGGCGTAGAACGCCTTGAGCATCGTTTCCCGAAGCCGCGGCTTGGCATAGGTCAGCGTCCGGAGTGCGTTACCGAACTCGGAGGGGGTACATTCTTCCTTGGGAAGGATCGTCAGAGAGAGACCGATTTGATTGGCGGCGGCGGCAAATGCCTTACGACATTCTTCGGGGTTATCACCGGCGGCGTAGGCGACACACGACGCAGCTTTACGGAACGGTTCGGCAATCTGTTCCGGTTTGTCGAATGTTTCCTGGACCGGCGGGGTAAGTCGGAAGTAAGAGTCAAGATCATTAACAACGAAACCGAAAATCGTAAACTCGAGGATATCGATCCGCCCATCGAACTTCATCAGCGAAAGGACAATGTTGCGAATTTTGGTGTACTCGGTCTTGGACATACCACGCAGCATCGGGAATGCCTTTTGAATGATCGGAATCTTTATGGTGTCGGGTGCCCCCTCGAGTGCGGCAGCGATCATATCAATTCCTTTGAGGATGTCGATGGTGAGCCCCTCTTCGCCGACCTGTTCCCGGAGGAAGGCCTGTTGCTTTTCACGAAGCTCCGGGTCGGTGTCGAGCAGGACCGTCAGCAGGGTGGCAATTGCCCCGTTTTGGTCGTTCACTGCCGCGCTTACGGTGTCTGGTATCTTCTCCAAGAGCGCATTTGCCACACGGAGTTTTTCTTCGGTGACCGTCCCGGCCGAATCCAGGATCGCCGCTGCCGCTGCCGCCGGTACGACCCCGGCGGCAGCGCCGCCGTCTCCCGTCGTTTTACGCACCAGGTCTCGGAGCCGGTCGGTCCCGCTCTCGGATACAGGCGAGCCTGTCTCTTGATCGGCGGTGGATACCTTTTCGAGCTTCTTCGGGAAAACGCCATCGAACAGCGGATCGATCCGCTTGATACGGGTGGTCAGGTTCGGGTGCGAGTCGAACAGACCGGAGAAAAGGTTTCGCCCGAAGATACTTCCGAAAAAGAAGTGCGAAACTTCGATCGCTTTGTTGTTGTCGATGCCGGAACCGACACCGCTTCCGATTTTTTTCAGCGCGCCCGCGATTCCGTCGGGATTCCTGGTAAACTGTACTGCCGAGGCATCGGCCAAGAATTCCCTCTGCCGTGAGACGGCCGCTCGGATAACATTGGCAAAGAGTTGGCCGAAGAGCCCGATCAGGAACAGGGCAAGCCCAAAGAGCAACACTCCTACGATGATTGCGGCACTGTTGTTGTTTTCGCCGTCGCTTCGGGGAGCGACTCTCGGCGCGGCGCGCATAATGATAAAGCCGGTCAACGCGACCATTTCCAGCCCGAACAGAACGCCGACCAGTTTCATGCTGAGACGTGTATCCTGATGAAGGATATGGCTGAACTCGTGGGCGATGACCCCTTGCAGTTCATCGCGGGTCAGGTAGTCGAGCGCTCCCCGGGTGACGGCGATGACACTCGTCGACGTTGTGAATCCCGCGGCGAATGCGTTGATTGAGGGCTCATCTTGCAACACATAGACATTCGGCACAGGGACACCCGAAGCGATTGCCATCTCTTCGACGATATTCAGAAGACGTTTTTCTTTCCAGTCGGCGGTACGCGGATCAATGCGTCTGCCTCCGCAATAACTTGCGACCCCATCGCCGTCCAACCGTTTCATTTCACCGATTTTGTAAAGCGTTCCCCCGCCGATCAACAGGCCGACGATGAGGATGTCGATACCGATAATCAGTGGATTGGTCCAGGCGGAGAAGAGAAACCGGGTTGAATCATCTCCTTCCTGTAATCCGTATTCGACCGATTCGGCCGAGGCGGTGACTGCCGTGTAGACCAAAGGCGCGATGACCAAGTGAAGGGCCAGGAAAGTCAACAGCAGGGCCAGGCAATAGTAGACGATGAGGCGGACGGTTTTTCGCTGCGCCCGTTCTTCATGTTCGAAAAAGTTCATATGGTTTCCCCTCCAGACAAATCGACCATACGGCGGTACGACCGTAGCTCCAGCCTGGAAGAGATTATACCATAAGATGACGTTGCGGAAAATGAGATATCAGTCGATAACCCTTACAATCGCCCCTTGCGCAAGGAGGATGTTCAAATGGGTAATATCTTTGTTCGAGAAGATCAGCCCGCCGACCGCAGCGGTCTTCCGACCGACACGATCTTCGCGATTGGTTCCCTGTAGGCCGAGGCCCCCTTCCAGCTCGATCCAGTACGAACCGAGTGGGTTACGGGTATCACCCCCGGCAATCCGACCGATACTCCCGTCGTCGAGTGGCCCGTTGTACTCGGGGTTTTTGATCTTACGGACCACGGGGAATTCACCGCGAACCTGTTCGGCCCGCCGAGCACACCCCATCTTGAACCTTCCGGCATAAAGTCCGTTGAATTTCAGAAGGAGTTCCATTTTCGAGAACGAGACATCGGCCGAAACCGGACCTTCCACCACCTTGAGTTTTTGCCCGTCCGGGAAGGGGTCATCGCTTTTTAAGCGGAGCGCGTTGATCGCGGCGAGAAATTCCGGGGTGACTCTATACTGCGCAGCAACCGTACCGAGCGTCTCTCGCGGACCGGGGGTGTATTCTTCCCAGAGGACATTTTCTCCCGGTTGATAGAAAACGCGATACGCCATTCGGTCGAGCGCGTTGTTCAGAAGTCCTCGGTCTTCCTCCGTCAGTTCATCTCCATGTTCTTCGAGAATACGGTTCAGACCGAGAAACGATGCCGAAATGGCGCCGGGACCCTCACCCCTGTTGACCAAGGAGACGATTTGTTCGTGAACCGACGGATCGAGCGCTTTCGGGGCCACGGCAGACTTGTTCGGGTGATCGGCGTTCGGGGCGATTGAGGTCGACTGCGGAGCTTTGTCTTGCTCGTAGTGGTTAACCGACTTGAAAGGAGAGCTTTTTCGGTACGAGGAGTCGTTGCTCGAGAATGTCTGTGTGGGCGGTTCCTGCGCGGCGCCCCGAACCACCGAGGATTCGGTTTGGTTCGGAATGGGGAAATCTTCTTCCGGGAACGGTTCTTCTCCAAAACCGAGTTCAGGGAGCGTGTCACCGAATCCGGGGTCGGCCGGTCCCTGTTCCGGGACAAAGGCCGACTCGTTGCGAGGAACGAAAAAGTCGGTTTTATCCGTGGGAAATCGGTTCGGTTCCGGCATCTCGTTACGGACCGGCCCGGTCGGGATCTCTTCGCGGGAGTCGACGGAGGCCAGTGGGATAAAATTCGGCATTTCCTGTCCGGAAGCCTGTTTCGTTTCGCGGTCTTCCAGACGGCAGACACCGTCGGAACAGACCATGTCGGCCCCTTCTCCGGCACGCTCTCGCGATGCGGGAGCAGCCGTCGGCTCATTTGGCCTGGGCTCTTCGGCTACCGAAGACGACGAAGTCGGCGCCGAAGCGTATTTTTCGTTGATAACGCCCCGGTCGGCCAGATAGGTTCTGACGGGTACAACCCTTGGCGGCACCTGATCCCAAACCGGATCGGGAATAACGGTGGCAATTCCCAAAAAAGCGAATCCCAAAAAAGTCGTAAAAAGAATCCCCTTTAAACAATCACCGATCATAATGGTTTTCGTCCTACTGGCGGGTTTCGGAACGGCCGAAGCCTTTTCGGCACGGAAAATCCCCGAAATGGAAAGCAGGGGAGGTTACACTTTTTCGACGTGGTTGACCAGACCGTTTTTGGCGGAAACAGAAAAATTTCGGGAAATTTGCTCCCCGGGTGCTATTTTGCGTCGGACAGATTCGGAATCAGAGGTGATTCGGAGGGAAAGGCGCCGTTTTGCCCGAATCGAAGAGGGGCAAAAAACGTTCAGAGCCGCCGATTTTCGACGTACCACCGGGCCGTCCGGCGGATCTCTTCCTGGATCGAGGCGGTCGGTCGGAAATCCAGTTGGGTTTGTGCCTTTTCCGAGGAGCAGATCCAGGGGCCACCGAGCGCTTCCCTGGCTTTGTCCCAGTCGAGTATAACATGGAACCCGAGGCGTTTGAACCGTTCGGCGACCGCGGCATAGATGAGCAACGAGAGAGGAGGGACGCGGAAGATCGGGAGGCATTTGCGCCCGACCGCTTTGCCGAGCATCTTTCCAAAGAGGGCGAATTTGAAGTTTTCGGGGTAGGCGGCAAAGTAGATCCCGCGCCCTGCCAAGGGACTTTCCCCGGAGAGGTCCCCTCCGACCGAATCGGTATCGGGAAGCCTTTCGCCCGATTCCGCCGCCTTGATCAGCAGCGATACCAGGTCTTGAACGTAAATGTAGGAAAAAGGATATTCGGAGAAACCCGGAACCCAAAAGAAAGGGGAACATTTTGCGATACGGAAGAGCGGGAGCGTTGCAACATCTCCTTCACCGAAAACGATGGCCGGACGGATAATGGTGATCGGAACCGAGCCGGCAAACCGGCGGAGTTCTTCTTCCCCCGCCAGCTTGCTCTTTCCATATGGGGAGAAGGGAACCGGCTCGTCGCTTTCGACGAGTGGACGGTATTTTGGGCCCCCCCGACGTTCCGTTTTGGGGATACAATGCCCGGCACCCGCCGCAGCCTGCGACGAGAGCGAAATCAAAACAGGTTTCGGTTCGGGCAGGGAGGCGATCGTCTCGGCAATGTTACGGCAGCCATACCGGTTGACATCCATAAAGGCTTCGGGTGTGTTGGCACTGATCACACCGGCGATATGGAAAACCGCATCAACCCCCTCGACACCACGCCGGAGCGAACTGATGTCGCGCACGTCTCCTTCGATGAACTCGACATCCAAAGCTTCCAGTGGCGTGCGCCGCGATGTTTTTCTGACGAGACAGCGGACGAAAACGCCCGCTTCACGAAGCCGTTTGACCAGCTGGACGCCGACAAACCCGCTCGATCCCGTAACAAAAACCCGCCGCATCGGAAATCATCCCTTGTTTGAAGTTTACTCTTGCTCTCCCTCGGGAGTTTCAGTCGTCTCGGTGGTTGTTTCCGCCTCATCCTCATCGCTCGATTCGGCGCTTTCGTCGGCCTCGGCACTTTCCGGTTTGCCAAGCTTTTCGGTAAGGTAGGCACGGATATTGTCAAGATCGTCGATGATCTCGACCGTACCGTCGGGCCCAGCCAGCACTTTGATGCCGGGGGGAAGGGCGGCGAGCGCTTCGGGAAGTACTTCGAACCCGGCGGCTTCGGAAAGGACCGTCGAGAGGACCGGCCAGTTCATTTCGAGAACATCGATGGCACGGGTAATCTCGTCGGTGCCCTCGTCGGTGTTGATACCGACGATTTCGAACCCCTTCGGGCCGAAATCTTTGCGGAGGGCGCTCAGATCTTCAAGCAACTCGAAATAACCCCGGTCTTTGGCCGACCAGATATCGATCAGGAAATATTTCCCGCTGAGATCGTTCGTGGAGAACTTGTTTTGGTCCTCGCCGAGTTGTACTCCTTCGATGACGATTGCGCTGCCTTGGAGCCGCGAAAGATCAAGGATACTCTGCAGGCTCGTAGCGACCTGGGGGGCGATTGGGTGTTCCGATTCGTTGGCCGCGGCGATCAGTTCCTCCAAAACGCGATCGGAGAGTTCATCGTCGCCGTTCTTCCTGCCGATTTCGTCGATGGTCGACTGAATGTTCCCGACAAGGAACCCGAGGATCGGCATTTCATTCATTTTCGCCTTGATCTGCTCGAATACCGCGTTGAAATCGTCAATGGTTCCGCCGTTCTCGGCGATGTTGCGGATTTGCCCGACGTAGAGGGCGCCCCAACCGGTCTGAACAACCCGTTCAAGTTCTTCGTGATCTTTCATCTCGTTGAGGGTCTTTTCGAGTTCGTCGGCATAGGAAGCGTCGGTCTGCATCTGCATCATCAGAACCTGAAGTTTCACGGTCGCCAGACGGGTTTGTGTCTCTTCGTTGAGTTCCCCGGCCAGTTGCTCATCGAGGAAGGCGAGCATCTCTTTGGCAGCGGCGGAATCTTCCTGAACCTTGATCATGTGTCCCTGAATTTTGAGGCCGATCATCTGCTTTTTCAGTGTCTCGGAAGGGTTGTCGGCGAGTTTTTGATCTGCAAACGCAAAGAGTGCGTCGAGATTGGCCGGGTCTTCCTGAGCCCTCTGAACCAAGTTTGTGGACTTGATGGCGTAACCCATCGAGTGGAGATCTTCGGATTCTTCCGCAAGGAGTTTTTCGGCAATCGCGTCGAGCTTGGCGATCTTCTCGGGGGACATCCCTACGGGTTCGCCCGGTCCGGGAGATCCAGCGGCCATCATCGCCTGAACGCGCATCTGATAGACGGCCTGACGGCTTTCGGGAGAGAGGGGTCCGGCAACAATTTCGTCGAAATACGCGTCAACCTCATCGTCGTTTCCATCTTCGGACTGCGAGAGCATCAGCAGCGAGGCAAGTTTGATTTCCTGCGCCTTTTCACGAGCCCGCTGGCTGATTTCGGAGTCAGCCAGGTAACCGTTGAGGAAATCGACGAAATCCGCGATTGCGCTCTCTTCGAGTCGGCCGCGCGTGAACGCCTCCTGAGCTTTCATCTCTAAACCGAAAGCCTGAAGCTCTTCGGACTCTTTGTTGGCGAGGATCTCATCGGCCAGGTCACCGACTCGATCCAGGGCGGTGGGGTCGGCCTGCGCGGCGGCGATGGCCTGGAGTTTGACCTGATAGGCCTGGATCTTTTCTTCGTCGGTTTTGGCAGACGCGATCAGGTTGGTGATCATCGCATCAAGCTCTTCGGCCGCGCCCTCTTCCCCCATTTGGGCTCCGACGGTGTAAGCGACGACTTTCAGCTCGGTTGCCTGACGGCGCTCGTCATCGGTCGCGGATTCATCGGCCAGGACGCGGTCGGCAATTTCTTTGTAGACCGAGGAGATTTTGCGGACCAAGTCGGCCATTTCCTCCTCGGTTTGCGGCTGCGGAAGACGCTGTTCGATTCCCTGGACAAAATTGAGCAGTTCTGCCGGTGTGGCGTTTTCGGGGATGGTGAGGTCGAGCGTTTCGGGCGCTTCGCCTTGCGAAGGTTCTTCGAGTACGGTAAGATCGCTCATCTCATCGGCGAGTTCCCCGGCATCTTGGGCCGTGGCCAGCCCCGCACACATGAAGAACGCTGCGACTCCGCCGAAAAGGAAATTTGTTAGTTTAGACATGTTTACCTCTTCCTTAATGTTGCGTAATGCCGCATAATACCGCATTATACGACAAAGTTCAATATAGGCTCCATTTTACCCAAACGGCATAAAAATAACAGAGAAATTATTGCGCTTTAGAAAGTTTTTTCTAAAATCAGATGCAAAGCGCCTTGGCGTACGGGCGAGGGATACTTTTGATGGGGGAGAATCGAGGTTCTCGAAGAATGCCGGAAACAGACCTTTCTTGCGATGATCAAGGCCGCTACGCCGATGAAGTTTGTACCGCGGGGTCTCTCCTCTATCAAGAGTCCGGAGTGACCGCTCGTCTCCTCCTCAACAGACCGCGCCGATGCAACGCGCTTTCGCTTTCCCTTCTGGAAGCTCTCTGCCGTCGACTGGCTGATCTAAAAGAACGGACCGATCTGCGCGTTCTCCTGATTGGCGGGGTCGGGACCCACTTTTGCTCGGGACTTGACCTAAGTCAGGCCGTCGACGGGGTTCCGGTCGAGCTCGACCGAATCGAGGCGGAGGAGTTCCTGGGGGGGCGGCTTCCGAAAACGCTCCTCGATGTTTTTCCGCAGGGAGGGGGGGGAAAGACCCTCCTTATTCCGAAATCTTTTTGGATGCCGCGTCTGGTGACTGAAGTCCTCTATCGCGTAGGTTCGCTCCCGCAAGTCGTGGTCGGCCTCGCACGCGGCGCCGCCCTCGGCGGCGGCGGGGGGATCCTCGTGGTCTGTGACATCGCCCTGGCCGAGCCGGATCTGCAGATCGGGTTTCCGGAGTGCCGTCGGGGACTTCTCCCGACCCTTCTGCATCCTTTCTTGACCCGTCGAACGTCGACGGCCGCCCTCTATCCTTACCTGCTGACCGGGGAGCCGGTTCCCTTTACCGAAGCGTTGCGACTCGGGCTGGTCGATCTTCCCCTACCAAAAGGTGCTCTCGCCGAACAAGGCGTGGCAGATCGAACCATCTCCGGCGTCGTCGAAGGGGTGTTGGCCGGGGCTCCCGAACAAATTCGGCAGACGAAGCGCCTCATGGGCGGCGCCGGGGCCCCGACGGTCGACGAGATTACCGACGGACTTTTGCGACATTGGGAGAGTTGGAACGGACCTGCGGCCCGGGAGGGCGTCGCCGCGTTTCTCGAAAAGAGAGCCCCGCGCTGGTAAGTTTTCGACCGATTTGTTTCTTCTTCGTCGCGGGGACATCCCGCGAAAAACCGTGAAATAAAACCCCGATTCCCCCCTTGTTGAACCTGTTGATTTCTGTAACATATGCGAAGCGGCAACCGGTTTTCTCGGGCCGGTTTCCCCTTCAAGGTAGGTTCTCGGGGGGGATTGACCGAATAAGCTTTACCTCTATACTATGCGAAATTGCCTCAAAGCCCGGGGTTGACCCTATTGTACCCTTCGGTTTCCGTCGGTAGTGCCGTCAGACTCGGTGCGGTTTCGCTAGTGTAGCTCAATTGGCAGAGCAGTTGATTTGTAATCAACAGGTTGAGGGTTCAAGTCCCCCCACTAGCTCTGTCGGAACAGAGAACATTGAAATTCAGTTACTTGCATAGTTTGGGGGAATTCCCGAGCGGTCAAAGGGGGCAGACTGTAAATCTGTTGTCAACGACTTCGGAGGTTCGAATCCTCCTTCCCCCACTCCAAATTTGCTGCGGGTGTAGCTCAATGGTAGAGCCACAGCCTTCCAAGCTGAAAACGAGGGTTCGATTCCCTTCACCCGCTTAGGATGAACGGAATCGACATCCAGTCCGGCATATCAGGAGGCCGGGGAAGCGGTTATCGCCGCTTCCGCATTCTGTGCGAAATCCGCCGCTCGTTGCGGTGATTAGCGTACCGCTGGGCCGGACAAGGGGTGATCGTCCAGCTGGCGGTTTTGCTTTCCGTTAAACGATAAGCTGCTGTAGCTCAGTCGGTAGAGCGCGTCCTTGGTAAGGACGAGGTCATGAGTCCGAATCTCATCAGCAGCTTTTTTTATCGTTTCGCAGAGAGTTATAATCGAGTAGTATTTCAAGGATCACCCCGATTGCCTTAACCCAGGAGATTACTGAAAATGGCAAAGGAAGTTTTCGAAAGGACCAAGCCCCACGTTAACGTTGGTACCATTGGGCACATTGACCATGGTAAGACGACGTTGACTGCTGCTATCCTCGCTGTCCAGGCTGCCAAAGGGCTCGCCAAAGTCAAGTCGTACGCTGATATCGCCAAGGGCGGTACCGTTCGTGACGCCAGCAAGACGGTCACGATCGCGGTTGCCCACGTAGAGTACGAAACCCCGACCCGTCACTATGCTCACATCGACTGCCCGGGCCACGCCGACTTCATCAAAAACATGATCACCGGTGCCGCTCAGATGGACGGTGCGATCCTCGTTGTTTCCGCCGCCGACGGCCCGATGCCGCAGACCCGCGAACACGTTCTTCTTGCCCGTCAGGTCAACGTTCCGAAGCTGGTTGTCTTCCTGAACAAGTGTGACCTCATGCCCGACGAAGAGCTGCTTTCTCTGGTTGAGATGGAAGTCAGCGAACTTCTTGAATCGTATGGTTTCGACAACGTCCGCATCGTCCGCGGCAGCGCTCTTCCGGCGGTCAACAATCCGAGCGACCCCGAAGCCAGTGCTTGCATTACCGAGTTGATGGAAGCCATCGACACCGAAATTCCCGAACCGCAGCGCGAGCAGGATAAACCTTTCCTGATGGCTGTCGAAGACGTCTTCTCGATCGAAGGTCGCGGCACCGTTGCGACCGGCCGTATCGAGCGCGGCATCATCAAGATGGGTGACGAAGTCGAAATCCTCGGTCTCGGCGAATCCCGCAAGACGGTCTGCACCGGCGTTGAAATGTTCAACAAAACTCTTGACTCCGGTATGGCCGGTGACAACGTCGGACTGCTTCTCCGCGGTGTCAAGCGAGAGGAAATCCAACGTGGTCAGGTTCTTGCCAAGCCGGGCAGTATCACCACACACGTTGAATTCGAATCCGAAGTTTACATCCTGTCGAAGGAAGAAGGCGGTCGTGCGACTCCGTTCTTCAGCGGTTATCGCCCGCAGTTCTACTTCCGTACGACCGATGTCACCGGTACCATCACCCTGATGGGCGATGTCAAGATGTGCATGCCGGGCGACAACGTCAAATTACACGTTGAATTGATCGCTCCCATCGCGATGGAAGAAAACGTCCGGTTCGCTATCCGCGAAGGCGGTCGCACCGTCGGTTCCGGCGTGGTGACGAAGATCATTCGTTAAGTGGATCACCCAGACGGTATGCCGCCAACCGGCATACTCGTCCAGGGGAGTAGTTTAGTGGTAGAACTGCGGTCTCCAAAACCGCTGGTGGGGGTTCGATTCCCTCCTCCCCTGTTTCTAGGTAAATATTGCTATCTTAACCGGCTTTAAGGAGGCCGATATGGCTGGAGTAATCGCGACGGGTATCAAAACGCTCTTTAGCGGGAAGCAGTACAAGCCCTCGCTGGGTAAGATTGCCCGACGGTCGACTTTTTTCGGCCTTGCCGTGCTTTTCCTGGCTGGTGCTTGGGCGACGTATCGCGAAAATCTCTACGCCGATCTTCGCACCAGCGCGATTGTCGCGGGGGTGTTCTTTCTGGTCGGTTGCTGGATCTCGTTCCGCGTGATTCATATTCCATCCTTTGCCGAGTTTCTGATCTCGGTAGAGGCCGAAATGCGCAAAGTCTCGTGGCCCTCGCGCAAAGAGCTCAAACAGACGACCTACGTCGTTCTGGTGGTGATGGCGCTCATCACTCTGCTTGTCTTTAGCTATGACGTCATATTCAGTATGGTTTTCCGTGCGCTGGACATCATCCTGAAATCGATTGGGATAGGGTAAAACGATGGCCGACTTCGATTCTGAAAAGAAGAGCGAAGAGCTCACCTCGGGAGAGGAAGTGAAGGCCGACTCGACGAAAGCCGCCTCCCATCAGCAAGAAACCACTCCGCAGGAAGATGACTTCGTCATCGCCCCGCATGATTGGTATATTCTGAAAGTCCAGGTCAATCGTGAAAAGTCGATTCAGCGTCGTTTGGCCGAACGAGTCAAACTGCTGGGGCTTGAAGAATATGTCACCGATATTTTAGTTCCGGAAGAGATTGTTTCGGTCGTCAAGGGCGGTAAAAAGCGTGAGGTCGGCCGTCTTCTCTACCCCGGTTACCTGATCGTCAATATGGAAGTGAACCGGGACACCTGGTTCCTTATTCGAGAGACGAGCGGCATCGGCGATTTCACCGGTTCCGGAGATTACACCTCCAATGGTTCCCGGGTTCGTAAACCGGTTCCGATGCTTCCGCACGAGGTTCAGCGTATTCTTCAGACCCAGCAGTCGAATGCCGAGGGGGCACCGAAGGTACAGATCCCGTTCAAGATCGGTGACCGTGTAAAGATCAAAGAAGGTTCCTTTGACGGAATCGAGGGGGAGGTAACAAAGATCGATGATATCACCGGTCGCGTTACCGTTATTATTACGATTTTCGGCCGCAGTACTCCGGTGGATCTGGAATATTGGCAGGTCGAGAAGGTCAGCTGAATATTCAGCAGTTAACAAGGTAAGGAAGAAATTATGGCGAAGCAGCTTACAGCAACAGTCAAATTTCACGCCACCGGAGGAAAGGCGACGGCAGCACCCCCTGTCGGTACCGCACTTGGCAAGTACGGTCTCAATCTTGGTCAGTTCGTTCAGCAATTCAACGAGCGTACCAAAGATAGCATGGGGATGCGCATTCCGGTTGTCGTGAAAGTCTACGCAGACAGAACTTTTGAATTAGAGACGAAGAGTCCTCATTCGGTCGATCTACTGAAACAGGCCGCCGGAGTCGTGAAGGGTGCTTCTCTCGTTCCGAAAGACAAGGTCGGTTCGGTAACGAAAAAGCAACTTCAGGAAATTGCCGCCGTCAAGGTCAAGGACCTCAACGCGCGCGATGTCGAGCACGCTTCCAACATTTTGGAGGGAACGGCTCGCAGCATGGGGTTAGACGTCGTCGACTGATACGTTCTATCCCGTTTTGTCCTCACGAGGATTGCCGCTGCGCATCTTTAGGTCAAAGTTACGCGCGGATTTCGGCAGTCCGCTGAGATTCCGGCAGATTCACTCTTACACGATCGAAAAAAATTATGGCTAAAATTTCAAAGCAAATGAAAGCGATGAAAGCGCAGCTTCCCCCGGGGAAAACCGCTGTTCCGCTTAAAGAAGCCGTTGAAATTCTGAAGAAGTTCAACACCCGTAAATTCGACCAAACGGTTGAATTGTCTATGCGTCTCGGGATCGATCCGAAGCAGGCCGACCAAATCGTCCGCGGTTCGGTGGTCCTTCCCAACGGTATCGGTAAATCTCTCCGCGTTCTGGTTTTCGCCAAAGGCGCCAAAGCCGACGAAGCCAAAGAAGCAGGCGCCGATTACGTCGGTGAAGCCGAACTTGCCGAAAAAATCAAAGAAGGCTGGTTCGATTTCGACGTCTGTATCGCCTCACCCGACATGATGGGCGTCGTCGGGCCTTTGGGCCGTGTCCTCGGTCCGCGCGGTTTGATGCCGAGCCCCCGTGCGGGCACCGTCACCCCCGATATCGCCAAGACGGTCAAAGAATACAAAGCCGGTAAAGTCGAATTCCGCAACGATAAAGGCGGGATCGTTCACGGAGTCGTTGGCAAGTTGAGTTTCGAACCCGAAAAGCTCTGCGAAAACATCGAAGCCTTCATCCAACACGTGAATTCCCTCAAGCCGGCGACCATCAAAGGGATTTTTGTCAAATCGATCTCCCTTTCTGCGACGATGAGCCCAGGCATCTACGTTCAGGGGTAGTCCTTCCTGCGTTGTGCCGTGCGTTTATCGTGCGTGTTTCAGATCAACATAACCCTTTGTAATACATAGTTAAAGTCATGAGTAAAAAAGTTAAAAACATTATTGCCGAAGATCTGAAGAAGCGTCTCGACGGTGTTGAGAACGCCCTTCTGGTCAACATGGTCGGCCTTGAGGTCAATACGAGCAATCGTCTTCGCGGTGAACTTGCCGCGAAGGGGATTAACGTAATGGTTGTCAAGAACAGTCTTGCCCGTCGTGCCACGAGCGGCACCTCCCTGGTCAAAATGTTCGAGGGACTCAAAGGTTCCAGCGCGATTTGCTGGGGCGCTTCCGACATCGTCTCCCTGGCCAAAGAGGTCGTTCGTCTTTCCAAAGCCAAAGCCTACGCGAAATTCGAGATTCGCGGCGGCGTGATGGACGGCGAAGCCTTCCAAGCCACTCAGGCGGTTGAAATCAGCAAATGGCCTTCCCGCGAAGAACAGATCGCGATCCTTCTCGGTCAGATCGTCGGGGTCGGTTCCAAGCTGTCGAGTCAGCTCCTTTCGCAGGGGGCAAATCTCGCAAGCCAGATTAAGCAGCTTTACGACAAAGACGGCGAGGGTGCCGATTCCGAGGCTGCCTGATTTCTCGACGAAATTGAGAGACTCTTTCTCTCCTGTTGTGTGGGGGTGTTAAGAGCACAAAATATTTAATACAGCTCCCTTCCGGAGCCCAATCGAAAGGATAACATCAATGTCCGAAGAAATTCGCGAATTTGCTGCCGAAATCAAAGAACTCGGTGAAAAAATCATGGGGATGACCCTGAAAGAGGCCAAAGAACTGAGCGATTACCTCAAAGATGTCCACGGGATTGAACCCGCGGCCGGCGGTGCCGTGATGATGGCCGCTCCGGCTGCCGGCGAAGGTGCCGCCGTTGCCGAAGAGAAGACGGAATTCGACGTCGTTCTCGAAGATTTCGGTGCCAACAAGATCAACGTCATCAAGGTCGTCCGTAGCGCCACCGGCGCATCCCTCGGCGATGCCAAAACGATGGTCGAAAGTGCTCCGAAGGCGATCAAACAGGCCGTTTCGAAGGAAGAGGCCGAGAAGCTCAAGAAGGAACTCGAAGAAGCCGGCGCCAAGGTTTCGATCAAGTGACATCGTTTTAGAGCTTTATTCGAACCAAAAGCCCGCCATAAGCGGGCTTTTTTGTTCACCTTGCCCCACTTACCACCCCTTGCCGCCTTTACGGTTCCGTGGTATGATGATATGTTGGTTTTATTTTCCGATTAGCAGAGCGAAGCTTTCTATAAACTCTCCCTTCTCGTGCCGCGATCAATGACGGGGTTTCGGCGCGTCGCGGGGAGTAGTTACACGTAGGGGCTAACCTCATTCCAAGGAGCATCAGGCTGTGAGCAGCGGAGACGACAGAGATTACAACGGTTACAGAATCAACGACTACAACGCGGTAAAAATCAGTCTCGCCAACCCGAAGACGATCCGCGAAAATTCTAAAGGGGAGGTAAAAAAACCGGAGACAATCAACTATCGGACTTATCGTCCCGAACGGGATGGCCTTTTCTGTGAGCGTATTTTCGGTCCCGAACGCGATTGGGAGTGTAGTTGCGGAAAGTACCGCGGAATGAAATTCAAGGGGATGACCTGTGACCGTTGCGGGGTGAAAATCACGCGTTGTAATGTCCGCCGTTCCCGCATGGGGCACATCGAGCTGGCGGCTCCGGTGGTCCATATTTGGTTCTTCAAGGCGGCCTCGAGCAAACTGGCCAACCTCCTGAACATGAAAGCCTCGGATCTGGAAAAGGTCATTTACTTTCAAGACTACGTGGTGACCGAACCGGGGGAGACTCCGTTCAAACGGGGCGAGGTCATGAGCGAGTCGAAATACAAGGAAGCCAAGACCGATTATCCCGACAGCGGTTTTAGGGCCGAGATGGGTGCCGAGGCGGTCCGCAAGCTCCTCAATGCGCTTGATTTGGTCGAAGAGTCGAAGCGACTTCGCGAAGAGCTCAAGACGGTACGGGCCAAGCAGACCCGTAAAGAGTATATTACGCGTCTGCGCCTCATCGACGCGCTGAAAAACTGCCGTCACGAAAACAATCCTTCCTGGATGGTTCTCGACGTCATCCCGGTGATCCCGCCCGACCTGCGTCCTCTGGTTCTTCTTGAAACACAAACGTTCGCCACCAGCGATCTCAACGATCTGTACCGCCGTATCATCAATCGGAACAACCGCTTGAAGAAGCTGGTCGATATGAACGCGCCGGAAGTGATCATCCGCAACGAAAAGCGGATGCTCCAGCAGGCGGTCGACGCGCTGTTCGATAACGCCCGTTGCAAGCGCGCCACCCAAGGGTCGAATAACCGCCCGCTTAAATCTTTGACCGATATGATCAAAGGGAAACAGGGTCGGTTCCGCGAAAACCTTCTCGGCAAACGTGTCGACTATTCCGCGCGCAGTGTGATCGTCGTTGGGCCGACGATGCGACTCTATCAGTGCGGGCTTCCCAAGAAGATCGCCCTTGAGCTTTTCCAGCCGTTTATTATCCGCCGCCTCAAAGAGCTCGGTCATGCCGATACGATCAAGAGCGCTAAAAAGATGCTCGAGCGTAAAGATGAGGAAGTTTGGGATATTCTCGAAGAGGTCATTAAGAATCACCCGGTTCTGCTCAATCGTGCCCCGACGCTTCACCGCATGGGGATTCAGGCGTTTGAACCGATGCTCGTCGAGGGGAACGCCATCAAGCTTCATCCGCTGGCGTGTAAGGGGTTTAACGCCGACTTCGACGGAGACCAGATGGCGGTTCACCTTCCGCTCTCGCTCGAAGCCCAGGTTGAGGCACACACCCTGATGCTCTCGACCAACAACGTCTTCAGTCCTGCCAATGGTAATCCGATTATCAGTCCTTCGCAAGACATCGTGATGGGCTGTTACTACATGACCATGATGCTCCCCAACATGAAGGGGGAGGGGATGGTCTTTGCCTCGAAAAACGAACTCCTCTTGGCCTATGCGCACAAAAAGGTTGCGCTCCAGGCCCGTATCAAAGTTCGTATGGAAAAAAATCGCTGGCAAAAGGATGATGAACACACCACCCGTGAAACAACGAGCGTTCCCCCCGGGAAACTCTTCGAAACGACGGTCGGTCGTGTTCTCTTTAACGAGATCATTCCGTGTGACGGTGTTCGCGAAATGCCGTTCTACAATAAAATGATGCGTTCGAAAGAACTCCAGAAAGTCATCAGCGACTGTCACGAAATCTGCGGTCGTCGAGAGACGGTTGACCTGCTCGATCGGATGATGCGTCTCGGGTTCGAAGAAAGCACCAAGAGTGGTCTTTCGTTTGCCACGAGCGACCTGGTCATTCCGAAGGAAAAGAAAGAAATTATCGACGAAGGGGAACGGAAAGTCCAGACCCTCAAAGAGTTGGCCGAAGACGGTTCTATTTCCGAACAGGAGTGTTACAACCAGATGATTGACGTCTGGACCCGTGTTAACACCGAGGTCACCGACAAGCTGATGGAAGACCTCAAGAACGACACCCACGAGGCTCGGCCCGAAGAGCGCCCAGAAGGTTACGTTAACCCGATTTACCTCATGGCCGATTCCGGTGCCCGTGGCGGTCGCGAGCAGATTCGCCAGCTTGCCGGGATGCGAGGCCTGATGGCCAAGCCGAACGGTGACATTATCGAAACGCCGGTGAAGGCAAATTTTGGTGAGGGGCTGAGCGTCCTCGAGTATTTCAGCTCGACGCACGGCGCGCGCAAAGGGCTTTCCGACACCGCGCTTAAGACGGCCGACTCCGGCTACCTGACCCGTAAACTGGTTGACGTTGCGCAGAACTGCGTTGTGACGTTGCACGACTGCGGCACCACGAAGTCGATCATCAAAGGGGCCAGCTACAAAGACGACAAAATCGAAGTTCCCCTTTCCGAAGCGATCCTGGGCCGCGTGGCGTGTGATAACATCACTTCGCCGATCAGCGACGAGGTTGTTGTCCGTAAGAACGAAGTGATTACCGCCGAGACGGCTCGTCGGATCGAAGAGATGCTCGGTGAGAACGCCAGAATTCGGGTTCGTAGTCCGATGACGTGTGAAGCCGAACTCGGTGTTTGTGCCCTCTGTTACGGGATGGACCTTTCGACGAGTAAACTGGTCGAAGAGGGGTTGGCGGTTGGGACGATCGCCGCGCAGTCGATCGGCGAACCGGGTACACAGCTCACGATGCGCACCTTCCACCAGGGAGGGGCCGCAGGGCACTTCGCCAAAGATATCGAGATGACCACCAAATACGAAGGTTACGTCAAGTTTAAGCGGATGGACGTCGTCGAACGAACCAAAGCGACCGGCGTGACCGGCAGGGGCAAACGGAAGAAGGACGGGCAAACGGATACGACGCTTGTTGTGGTTTCCTGCAAGCCCGACGGCGGTATTGCCATCTGTAAAGACGAAGACCTTTATTGGGAAAAGGAAGTCTACAACCTTCCCGAAGGTGCCGAAATCGACGTGCGCGAAGGCGACTGGGTCGACAAAGGTGACAAGCTCTGTATGATCGACCCGCACAACAAGCTGCTCCTGGCGAAGCTTGACGGGCGGGTTTACTTCATCAATGTGACTGATGGTGATACCGTTCAGGTTTCGACCGATGAAGCTTCCGGTAAGGTGACCCGTACCGTGACCGAAGCGCGTGGCGAGCGCCATCCGCATATCGCCATTCAAGACGAGGAAGGCAACAT
This sequence comes from Thermoguttaceae bacterium, assembly GCA_050943135.1. Classification (GTDB taxonomy): domain Bacteria; phylum Planctomycetota; class Planctomycetia; order Pirellulales; family Thermoguttaceae; genus RUG695. The sequence goes on along the minus strand of JBMNOP010000004.1, from coordinate 154,101 downwards.
TCTCGAAGACCACTACCTTCCCGGTAAGACCCAAATCGAAGTCAACGACGGCGACAAAGTCACACGCGGAGAGGTTCTTGCCCGTACACCGCACAGTGTTGCCGGTAACCAAGACATCACGAGCGGTCTTCCGCGTGTTACGGAGATTTTCGAAGCCCGCAGTCCGAAAGATCCGGCCGTTTTGGCCGAGATCGACGGCGTTGTCGATATCGGTAAAGAGAAAAACCGCAAGGTGATGGTCACCGTCCGCAACGAAAAGACCGGGAAAGAGAAAGTGCATGAAGTTCCGATCGGTAAACACAACCTGATCGTTCATACAGGAGACGACATCCAGGCCGGTCAACCGCTGACCGACGGGCAGCGCGTTCCAAACGAGATTCTGCGCATATCCGGTGAACAGGCAATCCAGAATTACCTGATCGAGGAAGTCCAGAAAGTCTATCGTGGTCAGGGCGTTTCGATCAACGACAAGCACATCGAATTGATCGTTGCACAGATGCTCCGCCGTGTCAAGGTCAAGGATCCGGGCGATACATCTCTTCTTGAGGGTGACGTCATCGACAAATTCAGTTTCAGACGCCACAACAAACGTCTCGAAAAGTGTGTCAAGATCACCGAAGCGGGCGGAACCGATTTCCAGGTTGGCGAAATCGTCCCGAAAGAGACCTTCGACGAGAAGAACGCCGAGTACGAAGCCAACGGCGAAAAACCGGCCAAAGCGGTACCGACCGTCAAAGCGGTTGCCGAAACGCAACTTCTGGGTATTGCCAAGACCGCGGTTCAGAGCGAAAGCTTCATTTCGGCGGCAAGTTTCCAGGAAACGACCAAGGTTCTTTCCGACGCGGCGCTCGCTTATCGTATCGACAATCTGGTCGGTCTGAAAGAGAACGTCATCCTCGGCCGTCTGATCCCGGCCGGTACCGGTTTCCGCAAATACCAAGAAGCCGAATGGCGTTATCGTCCCGAGGCGATCGAGCATCAGCCGGTTCCGCCGACGACGAGCGATTCCGACCTGACGCTCCTGAGTCCCGACGAGCCGGAAGCCGAACTCGATTTCGAACTCTCGGACGACCTCGGGATAAACTTTATGCCGTCGTTCGACGACGTCCAAAACGAAGTTCAGCCGGAAGCCGACAGCAACGCCTGATTTCACAATCAGTCGCCGCATCCGGCAACCGATAAAGGGGAGCCCCCGTTTTATCGCTCGGGATAAAACGGGGGCTCTTGATTTTAAGTCTGTCGTCGGCCAATTGTCGGACGACGCCGTTTTCCGGTCCGGCCCGCGGATTCGTCTCTACTCCTTCGGGAAATCGAGTTCCTCAAGTTTTTCTTTCAGGAGCGCATCATAATCGGCGGAGGGATGAAATCCTTCGGTTCGAACACGGGAATTATCGATCCAGCCGCGGTATTCGAACATCTTCTTGAGTGTATAGGTGAAGTAGGAGAACGAATCGCTCGGCATAATGTCGAAGAGTCCGCAGAGTCGGTTTACCATCTCGAGGTTTTTCGCAAACCCGACTTCGTCGCCGTCACGCCAACAGTGATCCATTCCGATGAACGGTTCGGGCGCCGGTCCGGCCAGAGCGGCAACAAAACCGTCGGTTCCCGCCCGATACGACTCTTCGAGGAAGGCTTCGCGGCCTTGCAGGATGAAGAAGTCGTCGCGCTTTCCGATCAGTTCGAGCATCTTGTGGGTTCTGTCGGGCGAAGCGCCGGTCTCTTTCATTCCGATGATATTCGGGTGGTCGGCCAGGCGACAGACCGTTTCCGGCTCGATCGGCGTGGTGACCCTCGTATGGTGATAGAGTACGGTCGGAATCGGGGAATTGTCGGCGATCGCGCGGAAATACTCGTAGAGTTCCGACTGGTTGATGGGGAAGAAGATGATCGGAGCCATGACGACCGCCACATCGACCCCGACATCGGCAAACCGCCGGGCATTGACGTAATGATCTTTCAGTGCGAAATCGCCGATGCCGCCGTAGAGAACCGTGTGGGGGGGAAGTCCGTCGCGCGCGGCTTTCAGAAGTTCAACACGTTCCGAGATCGAGAGGAATGGCATATCGCCGGTCGAACCGGCCACAAAGATTCCATCGCAATCATGTTGGGCCAACCGAGCCGCAAGATCTTTGACAACGGGCGGATCAACATCGTGATCACGGGTATAGGGGGTAACCAAAACGGGGATCGCTCCGCCGAAATGCTTTTCTTTATCTGACACGGGAACGCCTTTCACCAAAGGAGGGAACCGCAAACCTTTTCCTTTCCGCCGAACGGAACAGGCCGAAAGGCGGTTTATGGAATGACTACACAGAATTTACTCCATTTTATGGTCCGTTTCAAGGGAACCAATCTTCTTTTCCCCGTTTCGCGGTCTTCGGGGAGAGAACCAAATGGTGTTGAACATCTTCTCAACCGGCGTAGATTCATGGGGGTGTTGCACCGGTAAGCTCAATCCCGAGGGAGATCTCTCTGACCATCGACCACCACCATAAGCTTTGTTTCCTTCCCCCGATGAGCGTCTTTCCGGCACTTTCCCCCCTTTTTTTGTAGATGAAAACGTTCCATCCGCAAAGACTTCCCTTCGTTCCTGCAGGTGTCTCCGGCAGGTTCTCCCCGAGGGAAAACATCTCGGAGTACCGTTCCATCGGGCACAAACATCGGAGAAGCCAAGGAATCCCCCAAGCTATGCCATAAAATCGTGGCACCAAAAAGGAGTGATGGAACCGCTTCCACTCATTGCGCGTTCTCTTCCGGAGCTTTCCCTTTCATCCTTAACACAGCGTACCCCGCGATTGCCGTGAGGACGGCGGCGACGATGTAGGCCGATTTCAGGGACATGTTAAATCCGACCGGACCGTGATGCTCTTTGCTCGTCCAGAGGATGAACGAGAGCACGATAAAGGTCATAAAGAGGCCGGGCAGAAAGGTGATCAGATAGTTTCGCCCCTGCCGTTTCAACCAGACGGTGGCAGCCATCAGGGTCGCGGAGGCCAAGACCTGATTCGCCCAGGCAAAGTAGTTCCAAAGTTCCCCGAACGACTTCGGGCTCCGGTTCGACCAGAAGAGGAGAAGAGCAATCACCGCAAGGAACGGCAGAACGACGATCAGCCGGGTAGAAAGCGCTTTTTGCGGAATACCAAGCATTTCCGCGATGCTCAGCCGCAGACATCGCAGGGCGGTATCGCCGCTGGTTATCGCAAGAATGACGACCGCGATCACGGTAACGCTTCCCAATCCATTGCCAAGGAAAAAGCCGGTGATCTTCGCAAGGGTGTCGGTTCCGCTCCGGTCAAGATATTCGGGGAACCGGTTATAAATCGCCATTGCTCCGGCGGCCCAGACCATCGCGATAATTCCTTCGACGATCATCATTCCGTAAAAGTCGAATTTTGCTTCTCGTTCTGTTCCCATCGTCCGGGCGATGATCGGGGCCTGCGTCGCGTGGAATCCGGAAATGATCCCACAGGCAATCGTGACAAAGAGACAGGGGACAAGCGGCGGCATCTGTTCGGTAGAATATTTCCGGAACGCGTCGGACTCCAACAGAACATCGGAGACCAGGTTACTGTAGATCAAAAGCGCTCCCAAAATGGCAACCGTGCCGAAGAGAAGAATCAGCCCGAAAACGGGGTAGAATCGCCCGATGATCACGTCGATCGGAAAGAGGGTCGCGACAATGTAATAGAGGAAAATGATACCGACGACCACCCAGAAGAAGTTGACCGTTTCGGGCGTCGCGTTCTCAAAACCGAATGACCGCAACAGTTCAGCGGTACGGGTTACGAGCCGGTTCGGTGTCGAAACCGGTTCGGCAACCGTTTCATTGTCTGCGCTCACCTCGGCCTCGACGGGCGTGACGGGCGTTTTTAACAGGTTGTCGGTCAGACTGGCCGGGACATTGATAAAGACCGTAACGACCAGAGTCAGGAGGAACACGACAAAGATCGAAAAAATACCGGCAAACCAGCCCCCCAGGTTCTGTCGGACAATGGTCGGCAGATTGGCCCCACCGCTACGCAGCGACATCATTCCGGCGGCAAAATCGTGTACCGCCCCACCGAGGATACAGCCGATCGGAATGATCAGGAAGACGACCGACCCGAATTTGATCCCGAGAATCACGCCGATCACCGGGCCGATTCCGGCAATATTCAAAAGTTGGATCAGCGCGTTTTTCCATTTCGGCAAGACAACGTAATCGACGCCGTCGGCTTTCGCAACGACCGGGGTCGGCCGATCGTCGGGACGAAGAATCTGTTCGACGAACGTGCCGTAGATCATATAACCGATTACCAAACTGACCAACCCGAACAAAAAAAGATGCATGAAAAAACCTTTATTACGGAACCTTTATTTAGTGGGGGATGAGCCTCGTGCGGGAGGTTCATCTAATTGGAGGAATAGTCGAACATCGGCTCTTCTTTTTCGTGTTCCCGCCAGATCGTAAGATTCGAAGACTGCGTCTCGATCAGAAGGACGCTGATCCCTTTCTGGAAGATCCGAACCGAGCCGTTTGTCTGGCTGACGACGACGGCCAAGGCATCGGTGATTTTGGAGATTGCCGCACCGGCCCAATGGCGCGTGCCGAACCCTTTCGAGAGAGCGACTTTGGCCGTCGGTGCGTCGATCATCCGGCAGGCGGCACGAACCACACCGTCGCGGGAGATGACAAACGCTCCGTCGAGCTGGGCGATCTCTTTGATCCCCTCGCGAACCGCCGGACAGGCGAGGTCTCGCTCTCTGCACGTGTAACCGCGAACAGGGTCGAACCCGATCGGACGACTGTTCTTCATGACCCTTTTGGTGTCGCCAACCACGAACATGGTACCGACTTTTTTCCCTTCACGCCCTTCACGGCCGATCGACATGGCCAATTCAACGACCGTGCGGATCGTTTTCGGGGAAATATTGGTATCGAGTTTGCGCAGTTTTTGCCAGTCGAGTTTCTCCTGATGCTCGTCGAGCGTCACGAGACTGATCGAGTCGATGACCGTCGGATTGAAACAGGAGTAGAGGAGAACCAAATTGGCACCGGAAGGAACAATCCGTTTTATCGCCAATTCGTGTACCGCCCGCTGGAGAAGCTCCTTCTTCGAATGCTCCTGATCCTCTTCGGCGTAAATCTCTTTCTCTTCTATGCTGAACGCCTTAAACCCGGCGGTTTCGGCTCCCATCAGGAGCTCTTGCTTGGTTACGGCGACAATAAACTTGGCGTCCGGTGCGGCTTTTTTCAGACGTCCCCAATCGAGCGCTCCCTCGACCAGGATCATCACGTGCGACGAGGTTAAAAACCCCCTCAGGTGGGAAGAAGTTTCGATAGACTTCAGAAGTCCTTCCGTAAATTTCAGATTTTCCATAGAACCGCTTGCTTTCTACCGGAAAACGAACGTGCCGCAGCGCTGCAAAACCCGCAAAAGACCTTTCGGAGAGGTATTCCCTCGGTCATTCGAGTCGTCGAACGCTTGCCTTTGGGGAGTGGGAAAAGGGTATTCGATGGGAAGAATAACGAGCGTATACCCTAACCGTCCACATTTTACATTTTTTCCGCGATTTCGCAAGGCGCATGCCCGGGTTTCATGGGAGAGTTAAGCGTACAGAAACCGAAATATTTCCCGTTTTTCCCCGTGGCCTGCAAGAGGCCGAATCCTTGACCCCGGAATCTCGGGAAGGTATACTCAGTCCGGACGTTGGTTTTAAATCGAAATATAAGAAACATAAAAGGAAAAACACGGTGGAACAGGTTTTTTTAGGGATCGACATCGGCACCTCCGGCACCAAAACACTTGCCATTCGTCCCGATGGTACAATCGTCGGAAAGGCGAGCGCCGAGTATCCCTGTTCGGCGCCCCGGCCCCTTTGGAGCGAACAGAACCCCGACGACTGGTACCACGCCGTTGTCAGGACGGTTCGTGACGTTGTCGCTGCGTCGGGGATCGCCCCCTCGGCGGTCCGCGGGATCGGCCTTTCCGGCCAAATGCACGGTTCGGTCTTTCTCGATGCCGCGGGCAACGTGGTCCGACCCGCCATTCTCTGGAACGACCAGCGTACCGCCGAAGAGTGTGTCGACATCGAAAATGCCGTCGGTGGCCGACCCGAACTGATCCGGCTGGCCGCCAATCCGGTCATGACCGGGTTTACCGCACCGAAGATTCTCTGGCTTCGAAAAAACGAGCCGGACGCATTCGCCCGTACGGTAAAAGTCCTCCTTCCGAAAGACGAGATTCGCCGTCGGCTGACCGGTGAATTCGCCACCGAGGTGAGTGACGCGAGCGGCACCCTTCTTTTGGACGTGGCCAACCGCCGCTGGTCCGCCCCGCTCCTCGACGCGCTCGACCTGAACGAATCGCTCTTGCCGCGTGTCTATGAATCGGAAGAGGTGACGGGCCGCCTTTCGCCCGCCGCTGCCGAAGAACTGGGGCTTACAACCGATTGCATCGTGGTCGGCGGGGCGGGGGACTGCGCCGCCGGCGCCGTCGGAAACGGTATCGTTCGTGCCGGGCTTCTTTCGACGTCGATCGGCACTTCAGGCGTCATGTTCGTACACAGCGACACGGTCAAGATCGACCCGAAAGGACGGGTTCACACGTTCTGCCATGCCGTACACGGCAAATGGCACATGATGGGGGTCAGCCTCTGTTCCGGCGGATCGCTCCAATGGTTCCGGAACGCGCTCTGCCGAGAGTTGAACGAGAAAGCCGAAAGCGAGGGGCGCGACGTCTACGACCTGCTGACCGCCGAAGCCGCGTCGACGGAAGTCGGTGCCGAAGGCCTCTGTTTTCTCCCCTACCTGAGCGGCGAGCGGACACCGCACGCCGACCCTTACGCCCGAGGAGCCTTTATCGGCCTGCACCTAAACCATCGACGCGGGCATATGGTGCGCGCCCTGATGGAGGGGGTGACCTACTCGTTGCGCGACTCGCTCGAAATCTTTCGTGAACTCGATGTGCCGGTCGACGAGATCCGGGCTTCCGGCGGCGGCTCGAAATCCCCTTTCTGGCGTCAGATGCAGGCCGACGTTTTCGATCGCAGTGTGACAACAATCAACACCGACGAAGGGGCCGCCTATGGAGTGGCACTTCTGGCCACCGTCGGCGGCGGGATTTACCGCGGTATCGCCGAGGCGTGCGAACAGACGGTTTCGGTTGTCAGCCGCATCGAACCTCAGCCGCAAGCGGCAGCGGTTTACAACAGACGGTATCCGGTGTGGCGCGCGCTCTATCCTGATCTGAAAAAAGATTTTAGGAGACTGGGCGAATGAGTTTTCATTCCCCGAACACGGCCCTTCCTTTCCGACTCTGGAAAGAGATGCCGCAAAAAATCCGCGACACGTCCCCGGTTGTCCACTGCATGACGAACTACGTTACGGCCTGCTGGTGTGCCGACATGCTTCTGGCAGCCGGGGCGGCGCCGATAATGGCCGACGAGCCGGGCGAAATGGAAGAGATCGTCGCGATCGCCGGCGCGCTGGTGCTTAATATCGGCACGTTCAATAAATCGCATTTCGGAGCGATGCGTCGTGCCGCGACGCAAGCCAAGCGTCTCGGCAAACCGATCCTTCTCGACCCCGTCGGGGCCGGGGCTTCCCGCATACGTACCGAAGCGGCCCTCTCGCTACTTGATGAATACCGTCCCGCGGTGGTTCGCGGAAACATCTCCGAAATCCTGGCGCTTGCCGGGCGGTCGGAAACGAGTCGCGGGGTTGAAGCCGATCCCGAATCCCTGGTCAGTGCCGATCGTCTTGACGCCGGAGCCGAACTTGCCGTTTTTCTGGCAAAGAAATGGGAGTGTGTGGTCGCGATTTCCGGGCCGTTCGACATCATCAGCGACGGTCAAAGGACCTGCGCCATCGGCGGCGGCGACCCGATGATGACACGTATTACAGGTTGCGGTTGTATGCAGAGCGCGCTGATCGGCGCCTATCTGGCGGTGGAACCCGACCCGTGGAGTGCCACGGCGGTTCCCTTCTCGGTGATGAGCCTTTGCGGCGCGCAGGCGGCCCGTGCCACCCGAACCGCAAGCGAAGGAACCGGTTCGTTCCGTGTTCGTTTTCTCGACCAGATCACCAATTTCCTCGGTTCCCGCCTGGCCAACACCGAAGCGAAAATGTTGTAGATCGGCAGATAGGCGCGGCAACCGAAAGTTTCCCGAAACGTTGCCGAAACAACCGGAAAGCCTGTCTCTTTAAGGTGCCGCCCTCTTGCCGCGGTAACAGGGATATTGTAAAACCTTTGAGAACCGGTCTTTCGCCTTTCCCCGTTTTGCGGGGAGGTGAAATGCCGCCGATTCCCCGGCAAGCCGGTTTCGGCACGCGACCTTCCCATCAAGACAGATGATTTCATGGCAGTTTTCAACAACATCGACAAAATATTCCGAGACGACTTGTTCCGAACCGTCAAGACCGGCAGTCAAATTTCGGTTGTGGCGGCCTGCTTTTCGATCTATGCCTACGATCTGCTGAAAGCAGAGTTGGAAACGGTTGATGAATCATGTTTGTTGGTATCAGCACCGCTGTTCATAGTATGAAAGGAAATCCCGTATGGCCAACATCATCGCCGTAATTTGGGACTGCGATAAAACGCTGGTGGACGGCTACATGCAAGACCCCATTTTTGAGGAATACGGGGTCGATGCCCACCGGTTTTGGAAGGATCTGAACGCGACGCTTGCCGAGTTTAAGAAGAAAGGGATTCGTGTCAACGAAGAGACCTATTACCTGAACCGGTTCATTAAATGCGCTCATGACGGCACGTTTCCCGGTCTGAATAATGCCAAGCTTCGTAAGTTCGGCGAAGCCCAGAAGTTTTATCCCGGTATTCCGGACTTTCTTCGGAAGACGAAAGGGATGTTTCGTGGCGATAAATCGTATTCGGAATTCGGAATACAGGTGGAACATTATATCGTCAGTACCGGATTCGCCGAGACGATTCGCGGTTCACGGCTCATGCCGCATATCGACGGGGTGTGGGGGTGCGAACTGCTCGACGACCCGGAACAAGACGGCGTGTTGAACGAGATCGTCTATACGATCGACAACACCACGAAAACCCGCGCGATATTCGAGATTAACAAGGGGATCGGAAAACTCGGCGAAATCGCGGTGAACGACAAGATTCCGAACGAGATGCGGCGGGTTCATTTTGAGAATATGATTTATATTGCCGACGGGCCGAGCGATATTCCCGCATTTTCGCTGATCAGCCAGAACGGCGGTTCCACCTTTGCCATCTATCCGAAAGGGGAGATGGAAGCGATGCAACAGGTCGAACAGATGCGCGCCGACGGTCGGGTCGACATGTACGCCGAAGCCGATTATTCCGAAGGGACAACCGCCTACATGTGGATCACAAACAAAATCCGGAAACTCGCCGATAAGATCCGGAACCGTGAACAGGAAAAAATCAAGGCTTCGGCCTCGGCCGCCCCGCACCATATCACGTGAGGGGGGAAAGGAGATGTTATCATGAAACTCGGAAATACCAGACTCCGCACCGTTCAGGGAGATATAACAACGATCGACACCGTCGAGGCGATTGTCAACGCCGCCAATAAAACACTCCTCGGCGGCGGGGGTGTCGACGGCGCGATTCATCGTGCCGCCGGGAAAGAACTTCTCGCGGAATGTCGTGGTCTGAATGGCTGCGAAACCGGGGAAGCTAAAATTACCGGTGCGTATAATCTTCCCTGCAAGTATGTCATCCATACGCCCGGCCCTGTCTGGGGAGGCGGCGGGCGGGGGGAAGCCGAAAAACTTGCCGACTGCTATAAGAATTCCCTGAAACGGGCCGTCGAAAACGGGGTCCGGACCGTGGCGTTCCCCTCAATATCAACCGGTGTCTATTCCTATCCGCTCGATCAGGCCGCAGAGGTTGCCGTCCGGTCTGTCCGGGAATTTGTTACCGAGAACCCGGAAGCCTTTGACGAGATCCTCTGGGTCCTGTTCGACCCGCGTACCAAAGCCGCGTACGATCATGCTCTGGCGGTTGAGTGAGGTCGTGCGCCAGAAATAAAAACCAGTAAGATGTAATTATAGATGTAGTACAATAGGGACAGATTTATGACGGGTAAAGAAAAGAAGCTTGCCAAGTTTATGGAAGGTTCGAGTAAACGATTCATTGTTCCGGTCTATCAACGGAGCTATGACTGGAAAAAGGAGAACTGTAAACAGCTCTACGACGATTTGATCAAGGTCATTAAGAACCAAAGGCGCTCTCATTTCTTCGGGAGTATTGTTTCCACACGTGACGAAGACGGACACACCGAAGAGTATCTGATTATTGACGGACAACAGCGACTGACAACGGTTTCGCTGATTCTTCTTGCTCTCCATAACTTGATTGAGCAAGGGAAAATCGTTCCGACGGACAAACAGCTAAGTACAAAAATCTACGAAAATTACCTGATCGATAAATGGGTGGATGAAGGCTTGCCCAGAGAGACACGCATTAAGCTAAAATCGGTGAAAAATGACCGCGAAGCCTTCAGTAGGCTCTTCGATGATGAACAGGAGTATATCAGGGAATCGAACCTGACCTTAAACTATTACTACTTTTATGACCGCATTCTGAAAAACGAAATCACGGTCGATCAAATTTACGATGCGGTCAAGTCTTTGGAGATCATCGATATCAGTCTTAATAGTGAAGACAACCCTCAGCTCATTTTCGAGAGCCTGAACTCGACCGGCCTCGATTTGACCGAAGGGGATAAGATTCGAAACTACGTTTTGATGGGGATGCCGTCGAAAAGGCAGGAAGCGATTTATGAAAAGTACTGGGATAAAATCGAAAAGAATTCCAATGGCCAGGTGGATTTGTTTGTTCGTGATTACCTGAGCATAAAACAACAAGTGATCCCACCCCTCAGAAAGATATATTTTTCATTCAAAGAATTTATGGAGGGGAATGAAACCGATATCGAAGAGCTTTTGACCGAAATACTCGACTATTCCCGACGTTACAGGATTCTTCTCTTCGGTGGCGATAACAACAGGCAACTCCGAGCGTGTATCAACAGGCTTAATGGACTCGGAACGAAAGTCACTCGTCCTTTTTTTCTTGAAGTTCTTCGACTTCACGATGAAAGTGTTCTTACCATAGATAACGTGGTGGAAATTTTTCTTATCATCGAGAACTACCTGTTCCGAAGAATCGTTTGTGATGTGCCGACAAATGCTTTGGACAATCTCTTTTTGCTTTTGCACAAAGAAATCGTCGGTTATGACGGCACCACACACGAGTATGTCGAAAAGCTGAAATATGCACTTCGCTCCAAACGAGAACGAACCAGATTCCCCGGCGATACGGAGTTTAGAGATGAGTTGGGGATCAAACAGGTCTATTTGATGCACCCAAAAAACAGAGTTTACATCCTTGAACGTTTTGAGAATTTCGGGACAAAGGAAGATAAAGATATTTACCACCATATCGAAGACGGCACCTATTCCATCGAGCATATTATGCCGCGAAACCTGTCTCCCGCTTGGATAGAGAGTCTTGGTGAAGAGTACGAACGGATACACGAAACTTGGCTTCACCGATTGGCCAACCTTACCCTAACCGCATACAACTCCAAATACAGTAATAGCGGTTTTGTTGAAAAACGTGATATGAAACATGGTTTTGCGGACAGCGGAATCAAGATGAACCAATGGATTGCACGACAGAATCAGTGGGGGGAATCCGAGCTTGAAAAACGGAGTGAGCTTCTTCAACAGAGGGCGCTGGAAATTTGGTCTTTGCCGACCACCGACTTTAAACCGACGACAAAACAGCTTGAATATTATACACTGGGCGATGATGTTGATCTTTCCGGCAGAAAGATTGCACGATTTGCCTACGGCGCGATGCAACGGGCGGTTTCTAGTTGGATCGCTATGTTTGAAGAAGTCATTCGTCTCCTTCATTCCGAAAATAAACAAGTCTTGAATCAGTTAGCGTCTGAGCCTGCCGGGGTCTCTGATCTGTCTGGTTATTTCAGTTATGACAAAAAACTTTTGCGTCAAAGTCTTGAAATCGAGAACGGCCTCTATGTTGAAAAGAACACAAGCACCCAGGTGAAAATGAAGATTCTGCGAGGCCTTTTCGACCGGCATGGCCGTGACCTTGGGTGCCTTCGGATATTTTTGCACGATGAGGACGAATGAGCCGATCCGGTTACGATGGCTATACCGTTCCCGCCCCAAAACGGAAGAGATATCGGCGGACAACCGTCGTTTTCCCTCCCGTCTTTTGTGTTTGTCCGCCGGCTTGTTCGATTCTCTGCATCTCCTTTTTGGCAGAAACAGGTTCGGTCGGGTAACGGTCATTTCCAGTGCCGAGGCAACGCCGACCGATTCGATTTCGGCGTCGCTCTGATTGCTTTCGGCACCGGTGATTTCGATCGGCTGCAAGGGAAACTTCGATCTCCCTTGACGAACTTATTTGTAACCTCAGAGACGGAAACCAAATACGTTCCCCGACCGTCCCCCGGAGGGAAGGGAGCCCGGTTTGAGCGGCACTTTGTCGTAGGGGGTGTATTCAGATGAACATTATGGTATATAATTATTAGGGTGGAATTTTTACCCGAACACCAATCCCAGAGAAAGGAATAAGTCCGCAAATGAAAATCGCCACAATCGAAACTCCTCGCGGTACGATCAAACTCGAACTTTTTGCCGACAAAACCTCGAAGACGGTCGCCAACTTCGAAAAGCTCGCCAAAAAAGGATTCTATGACGGCCTGAAATTTCACCGTGTTATCGCCGACTTCATGATTCAGGGCGGTTGCCCCGACGGAACCGGGTGCGGTGGCCCGGGGTACACCTTCGAAGACGAATTCGTTCCGGAACTCCGCCACGACGGGCCCGGTACCCTTTCGATGGCCAATTCCGGTCCGAACACCAACGGTTCGCAGTTCTTTATCACCCATGTCGCCTGCCCCTGGCTCGACGGGAAACATACCGTTTTCGGAAAAGTCCTTGCAGGTCAAGATGTCGTCAACGCGATTCGTCAGGGCGACAAAATGACCAAGGTCACCGTGGCCGACGTCGAATAGTCAGGACGTAAAACCCGCGCTTTCCGCCGGTCTTGCCGGGATTCGTCCGGAAATGCCGCCCGTTTCGGGCAACGAAATCAGCTGAAAACGAACCGCGGAAAGGCGGAAACATCTATGCCGGAACAGAACGACCAGTCTTTTGAAGAATCGCTGCGGAAACTCGAAGAGATCATCGTCTATCTCGACAGCGGCCGGGCCGATCTTGATTCTTCCCTCGAAAAGTATGAAGAGGGTGTTCGCCTCCTGCGTCTCTGCCGGAGCAAGCTGAGCGAGGCGGAACAGAAGTTCGAGATGCTCAAGAGCGTCGATCCGGAAACCAACACGCTTGAAACCGTACCGGTCGACCCCGATGAGCTCCGGTCCGACGAGTCGACCGCCGGGCGAGGAAGCAGCGTTGCGAATAAACGCCGCAATACAAAAGAGAGAAACGGGGACTCGGATTCTTGATGGCAAGTCGGCATTACCTTCAAACGCTCCGCGCGGTGATCGAAGAGCGGCTTGACCGGCTGACCGATTACGAGCTGCCGGTTCCGCCCCGCCTGAAAGAGGCGGTTCGCTATTCGCTTCTCCGGGGGGGGAAACGGCTTCGACCGCTTCTCGTTTTGGCTTCGACCGAAATGGCAGGGGGCGATGCCGCCTCGGCAATTCCCGCGGCGTGTGCTTTGGAGATGATCCATACCTATTCGCTGATCCACGACGATCTGCCGGCGATGGATAACGACGACCTGCGTCGAGGGAAACCGACCTGCCACATCAAGTTCGGTGAGGCAACCGCGATCCTTGCCGGGGATGCCCTCTTAACCGAAGCGTTTTCGGTAATCGGGCAGATGGCGGAACCGGGGTTGCGCGCATCGATGACGGCGATCCTGGCCGAGGCGGCGGGTGCGCACGGAATGATCGGTGGGCAGGCCGACGACGTGATCTTTGAAAAACACCTTTCCGGCGGCAGCGCATCGGAAAGATGCGCGACGTTCCTCTGTTCGATCCATCGGCGGAAAACGGGCGCCCTCCTGACCGCGGCGTTTCGGCTCGGGGCGGCGGCGGCCCATGCCGACGAAAAAGAGACCGAGGCGCTCGCCGCGTGTGGCGAGGCGTTCGGGCTGGTGTTCCAGATCACCGACGATTTGCTCGATGTTGCCGGAAGCGAAACGCTTCTCGGAAAACGGGTCGGGAAAGATGCCGCGCTTGGCAAGCTGACGTTTCCCGGCGTTCTCGGGGTCGAAGAAAGCCGCGTCGAGGCGGCTCGGCAGTCGGCGGTGGCAGCGCAGGCATTAGAGATCTTTCCCGAATCGCCGGCAAAATCGGCTGTTCTGCAACTGGTCGGCGACCTCTTAACACGAGAGACCTAACGCACCCTCCACGTGGGGTGCCCGCTTTGCGCGACTGACGCACATGTTTTCGAAAATTGTCAGGGAAAATGGATCAAGAACCTAAAACTTCCCTTCTTTTGGGGACAGTCTCCGACCCGAGTCGGTTACGGACGTTTACCGAGCCACAACTCGCCGAGTTGGCCGAGGAGATTCGCGTTCTCCTTTGCCGCCTGTCGGAAAAAAGGAGCGTTCATTTCGCATCGAATCTCGGAGTGGTCGAGCTGACGGTTGCGCTTTATTCCTCGCTCGATTTTTCGAAGGATCGGCTTGTCTGGGATACGGGACATCAGTGTTACCCGCACAAGATTCTGACCGGGCGCTACCAAGATATCGAATCGATCCGAACCCTCGACGGGCTGATGGGATACCCGAATCCGGAAGAGAGCCCGTTCGATCTCTTTATGACCGGGCATGCCGGTTGCAGCATCGGCGCGGCGCTTGGCCTTTCGCTCGGCGATGCGATTCTCAGACCCGACGAGGAGCGGCATGCGTTTGCCGTCATCGGAGACGGTGCGTTGGCCAGCGGCGTCGTTTTCGAGGCGCTCAACCTGGCGGGGGGGCTACGGCATCCGCTGACGGTCATCCTCAACGATAACAAGATGTCAATCTGCGGACGGGTCGGCGGCTTGGGGCTTTATCTGGACCGACTCCGGCTTAACCCGACATACAAAACGATTAAGAATGCGTTACGTCGCTCGATCGATGCGATTCCTTCGATCGGAACAAGCACCGGCGATATGATCTCGCGCCTGAAAGACAGTATCAAGGCGGGGATCACCGGGGGTATGCTCTTCGAGGAGTTCGGGTTTCGGTACATCGGTCCGATCGACGGGCATAACATCCCGCTCCTGCGCCGGTACCTGATGATGGTACGCCGGTTCCGCGAACCGGTGTTACTGCATGTTCTTACCAAAAAGGGGTGTGGGTATCCCGATGCCGAAATCGACCCGGTCCGATTCCACGCTCCGGGTCCCGGTATGGTCGACAGTCATACGAAGCAGGAACCCGAATCGGAGAAATCCGTATCTCGGTTCAAGAAGAAAAGAAACCGTAAAGGGCGAACGGTTGCGATCCCCGACGCGCGTTCTGTCCGATCGAAACAGGACCGTGCCAAACCGGACACAACCACGGCGAACCTGCTACCAAACGATACCGATCCCGATATGCCGGGGGAACATTCTTTTACCCATTGGGCACGTAACGCGATCTATCGTCTTATGGCGGAAGATAAACGGTTCTGCGTTTTAACCGCTGCCATGGCACAGGGAACGATGCTCGAACCGATCCGCCGGATGTTCCCCGACCGTTTCTTCGATGTCGGAATTTGTGAGGCGAACGCGGTCGTTACGGCTTCGGGGCTTGCCAAGGCGGGGATGCGTCCGATCGTCAATATATACAGTACGTTTCTCCAGCGGGCGTATGATCATCTGTTTCAGGAGGTCTCGCTCCAGGAGTTGCCGATAATCTTTATGATCGATCGCGCCGGGCTGGTCGGTGCCGACGGGCCGACCCATCACGGGGTTTTTGACATTGCGTATATACGTCCGCTGCCGAAATTTCGTGTGCTGGCACCCGCCGACGCGCACGAAGTCGAATTGATGCTCCGCTGGGCAGCCACCGGAACCGTTCCCGTGGCGATCCGATATCCCCGTACCGAGGCGCCCCGACTGGCCCGTGTTCCCGCTCCGATCGTGGAGGGGAAAGCCGAAATCCTGAGGGAGGGAGCCGATGGGGCGATCGCCGTGTTCGGGGAACGAGCCGCCGATACACTGGCCGTCGCCGAAGAATTGGCCGCCCTTTCCCCCGAGTCTCGACTCGACCTGGAGGTGATCAATGCACGGTTCGCCAAACCGCTCGATACCGAAATCCTTCTCGCTCCTTTGCGGGAAGGGAAGTTTCTCTTGACGATTGAAGAGGGGGGGCTCGCGGGCGGGTTCGGTAGCGCACTGCTCGAAGCCGCGTGTGACGCAGGGGTAAATACGCAAAATCTTCGCCGACTCGGTCTCGGCGATCAATACACGCCACATGGCAGTCGTGCCGAACTGCTCGCGCTTTCGGGGCTCGACCGCGAGGGGATCAAGAGTGCCGTGCAGGACATGAAAAAAAGACAGGGGTAAAATTCCGTTCGGCGGATTCGCCCCATCGGGGTTCTCGGTTTTGCCGGAACGGGTCTTACGCACCGAAAACAGGACCGTCAAGAAATATAGAAGATACACAGCGCGTGTGCTCGGAAGTGTCGTGGCGGGTTGCCTCTGTCTTCGCATATCGGCCCTGTTCTCTTCTTTCTTTTCGACTCGATCCGGCGATGTTTTTCCGATAGGTTACGGCGTACACACGAACCACCGAATTTCACTTTCATCGAATTCAAGCATCATGGAGATGATGAGAAATAGAACGCGAAGAATTGCAGGCGGAGGAATCGCAAATAGGAATCGCCGATACCATGTTGACGGTGGCCTCTGTTTGCCGTTCCGGTCGTCATGCAACGGTGTGTCGCCGGTATGGCGGGCATCGCGGGGTGGTCCGGTTTTTCCGGACGGGAAACGGGGTTGGGTCGTAGAGCATTTCTTTGTTGATCCTGTCCCCAATCATTCCCGAGGGCTTTACCGTATACGACGACAGGACCGAAAAAAAGGGAACCCGGATAACGCGGGTTCCCCTCGGTATATAGACGGCGAAAGGGTGATGTTTGGATCACTCTTCCGATTTCTCCTCTGCGGAATGTTGTGTGGCGACCACCACCTGGGCCGGACGGACGATGCGATCGTGCAGGATGAATCCGGGACGCGCGTCGTTGAGAATCGTTCCGGAAGGTTCGTCGCTCGGAGACACCGCAATCGACTCGTGGCGGTTTGGGTCGAACATTTCCCCTTCCGCGTCGATCCGTACGACACCGTTTTTGGCAAGTACATCGAGGAACTGCCGATGAACCATCCGCACGCCGTCGACGAACCCACGCACCGACTCGTCGTCGGGAGCGGCGTCGAGCGCGCGGCCGATATTGTCCCAGATCGGGAGAATGGCACGCGCCAGTTCCATCGGTGCGTACTTTTCCTGATCGGCGATCTCTCTGTTCTTCCGCTGTCGGAAATTCTCTAATTCCGCCATGGCGCGGAGCCGCTGGTCTTCGGCCTCTGCCAGCTTTACTTTGAGCGATTCCACCTCTTTCAACGCGGCGGTTCGGCCGCGCTCTCGGTCCTTTTTGGCACCTCCTAAAAGTTCATCGCCTGCCTTTTTCAGGCGTTCGTTGAAATCGGTTGTGTTCTGTTCGGTGTTCTCACCCGACCCGGGAGCAAAACCGCTCTCCGGCCGTGTGTTATCGTCTTTTATCATGAATGCGAGCCTTTACTGATTGCTTGTTTTGTCGTCTCATCGGTTAAAGAGGCGGCGAAGGTGTTCAGCGGCTTGTTTTAGCAAACTTCCTCTTTTTTTTTTACTCTTTCGATCTGTCGGATCGATCTCTTCGGTTTTCGTTTCAGAGGCCGATGGTCCCTCTTTCCCGAAATAGTCTTTCATAAACTGCCGTAACGCATCAAAGAAATTCTTCCGCTGGGCAAATCCGGTCTCTCCCTCGACTTCGGCGAGTTTTTTGAGTTCCGCTTGGTATTTCGGAGAAACACCGCGCGGCACCTCAATGAAGACCTGGACCAAAAGATCCCCTTTCAGGTTGCGACGTGGTAAGGGCATCCCCCGGCCTTTCAGCCGAATCACGTCGCCGTTTTGCGTTCCGGCGGGTATCCTGACCTTGTCGACCCCGTCGAGGGTCGGTACTTCGGCTTCCGCGCCCAGAACCGCTTGCGTGTATTTGATCGGAATCTGGCAGACCAGGTCTTGCCCGTCTCGGCGGAAGAAGGGGTGTTGTTTCACTTGGATAAAGACGTAACAGTCGCCCGCCGGGCCGCCGTCGGGACTCCGATGCCCTTCCCCCTGCATGCGGAGACGAACGCCGCTGTCGATCCCTGCCGGAATCCGGACCTCGCGGACAACGTCCTTTTCAACCATGCCCGCACCGTGACAGACGGTGCAGGGGGTCACAATGATTTTGCCGCGGCCCTGGCATTTCGGGCAGGGGGTCTGTATCGAGAAGATGCCGTTCGACTTTTGGATGCGACCGCGTCCACCGCAGTAGCGGCAGACTTCCGGTTTCGTTCCCGCCTTGGCACCGCTCCCCTGGCATGCGTCACACAACTCGTGACGACGGTAACGGATCTCACGCGAAACGCCTTTGGCGACCTCGTGCAGGTCGAGTGTTACACTGCACCGGATGTCGGCACCACGACGTACACGACTGCCGCTGCTTCTGCCGCCGCCGAAAAAGGAGCCGAAAATGGTGTCTCCGAAGATATCACCGAATGCCCCGAAAATATCACTGACATCTTGAAACCCGGCCCCGCCGCCGGTACGTTTGACCCCTTCTTTCCCGTAGCGGTCGTAGATACTCCGCATTTCCGGGTCTTTCAGGACTTCATACGCTTCGGCGGCGAGCTTGAATTTCTCTACCGCTTCCTTGTCACCGGCGTTACGGTCGGGATGATACTTCATCGCGGCCCTACGGTAACTCGCCGCGATCTCTTCCTGGGTCACGGTACGTTCAATTTCGAGTATTTGGTAATAATCGAGTTCAGGCATCTTCGGGGGGGTCACCGCACGGCGTTGGCCGGTTTCTCTTTTTCATCCTTTTTGATGTCGGTCACGAGTGTCTCGGTGGTCAGCATCAGGCCGGCAATACTGGCGGCATTGGCCAATTCGACACGGACCACTTTCAGTGGGTCGATGATCCCCGCCTTGAACATGTCGACGTATTTGGCGTGATGTGCGTCGTAACCGGTGTTGGTCGGTTTCTGCGAAACTTCGTCGGCGATCACGGTACCGTCGAGTCCACAGTTGTCCGCGATCACCTCGAGCGGTTTCGAGAGAACACCGGCAATGATATCGACGCCGATCTTCTCATCGCCGCGGGCGGAAGAACGGGCCTTTTCGACAGCTTCTTTACAACGAAGCAGTGCGACCCCCCCGCCGGGAAGGATCCCTTCTTGAGCGGCGGCACGGGTGGCCTGAAGTGCGTCTTCGACACGGGCTTTCTTCTGCTTTTGTTCGGCTTCGGTGTGCGCACCGACCTGAATGATCGCCACGCCGCTACCGATCTTGGCCAGACGTTCCTGATACTTCTCGCGGTCGTAATCACTCTCGCTTTCGTTGATCAACTTGCGCAGAAGCTCGGCACGGGCTTTGATGTCGGCTTTCTTTCCCTTGCCATCGACGATGACCGTCGAGTCTTTGTCGACGGTAACCTGTTTCGCCTGGCCGAGCTGAGAAAGTTCGACGTTTTCAAGCTTGATGCCAAGATCTTCGCTGATGACCTGGCCGCCGGTCAGAATGGCGATGTCTTGGAGCATCGCTTTGCGGCGGTCTCCGAAACCGGGGGCTTTCACCGCGCAGACGTTCAACACGCCACGGAGCTTGTTGACCACGAGCATCGTCATCGCTTCGTTGTCGACATCCTCGGCAATGATCAGAAGAGGTCTCATCTTCTGAGAGGCTTTTTCGAGGATCGGGACCAGTTCGCGGATGTTGGTGATCTTCTTTTCGTGGATCAGGATGTAGGGGTTCTCGAGCTGGGCCGACATCGTCTCGGTATCCGAGATGAAATACGGGGAAAGATATCCCTTGTCGAATTGCATCCCCTCGACCACCTCGTAAGTTGTCTCGGCGGTTTTGCTGTCTTCGAGGGTGATCACCCCTTCGTTGCCGACGGCTTCCATCGCCGAGGCGAGGAGTTCGCCGATTTCCGGATCGTTGTTGGCACTGATCGTACCGACGTTGGTGATATCCTGTTTCGTCGCAACCGGTTTGGCCATCGCTTGGAGCTGGGCCACGGCAGCGGTCACGGCTCGATCGATCCCGCGGCGGATCGCGGCCGGGTTACTTCCGGCGGCGATATTTCGCAGACCTTCGCGGAAAATCTCCCGCGCCAAAATGGTCGCGGTGGTGGTGCCATCACCGGCCTCGTCGGCCGTCTTCGAGGCGACTTCATTGACCAGTTTGGCCCCCATGTTTTCGAAGGGGTCTTCGAGTTCGATGTCTTTGCTGACCGTAACACCGTCTTTGGTGATTGTCGGGCCGCCGTACGATTTGTTCAGGATAACGTTGCGGCCCGTAGGACCGAGCGTTACCGCAACGACGTCGGCGAGTTTGTTGACACCGTCGAGAATCTTTTTGCGGGCTTCGTCGTCAAAGAGTAATTGTTTTGCCATAGTAACTTTTTCCTTTCCGAATTGGACCGAGGAGTCGGCCTATCATTTAACGACTTTTGCCAGAACGTCGGACTCACGAACGATCTTAATCTCGCGACCGTCGACTTCGATGTCCGAACCGGAATATTTTCCGTAGATGACTTCGTCGCCGACCGCCAGGCCCATTTCGCTCCGCTTGCCGTTATCGAGAAGTTTGCCTTTACCGACCGCCAAAACGATCCCGCGCTGCGGCTTCTCTTTGGCACTGTCGGGAAGGAAGAGCCCCCCCGCGGTCTTTTCTTCGGCGGCGAGAGGTTCAACAACGACGCGGTCTTCGAGAGGATAAATGTTGAGTGCTTTCTTCGACATAATGAAAACCTTTCAATCTGTTATTTCTGTTTTTTACACTTAGTTTGTTTTGATCTGTTCAACGCGGGACGATTAATACATTCCGCCCATGCCGCCCATTCCGCCCATGCCGTCCATACCGGGCTGACCGGCCGGGACAGGAGTTTCTTTCGGAATGTCGGTTACGAGGCAGGAAGTCGTCAGAAGGAGACCGGCAACGCTGGCGGCGTTCGTCAGCGCCGTACGGACGACCTTGGCCGGGTCGATGATACCGGCTTCAAACAAGTCGCAGTAAACGCCTCGGTCGGCATCGAACCCCTCGTTCTTCCCTTTCATCTGACGGACGCGGTTGATGACCACGGCACCGTCGATGCCGGCATTGTTGGCGATTTCACGGATCGGAGCTTCAATCGCTTTTTTCACGATCTGGATCCCGTAGACCTCGTCGCCTTCCCCTTTGACTTTGTCGAGGACGTTCGCGCTTCGGAGGAGCGCCACGCCGCCGCCCGAGACGATCCCTTCTTCCAAAGCGGCCTTGGTTGCGGCCTGAGCATCTTCGTAGAGGTATTTCTTTTCTTTCAGTTCCGATTCGGTGGCGGCACCGACGTTGATCTGCGCCACACCGCCGGCCAGTTTCGCCAGACGTTCCTGAAGCTTTTCTTTGTCGTAACTGCTGGTGGTCTTTTCGATCTCACTCTTGATCTGTTCGACACGCCCGCTGATTTCTTCCTTCTTACCGGCACCGCCGACGATGGTGGTGTTTTCGGACGTGACGGTGACTTTCTTCACTTTACCGAGGTCGGAAAGTTTGACGGCATCGAGCTTGATCCCGAGGTCTTTGTAGATGGCCGACGCGCCGGTCAGCGTGGCGATATCGCCAAGCATCGCCTTGCGGCGGTCGCCGTAACCGGGAGCCTTCACCGCACAGACGTTCAGCACGCCGCGGAGTTTGTTGACCACGAGGGTCGCCAGCGCTTCGCCTTCGATATCTTCGGCGATGATCAACAGGGGTTTGCTCTGTTTGCTGACGGCTTCCAAGAGCGGAACGAGCGCTTTGGCGGTCGAAATTTTGTCTTCGTAGACGAGAACCAGCGCGTCTTCAAGTTCGACGGTCTGATTATCGACATCGGTGACGAAATGAGGCGAAAGGAACCCGCGGTCGAACTGCATCCCCTCAACGACATCGACGTACGTGTTGGCTTGTTTCCCCTCTTCGACGGTGATCACACCGTTCTTGCCCACCTTGAGGAAGGCTTCGGCGAGGATTTGGCCGATCGTCGGGTCGTTGTTTCCGGCGATCGCGGCAACCTGAGCGATCTCTTTTTTGCTCTTGTCGCTGACGGGAATCGCCTGCTTGGCAATGTCTTTGCAGATGGCGTCGGAAGCCTTTTGGATACCTCGGAAAAGCGCCATCGGATCGGCGCCCGCGGCGACCATCTTGAGGCCTTCCAGGTAGATGGCTTCAGCCAAAACCGTGGCGGTAGTGGTGCCGTCGCCGGCAACCTGGTTCGTTTTCGAAGCGGCCTGCTTGACCAACTGTGCACCGAGGTTCTCCTCGGGGTCTTCCAGGGTAATATCTTCGGCGACGGTGACACCGTCTTTGGTGACCTTCGGAGCTCCCCACCCTTTGTCAAGGACGGCGTTACGGCCACGAGGTCCCAGGGTACTTTTCACAGCGCGGGTCAGCTTACTCACCCCGGCGGCAATCGCCTGACGAGCGGAATCATCAAACGCTAAATTTTTCGACACTTCGGATTACTCCTTTTGTTGCTAATGATGTTAAACGACTATCTTATGGTTACTGAACCAAGTTTATTCGCTTCTTCGGATTGACAGTTTCGCCCCGCCCCTATCGTGTAAACCAAGCAAATAACGTGCCAATTAAAGCAAAAACGGGATTACTCGCGATTGTACCAGAAAAATAGAATCAGACCACCATCGGTAGACCCAAAAAAATGGGGTGTGGAGTGTCAAATTGGCAGGTGCCGCTCGGTTTATGACGGGGCGCGGCAGACGCGCAGCGTGTGCGCCGATCCGATAATTTCTTGCGGTTTCTTGGGTGATAAGGGGTTTATGAGGAGAGGGAAGACGAGCGCACGGCGATGTCGACGAGGCGACCTTACATGTTTCCCTCGGTTCGTTTTTTGAGCAGGACAACCGCCTCGGCCGAGATCGCCTCGTTCCGTCCGATGATGCCGACACCCTCTCCCGTCTTGGCCTTGACGCCGACCGCATCGGGGGAAATATCGAGCAGACCGGCAATCGTTTGTTTCATCTGTTCTTTATAGGGGCCGAGTTTCGGGGTTTCGGCGAAGATGATCGTATCAAGGTTTTCGATGCGCCACCCTTTTCCGCGGGCGAGTTCGACGGCAAATTTCAGGAAATCGGCGGAATGGCGTCCACGGTTCTCTTCAGCGGTATCGGGGAAGTTCTCGCCGATATCTCCCGTGCCGAGCGCACCGAGGATCGCGTCGGTAATCGCGTGAAGAAGGACGTCGGCATCGGAATGGCCGACCAGGCTCCGATCCGACGGGACCTCGACCCCGCCGAGTCTCAGGGGCTGCCGGGCGGGTCCCGTTTCAAAGCGGTGAGTGTCGTGACCTATTCCGACGCGCATAAAACAATTCCTTCCGACTGAAAATACTCCGGTTACCGGGCGAGCCCCGCCTGCGGAACCAGATCCAAGTGCCATTATAGAAACCGAACGAGGAATTTCAATAAGGTTTCCGCCCGGAAATGGGGGTCGCGCCGATCGGAGCGCTTCCGAAGCTTGCGATCCGCAAAAAATCAATTAAAATAGGCGTTTGGGGGAGGGGGGATGACCCGAAATTTTCGCCGACTCTTTTCGGACGGTCGTTCGACGAGATTGGGCGTATCCGCACGCGAGGAGATTACAGGAATGCCCCTTTATGAAGTTGAAACCGAAAGTCACATCATGATCGTCTGGGGAAAAGACGCGGAAGAGGCACAGGACACCCTCTACGAATACTATCCGACCGAGGAAATACTCCGTATAGCCAAACGACCCCGAAACGCCTGGGTGATCTCCAAAGCCGTTCTCGGAATCAGCGGGAAAACCGATACGAGCGAAATGGCACGGGAATGCCTCTCGAGAGCGGCCGGCGATAAAATTCACGCGATCCGCCTCTACATCCAGGAGACGGGCGTTGATCTCGACGAGGCGCGCCGGATCATCGAGTCGAACATGGCTTACGGCTGGTAACCCCCTCGCGGCAAAGGGAACCGCGCTTCGGTTCAGCGGTTCCTGTTTTCCCCGTCCGCTCCTTCTTCTTCCGGTTCTTCTTCGTCGGGGAAGTCGGCGTCTCTCGGTTCGACGCCGATTTCTTCGGTTTCGTCCTCATCAAAATTCCACAGCGCGTCTTGCGTTTCCCCGTCGGTCGGGATCTCCGAATCTTTCGGGGTTTCTTCGGCCGGAGGTATTACAACGTCGGCGCCGTCTTTCTTCGGTTCGATTTCGGGATCCTCGTCTTTGTCTCGGAAAGGAATCAGTCCGCGATCGACAAGCATGTAGCCTCCCCAGAAGAATGGGTGTTCTCCGGCGATCGGTTGTTTCGGCGGTGTGCCGCGGAAGCGAGGTTCTTCTTTCAGATGAAGCTCTGCGGCGGTGAATTCGGCGAGTGTTTCTTTCCAGGCGTCGGCGGCCGGGGCCTTTTCCGACTTGTTAAGAAAAGTTTCGACGAGTGTGTATGTCGAAGGGCCCCCGACCCGCCATCGGCTGACCAGAAGCGTTTCGGCCCCCTGCGACTCGAGTACCAGAAGGGGGAGAAAGTATTCCGAGCCGTTCGCGTTTTCCGCGAGCGCGGCTTCGGCACAACTGCGCTGACCGGGAAGGACGATGGTTCTCGGTCCGCCCCATGGCAAGAAGCGCCAATCGAGGACCGAGGTCCCCCTCTCCTTTTTCCCCGGATTGACCTTAATCCGGAATGCGTCGTCCGAGGGGATTTCCCCCAGCACCGCGAGCCGGTCGATCTGCGAGGCTAACAGTCGATCCGAAACACGCAGGGGGGTGTCGGACCAAATCGCCGATTTCGGAAGAGACTTTTCGAATCGCACGAGAGCATCGCGCTGCACGGATTCCAGCTCTTTCGAATGGAGTTTTCCCGGCACGAGTACCGTCTCGCTTCGGATCGGACTCCCCTTTTCGTCGCGGGCGAAACAGAGCGAGACGGTCGGCGCGCAGAAGAGGGTAAAGTTCGGAACCGACTGGAGTGGGACGAGCGTCTCGCCGCGCGGAAGCGTCATCGCGTCAAACGGCGTGTACCACAGAATCGAGTCGGGAACGATGGCGAGCTTTTCGAATTGTGCCGAGCCGCGCGGGTCGTCCCCGGTCGGATGTCCGAGAAGTGTCAGGAAGAAGGAGTTTCCTCTGTCACGCCACTCTTCGGAAAGGAACTCTTTGAGGAGTTTTGCCCGGTTCCCGTCGGTTGCGCCACAGGCCAAAAGGAAGGCGGCAAGTTCCCGACCGATTCCGCTCACGCTCCCAACCCGCCATGCATCGAACTCGACATGGGTCAGGAAGAATCCGTAAAGAGTGCCGTCGACCTCGAGGAACGAGAGGATCGCCGCTTTTTCGGGAATCTTCGCTCGTGTCTTTTCGGCATCGAGCCGCGGCGGAAAAATTTCCGGTACGGCAAACGGCATGGCGGCGATCCCGCGCAGCATCTGCTCTTCTTTCATCGAAACTTCGTCGAGTTGGGCGAAGAGTTCTTCACACGCCGGAAGGTTGACCTCGTTCGGTTTCAGGGAAAACGGTTTGAGCTGTCCGGCAATTCGCTCGGCGCTCTTTTGCAAAACTTCGAGTTCGGGATAGTCGGTAAAGAGGTTTCGACGTATGACGCGTTCCTCTTCCGAAAGGTATCCTTCCGGCGCGGCGATCAGGTATCGGAGCGAAAAGGCACGTCCTCCCATATCGAGCGGTGTGAGGAATCGCCGCACGCGGATCCGTTCGGCGATATCGAACGCTTTTTCCTGCTGGCCACGCTCGATCGCCAGCAAAAACTGGTTCCCCAACTCTTCGGCCCAGAGACTTGTGTCGGCGGCATACGACGCGACGGGATCGATCGCCCAATCGTAAAAGTCCGAGATCCGCAGAAGTTCATCGTACAGATCGGCCGCGCGGCGCGGGGTCAGGTCTCGGAGCCTTGCGTTGAGTTCGGCGATCTGAAAGAAGCGGGGGGAACGGATCGATGCACCCACGCACGCCTGAGCGAGGAGCTCGTTTCCCTCGTCGATTTTCCCATACCTGTATTGCACAACGGCGGCCAGATAGCGGTAGAGGTCACCGTAACGGCTTTCGCCCAGATGCGCCGAATTGAGGAGGGGTATCGTGCCGCGCAGAATCGTTTCGGCCTCGTCGATCCCCCCGCGGCGGACGAGTTTTTCGGCGGCCAGCAGATTAAACGATGCGGTGATCCAGCCTGACCGAATTTGGTCGGACGCCCACCCCTGGGCCGCCGGGAGCAGAAATTCCAACGTCGGATCGTTACGCACCAAATCGGCGGCTATGAGTTTCCGTAACGACTCTTCGACCTCGAGCGCGTTTCCGTAGGCGAACGCCGAGACCGAGGCTTCGAAGAAGGAGTCGGTCGCCTCGAACGCTTTGCCGCCTTTCAGATAGATGTCGCCGAGGGCGATGAGTGCATCGGACGAAAGAAAATGGTCGTATTCCCCCTCCATCAGGAGAGATTTGCCGAGCCGGTCAATGGCTTCTTCATGTTTTCCCGCCCCTGCCAGCGCGATCCCGAACATGACGTCCAACATCGGGCTCGACCAGTGGTTTCGCGAGACCGGGCGTTTCGAGAAACACTCGACGATCGGGCGGCTGCGGTGGTCGGTGGCGGCGAGGGGGCCGAGGATCTCGTTACGCCGACGCATTGCCAGCGCGGTACAGCGGATGATTTCGACCGGGTCGATCCGACGCAGTTCCGGACTCTTCAACATGCCGCCCTGTTTGATTCGCTCGTCGGTGATCGGATCTCCGATCCGAATCATCGCGTCGTTCGGGAAGATGCCAAGCGCCACGTTGCGTGCGCCTGCGCCCCACGGAGGAACCGTTCGCGCGGCATGCCGCGTTCCGGTCGGGTATTCGACACGGGTAATCCAGTCGGGAACGCTCAGGTAGATGTCGATCGCCGAGGTAAAATGATCGAGCGCCCCGGCCGGATTTCCGGTGATATACTCCGTCTCACCGAGAACGGTATAATAGCAGATCGAGTCGATCCATCGCTGTTGACCGATTTTCGTGCCACCGGCCAGTTCGTCGCGGCAGAGCCGCGCCGCCGCCTCGAAATGGCCGTCTTGTAAAAGCCGAAGCGTTTTGTAATGCGTCTCTGCCGGGATCGACGCGCCCCGCTGCGCCTGCGCCGCAGCGGCGAATACGAGCTGAACGAGGAGGGAAAGGATGAATACCGCCGCAAGCTTTTTGAGGAAAGAGGGCGGGACGGTTCTTTCGTTGTTGTATAGCATCATGGTGTTCATGTTCGGGAGAGGGGGAGTCGGTCGGCGGGTTATTCCCCGGCGGGCGGCTCGTCGTCGAGTGATTCGGGCAGGTCGGTACCCCGACACCCCCGTTCGATGTAGTTGGCCAGCAGAACCTGCGCGGCGATCTTGTCGGTCCGCTTTTTCCGCTGTTTCAGTGTCATTTTTGCCTGGCGCAGGTAGTAGCCCGCCTCGACGCTCGTAAAGCGTTCGTCCATAAAATCGACCGGTTTCCCGGTCAGTTTTGAGAGCCGGGCTCCGAAATCGAGGGCTTCCTTCGCTTTTTCGCTCACGCGACCGTCGAGGTGCAGGGGCAGCCCGACCACGAACCGGACAATCTGTTCCTCTTCGGTAAGGCGCCGAAAATACTCGTCGTCGAGCCGCTCGTTTTTTCGAGTGTATACCTCGTAGGGAGAGGCAATGATCCGCTGCGGATCGCTGATCGCGATTCCGATCCGCACCGAACCGAAATCGATTCCGGCCAATTTACCTGTTTCCATCGGTTAACCTCATGATTGCCGCATTGGCGAGCATCAGACCGAAGATCCCGGTAACGGTCGGAAGGCTTCCGAGGGTCGAACGGCGTCGACCGTGCAGACGCGGATCATCTTCCGAAACATCGGGGGAAAGGATCGCGCCGGAACCAAGGTGTTCCCGCACCGGTTCGGTCGAATAGACACAGGGGATATCGTCGGTATTCACCCCTTTGCGTCGGATTCGTTTCCGGAGCATCATCGACAGGCGGCAGTGGGTAACGTCGGTCAGACGGCCGAAACGGATTTGAGACGGGTCGGTCCGCAGGGCCGCCCCCATGCTCGAGAGGACCGGGATCTTTACCGCGAGCGCCGCCGCCAGGAGTTCGACTTTCGGCGCCAGGGAATCGATCGCGTCGATCAGCAGGTCGGGTTTCCGGACGTCGAACCGCAAAAGTTCCGGTATCGACTCGGCATTGATAAGTCGATCGGCAACGTCGACCTGCGCCGCGGGCCAGATGTCGAGAACGCGACGGCGCGCGGCTTCGGTCTTTCGCTCGCCGACCGTCGCATGCGTGGCCAGGAGTTGACGCCCAATGTTGCTTCGGGTGATCCGGTCGCAGTCGACGAGGAAGAAGCGCCCGACCCCGGCACGGGCGAGCGCCTCGAGGGCGTATCCCCCGACCGCACCGATTCCGGCGATCATCACGAACGAGCGGTGAAGCCGTTCGACGGCCTTTTCCCCCAAAAGCTGACCTATCCGATGAAACTGGCCGAACTCCTCCACGGAAACTCCTAACTATGATTTCAAACAAACCTATTCCGAAACCTTTGGTGACCGGTCGATCCCGAACATCGAAAGGTTAAAAACCGAAAGAAAGCGTTCGGTCCCTTGGATGGGGCGGGCACCGAGCTCTTCAAGAAGCGATATCGTTTCCGGGATCCCTGCCGGCTCGTTGCCACGGGCGGGCCAATCGCTCTCGGGTAAGATCTGCTCGGGAATCCGTTCGGCCAGGCGGCGAACCATATCGCGTCCTTTCCTTTGCCCGACGCCGACTTCCCGCGGCGAGTAGGAGAAGAAGAATCGCTCTTCCTCCGTTCCCCGGGGAAGGGAGTCGACAAACCCGTGGAAGAGAACGCGCGGGATTCGGCGAAACTCCGCAGCCGTTTCGATCGCTTCACTCCCCGCCCGAAACGAATGGATCACCGAGGGGATCGCGAGTTCTTCGGCGATTTCCAACTGTCGGCGGAAGAATATCCTCTGCGCCTCTTTCGACGCGGCGGCGAGCCCTTTCGGACCGTAGTCGAGACCGATTTCACCGACGATCGGTCGTTCCCCCTCGGCCAGCGCACGACGCAAAACCTCTTCCCAATCGCTCGAGACCTGCCCGGCGTACCACGGGTGGACGCCGAAGGCGCCCCAAACGGTCGGTTTTCCCGTGTTGGTCTCCTGATTATACTCGTTTTTCAGGTGCTTGACCAAAGGAAAATCTTCCGGCCGTGCCGCCGCGGTGATGATCAGGCGGACCTCTGCTTCTCCGGCGCGTGCCAAGAGGGCCTGAAGTTTCTCGACCGAAGGCGTGTCGGTCAGGTGGGCGTGAAAATCGACGGCGAAACCGGGCATGACGATTCTTTCCCCCCGGGGGGCGGGTAGTGGTTCGACGAAACTTATCCGTATCCTATTCATCGAAATGTCGGGGGAGGTTCGGGCCTTCCTCGTTTTGCCACTTTCCCTTTTTTACCGCAGATCTAAAGAAAATGATCGAATTTACCGATTATAACGGTTAGGAGGTCTGCTATCTTCTTCCCATAGAAGAACGTATCGGACGAACCTGCGCATTGGTCTTGCCTCGATTGCGGAATACCCGCCCGCCCGATTGATACCGACAACCCGATCCCGACGCGATGAAAACACAGGTTCACGCCACCCTTTTCCTTTGTGCCGTGCTTCTCCTCCTTTCGGGGGGGTGCGCCGTCTTTCGGCAACAGGGTGCGGCAAAGAGCGACAACGCCACGACCGAAGCCCTCTTTGAATCACAACGCGAACAGGGGAGCAAAATGTCCGCTTTTGTCGCGTCGGCGGGCCAGAAGAACCGAAAAGAGAAGAAGCCGGTAACCGAAGGCGAGGCGTTCCTTCTTACCGACAAGGCCAAAGAAATTTACGCCAACACCGAACGATAAATACCGATAGAACTTGTGTGTGGGTCACGATGGGTTATTCTTACACTTTCAATGTTCCCGATTCTCCACATCCGGCACGATATTGGTCGCACGGTGACGGGGACTCCCAAACCGTTGTTTGCGAAATCTGCCCGCACAGATGTCGAATCAAGCCGGGGAAAAGCGGGTTTTGCCGTGTACGGGTGAACGCGGCCGGGAGCCTGACGCTCCCCTACTACGGGAGATATACATCGCTGGCCATCGACCCGATCGAAAAAAAGCCGCTTTACCACTTCTTTCCCTCAAGTCAGATCCTTTCGATCGGTACCGCCGGCTGCAATTTAAGTTGCAAATTCTGCCAGAACTGGCAGATCTCTCAGTCGGAAATTCCGGCAAAGACTCTTTCGTTTCTCGCTCCGGCCCGTCTTGCCGAGCTGGCGGTCAGTCGCCAAGTGCCCGCCGTCGCGTTCACCTACAACGAGCCGTCGATTTGGGCGGAATACGTGATCGACGCGGCACGGGAATGTCGGCGCCAAAAGATACTCACCGTGGCCGTAACCAACGGGATGATTGTGGGGAAGGCCCGCGAAGAGCTCTATGCGGTGATGGACGCGGTCAATGTCGACCTGAAAGCGTTTACCGACGAATTTTACCGCGACCTTTGCGGCGGGGACTTTGCCGCGGTCAAAGAGACGCTCCGTTACGCGGTGCGTGAGACGGATGCCTGGGTCGAAGTCACGAATCTTCTTATACCCGGCCGAAACGACAACCATGACGATCTGGCCCGTCTGATCGAGTGGTTTACCGAAACACTCGGGTGCGATGTTCCTCTGCACTTTTCCGCATTCTTTCCGACGTATAAGCTTACGGACGCGCCGCGCACCCCACCCGAGACTCTCCGGAACGCGTCTCAAATCGCGCAAAAGGGGGGGGTTCGCTACGTCTACGCCGGAACCCGCGGGCACTCGACCTTCTGCCCGCAATGCGGCGAAGAGATCGTGACCCGAGAGGGGTTCCGAGCCGTAAGCCGTATGACTCCCGACGGGAAATGCCCGAAATGCGGCGAAGTTATTCCCGGACGATACAGTCGGTAAATCTCATCAGATCGTCGACATCGTACGCGCGAAGAGCTCCATGTACCACATCTTGCAGAAGATAAGGTTTCGGGGCATCGTTGACATAATCGTACCATGTTTGCGGGAGCGCCGAAGGATCAAGGCAGATCTGCGTGAAGAGTCTCGGTTCGGCGGCGGCGGCGTGTAGCGCAACAAGCCCCGCGCTCGGCGTGTCGGCGGTCAGTTCGATTTCATCGGCTCCGGTCTCTTTCAGAAGGCGCGCAACCGTCAGAACATCTTCGGCACGACGTCCGACGTACGTCTCACCCAAAAGGTAGGCCAGATACCAGACTGTGCCGGCGCTGCCGAAAAGCTCTTTCTGGAAATAGGACGCCACATTCGACCGGCTTTCTCCCCAACCGCGCGGTTCCATCGACCAAACGGCCGCAGCCCCTTCCGACACGGCGCGAGCGGCAAGTTGCGCGACCTTTTCGCTTTCGTTCCCCGACTCGGTCACGATCAGGCGTGCCGCGCCATTTCCCTCTACGGCGGAGATCTGCCGCAGCGGCAGTGCAACCAGTCCCTCGGCTTTGAGTATCGTCGTTTCGGGCCGATCGGGAACCGCAACCGGTTCGGGCACGGCGATCTCATCGAGCGGACGGATTCCCGCGGTCTCACGGACCAGGTCGGTAAACGCTTCTTTCGAGAGCGATGCGAGATTTTCCCGCCGTTCCTTTTTTAGCTCCTCGTTATAATCACGGTTGATGTCGTACGTCGTCCGTGCCCCGGGAAGGGCCATCACGCCGTTCGGAACCGATTTGATCTCCTCTTCCGTCAGGGTCGGAAGAGGATACGAGCCGACGATCCGCTCGTCACGTCCGGCGAGCCAGCGCAGGAACCAGCTGACCGACGCGTCGAGCAGTTCGGGACAGTAGCCATGTTCCCCTTCGATTTCGATGATCGAGAGCCGTTCCGAGTGCCCGAACCGCGAGTAGATGCGGACCGCTTCGCGGTACGATGTCCATGTGTCGTGGATATCGAAAAAGTCGTTCGTTCTCGTGTTCAGGAGAGTCGGTTTCGGAGCGCGTGCGATAATGTAGTCGGCATGGTCCATGCCGAACGCGAGTTGACCGAACAGATTCTGTTCCGCGTCTTGCGGGGTCGATTTGTGTGTCTGGGCCCCAAAGAGAGAGCAGAGGTAACAACTTGGCGCGGCGCAGGCGACACGTTCGTCGAGTGCCATCAGATACGACGCCTGTGTTCCCCCGCCGCTGTTCCCGGCAACACCGAGTCGGTCGGCGATCACATCGTCGCGCGACTGGAGAAAATCGAGTCCGCGCATCATGTCCCAGATCTCGTAGGTTGCCGTGTTCCGTCCCAAAAGGATCGAGCCGACTCCGACCAGATTATGGGCGGAAACACCGACATACAACGGTTTTCCTTCGGCGTCCAAATGCTGGAGCCGTTCCCCCTGGTCGATCGGGTCTTGGATATACATTGCCAGTCCGTTCATCGCACCCAGAACACAAAGCCCCTGGTAGAATTCCGAGGCCTTCCCGTTACTCGAATGCCCGCAAACAACCAACACGCCCGGATAAGGGGGCGCGAATTTTTCGGGCCGGGGAAGGAAGAGTGTACCGGTCGCGTAGAAACGGGGGAGCGTTTCGAGCAGAATCTTTTCGGCACGGTATTCCGGCCGTTCGATCGTACCGGTCACCCGAACATTGAGTGGGGTTCGTTCCCACATCTGCCCGATCCGGTCGAAGAAGAAGGAACGGGTCGACTCCTGATAAGCCTTGATATCCGATTCGGTTTTTAGGCTCTCGTACTTCGCAAGCCGACGGATTTGTGCCGCGTCGATTTTGGCGATCAAGTCATCGTACATCATCTGATCGGGATGAAGGCAAACCCCCGAGGCGACAAGTGCGCCGACCGTTTCCCCTTTCGGCGCTCCCTCGGCGCGAAGAACCGAAAACGGGGCCCACAGAGCCGCCAGTCCCAAAACGGCGAGACCCAAATTAAGAAAAAGGTTTTTCATCGGCATTCTCCTCCTCGGCGGATTTCTTGGTGATTCGATTCTGCCTATTTTACCCCGTTCGATTCCGGAAATCAATTTCCGCGCACGGCGGATCGCCGGAACGGGGGCCTTCGCTTCACCTGATCCCGTGATGGGGTTCGGGCATCTCGTTTGCGCCGCTCAAAAAATCCGAAATTTTCCCTCGCCAACCCCTCTTTCTCATTGCAATCGTTACGGTTTCGATTTATCATCGGGGCTCATCGGGAAGGGCATTTCGTCAGAAACAGAAAACTCAACCATCTTTTCAGAGGCCGGTAACCTCGACCCCGTGTTCCCGTAAAGGGGTTCTTTTTCTTCAATCGGGAAGGTCCGGCGGAATGATCGTCGGCAGACGAAGACCCCCCTATAAACCGAGAGAATATTTCCCAGGTTAAACAGAAAGACATACCGATGACGAAAGCCAAACTCCTGAATCTGATTCTGGTCACTATCGGAATCATCTGCCCCTTCTTCCTTTTTCCTTTTGGTGTCGTAGGATTAGCGGGAGCATTTACACAAGGAGGACATCGTCCCTGGTGGCATATTGTGCTGGCCGGGTTTGCGCCGATCGGCTTTTATTTGTCGGGCCCGGTCGGATTCATTTCGGTGTTGGCCGTTTTGATCAGGAACAGAAAAGGATTTAAAAGGACCGCATCTTCAATATTGAAATTTTTGTTCTTACTCTTGTTACTGATCATCAACCTCTACGTCATTGCATGTGTTTGTGCTCAGTATGGTCTTTTACCACGACGCGGTGCATTCCACATAATTGGTATAATCTTCATCCCGGCTTTGTATCTGCTCGTGCTATTGGGAATCAGCATGTGAGGGTCGGGCCGCCGAACGTCGTCGGCAATTGGGTAGGAGAGAGTTCATCGCTCCCTTCTACCCAATCTTTTTCGGTACCGCGTTGTTTTTCTGTGATACAGTCCTGAGCAGTGGTTCCGGTAAGCCGGAATTCCGTTTCGGTCTGTTTTTCTCTTCATCGGGAAAGGGGCGGCGCTTGGAAAACAGAGCGTAAACCGAGGGGGACTTCCGATATGAGAGCCGACATTTTCGAAATTACCCTTGTTAAAATTGAAAATCCGCATAAAAATCATTATGATCCGTTCCATGGGGGATGGGAAAATGTCGGTTCGGGCAAAAACGAAATGAATGTTTTTTCGCTCGGCGGAAACTTCATTCATTAGGGGGATGTGTCGGCAAGAGGAAGTCCTTTCGTTTTGAGCTCCCGCAAAGGTGCGGCGGGCGGGAGTCCGCCAGGCCGTTGTCCGCACGGTTAAGAGCCGAGAGACCGACGCAAATCGTTAAACGACGGAAGAATAGAGAGAATGACGAGGAAATAATGATCGATGTCAACCAGATGAAAGAGCGGGTCCGCGCCCAATCCGAAAAAATCGACCGGGTCCGTGCCGAGATCGCGCGGGTGATTGTCGGGCAGGAGTATATGGTTTCACGCCTTCTGATCGGGCTTCTGACCGGCGGGCATGTTCTCCTCGAAGGGGTGCCGGGCCTGGCCAAAACGACGACGGTGAAGACACTCGCCGAAACTCTCGATACCGATTTCCGACGGATCCAGTTTACGCCCGACCTCCTTCCCGCCGACCTGATCGGAACGATGATCTACCGACCGAACGACGGGGCTTTCGAAACGAAGAAAGGGCCGATCTTTACCAACTTTATTCTGGCCGACGAAATTAACCGAGCCCCGTCAAAGGTACAGTCGGCTCTCCTCGAAGCGATGCAAGAGAAACAGGTAACGATCGGCGAGTCGACGTTTCCGCTCGATGATCTTTTCCTGGTAATGGCGACCCAAAACCCGATTGAGCAGGAAGGAACGTATCCGTTACCGGAAGCGCAGGTCGACCGGTTTATGCTCAAACTCAAAATCGGGTATCCGACCGCCGAAGAGGAAAGGAAAATTCTTGACCGGGCTCTCGAAGGGACCGGTGGGGCGGTTCGCGCGGTGATGAGCCGCGACGAGGTTCTTGAAGCCCAAAGTGTCGTTTCGCAGATCTATATCGACGATTCGATCCGAAACTATATCCTCGACCTGGTCCAGGCAACCCGTACGCCGGAAAAGTATCGGCTGGCGAAACTCCGTCCGCTGATCGAGTTCGGTGCTTCTCCCCGGGGCAGCATCTTTCTCGGGAAAGGGGCGCGAGCCGTGGCGGCGCTTGCCGGGCGCGGGTTCGTGACCCCGCAAGACGTAAAAGATATCGTCGGCGACGTGTTGCGTCACCGCGTGCTGCTCACTTACGAGGCGGAAGCCGAGTCGATCACTCCCGACGACCTGATCGGTGAAATCCTCAATACGGTTCCGGTGCCGTAATCAAAGGGGGAGGATAAAGAATGAGCGGACAGCTGAGCGAGGTCCTTAAAAAGGTTCGGCGGCTCGAGATCATCTCGAACCGTTCGGCGAACGATCTGTTTGCGGGAGAGTACAAAAGCTTTTTCCGCGGGCAGGGGATCGAATTCAGTGAGGTGCGCGAGTACCAGCCGGGAGACGACGTTCGGTTGATTGACTGGAATGTGACCGCCCGCGCGGGCCGCCCTTTCATCAAACGGTTTGTGGAAGAGCGGGAGCAGACGATCCTCTTTATGCTCGATGTTTCGGCCTCGGGGATCTTCGGTTCGGTTCGCGGAAAACTCGAAATCGCGGTCGAGGCGATCGCCACGCTGATGTTCTCGGCACTGAAGAATAACGATAAGGTCGGGCTCCTCACCTTTTGCGACGATGTGCTCGACTGCCGTCCTCCGCGAAAGGGGAAAGGGGCGGTTTTGCGCCTGATCCGCGAAATGGTCGTCCAGCAACCGGTTCCCCGACCGACCGACCTGAATAAGGCGCTCCGATACGCCAACCGAATTTTGAAACGCCGTTCCATGGTCTTTCTGATCAGCGATTTTTATGCGCCGCAGGCCGATCGGGAGATGGCCATCTGTCGCAGGAAACATGACCTGATCGCCCTGCGGCTTACCGATCGGCGTGAAACCGAGTTTCCGAACGTCGGGTTCATTAAACTCTGCGATCCTGAGACGGGGCAGATCGCCGAAGTCGATACCGGGTCGGCGCGGGTACGCCAACTCTTGGCCGAACAGTTTCGGTCACAGCGCGATTCGGTGAAGAACTGCCTGAAACATTACGGGGTCGATCAGCTGGAGATCGGAACCGACCGCGACTATGTGAAAGACCTGCGCGGTTTCTTTGAAAAACGACGGAGGCGAAAATCTCCTGAAGTTTTATGATACGAAATTATCGACGGAAAACGATGAAATCACGAAAATTTATTCCGCTCGGCTTTCTTCTGCTCTGCGTCTTTTGTTTCGTGCAGCGTTTGGTTGCCGTTCCGCGCGAAGCGCTTTCGGCGGACGGCCGGGCCACGGCGCGGGCGGAACTTTCCCCCGAACCGCCGCGGTTGGGCGAAAACGTCGAGCTGACCATTACCGTGACACTCCCGACCGGGGGCGAGGTGCTCCCGCTCAAATTCGGGGAGGAATACGGCCCTCTGCGGGTCGAAAACGTTAAAGCCGACCCGCCCGGCGCCGACGAACAGAAACACACAACGATCTTTCATGTGACGCTGACCCCCAAAGAAAGCGGTGAGGCTTTTCTGCCCCCGATCCCCGTTCCGTGCCGCGGTGCCGACGACGATCGGTTCACCCTGCTGATTCCGCCGGGAAGGGTTTCGGTCGCTTCACGGTTCGACCCGAACGCGGCATCTCTTTCGGAAATCGGCGAGCCGGAACCTCCGGTTCCGCGGATCCCCTGGATGCTTCTGACGGCGGTTGTGGTCGGGGGTGTGGTTGCGGCCCTTATCTTGACGAAGGTGTTCCGGAAACCGCGGACGGATGTTTCGGAGCCGCTTTCGCCGCGAAGCGAAGCGCTCCGGCGGCTGGAGGTGCTGAAACATTCCGACTTGCGCCAGAGCGACCTGCGCGGGTACTACATTCACCTGACCGGAATTGTCCGCGTCTTTATCGAAGAGATGACCGGGATCCGTGCACCGGAACAGACCACCGAAGAATTTCTTCGGCATATCGAATATGAGCCGGATCAAAATTTTTCCCCGGCGGCGCGTCGGGAACTCGCTTCGTTTTTGGAATCCGCCGATCTGGTGAAATTCGCCAGGTTTCAGCCGACCCCCGACGAGATCGACGCGGGGTACCGGCACGCCGAACTGTTCGTTTCGACCTTTGAACCGGCAGTTCCGGCCGATCCGGCCGGGGAAGGAGGCGGATGATGCTGAATCTCTTCGCGGCGGGCACCCTGTTTCGGTTCCAAAATCCTTTGGGACTCCTCCTGCTGGTCCCCGCGTTTCTGCTCGGTTGGAAAGTGTTCCGGCCGCGCCGTCGCGACGCGTTTCTCTTTTCGAGCCTGGCGGTCCTTTCCGACGTGCCGCGAACGTGGGCTTCGTGGCTTCTGCCGACGGTCCGCGCCCTGGTGCCGTTCGGATTGGCCTTGGCAGCGGTCGCTTTGGCCCGCCCGCAGGCGGGCGAGAGGAACAGCCGTGTCTGGAACGAGGGGATCGCGATGGCGATCTGTCTCGACCGGAGCGGCTCGATGCGTAACGACGATTTTTTTCTGAATGATAGGCGGGTTACCCGTTTCGACGCGGTTAAGGCGATTTTCCACGACTTCGTTCTCGGAAACGGCAAGTTTACCGGCCGACCCGACGATAAGATCGCTCTGGTTGTCTTCGGGGGGTATGTCGATTCCCTCTGTCCGTTGACCCTCGATCACGAGTCTCTCTCCGAAATCCTTCGAATGGTGAATCTTCCGAACCCGCCGACGAACCGGCTCGGGCAGTTGGTCGCCGACCGGCTCTATCAGGAAGAGTCGGCGACCGCGATCGGCGACGCACTGACCGCGGCGGTCGAACGGCTGAAAGAGTCGAACGCCAAAAGCAAGGTTATCATCCTCCTGTCGGACGGCGCGCAGAATATCGGTGCGGTGACAGCCGAAGAGGCCGCCGAGATCGCCGAATCGCTCGGGATTCGAATCTATACCATCGGAATCGGTACCCGCGGTACGCCGTACGAGCCGCTCGAATTCGATGAAGAGACGCTTCGGAAGGTTGCCGAAATGACCGACGGCCGGTATTTCAGTGCCGAAGATACCGAGACACTTGATCACGTCTGTCGCGAAATCGACAAACTCGAAAAGACGGAGTACGACGAGATCGCGTACAATCATTACCGCGAGTTATACACCTGGTTCCTGTTTCCCGGCCTGACGTTTATTCTTCTGGGAACGGTATTGCTTAACACGCGTTTTCGGAGTCTTCCCTGATGAATCTGACGAACAAATACTGGCTTTTGGGACTTTGGTTTCTTCCGCTTCTCGCATTCCTTTTTCGATTTGCGGCGGTCAAAGTGCGCGTCGGCAGGCAACGGTTCGCCGAACCGGAAATGGTGCGGCGGCTTGCCCCGGCACGCAGTGCGACGCGCGAGACGGTTCGTGCCCTGCTGGTTCTTGTTGGCCTGGCATTCTTTTTTGTCGCGGCGGCCGGACCGCGCGGCGAGGGCGAGACATTGAGTGTCGAACGAAAAGGGGCCGATATCCTTGTGCTGCTCGATGTTTCCCGATCGATGCTCTCGAACGACATAGCCCCGAACCGCCTCGAGAGCGCGAAACTCGATATCAACGACCTGCTCCAACGTGTGGCCGGAGATCGCGTCGGTCTGATCGCGTTTGCCGGTCGGCCGACCATCAAGATCCCGTTGACGAACGATTACGCTTTTTTCCGCGATTCCCTGAACCTCCTTTCCGTAGCCGATGCGACCCGCGGGGGAACGGCGATCGGCGAGGCAATCCGTTTGGCGCTCCGTTGCGTCGATCCCGAATCGCCGCGTGACCTGGCCCTGGTCCTGATCACCGACGGAGAAGACCACGAATCGGACCCGCTCGAAGCCGCCGACGAGGCGGCGAGCCTGGGTGTGAAGATCTTTACCGTT
Organism: Thermoguttaceae bacterium; assembly: GCA_050943135.1. Taxonomy (GTDB): domain Bacteria; phylum Planctomycetota; class Planctomycetia; order Pirellulales; family Thermoguttaceae; genus RUG695. The sequence continues at coordinate 114,918 of JBMNOP010000004.1, read as the reverse complement.
GCCCTCGGTGATGCGGAGCAGGGAGGACGGATTCCGCTTTATGACGGGCGCGGAAGACTGACCGGATATCAGAAATACAAAGGGAAAGAGATCTGGACCAGGGCCGACCGAGAGCTGTTGACCGAAATCGCTCAAAAGACCGGCGGCGCGTTCCTCGATATGGGAACCACCCCGACCGACCTGGGCGCCTTTTATCAGCAGTCGATGCGATTGAAACGGTCCGGTTACGGCGAACGGGAGCGGCGCGTGTGGAACGAAAAATTTCAGCCGTATCTCCTGGTCGGTTGCCTGTTGGTCTGGGCCGGCTTTTTCCTTTCACCGCTGCGCAACCGTCGTGAGGTCGCGGCCATGCTCGTGCTTGCTGCCGCGACGGCCTTCTTTCCGACGGAGAAAAATCTTTTCGCCGCCGGAGAGCCGAACACCGAGTCAGGCGCCGAGATCGATTTTTTTAACCGTACCCCCGAGGCGCCCGATGCGAACACGTCTTTGAACGAAACGCCGGAGAAGAACGATGCCGGGAAGAACATTTCGGCCGACAGTCCGGATTCGGTGCCGACCGGTCCCGCGGCCGTGGGGTCCGACGGCTCGACCCTTGTGCCGATCGACCCGCTTTTGACGGCCGAAGAACTGTATAACAAAGCATGCGAACTGGCCGCCCGCGGCGAAGAAGAACAGGCGATGGCCTGTCTCGAAGAGGGGCTGGCAAGGACCGACGATCGGCAGAGAAGATTGCGGGGAAAACTCCGGTACAATCTCGCAATCATCCGGGCACGGGCGCTGGCACGCAAAAGTTCGCAACCCGAAGAGAGCGAAGCGGAAGAAAAAGCAAACAACGTGGTCCCACCGATGCCTTCCGTGGTTTCGGGAGCTGTTGCGCCTGCGGGTGCCGCCCCGCCGAAAGACGTGCCGGCCGAGTACCGTGCCGATGCCGCCCGTCGTGCCGCCGCGTTTGCCGATCTGGAGCGAGAAGCCGACCTTGTGTTTCACACGTTCCGTGAGGCCGCGGCCGAATCGAAAGGTCACTTGCACGAAAACGCACGGCGAGCTTCGGATCTGGTCCTGAGTTGGACCCAGGGGAAACGAGCCGAGTTTTTGAAGAAAGAGCGGCAGGTGCGTGAAAAGCTTTTTGATCCGACCGACCATCTCCGCTGGTTGCGCGAAGAGCTGACCGACACGTCGGAACGAAAATCGATGAACGTCCCTCCGACCCGTTCCGATGAGTGGCAATCCCTTTACCGGCTCGGGGAAGAATTGGCCGAAAGGGCGACCGATCTGGAAAGTCTCCTCGAACAGGGGACATTTTGCGGGGAAGGGGGGGGCGCGCAAGGTGCCGAAGATGCCGCGGCCCGACTTGAGGAACTTGAGCGCGGGCTGACCTCGTTAACAGCGGCTTCCGATGCGGTGGCCTCTTCTCCCGAGTCGGCCCTCGAATCGGTTCGTGAGGCGCTCGGTGCGATCGACCGGGCGGAAATCTCTTACGGCGACTACCAAACGATCGTGCAAGACGCGCTCGCGCGACAGGAAGAGATTGTCAAACAGGCCGAAAGCCTGACCCGCCCCGAAATCGAAAGCGATTCGGAAGAGTCCGAGAACGATTCGAAAAACGCCGAAGCCGATCCCCACGTTGTCACACGCGAAACCCTCTTGGCCCGCGGCAGCGCGATTCCCCGACGGGTCGAGCGGATGATCGCCGACGCCCGTCGGGAATTTGAAACACGTCCTTACGCCGAAGAAGAAGCCGGCCGGTCGGGCGCGCATCATCCGCCGACCGAAGAGGAGAAGCCCGCCGACCTGTTCGCGGAACCCGGTAAAGAACCGGATGTGGTTGCCGACGGAGACCCGAAAGAAGAGTCCGAGGGTCGGCTCGCCGAGGACGCGAAGGAGTCCGCTACCGAAGAACCGAGCGGGCCCCCGCAAGAAGAATCCCTTTCTCCCGAAGAAAAGGTCCGCCGTTCGATGAAACTCGCGCTGGAACTCGGGCCGGAGATTGAGCGGAAGAGCGATCTTCTTGCCTCCCTCTTGCCCGACGATTTCCCCGAGAAAGCCCCGGCTTTCGAGACAGAAATTCTCGATCTGCTCCGGCGTATTGCAGAACCGCTGCAAGATCCCAACCAAAATCAGCAGAACGAAAATCAGGATCAAAATCAGGACCAGAATCAGGGCCAGAATCGAGGTCAAGGTCAGGACCAAGATCAGAGTCAAGGGCAAGATCAAGACCAGCGGAATCAGAACCGGCAGGACCAACAAAATCAACAGAGCGAGGAATCGCAACAGGACGATCGGCAGATGACGCCGGAAGAGGAAGAAGCCCGGCGACAGGAAGAGAAAGCCGAGTCGATGATGCGGAAAGTTCGAGACCGCCGGCGCGCGGTCGAGAATCAACGCAAACAACGTGAGTCGCTCTTTCGTCGATATGAAAAACCGGAGAAGGACTGGTAACCGTGAAAAAGAATTTGCCCGGAACTTATAACCTTTTGAAACACCACTTGAATGATCGTGCGGCGTTCGGCGTCGTATCGCTCTTTCTTTCTCTTTTCGCTTTGGCGGGGAGTGCGTGGGGGGCGGCTTCCGCAAAGCCGTCGATGAACCTTTCGGTGGCCCCGCAAAAGATTTGGCCGGGCGAATCGTGTCTCCTTCGCGTACAGGTCAAAAACGCCGATATCGACACGCCCCCCGATATGAGCTACCTCGACGAAGAGTTCGAGGTCGAGTATCAGGGGAAGGAGCCGATGTCTCATTCGATTCGGATTACCGTTAACGGAAAAACGACGGTCACCGAAGATCGGGGGATGACCTTCCTCTACCGACTGACCCCTAAACAAGGGGGAACGATTCAGATCGAGCCGCCGCTCGTCAAGTCGGGCGGAGCCTTGGTTGAAGCGGACCCCGTTCTTTTGCGGGTGGTGGAACCGGAAGACCAAAATGCACCGGTCGATCAGAAAGCCGCGCGTCTTGAAGTGAAGGTCACTCCGGAGAAAATCTATCCGCTGACCCCGATCACGATCACGCTTTCGGTCTACCTGAAACAGGATTTCGGCAAGCAGAAGCCTGTCAATCCCATGCGATATACCGACGAAAACCCACTCCTGCTCACTTTTGCCTGGGGGCTCGACGAACCTCTCCCGAACGGAATTGTTCCGAACGAGGAGTTTTCGCAATGGATCGCGTCTTATCTCAATTCACACAGCGGGTTTGTTGTCAACCATATTCACAGCAATAATCCCTTCTTCCTTTTCGGCGAAGGACAGAGACCGCTCACGTTTCTCCCCGAGGGGGAAATTGTCAAGAGCGACGGCGACACCGACAAGGGAACGTCGATTTGGCGGTACGACTTTTCGCGTGGGTTTACCGCCGAGGAGGCCGGAGAGTTCGATCTGAATCGTGCGCTTCTCAAGGGCCAAGTCAATGGCCGTGATATTTATGCCGCGACTCCCCGGCTGAAACTTACGGTGAACGAGATTCCGAACCCCCGTCCCGAGGGGTATATCGGCGTGGTCGGTTCGGCACGCCCGTGTCGGGTCGAGGCGCAACTCTCGTCGTCCGAGGCCGGGGTCGGTCAGACCCTCTCGCTGGTGATTACTCTCGCGGGCGACAAGGGGAAGACCGATCTGGCCGCCCCCGACTTGGCTTCGGCCCCGCAACTCAAATCCCGGTTTAAAGTATATCCTCCGACCGAAGAACAACTTTCCGGAGCCGTCCGTTGGACATGGAGTCTGCGCCCGCTGACCCCGGGCGATGCTCCTTTTCCTTCGATTTCGCTCTCCTATTTCGATGCCGCGCAGGGGGAATTCCGGACGCTTTACACCGAGGAAATGCCGCTGACCGTTAACGTCGGGAGTGCCGACCTGTCGAGTTTTGCCGCCGACGAGGAACCGAACGCAAACGGTGCGGAAAAGACCGAGCGTGGAATCTACGGGAACAGACGACTCGGTCGCACAGTAAAGACCTATTCGCCGACCGAGCTTTTGCTCTTTGCCGGAACACTTTACGCAGCACTCCTCGTGCTCGGCGGCGGGAAATACATTCGGCGCCGTAAGATCGCGACGGCCGGTTCGGAGGCCGAGCTTTTGCGCGAAGGGGAAAAGCGATTGCGCAGGGCGTTTGTCGGTCCGCCCGATCAGCTCCGTCAAGCGGTGGTCGCGGCGTTTCTGACACCGGTTGCGACGCGCCTTACGACCCGTCTCGACGCGGTAACACGCGGTGACATCGACATCCTCTTCTCCTCGATGGCGGGAGACAAACCGGATGGGGAAACCGAGCGCGTGTTGAGTGATTTGAGAGCCTTTTTCGACCGACTGGAAGAACAGATGTTTGCCGGGCATGCAGGTTCGGTTTCCGAGTCCGAAACACTCGAACTTTATCGTTGCTGGCAGACCGTTCTTCGGAGACTCGGCGCCGAAAAGGGGAGGAAATTCCGCCGAGCGAAAATCGCCGGATTTCTGCTGGCTCTTGCAATACCTCTGTTGGCCGGGTGTCGAGCCGATACCGAAACCCAAGAGCGGTTCGACCGTGCGGTTCGCCTGTTCGATGAGGCCGAAAAGTCGGAGGAATCCGCCGAAGAGAGCACCCGCGGGTTTCGGCAGTCGGCGGCGATCTACGAAGGGTTGCTGGCCGAAGGAAAAAGAAACGGTCCGATCCTTTACAATCTGGGCAATGCGTATTACCGTGCGGGGAATCCGGCGAGAGCCCTCTCGGCCTGGCGACGTGCCGAACGGTATATGCCGACCGACAAGGCATTGAAAGCCAATATCGCCGCGCTGCGGCCCGACGCGACCGCCGAAAAGAAGACTTTTCTCGAAACGGTCCTCTTTTGGAGAGGGACCCTTTCCCGGCCGATGCAGGAGATGCTCTTCGTGCTCTTAACGCTGCTGACTTTCCTTTTGGTAGCGGTGTGGATCGTTCGTCCCGGAAAACGGCCCGGGCGCCTGGTGTGTGCCGCCGCGACCGCGTTTGTGCTCTCGCTCCTTCTGTTCGGTACGCTCGCCGCCGACCATGTTGCCGACACCCGGCGCGGGATTCTGCGCGAAGATGCCGAGCTTCGGAAAGGGAGCGGTCCCGGTTATGAGGCGATTCTCAGTCTCGACAAGCTGAGCGAGTGCCGTCTTGAAGAGGCGCGCGGAAATTGGCTTCGGGTGAAAACGGTCGACGGCACGAGCGGTTGGGTCGAGGCCGAAAAGGTACTGACCCCTTGACCTAACGCATCTGTTGCCGGTAACACAATACCGCCGCGCGGCGACGAACCGTTTGCGGCAGGGTCTCGGCAGCGTGTTACGCCTCGTATTTCAGTGCTTCGGTCAGATCGATCGTCTTTTCGTAGAGGGCGCGCCCGATAATACAGGCGGGGATGTTCAGTTCGGCCAGACGCGTGACGTCGGCCAGGCGTGTTACACCCCCCGAGGCGACGAGCGGAATCGTCGTCTCGCGATTCATCAGTTCTATCTCTTTGAAATTGGGGCCTTTCATCATGCCGTCGGTCGCGATATCGGTATAGACGAGCGCGGCCAGAGGAAGGTCGGCAAATTCCCGTGCCAGGTCGACGGCGGAAGTCCGGCTCGTTTCGAGCCAGCCGTTGACCGCGACCTTTCCCTCTTTGGCGTCGATCCCCAAGACAAGACGGTTCGGGTATTTTTGCGCCATTTCGCGGAACCAGGCTTTTTCTTTTAAGGCGAGCGTGCCGATCACCAGTCGGCTGACACCCATGTCGAGGTAGGTGCGGATCGCCTCTTCGTTACGGATGCCACCCCCCAGCTCGCAGGGAATCGTAACACGACGAACGATCTCGGCAACCGCGGCGGCGTTAGTACTCCGGCCGTCTTTAGCGCCGTCGAGATCGACCAGGTGAAGATGTTTCGCGCCGAGGGATGCCCAATGTTCCGCCATGTCGGCAGGTGCCGAGCTGTAGACGGTCTCTCGGTTATAGTCACCTTGCACGAGCCGGACACATTGCCCCCCGCGAATATCGATTGCCGGCCAAATTTCCATTCTTGTTTCTTCCGGGTTGAGGATGAATATCAGGATAACCCCGAAAAAGGGAAAGGCGCCCCTTGGCGAGACGGAAGCGACCCTTTCGAAAACACTCGATTCAGATGAAGAATTTTTCTTCGGTCATGATTTCCACATTGGCCTCCTTGAGAGAGGCAAGGGCCTCGTCCGGTTTGTCGACCCGCAAGACGATGACCGCCTTGCCGGAATGATGGAAGTTGAACCCGTGCATGTACTCGATATTGACGCTCGTCTTGGCCAAAATCGCCAGGAGACCGGCCAGGCCCCCGGGAGTGTTTGAAACACAGACCGCGATCACATCGGTGACCTTGGCGACCAATCCGCTTTGCTCGCAGATCTCCAAGCCCCTTTTCCAGTCCTTGACCAGAAAGCGGAGAATGCCGTAGTGTTTGGTATCGGCCAGTGCCATCGCTTCAACATTCAGGCCGGCGTCGGCCAATTTTCGGCAAGCGGAACTCAGGTGTCCCGGACGATTTTCCAGGAAAAGGGAAATTTGCTTCAGCTTCATGGCAGCGACTCCTTGGTTTCGGCACCAAAAACATTTATAAGCTCCCGAGGAAACCGGACCATTTATAACCGATCATGACGAATACGTCAAGTTTCACGTCCGGAAAAAATATTTTTGCATAAAATCGGCTCCCGGCGAAGGGGAGAGGGGGCGGATAAGACGATGGTACCGAAAGCCCTCTTCCAACCTTTCACTCGCAAAAAAGTTTAGAGTGGGTAAGATTGCAGGGGAAGTGCCGAAAGAAAGAAGTGAGCGGAATGCCATCGGACAAGAATTGGGAAGTGGAACGAACCGAACTTTTGGAAAGAATCAATCTGCTGGAAGCCCGGCTCGAACAGGCCGCGCAATTGACGGCGGTCGGCGAGCTGGCCTCGACCACGACGCACGAGTTCAACAATATTCTGACAACCGTTTTGAACTATGCCAAGATGGGGATCCGTCATCAGGACAAAGTGACCCGCGACAAGGCGTTCAACAAAATTTTGGAAGCTTCGAACCGCGCTGCCAAAATTACCGCGACCGTCCTGGGGTTGGCCCGTAATCGCAAACCGGGGTTCGAGCCGACCGATCTGGTCGCGATCACCGAAGACGTTCTTCTCCTTCTCGATCGTGAAATGAACAAGTACCGGATCAGCGTCGAGAAGAATTTTCTTCCCGTACCCGAAATTTCGGCCAACGCCAATCAGATCGAGCAGGTACTGGTCAATCTGCTGATCAATGCCCGGCAGGCGATGCCCGAAGGCGGACGGCTCCTTCTGAAAATCGGTCCCGATCCGACCGGGACGGCGGTCGAGCTGATGATCCGCGATTTCGGGACCGGGATCCCGCCCGAAAAGCTTCCCAAAATCTTCGATTCGTTTTATACCACCAAAGAGGGGCCCGACGGGAGCGGAAAAGGTGGAACGGGTCTTGGACTTGCCCTTTGTAAAAGGGTGATCGAACGGCATCGTGGCAAGGTGCGGGTCGAAAGCAGCCTCGGAAAAGGAACCGCCTTCAAGCTCCGATTCCCGATCTTATCGACTCCGACGCCGTCCTGAGCCCGAGGCGGAGAGCGAAAAACCGTTTTTTCTCCGCTTCCCCCTTTTTCCCTTTTCTCCGTTTCGTTTTTCGTGTAAAGGAGGCGGAATCCTCTTTTTATTTATCCTCATCCATACTATAATGGGTATAGACTGTTTCCCCGTCGCCGAAAGACGGGGCGTTTTGTTAGCAAAATTTTGCCGACCCCGTGAGTTATGTCCAAAGCCCTCTGTATTGTCGCTATGGCGATTTTTGCCATCTTGTTGCTGATTTTCCTGCTCGATATGCTGACCGGCATCCCTTTCGGGCGGGCCAGCCTATTGACAGACATCTGGTTTATTTTGACGAACGGGGTTCTCGGCACCATCAATTTCTTTATTTTTCGAAAACTAAAATAAGACGTAATACCGAAGTCGCCCCTGTCCCGACGACTTAATCCCCGGTTACGCGCCGCGCCGATTATCATCTACCAGGAGCGTTTGTATGACAATCGAACAGCTGAACAAAGCCGTACCACACTGGAATTTTCCTCGGTACCGTTCGGGCGAAAAGGTCGCTCTCTTTATTCCCTGCTTTATGGACCAATTCTACCCGGAAGCCGGGATCGCCGTAACGAAAATTCTCGATCGGCTCGGTGTTTCGTATACCTATCCTTCCGAGCAGACCTGTTGCGGGCAGCCCGCGTTCAATTCCGGCTATCGGAAAGACGCGATCAAGGTGATGAATAAGTTTCATGAGGTTTTTGGCGATTATGACCTGATCCTGACCCCGTCGAGTGCCTGCGCCGCCATGACACGCGTCTTCTTTGCCGAGGCCGACCCTTCGCTCCCTGCCGTGCAAACCGGCAGCCGGGTCTATGAATTCTGTGAGTTCCTGGTCAACATTCTCGAGGTGACCGATGTGGGGGCGCGTTATCCCCGCAAGACGGCCCTGCATGTCGGCTGCCACGGACGGCGTGAACTTGGGATGGCCGACGCTGCCGAAACTCTCCTGCTCAACGTGAAGGACCTCGAATACACCCCGATCCCGTCGGCCGACGAATGTTGCGGATTCGGCGGCACGTTTAGCGTGAAGATGGCCGGTACGTCTCTGGCGATGGGGAAACTGAAGGTGGAAAACATCTTGAAGAGCGGGGCCGACGTCGTCGCCACCCCCGACTTGAGTTGCGCGATGCATTTCGGCGGCATGATGCGGCATGACCCGGCCTGTCGCAAGGTCGATATTTTCCACCTTGCCGAAATCCTCGTCAACCAATAGCCGAGTTCTCAGGAGACGATATGCCGGTAACAGGTACAGTAGAGCCATCGGGTGCGCCTGGCCGAACAAGGTTCGTTTCGGGAAAGAATGGTCGACGGTTCGCCGGGGCTCTGATTCTTGTTTTCTGTTTTGCTTTGTTCTCGGGCTGCCGCTCCGAAGAGCCGCAGCCGGTTGCCGAACCGACTCCTCCCCCCGTCGAGGTCAATCCCGACGAGGAGCCGCAGCCGGAACCGTCGGACGAGTCTGTCGAGGAGATCCTCCGTGATGTGCTGAATGTCTATCAGCACGACATGCTGAAATATTATTCCGACCAAGGTTACGTGAAGATCGTCTACGAGAGCGGGGGGGCGAAGAACGAGATTCGCCGTAACGCCAGCCTGACCTTTCAGAAGCCGAATTACGTTCGTATGCAGGTCGCCGACGGTACACTGATCAGCGACGGAGACTACATCTGGGGAAAAATCGATATCCCCCTCTACAACGGGCAGATCCTCAAAGTCAAAGCGCCCCACATTTTCTCCTCCGTTCGGGAATTTTATCCCGATCTTAAACTTGGCATCGCCATGAATATGCCGTTGCCGCAGGACATCTTTTGGGCTCCTCCGCAACTGATTCTGCTGATGGCGCGCGAACCGCTGAAAACCCTTATCGGGATCAACGCATTTCTGCCGACTCCGGGCGCCCCGGTCGTGAAACTCCTTGCCCCCCGCTACCTGAGTTTCGATAAGGCCGATCCGAACGCCGAAAAAATCGCCTGTGACCGGATCTCGGTCAACGCGCCCGAAGGCGGACGCATCTTCTGGGTCAACCGCGAAACGAACGGGATCGTTCGCATCGAGCTTCCGATCGAGCGGATCGAGGTTCCGGAAGGGGTCGATCGCGTTCTGGAGCTTTCGATGGATTTTCCGAACCAGGTCATCGCCGACGAGGTTCCCCCTTCCGACGTGATTCCTCCGGAACAGTTCACCGTTCAGGTCGGGAGCGGTGTCGAAGAGGTTGATCATTTCGTTTCCGCCGAACTGAGTTTCTACGGGCATAAAGCTCCGCCGATTCGCCTGATACCTCTTTTTTCCGGCGACTCACCCCTCGTGCTTGACGAGCCGCACCGGCGTATTCGCGTTTTTGCTCTCTGGGGAGGGTCAGGCAACTCGGCACTGGTTTGGGAGCGCAGCAAAGCGCTTCTTCAGCAGATGTATCAGACGGCCACGATGTTCGTAAACGATCCGCGATTTGAGTTTTACGCGGTGAACGTCGACGACAACAGCCGTTCCGATGCCGGGGTCCTTTCCGATTACGGACTGCTCGGGTTTCGGTTCCCCCTTTACCGGGTTCGTTTCGTCGACCTGAAACGACCGCCGATCGGGTCCCTTTCAAAACCCTCTTTGGTGATCATCGACGCCGATGGGATCGTCCAAAAATATTATAACCAGCCAACCTCGTATGTAACACTCCAAGCGAACCTGATCAACTTGGGCGACGGCCGTGACATTTACAAGGCCGATATCACTGCCTTTGAAACGGCGGCCCGGGGGCTCGAAGACCTGCTTGCCTCTGCCGAAGAGAACGACTATTACGCCATTCGAAACGAGACTTCCGCCGCGTTTGTCCATTACGCCCCCTTTGCTCTTCCCGAGAAGATCTCGCTGACCCAAGTTTGGACACAGACCCTCTCCGACCCGTCGAACCCGTTGGTCATTTCCGACGACGTGTCGGCCGGACCGGGCGCGATACCGAACAAGTCGATCCTTATTCCCTACGGGGGGAATCTGATCGCCGTCCTTGACCCCGGGGGGAAACTCCTCCGCAGCCAGCCGACCGGGACGGGGGAACCGGTCAGTTTCCTGAGGACAGTACGCGCCGGTGACGGAAAACGATATATCGCGGCTTCTTCGTTCCTCGACACCCACAAAGTTTCGATTTTCGGCGGCCGACTCGAACCGATCAGCACGGCCAATTTGGCCTCGGCCCGCCAGCAGTGGGTTGCCGATGCGCTTCTGAACGACGTGAACGAAGACGGTGAACCCGAACTGATCGTGGCCCTCTGCGGAGACAACACTTCCAACCTGATCCCGATCCATGGCATCTATTCCGTCGCGACGCAGGCCGAACCCGGCTCGAACAAGTGCCGCATCTACTGGAAAGACGAACGTGTGATTGCCCCGTACCGAATCGGTTTTGTCCGGGGCAAGGTCCCCGGCGGCGAACCGCGCCGCGCCCTGATGGCGATGAATTCCCCTTCCGACGGAAAAGGGGAACTGATCGAGAACGATATCGGTAACGGGCAACGCCTCAGGGCGATCGAAACACCCGAAGATGTCTCGGTGGTCTGGTTCACCCCGCCCGACGATGCGAGTGACCCGAACAAAACGACCGAGATTTTTGCCGCGCTTCTGACACACATGGGTTCTCCGACCCCATACTTTGCCGTTCTTTCGACGGACGGCGAAATCATCTGCGAAACCCCGATGGAGGGGAGCACTTGGGGTAACCATACCGAGCGGATCGTCTCCGGCGATCTCGACGGCGACGGGAAGGTCGAATGGATTGTTCCGACCCGCGAAGGGGTGATCTGGTTTTTTGAGGAAAACGGTTCCCTCATCGATAAATTCGCGCTCGGCCGCGAGGTGACCGGTGCGGCGATTGCCAATTGGGACGACGAAACATTCCTCATCGTCTCGCACAATACCGGCGTGATTTCCTACAGGATCGAACGGAACACCGACACGCCCAAGGAAACCGCGACGCCGGCCAACACCGAGGTACAACCGCAAGTGGAAGAAACACAACACGACGCCGCCGCGGAACCTGACGCCGAGCTACCGCCCGAAGAGGGGACGGCAGCGAAGGAGAGCCACCCCGCCGCAGATGCGCCGCAAACCGAAAATCTTCCGGAAAGCAAAGAGATTCCCGAGCAGGAGGAGAAGACACCATGAAAAAGGATTTGACTTGGCTTGGCCACAACGCTTGGCGGCTTCGGTTGGGTGAGACGATCTTCATCGTTGATCCTTTCTTTCGGTTGCCGAATTCCCCGGTCGACAGCTCGATTCCCGCCGACTATGTGCTCGTCTCGCACGGGCACGCCGACCACTGTGCCGACGCGGAAGAGATGCTGAAAAAGAACAACGCGACCCTCGTCGCCCTGGCCGAGGTTGCCGACTGGTATGGCAAACACGGAATCAAGAAGATCGAGGCGATGAATATCGGCGGATCGATTCCGATTTCGGTCGACGACGGCCGCACGCAGGTTCGTCTGATGATGGTTCCCGCCGTGCACAGCTCGACGATGCCCGACGGCCGGTCGGGGGGGAACTCCTGCGGATTTTTGATTTCGATCCCGAACGAGGGGAAAAGCGCCGGATTCGGCGCGCCGATCCGTCCTCTTTCCGAAATTGTGGCCGACTGCCTTAATATTTATTTCGCGTGCGATACCGGCTGGACTGCCGAGATGCCCTGGCTCGGGTCGCTCGGCATCGATCTGGCGATTCTGCCGATCGGTGACCGTTACACACTCGGTCCGCCCCTTTCGCTTGACGTGATTGCCGCGATCCGGCCGAAAACCGTGATTCCCGGTCATTACAACTCTTGGCCCCCCATTCGGCAAGACGCGCCGGCCTGGGCCGAGGCGGTTCGAAATCAGGGAATCGCCGAACCGGTCGTCCTCGAACCGGGCGAAACTTACACGTTTTGAACGCACGTTCCGAAAACAAGAGAAGAGCGAAACCGTCATGCCGGAAACAATCGTCGAAACCATGATCGAGGCCGACGCGTTGCGTAAAATCTACGGCAGGTTCGCCGCTGTCGACGGGATCTCGTTCCGAATCCGCCGCGGTGAAATTACCGCGTTTCTCGGTCCGAACGGTGCGGGCAAGTCGACGACGATGAAAATGCTCACCGGCTACTTAACGCCGACATCGGGTGTGGCCAAAATCGCCGGTTTCGATATGTCGCAAGACCGTTGCGAGGGCGCGCGCCTCTTGGGATATCTGCCCGAAAACGGCCCGCTCTACCCCGACATGACGCCTCGAGCGCTCCTGCGTTTTTTCGGCGAGGTCTGGAAAGTCCCCCGTAACGAACTCCCCGAGCGGATCGACGAGGTCACCCGACTTTGCGACCTGGGCTCGGTGCTGAACAAACCGATCGGCTGTCTTTCGAAAGGGTACCGGCAGCGGGTCGGGATGGCAAATGTCCTCCTCCGGCGGCCGGAAGTTCTGATCCTCGACGAACCGACGACCGGACTCGATCCGAACCAAATTTTGCAGGTTCGCGAGACGATTCGGCGGATCGGGCGCGAAAAGACGATCCTCCTTTCGACCCACATCCTGCAAGAGGTTAAGGCGGTCGCCTCGCGTGTTCTCTTTCTGAGCCGCGGCCGACTCGTCTTTGACGGGAGCGCCGACGAGTTCCTGGCCGGGGGGAATCCCGACCAACGGTTCTACGAACTGTCGCGTGAGTCGCCGCCGACTGCCCCGATCTGAAATCCCGTCCCGCGTTGATTCTGCAGCCGGGCCGCAACCCAAGACAACCGCGCCGGGAAAGAGTGTTGCCGGGAAAAAGTATAGTCCGAAAGCCGCGATGTCAGCTGTTTTTAAAAGAGATTTCGTTTCCTACTTTCTGAACCCGACAGGCTACGTTTTTATTTGCGTGTTTGTCCTGCTCGGGTCGGCGGCGGCGTTTCTTCCCGACGATTTCATCAACTCGAACCTGGCAAATCTGGCTCAGCTCAACATTTGGTTCCCCTTCATCTCCCTGATCTTCATCCCTGCCGTGACCATGGGGATCTGGGCCGAAGAGCGGCGTAACGGAACCGCGGAGCTTTTGTTGACCTCTCCCCTTTCGACGGTGCAAATCGTTCTCGGAAAATACGCCGCGGCGGCCGGCGTCTACACGGTTTCGCTCCTCTTCTCGTTTGCGGCCAACGGAATCATCCTCGCCTGGCTGGGCCGACCCGATTTCGGGCTTTTCGTCACGACCTATCTTGGCTATGGATTGATTGGCCTGTTGATGCTCGCGTTGGGGATGCTCGCGTCGTTCCTTTCGAAGCAGTTGACGGTCGCGTATATCCTCGGCGTGTTGTTCAATGTGCCGCTGACGGCTTTGCGCTGGAGCGATACCCTGCCGGTCTCGCGCCGTGTGGCATCGTTCCTGAAAGCCGCGAGCCTTGAATCCTTTTTCGAGCCGTTCGGACGCGGGATCGTCTCGCTTTCCGGCATTCTTTACTTTACGCTGATCCCCGCCGTGGTTCTTTTCGTTTGTGTCGTTTTGGCCGACGCTTCCCGCTGGTCTGCGCGAAAACCTTTTCTTCGTCTGACCCACTACACCCTGCGCGCGGTATCGGCACTGGTCTTGGCGGCCTCGGTGATCGGTCTGGTTCACCAACACGATGTTCGGCTCGATATGACCGAAGAGAAACTCAGTTCTCTTTCCGACGAGTCGCTCCACCTTCTGGAAAGTTACACGTCCGATTTCCCGACGGTGATCGAGGCTTATATCAGCCCCGAAGTTCCGCCCGAATACGCCCGGACACGGCTCGACCTCCTCACATTTCTCGGGGAACTGAAGAACCGACTCGGAAGCCGTGCCTTTGTGACGGTCAGCTCGGTTCGTGCCAACACCCATGCGGCCTATCAGTTGGAAAAGAAATACGGGGTCAAACCGCGTCGGGTCGCGTTCGAGACGCGTGGGCAGATGCGTGAAGAGTCCGTTTTCCTGACCGTCATTTTCCGTTCCGGTCCGAAAACGGTTCTGATCCCCTTCATGAACCGCGGACTTTCCCCCGAATACGAGTTGGTCAGCTCGCTGGTCAACGTCGGCAGTCGGGAGAAGAAACGTCTTGGCGTTCTGAAAACCGATGCGATGCTTTTCGGAAAAACCGATTCATCGGGTCGGACGATTATTCCCCGTTGGCAGCTGATCGACGAATTGAAGCGTCAGTACCGTGTCGAAGAGATTGATCCGGTCGACCCGATACCTGCCGGAGTCTACGATGCGCTGGTGGCCGTTCAGCCCTCGTCGCTCGACCCGGTTCGGCTTGCCCATTTTACCGACGCGGTTGCGCGGGGAGACGCCGCTGTCATCTTCGAAGACCCGCTGCCCCTCTTTGCCGATTTCCTGGCCGGGACCGCTTTTCCGAAAACGTATCGTCCCGACCTGGGAATCCTTCCCGCACCGAAAGGCGAGATCGGTCGACTCTGGTCGATTCTCGGGGTTCTGTTCGGAACCGATATCTTGTGGAGTACGTATAACCCGTATCCGAAACTCGCCTTTTTTTCGGAAGAGTTTCTCTTCGTCGATGCCAAACCGATCAGACTCGGTGGTGAGCCCGAAAAGAGCGAAAACGAGAAAGAGACGAAACCTGCCGCGCCCGGCAAGGTACGGGTCTCGGACCTGCTTCCTTCGGCATCCCCGAACGATTCGGCCCCGTTTAATCCTTCGGAAGAGTCGGTCGCTTCTTTGACCCATCTTTTGTTCCCGTTCGCCGGATATATCGTTGCCGACCGAAACAGCGCCTCCGACGTCGTGCCGCTGGTTACCACCGAGGCAGGGGGGACCGCTTCGGCCGACGAGACGAACGTGATACGCGCCGGAGTCCAGAGCCATATGCGGAAGCGAAACGATCGGAAGGGCGTCTACACCCTCGCCGCACGTATTACGGGGCCGGTCCCGGAATATCTCAGGCCGGAACACGGGCCGATACCGCAACTCAACGCGATGTTGGTCAGCGACCTCGATTTTCTGACTCCCGGGATTTTCCGCCTTCGTGAAGAGGGGAACGACCTGCCGGGGGGCGCACGTCTCGATTCCGATAACGTCACCTTTGTGCTTAACGTGATCGATACCGCTGCGGGTGACGAACCGTTCATCCGTCTTCGAAGTCGCCGAACACATCATCGTACCCTGACAGCCGTCGAGAACGCCGTGCGCGACATTCAAGACA
The DNA here is from genome assembly GCA_050943135.1 of Thermoguttaceae bacterium. Taxonomy (GTDB): domain Bacteria; phylum Planctomycetota; class Planctomycetia; order Pirellulales; family Thermoguttaceae; genus RUG695. The sequence goes on along the minus strand of JBMNOP010000004.1, from coordinate 99,199 downwards.
AAGCCTCGCTCGACCAGATATCTTTCTATAAAGAACTCGAAGCGCGGCGTGACGCCGAAACCGAAAAGATGAACCGCCGAATCGCCGAATTGGCTAATGCCGGAGGGCGGGCCGGTCAATGGAGCGGCGAAAAGACCGCGGAAATCGAAGCGGCGGTCATTGCGATGCAGGACCGGCTCAAGAGGGATTTCGACGAAAAGACCGAAGAGTACAACAGGAAAGTGGAAGATTCGCGGCGCCGAATGAACGAAAAAATTCGGCAGATTCAGGGCCGATACAAACTCGGTGCCGTCCTCCTTCCCCCGATCCCGCCGCTGGCCCTGGCGCTCGGTGTGTTCATCAGGCGTTGTCTAATCCGCCGCCGCGATCAGAGGTAGTCAGCCGCCAAAGAGCGCGTCTTTACCACGTCTCTTCGGGGAACGCACGGTTGGCGTGGATCGGGTCGAAAACCTTTTCGGAAACATCGCAACCGAGAATTTTCAGAAACCGCTTGTTGATTTTCTCGCGCCAGAAGGGGGGGAATTTCACGTTTTCCTGAACACCGACATTCCTTTTGGTGATCATATATTCCGGGGTCAGGCGGATCATCGCTTCGGCCGTTCTTTTGAAAAATGCCTTATCGGCCGCGGTAAGCACATCGTAAAAGACGGGCATATTCATCAGGAGGTTTCGGGGATAGGTGATACCCCCGTCATACATACGCCAATGCCAGTAGGCGAACGAGGAGTTGATCAGACAGTAGGCATAACGGAACTTCCCCTTGTCGTCGAACGGAAGAAGGATCTGCCCTTTTCGGTTGAGCGGCCTGTCGAGAGCCGAGGTGTAGTAGCGGCACGTGTTCGGTATCGCCAGCGTGAATGTTCCTTTGCGCGCGGTCAGTTCCGAAAATGTTTCGTTACCGGAAAGGGCGAGCCACTTTTCGTGGACCGGACGGAGTTCCCGAAACGATTTGCACAGCATCGGTTGTTCCGGCGAGACGATTTGTCTTTCCTCGGGAAGAAACGATTCGAGCACGTCGCACCGGAGCAGAGCGGCACGTTCTTCCGACTTGAATCGGATAAGCGGGGTGACCCGGAACCCCCTTTGTCTTTTTGCGGTCCGGCAAACGGTAATCGCCGCACGGACCGAATTGCTCGTGTTGGAGTTAAAGATCCCCTGCTTTTTTCCGCGGAAGATGTTTCCCGGAACATTGTCGAACGTATAGATTTCACCGCACCGATCGTTCAGAAGGAGGCGGAGCGGAAAGAACTTTTTGCCGGAGATAAAACTGTATGGTGTGATGATTACCGCCGAACGGCTCGCGCCCAAGATCTTCTCCATAAACGCGGCATAATGTTCTCGCGCGACACAAAGAATCGGCGTCTGTTCCCAGGTCGGGGGGAAGGTGTTTACGGCGGAATAAGGCGGGTTCGAGATCGTCTTACAATCAGCGGGCAGATGGACGTCGCGGTCGAGGAAATCGGCGTGCACGGTGCGGATATGTTCGGCCAGGTCGTCTCCGTACAGGGTTGTGATTGCCGTCTTGCATATTTCCAACGCGATCGGGTCAGAGTCGTAAAGGTAGAGATGCCCGGTACGGACCAGGCGGCGGGCTCTCTTTTTACCGATCAACGCCAGATAGGTCAGAATCAACTGGCCCGTGCCGCAACCGACATCGCAAATGTTCGTGCCGGGAAGCCGATCAAACCAGCGACACATGACCGCCGCGACGTCGGAAGGTGTGTAATACTTTCCCCTCTTTTTCTTCGTCTCTTTATCCTGCGCAGCCAGAGCGATTTCGTAGAATCGGCCAAGGTGTTCCGGTGTCAGAAGGTCTTTTCCGTCACGGGGGGTCAGATGACTGCACAGGCGCGAACATGCCGCGGCCGATCCGTGTTTTTTCAGATCGTCGAAAAAGGTTTCCGGGCTGTGTGTCACGAACTTTTGCATCAGTCATTCATGTTGATCGGACCATCGTGCCGCGAAAGGTTACGGCTCGATCGTCAGTTCATACCAAAGAGTCTTGTATTCCGGGCCGAACCGAAGAAGCGCGCCCGTTGATGTCGGTTGTGGTACGATCCCGTCGGCGCGGTTTCCCTTTTCGTCAAGCGAGTAGGCGCGGACCCGTTCCGGCGCAATATTTTTCAGCTCGAGCGACAGAGGAATCCCTTCACAAAGAACCGGCACGCGTCCCATCGACCCCCCATATTCGGCTGCGGCGGTCAGCTTACCCTCCCCGTATTCTTTGAAGACGGCATCGGTATTCCGTATCAGTCCGGTGGCAACCAAAAGGTAGCGGCCGGGAGCGAGTACTCCTTCCTCGCCGTCGGAAGGCGGATTGATCGCGGTCAGCGAGACGGTCGTCCAGTCAAGCCGCGTGATGCCGGGGGTAAGAGTCAGCCCGTCAAACTCAAACGAACGGCCTCGAACGAATCCGGTAAAGACCTTGACCCCTCGAGTATCGACGGTAAAAAAGCCGGCTTCGGGATCTTGACGGTTCCAGCGCAACTGGCCGAACTCGTTACGGATTTCTCCCTCAGCGGGACGGCCGAATGGTGCGGGGAGATCGTCCCACGACGCGACGTTGATCGACCCGGCCGGAAGGTCGGTTTTCAGGCCGTCGTCGACCAGACGCAACCCCGTCCAGCAGACCATTGCCAGGGTCGGGTCTTTGAGAAGGCGGTTTTGAATCGGATTCCAGCCAGACTCGAATTCGGTCATCAGCCGCAGTTCGTCGGCCTTGGTCAGGTCCTGAACACAGATATACTTTCCCGGTCCGCTTTTTACGTCCCCTCGCTGCAGGATGGCGTAACAGGCGGGCATGTGGGCCATCTTCGCTTGGTTGCCGCACATATCAAAGAAGAGGGTTTGCACGTCCGGTTCCAGGCCGCTGTCGCTGTGCGACCAGGCGAAATGGTTGATTCCGCTCCAGCCCTGATACGCGGCGACCGCCGCAAGGGTCAGGTTCCCTTCGGCACCGTAGAGAATCGGATAAGCGTGATCGTATTCACTGAGCGTCTGCGCTTTGCCGATCAGGCGATTCATCGACATCCTGGTCGGCTCGCCCCCTGTCGGGCTATTGACCATCGCGGCATTGACGACGTACCAGTCCCGGTGATCCCACGCGGCGTGGGGGAAAACCGGATGATGCCAATACGCGTGGTTGTCGCAGTAGTCGGTCTTTGCCTGGGCGTACCACGATCCGTATTGTAATTGCGTACCGGTGACCGGCGACTTGGCTCCGAGTTCCTCTTTGATGAATCGGTACATCTCGGACCAGTACTTCGATTCCAGATCGGTCAGGAACGCGAGGAACTCGCGGCGGAACGGTTCGGATTTCACCAACGGGTCGTTCCGATCCAGGGGAACGGGTAGATTCCCCGTTTCGAGCGACACGTTGACCGAAAGCGCAATCTCGCCTGTCGGATCGAGCGCCTTGGTCAATTCGTCGTTATTCGCGAAGCGGGACTGCAGCCACTCGTTCCATTTATTCCGGAACAGTTCGGCGTACGGAGAACCGAGCTTTTTGATATTCCCCCAGTACCAGAGGGCGATGAGCGAGTTTTCGTTGTTGATTTCGATCATTGCCACGCCGGGATCGTCGGTATAGGCGCGGCCGGTGTACGGATTGACATGTGTTAAAAGGTCACGGGCATACTTTTTTTGAAGTTCGATCATGCGAGGTTCGAAATTATCGATCCCCTTCGATTGGTTGTGGAACGTCGATGAATTGACGAACCCGTCCCGCTCATCGAATCCGCGCGAGACGTGCAGGTTGATGTTGACACTGATCCCCCGTTTCTGAAGTTGGGCGATCAGATAGTCGAGCCGTTCGAGCTGTTCGGGGTCGATTTCGGTTTTGGTCCGACCAAAGTTCTTTCCCCAGATGTGTCGACTGTCCATGTGATGGAGTCGGACAACGCGCAGCCCGAACCGGGCGAGCGTTTCGGCAAGCCGCTCGGCGGTCGCATGATCACAGAAATTCGCGGAGAAGCAGAGGTTCGTTCCGACAAATCGGAACGGTTCTTCCCCTTTCATCAGTCGGCCGTCCCGAACCGAGACGATCGAACCTTCTCCGGCATCGGACCAGGGGCCGTTCCACGTTTGGATATTGGTGATATTTTCGGGCGCTCCCTTTTCCAGATTAAAGGGGAAAAGCGGGGGAAAATTCCCCTGCGGAAACGGCCAGTCCGGTTTGAGATCTTCGGCGTCCAGCCCAGAAAGCGCCGCGAACAGGCCGCAGGCCAAAAGAAGATCACGAAAGATTTTTATCATCGTCGAAAACTCCTGAACGCCGGGACCATTTTGCGGAAAGCGAGCCCGGGCGCGTAAAATTCAGCGAAACATCCTTATCGGAACAATCGGGATGGAAACGACCTCCGACTATTTTATAAAATGCCGGGGGAAGAAACAAGAATCGGCCGCTGGCATCTTCTTTTTCGTTGACGTCTGGAATCTCTCCGTTTATAATCAGGGGCGACGGGGGCGTGTTTTTAATTTGGAGTTTCGTCGTTTTTTGTGGGGGCGGCGATCTTGCTCGACCTCGAACGATTTGTTTCTCGGCAGGGCGGAAAAGTGGTAACCATGACAAAACGTTCGCGACGGAATCTCATCCTGATTGCCATCGGGGTCATTTGTCCATTACTCTTCCTTTTCGGGGTAGCCCACACCGGTAATCCGCCGTCCGGCTATTGGGGGAAACCGCTGCTGGTTTTTGCGGGATTCGGTTTCTTTGTGGCGGGACCGATCGGTTTTGCGGCGATGTGTGTTGTGTTGAGGTCGTTCCTGAAAACGGGCAGGGAGCAAGGGAAAAAGTATCATAAAGCCCGTTTGATCGGGATCCTAACACTATTGCTTCTGAATTTTTGCACCATTTTCCCGCATCTTTTTTATGTTTTCCAGATCTTTCTTTTATGAGCCGAAGAAAGAGTCTCGGAACCGAGGGTTCCAACCCCTCCCGCACGGTCGGAACAACCTTTTGGGGGTCGGTGCTCCCGATTCGCCACGGAATCGACCCCGTCACGAACAGTTTTTGGGGGCCAATTTTTAGCCCATGAGCCAAAAGTGCCCTCTCAACCGGAAAATAGAAATGGGTTCCGGGAGAGGATATCATTGGCCCGAATCTCGATCGACGAGGATGCCGCGATATCAAGACCGCCTTGATTGCCGGATCGCCACGGAATCGACCCGCCGTTCGGGTTCGGCCCGGAGGGTGTTCTCTTAATGGCCGGAATCTTCTCGTCATTTCGCCTATTCGGAAATTTCCGGAAAGACCTTTGGGAGTTCTTGGCAAGACGACTGCGACCGATTGACAATCCGAGTGCCGTGAGGATACGATATGAGGGGTTTGGAATGAAAGCGGTTTTGTTTTTCGGAGAAGATCGTGGCCAACTGGTTTTACTATGATGCGAACGGCACCAAAAAAGGTCCGGTCAACAATCTTCAATTGAAGGCGTTGGCAAACTCCAACCATATCAGCGAAAACACCATTCTCGAAACCGAGACGGGCCGCAGGGGCAGAGCAGGGAACGTCAAAGGACTCTTTTCCCCGCCGCAACCGAACCCCGACGCCCCCGCTTCACCGCCTCTGTTGTTGAAACCTCTTCCGAAAATCACCAAATCCTACTGTACCTGTTGCGGCTGTTCGAGGAACGCCCCGACAGAGTCCTGTGTAAGGTGCGGAGCCGATACAAGAAAACACCGTAATTACTGCCGGTATTGCGGTACAAAACTCGGTCTGAAACAGGATGTCTGTCCGAAATGCGGGGGTGCCGTGAAAGAAGAGGCCGTCGAGCCCCGGAAGGAAAAGAACAGAATCTTCGCGGTTCTGCTGGCATGGCTTTTGTTTGGACCGCTCGGAAGTCACTGGTTTTATCTTGGCAGAAAGAGAAGAGCCGTGATCTACCTGGTATGGACACTGATTTCCCTCACGACCGTGCTCACGGCTTTGGTAACGATTACGGCGGTCTTGTCGTTCATCGATGGAATCAGAATACTGAATATGAGCAATGAAGAGTTTTGGCAAACTTTTTGTTACGAAGATGATTAGACGATCTTGTCGTCGATCACGGAAAAGACTTTGCGTTTGTGCGAAATCAGATTGTCGGGCGTCGAAAAGAATCTATATTGCGTCTTCGGCCCCTCAAAATACCGTTGCCGCCGGCATCGGCTCCGGCGCTTGTGCCGTGCAGGAGATGTTTGCCTGAGTCAATTCCCGGCGGAATGGGAACAGATCCGAATTCCCGTCGCCGTGGAGGGGTTTATCATCGGTTTCTTCTAATAAGACCATTCCCGCTGGTCTTCCGGAAGGAGGTCTCGGAATTTGTCGGAAAGGCGAATGATCATTTCGACGGGGAGCGCGTCGGCCCGGGCGGTTTCGTCGAGGGAAAGTTCTTTCATGACACGGTCGACCGCCTCTTTCGGGAGCTTCCCCTTAAACGCGCTGCAGAGCACCGAGCGAAGGAATTTACGGCGGTGGAGGAAGATGGCACGGACGAATCGGTGAAAGAATCGAAGGTCGGTGATCCGCTTGCGCTTCGAAGGGTTGGCGAGGATTCGGACGATGGCCGAATCGACTTTTGGGCGGGGCCAGAAAACACTCGGCGGCATGGTGCGGAGAATCTTGGTATCACAGAGCGCCTGAATCCAGACTCCGAGTGCGCTGTAATTGCTCGTTTTCGGACGGGCGACGATTCGGTCAGCCAATTCTTTCTGAATGGTAACCGTCATCGAATGGGGAGGAATGTCCGAAAGAAGAAGGTTCGAAATCAGCGGCGTGGCGACCGCGTAGGGGAGGTTGGCACAGAGTTTGAACCTGCGCCCCGGAACGGCGACCAATTCTTGCCGAACCGCATCAAGCACTTCGCGGTTCAGACGGTTCTTATTTTCGAGTATGTCGGTCAGGAAGAAACGGACGTTCTTTTTGCCAAAGAGTTCCTGCCGTGCCATCTCGTGCATCATCGGGTCGACTTCGACCGTAATAACCGTCGTGGCCTTATCGGCCATTGCCGTGGTCAGGGAACCGGTGCCCGTACCCACCTCCAACACGACATCGTTTTCGTCAAGCTCGGCCGATTCGTGCAAAAGGCGTAGCAGGTTCAGGTCGATCAGGAAATTCTGCCCCAGTTTGCCTCTGGGGTGGATTCCGAGCGTCTCGAAACGGCTCATCAGGTAACTGCGTGTCTGGTGTTCGGGCGAACCGGCCATGAAAATCACTTTTTCTTCTTTTGCCGAAAGTCGGTCGATCTCCGAGTCTTGGCATTTGGTCTTGCGTTTAGTCCCACTCCTGAGCTTCCGCCAGACGCTGCACATACTTGGCGAGGATGTCGGTCTCGATGTTGACCTTGTCGCCGACTTTACATTTACCGAGCGTTGTGACTTGGAGCGTGTAAGGAATCAGTGCGACACTGAAAAGGTTCCGCTCACAGCGAACCAGTGTCAGCGAGACGCCGTCGACGGCGACCGAGCCTTTCGAAGCCATCTGTTTGGCGAGTTCCTGAGGAATCTCGAAGTAGTAGTCGCCCCAGTCTCCCATATCGTCGATCTTGACCAACGTGGCCTGACCGTCGATGTGACCGCTGACAAAATGACCGCCAAGCCGGGAATCGACTTTGAGTGCCAGTTCCAGGTTGACCGGGGAACCCGATTCGAGGCGGCCGAGATTGGTTCGTTCCAAGGTTTCGGGACCGGCTTGGAATGCAAATGTGTCCCCCTCTTTTTCGATCACGGTCAGACAACAACCGTTGACGGCGACACTGTCGGCCACTTCAACCTGTGGGGCGATCTTCGGGTCTTTTACGATGATTTTGCATCCCGGGGGTTCCGAGATAACGGCAACCACTTCGCCGAGAGCCTCTACAATTCCTGAAAACATTGGGTCTGTCGCGCTTTCTTGTTGAAGGATTCGTCTTGGGTTAGGATTTCAACACAGAAAAAAAACCGCTTTGTTTGACAACAAAGCGGTTTTCACTTCTTGTCGGAAAATCCCATCGCGGTACCCCTGCATTATACAGCCGAAATGGGATTTATCAAGTCATGCAAGACTTAATCTTCCGATCGTCTTCAGGTTCTCAGCAAGCGGGGGCGCAAGCCGGAGCCGGGGCCGGAGCGCAAGCCGGAGCCGGGGCACATGCCGGAGCGCAAGGAGCGCAGAGGCGGAAGCAGGGCTTCGGAATGCAGATTTTGGGAAGGCAGGGCTTCGGGAGGCAAATCCGGAAGCAAGCCGGGGCCGGAGCGGCGCAAGCCGGTTCACAGGCCGGAGCGCAACCAGGATCGCAGACCGGAGCCGGAGCACAAGCCGGTTCACAGGCCGGAGCGCAACCAGGATCGCAGACCGGAGCCGGAACACAAGCCGGTTCACAGGCCGGAGCGCAACCAGGATCACAAGCCGGAGCCGGAGCACAAGCCGGTTCACAGGCCGGAGCGCAAGGGGCGCAGCAGAGCTTGGGCAGGCAAAGTTTGGGCAGGCAGAGCTTGGGCAGGCACGGCGCGCAGCAAGTCGGGGCCGGGGCGCAAGCAGGTTCGCAAGCCGGAGCACAAGCCGGTTCGCAAGCGGGAGCGCAAGGAGCCGGGAGGCAAATGCGGAAACAAGGTTTCGCGCAGAATACAGGAGCCGGACAAGCCGGGGCAGCGCAAGCCGGTTCACAAGCCGGAGCGCAAGCCGCAGGCGCGCAAGCGTCCTGAGCCATGGCAGCGGTAGCGAACAACGCGACGACTGCCATAACGGAAAGAAGGTTACGAAGTTTCATCTGAATCTCCTTACAAAATCGGGGTAACAAACTTCAGGCTTTTACGCCAAAGTACAACTCTCTGAAATCCAAGTATCGGCGAATCGAATCGGCGACTTTGATGTTCTTTTCGCTAAACGCGTTATTTTTTCTATTTTCACTATATTATCAGCGCTCAATGAAAGAAGCACAAAACTGTAAAATTCCGTTCCGACGCTTCTTCTTCCCCCTCCCCGGAGGGAGAGAGGTAAGGATTGGTGCGCTTCTGCTATCCTTAAAGCCTGTAATCCGGCAGATTCCGTCTAAGGTAACCTGCTCAGGCACTAGTACAAAACGGTTAAAGTAAGCCCTTTTTTTAGTTTTTTTACCGGCAGGAAGGAAGAATAGGCGGTTTTGGTTTTGGCAACAACGATTAACAGATATAACCGTTAAAGGTTCTCTTCCTTCTGCTTGTTTGGTCGAAAACAGAGGGGTCGATAGAAAAAGAGGGGAGCAGGAGTATTTATTCCGACCGAGGCGGCGCAAACAGTAGCAACCGGCCGACTCCGGGAGACGGGTAGACCAAAAGACAAAAGTGACCTGATACCTTCTTTCCCTGTGGGTTATTCACCGGTGCCGCTTCGGGAATATTCAAGTGATTCGTCAAGGGTGATCGCCGGGCCGCCGCTACCTTCTGCCGCCGCCCGCCGCTATCTGGTAGGGAAGGAGTTCCGCCTGATCTTCGGTCTCGTTATGAAGGGTTAAAAGACCGTTCGGTTCCATCACGAGCATTTTGGCCGGTGCCCGAAATTCGGTACCGGCGATTCTCTCACCCCCGTCGGCGTCGAGAATGCAAATGTTCGACTCGTGGTCATCGAAAAGACGATCGGTACGCCTGCCGATGTCGGTGGTGGTCGAATAGGTCATCGAACTACCGAGATCAAGCGGTTTATGCGCCTGACGCGGGAAATTGGCAATCTGTCCGCGTACCATCCTTTTTCCTCCTACAAGCGACTCTTTGGCATTGTCGGTGCGGAAGTAAATCGAGGAGATTGTGATCTTCGGTTCCTGCGTCAAGCCCGACGCTTCAATCGATTCGGCCAGAATGCGCGATTCGCTTCCGAGCGAGACCAGGTTCGATGGTTTGCTTTCGGCCGAGACGATGGTCGGTTTGAGGACCGCGTTGCCATCCTCAACCAGATTGACGTTGAGTCCGTAGTTGGGGTTGGCCAGGTAGAGAACGACCTTGTATTGATAGGTATGCCCCTCTTCCGCGCCGAAATCGAAGAAGCGAAAGAGGTAGTAGTTGACCTTGGTCACCTTGGTGGTACTTCCCGGCATGCGCGAGCCAGCCATACCCATGGGGCCGGCCATGGGATTCATCCCCGGCATGGCACCGAAACCGCCGGCGAAACCGGCGCGCGGGGCAGTTGTCGTTCCGCCGCTTGACTGGCTGGCGAACGGGTTGTTCAGGACGGTACTAAAGTCACGCCGCTGACCCCTTTTCGTTTCGGTTTCCTGGTTTTGCATTTCGGCCATCTGTTCGGCGAGTTCCTCTTTTTGCGTTTCGCTCAAAAGAGGGATGTTCGGAAGATTGGTGACTTCGGCACCGAACGATTTGTTGACCAGCGGAGGGCATTCCATTGTCAGTGAAGGACTGTCGGGTGAGAAGAGGGGGACCGTGTAATCGAACGCAACCGGGTCGAGCCCGTAACCGGCCCACTGATCGACCTCGGTTTCATAGACCCGTTCCAGGTCGATCGGCCTTGCGTCCCAGACGGTATCGCCTTTTTCGTCGACTGTACCGCGATAGATGTCGTAAAGGAGGTATTTCGGCACGTCACGGTTCGGGTCGGTATATTGGGATCGGCTCAGCATGTCGTTGTATTCTTTCAACTGGTTGGCGACCGGGATCAGTCCCGTAACGGTAATCCAGTGTTCCCCTCTGTCTTCATAAGATTGGCTGAGGGTCCCTCCCACCGCAGTGGTTTTCTTGTAACGGATGGCGCCGACACTCGCGACCGCCCGGAGATTTTCGACCGGAAGCGGACGAATCGTCGGACGGAGAATCTTTTCGGGGAAGAGAGACTGTTCCCAGCGGTTGCTCGTCTCATAGGGGTCGGCCTTGAGTGAACTTTTGATCAGCGAGGCGTAGTCGAGATAGTTGTAGACATTCAAATCTTTATCGATGTCTGTCGGTTCGACTTTGTTCTGCTTGATATGGTTGTCGGCTTTGGTCGTCGCGTCTTTGATCTGTTCGGGTGTCAGTTCAAAATGGGGCAAACCGCTCCCCTGTGCTATAAGCCAGATTGCGAGGCAAACGAAAAAAGCAAAGAGAAACTTTTCTCCGTGAAGAACGAGGAAGTTGTCTCCGGAGACCTGTTTTTTCTGTCTCGGCTTCTTGTCTTTCTTATCTTTTTTAACTTTCGCTTTGGCCATCGTGAAGTCTCTTCAAAATTGATTGAGAAATCGGGATTGCGGCGGATAGACGGTGGCTCGTTACGGAGCCGGAACTTGCGCGCCGGCAGGCGGAACGGGAGTTGCCGCGTTTTCGGGCGCTACCCCCGGAGCTGCGACGGCATTGGGAGCGTTGGCGTTCGCCGCGTTTGTATCGGCGGTGGCGGTTGTGTCGGCATCGCTTCCGGCCTGCTTCTCAATGTCGTCCATCCCGGTACCAAAAACTTCCGGATCGGGCGCGTTGAAAATATTGATGATGCCGTAAATCGAAATCCGTATTGCGTCCGAACCGTAACCGGAAGTCTCGCCAAGGGCCGAACGACCGAGCGAAACACCTCCCGACGCGGCACCGGGGACAGTGCCCATTGCCGCCGCGCCCTGGCTCCCCCCCGACGAAGCATTATCGGGAGCGATGCGCACGTGACGCACATCGATCGGCATCGAGCCGTTGGCGCAGTTGACCAAAATTTCCGGGATCCGCCGCTGATCGACGATCAGTTTCATGATGATCGGCATCCGCTTAAATTCCGCAAACGGCGCGGCTTGATTGGACGCGAGCGGTTCTTCCGAAGCGTTCAAATAACGGTTGTCTCTCAGGTCTGCGCGTATTTGGGCCTCGTCGACCCCTCCGGTCGCGGCGGATCCGGCCCCCGGCATTCCCGGCATCATCGGCGGCATACCGCCGATTGCGCCCGGTCCTCCGGCGGCGCCGGGTATCCCCATCGGAGGCATCCCCATCGGGGGCATTCCCGCTCCGGCGCCTCCCGGGGTCATGCCGGGCATTCCCATCGGCATCATTCCGGGAAGACCGCTCATTTCGCCGGCGGCTCCGATCCCGGTAAGGGAGAGATTTTTGATCTCCGACCAACTCGCGGCGGCTTCTTGACCGATCATTAACTGTTCGATGCACTTAATGGCCGATTTACCGATGTTGTTTGCGACGGAATCCTGTGGGTTCTCCCCGGCTTCAAGGTTCTCCTCTTCGGCACGCACCTCCTCTTGCGCTGCGACCAGGGAACCGGTTGTTCCTTCGAGGAGTGCTTCGGAAAGAATACCGTTAGAACGCATCACCACCCGCAGAAGCGCCTGATAGACCCAGAGGTCTTCCTGCAGGTACCAGACCTCTATCGAACGGGGAACCGCCTCGCGCCAGTTGAGGAGTCTGAAGATCTCCGGATTTTGCCAATCGACATTACCGACTTGGCGGCTGCGCGACTCGAGTGTGGGCAGGCCCGGAAGAATCTCGTTGTTCCCGATGGCACCGGAAGGGAACAAATATTCGTTCGGATTGAAATCCGTCAGTACCGGATCAACCCCCTCTCCCGGAATCGAAGTACCGGCGGATGACGGATTGCGCATCATTCCCGGAAGGCCTGCCATGGCATCACCGCTGACACCCGAGACATAGTTGTTCGGGTCTGTGATCATCGGATCGGTCTCGACCCAGTATTCTGTGCGCGCTGCGGCGGGGATCTCGGAAAGGCGTTGACGTAACGCACTCTCCCTGATTTCTTCAATGAACCCTTTCGATTCGTGGTATCGATAGACCCGACCGTCTTGTCCGAACAGGTAGAGGAGGGGTTCGGTATAAACGTTACCCGGTTCTTGGGGCTTGTCGATGTAGACGGGTTCGAACCGACCGGTCGGCGGAGAGCCTTCCTCCCGAACGAACTGGTAACAGCGAACCTGATACCGGCGTCGATTGACGTCGATCAGCAACTGCGGCAGATTGGCGCTCATCATCCCGGCATAATCTTCCAGAATGTAAGGTTTGCCGATCCCGATCGGGGATTCAAATTTTGCATTTTCGACGATTTTCAGGAATTCCTGCGAGAGTCGGCGGGGCCACTTGTTCCGCTTCTTCTGCTCGTTGTACATCAGGTTCCAAGTGCCATAGACGTTGCGCGAGAGGGATTCGGTCTCTTCCTGAATGGCCTCGATGGTCGCCCTGTTCGGATGAATCGGGTTCGCGGCGATATCGTCCATCGCTTTTTTTTCGCCGGTGATGCTCGATACGTCTGTCTCGTATTCGGTTTTGATCTTTCCCTGGGCACCGCTCTTCAAGAAGAACGCGACAATGACAAGGATCGGAAGAACGATCCAAAAGTAATGCTTCATGAGCATCGTGAGCATATCGGCGGCAGAGACCGATTTCGTGTTTCCCTTAAGCTTCGCCATCACTGAGCCGCCTCCTCTCCCGCGGCAGGCGCGGATTCGGGCGCTGCCGGTGTGTTGACCGGCGCGTCAGCCAGTGCGGCCGGAGTACCGGCCGCGGCATTCGGCGCGGCATTTCCGGGATTTTTCCCGGCACCCGCTTTCTCTGCTTCGGCTATTCGTTCTTCCCGAATACTCGGGGGCGTCTCTTGCCAGACGAACTGGACGACGAAATCGAAACGACGCAACTGAAGAACCTTTTCGCTGTTGCTCTGTGTCAGGTTCTGAGCGACCGTGCTCAGACCGGGGAGCGCGCCCGCGCCGGAGGGGCCCCCCATTCCCGGCATCGCCCCGGGCATCATCCCCGGCATCATCCCGGGCATTCCGGGTCCCATCCCGGGCATCCCCGCGGCACCGGGTGGCATTCCGGCAGCGCCTCCTCGGGCTCCGGAAGCGGTACCGCCCGAACGGCCCGAAAGGGTGCTTTCTTTTGTTTTGTTCAGTTCCTGAATCACAGCTTCCGGATCGAGAACACGGTAATTCTCGTCGACCTGGCCCGGATTGATCATCACGGGATAGTAGATTCCGAAATCACGGAACGAAACCGCTTCGGTCTGGATTTCGTCACCGCCGACGGTCCGCTGCCGTTCAAGACTGAGCGGAAGTTCGACGTAGCCATGTTTGAGCCAGGGAAGGAATCGGCGACGGACATATTCCGGACCACGGTTCGAGTCGCTTCGCTCCGAGGAATTGTGGTAGTGATAAGCTGTGAGCTGAACCACCTTTCCGGCACCCGAGGGTCCGGAGATCAGGTCGAGCCGTGTGTCTCTGCTGGTAACAAATTCGTCGGCAACGGCGTCGGATTTGCCGCTCTTTTTGGGAGCTTTGCCGCTCCCCTTGGCACCCGCTCCCCCGGCAGCCGGTACGGCGGCTTTTTTCGGAGCCTTCTTCCCTTTGGCACCGCCCCCCTTACCGGTACCGGTTGCCGAGGCGTAGGCGGCGATCCCGAATTCCGGAGCTTCGGGGAACGCATAATTTGTCTCCAGGAAGGAGTTGTCACCTGCTTCGGCGGCTTCAAACCATTTCGCTTCAATATCGTCGATCGTGTACCATTGCCGAACTTGTTCGAACCAGTTCGAAAGGTCGTCAACCGGTACAACTTCGATGTTGTCGATATAGATTCGATCGAGGTTCGAAATGGTCTCGGCCTTTTCGCGCGCATTCATCGACGAGAACTCGGGCGGAAGCGTTTCAACCAGCTGGACGTCTTCCGGGAAGAACCCTTCCGGAATCTTTAAGAAAGCGTTGATCGTTTTGATGAGCTCGATCCAGGTAACCCGTCCTTCGACATTCGAAGTGAGTGTCTTGCCGATCACGTCCATCTTTTTGAATTGATCGATTTTATCTTTAGCGTCTTTGTTGAGCTTTTCCGACTCGGAACGGACACGTTTGGCATCATTGACCGCGGAAACCAGGTTCGAGTTACGCACCGTGGCCAGCGCCGAGGTCGAATTGATGTACTGTACCGCAAACGCCAGGAGCAAAAGCGCCGCGGTGGCGAGTGCCCAGGGCTTCTTGCTGTTGATCATGCGGTCACGCACCACCTCGGGCGGGATCAGGTTGATATCGAGCGTTCCCTGACGCAACAGTTCGAGCGCCAGTCCGTAAGCGACCGCAAACGAGGTGATATTTTCTTTAAACTGGGGATTGTTGAGTACTTCAAGTCCCTGAAGCCGGTCGTACGACGCAGGAAGAATGACTTCCATATTCAGACTCTTGGCCAGAAACTGACGCAAGCCGGGAAGTTTCATTGCGTTACCGAGCGCGTAAATACGGCGGATCTCGGCGTTGCGGTTCAGACTGCTGTAGTATTTGATCGAACGTTCGATTTCGGACTGCATTTCGGTGAAGACCGGTTTCATCGCCAAAATGACCGCTTTCACGTCGGGGCTCGACGCGGCGTTGCGCTTGATGTGCTCGGCATTCGAAAAGGTGAGCTTAAGCGATTTGGTGAGCGCCTTGGTAAACGCGTTTCCGCCGACCGGAATATTTCGCAGCCAGACGGTCAATCCGTTGGTAATGACGGCTTCGGTTGTGTCGGTGCCGACATTAAGGATGAGATCAAATTGGTTCGGATCGGCCGCGGGGCCGCCCCCCCCCGCTCTCATGTCGCCGGCCGAGGGAGGGTTTAGCCCGTAGAAGTTGTGAACGTAACTGTTGTAGAGAGCGATCGGCGCCCCCTGAATGGCGTCGATGTCGATGCCGTTCTCGGCGTAATTGGCAATCGTTCTGTTCGCGAGCTCCTTTTTCATCGCGTACATAAAGATGTTCGCGTCGACCAGTATATTCCCCTCGCGCACACCGCCGATTTCGCGGTACGTCCAGATGACGTCGTCGAGATTGAACGGAAGCCACTGCCGAACCTCGTATTGGACAAGATCTTTGATTTTCTTTGGTTCGACCGGTGGGAGAGACTGAAACCGCCAAAGGGCACTCTGCCCGCCGACCGACACGGCGACCTTTTCCCCTTTAATGCTGTTACGCGAAAGGAAGAGCGCAAGCGATTCAGCCAGGATCTCTTTTGGATCGGCCCCCGGCTGCGACATCACCTTGCTGTGCTCGATGTAGTCGAACGCCAAGACCCGAAGCGTGCCGGGCTCGTCCCCCAACTGACAACGAAGCGCTTTCAGCGAAGTGTTCCCTACGTCAATTCCCCAAACGATTTCGTTTTTAGCCATAACATGTGATATTTTTAGCTATGAAACCACGGTTTAACGACCGCGCGACGCGCCCGGCAAGCGGCTGGCTCCCTTTCGGAGAAAACCCCTTCCGGCGTACCTGCTCACGGTACGGCACCCTCCTATGATAGCACCAATCGAGGAAAAAATCAAAACTTTTATTTCTTTTCCCCCACCAATTTATTTTTCCGAATCGATTCATCGGGAAAAAGCCACAAAATCTGAAATTCGGAACGGGTCGGGCAATGTTTTCCGAGTCTCGGCATCGGCGCAGGCGGCGTGGAGACGGCGTTTAGTCTTCACCGGTGTTTTCGTCGATCCTGTCGGCAGACGGGGAAGGGGAATCGGACTCGTCGCGAGGGAGGATTAAGACGTTGCTGCCGAAATCGATCTCTTGTTCCTCGATCGGTTCACCGTCTTCGCCGAATTGAATATCGGCAGCGGCGGTTTTCCGATGAGCTACGGCCACGAGATTTTCGTAGATTGTCTCGCGCGGTTGGCCGTTGATTTCGGAAAGGGCATCGGCCACTTCCCCCAGGTAACGAAGAAAGACGCTCCGGCGTTCTCCCTCTTGCTTAACACGTTGGCGTCGTTTCAGGAACATGCCGAGTTTTCGTCCAACCGCTTGAAGTGCCAGACGAAGCTCTTTCTGGATTTCCGGGTAGGCGGCGATCGCCTCTTTCGATTCGCTGGTGAAGGGTACCCAAACACTGGCCAGGTGAACGATAATCGTCAGCGGGCCGCGAGGGAGTTGCCCGCGGGTCTGACTCAGCCCATAGGTGCGCCAGTTCATTTGGCAGACCGACTGGGTGATCAGGCAGGCCCCCGGCTGAAATTGCAGGGGAACCCGGTTGGCGAACCGGTAAACCGCCATTGTCTGTCCCTCGTTGAGGTTCAGGGTCCGGAGCGATTCCAGCAATGCACCAAACTCTTTCGGCAGAAGTTTCCCGGGCGAGACGCGGGGCCGAATTTTTGCGCTTTTGATGATCTTATCGGCACCGTCCGGTCCGATTCCGTCGAAAGCGGCGGTCAGGAACTGACGCATGGTGCGTGCGTCACTCTCGTGGAGCATTTCTTCGAGCGATTCGCGTGTCACTTTTTGCAGTGACGGCCCGCCTCCGTAGGCCAGCCCGACCTCCACTTGGAACGGGTTGCCCCGGTATACCGCCGGCGGACGAGTCGCCGCCGCAAAAAATTCTCCCGGCACGACCTTGTGCAGGCCGGTTAGAATATGATGTTCCCCGATCGGAATAATACAGTCGGTCGCAGGGGCGGGAATCTTGGTTTCGGGAATCGCGTAAAAAAGGGCTTCGGCTTCGGCACGCCGCATCTCGTTGGGACAGGCCCGCGGCGAGAGTTTCGCCTTCTGGCACAACTGGCGAGCCACCGCCGGCGAGACGCGGCAGAACGATTCGGTTAAAAATTTCAGAAGGGTCGGTTGCCTCGTGTCGCAAAGCATATTGATCAAATACCCCAGCTCGATTCCGTAGGGGTGCGGTTTGATTTCGACAGGTTCGGGCGGGAGTTCGGAAACCCCTGCCATATACGCGATGGTGTTCCCTTCCGGGTCGGTATAATGGAGCGTGGCATGCGGATTGGCGATAGCCGTCCCTTCGAGGTATTCGTCGACACTCCCCCGGCCCCGCTGGTATTTCGCTTCCAGTTCGATGGTCACGCGCGTGCCGTGCGGGACTTCGACCCAGTCGATCCCCTGCTCGATGATCATTTTGCGGCCGACATCGTTCGGCGGAATTTCGATGCCGGCCCCGTCCCCGTTCAGAATGTCGGGCCGGTTCAGTTTCGTGTCTATCCGCAAAACATAGTAGTGCGCCGGGGTTCGGGGTGAAATCTTCGAGACGATCTTGAGCGGTTTGCCGGTAGTGAGAAGACCGTACATCCCCGCAGCGCTGATTCCGATTCCTTGCTGGCCGCGACTCATCCGGAGTCGGTGGAACTTCGAACCGTAGAGAAGTTTGCCGTAGATATTCGGGATCTGCTTTTTCACGATCCCCGGGCCGTTATCTTGGATGGCAACCCGGTATCGGGACTGCCCCAAGGCATCGATTTGTACCCAAATTTCCGGGAGAATCCCCGCCTCTTCGCACGCGTCGAGGGAATTATCAACCGCTTCTTTGACCGTTGTCAGGAGCGCTTTGCGCGGGTTATCGAATCCGAGGAGGTGTCGGTTCTTCGCGAAAAATTCGCTGACGGATATCTCTTTCTGCGCCATCGCCATGCTTTGGGCGCTGGCTCGGCGGCGGCCTTTCGGGGCATCTTGGCGATTTTCGGTTTCATTCGATTTCAACTGGTTTGCGTCTTGCATGAATCTCGGGTTACTTCTTCTTTGCTCCATCCTGACAGAAAACCCCTGCCCGGCTCAATTTTACCGAAAAAAACGCAACTTTCAAAGGGATACACTTTAAGGCTTTGTTGCCATTTATGGGAAAATGGGGAACTTTTGATATTTCCATCTCCCCATTTATAATGTAAAGTACCCTGGTAGGCGAACGAGTCGCTCCTGCGCGTTCGGTCGGGATCGGCGCGCGGTCATGAAAGGTTTCAGGCGAAGGTATCTTGAGGATTTTTGATGAGAAGTTTAAGGTGTGAGCGGCAGCCGCTCTCCTGCGATAAGAGCTTTTTGGGGGCTCGATTTTGTTCGGGGTGGAGTCTCTGCGTCCTTCAAGCGATCTTCTTTCTGCTAAGCCTCCCATTTTTGGGGTCCTTTCTTGCGGCTCAAACCGACACGACCGGAGCCGACGTGGCCGTTGAAGACGCAAGTCAAACCGAAACGGCGACCGAATTGTCCGAAGTCGCCGCGAGTGAACCTTTTGACCCCATTAAAGAAAACGGTGAGTTTTTTGTGGGGTGGGAAAAGCCCGATCTGGCGCTGGTTCTGACCGGCCTGCTCGACGGCTACATCGAACCGTGCGGTTGTGCCGGTATGGACCGGATGAAAGGCGGTCTTTCGCGCCGCGCCGATTTCCTCAAATCGCTTCGCGACCAGGGGTGGCCCGTGATGGCGATCGACGCCGGTCTGATCACTTCGGGCTACGGGTTCCAGGAAGAGCTGAAATTTGACATGGCGATTAACGCCTTCTATCTGATGGGGTACTCCGCCATTGGGATCAGCCCGAACGAGTTGCGGTTCCCGGCCCACTATCTGCTGAAATACACGGTGCCGCCGGGGCCGGACGAAGAGAGCCTTTTCGTTTCGGCGAATATCGGCGTTTATGGTTTTCTCAGGCTTTACACGCTCCCCTACAAGGTGATCGAGCAAAACGGTATCCGTATCGGTGTCACGTCGGTGGTTGATCCTACCTCGATTTCGGCACTGGACGACAAGATCAAAACGAGACACCCCGACGAACGGCTCAATGCCCTTCTTACCGAACTGAGGAACGAGGACTGTGATCATTGGATCCTGATTGCCCACGGTTCAGAGGAGTTCGTGAACGGTCTGGTTGCCGATTTCCGAGATTTCGATGTGATCATTACCGGCGACTCCCCCACCACGCCTCCGCTGGAACCGAAACGTACCGAGAATGGCCAGTTCATCATCGAAGTCGGCGAAAAAGGGAAATACGCCGTCGTACTCGGTATTTACGGAGATTCGGTCCGCTATCAGCGCGTCGCGCTCGACTCGCGTTACAACCAGTCGGGAGATGTTCATCTTCTGATGAAAGAATATCAAGACGTCTTGAACGGCATTGTCGAGGCGAACGGGTTTGAGGGTCTGAATATCATGCCGGTCGAATCACCCGAAAGGCAGGTCAAGGGGGATTACATCGGTGCGGCGAAGTGCGGCTCGTGCCATAGCGACGCCTACGACATTTGGCGCGACTCGCGTCACAGCACCTCGTGGAAGTCGCTCAGCTCCGACCCGCCGACCGAACATACCGCCAACCCGCCCCGCGTCAGCGATCCGGACTGCGTCAGCTGTCATGTGGTCGGCTGGAACGGTCCGGCACATGTCCCGTATCTGACCGGCTATGCCGATATGAAAGCGACGCCGCATTTGGCGAACGTTGGGTGTGAATCGTGCCACGGGCCCGGCTCGAATCATGCTACGGCGGAACTCGGCAGCGATTCCGAACTGCAGACTCGACTTCGGGACGCGATACGCGTCGGCGACAACGTCAAACAGATCTGTTTCTCCTGCCACGACGATGACAACAGTCCGAGCTTTGAATTCGAAGAGTATTACCAGCAAATCGACCACACGTTGCCAGAAGACGATGAGGACGAGGAAGACGACGAGTAACAGGTCGTAACAGGGTTTTTCCGACGGAGCGGCAAACCAAAATCGAGGGGCGGCGGGCGCGAATCAGGAGGCGTCGCGCCGCCTTAGACATATCGCAGAGTTTGAATTGACCGCTGAGGAATATAAACACGTCTGGACTTCGGGTCGCGTTCTGTTCGGCATCGTGCTGACTTTCGCGTTTTGTTTTCTTGCAATCGCTACGGCAACCTATTCCCCGCTTGACCCACCGAGCCGCTCTTTTATCGCACCGGAACAACACGTTCACAATCTTTGCGGTGTTCCCGGTGCCGTTTGTGCCGATATGCTTTACCGATTCTGCGGTTACGGCGTCTGGCTTCTCTTGGCGGCGTTTTTTCTGCGTCTCGTTTCGTTCTGGCGCCTGCCGAAGCCGAAAGGCTCGATCCTGAAAGTGATCGGCACTCTTCTGATGCTGACCGCGTTTTCGGGAGCGCTCTCTTCTTTTGCGACGAGTTACACGCCGAAACCGCAGGGGGCACCCGTCACCGACACGGATACCGCCCGGGGTGATGCCAAAGAGAGCCCTCTTCTCCGTCGTCTGGCAGCTCAGCAGACGGAGCTTGGGCCGGGCGGTGAACTTGGTGCCGCCGCGCGTTTCGTGCTCGATAAAAAACTCTCGATTGCTCCTGCGGGGATCGCCGTTTTTTTCCTCTTTATGTTTGCCGCAGGCGTAATTTTGGTGAGCGATTCGCGCCTGCTCCATTTCCTGTTGCAGGTGACGGGGTTCCGCGCGATCGCGGAAATTTTTGTCAGTCCCGACAAAAAAGAAAAAGGGGGCGAGAAAGGGGAGGACGACGGCGAGGAACCGCATGTAACGTTGCACAAACGCAGTAAGCAAAGCCCTCGGCCGCGACCTGTTTTGGTCGACGGAGGTGACGGTACCAATGGAGATGCCGGAGCCGACGAACCGATACCCGACCGATCGACGGTCGACGATAAACAGCGGTTCGACACGAAATCGGCCCCCCCCATGCCGTACATGCTCCCGCCGATCGACATTCTTCCGTATGCCGACCCGATCGATCGGGCCGGTTTCAATCGGCGTATTGCCGACGAGATGCGTCGGCTCCAGAGGGCGTTCGACGATTATGCCTGCGACGTTCGGGTCATCGGATACCAGAGCGGCCCGGTGATCACCCTCTTTGAGCTGGAACTTTCCAAAGGACAGAAACTCGCGCAGATCCAGTCCCTTTCGAACGAGTTGGCGATCGCGATGAAAGTGCCGAGCGTCCGTATTGTCTTTCCGATTCCGGGAAAGAGTTCGGTTGGGGTCGAGATCCCGAACAAAGACAGGCAACTTGTCCGCCTGCGTAACGTGATGGAAGCGGGAGCGGAAACCGCGGAAAGGATGCAGATTCCGCTCTTCATCGGAGAAGACGTTACCGGCGACCCGATCATTGCCGACTTGGCGGCACTCCCCCACCTCCTGATCGCCGGGAGAACCGGAACCGGGAAATCGGTCTGTCTCAATTCGATCATCCTTTCGATCCTGATGACCAAAACGCCGGCGCAGATCCGACTCGTTCTGATCGACCCGAAGATGGTCGAACTCAGTCCTTACAAACAAATCCCGCACCTGCTACACCCCGTGTTGACCGATATGAAACGCGCAGCCGCGGTGCTGAACTGGTTGTGTGACAAAATGGACGAGCGATACAACTTGCTGGCACGGGTCGGTGTCCGTCAACTCAGGGAATATAACCGTCTTTCGATCGAGCGACTTCGTCAGCGCTACCAGCCCGAAACCGACCAGGAATGGGAACAGATTCCGAAAAAGCTTCCCGCGATTGTCGTGATTGCCGACGAAATGGCCGACATGATGGCGATCGCCGGAAAAGACGTACAGGAATTTGTCGCACGCTTGGCGCAAAAGAGCCGTGCCGTTGGAATCCACCTGATCCTCGCGACACAGAAACCGACGGTCGACGTGGTGACCGGGCTGATCAAATCGAACCTTCCGGCCCGCATCGCTTTCGGGGTTGCCACACAGAGCGACAGCCGTGTCATTCTCGACAACAACGGCGCGGAAAAGCTTCTGGGCAACGGCGACCTCCTATTCCTCGATTCGGTGACCAATCAGATCATCCGCGGCCAGGGAACCTACATCGACGACGACGAAATCTTTTCGGTCAACAGCGAGATTTCGGTCGCGAAACCCGATTTCGCGACGATCATCGACAGTGAAGACCCGGAACGAGAATTCAAAATACGCCAGAGCGATGACCCGCTTTACGAGAAGGCCGTTAATCTGGTTGTCTCCGAGCGGCGCGGAAGTACGTCTTTGTTGCAGCGTCGTTTTTCGATCGGTTACGGGCGCGCGGCAAAGATTATCGACGCGATGGAAGCCGACGGGATCATCGGTCCAAAAACCGAGAACGACTCGAAGCCGCGTAAGGTCCTCATCTCCCTCGAAGAGTGGAATGCGCGGAAAGCGGCCGACGAGGGGGAAAAGGTATTGATTCCACATCCGTTCCTTCCCACTCCCGAATTCTACCGACCCGACCCCCCCGCGTATCGCGATCCTCCTTCGCAGGAAGCGCCTCGGTCGGCGTCGCACAAGGGACGCGAAGAGCTGGATAACGACGAGCCATACGACGAAGACGAGTTCGAGGAAGATTGGACCGACGAGGAGTACGAGGACGAGATGTCATACACCGACGAAGAGGGGGAGTATGACGAGGAAACCGAGTACGACTACGACGACGAAGCGGAGTACGACGAAGAAGAGTCGTATGACGACGACGAAGAAGAATCATACATTGATGACAAGGAATACGAAGTTGGCCCCGACGATGAGTCGCACGAAGATTCCGGCGGCGATGCCACCGTTGACGAGGCTCTGAACCCTGCCCCGGTGCCCCGTGAGCGTCCCCGCCCCGACCTTCGGGAACTCGCCCGTCGCCGAAAAGAGCGGCGCCGAACGGAACGCGACGGCGAAGAAGGGGAGGGAACCCGCTAGGGAGGGGCTCGGGAGAGAGCTAAGGGTGATCGATCCCCCCCACGGTATCGCCCCGTTCTTACTGCCGGATTATGAGCAGGATTCCGCAGAAGCTGGTGAAGTTTAGGGCCATGTGCATGGCCAGGTTGGCGGCGAACTGTTTTGTTCGCAGGAAAACGATGCCAAGTCCAAGCGCCAGGATGAAGATCGGGACAGGGTCGGGGACGGTTTCCGGGAAATGGCGCAGAAGCAGTCGCTGAACGGAGAGCATCACGGGCCACAGAATGCAGAAAAACCCGAGCCCTTTGAAAATTCCGCTGACAAACCCTTTTCGCGTGAACCCGAAATCGGTCCAGGAAGCGCCGCGCACTTTTCTTAGCCAAAGGAGTGTAAAAAAGACCAACAGGATATGCGAGACGGCTATGGCCGCGACGCCGTAAAGGAGGTTGTTCAGCTCGTCGAGCCCCGTTATCCCGTCGTTGGCGCGTATGTGAATCAAGGCGAACAGAACGGCTTGCAGAAAGATGACGCCGGTTGCCCACGGCAGGTATCGGAGCAACCCCCGCATCAAGACGACCCGGAAAACCAATTCTTCGGCAAACGGCGCGGTAACAACAGCCGAAACGAACGTCAGGCCGAGGATCCAGCCGAGGCGGGGAACCCGTTTCGAAACGAGGATCAGAACGGTTAGGGGGTGTTCGCCGCGAAACCGTACCTTTTCGGATGACGTGACGTCTTGTTTTTCGTCGGCCGGTTTCAGTCGATAGACGGCCTCGCGCAATTTCTCGGTAATTTCCGACGACTCGAGCCGCTCGAAGGTTTGGCGAAAGAACGAAGGTGTCTCGCCGAGCCGCTGTGGCGGGGCGGTGCCCGGCTTGCCGTTATTCCCGAACGAGATGTTTTTCGGTAGGTCCTCTTTACGAATCTCGATCCGTTCATTCCGCCACTCTTCGGGAAGGAGCATCATCGCCGACTTTACCCAACCCGGCAGGAAGAAGAAGAGGAGCAGAACCAGAAAGATATCGAACATGCTCCAGGGGGGAGGGGAGGCGGTCGGCGTCATGGATTTTCGGTCGGTAGAATGGACTTGCAAAGAACCGGTGGTTCCGCAAAGGAAACCGCGGCGCGCCTTACATCTGTTTCAGCGCACGACTCGCCGCGAAGATATAATTCACACACGAATGGACGGCCGTCCAGATCATTCCCCAAAGGCAGACGATCATCAGGAGCGTTATCCCGTCACAGGATCGGTCTCGCTGCGCGAGGATTAGGCAGACGAAACAGGCGCAGATCCCGACAGACTGGAACCCCATCTTGATCTTACCGAGCCATTTGGCCGAAAAGTCGCCGCCGCCCCCTTCGACGATCGAACGAAGCATGGTCACAAGGAGTTCCCGGGAAACGATGACCACAACCATCCAGGGGGCCAGTCCGAGTTTTTGTGCCCAGACAGGTCCGATGTCGCGCAGTTCCGGGATCGCCACCAGGTAGATCAACGTACCGCAGACCAGGAGTTTGTCGGCGAACGGGTCAAGGATCCGACCGAGTTTTGTGACCTGATGAAAATGGCGGGCCCACCAGCCGTCGGCGAAATCGGTTAGTGATCCGAGAATGAAAAGAACCAGCGCCGCCTCGTAACAGCCAAACGGGAGCACGACAAAAATGAGAATCGAAAAGACGATTCTCGCCATCGTTAAAACATTCGGTACATTCCAAACAGGATTGCTCATCTCACTTTTCCTTATCTTGTGAGGATGGTACAAAGTTCTTGGGCCGCGGTTCCCATGTCGGGGCGACCTGTAACGGCACTCGAGACACAGATTCGGCGAATCCCTGTTTCGAGAACTTGCGGCAGATTCTCGGCGTTGATTCCCCCGATCGCGTAAATCGGGACCGAGGCCGGGTAATCGGCAAGTCGGCGTAGGTAGTCGAGACCCGCTACCCGCGCGTCGGTTTTGGTGGCAGTGGCAAAGACCGCGCCCGCTCCGAGGTAATCGACCCGTGCCGGACCGTGAATTTCGGCGAGCGCCGCATTGGCTTCGCCGGGGTCCGAGGTCGAAAGGCCGAGGATCCGGTCCGGCCCGATGATCTCGCGCGTTTTGGCGGGTGGGAGTTCCGATTGGCCGAGATGAACCCCGTCGGCATCGGTCGCCCGCGCGATGTCGGCACGATCGTTGATGATCAGGAGCGGGGCCGCTGCGATGTTCCCCCGTGCCGCAAGGGTCCTGCCCAGGGCCCGAAGGCGTTTTCCCGCGTCGTAGAGCTCACGGTCGGTGGCGTGTTTGTCGCGCAATTGACACATCACCGGACCAGCCGAGGCAATCGCCATAAAATTCGCGTCGGAAATGCTTGCGGTAACCAGAACGTAGAGTTTTGAGGCGGTCAGGCGGACGAGTCGGTCCGACGGCGGCATCGCGGCGCGGCAAACGTCTTTCTGGAGTGTGTACGAGAGGTATCGAAGCCGTTCGGCCCCGTGCGCCATTTCCGGGAGCGCGAGTTTCGAGTATTCTTCGAGGGAACGGAGCGACTCTTGCAGTCGGCAGAAGTTGGCGGCGAGTATCTTCGCGAGCGATTCGCGCCGATATTCCCCCGCTCCTTCGATGGTTGTACCGACATCCGCATCGGTCTGCCGCGCCGCGAGCCGGGTCTCCCAGGGAAGGCAGGCTGTCAATTCGGCGTACCGATGTCGGAAATTTTTAAGCTGTTCGGTCAGCGGGGCATCGTCGATGAGGAAGCGGACCGCATCTTCGATCACGCGGATCGCTTCCCGCCCCCGGTCGGCGGCGGCGTCAAGAACGCGGTACACGGACCGGTCTGTCATCGAAGGGTCATTCCTTTTTGATTCGGACATTCTTAACCTGAACTTCCATCGCCGGTCCGGCGTGTGCCTGAATCGCAAGGACGCCGTCGGTACGGCGCATTTCAACGTCGCTGTCGAGCAAGACGCTCATCACCTTGCCGTTGATTTTGTTGATCATCAGGTTGTCGTGGGCGATGACTTCATAGGAGTTCCAGTCTTCGATCTTGATTTCGGCTTTCAGGTCGTCATCTTCGGCGAACCGAGCCAGTACGCGCGGTCGATGATCGTTGCCAACCTCGCAAATCGTGCCTCGTTCGGCGATAATGCCGCGATACCCTTCGCCATAGCATATCCCCGAATAGGTCGCCGCGCCGTCGAAGTCGGCTTGGTATCCGCTAACACGGTAAGGTTGGTCGCCGTCGAGAATCCACGAGCGATACTGCATTCCGGAATTGCCGTGGGCGGAGAGTTTGATGTCGAAGCGAAGAACGAAGTTTTCCGGAATTTCGGCATCGCCGCTGTAGATCAAAAAGGTGTTGTATTGCAACTTGGCCGGTCCCGATTCGGCCGTCCGCCCGGTCAGGGCTCCGTCTTCGACCGACCAGACCGCCGGATCGCCCGTCCAACCTGTCAGATCTTTTCCATTAAAGAGAGAAACAAAATCCTCTTCCTGAGCCGAAAGAAACGCCGGAACGGCGGTTATCAGTCCCAAGAGGACGCAATACAGAATCGTTCGCTTCATCATCGTTCACCTGTTCGTTCTATGGGTGGGGTTCGGGTTGCGGTTCGCGAGAACGGTTATTCCATTTCTTTGATCCGAAGATCGTTGATTTCGACTTTCATCGGGGGCCCGGCATGTGCCTGAATGGCCAGAATCCCGCCCTCACGTCGGTTTTCCGGATCGTCGTCGATCAGAATGCTCATCATCTGGCCGTTGATTCGCTGAATGAATGTATAGCCGACCGCGATAATCTCGTAGGTGTTCCAATCTTCGATGTTGATCGACTCTTTGAGCATGTCCGAGTCGGTGTAAAGGAGTGTGGTGATCTTACGTCCTTCTTCGATCCGATTGATGTATCCCCGTTCGGCAATACTCCAGCGGAAGTTTTCGCCGTAGATCATCCCCGAGTAATCGGCACGCCCGTCGAAATCGGCCTGATATCCGCCGACGCGGAACGGAGCATGTCGTTCGTTCCCCTGGTTGTCGGTGAAATCTTCCGGCATACGGAACGAACGATACTGCATCCCGGAGTTACCGTCTTTCGTGATACGATAGTCGAAGCGGAGGATGAAATTGTTCGGCACTTCCTTCTTGAAAATCAGGAAGGTGTTCTCTTCGATATGGCGCTCGCCGTCGTCGGTCTGCCCGATGATCACGCCGTCTTCAATGCTCCAGATTCGCATGTCGCCGTCCCAGTCCGAAAGGCTTTTCGCGTCGAACAGGGGACGGAACCCTTCCCGAAACTCCTGCTCGGTCAACGCCATCAGTTGGGTTGCTGCGGTCGAAAAGAGCGCGCAAAGAAAAAAAAGAACGACTCCGGGCAAGTATTTCGTTTTCATCGATGTCCCCTTTACCTTTCTCGGACCTCGGAGATCACCTCGGTCTCGGGAAGCGCCCTGCGAAGTCGCGCCGCCCCCTCTTCGGTGATGCCGGTCCGTGTGATATGAATCGTTTCGAGATCTGTCTGTCGTGCGAGCCAATCGACGAGCGCGTCGGTTGTGTCGGTTCGCCCGATGTGGAGGAAATTCAGCTTCTTGAATTCGGCCAGGTCGGGACCCACCGCATCGGTGATTTGTGTGTCGTCCAAATTCAGCCAGACGATCTGCCCGGCGAGCGGACGAAGGGCGTGAACCCCTTGGTCGCCGGTCGACGTTCGGTAGAGATTGAGCCGGGCCAGCGTCTTGAGTTCGGCGAGCGCGAGCAGGTCGTCGGCGTTGATCGACGCGCCGGAAAGGTCGAGTTCGGTCAGGGCGGGGAACGTGGCCAGAATCGACCCGATCGACGGGACCTCGGCTCCCGTCAGGCGAAGTTTTTTGAGTTTCGGCAGATTTCCGAGTCGCGAAAGCGCTTCCGGTGTGATGATCGCCTCGTTCCAGAGACATTCGGTCAGGTCAGCGGCACGCGCCGCCTGGTCGGCCAGAAGAAGCGAAAAGTCCCCTTTGCCGCGAAGAACACGCAAGGTTTTCCAGCGGTCGCTTTCCGACTCGTCGAACGCGGGAGATCCCGTGGTTTCCGAAAAGTCGGCCGATTTCAGTGTGTCGACCGTGTCAAACACGAATTTGGCGCCGACTTTCTCCCAGGCGGCGATGGTTTGCGAGACCGGAATGGCCGGTTCCATCTCTTCGGTCGGCGCGTTTTCTTCGACTGATGGCGTCGCCCCGGCTGACGCCTCTTCTGCGTTCGGCGCCGACACCGGTGCTTTCCGGCACCCGACAAAGAGCGCCAACCCGATCAGGGCCGCAACACAACACGTTTTATGAACCATTCTTTTGTTCCGAACCATAGAAAGAAACATTAGCTCCAGTACTCCGAGTGAGTGATCGGCCCGTCGGCGGGGGATTTTCCTTCCCGCTCGAGTCGCTCCTTGAGTTCCGTCGCGCTGTTGGCGTAGAGGGGGGAAATCTCGATATCGACATCGTCGGCGACCTGATAGCCGAGGTTCCGCAGCCAGCGCCGATAGAGGTCGAGAAGTCTTTTACGAACCGTTTGCGGGTTATCTTTTGCTTCCCGCGGATGGTTTTTCAGCGGGGCGAAACCGGTTTGTTCATCGATTTCGACTACGATTGGGTTCTTGGCCTGAGGAAGGAGGTCGAAGATGAACTTTTCGAACTTGATCGCGTTCGGTGTGTCCGGTTTGACCTTGGTCCCAAAAAGCGAGACGCCGTTTGCGTCACGGGCCTCGGGGTCGACGACGATGTAGGGGACCTTCTTCTTGGCGGTGTGATACGGGAGGGAACCGGCGAAATCCGCTTTTGCTTTCAGGAACGCCACGTTCATCAGGTGAACGGCAATACTCCCGGCCCAAATGGCGAGCGAGCCGTCCGGCTTGCGCCGCTTGGCTGCCGCGTCGGGGATATCACTGTACTCGATCACGTGAAGCCGCCCGTCGACCATCACCATATTGCCGACTCGATCGTTAGGCGCCGTCTTTCGGACCACCTGACTCGAGTATTCCGACCCGGCCATGAGATGGTATCCGATAAACTCCGGGTTACAGATGTCGATCACCGGGTTGTCGATCTGGAAGTAGAACAGCTCTTCGATTCCACGTCGTTGTAATTCGGTCAGGATTCCATGCTGCCGAACGTTGGGGAAGGGGGAATCGGTTTGCGGCTCGTTGATTGCCGCCAGAAACCCGCCGTGCCCATCGGGACTTTTGGCGATTTCCCACTTCTGGGAAAGGAGAATTTGACAATCTTCGAAGCGGACCGAAGCGACGGCTCCCTGGCAGAAAACCAGTACGTCTTCATCGGCCAGTCCGAAATTGTCGTTCTCTTTGAAGAACGCGATGGTCTCTTCGTGCGTGGCCGGACTCGTCTGGATACAGAACGGGATCCGGGTATGGTACTTTTCGGCCATCGCCCGAATCCGCTCGACGTGGATCTGAAACAGGGTGACTCCCGAGATCGGTCCGATCGGATAGATCCCCTTCGCGTGGAGAAAATCGAGCCGGGTTCCCTGACCACCCGCGACGACCGCCGCTGCCAGTTTCCCGGCACGCAGGGCCTCTTCGCCGACGGCAATGGCTTGGTACGGATCGAGGGCCTTTCCCGGGTAATCGGGGCGGTCGGCGCGTTCACGCAGGTCGCTCAGGTGAAACGTGTTCGGCTCTGTGGCCCGGTCGGCCAGCGCGGCGGCCTCAGCCGGGTCATTCCGATGCCGGTAGAGTCGTTCAATTTCAGGAATATCGAGAGCGCGAACCTCGGCAGCCAGCGCGTCTTTCTGTTCGGCAGAGAGTTCGTCCCAAAAGGTGAGAAGCTGTTCCTGCCCGTGAGGGGAAAGGATGGCGGCGAGTTCTTCTTTTGTCGAGATCATATCCAACAAGGGAAAAATTGCCCGATTGATTGTTTGATCATCGGTTTTCCGGCAAACCGATAAGCCGCGGTCGACCCTGCCGACCGCGGCGGAAACAGGGCCGACACGGAGCCGAACATCGGCCCCGAGCCCGCCGAAAATTATAGCCGAGTCGGTTTTAAGGGTCAAGCATACTAAGTTTTCCCCATTTTAACTAATTGTTACAAGCGGAATAACCGATATAACCGATAAGGAGTTTCTTCTGTCGGCCGCGGCCGACGCTCGAACGGGAAGACCCCGGAAACCGAAACAGGGCAACTTAAGCGATGCGTAAAACGACGAAATGGACCATGGTTCTTCTGACGGCGACTCTCTTTTTCGGTGCCGTCGTGCGGGAGTCACAGGCTCAGGGGATCAACCTTTTTCGGATGGCCGACCGAGTCGACGCCGAACCGAACAAAGAGTACCCCCTCTCCGACTCCGACGGCCTTTGGTTTATCTTGGCGTCGAAGTTTACGGGCTCCGAGGCTCGCAAGAATGCCAATCGGCTCGTCTACGAACTGCGGAAAAAGTATAAGCTTCCCGCCTACATGTTTAAGTACGATAATCAGGACGACGACCTGCGCAAGCTCGGTGACGGTGCGCGCTCGTACCAATATCTGACCGCGCCGCCCGAAGTTTATGCCGTGCTGATCGGGAGTTTTCCCTCTTCAGACGACCCGACGCTGCAAGAGATTCTGACGAAGGTTAAGCGATATCGTCCCGAATCGCTGAAAAACAGCGCCGAAAGCCGTATGGTTGTCAAAGAATTCGAGATGCTTGCGCAGAGCCATAAAGAGTATGCCGGTTACGGTCCTCTCGGAAAAGCGCACGCGGTTCCGAATCCGATGATTCCGAAAGAATATTTTGCGCAGAAGGGGGTGGTCGATTCGTTCCTGGAAAAGATCAATTCTGATTCCCGATACAGTCTTTTGCGTAACCCCAAGATGTACACGGTTCGGGTGGCCACGTTCAGCGGCAAATCGGTGATGAGTAAAGACGCCGCCGGGAGTTCGAAATGGAACAGGTCGACTTCCGATTTCCAAGATGCCGGGGTCAAAGCGGCGGCTCTCTGCACCGCGCTCCGGAAGCAGGGGGTCGAGGCGTGGGAATTTCATGACCGCGACTGCAGTTTCGTGACGATCGGCAGTTTCGACTCCTACGGCTCACAGAATGCCGACGGGACAACCGAAATGGAACCGGAAATTTATAAACTGATGGAAAAATATAAGGGGAAGATTGTCGATGCCAAAGGGAACTACGAAGCTTATTGCGCCAATATCGAACTGAAAGGGAAGGGGCGAGAGAAGATCAAAATCGAGATCCCCTTCGATATCCAGCCGGTGATCATTATGGTACCGCAACTTCCGGCCAACGCCAAAAAGGTGCAGGCCGCCCTGGCTCAGCGTTATCGGAACGACCAACAGCGGAGCGACGCGCATTTTCGTGAGTCGATGAAAGCCGACCAAATGATCTACGACATGAAATACGGGAACATGGACCGCGGCTCGCTCTCGGAGGGTATCCGTGTTTCTGACGAAGAAGTTGTCCGTATGACGACCGGCACGTCGGCTCCCGCAGCCGTGCCCCCCGCAACGGTCTCCGCCCAAACCGCGACACGCTCGGCCTACACCGCCGCGCCGCAGGCCCCGGCTAGGACAGCTATGGTTGTTCCCGAATCAACCGGCCGCACTAACCTTCCGGCTCCGTCGCGGGCAAGGGCCCATACATACTAATCTTTCCCTTCGACGGGTTCCGCCGCAAGGCCGATCGGCCACACCAAGCCGAAATCGGGCGAATCATGGTCTGCCCGATTTCGGCTCGATTCTTGTTCTGTCCGCGATCCGCAATATCTTACCGAGTCCGAAATCCTCTTCCGTAACCGAATCGGTTTTCTCTTCGGCGGCTTTTGGGGAAAATCGCCCGCGTTACGGGGAACAGTCTCTCCCCCGACTCGGTTTTGCTCGTAATCGTTCGACGATGCCCGAAAATCGTGGCAAAGAACTTGGGGATAGTGTGAGATACAAGGAAGCGGGAACGAGCCGAAAAGCAAAAACGAGAGGGTCCTGATGAAAGAGATGGAAAGATTCCGTTGTGCCGCCGGTCTTGGCAGTCGTCGTGACGGTTTTTGTCGGCGCGGTATCTTTGGTAAGCGGCGCCTCTTAAAAATGGGTCCCTTCAACGGAAATATTCGGGGACAAGCATCCATTTCCATAGCGACGGTTTCGGTCTCCAGACAAGGAGATCCCCGCCACCAGTATCTCCGTGGTTCAAATCCGGTTTCGGTTCTGTTCGTTCCAACCCGTCCCAAAATCTCGGTTTTGGGGGAATTTCAAAAAATCTTTCGGATTATTTCCAAAAAACGGATCTCAGGCGTTGACTACACGAATCATTTCCCATAAAACCGGTTTTCGGGACGGCGGTGTTTTCTACGTTCCGGTTTTGTGAATCCGAAATTCGGCCTTCATTTCGGAGGATGATAGTCTCGACCCCACAGTCCTTTCGCAAGGAGATATTCCCCCTTGGCAGAGAGGGGTGTGACTGATGACCGACAGGCAAAACTTTGTTATCGGGTCCGGGCTTTTCTGGCGCGCTCATTGCGGCGGGCACGAATCTCGAAGATTATTCTCCGGGCCGGAACGATCTGTTTTTCCGTGCTGTCCTTCGCCGGCATCCTTTCGGAAAATGTTGAGAAATCACGATGAAACCAAACAGACTCCATGCTCCGATGTTGATCACGGTGATCGTAACATTTGCCGTGCTTTCGATCCTGTCCTATGTTGCGTTTAACTACGGGAAAACCCATGGTTACATCGAGGTTGTTCCGACCGGAAAGGGGAAAATTCTGGGCCTGAAAGCCGAGAACTTTTTTACCGACCAAATCTCCTTGGAGATATGTAAATCGATATCAAGTAATGATATCGATCGGCTGAAAACCCTCCTTGATCAATGCCCGGATGTTAATGTGAAAGGAAAGAAGAATGTAACCTTCCTGCTATTTGCGCTCTGTAAAGAGAACGAAAAGGCTTTTCGCCTTTTACTTGAAAAAGGCGCCGATCCGGCCATTCGGAGTACAGGTACCATATACTTTGAGGGAAATAGAGATCCGTATCGTCGCATAACTTCCGGAGATACGGTAACCTATCTGGCCGCGATTTGGTATAGACCCATTTACCTCCAATTGATCCTTCGGAATAACGGAGATCCGAACCTGATCGATCCGCGTTCGAAATTAACGCCCGTTTATTACACGTCCGGTCGTCATACGAGCCAAGACAACTTTCGAGTTGCAGAGGATCGCAAGACCAAACTTGAAGCGCTTATTGCCGCCGGTGCCGATATCGAATACAGAATTCCCGGTCAGGACAATCTGCTTCTCAGAACGACTTATCAACCCTCGATTTTGATTTTACTTCAAAACGGCGCCGATTTCCGTGTCCTTAATTCGGACGGAGAAGATTTTGTGTTGTTGCTTGCCGGTCGTCTGTTAAAGGAACCGGAAAATCGTGATCTTCGAAAATGGCTGGATGAGAACGGTTATGATATCGAAGCGGCGAAAAAAGCCGTCGCTACCCTGGAGAAACCGATAACCCTTCCCTTTGAGGAGCGTCCCTGGTTACCGAAGCGTCTTCCCGAGGAATAAATACAACGTGGAAAAATCACGATTTTAGGGGCGTCGTGCCGTTTCGTGTTGGGTTCCTATGATTGTTGAGTTCGTAAAAATTCAATAAATCGGAGAACAAAATGAGAATTACGATCATACGATTTCTGGAAATCATCTGGGTTATTTTTTTGACGACGTTTATTTTTGTGTCAGTTCTGTTTGCGCTATGGCATCGTGCGGCATATCATGGTGAGAAGGTTACCTTTTCCCCTTCTTTTTTACGGAAACAAGAGTTTACCTGGAAGCACCTGGCCAAGGATCATGAATCATTGGAGATCTTTAAAGCCATTTCAAAGAACGATATTTCGCGTCTTCGACATTTCCCCGATGTCAACATCAAAGGTGACCAAGGGATGACCCCCCTTTTGTGGTCACTTTACGAAAAAAACCAACGTGCCTTTACAATTTTGCTTGAAAAAGGCGCAGACTCGAGTGCCTCGATCGACCGGAACTGGAACTTTTTTCAATACGAGCGGGCGATGAACCGCGGTGGAGTCAATGTGCCACTCGATGGTTTCTCGGTAACGTCGTTAGCGGCAGGTTTTTATGAGCCCAAGTATCTGAACCTGATCCTGGAACATCACGGCAATCCGAATTCCATCAACCCGGTTACAAAATTAACGCCTCTCTTCGACCTGGTTACCGTAACATTCGTTGAGGAAACAGACGATCAGGTCGAGAATTTCAAGGCACTCATTAAAGCGGGTGCCGATATAGAATACCGTCTTCCCCGCCAGGACAATCTGTTGTTTTATACCATCACGCAACATTATCCCCGGTATATTCTTGCGCTTTTGGAAAGCGGGGCGGATTTCCGCGCTTTGAACAATCGCGGTGAAGATTGTGTGATGTTGCTTTATCCGGAATTGGAGACAGACCCCCGATACGGTGATATCAAGAAATGGATGGAAAGGGTGGGGTTCGATTTCGAAGCCGCGCGGAAAGCGGCCCCGACGTGGACGAAACCGATGACGCTTCCGGTCGAAGAGCGCCCCTGGCTCCCGAAACGCCCGGTCGAGGAGTAGGACCGCCGGAACCGGACGGCACGAACCACGGGGCATTATTCCCGTTACCGTGAAGAAGGAAGCCATGAATCGAAACAACAAGGAAATTTCGGGCGGAACCGATGATCGACAGCCTTCGGGGAAAGTCGCGAAGGCTCCGAAACGGGCCTTTCGGGAGTAATCGTCCTTCTGTTCGCAGCGGCCGTTCGTTTTCACCGGCCCATAACACACGATGCGGGAAATCGAGAGATTCAAACGACGTTTCGTTCGGTTGTCACCTCGTAATGTGGCTGCGGCGGTATCTTTCGTGCTCTTGTCGATTTTCCTTCTCGGCTTTGCCTGTTACGGAGCCCAGTTGTTCGGAAACGGTGCTGCGGACGGATCGCCGCGGCGGTTTCAGACAGGTTCGCCGGGTGGTTTTGTCTCTTTTGCGCCCTTGACGCGCGTAGGCGAGTGGGTAGACTTAAGTCTGTATACGGGGCGTTTTGTGCGGTAACATGGCACGAGAGGTCTTGTGGCGGAAGACGGTTCCGCGATCCCGTTCGGTATCCGCGTGATTTCCGAATGTGTTTTTTGATGTCGGCCGGAACGTCGGTTGGGAACAGAGGTTGTGTGCGGAATGAAGCGAGCGGAGTTTAACCCGTTTTCCAAGGGGATGCTGATCTTTGACGGGGGGATGGCGACCGAGATTTATCGGAACCATATTTTTACCAACCGGTGTTTCGATGAGCTGAACCTCTCGATGCCGCAGCTTATTCATCGGATCCATCAGTCTTACGTCAACGCCGGCGCCGAAGTGTTGATCACTAACACGTTCGGCGCCAATCGGCCCGGCCTGGAGAAATACGGGCTTGCCGACAAAGTCACCGAAATCAATCGCAGCGGTGCCGATATTGCCCGGAGTGCGGCCGCGCCGATTGACCAAAACACACACGAGTCGGTCGCGCTGGTGGCCGGATCGGTCGGTCCGATCCTCGACGAAGGTGTGGGGCGCTCCCTCGACGAGTCGGCCGAAATCTTGGCGGAACAGGTTGCGGCGTTGCGCGAAGGGGGTTCCGACTTCATCCTGTTCGAAACGCTCCGGACTCCGGAACAGGTCGCGGCGGCGGTCGCCGCTGCCGCGCTCGCGGGGTCGGTTCCCTACATGCTTTCGTTTGCACCGCCGGAAAGCGACGAAGAGCTCGAAGAGGAGCTCGGCCGTCTTTTCGCACGAGCCGAGGAAGCCTCGATTTCCCCCTTTGCCGTCGGTCTGAATTGCGGCCGAGACCCGGCCGAGATGCTCGCGGCGGTCGAGACGGCGATGAAACTCACACGTTTCCCATTGGTAGTCCGGCCGAACGCCGGGTATCCCAAGCCGTTTGAAGGTCGCCTAATCTACTACTGTTCGCCGGAATATATTGCCACCTACGCGATGGAATATCTCGATTACGGTGTTTCCGGTATCGGCGGCTGTTGCGGAACGACCGCCGATCATATCGCCGAAATCGTTAAGATGGTTAAGCCGCTGGTCAAGAGCAGACAACGGTATGCGGCGGAGGCCCCCGTAACCGAAACGCCCTTTCCCGTCCGGGAAGAATCACCGTTTGCCGGGCGAACGTGCCTGGCGGCGAAAATCGCGTCGGGGGATTGGATCCGCACCGTCGAGCTGACCCCTCCCAGCGGCTACGATCTGACCCAGACCCTTGCCAAGACAAAGTCGCTCGCCGAATTTGGAATCGATGCGATCAATCTTCCCGACGGACCTCGAGCCTCGTCGCGTATTGCGAATATCGCGGTGGCTCAACAGATCATTGAAAAGGTCGGAATTGAACCGATCCTTCACTTCTGTTGCCGTGACCGA
Source organism: Thermoguttaceae bacterium (assembly GCA_050943135.1). Lineage (GTDB taxonomy): Bacteria > Planctomycetota > Planctomycetia > Pirellulales > Thermoguttaceae > RUG695. Next base: position 62,587 of record JBMNOP010000004.1, on the reverse strand, counting down.
AACCTGATCGGTATGCAGTCCGAGCTCTTGGCGTGTGCCCTGTATAAAATTCGGAACATCCTCTTTATCACGGGAGACCCGCCGAAACTCGGGAACTATCCGAACGCGACAGGGGTTTTTGATACCGATGCGATCGGTTTGTGTGAATTGCAGACGCGTCTGAATCGCGGTGTCGATTTGGGAGCCGGATCGATCGAACCGGCGACCGACGCCGTGATCGGAGTCGGGCTCGACCCGACGGCACTGAACCGATCGCGCGAAATCGAACGGTTTCGCCTCAAGATCGAAGCGGGGGCGCATTTCGCGATCACCCAGCCGGTGTTCGATCCGGACGCTCTGTTGCGCTTCCTTGATGAGATCGGTGACCTGCCGATCGCGATCATTGCCGGAGTTTGGCCCCTGACAAGTTATCGTAACGCCGTCTTCATGGGGCGTGAAGTGCCCGGGGTGGTGATTCCCGATGAGATCATGCACCGGATGGAGGCCGCCTCGGCCGGCTCGAAAGAGGATCAGGTAAAAACGGGAATCGAAATCGCCCGCGTTGCGGTTGAGCGGATACGCGACCGCGTGGCCGGGATTCAGGTCAGCGCGCCGTTCGGACGTGTCGAGATTTCCATGGAAGTGATGGCGGAATAGTTCATGCCGAAGTTTGCCGTTATTTTTCCCGCCGCGGGTCAGGGTACACGATTCGCTGCCGGCCACGCGGTCGGGTCGTTCCGGGAGAAAAAGCCATTTGTCTTTCTGGCGGGGAAAGCTGTCTGGCTCTGGTCTGCGGAACGGTTTGCCCGTCATCCCGATGTCATGCAGATGATCTTGGTCACCTCACCCGAAGATGCCGACGACGTGCGCCGCTTTTTCGAAAGTGACCTGCGGCGGCTCGGTGTGGAAGTGGTGGCCGGGGGGAAAGAACGCTGCCTTTCGGTCGAAAACGGTTTGAGGATGGTCTCCCCCCAAGCCGACTACGTGGCGATCCACGACGCGGCGCGTCCCTGTGTCTCGGCGCGGACGATCGAGGCCGTTTTTCGGGCGGCCATCGAGTCGCGTGCTGCGATCCCCGCGGTGCCTATTTTCGGGACCGTCAAAAGGAGTCGGCGGACCGACGAGGGGTTTCTCTTTGTCGACCGAACGGTTCCGCGCGACCTCCTCTGGGAAGCCCAGACTCCCCAAGTCTTCGAAACGGAACTTTATCGCACGGCGATTCACTCCCGCCACACGCAGCGCGTGCCGACCGACGATGCCGAGCTTCTCGAGACGATAGGGGTAAAACCCCGTCTGGTGCCGGGGGAACGAACGAACATCAAAATCACCGTCCCCGAGGATCTGATCCGAGCAGAGTCGGTCCTGCGCATGCTTGGTGACATTGCGGAATGAAATGCCCCATAAGGAAAAATCACACAAAGAGCGTCGGGAAAACCCGGTGCGGAAGGAATAGGGAATGAACGAAACAATCGCAACGTGGCTTGCAGACGGTCCTTTGGTTCTTGACGGAGGTTTGGGAACACAACTTCAACTTCTCGGGCTTCCGGTCGGGGAGGCCCCCGATCTCTGGAATCTGACGAATCCGGAAAAGGTTGGCGAGGTTGCCGCCGCCTATGCGGCCGCCGGAAGCGATATCATTCTGACCAACACGTTCGGTGCGAACCGATTCCTCCTGGCGCGACACGGTGCTGCCGATAAAGTTGCCGAAGTGAACAGGCGAGGTGTCGAAATCGCAAAAAAGGCCGCCGCCGCATCGGGGCGTCCGGTGCGGGTTTTCGGTTCGATGGGGCCGACCGGCATCATGCTCATGATGGGGCAAGAGACGAGCGAATCGTTGCGCGAGGCGTTTCAAGTGCAGGCCGAGGCAATGGCCGCCGGCGGTGCCGACGGGATCGCGATTGAGACGATGAGCGATCCGGCCGAGATCAAAGAGGCCATTGCGGCGTCTAAATCGACGGGACTTCCCGTCGCCGCGAGCATGACGTTCGGTGCCGGGAAGAAGAAGGATCGAACAATGATGGGGACAACCCCGGAACAGGCGGTTGCCGTAATGACCGAAGCTGGCGCCGATATTCTCGGTTCGAACTGCGGTCAGGGGATCGACGGATTCCTGCCGATTTGCCGACGGTATCGCGCCGCCTCGGATCTGCCGGTTTGGATGAAGGGGAACGCCGGGCTTCCGCGTGTGGAAGGGGAAAAGGTTTTCTACGATCAAACGCCCGAAGGGTTCGCCGCGGCGGCAGCCCGACTTCTCGAAGAAGGGGTTTCGTTCCTCGGTGGATGCTGCGGAACGACGCCCGACTACATCAGGGAACTGCGCAAACTGGTCGACGCCTGGAAAGAGTCCTCCTGATGCCGGCAAATGTTACACGGCCGTAAAGGCGGGTTTATTTCTTGTCTCGCGTTTCGTTCCCACTGATCGAAACCTTGGCCGGACGCGTGAGATACTTCTGCGCCGCGGCGATCACCTCGTCGCGTGAGACATCTTTGATTCGCCGGGTGAACCCCTGTTCGTATTTGTAACCGAGACCGTACAGGTCGTCGAGCGCGGCATGTTGTGCCTGATCGGCGAGCGTTTCGAGTTCACGCGGGCGGAACGCGACGATCTGTTCCTTGACGCGGTTCAGCTCGTCTTCCGGCAGGTCGCCACCCTTGACCGGTTCAATCCCTTTTTCGATTCGGTCGAAAACCTCGCTGATCTTATCGGGTGCGGTCTCGAAAAAGGCGTACATATAACCGGGGGCCGGTCCGGTCAGTTGCCCGAAATGTAGTCGGTAAACGAGGCCCGCTTCGCGCAGTTCCTTAAAGAGCCGCCCGCCGGGTGCGCCGTAACCCCCCAACACCCCCTGAAGCACAGTTAGAGCCGCATACTCTTTTTCATTGCTGATACTGACCGTCGGCCAGGCAATGATCCCCAGCCCGGTTTCGCTTTCAAACCGTCGGTGTTCGTCGGGCTGACTGACAAACCGATTGCTTCTGTCAAACGGGATCGGGATCGGATTGCCCGAGCGCGGTACGACCGAGAAACGCTCTTTGACGGCGTAAACGGCCTCCTCGGTATCGATGTCGCCGAAAACCGCGATAATCATACGATCCGGTTCCAAGAGCTGCCGGTGCAGGCGTCGCAGGTCATCGAGCCGAATCTTGCCGATACTCTCGGCGGTACCGTCGATACGCAGATGATACGGCGTTGTGGCCGGCAGCACGTCGGAAAAGAGCATAAAAACCGTGTTGGTGGGAGAGCCTTGCAAGGAGAGGATTTTTTCTTGTTGATTCTTTTTCACCTTTTGGAACTCGTTATCGGGAAAGCCGGGGCGGAGGAACATATCGGCCAGTACGGTCAGCGCTTCCTTGAAGTCCCCTTTGAGGACCGTCATTTCGGCCACGAGTGTGTTACGGCCCCCGTAAAACGAAACCTCACCGCCGATTGAGTCGAAATAATTTTCGATGGTATTCTTTTGGTAGTGTTCGGACCCTTTGTCGAGCATCGCCGCAAGCATCGCGCAGCGGCCGGCTGTCTCTTCGGACTCGGCAAGAGAGCCCCCGAGCGCATATATCTGCACCGTGACAATCGGAAGGGCCGAGGAACGCTTTGCCAAAACCCGTAGGTCATTTCCTTGGAGATGAAATCCTTCGATACCGGAATCGGGACGGTTCCGAGTCTGCGTGATTGAGGTCGGCGAGAGACCCGGCGGCGCGATGAGAACCCGATTTTGTCGTTCCGGCCTGAAATAGGTACGCGCGACACGGGTAATGTCGGCGGGAGAGACTTTTCGGATTTCCTCGAGATACGTCTCGTCGAAATCGGGATTGCCGGTAAGAATATAGTTTATTACACACATGTCGGAGGAAGCCGCGAGCGTTTCGCGACTGCGAATGAATTCCGATTCGGTGATCTTCTTTGCGCGGGTAAGTTCTTCGTTCGAAACGGCGACCTCGGAAAGTTGTCGCAACAGGTCAAGAATCGCCGTCTGTACCGCAGCGAGCTCTTCGGGACGTGTCTCGGCGCGGATCAGGAAAAAGCCCGGAGTCGACGAGGGGGTCACCGAGGCGGCATCGTAAGAGAATCCGAGTTGTTTTTCGTCTTTTAGTTTTCGATCGAGCCTTCCCGAAGCTCCTCCGGCCAATAAGACGGCAAGGACGTCGAGCGGACAGAGGTCGGCATCGTCGATCGAGACGGTTGGCCAGGCCAGCAAGAGTCGGAACATTTGACCCGCCGTCTCACGAACCGCCTCGCGCGGGGCAATCTGTTGCGGCTCGGTGTAAGATTCCGGTTCGAGCTCTTCGCCGCGCGGCACGTCCTGATAAAGGCGGGTCAGTTGCCCGACGATTTCTTCTTCGCGTACGTTTCCCGCGACAAGAAAGAGAGTGTTGTTTGGTGTGTAGTGTTTGTCATAAAATTGTTTGACATCGTCGCGCGTCAGGTTCAAGAACAGGTCGAGATACCCGCCGATCGGGTGTCGGCAGGGGTTTTCGCGGTAGACCGTTTTCAGGAGAAGGTTGCCGGTAATACTTTCCGGGTCATTTTCGGCGTCGGCCAGTTCCTGGAGAATCACGCGTTTTTCGCGGGCAAATTCGTTGGGGTCGACAGCGCAATGCGTCAGCCAGTCGGCCATCAGTTCAATGGCGGTCGACACGGTTTCGGTCGAACAGTCGATATGGTACGAAGTGGTGAATTTCCCGGTGGCTGCGTTGAAGCTTCCGCCGAGCCGATCGAGAATTTGGCGTGTTTCTTCTTCTTTCCGCTTGATGGTGCTTCCCCCACAGACGATATGCTCGGTCAGGTGGCTGATCCCGCTGCCGAGGAAGCGACGTTCGTTGACGCTGCCGGTATTCTTGATATACGCCCGAACCGTTGCCAGGTCACCGTCGGTCTTTCGAATGAAAAGAGTCAGACCGTTCGAAAATTCATAGAGAGTGGTTTCACGCGGGTAGACCGTCTTGCAGACGACACGAAGTTCCCGCGGCGGACGTGTTTCTTCGGCGGAACGGTACGTCTCCTGTGCGGTCAGGGTCGGGAGGAAAGAGAGGGTGGGGAGAAGAAAAAGGAAAAGCTCGGCAGCCGCCGAGCCGTTTTTTCCCGAGCGGCGGAAAAGGGATCCGCCGAAACTCTTCGCGAGAATCGAGATGTTCATCGTGACACCTTGCCAAGAAAATCGAACTGTCGGGAAAGCCCATACAAAAGGGGGGCGCCGATCACCTGCCGACGCCTGTCGGTTCGTCGGCCGGAGTACCACAGTAATCCGCGCTCAGTTCTTCGATATTCTGCATACGGTTCAGCGCAACCCGGCGGAGGGGACTCTGAGGGTATTCCTTGATAATCGTCATGTAGGCGGTGCGCGCTTTGACAAAGTCGGGGCTTTTGAGTGCGATCTCCCCCTTCAGGAGGAGAAGCCGATCGACAATCGACTCGTCGGGCCCGGCGGCCAGGGCATCGTTGACGATCTTTTCGGCAGCGACAAAATCCCGATTTTGGTATTTGATATCGGCATACGCCCAGGCGGCGTTGCTCCAGTAAAGAGATCCCGTATAGTCGCGGTAAATTTTGGCGAAATGTTTTTCTGCCAGGTCGGTGTTTTTCCGTTCCCACTCGTTCCAGGCGAGCAGATAGTAACACTCGGGCATAAAGTGCCCATCGTGCGGCGAGTCGACCGCGGTTTGCAGGTACTCGATCGCTTTGGCGTTCCTCCCGTAATAGTCGGCCCGATACCCGCAGTAATAACAGGCATCGACCGCTTCAGGAGAATTGGGTGCCATCTTGATGAGCATATCGCAGACGGTTTGCCCCTCGTCGTACTCTTTCAGTTCGAAGAGAATATTGGCACGCAGAAGCGCCGCCGTCGAGGCGAGCCGAGGGTAGTCGGACCAGAGGGTCTCGGAACCGGTCATGAGATTGAGCAGTTCATCGTTGGCGTCGTCAAGACGGTTCCCCTCATAAAGGTCGGTTGCCTTTTTGAGCATGGCCTTGGCGTCTTCTTCGGTGAGAGTCGGCGCGGCCCGTTCGGCATTTCCCTGCTTGGTCGCTATATCGGTCGTTGTTGCTTCGCCCGGTTGCGACGACGTGCCGGGGAGGGGGTTCTGCCAGACGGACGGACTGGTTCCGGCGTTTATCGCCGATGACCCGGATTGCCCCTGCGGCTGATAACCGCCCCCCGCGTAAAGATTCGGGGCGAGTTGCCCGGAACTGGGCGAGAGGGTGTTCCTCGATGTCGGGGAGAGGTTTGCGTAAAGGTTCGGACGGCTTGGATAAGCTCCGCCCCCTTGGGCGACGTAGTTATTGTGCTCATTGCCCGAACCGCCGAGGTTCGCTCCGGCGTTATTTCTGGCATAAGTCGCGCCGATCGGATTCAGGAGGGCTTCCTGCCGTTCGCGATCGATCCTCTCGACGATTTTCAACAGGACCGGATCGGTTTGTCTCGAGGCATACCGATAGACTGCCTGAAAGACCGCCTGTTGGTTGGCGTCATCTTGGGGATTCCGGGATAGGGCATAACGGCTGGCGTAGGCTAAAATCAGGTTGCCGCAGGCGTTGACATAATCTTGCGGCGAGAGTTTCGTGGACGAGTTCGCCCGGTTCGTATCGAAGTAGTAGACGTCGTACTGGTCCGGATTGCTCGGGCTCGGCAAGAGATTGGCGAAACCGAGCACTTCCCGAATGGCGTAGTCGTAGTCGCCTTGCCCGAGCCGAATGGTCGAATCGTAGTAGGGGATGATGTCGGAGTTGGCCAGGCTCATTACGGAATACTGTATCTGACGCAGGAGCGCGTATGCTTCATCGAAACGTCCGAGTTTGGTCAGAAGCTGGATCTTCAAGTAGGCGACCTGGGGAGTCAGGCCCGAGGTCATCTGTTCGATCTGGGCAATCGCTCGCAGACCGTCGTCGTACCGCCCAAGGCGCAGATAGCAGTACGCCTCGTATCCGTAGGCTTCTTGGATCAGCTTCTTGTTGGCCGAGTCGTTTTCGTTACTTCGAATGAACTGGTCCATCAACCGGATTGCCCCTTCGAAATCCCCTTGGAGGACTCTCAGGTAAGCTCGTTGGATCGACGCACGTTTCGCGAACTGATAACTCGGATCCATCGCCAGGCGGGCGAACTCCTGGTCGGCCCGGTTGTAGTTCCCTGTACGTCCGTCGGCAGCAGCCTGTTCGATGAGGCAAAGGTCACGACGCGCACCGTTCGGGAATCGGTTCAGACAGGTTTGAAAATATTCCCTCGCCTTGGTATAGCGACCGAGGTTTGCCTCACTAACCCCGGCGTAGTAGTAGGCATATTGCAGGTCGTCGCTGTTCGGGAATTCGGCAATAAACTTTTCCAAATGCAGGATCGCGTTACCGTAGTCCATAACGCTGAAATAGGAGTAGGCGTACTGCAAAAGCGCTTTTCGGTATGCGTCTTCGTTCCCGTCCTTTTTCCCCTGCCGTATGATGTAGTCGAGATGTTCCCGCCCCCTGGCGTTGTCGTTGGCGTCGACGTAGCCGTTACGCATCAGGTAGGAGTAGCCGAGGAAGAGTTCCGCGTTGTTCCGTCTTGCCGAGTTGGGATAACGATTGATAAAACCTTGGAACGCGTCGATGACGTTGTTCCAGGCCTGTACCCGTTGAGGGCTGTTTGACGGGAGCGCTGCCGCCTGAAGGTAGAGATTGTACGCCGACTGGTACTGGGATTGCTCGGACTGCGCCAGGAGAACACCCGTTGTTTCGGAAAAATTCGGCAAAATAGGGGCAATTCCCACGGCCGAAAGAAAGAATAATACCCCCAGCAGCGGAAGAAGAGCGGACAGGCCGACTCTCCCGCGAGAAAAGCCGCCTCGCCGGAACCGAAAAGTCATAGACTTTCCCTCAAAATTTAAATTTTGAATCGATAAACAGGAACTCCCGCCGACCATCTTACTAAATTTTCGCTACTGTGTCGAGAGGGGTTAAAAAGAATGGGGAAAAGGGGAAAGGTTTGAGGGCGGTTTTGACAGGTAAAACAGAAAGGACGCGTCGCCTACCCGCGTCGCGTCCCTTCATTTCCCCCAAGGAGGCAGTACCCCGGTTGTTCGGCCTTCGTCATTTCATGGCGGCCTGGATATCCTCGCTCTGGTGCGGGGCTCCGACCGCGTGGAGGTGGTCTTTATCGATATAGATTACTTCCGAGCCGTCCAGTTTTTTGATGGTGTAAGGAATCGGCCAGCCGACGCGGATCGTCTGTTCATAGTAGATCGTGCACTTATAGTGCGTGTGATGGACCTGGACCGGACCGACGAGCGGGAAAAAACGGGGCGGATCGACGTAGTCGGCGATCAGCTCCTTGATAATTTTGACATTGTTGCGGTAGCGCGTTTCCAGGAACGGAATCCCGCCGCTGTTCGGTTTGGCCTTTTCGAGGAGACGCATGACTTCATCATCCGAAGGTTCATCGAGCCCTGCGGGAATGTCCTCGGTGATCGGCGGAAGAATCGGAATCTGTTGATAACGGTCCTTTTCAAAGGCCATGTCTTCGTAGGCACCCTGGAAATAAGGGCTAACGGGAACCGGAATACTGAAAATTCCCAACGAAGGGCCGGGTACACCGATGCAGCCGGAAACGAAAAGAAGCGCAGCCGCCAGGTATCCGCAACTTACCAATCGAAAACTCATTTTTTTCATTTCATCATCCTTGACCATTTTCTGTGGACCTTCCGTCTCGGGAGTGCCCTTATTAATGCGTCCTTCGTTATATTCGGCAATATATGGGTTGAGGGTGAAAACGAAATTGCCGATTTTGCGGATTTTTAATAAAAAAACGGTTTTAATAGGTAGTTGACTCGCTACCGTTCGGGGAAATGATGATATTTTTGTCGCTCGGCATCGGCCGAATGGCGATGGTGTAGTCGTTTTCGAGGAGGAATTTCTTCACTTCTCGCAGAAGCGCGAACGAATCGGGGTAGACCGAAAGGGTGATTACGCTCGACGATCGGAGGTACATGGCGAGTTTCTTCCGAAATTCCGACTCTTCCCGCACCGCAGTCTCCCACGTCTCGCCGATTTCCGGGTTTGGGATAAACTCCCCTTCATCGAAGACGACATTCATCAGAATCCGCCCGTCGTCGGCATGCACTTTATGAAGAGAGCACCGAAACCGGAACGTGTACCCTTCATAAGGGCCGAATTCTTCCTGAAAACTCCCCTTTTCGAGGTCACGAATCGTTCGGAAGTATCCGCGAACCCGTTCGGCGAAGTAACTGATCGGCACATGCGAAATCTTTTCGCCGCGCAGTGCAAAGACCCCCTCGCTTCCTTCCACCTTTTTGGTCAGCGGGGTCGGCATGTTTTCAAGGAGTTTCGCTTTCGGGCGGGTTTCAGCCAGGCGTTGGACCTCGGCTTTCAGTCGATTGCTTTCGGCGTCGAGGCGTCGCAGTTCGGAGGCCTGTTGCAACCTTGCCTGTTCAGAGTCGGTTTTTTCGCGCCCGGCCCGTTCGACCGCAGCTTCGGCCGCGGCGATCTCGGCGGTCAGTCCGCGGTATTCGGCTTCGGCTCCCGCAGCTTCGTTTTTGACATTGACCATCTGCTCGTTGAGCCGATTAACCTCGGTTTTTAGCGCCAGTCCGTCTTCCCGCAGTCGGGAGAATTCTTTCATTGCCTCGACATACCGTGTTTTGCTCACGACGTTCTCTTCGGCAAACGGCTTTTCTGCGGGAGGAGAGGCTAAAAAGGACTCGGCCACAGGGAGTCGGTCGGTCTGCGTCGACGAGGCCGACGCCGACACCGCCGGAGCGGTCTGTGGCGCGGGGGTGTCGATGACGTTGCCGACCCGGACACCCGCCACCATCACGAGGATGATCATAATTCCGACCATGTTCGAGATGACGTCGAGAAACGAATCTTCCCCGATGGGTGGCGCCTCGCTTTTGCGATGACGGACATATCTTCTCATGGCTCTTCCCCGCCGATCTGTTCGACCCGAACCCGCTGTGAGCGCATCAGGTTCGAGAGGCGCCGAGCCGTCTCGTCTCCGCCCGACTCGACCTTGATCCGGACCCAGGGCGACCAGTACATATCCTTTCCCGCCGCACGCCAGCCCCGAACACAGGCGACAATCGTTTCAAGAATCGCCTGTTCGTCTTCGGAGGAGCGAAACGCGAGTGTTTTGGGATCTCGGTTCCCCGCTTGTGCCGGGAAGAGAACCGTGTCGGCACCGCAGACTACCGTGACGGGTCGTTCGATCGAGGTTTGGCTCGGCTTTTTCATCTCTTCGGCCAGGTTGATGGCGCGTTTATCGCGTTGGGCTTTGACCTTCGGTTCTTTCGGAACGTTTTTCCCCGGGTCGTTTTCCCGCTGCAGCGCGTCGGCCGAGACCGACTCGGCTCCTTCCGGAGCGGGGGTTTTACTTCCGGCCGCTCCGTTCCGGAAGGTTGTGTTTCCGACCGTCTCGCGCGGGTCGATTGCCGGCGCATTGGGGTCGCTCGTTGGCACTTCGCTTTTTGGTGTCGCCTCGGCAAAGAGGGTTACGGCCTCACCTGCGGTCGGAAACGCCGTGTAGGGGCGATCTCCCTGGGCATAGATGGTACCGCCGTCGGCAGCGGTCGCCGCAGGGAGACTCTGTTCGCTGCCGCTGCTTTCGGTTTCCTCGGGGTTGATACCGTCTTCCGTGAACGCGATTTTGGTGGGAGGAGGGAGGTTTTCGTCCGTAAGTTCGGAGGAAACCCCATCGGGGGCCGAAGCCGGAGTTGGTGCCTGTGCGGCGAGCGCGTTCCGATCGGTAGATGTTTCCGGACCGAGAAGGGGTTCTTGGCCGGAAGGGAAGATACCGATTTTTTCTTCGGGCGGCAGGCCCATCGCAGCGAGTTGCCCCACATCGACCGCGTCGGCCGGGCCCTCCGGCATATGAATCTCCGACGGATCGAGTGCGTCGGCACCGCCTCCGGCCGTAAGACCGGATGCGGCGTGGTTTCCGTCGACCGGAGCCGCCCGGTAACCGCCATCTTTTCCGCTTCCGTTATTTTCAGGCGCGATTCCTTCGGAAGGGCCTCTTTCGTACGAACCGGCGGTCGGACCGGTTCCCGGGGATTCGAGCCGAACATGCGGCCCGAGCCGGGAAGCGAAACTTTCCCCCGCGTCGCCGCCCCAGCCGCCTTCGGATCGATTACCCGAGCCTTCGCCGCTTATCGCGCCTTCCCCGTCGTCGGTGTCAAACCGTACGTAGTTTCCGTTGGCTTCCAGTTCGTTGAGGAGTACCGCGATCGGACCGGCGAGCCGCACGCGTGCCATCGCGACCTGTTCTTCGACCCGGCGTTTCAGTTCCGGATCGGGGCGCGGGTAGTCGATCTCGGCGTCGCCTTCGACGAATTCATAGCCGAAATCTCCACCCCACGAGGCGAGCGCCGCCCTGGCAATATAATACTGTTGGGCCGATTCCGGCTTGAGAATCAACAGAGGATACGGTTCGTTGTCGCGACTTCCTTCCCCCTTTTCAATATAGTACTGGCGCGCGGCACGTAGCCCGGCGTCGAAGGGGTTCCCCGGATATTTGGCGACCAGGAAATCTTCGGGAATGAACTGAACCCGTTCGGGCATGAGCCGGATCCCGTTTTCGTCGCACTCGATATAGAGCGGGCGGCGGAATGTGCCCGATTTCCCCCGGTAGGGGAGAATCGCGTAGGTGGGTTTCGTTTCGTCATTTTTTGCTTTTTCCCGCAACTCTTCGATCTGCCGGTTCAGATTGACGATCTCTTCCGCCTTCGTGTCGATTTCTTGCCGAAGCCCGTCGGCATCCTCTTCCGAGGGGATCTCCTCGGAAAGGGAGAGTGCCTGCTCGTTCAGTTCAATGATCTCGGCGACGAGTTTGGCGATGGCGGCTTCCGCCTCGGCAAGTCTGGCACGTTCTTCGGTTAGTTCCGTTTCGGTTCGTTCACGAACCCCTTTCAGTTCATTCAGGAACCACTCCGCCGATTCCAGCTGCGAGTCGATTTCGTCGGGATCCATCGCTCCGTAGGTGCGCATATACTCTTCGTAGAGTTGCTCGTCTTCGGAAGAGAGCTGTTCCGCTTCCGAGGGGGAAAGGGCCTCTTCGGTCGGAGTCGTTGCGGTAGCCTGCTTGTCGCCGAGTTCTGCGAGGACCTCTTCGGAGAAGAGGGGGTCGTTCGATCGAGCTTCTTGGGCGACAACCATTTCCCGATCGGCCGTATCGCGCCCGATCAGCACGAGGAGCATGATGAGCATCCCCATCGTGCAGAGGAGCACCGCCAGGAACGGAAAGAGACTGACGGTCGGACCTTGGTCTCTTCGTGAACGCCGACCACCGATCATGCCGATTTCGCCTTCTTCCCCCAGAATCCTGCCCCCGGTTTCGGGGTTCGGATCGAATAGGTCGGCGGATCGGCCTCAGCGGGAGTTTCGCTTTCCGTCGACGTGTGAGAGTTCGGGAACTGAATCGTTTCCGGTTCGGTGAACTTATTTCGTGTCTTTTCGAGCAGACTCTTGAGCCGCCCCTCATTTTCCGCGGCCGAACCTTTCAGGCGTCCGTTCAGCAGGTGAATTGCGGCTGCCAGAGCGTTGACCGTTTCGGTAAAACTTCCCGTTTCGGCCAGGGCGCGGAGATTCTGGTTGAGCCGATCTTCGAGACGTGCGATTTCGCCGTTGGCGTGCAGGAGTTCCCGCACAACCTTTGTTTCCTCGACCATCTGGCTGCGGAGGTCGGCGATCGCGCCCAAATGGTCGCGCATCGATTGAATGACCGGAGAGACCATTTCACGGAAGAATTCCGCTTCGCCGCGGGTAATCAGTTCGGCATGTTTGTGGAGGCTTTCGTCCAACGCGTTGCCGAGCGAGAGTCTGATCTGGTTCGCTCCCTTTTGAATGATCTCGCCGCTTTGCGCCGCGACGTTTTTCATTGCCTTTCCCCAGATTTCGGTCTGGCGGTTCATCACCTCGTCGAACGACTCGACCACCGATTTCAGGATACGGCGGCTGGCGTTAAGTTCTTCCTGCTCGAGCGGTGAGGAAGCCGGGCGGAACCGTCCCCGAAGTTCTCGGTCGACGAGGCGGTCGATCCGTGCAAAGAAATTCGACTCGGCACGCTGCACGAAATACTGCGTGAAGTAGAGGACGAAAACGAGCGAAAGGGCCAACGCTGTGGTGTCGAACGCGATTTTAAGCCCCGCGGCGAGGAGTTTGCCGGTTGTTTCGAGTTCTGTCAGGTTGAGATTTCCGAGGGCGGCGGTGATTCCGATCACCGTTCCGAGAAATCCGAGGATCGGAATCGCCCAGATGAACATCTTTACCATCCCGTAGTCGCTTTCGGCCGCCATCATGTCGTCATCGGCCAGGCAGCGGAGCTCCTGATCGAGATCGTCGACACGCCCCCCCGCCCGGAGAAATCCGAGCGCGCGGCGCAGTCGGCTGATATGAAGCGATTCGCCCCGAACCGACGCGGCCTTTTTCAGGGTTTCGAGGTAGCCCGCGGCCTCGGAGATCATCTCTCTTTCGGCCTTGATCGGCGGAAAAATCAGTCCGAGCCGCAGACGACGGCGCTGTCCGACGATCCGCAGATACTTGAAGAAGAGACTGACCATCCCGATGAAAAAGAGGGCAACCGTTGCATATTCGATCGGATGTCCGGCAGTATAGCGGACAATCAGTTCATCGTGGATGATTCCGCGCCGGATCAGCGTGTAGAATCCGAAACATGCGGCGCCGCCCCAGAGGATCGGCGAAGTGAAAATAGCACATATTCCTTTTTTCATCAAAAACTTCCTTACGGTTCCGCGCCGATTTCGTTCCGCCCGAATGGGGAGGAAGGGGGCACGAAAGGGTGAATCGTTCGACTCTTGGGCTCACCCCCTCTGTCGGGGGGGTATCGGACCTGATTTTTTCCGCGGGAGTGTAATCTTTTTTTGCCGCGGTCTCCAGAGCAATAATCGGACTCTCTCACCCTTTCCCGCTCGTTTTGCGATGGTTTTGAACATCGATGCGGGAAGGTCGAAAAACGGCGGGGATACCGGAAAAGTAAAAACGGCTTTCCTGCCGGGTGGCAGAAAAGCCGTCGGAGATGAAACGGAAGAGAACCGGTCAGATGGCCTCGCGCACCGAGACCGCCGGATGGGATTTCCGACGAGGGTTGTTGGCGTAGAAGCAGCGGATCCGTTCGACGACCGTCCAGACTTCGTCTTCGCGCAGATCGGCGAACATCGGCAGGGCGAGAACTTCGCGGCAGATGTTGTAGGTTACCGGCAGGTCCTTCGGCGCGTAGCCGAGGTATTCGAAACATTCCTGTTCGTGCAGACCGAACGGGTAGTAGATATCGGTACCGATTTTCTTTTCGCTCAGTTCCGCGCGGAGTTCGTCACGCAAGCCGTCATGGACCCGAATCACGAACTGATTCCAGACATGGTAACGGTCGGGCAGTTCGGTCGGCAGGGTGATTACGTCGTCGAGTTCGGCTTCGGTAAAGAATCGGCGGTAAAGTTCGGCGTTGCGACGACGTGTTTCCGTCCACTTGGGCAAATGTCGGAGCTTGATGTTGAGGACCGCGGCCTGATAAGAGTCGAGACGGCTGTTGATTCCGATTTCCTGGTGGAAGTAGCGTGGTTCCATCCCATGGACCCGTAAAAGACGCAGGCGGGAGGCCCACCGTTTGCTGTTGGTCATCATCATCCCGCCGTCGCCGACTCCGCCGAGGTTTTTCGTCGGATAGAAGCTCAGACAAGCGATATCACCCCAATTCCCGGTCGGAATTCCGTCGAGTTTGGCGCCAATCGACTGCGCCGAGTCTTCGACCAGGAGGATTTGGCGACGCCCGACATCCGGATGTTCGTGCGTCATGCGGCGGAAAGCCCGCATATCGGCCATTTGCCCGTAGAGATGAACCGGGATAATCGCGCGGGTGCGGGGGGAGATCTTCGCCTCAACGTCTTTGGGGTCGAGGTTGAAAGTTACCGGGTCGATATCGGCGAAGATAGGCGTTGCCCCGAGACGGGCGACGCAACTGGCCGTGGCGAAAAAAGTGAAGGAAGGGACAATCACTTCGTCTCCGGGACCAATCTTTGCGGCCATCAGCGAGAGGAGTAGCGAGTCACTCCCCGAAGCGCAACCGACACCGTACACCGTATTGTGGTAAGAGGCGATTCCCCGTTCAAGCTTTTTGACTTCCGGCCCGAGAACGAATATTCCGCTTTCGTTGACGTTGACCAGGACTTCGGCCATTAAAACTTTGAGATCCTCGTGCTGCCGCTTCAGATCAAGGAGCGGTACCGTTTCCGCCATATTGCGGAGCGTCAAACCCGATTTCATAGCAATTGATGGTCTTCCTAACCTATAAAGGCAAGAGAGCGGGAAACAAGTTGCCCCCTAGATGCGTGATATTCCATACTGCTATAAAATACCCTTTTTTGGCTTTCAGTCAAGATGGATTTTCACACCCCTGCCCTATGAGACGGGGGGAGGCCCAAGCTACGTGTCCGATTCGAGCCTCTTTTTAATAATAATTTCGGGCGGAGTTCCCGGTTTTACGGTTATAACGGGGAATCGCCCTCTGCATCCGGATGGGTAGCATAGAGCGTTTGCGTAAGTTTGATCCGTTGGAAGAAAACGGATTCCCCGCGAGATGCGGGGCGCCGACTTGAATTTTTCCGTTTTTCTCGGTATGATCGTGGATCGCGGTGTTGCCGATGAGCGGGGAAAGGTTTGTCCTTCCGGTTCAGGTTTCCTTTCACCCGAGAAAGAACGATGGTATTTTCCGGTTACAGTTTCCTCTTCGTTTTTCTCCCCGCCGTACTCTTCGTCTATTACGTCTTGTTACGACGGCGTGAGAGCCGGAACGTTTTCCTCCTTCTGGCGAGTCTTGCCTTCTACGCGTATGGGGAACCGACTTTTGTTTTGCTCCTGATCGCCTCGATCGCGGGGAACTGGCTCTTCGCGTTGGGGATCGACCGATTTCGCGCTCGGGCAGGGACGATCCTTGTCTTGGCCCTCGGTTTTAACCTTGCCATCCTCTTTACGTTCAAGTATCTGACCTTCACCCTGCGGACCTTTAACGCCTTGTTCGGCACCGATCTTCCGATCCCGCGGATTCTTCTGCCGATCGGAATCTCGTTTTTCACGTTTCAGGCGATTTCGTACGTGACCGACGTCTATCGGAGTGTAAAAAGCGGAGCGCCTTTTTCCCTCGCCCAGAAGAATCCGCTTCGGGTCGGCCTCTATATTGCCCTCTTTCCCCAACTCGTTGCCGGGCCGATTGTCCGGTACTCGATGTTTGCCGATCAGATTCTCGGGCGGAAAGAGACGTTCGCCCGCTTTTCGGAAGGAGTTTCGCGGTTCATTTTCGGACTGGCCAAAAAGGTCCTCCTGGCGAACAACCTTGCGCTTGTTGCCGACTACGCTTTCGGAACCGACCGTCTGACCGTGGCGGCCGCCTGGATGGGGGCCTTGGCCTATACCCTCCAGATCTACTTTGATTTTTCGGGATACTCGGATATGGCGGTCGGGCTTGGCAAAATGTTTGGGTTTACCCTTCCCGAAAACTTCGATTATCCTTACATCGCCCGCTCTGCGTCCGAATTTTGGCGTCGTTGGCATATTTCGCTCGGTGCTTGGTTTCGCGACTACGTCTATGTTCCGCTGGGGGGGAGTCGGGTCTCCTCGAAGGTGCGGCTCCTCTTTAACCTCTTCGTGGTTTGGGGACTGACCGGCCTGTGGCATGGGGCGAACCTGACCTTTGTTGCCTGGGGCCTGATGTATTTCGTCTTGATCGCTCTGGAAAAACTGACCGGTTTCGAGAAGCGGCTCGGTCCGGCGGCGCATCTTTACCTACTCTTTTTCGTTGTTCTCGGCTGGGTCTTCTTCCGGTCGAACGACCTGTCGCACGGGGTTGCCTTTGCGAGGACGATGTTCGGACTGGCCGGCGTTCCGCTTTGGGACCCGGCGGCGGTCTTCTGGTTTCGGGAACATGCGGTCTTTTTCGTATTCGGTCTCCTGTTTTCCCTGCCGGTTCTTCCGCGTTTTCGCGAGAGTCTCGGCGCCATGCCGGGGACCGCGTTCTTTTCGGCGACGGTCCGCGGCGTACTCCTTCTGCTTTCGGTTGCCTACCTGCTCGGGAACAGTTACGCGCCGTTTATCTATTTCAACTTTTAACGAGGTCCTGAGTTTTATGTGTCGGCGAAAGAGGAAAAGAGGATGAAACTTTCGGAGAGTTCGGAAAAAACGATAGCGGAGAAGGCTGTACGGCCGGAAAGGATGCCGGGGAACGAGAGGTTCTCCGGGGCGGTTACGGTTTTCTTTTTGGCTTTGCTCTGTTCTCCCACGTTTTTTCTTGCAGGCTCGGCGGGACGAATCGTGTGGAAAACGCTGACACGTCGGTATGAGGACGCGCCCGACGCCGTTACCGCGCATTTTTTACACAAGGCCCGACTTTCCGAAAAAAAAGTGCCGCTCCGCTCGCGTGCGCTCCTGAACGATGAACGCTTTCTGCTTGAAGGGCGCGGTGGCTGGAACTACATGTTTACCTCGCTGTACGGCGTTGTGCAACATCTTCTCGGAAAACGGTTTGTTTCCGGTTACACAGACGGTCGCTACCTGCTCGAAAACGGCACGCTGATCAACCACATCGTCAAAACCGAAGACGCGCAGTCCGATCGATTGGCCGATGCCGTGGCCGGACTCGGCGAACGGCTGAAAGCGCGTGGGATTCCTTTTCTCTATTTCCCCCCCCTCTACGCGATCTGTGCCCGCGACCCGCTCCTTCCTTACGGAGCCACGGACGACACCAACGAAAACCTGGATATCCTCTTACGAAAACTTCGAGAGCGAGAGGTTGCCGTGATCGATCTGCGTGCCGTCCTCCATCAACAGGGACTTGACCACCATGCGTTAGCATTCAAAACCGACCATCACACCCGGCCCGAATCGGGGCTGTGGACCGCGGGGGTACTGGCCGAGCATTTGCGGGTTCGACACGGGTTTTCGTTCGATGCCGATCTCTTTGCGCCGGATCGGTACGAGACGGTAATTTACCCGGGGATTTTTCGCGGAACTTTTTTTTCAAGTTACGGTCCGTGGTATCTTGAGCCGGACGATTTTCCGGTCATCACGCCGAAGTTTCCCACCTCGTTCACGGTTGAATCGGAGACCAAGGCGGGCCGATCCCTCGTTACGGGCGGGTTTCGAGAGACGCTCCTCGACATGACCCGGCTCGATGATCCCGATTCCGACCTTTTTCTGCTCTACACCGGGAACAATTTCGGACTGCACCGTGTGGTGAATCATAACCCGCCGAACGAGAAAAAGATCCTTCTGATACACGATTCATACTCCTGTTCGGTGATTCCGTTCCTTGCCTCGGCGTGTCGTGAACTCCTCTCGGTCGACCTGCGTCCGATCTTCCGTACGGTCGGGGATCTCGACACACTGATCGATCGGGAAAGGCCGGACATCGTCATCCTCGAGGCCGGTTTGATGGGGATCAACCTCGATGAGCCCAATTCCGAAACAAGCGAGAAGTATAACACACAGACGAAAAAACAAGCGCGAAACGCGACCCGTCGGGGGATCGCGCATCGCGCTTGGCGGTCAATCGCATCGGAAAGTGTTCTATCCCGGGATTACCCTTTTCCGAACGTGAACTTTTCGCCGTCGGAGTCGACGGTGAAGGTCATCTTCTTGCCGGTTTCGTCGAAATCTTTCGAAGGGTTCTTCAACAGTTCGAGAGCCAACGGGTTCTGAATTTCCCGCTGAATTACCCGTTTCAGGGGACGGGCCCCGTAGACGGCATCGTAACCCAATTCGGTGACCGTGTCGATTGCCTTGTCGGTGAACCGGAAATCGATCCCCTGCTTTTCGAGCAGACCTGTCAGTTTCCGGAGCTGGAGCTCGGCGATCTGACGAATTTCCTCTTTCGTCAGCGGTTTGAAGATGATCGTTTCATCGATTCGGTTCAGGAACTCGGGAAGGAAATGCTGTCGAATGATTTCCTGTACCGCATTCTTGATCGCGTCGGCCGAACCGCCGCCTTCCGAGATCTCCCGGATCATCTGACCGCCGAGGTTCGAGGTCATCACGATGATCGTGTTCGTAAAATCGACCGTTCGCCCCTGGCCGTCGGTCAAACGACCGTCGTCCAGAACTTGCAACAGGACGTTGAAAACGTCGCGATGCGCTTTTTCGACTTCGTCGAAGAGAATGACCGAATAGGGACGGCGACGGACCGCCTCGGTCAGCATACCCCCTTCTTCGTAACCGACGTAGCCCGGAGGGGCGCCGATCAGGCGCGAGACGGTATGCTTTTCCATAAACTCGCTCATGTCGATCCGCACGATGGCGGTTTCGTCATCGAAGAGGGTCAGTGCAAGCGCTTTACACAGTTCGGTCTTCCCGACCCCGGTCGGACCGAGGAAGAGGAACGAACCGAGCGGACGGTTCGGATCTTGCAAACCGCTCCGACTTCGGCGAACCGCGTTAGCGACCGCATCGACCGCTTCGTCTTGCCCGATCACCCGTTCATGGAGACGGTCTTCGAGCTTGAGAAGTTTCGCCTTTTCGGTTTCCATCATCTTACTGACCGGTATCCCCGTCCATTGCGAGACGACTTCGGCGATTTCTTCCGGACCGACAACTTGGCGGAGCAGACGTTTCGGTACCTGCTCTTCCGATCCGCTCTGTGATTTTTCTTCGGACGCTTCAAGTCCGGCGAGCTCTTCTTGGAGTTTTTTTCCTTCCTGGTCGAGCAGGGAAAGTTGCGCGAAATAATGCTCGTATGGTTTGCCGCGCGACTGATCTTCCCGGATCTGCCTGTTCAGAGCTTTGATCTGCTGATCGTTTTTGGCGATCTTTTCTCGGATCTCATGCACGCCCCCCATCCCGCTCTTTTCTTTCTCCCAACGGGTGCGGAGGATGGCCAGTTCCGCTTTCTTTTCGGAGATTTCCTTTTCGATCTCTTTGAGTCGTTCGACCGCGTGCGGTTCCGTTTCGTCTTGCAACTGGCGGGCCGCAAGTTCAAGTTGCACGACACGACGCTGGATCTCGTCGATTTCGGTCGGAACCGATCCCAATTCCATCGCCAGACGACTCATCGCCTCGTCCATCAGGTCGATGGCCTTGTCGGGGAGGAATCGGTCCGAGATGTAGCGGTGCGACAGTTCCGCCGCCGCGACCAATGCCGAATCGATGATCTTGACCCCTTTATGGTGGCTTTCGTAACGGGATTTGAGCCCGCGTAGAATCGCCAGAGTGTCGTCAACCGTCGGCTCGCCGACGTAGATCGGCTGGAATCGCCGCTCGAGCGCGGCATCTTTTTCGATGTATTTACGGTACTCGTCGAGCGTTGTTGCCCCGATACAGCGCAGATCGCCCCGTGCCAGCGCCGGTTTGAGGAGGTTGGCCGCATCGGCTCCCCCTTCGGTGTTGCCGGCTCCGACAACCGTGTGTAACTCGTCGATGAAAAGGATCACCGAGCCTCCGGCGCTCTCAACCTCTTTGAGGACAGCCTTGAGGCGTTCTTCGAACTCGCCGCGGTACTTCGTTCCGGCGACAAGGGCTCCGAGGTCGAGCGCGATGACCTTTTTGTTCTTCAGACTTTCCGGCACATCGTTTTCGACCACTCGCTGGGCAAGTCCTTCGGCGATCGCCGTTTTTCCCACTCCCGGCTCCCCGATCAGGACCGGGTTGTTCTTCGTTCGGCGCGAAAGAACTTGTATGACACGGCGGATTTCCGCGTCGCGTCCGATCACCGGATCGAGTTTTCCCCGCGCGGCGCGGTCGGTCAGGTCGGTGCCGTATTTGCTCAGGGTACGGATTTTCCCTTCCGGTTCCGGGTCCGAGACACGATGGTGCCCGCGGAAGCGGCTGAGCGCTTCGAGGATTTTCGTCCGATCGATCGCGGCGAGCTTGAGAATATCCTTTGCTTTTCCCGGAACTTCGGAAAGAGCCAGCAGGAGATGTTCGGTCGAGATATATTCATCGGTCAGGGCGGCCATCTCTTCGTTTGATTTATTGAAGATCTGAGCCAGTTCCGAACCGATCCCGGGCGTACTTCCGCCGGACGCTTTTGGTAGATGGCTTGTTTCGTCATGGACCACCTGTTTGAGCGTTCCCACATTGGCGCCGATCTCTTGCAGGAGCGGGGCGATATTTCCGTCGGTCTCTTCGAGAAGGGCCGCCAGAAGATGTAGTCCCCCGATTTCCGGGTTCCCGGCCGCCACGGCGATCTGCTGGGCGCGCCGAATCGCGTCTTGAGACTTTTTTGTCAGTCGCTCAAAATCAAAATTCATCATCGTTTTTGTTCCTTCCTAGACGACCGCCCGTGCCGCTGATTCTGGGTGTTGCGCTTTTGGCAGCCGTCATTAGATTAACAAGCAAATTTCGTGCCAATATATGCCAATAGAAAAGAAAAGAGGCTTTTGAAGCGATAGAGTAGTGCCTTTTCGAAAAAATCGCGCCTACCGCTTGACAACCCCGCGGCTTCTTATAAAATACGCGCAATGAAACCGATGAAGCGGAAGTAAAGGCGGATTACGAGCTTACAGAGAGCGGGTGGCGGTGAGATGCCCGCGGCAGACGAGCCGTCATAATGGACCGCGGAGGGCGCATTGAAAAGATGCGACGTGTGGGCATACGTTAGTTGCCGGGGGTATGAGTGTACCCCGCAGAGCGTGCGGTTTTTAACCGCAAATCAAGGTGGCACCGCGGAACTATTTCGCCCTTGGTCAGTGTACGTTTACGTACCGGATCAAGGGCTTTTTTTATTGCCCGGATAGGACGATTCCTAGGAAAGGAAGTGTGTGATGGCAGAAAAAACATATCCTTCGCTCGAAGAGGCGCAAGGGTACGCGCGCGATTATCGGTCGGTCCCGGTTTCCCGGACGATCCTCGCGGACATCCGTACCCCCGTCGAGGTCATGCGCGCGCTCAAGCGTGTCAGTCGGCACTGCTTTATTCTTGAAAGTCTTGAAGATTCTGCCCGCTGGGGCCGTTACACTTTTCTGGGGTACGACCCGAAACTCGAACTGACCTGCATTGACGGCACGGTTCGCCTGCGAAGCGGGACCACGGTAACGATTCCCGATGCCGACCCGGCCGAACATATCCGCAAGATCCTTGTCGAGAACAAAAGTCCGCGCGTTCCGGGGCTCCCCCCGTTCACCGGCGGTCTGATGGGGTACTTCGCGTACGATTTGATCAAATATGCCGAACCCTCTCTGAAACTCGACGGGGAAGACGAAGAAAAATTCAACGACATCGACCTGATGCTCTTTGATAAGATTATTGCCTTCGACAATCTCCGCCAGACGATCACGATGATCGTGAACATCGACACCGACGGTCTGGAAGAGAACTACCGTGCCGCGCTTTTAGAACTCAACACGATGGAAGAGCTTATCCGCCGTGCCGAGCCGGCCGACAATCCGCCGCTACGCCTCAAAAGCGATTTTCGGCCTCTCTTTAGCCAGGCGCAGTTTTGTGAGATGGTCGAAAAGGGGCGGCATTACATCTACGAGGGCGAGATCTTCCAGGTCGTTCTTTCGAACCGGTTGACCGCCGAGGCCGAAGGGAGTCTTCTCGACACCTATCGACTCCTTCGGACCAAGAACCCGTCGCCTTACATGTTCTACATTTCCGGCGATAACGTGGAAATCGCCGGTTCCTCCCCCGAGACGCTGGTCAAACTCGAAGACGGCGTTCTGCACACCTTCCCGCTGGCGGGAACCCGGCCGCGCGGAAAAACCGAAACCGAAGACAGGGTGCTCGAAGAGGCGCTTCTGGCCGATCCGAAAGAACTTGCCGAACATGATATGCTCGTCGATTTGGGGCGGAACGACCTGGGCCGCCTCTCGCAATTCGGTACGGTCGAAATCGGAAAGTACAGAAGCATCGAACGCTATTCCCACGTGATGCATATCGGCTCGACGGTCCGCGGCCGAATTCGGGAAGACAAAGACGCGGTCGATACCATTGTTTCCGTTCTTCCGGCCGGAACGCTTTCGGGGGCGCCGAAGATTCGTGCCTGCGAAATCATCAACGAGCTGGAACAGTGCCGACGCGGCATTTACGGCGGCGCGATTGGGTATATCGACTTTGCCGGAAACATGGACACCTGTATCGCGATTCGGCTCGCCTTCAAGAAGAACGGCAAGGTCTTTATTCGTTCCGGTGCGGGGATCGTGGCCGACTCGGTTCCCGAACGTGAGTATCAAGAGTGTATTAACAAGGCGGCGGTCGTTCTCGACGCTGTTCGTGAATCGGAAGGGGGACTCGACCGATGACGTTACTTATCGACAACTACGACAGTTTTTCCTACAACCTTTACCAATTTATCGGCGTGCTTGACCCGGAAATCCGGGTCATCCGCAACGATGAACTGACCGTCAAACAGATTGCCGATCTTCGGCCCAACCGGATTATCCTTTCTCCCGGACCGGGCCGTCCGGCGGCTGCCGGCGTCTGCAAAGAAGCGGTTCGCCAGCTTGCCGGGTATATCCCGATCCTCGGGGTCTGTTTGGGACATCAGGCGATCTGTGAAGTCTACGGCGCCACCATAACCTATGCCAAACAGCTGATGCACGGCAAACAGTCGGACGCGATCCTCGACACGAGTTCACCTCTCTTTCGCAGTCTTCCCGAGACGATTCCGGTCGGACGGTATCACTCGTTGGCTGCCGATCCGGCGACCATGCCCTCGACCCTTCGTGTGCTCGCGCGCGCCCCCGACGGTGAAATTATGGCGGTGCAATACGCGGATTATCCCGTCTTCGGCTTGCAGTTTCATCCGGAATCGATCCTGACACCGTCTGGCGAGACGATCCTCAGGAACTTTATGGAGCTGACGCGATGATCCGAAAAGCCATCAAAAAGGTTGTCGGCAAAGAGGATCTGACCTATGACGAGGCGTTCTGTGTGATGACCGAAATTATGTCGGGACGGACGACTCCGACGCAAAATGCCGCGTTCCTGGCGGCGCTTTCGACCAAAAGCACCTGCGCCGAGACGATCGACGAGATCACCGGATGCGCCGCGGCGATGCGCGAGTTTTCCGTACCGCTGCACGTTCCGTACGACCTTATGGAGATTGTCGGAACGGGCGGCGATCACTCGAATTCGTTCAACATCTCGACGACCTGTCTCTTTGTCCTGGCGGCAGGCGGGGTGAAAGTCGCCAAACACGGGAACCGATCAGCTTCGTCGCGCAGCGGGGCCGCCGACTGTCTCGAATCGCTCGGAATCAATATCGACCAGGGCCCGGACCTCTGCCGCAAACTTCTCGACGAGGTCGGTCTTTGCTTTATGTTCGCGCAGAATTACCATACCTCGATGAAGTATGTCGGGAGTATCCGCAAAGAGCTTGGTATCCGTACCGTCTTTAACATCCTCGGTCCGATCACGAATCCCGCCCGTCCGACGACGGAGCTTCTCGGCGTTTACGACCCGCTTCTGCTCGAGCCGCTGGCCAAGGTGCTCACCAAACTCGGTACCAAGCGTGGTATGATCGTTCACGGAGCAGACGGGTTTGATGAAATTTCCGTTTCGGCACCGACCGATCTGTGCGAGTTTCAGAACGGCACCTACACGCACCGCAGGATTTGTCCGGAAGAGTTCGGGCTGCCGCTTGCCCAAAAGTCGGAGATCGTGGGGGGAACCCCGGCCGAAAACGCGCAGATAACCCTGGAGGTCCTGAGCGGTACCGATCGTTCGGCAAAACGGAACGTCATTTTGCTCAACGCCGGAGCGGGTTTGTATATTGCCGGGGCCGCCGACACCCTTGACACCGGTATCGCCCTGGCCGGGGAACTGATCGACTCGGGCGCGGCACTCGACAAGGTCGAACAGTTCAGAAAGGAGTCGAACGCGTGAGTACGATACTCGACACGATTGCGGCTTACGCTCGAGAGCGGGTTGCCGCCGACCGAAAGGTCATGAGCCTTGACCAGCTCAAAGAGGACGCCTCGGCACTTCCGCCGGCGGGAGGAAAGGCATTTTACGATGCGGTCGCCCGGCCGGGCATGAGCTTTATCTGTGAAATCAAGAAGGCCTCTCCTTCGAAGGGAGTGATCGACCCGATCTTCGATTATCGTACGATTGCCCGGGAATACGAGGCGGCCGGTGCCGACGCCGTGTCGTGCCTGACCGAACCGAAATGGTTTCTCGGTTCCGACGAAATTTTCCGTGACGTGCGCGGCCTGGTCCGTACCCCCATCCTTCGGAAAGATTTCGTGGTCGATGAGTATCAGCTCTATCAGGCGAAACGGATGGGGGCCGACTGCGCGCTTTTGATTTGTGCGCTTCTCGACACCGCGACACTCGCCCGGTATCTGGCGATTTGCGAGAGTCTCGGACTGGCCGCGCTTGTCGAGGCACACGACGAAGCCGAGATAGCCTCGGCGGTGTCCGCCGGAGCCCGTATGATCGGTGTGAACAACCGAAACCTCAAAGATTTTTCGATCGATCTGACCAACGCCGCTCGACTCCGGGCGCTCGTTCCGTCCGGGACGCTCTACGTGGCCGAAAGCGGGGTCAAAACCCCCGAACATGCCGCCGCGATGAAGGCGATCGGTGCCGACGCGATTCTGATCGGCGAGACCCTGATGCGTGCCGCCGACAAAGGCACGCTCTTGGCTTCGCTGCGAGAGGCGGCTCGATGACCTTGATCAAGATCTGCGGTCTTTCCCGAGCATGTGATATCGACAACGCCCGCGACGCGCGTCCGGACTTTATCGGGTTTATTTTGAACTATCCGAAAAGTCGGCGGAACGTCGCCCCCGAAGCCGCCGCGCTCCTGCGCGAGCGCCTCGGCTCCGAGATCCGAGCCGTCGGGGTTTTCGTCGATCAGCCGATCGACGTTGTTATCCGCGCCGCGGCTCAGATCGGACTTGATGCCGTTCAGCTTCACGGCCATGAAGATCACGTGTATATCACAGCATTGCGTAAGGCGGTTTCCGTCCCGGTCTGGAAAGCCTTTCGTGTACGATCCGCCGCCGACCTGTCGGCCGCGGCCGAATCTCCCGCCGACGAGATTCTTCTCGATAACGGCTACGGTACCGGGGAGGTTTTTGACTGGCGGCTGACCATAGGATTTGACCGGCCGTTTATTTTGGCCGGTGGTCTGACCCCGAAAAATATTCCGGATGCCGTCCGATCGCTTCACCCGACAATGGTCGATATTTCTTCGGGGGTCGAAACCGGCGGCGTCAAAGACCGAGCGAAGATAATCGCCGCGGTTCGCGCGGTGCGGCAATCGCAAACCGACAATACACACAATCACGGAGTATCGCAAAGGAAGGGAAGAAGATGAGTAACGGCCGTTTTGGCATTCACGGGGGACAGTATATTCCCGAAACGCTGATGAACGCGGTTATCGAACTCGAAAAAGCCTACAACCGCTACAAGGACGATCCCGAATTCCGGCGGGAGCTGACCGAGCTGCTCAACGAGTATGCCGGACGTCCTTCCCGGCTCTACTTTGCCCGCCGCATGACAGAGGACTTGGGCGGTGCCAAAGTCTATCTCAAACGGGAAGACCTGAACCATACCGGCGCGCATAAAATCAACAATGTCTTGGGGCAGGTGTATCTGGCCAAACGGATGGGCAAGAGCCGGGTCATTGCCGAGACAGGGGCCGGACAGCACGGGGTTGCCACGGCAACCGCCGCCGCGCTGATGGGACTCGAATGTGTGGTCTATATGGGGAAAGAGGACACGATCCGCCAGGCGCTGAATGTCTACCGAATGCGCCTCTTGGGTGCGGAAGTCCGTCCGGTCGAAAACGGAACCGGAACACTCAAAGACGCCGTTTCCGAGACGTTTCGGGAATGGACCACCCGAATTGTCGACACGCACTATGTCCTCGGTTCGGTGATGGGGCCTCATCCGTTCCCGACAATCGTGCGTGATTTCCAGGCGGTTATTTCCGAAGAAATTAAGGCACAGATCCTTGCGAAGGAGGGACGTCTTCCCGACGTGGTCCTCGCTTGTGTCGGGGGCGGTTCGAACGCCATCGGAGCCTTTTACCACTTTATCGACGACCCGTCGGTACGGCTGATCGGCTGTGAGGCGGCGGGGCGGGGGATCGACACGTTCGAGACCGCGGCCACCATCGCGACCGGTCGACTCGGAATTTTTCATGGGATGAAGAGCTACTTCTGCCAAGACGAATATGGCCAAATCGCTCCGGTCTACTCGATCAGTGCGGGACTCGATTACCCGGGGATCGGTCCGGAACACGCCTGGCTGCACGACACCGGCCGCGCGCAATACGTGGCGATTACCGACGAAGAGGCGGTACAGGCGTTTGAGTATCTTTCCCGCACCGAGGGGATCATTCCGGCCATCGAGTCGGCGCACGCCGTCGCGCATGCCATCAGACTGGTTCCGACACTGGGAAAAGACAAAATCGTGGTTATCAACATGTCAGGGCGCGGCGACAAAGATTGCGCGGCCATCGCCCGATACCGAGGGGAGGATCTTCATGACTAAAATCGCCGACGCGTTTAATCACGGGAAAGCTTTCATTCCGTTCATCACGTGCGGTGACCCCGATCTGGCAACCACTGCCAAACTCGTTCGTGCAGCGGCCGATTCGGGGGCCGACCTGATCGAACTGGGAATCCCCTTTTCGGACCCGACCGCGGAAGGCCCCGTCATCCAAGAAGCGAGTGAACGGGCCCTGAAAGCGGGAACGACCACCGACAAGGTCTTCGATCTTGTCCGTGACCTGCGCACCGAACTGACCCTTCCGATGGTCTTTATGACCTACGCTAACGTTGTTTTTTCCTACGGAACAGACCGTTTTCTCGAAAAGAGCAGCTCGGTCGGGATTCAGGGACTGATTCTGCCCGACGTCCCGTTTGAGGAGAAGGAGGAATTCGGACCGGCTTGCCGAAGGCATGGGCTCGACTTGATCTCGCTGATTGCCCCGACCTCGGAAGAGCGGATCGGAAAGATTGCGCGCGAGGCTTCCGGGTTCATCTACTGTGTTTCCTCGTTGGGGGTTACGGGGGTCCGCGCCGAGATCACCACCGACATCGGCGCGATGGTTCGGCTTGTGAAGCGCGAGCGCGACATTCCCTGCGCGGTCGGGTTCGGCATATCGACCCCCGAGCAAGCTCGCCGAATGGCGGCATCCGTCGACGGCGTCATCGTCGGTTCGGCGATTATGAAACTGATCGCCAAACACGGCGTTGACTCCGTCCCCCATGTTGCCGACTACATCAAGGGCATGAAAGCCGCGTTACGAGAGGTCGGGTAGGCGGAAAACACGAGGGGGATCGGGTTTGACGGACAGCTTTTCAAGAGCATCGTCCACCAATTCGGCAACAATAACATCGAAGCAAAGATAAGGCAGCGGTTACAAATTTCGAGGGATTAAGGGCTTTATCGAGTTTACCGATCCCGGACGTCATAGGAAACGATAAGGAACGGGTTTAACGCCTAGGTGAACGCCTCGATAGTGAGCTTTTGAACAAATCACGCGGGGTGCGACCGCAAGATCAATCACCGAAGCATTGAACCGCTCGCGTAAAGGGTTCAGCTAAAGTTTCCTGATCGAGTCAAAGACCGATTCAAAGTCAGCCTTCTCCCCGATCTTTCTCGCCCGCGCACCGACCGTGGATGTACAGCTCCGTCGCGCCCCTTTTCAGCGTCCCATACATCACCGGCATCAGGACCAGAGCCGTGACGAGGGGCGGCAAGCAAAGATGTCGGAACACCGGAAGGTCGGTATAACAATAAAGCACGGCAAGGAGCGCGGCCAAAACGATCACGACGCATGTGGTGGTGACGAGCCTTACCGGAACCATGTAATCGGAATAGGTCTGTCTAAGGGAACGGTTCAGTTTCAGCGCCAATCCCCGATGAGTGACGAAGAGCCAATACAGATTAAAGACCGGGATGAAAAATAACCCGATCCGCATCGCGGGGCTTATGGACGTATCATCTTCCGGTATTTGGTTCCACATCACGTTAAGAAGTTTGAGCGCGGAATAAAGAAAACTTATCGCCGCGAACTGATAGATAAACTGGAAGAGGGTGAGCATCTTATCAAACCCGACTTGACGACGCGGGTCATCAAAGTAACCGGATCTCGAAAATAAGAAAGTGAGAACCGCCGCGATCAAGATCAAGAGGATGGGTGGCACGAGGAGAGTAAAAAGACGGTTCATCCGAACCGGATCGTCCGGTTCCGCGAGGTCCTCCAGCCGAACCACCTTTTCTAAAATCGATTTTTTCCGGGAATCAATCAGACCTTTTGATCGTTCCCTGCCTGTCACCCTATGTTTCGAGCCGTTCCGATCGAAGGGGAACCGGTCAGTCATAAATGCCTCCGGTATATTAAGATTCTGTCACCGCGCGACGACTGGTTTTTATCATATTCGGTCAGTGCGGCCACGTCAATGTTGTCCGTTTTGCGTCTTTTGCCGACATTCGGAATGAGGTTTCTTTCACTAGGGCGTCGATCTTCTTCTCCGAGCCCAACCTCGTGCGTTCGGCTTTTTCCGCCATCTCTTCCCATAAGCCCCCACTCAATGATTGCCATAGCAATTTTGTTCCTTAGATACCTTTTCGTGTCTCTTTAGGGGTACCGGTGATCTTTGGTGCGCCAAACAGAAATTTGTTCTCATGTTACCAAATAAGCGGTATCAAACGATATTTCACTTTTTGTTTGTATTCACAATAGCCGTCAAGTTCTTTTTCAAGAAACCGTTCTTCATTTATTATTCTCTTAGCAATAATAGAAGGATATGCAAGAAAAATCAAAAATGAATAAATGGAACCTAATATAAGCGGCATCGATAAAAACAAGAATAATGTCGCACTATACATTGGGTGCCTTACAATGCCATACAGTCCTGTGTCGATAACCTTTTGATCTTTCCGCACCTCAACGGTACGACTGAGATATCTATTTTCCCTAAGAACCTCTGCATAAAAAAGGTATGCTATAAGAAATACTGCGGAAGCACCGATTGCAACACCTTTGGGGAATATGTACCACCCGAAACGATAACCAAGCCCCGCAACGACAAAACCGGCCAAACACATGAGTCCGCTCAATTTAACCACAAGACTTTGTTCCTTCTGTTTTTCTTTCGCATCGAGTCGTTTTTTTAATAATTCCGGGTTTTTGAACATCATGATCATTCCCGCAAAGAACATCGGCACAAATAAAACGCCCATAAACAACCAGCCGTAGAAAAATGAGAAAGTGCCCGCAGATAAAAATATCGATGAACCAACCAAAACAACACCTAATAAAAATTTTGTTGTTGCTTCAATGAATAATTCAGTTGTCATCATAAAGCCCTTTATAATCCTGATCTGTTGTATTATATCATTCTCACCGGCCATTGCGTTTCATGTTTTGCGGAAGCTCTGAAACTCTGTTCGTTGCTCTATTTTTCCCTACAGCATTATTGTGACATCTTCCCCTGAGAGGAAGTTGAGAATAAAAAACGGTTTTTAGAATTGGTTCGTCACCGCCTGGGCACCATCACCATTTATGCCGGAGAGACAAATCCCGCATCCATCGTAATTTTATGGTCGAACCGAACCAAAACCCCACGAAAGTTATGAAACCTGGTGTTTATTGGCTCGCTTCTTTCACTGATGACGATAGCGTCGAAGGTTACGCCCGGCCCGAGCCTTGACCTTGCGATTCGAGCGTTGAGGACGGATCGGATCTATCTTTCGTTCGCTCCTCCGACGTTTACATAATAGCCGGCTCTCTGCCTCTCGATCGTAGAGGTGATCTCGGAAAGCGTTTTCTTGGTCTCCCCCTTTTCCCGGGCGAGGAGCCGAATGGTTTCGAGCGTCTTTCCGATGCTTTCCCCCCTTTTGTGCAGCTGAAAATGTTCCATGCCATAAATAACGCGCACCAAAAAAGAAGTTATGAAACCGGTTCTAATACCAGGTGAATTTACACAGCTTTTCGGACTTGACTCCGTCATCCACCTATTTCTTTGGAAACCTTATCGTCTTTGTTGTTCACATTATAACTACAAGAAGAAACGATAGATAGAAATTTCGCCACAAAGAGAATCTGCCGATGATTCTCATTGATCAGTTTTTCGCGCTATATTGTTTCAAATGAACGTCCTCGATGGTTTCGGCGAAACGCACGGCATTTCCGATTTCCGAAGGCATCTTATGATGTAACACAGTATGGACTCTGATGACGTCTGCTCCCAACATGGTGGCAATCGCCGTAAGAGCGGCAGAGCCGCTGTCACGGTTTTCATACTCATCCTCGGTATCCGGATCCATATTGAAACCGGCGTTCTCCAGGATATTGACAACAAATCTTTTTCTGGATACGCCTACAAAGGTACAGTAACCCATATCCTTTAAAACGTGAAGATCTCTGATTAATAAGAGATTCTCCCGCTTTGTTAAGCCGAAACCGATACCCGGATCCAACATGATTCTGTCATCGTCCACGCCGCCCTCATGAGCGATCTTGATGCAACGTCTCATGTAGAAGCGCATCGATTCTTGTATTGGCAAAGCATTCATTCTTTCGATTTCTTCTTGGCTGAACGCGCCTTCACCTCCGAAAGAAGGAAAGATTTTCGACCCCGGATGGTCAGGTCTCGCAATCACGGGATTAAACATCAAGATGGCTCCGGCTCGCGATTTACCGACAACCTTTGCCATATCGGGATCCCCCAAAAAGCCTGTAATATCATTGATGACATCCGCTCCGGCTTCAATAGCCGCTTGAGCCACGGAAGCCTTCCAAGTATCGATCGATAGGGGCACATCTGTCTGTTTTTTTAGTTCTCGGATGACCGGTACGATTCGGTCGATTTCCTCCCGAGCGTCGACGGGTGTACTGCCGGGCCTGGTGGATTCGCCTCCGATGTCCAGCATGCCCGCTCCTTGCGTGACCAACTCCAAGGCACGAGCCACGGCCTTTTCGCTTGAATCCCACCGCCCTCCATCGGAAAAAGAATCCGGAGTCACATTGACAATACCGCAAATAATCGTTCCATCAGAACTGTTAATCGTCTTGTCGTTGCACTTAAAAATATTGTACATAATCTGACTCCTCATTTTAATCCAATAAATTTCTACCATGGGATGTATAGCGAAAACACCAACAATAAGCCGGCAAAGGCTCTCATGCCCATGATGACATTTTAACCAAGTCTAAGCCGTAAGCAATTACCATAATTTTTGGTTGATTCTACCAGAAATTGTTAGATTCCCCTTTCTTTTCATCTCATTATTGAGCCTTTTAACGATTTTGTACGCACAGGAATTGGACAAACCCAACCCTTGTGCTACATCATCCAGCGAATGAAAAAACTTGTCATAGGTGTCTCCTCAAGCATATTTCGTTAAGCCCGCGTCTTTGTAACAACATAGCCTATTCCGTTGAGTCAATTGGTTTGCGACAGAATTTTAACTGAATTTATTTCAGTTTTTCTTGACTTGTCTTGAACCCATAGTTACACTAGCCGCAAGAGCAGGTAGGACAGGAGCTGCGGTTGTGGCAATTGGTGAGAGAATAAGGTTTCTCCGCAATCTGCCAGAATGACACAAAATACTCGGCACAGCAATCGGCACGCTCTGACTGTGCCGAACATCGACGCCGATATTGGCCTGAAAATAGGCGAGATTGACGGAGAAAGGACAAACCCAAGGATGCCTGTGTTGGAATACTGGGTATGTTCATGGCTTGGCGGAAGGAAGTCGAAAAGCTCAAGGATGGGGAAATCACTAAAAGAGGAATACGACCAGTAGTGCCATCACTATCCTCGCATCGAGGCCGAGCGGTTTAAGATGGATGTTGATATACTTGGTGCTACTAAGAAAGGGGAGAGAAAAGAATTATGAGAAACTATTTAAGCGATGGCGAATCACTAAGACTGCAAATAAAGTCCTTGGTTCTGGAATACATGCAAACTAACCCTGATTGCGCCTCAAACAGCGATGGAATGAAACAAGCCGAAATATTCAGAGACTGTGGTCTTGATTGGGAGGACCAGCCAAATGCTACATCATCGCAGCAACAATTTTGGTTAGTTGCAATCCTGCGTGTTTTGGAAAACGAAGGCGTTGTTCAGCGTGATAGTGTAAATAAAAAGTGGCGCCTAAAATAACAAAAAGGAGCTCACTGAATTCAAAAATCAGCCAGCTCCTTTTTTCTGGATTTAAACACAAATGCGTTCTCGGTGTTGCCAAAGCGTTGCTATTCGGCCTGTTTCATAACCGCAAACCCACTTATGCCAATAGTTCACGCCATCTGTTACATCATTCCCACTCGATAGTTGCGGGCGGTTTCGCGGTGATGTCGTAGACGACGCGGTTTACCCCGGCTACTTCGGAGGTGATTCGCTTCGAAATCGTTTCAAGGGTTTCGTAGGGGACGCGGGTCCATTCGGCGGTCATAAAGTCGCTGGTCGAAATGCAGCGGATTCCAATCGTCGATTCGTAGGCACGGTCTCCGTCACGGACACCGACGCTCCGGATCGGGAGGATGACGGCAAACGCCTGGGAAATATCGTTGTAGAGACCGGCTTTGCGGATCTCTTCACGAACGATGGCGTCGGCGTCACGCAACGTGTCAAGCTTTTGTTTGGTGACCTCTCCCAGACAACGGACCGAAAGGCCGGGGCCGGGGAAGGGGTGACGTTCGATGATTTCTTGGGGAAGACCAAGTTCACGGCCGACCCGGCGAACATCTTCTTTGTAAAGGTCGCGGAGAGGCTCGACGAGTTTGAATTCCAGGTCGTCGGGAAGACCGCTGACGTTGTGGTGGAATTTAATGGTCGAAGCGGGATTGTTGGGGGTACCGCCGCTTTCGACGATGTCGGGGTAAATGGTCCCCTGTGCCAAGAACGCGGCCCCGTTGACTTTAGCGGCCTCTTCGGTGAAGACGTCGATGAACTCTTTGCCGACGATCTTGCGCTTTACCTGCGGATCGATTACCCCGGCAAGTTTTTCGAGAAAACGCGCTTCGGCGTCAACTACCACCAATTTCAAGTTGAAGTTTTTGGTGAAGACGTCGGCTACCGACTCGATTTCACCCTTGCGCATCAGACCGGTATCCACAAAAATGCATGTCAACTGATCGCCAACCGCCCTGGCCACCAGCGCGGCCGTGACGGCCGAATCAACTCCGCCCGAAAGACCGCAAATAACCCGTTCCGACCCAATCTGCTCGCGCAGATCGGCGACCGATTTTTCGACAAACGCCTTGTAATCTGCCATGAGTCTGACTCCCTCCTAACGGTGGTGTGCCAGAGCCGGGCACCAACACACCTGACTAAAAAAGTATTTTAGCGGGTTGAGGTTTTTCCGCCAGACGGGGGAAATCGGATTTTGGGGGTTTTTTAAGGCATTCCTTGCTTTCGGCGCAAAAACCCGTAAAATGGTGGGGGAGAGGTTCCCTCGCCGACATGTAACCTCGTAACTTGTAATAAGTGTTCCCGAATGCAATGTCGTGCGGTTTCATTCTAGCGTTTTACTCCGACGGAAGAGCCTACAAAGTTTATGCGCATTCTTTTAACCAATGATGACGGTATCCTTTCCCCCGGTTTGACGGTGATGGCAAGCGTCTTGCAGCGGTTCGGCGAAGTTTGTATAGCCGCCCCGGCCGACGAACAGAGCGGTGTCGGGCCGGCGATCACTTTTTTGAATCCTTTGAACGTAAAAAAAGCTTTCCGTTCCGGCCGGTTTTGGGGATATGCCGTCGAAGGGACTCCGGTCGACTGTGTGAAAATCGGAATCGACCAATTGGCCGGAGGGCGTCCCGACCTGCTCGTCAGCGGGATCAATAACGGGCTGAATGTCGGAATCAACGTTCTCTATTCCGGCACGGTCGCCGCGGTTCAGGAAGGCGCCTGGCAGGGGATTCCGAGCGTTGCGGTCTCGACCCAGTTCGCCGATTCCCGGCCGGGTGCGAAGATCGGCCGTGCCGCCGAAATCGCCGGTGCGCTCATCGAAAAGCTCCTGACCCGTCCCCACACGCCGGGAACCCTCTACAATATCAATATTCCCTTTTCGGCACTGACCGATGATGCCGAGCGTGTTGCGGCGATTGTTCCGCTCGACATGACCCCGCATTGGGGGGCCTACGAAAAGCGGTACGACCCGATCAACCGCCCCTACTACTGGCTTTCGGACCGTCCGAATCCGAATCCGTCCGACGCGAACGAAGCGCTGACGCCGACCGTCGCGTCGACCGATTACGGTGCGGTTGCTTCCGGCAAGATCGCCGTGACCCCGCTCTCGGTGAATCTGACCTGTGCCTCGCTTTTGCGCGAGATGAAAGAATGGAATATCGAACCGGGACCCGAGTTCCAGTTTTCCGAACAAGCCGACGCCCATCCTCATGATTTTCAGATTGTACGTTGGATCGATCGCCCGCTCGACGACCGGCATGCCGCCGCTGAAAAAGATGCTGCCGGGAAAGAATGGCGACGTTAAGAATTTTGCGCTCATGAGAAAAACAAACGAACGGAGAATTCCCGGGGGAATTCTCCGTTCGTCTTCAATGATCAGGTGAAACGGCGTGGCCGAATGGCCGCACGATCAATACTTGTAGAGTACGTCGACCGCCAACGTGATCTGATCGTCGTCCGAAAGACCTTTGCCGAACAGACCGGCATATTCGTCGAACGGGATGATCGCTTTGTCATACCGGACCTCGGGACGAATCACGAAGTTGTCGTAACAGGTCGGGGTCCAGTTGGCGCCCAGGGTCATTTCGAGGAATTCGACGGCTTCCTCTCCGGGATCGGTCGGGGCATGCGCGACGCCTCCGGTCTCGGCCGTGGCACGTTGCCATTCGGTTCGGGCACCGAGCTTCCACTTCGGGTTGATCGTATAGTAGAGGTAGCCGCCCCAGGTCTGGTATTCGAGGTTGCCGTAATATTGGGCCAGGTCTTCGATCGTGGCGGTCGCGCCCCAGGTGCCCATCCCAACGTCGCCGTCGAATTTACCGTAGTTGAAGAGCAGGGCGCCTTCCCAGCCACGGCCGATATTCGCGGTCACCACGACATCGTTTCGGAACAGATCGCCACCTGTGCCGGCCATCGCACCATCGCCGGCGACGAACGCATATTTCAGCGAGGCGAAACCGCCGTTGTTCAGCTTGACTCCTCCGGTGATCAGGTTCTCGCTATAGCCGCGATCGAACGTGTTGTCTTCGCCGGCCACCCAGCCGAGAGAGAGTTCCGTATTCTGGAGGCCCACATAGGTGGCTATTGCCCCGGTATGGGTCAGCGGCGAAGCTTCGATGAACCGACCGTACGTGTAGAAGAAACGATTGTCGGCAACTCCTTCGTAACCCAACAGGGAGTAGAAGTGACCGATCTTGAATTTCCAGTTGTTGGCCGAAAATTCACCGTAGAGCTGCGGGAGCGCGAACCCGTAACTTTCCCGTTCTTCATAGGTCAGTTCACCGACCAGCGGATTGTTGTTGTACTTCGAAGAACGATGCCCCACCGACCAGTCGGAGTCGAGTCCGACGTATCCGCTGTACAGCTTCGCTTCGCTTCCGAAGAACGTGTCAGCTCCGAAACCCCAGTCGAACACACCGCAACCTGTCTGTGCCTTTTTCAAGACGCGCAGGTAAGCCGCGTTAGCGTTGAACTGGTTGTCGGAATTCATACTCATCATGTTGTAACGGGCACCGTGGGTGTTGAGGATCGCGCCACCATCGAGAAACCCGCCAATCTCAATGATGTCCCACGCCTGTTGTGCGGTCTGATGACTGATAAAATACGCATCGTCTGCGGCATTGCCGATTGCGTCGGGCGGTGTCGTTGGCACTTCGGCATCGACAGGCTCAACCGCTACGGCCGCTGCCGACGGATCGGTCGAGATATAACCGAGGTCCTCGTCGGCGAAAACCATACTCGCAGCTCCGAAAATGGCAGCCGCCAGTAGTGTTCGTCCTAGCACTTTCTTGACTTCCATGACTCACCTTCCTTAGGTAGTGTTTTAGGAACGGTTCGCAAGCCCTGCTGATTTTGCGGGATTCGCGGGGTGTTCAAGCCGCTCCTGTTTTAAGGGAACAACCGATTTCCCCAGAGGTATCGGAATCCGCTTTTAAATAGGTTTTCTCAAAAAGGAACAATTTGCAGGTTTGTTCGTTTTCTCCGTGTCGGCAGTGTCTTTTATATCAGTCGTTCGGCCCTTGAGCCCTTTATCGCTTTTGCGGGGTGTGTGGATTGGTTAAGTTGGGTAAATTTATGCCCGGTCAAAACCGGGTTCGGGGACGTTTTCGAGGGCGTGTTGGGGTGATATTCGGATTTCGGGGGGGATTTAAAAAATCGGTGATGAGGGCATAATGTATAGTGGACCGTCGTATGCGATGAGGCGGCGCCACTCTCTCTCCCGCGGGGTTCCCGGCAAGGGGGTGGCGACCTGCGCTTGCTTCGGTCCGTAAGTCATGTTCCCGAAATTGCGCCTTGCCGAATTTGCCCCGCTCATGTGATTTTGGACGGAGCGGGGCAGCTCGACCGGGTCACTGCGCAAATTCCCGGGAATCATCCAGTCACGTTATGTTTCCAGAAAGGACGATCCTCTATGTCGATTCCGCTTTCCAGCCCTAAGAAACCTGTTTCTGAAATCAAAAAGGTCGCCATTCTCTTTTCCGGTGGGCCCGCCCC
Source organism: Thermoguttaceae bacterium (assembly GCA_050943135.1). Lineage (GTDB taxonomy): Bacteria > Planctomycetota > Planctomycetia > Pirellulales > Thermoguttaceae > RUG695. The sequence continues at coordinate 25,045 of JBMNOP010000004.1, read as the reverse complement.
GGCCGCCAATGCGGTGATCGGAAGCGCCGCCGCCTGTTTCCAACAGGCCGGAATTGAAGTCTACGGAATGAAAAACGGGTACACCCATCTGGCCGACTATCAAGAAGGAAACGTTCTTGAAGAGGGTGTCGCCTATATCCGTCTCGACAAAAAGGATCTCGAAGGGCTTCGGACCGAACAGGGGATCTGCATCGGCACGGCCCGCGTTAATCCCGGAAAACATCTCAAAACTCACGAAGACCTGCATGACCCCAAGAAGACAGCCTCGCTGATGACCGTTTATAAGGCGCTCCGCTCGCTGGAGATCGACGCACTCATTTCGATCGGCGGCGACGATACCCTTACGACCGCCGCGAAGCTTAAACTCCTCATGGACAACCTCCCCGCCGGTGAAAAACGTCTCAAGATCGTCCACCTGCCCAAAACGATCGACAACGACTACGAGGGGATCCCGTTCACGTTCGGTTACTTTACTGCGGTCGAAATGCTTGCCAAGCAGATCCGCAATCTCTTGGCCGACTCGCAGGCCGCCGGCGGCGGTTTTGTCTGCCAGTTGATGGGGCGTAAAGCCGCATGGCTTGCTTACGGCGCCGCCGTGGCGGGTGAAGCAAGTCTGGTGATCGGTCTGGAAGATATTCCCGAAGCGTGGCAGACCAAAGAAGAGACGATCGATCCCGAAACGGGCGCGGTGATCAACGATGCCGAGGGCAAACCGCTCATGCGTACCGTTTTCGATATGAAAAAGGTCGTCAATCACTGTGTCGATGTTCTCCAAGCCCGCGAAAAGAGGGGGAACTACGGCTTTGTTGCCATCATTTCCGAAGGGATTGCCGAGTTCCTCCCGATCTCCGAAATCCGCAAGTGCATTTCCGACGACGAATACCATTCCCTGAAACCGGATTCCTTTGGCCATTTCCCCGTCTCGCAACTGAAGTACAGCAGCCGTCTCGGTCGTCTGATCGCCGAAGAATACAAGGCCCGTACCGGTAAGCCGCGCAAGATGGTCGGTCTTCAGTTCGGTTACGAAATCCGCTGCAATATCCCGACGGCTTACGATGTGATTCTCGGCAGCCAGATCGGCGTTGGTTGTTATCGTGCCCTCTGCGAAAAGAATATCAGCGGTGTAATGATCTCGGTTCAGGGGACGATGGACCTGAGTTTCCCGCGGTTCGAAGACCTCATCGATATGGGCAAACTCCGCGCTTATCAGCGTCCGTTAAAGGTTGGGGGCGACCTGCACCAGATGGCCCGCTACCTCGAAGCATGGACCGAATAACGGCAACAGGTTTTGTTCGAAAAAGTTGAAAGGCGGCCTCTTTACTCTTCCGACATTTGAGGTAAAATGAGAGGCGAAATCGAAGGCCGCAAGGGGATTTCCCCGCGAGCCGAAGTCCTTACCGGGCAATTATCCAGGACCACCCCCCCTTCCCCTTTCCGGTCCGGTGATTGCCCGGTTTTTTCTTCAGCGGGCGAATTTGCCTATCGTCACGGTCCGCGCTCTTTGCTTGGCCGCAGAGGTTTATCTTATGATCACGATTCTCCCCTGTTACAGCCTCGAAGATTTTTCGATTTACCGCACATCGGCCGAGGCGAATCAGATCTTTTCGGCGTGGACGGCACTTTATCACCCGGCACTGATCCGACATTGTGACGCGATGCCTTCTTGGGATCGCGCATCGAGTCCTGCCGTCGGCAAGAAGAACGATCTGATTTTGATTCCCCCCTGTGCATGTGGGCAAGTCCCGCGCGACTGGCTCAAGCGGGCCGAAAATACGGGTACGATCATCATCAAAGACCAAGAGACCCGTGCGGGGATGGTTGCCGCGGCATTCGAACGACTCGGAATCGATTCGGTTCCCGACGCCGACGACGATGTCGAAACATTTTACGCGCTCGGGTTTAGCTATTTTGTCTCGGAACTCTTTTCGCGCAAACTCCGTTACATGAGTAATCTCGATACCCAAGGATTTCGGGAAAACGGGTTAAAAGCCGCCCGGGCCCTCGGGGAAGGGGACCGCGAAGAATTTCTCAAGCGAATCGGTCGTGCGTTTGAACTGCTGGCCAAAGCGAAAGAGTACTTTTTCCCGACCGCGATGAAAATTCTCGATCTGACGGTCGTCTCTCGCACCACCCTTGATGCCCTGCCGGAGATGCTCCGCCGCCGCGCCGCCCGTGACGAGGCGACGAACCTGCTCATACCGGTCTGGCACTTACGCCGGTTTCGGAAAGAGTGCCCCGAAGGGGTAGAGCTTCTCCGGTCCGAAATTGCCGGCGGTCGCGTCACGCTTGTCGGCGGCGACCTGAACGAGTCGCCTCTCTGGCTCTTTTCCCCTGCCGAAACGGCCCGGCGCCTGATGGAAGGGTGGGAAGTGTATCATGAATACCTCGGGGTGATACCGACCGTTTTCGGCCGAATCGAGGCCGGCTACTCGCCGATTCTGCCACAGATTCTTCCGCTGGCCGGGTGCAAAAATGCGCTTCTCTTTACCGAGGATGGTTGGAAAGGGTGTACCGACGCACAGAGCCGCGTCGACTGGCGCGGACCCGGCGGCGGAAAAGTCGCGTCTCTTTCCCGACCGGCGCTCGATGCCTCTACCGGCAAATCATTTATGGAACTGCCCGATCGGATCGGTTACTCGTCGAGCGGTGATCGCGTCCTTTCGGCGATCTTTAAGCATCGTCCGGGGGAAGAGCAGGTATGGCTCGGCGACATGGCCCGTATGTCGAAGTTTGCTCCCGTGTTGGGCGAAGTCCTTTCGCTGGAGGAATTTTTCCGAAAAACCGCTGACAGCGGGGTTAGTCGCAACCTTCAAAAAGATCTTTTCCGAACAAATTTCCTGACCCGCGCCGCACGGGACGGGCGGCGGAATCCCGTTTCGGTTTGGCCGTTGTTACGCTGTCTTTCGTCCGAAATGGATATGATTGCTGCCACGGCGCTTTTCGCCGGGTTGAAACATCCCGGCCGTTCGATCTGCGCGCTTCCGGAATTTGAGACGTTGGAAACCGTTGCCGCGCCGCTCGATGAACTAAAAGCCGATTTGATCGAGCAGGTTTCCTATCCGGTTCGCGCCGAACTCGAAGGATACGAGGAAGAAGAAAAAGAGTCGGCCGGAGAATCGATTCGCCGTGCCGAAACCGAGCGTCTTGCCCGGATTTCCGCCGCCATATCCGAAAAATATCGTGTGGCCGCCGCCGAATCGGCGTTACGGTTTGCCCGACTCCTGGTCGGAGATCCCCCCGCCGGGGACGGGTTTTGCCTGCTGAATATGACGCCGCATCCGGCATGTTACGAGACCGAGACGGCTTTCGCCATCGACCCGGTTACCGACCCCTTGGTCAAAGAGCGTACGGTACCCGGTATGCGGCGTGTTACCGTAACGGTACCGCCGTTGAGTCTTCTTGCGCTCCGAAAAGAGGAGCGTCCGATTCCGCCGCCGGTCGCCGCGTTACCCGTGAAAAAACCGTTTCTTGCCCGCCTGATCGGGCGTGGGAGGGGGAATGATGCCGCCGACTCCGACCGTATGGTCACGTTCGAGACGGTTCGATTCCGAGACGGAGTTACCGAGCGCTTTTATACGATCCGCACAGGTTATTTCGTGATGAAAATCGATGCCGATACCGGCGCGGTCCGTTCGGTGCGGACACACATGGCCGCCAAGATCAGCGGGCGGCGCGGTATCCTGAACCAGCCGGGAATGGGGAACCGGATTGCCTGGCAGGTGGCCATGAAACTTTCCGGTCGCTTTTTGGGCGCAGATCATCGCGACCAATATTCCGGCAACCACGGCTATTCACTGATGGCGGCTGACAAGATCGAAATTCTTTCCGACGGACCGTGGGAAGCGGTTCTTCGAATCGACGGGGCGCTCGTCGCACCGGGCGGCGAGCGCCTGGCCCGATTCAGCCAGAAGATTACCGTCGGGCGGCTCAACCGGGTGATCGACGTCGAGCTGACCTTCAAGCCGGATGTTCTGCCGCAAGACGCTCCCTGGGACGAGTATTACGGGGTACGATTTGCCTGGAACGACAACTTGGCGGAATTGCGCCCGGCTTGCCACGGGTTCTTTTGGGAGACGACGCGCGACTTTTTCCAGGCTCCCGACGCACTCGATATCCGCAGTGAAGAGGAACTCGGGGTGACAATCCTTAGCGGCGGGCTCCCCTTCTATCAGAGGAGCGGCGCCCGTACCCTCGACGCGGTCTTGGTGCCTCACGGTGAAGGGGAGCGTGTCTTCAGGTTCGGTGTCGGTATCGACCTGGCCGACCCGTTGGCCGAAGCCGCGCGCTATTTGGCTCCGCAGCCGATTCTTCTTGAAAATGTGGCGTTTCCCGCGCCTTTCCTGATCCGATTGCTCGAGGTTTCTCCCGAATCGACCGCGATCGCCGAACTCAAACCTGTCTACGAACAGGTCGCGGCACCCGCCGATCCCAAACGGAACACCGACGCCGTCGATCCAAGCAATACCCGCCTGCTCGGATTCCGCGTTCTCCTGCACGAGACTTCCGGCCGAAAGACTTCGGTCCGACTTGTCTCGCGTCTGCCGATTGCCTCGGCCGTGCCGGTCGATTTCTTTGACCGACCGCAAGGGGAACCCTACCCGCTCGATGATGCCCACACCCTGACATTCCCGCTCGACGCCGGAAAGATCCTTCCGCTGCGGATCGCCGTCGATTTTGACGCGATGCCCGACACGCCTGATCTTCGATGGCCGATATCCTAAGGTAAAACGGGGGTATAAACGACGAATGTATCGATCGGTGTGTGCGGGAACGGTTTCCGCGGGCAATCGTTTGCCGAGTCGGCCACCCTACTTTACGCCCTGTGCCGCTGTTCGGGCAGCGATCTCTTCGACCCTTACGGGAAGGGTGAGGGCTTCGCGACTGTCCGGAAATCGTTCGGCGGCCTGAGCGGCGATCTCTCGTGCGCCTTCGGTGTCGCGGTTTTCGAGCCGGACTTCGGCCAGCGCCTGATAGAGCGCCGGATTGTCCGGTTTCTGCTTGATCGCCGCCGCATAAAAGTCGGCGGCTTCCCGACCGCGGCCCAGGCGACGGCAAGCCTCGGCTTTCCCGCACAAAACCTCGGCCGGTTCGCTTTGACCGGGATAGGTCCGTCCGAGTTCCTCCCAGGCGACCAGAGCGGCACGGTCGTCCCCTTGCCGGCTCTCGAAGAGCGCCAGTTTTTTGAGCAGCTCTCTGTCGTTCGGCGCGAGCCGTAACGCACGGTGGTAGTCGGCGAGCGCTTCGTCCTCTTTGCCGATCTGCTCGCAGACCATCGCCCGCAGTTCCCACCCCTCATGACGGCGGGGGGTTACCTCGACGACCTTGTCGGCATAGTGCAGTGCCGTGGCGGCTTGGTCGACTTCCAAGAATTTTTCGGCAAGCGACTCGCAAACGGCGGCTTTCTCTTCGTCGGAACCTGCCCGACCCGCGGCGTCGGTCAGAACCCGGAACGCCTCATTCTTTTTTCCTTCCCGCCAGAGAATTTCACCGTAGTAGCGGCGAGAAAGGATATCGTTTTCGTCGCTCTTGATCGCCTGGACGAAGTTTCGGGCTGCCAGGTCGTACTCTCCCCGCTCGAACGCCGAAACCCCTTCACGACTCAGTTCCGGAGCCCGCACGTCTTTCGTGTCCCGGGAGTGGAACGGAAGGGCCTGGCACCCGGCGCAGACGCAAACCCCTCCCAGAACGAGTCGGTCGAAGACCCGTCGCCAAGCGTTTTTTCGGGGTTTTCTACGGTGTGCCATTCTTTCTTTCGCCTTGTCTGTTCCATTTCACCGGAAGGATGCGGGGGGAGATTACTCTTTCTATCTGATTCGTACAACCCCCAAACTGGCTAAAATCGTTAAAATCGCCCAGAAAGACGGAACTTTTCACGTCTTTGCCGATAGTGATCATTGACGATCTAAACTCCCTATTTTAGTATATAATGGGGAGGGAGTTATCTTTTGGGGTCAGGGGAACCCCCTGGCACTCGGAAAAACGATTCGGGTTGACACCTCTCGAGTCAACGAGGCGGCAATATTTATGAACAGTTATGACAACAACACCTGGACCGTGATGGCGATCATCTTCATCGTCCTGACCTTGGGGCTCGGCGTCGGGGAGTATTTTACCGCCAAAGCGTTACAGCAGGCCAACAGTGACTGCAAAACCAGGCAAGAAGCGTTCAACAATGCCGAAAAGGAGAATCAGGCCCTTTCTTTCCGGTGCGCGCAACTCAAGGAGCTGATCGGCTATTCGCCCGACATGAAAACCGAAGACCTGATCAAAGACCTCGACGAACGCCTGGCCGGATTGGAGGGGAATTACAATTCCTGCGACGAGACGATTGTCGCACTGATCGGCATGATCGCCCAAAGGAACAATGAGGTTCAGCAGGCCAAAACCGAACGAGACGGCCATTACGCGACCGCCGGCGAAGAAGAAGAAAGAGCGAAACAGCAGAAAGCTGATTTCGATAACGAAATCGACACGATCACTTCCGAGAACAAAGACTCCCTGCAAAAAGCTGCCCAAGAGTACGACACCCTTTCCGGCGAAACGGTCGATGAGGTGCGCAATGTCGAGCAGGCGAAACGTACCGCAGCGGTGAACCGCAAGCATGTTAAGGCACAAACGGTTTCGGCCGAACAATCGGTGAAGGTGATTGCCGGTATCAATGCCGGACTCCGCGACAAGATCGAACAGCTGACCGATCCGTTTTTTCAGGAACCGGACGGGAAGGTGGTCTACGTCGACCAATTTGACCGTGTTGTCCGCCTGAATATCGGAAAAGCCCAAGGGGTCCGTCTCCTCACCAAATTTGCCGTCTTTTCCTCCGGTGCGGTCGAGCGCGGTGAAATCAAGCCGAAAGGTGCGGTGGAGGTGATCCGTTTTGTCAACGATAACGAGTCGGATGCGCGTATCATCGAAGATGAAGAGACGCTCCGAAAGGTTATCAACTCGGTCGACCGAGAAGGCGTCGCGGCGAAAGTTCTCGAATACGAGCTGACTGCTCCCATCTCACAGGGCGATCTTGTCTTTACGCCGCTCTGGCAGAGGGGGGAACGGGTTACCTACGCGCTCGATTATTTTCTGGACATCGACAATGACGGACAGGATGACCTCGATCTGCTTGTGAATATCATTCATGCCAACGGCGGGCATATCGATGCTTGGATCGATAAAAACGGTGAGATCCGTGGTGCGATCACGCCCGAGACCACGTATCTGATTGTAAGCAACACGCTGATCGATACCGCGCTCGACGCGTCTGACCTTTCGGACGAGGCGAAAACCGCGATCAAGGATGCGCATATCAATCTTTTTGCGGACGCCGAAGTGAAAGGCTTGCGCCAGATGAAACTTAACGAGTTTCTCCGTCGCAGTCATTTCCGACAGACGTCCGAAATTTCCCGGTTCCGGGGACGGGGGGAACTCGATGTCAAACCGGACACGACGCGCATACCGGTCATCCCGAATTTGGGCACGACGTCGATTTATAACCTGAACCCCGAGGAAACGAAAATCGATCCGCAAAGTCCGCAGACCGAAGCGGCGGCCGACACGACGGCGGAAACCCCTCCGGCCGAAGGAAGCCCCCCGGCCTTCCGACGTCGAACGCCGAAAGATCCCTGACCGCAGGCCAAGCTCGGCAGAATGAACCAGAAAAGAAAAAAGTTTATCAAGCTCTCAGTCGATACGGAGCGGCAACGTTATGAGTAATTCCGGCAGTAGTACCTGGACAATCGTCGGGCTCGTTTTTTTCGTCTTGACCTTGGGTCTCGGAATCAGCGAGTATTTCACACTCAAAGCATTGAGTGAAGCGCGTGTCAAGCAGAAAGATTTCGAAACACTGACCGGTAAGCTCACCTCCGAGAACGGTCAACTTAAAACTCAGGCGGGCCAGTTGGCAGAAAAAATCAACGGGACCTCACTCACGGGCAACAACGAGCAGACGGAGATCGACGGTCTGTTGAGCTCTTATGCCGATCGTCTCAAAACTATTTCCGGGGATCCTTCCGAAGCGCCGAAATCCTGCCTTTTGGTGATCGATGGGCTTGTGGCGAACCTGGCCTCAAAGGATCGTCAGTTGCGCGATGCCCAGAGAGAGCGCGACACCTACAAACTCCTGTCCGATACCGAGACCGAGAAAACGTATACCCAAAAAGAGACGTTTGACAACAAAACCGACGATCTGAACAATACCAACGATCAACGACGTGAAGATGCCGACAACCGCTACAAAGATCTTCAGGCGCAGAAGACGGAACTCGAAAAGTCGGTGGCAGAAATCAAAGCCGACGACCAAGCGCTCGCCGCACGGTTAGAGACACAGGCTGCCGACGCCGAGGAATCGGTAAAACTGATTGCCGGAATCAATACGTCGCTCCGTAACAGGATCGAAACACTGATCGATCCGCTGACCGAAATCCCGGACGGGAAGATTGTCTATGTCGACCAAATGAACCGTGTCGCTTGGCTCAATATCGGCGAGGCCGATGGTGTCCGCCTTCTGACCACGTTCGGCGTTTATGCCCAAGATTCGCTGGCCAAAGGGATCCTTGAATCGAAAGGCTCGCTCGAGGTGATTCGTATCGTTGGCGCGCACGAGTGCGAAGCGCGTATTCTGAACGACGAGATGGAAAATCCCTTTACACCGGGCGACTTTGTTTTCACGCCGCTCTGGAAGTCGGGTGATCAGGTAAAAGTGGCACTCGACTATTTCCTTGATGTCGATGGCGACAACAAAGACGACCTTGATCTCCTGGTGAATCTGATCAACTCAAGCGGCTCGTCCGTCAGCGCGTGGATCGACAAGGAAGGGGAAATTCGCGGCAGGATCGATCCGGATGTCAACTACGTCATCACGAGCAACACGCCGATCATGACGATCCTCGAAAGGGATCCCGATCTGAGCGACGAAATGAAAAACAAGATCAAAAAGTCCCATATGGATCTGCTTAATGAGGCCGACAAACAAAGTGTTCCGCAGATATCCCTTGCCGAATTCCTTCGCCAGACTCACTACAAGCAGAGCGCGCGGATTTCCCGTTTCCAGGAACCGGGCGGCATGGCACATTCCGCTCAGGGAGGAGTGCCGGTTACCGCACATGCCGACATTGCGCCGATCTACGATAAGGATACAAAAACGGCGAAAGTTATCTCGTTCGGCGTTACGGCACCGATTTACGATTCCCGGCGCATCGAGAATCCCGGTTATTCGTCGGGGAAGGTTAGTGACGCGTACTTCCACAAACGTACCCGGAAAACCCCTTAAACCATGTCTCTCGCTCAACTCGTTGATAATGCGCGCCGTGTTTATGCGGCGCGTTTCGGTATGCAGCCCGTTTGGGTGGCCGCGGCTCCCGGTCGTGTGAATCTGATCGGAGAGCATACCGATTATAACGGCGGTTTCGTTTTTCCAATGGCGATCGAACGGTACACCGTAATTGCCGCCGGGCCACGCGACGGCGATCACACGGCCGCGATCTGGTCCGAAATCTTCGACGAAACGGCAACGTTTGATCTTACCGCGAAAATGACGCCTTCCGAAAAAGTCGATTGGCGCAGCTACGTCGGCGGGACGATCTCGTGCGCACTCGAAAAAGGGATTCGACCCCGTCCTTTCAACGCCGTGATTCTCTCCAACGTTCCCCTGGGGGGCGGTCTCTCGAGTAGCGCGTCGCTTGAAGTCTCTGTCGCCACCCTGTTAGAGGCGATCTCGGGGCAAACGCTCGATCCGGTCGAAAAGGCGCTCCTTTGCCAGAAGGCCGAACATGAATATGCGTTTATGCCGTGTGGGATCATGGACCAATTCATTTCGACGATGGCGGTCGAAGGGCACGCCATGCTTCTGGACTGCCGCAGTTTCGAGTGGCAGGCGGTTCCTCTCGACGACCCGAATGTTGCGGTGCTGGTCACCAACAGCAACGTGAAGCATGCTCTTTCCGGCAGCGAGTATCCCGAGCGGCGTGCCGATTGCGCCAGGGCCGCCGAACTGCTCGGCGTCGAACTTTTGCGCGACACCTCGCTCCTTGCGCTTGAAGAGGACCGCGACCGTATCGAACGAGCCAAAAACGGCACACGTGTCTATCGCCGCGCCCGGCATTTTCTGACCGAAGAAGAGCGAGTGGCCCGTTTTGCCGAGGCACTGCGCCACGGCGACTTGAAAGAGGCGGGCCGGGCGATGTTCGAAGGGCACCGCTCGCTGAAAGAGGATTACGAGGTTACCTGTTCCGAAACCGATAAACTCGTCGAAATCGCCAAGACGATCGGCGTCGACGGCGGGGTTTACGGCGCCCGAATGACGGGGGGCGGATTCGGCGGCTGTACCGTCACGCTCGTTGAAAAGGATAAAGCCGACGCGATTACTCGGCGGATCGTGTCCGAGTACAAAGTCGCCACCGGCATCGATCCCACGGTCTTTGTAACACGTCCTGCGGCGGGAGCCCGTATCGTATGAACCTGGTAGTCTGTTTTCGCGAAACACCGGTCGACGCGCGACATATCGATCGTATTGCTGCCACCTGGCCCGGGGTTAATATCATCAACACCGATCAGAAGGGAATCGTAAAGGCGCTTTTCGAGGCGGATTATTTCTGTGGCCATGCCAAAGTACCGGTTCCGTGGGACGACATCGTCGCGGCAGGACGTCTTCGCTGGGTACAGTCGTCGGCCGCGGGGATGGACTGGCTTCTTGTCCCTTCGGTGATTGCGTCCGAGATCACGATAACAACCGCTTCGGGAGTTCTCGCCGACCAGGTTTCCGAACATGGCCTGGCGCTCACGTTGGCGTGGCATCGGAATCTCGGCGCGTTTATTCTCGATCAGTTCACCGCTTCCGGGAACCCTGACTACCGTCGGTTTAAACGGAAACCGACCCGTGATCTGACGGAAAAGACGGTCGGGATCGTTGGGTTCGGCGGTGTCGGGCGTCGTTTTTCCGAAGTGGTTCGTCCTTTTGCGCGCCGGATTTTGGCGACCGATCTCTATCCCGAAAACAGACCGGGCCACGTCGATGAACTCTGGCCGGCCGACCGGCTCGATGACCTGTTGCGGCAAGCCGACGTTGTCTTCCTCTCGCTTCCTCTCTGCACCGAGACGCGCGGTATCATCGACCGTACGCGGCTTGCTGCGATGAAAGAGGGAGCGCTCCTGGTGAATATGGCACGCGGCCCATTGGTCGATTCCGATGCGCTGGCCGAGGCGATCGCCTCGGGGCATCTGGCCGGGGCCGTTATGGACGTAACCTCGCCCGAACCGTTGCCGGCAGACCATCCGCTCTGGAATTTCCCGCAGGTGTTGATCACTCCGCATGTCGGCGGTCAGATCCGATGGCGATTCGACGATGTATGCGACATCTTCTGCGAAAACGTACGCCGTTACTCGGCGGGCGAACCGTTGATCAACCGGCTTTCCCCTGAGGGGAAGCGACTCGGGTTCCCCTTGCGTAACGGCGAGACACCGCTCTGGATCGACCTGAAACAGCGGTATTCGACCCGAGACTGATCCATCGCACCCCGATTTCTTTTCGAAAGATGTCGTCCGAGGTCTTGCCGACCGAGTCGACGAAAAGTAGAATTATATCGGTAGGATTTGGAAATCCGTTCGATTCAAAGCGCTTTCCGTTCCGGGCAAAACCGGCATGGAAAGCTTTGCCCTTTCGCAGCAGGAGAAAAAAATGCGCCGATTCTTCTTTGTTCTTTTTCCCGCCCTTGCGGCGTTCCTCTTTTTTACCGCGGCGGCACTCGTCGCGGACGATGACAAGTCGAACGATTCAATTCTGCAAGCGAACGGTTTGGTCGATGACCCCACGTTTATGGTTCACGAAGAACTGATTCGTCAGATCGACGCCGCATCGGTCGCGTGGCGCGAGAAGTACGAGAACGTCAAGTCGATCAACGATATTGAAAACTATCAGCAGGCGCGCAAAGACTACTTTTTGAAAAATCTCGGAGAGCTTTGGGAGAAGACCCCGCTCAACCCCCAGGTAACCGGCGCGATCGCCTTGCCGGAATACCGGGTTGAAAAAATCATTCTCGAAACACAACCTCGCTTCTACGCGACCGGGACAATGTTCCTTCCTCGTATCGAAAAATTCGCACCTCCCTATCCGGCGATGCTTATCGTCTGCGGGCATTGGAAGAGCGGTAAGGCCGCGTATGATCACCAAACCCTGGCGGCGCTCGGTGCGATGAACGGGCTGGCCGTTTTTGTTTTCGATCCCATCGACCAAGGGGAACGCTTCGAAATTTTCGACGAGGAAGGGAAAATGGATTACTGGGGGACCAGTGCGCACAACATGACCGGCGCGACCTCGATACTCCTCGGGCGGAACACCGCCACCTTCGAATGTTGGGATAACAGCCGGGCACTCGACTATCTCCAGTCGCGCGACGACGTGATTCCCGACAAACTCGGCGTGGCGGGGAACAGCGGCGGGGGGACGCAAACCTCGTACCTGATGGCTCTCGACGAACGCGTGGCGTGTGCGGCGCCCTGTTGCTTTCTGACGGGGTTTTACGGACACCTGACCCACACGCTTAACCCGCAGGATGCCGAGCAGAACATCTTTGGGCAAGTGGCGTTCGGAATGGACCATCAGGATTATCCGATCATGCGCGCCCCGAAGCCGACCCTGATATGTTGTCGGACGAACGACTTCTTCTGCACCGACGACACCTGGACCAGTTTCCGGTTTGCCAACCGTATCTACTCGCGGTTCGCTGCTCCGGAAAAGCTTTCCATCATTGAAATCGAAGGGGGACACGGTTATTCGCCCGAAATCTACAACGCGACGATTCGCTGGATGCTTCGCTGGCTGACCGACCGAACAGAACTGACCTATACGATTCATCCCGAAACGATGGTGCCGATCTTTCCGGAAGAGCAGCTCAACTCGGTGGACGACCCGAAAGGGGTGATGTCGTTGCCCGGTGCGCGGACGACGTTTGACCTGAACCGCGATCTGGCGAAAGTCCTGACCGAACGCCGTGCGAAGAACCTTGCCGAGATCAGCCCGGAAGATTTCGCCGCCCTGGTACGGAAAACGGCGGTGATCTCCGCGCCGGAATCGATTCTTCCCGCAAAAGCGCTCGAAGATTCCACCGGTTCCGGTGATATCATCTACGAAACCGCTCCGGCGATCTTCTGCCCGGCCCGTTTTGCATTCGCCGATTCCGCCGGGGAGACGATCCGTCTGGTCGTCTCGTCGCAGGGGCGTCGTGGAGAGAACGTCGAAAAGATTCTTGCCGACCTTGACGCGGCCGACGGTCCGGCCTGTGCCGTTGATCTGCGTGGGTGGGGGGAGACTCAGAATGTGAGCAGCGAGTATTTCCGTTACTCGCATTTCGGTACCGACGGGATCGACTTCTACTGTGCCTATCTGCTCGGGAAAAACTTTGTCGGGATGCGTGCCGAAGACTTGATTGCGACGGCAAAGTGCCTGAAAGAGAAATTCGGTGGGAAAAAGATTGAGCTGGTGCCCGACACCTCTTCGGCGGGGCTCGTTGCGCTCCATGCGGCGGTTGCGGCTCCCGGGCTTTTCGATAAAGTCACTCTCAAGGAAGATGTTACGTCCTGGACCGACCGCGTGAATGTTGCCCCCGCACCGATTCCGATGACCGATTTGATCCACGGGGTGTTGAATAGCTACGATGTCAACGATCTGAAACGGTTTGCTCCCTGAGATCGTCGGCAACAACCCATTCGGCCGTGGGTCTTCCTTCGGGCAGGCCCGCGGCCGAAAGTTTGTCTATGTCTCTTGTGCGTACGTTGGCGGAATATTGCCCTTCGGTCAAGTCTCGCATGGCCGTCTTAACCGTTTGCGGCGGTTTTTTCTTTGAGGAGTTCCCAGAGCTCGTCTATCGATTGCGGAATCACTTTGAGCGAGCCGACGGTTGTGACAAAGTTAGTATCGCCGTTCCAGCGGGGGACAAGGTGCCAGTGAAGATGTCCGGGTAGCCCCGCGCCGGCAACCCGGCCGAGATTCAGCCCGATGTTAAACCCTTCGGCGGAAACGGTTTTTTCGAGGACGGAGACCCAGCGGGTGACCGCTTCGATCAGCTCGGCGCGTTCTTCGGGCGTCAACAGATCGAGCCGCCCGATATGACGTTTGGGCGCAATCAAGAGATGCCCGTTATTGTAGGGGTAACGATTAAAAAGCGTGATGGTATTCTCGGTGCGCTCGAGAATATGGCGGGTTTTGTCGTCGGCCGGGTCGGAAACCACGCCCCGGCAGAGAAAACAGTCGGGATCTCCGTAAGGGAGAACCGGCGGAAGCGATTCCGGCTTCGGCTCCTCAATTCCCCCGATATATGCCATCCGCCAGGGCGCCCAGATGACATCAAGTCGGTTTTCGTGCTCGCTCATTCTTCGGAAGAATCGGATTTCTTGGCCTTTTCGTCGGCATCTTTCAGTGCGCCTCTGACTTCGTGGTCGACGTCATTCACGCCCTTTTTGAATTCGGTAATACTCCTGCCGAGTGAGCGCATCACGCTCGGGAGGCGGTTCCCGAAGAGGAGCAGGGCGATGAGGAGGACGATCATCATCTGGACCGGGCCGGGTGAGAACATAGCGTAGACCTTTCTTGTGCGGGGCCTTTTTTGGCCGTTTGCGACCGTGAAGGTTAAATTTTTCTGAAACTCGATATAAACGAAACGGGCATGTCGAAAAGAGGCTTCCCCGTCCACGTTGCACTTGTCAAATTATACATTGGTGGGGGGGCTTGTCAAATCCCCTGCCTCGAAAAAACGGTTTTTAGCGGTAGAATCTACGGACGATCATTAAGGTCTCCATACCACTCTTCTCGATGCAAAAATCGACGCATTCCAGCGCGGGGTCACCCTCGGTAAGGAGCCGATAGTTCCGCTTGACCGACCCGATCACGTAATCAAGGCCCAGAGGGAGCGCGCGGGTCAGGAATCCGCTTTCGAGCGGACCTTTGACCGGAGAACCGTCCTTCCTACGGGGAGGGAGCATTACGGTAAAGTTGCTCAGGCCGACTGAGGCATGAACCCCGGCCATCTCGGGATTGGCTTGGATCCGACGGAGCGTCTCGATCAGGCGGGGGAGGTTCCCTTCGGTGTCGGTGGCGATCGGCGCGATTCCCGGGTCGAAGATGATGTCATCGTTCGGAATCCCCGCCTTTCGGGCAAGTTCGAAGAGGGAAAGCGCGGCGTCGTACGTTTCATCGGCGGTATGGCACGAAAAACGCTCTCCCGAGTCCGAGACGTTTTCCGAGATCAGGAGGATCGGGCGGAACGGGTACTTGGCGTAAAGGTCGAACATTTCGGTTCGCAGCGGCGAGATTGAGTTGAGGATCGGCTTTCCGAGTGCCCGGTCGCAAACCGCCAATCCCGCTTCGGCCAGCGCAAGGTCGGGAGAATCGATCGAAAGGGGTTTCTTCCCCCCTTCCTGCGCGGCTTGGGCGGCTTTGACCATGACGTCGGCACTCCGCGCCCCGACGTTCACGTCGATGTAACGGGCACCGCCGTCGGCCTGGAATTTTGCCAATTCCCGGATCGCGGCGTAATCTTCCGTATCGTAATAGCTGCGGGTGGTCGGGATCGAATCGTTGATCGACTCACCGATAATCGAAAGGTTCTCTATCATCTTGGGTTATCGTGATATTGACTGTTATTTTTCAGACACAATGATATAATTTCCAAGGGGGTAAACTTAAACATCGGGTTTATTCTATCCCCATACGGGAAAAAAACAAGGAGCCGTTTCGGTGATGGCAACGATAACACCAGAAGTGGTGAATGACCCCTCTCTCCTTTCCGAACGCCTGGCGGCGCTTCGGCGGCAGGGGAAAACGATCGGACTTGTCCCCACCATGGGGGCGTTGCACGACGGGCATCTGAGCCTGGTGCGTAAAAGCAAAGAGGCGTGCGATGTCACTGTTGTCTCGATTTTCGTCAATCCGACCCAGTTCGCGCCGGGGGAAGACTACGAGACGTATCCGCGCGTCTTCGATGCCGACTTGGCGGCGCTCGCCTTGGCTGGCGGGGTCGATTTCGTGCTGGCTCCCGCTCCCGCCGACATGTATCCGACGGGATTCGACGTGCATGTTCACGTCGGCGGGGTCACCAAGCGACTGGAAGGGGAGTTTCGCCCCACGCATTTCGACGGGGTCGCACTGGTGGTTCTCAAGCTCTTCAATATCAGCGGTGCCGACGTTGCCTTCTTCGGACAGAAAGACTATCAGCAGGCGGTGGTGATCAAAAAGATGGTCAGTGACCTGAATCTACGAACAAAAATCGAGGTCTGTCCGATCGTTCGCGAGGCGGACGGTCTGGCGATGAGCAGTCGCAACAAGTATCTTTCGCCCGAGGAAAGACGGCAGGCGCCGATTCTGAAAAAGTCGCTCGACCTGGCGAAAAGCCTGATCGGCGCGGGGAACGACGACGCCGACGACCTAAAACGACAGATGCGCGCGCTGATCGAAACGGCACCTTCTTCCCAAATCGACTACATTTCGATTGCCGACCCGATCACGCTCGAAGAGATTCGGCATGTAGACGGTGCGGCGGTCATTCTGTTGGCGGTGAAGATCGGTTCGACACGCTTGATCGACAACGCCCTCATGGCGTAGACGCGGCAATTCGGAGGTCCTTTGTTATGCGGCAGACCCTGTTTTATATTCCCCCGGAGCTTTTCGGCGTTCCCGTTTTCGGCATCGGAATCCTTTTTTGGCTCATTGTCATATTCTTTGCGTGGCGAATTGTACGCAATATGCTGACCGAGCGGCGAACCGATGAACTGATCAGCGATCTTGCCGTCGGCGCGGTGGCGGTGCTGATCGTCGCTTGGATTGCCCCGAAGCTTGACCACGGTTTCGGAATCCCGATCCGAGGCTACGGCGTCTTTTTGATGTTGGGGATTGTGGTTGCGTCGGTCTTTGCGATCTATCACGCGAAAAAGAAGTGGAACATTCCTCCCGAGGTAATCGTTTCGATCATTGTGGTCGAAGTTGTTTCGGGAATCATCGGCGCGCGCGTTTTTTACGTGGCGGAATACTGGCAGACCTTTATCGTCCGTCATCCGGCTTCCGGTCTCGATTGGGGGGCGACCCTGCGCGGGATTCTGAACCTGACGCAGGGGGGACTGGTTGTTTTCGGTTCGATCATTGGGGGGATCGTTGTCACCCTCGTTTACCTGCGGGTCAAGAAGCTCCCCCTTTTGGCGACAATGGATATTTTCTCACCCGCGTTGATGATCGGTATTGCGATCGGGCGGATTGGCTGTTTTATGAACGGCTGCTGTTTCGGCGGGGTATGCGACTCTATCCCACCGGGAGTCGTTTTTCCGATTGCCAGCCCTCCGCACTACTACCAGATGGAACACGGGCTTGCCTCGCTCGGAGGGTTTAATCTCTTTTTGCCCGAGACCGACAGCGATTCGGAGGCGACTCTTTTTCGTCTGAAAGGGAAAAACAAGGGACTCATGGCACCGACCCGCGGCAAGCCGATTGTTGTCGAGTCGGTCGATGAAGGGAGCGCGCCCGACCAAGCCGGCCTCAAGCCGGGAATGACCATTTTGCGAGCCGGCGTCCTTGTTCCGGCGAAAGAGGAACCGACTCGCCGCGAAATCGATCGGGCCCAAATGTATACGTTGATCGGCACGCACGGATTTATGGCGTTCCTCTACGATCATGGGTTCCCGACTCACTTCCCCTATTTGGTTCTTGACCTGGCCGATCCGCCGGGGGAAGGCGAAACGACACTGTCCGCAACCGAAACGGAACGGGCCGCGGAAGAAGGAACCGGTGAAGGGGAAATCGCGCAAAGCGGCGGAGGAAGCGACAAGGCGGAAGGGGAAGGGGAGGATGCCGAAAACGATACGACACGCGAACCCGAAAGCGAGAACGCCAAAAGCCCCGTCAAACCGAAAACGCGTCGGATCGCGTTTCATCCCGGTCCCTTTGAGGTGCGGGCGGTACACCCGACACAGCTCTACAGCTCGGGTATGGCGCTCGTTTTGACGGTAATCCTCTATGTGGCCGGTCGTTTCGTGAAAAAAGACGGGTTCGTCTTTGCCCTGCTGCTCCTTTGTTATCCGGTTTGTCGGTTTCTGATCGAACTGGTTCGAACCGATGAACCCTCGTTCGCGGGGACGGGGCTTTCGGTCTCACAGTGTATCAGTCTCGTAACTTTCCTGCTCGGCGCGATATTGATGGTCTATGTGTTGCGAAGCCGCGCCAAACCGGCCTTTGAAGGGAAATACCCGCGCATCGAAGAAGAGGTCGGCACGTGAGTCGTACACTACCGACACGTCCGATGCGCCGCTTTCCGCCGAGGCGGCAGGGGATCGTCCTCTTTGTCGTCACGGTCGTGATTGCGGCGCTGACCCTCGGCGGACTGTCGCTCTTGGCGCTCATGCGCGTTGAACGGGAAGCTACGCGCCAGCGCTTAAGGGATATCGAGCTGGTCAACACCGCTCGTTCGGCCGCCGTTATGACCCAGGCGCTTGCCGGAATGACCCAAGACGAGCGGGCGCGGTTCGGCGGCACGTACGACAACCCCGCACTCTTTCGGAATCGGACCATCCTCCCGTTTGCCGACGGCGGAGAATCGGCCTTCACGGTTCTTTCGCCGCGACTCGAATCCACGCGTGGCGGTGTTCGATACGGTCTGGTCAATGAATCGACTCGACTGAACCTCGGCACACTTCTCGATTGGGATCAGGAAAAGCCCGGCACAGCTAAAGGGATATTGATGAAGCTTCCCGGCATGACCTCGATCATGGCCGACTCGCTCCTCGATTGGCTCGACCCCGATGAAGAGACACGTCCCGACGGGGCCGAGCTCTCGTATTACGCTGCGCATCGAATGACCTACTCGCCGCGCAACGCGGTTCCGGTTTCCCTCGACGAAATCCTCTTGGTGCGCGGTATTACACGGTACCAGCTCTACGGCCTCGATACGACGTATAGTTACAGCGGTGGTGAGACCGATCGGGGGAAGGAGAGCGATCCTGCCGAATCGGCGCCGATCGGTTCGCTCCGAACAACCGTTGCCAACGCCCGCGGCATGCGCGGCGGTGTGGTCGATGTTTCGGATGCCGCAATCGAGACCGAGGTAACGATTCCCTGGTCGCGCTTGTTGACCGTATTCAGCGCCGAGAAAGATATTGATCCTGACGGACGCGCGAAGATTGATCTGAATGAAAGAGATTTAAGTTTCCTCTACGACGAATTGGACGCCGCGCTCGGCCCGCGCCTGGCGGCGTTCGTGATTCTTTGCCGGCAATACGGTTTTACCTCGGACGTTGCCGGGCCGACGGTCGAAGCGGGGGAAAACGATGTCGATCTTACGGTCCCGCCCCGATTCACGTTTCAGACCCCGCTCGATGTTGTCGGGGTCAGCGTACGGGCGCACGACCGAGTGTTTACCTCGCCGATTTCCGCGCACCGCGAAAGTGTGACCGAACTGTTTCGTTTTCTCGATTACGCTTCGGTCGGCGCTTCGGCGGTTATCTCGGGCCGTATCAATGTCAACGAAGCGCCCCGTGCGGTTTTGGAACTTGTGCCGGGCCTCGATGCACAAGCCGTAACCCGAATTCTCGATTCCCGACCGCCACCGGGCCAACCGATTCCGAAACGGCAACGTCACGCGGCGTGGCTTTTCGCCGACGGGATTGTCGATCTCGAGCAGATGAAACGGCTTTGGGGAAAACTGACAACCGGCGGCGACGTGTTTCGCGCGCAGATCGTCTCGTTCTCCGAGACGGGCGGCGGGTACCGACGTGCCGAGATCGTGGTTGATGCCGCCGTTATCCCGCCGCGCCAGGTTTTCCACAAAGATCTGACAATGCTCGGACGCGGGTTCTCTATCGACGTTTTAACCCGCGGCACCGCGACCGGGCCTTCGACCGCGACCTCGCGACTCGATGCGCTCGTCCGCGAACAGACGACGCCCGACACCCCGTTTGGCGATCTGGAATCCCTTTCGCCCCCTGCCGCGCCGTTCAACGCGGTCGAAGAAATGCTCGGCCCGTAGAAGGATTCACGAACGACGGAACCGCATGCACGGAGAAACGACCATACCGGAGAGATTGATGAACAGCGATACAAAGGGTGACAGGAACAACGAACAGAGTCAAGCCGAGCCTGCTTTGTATTACGAGGCGATGCTTGCCAAAGCGCGGGAAGGAGATCCCGACGCGCAACTCGAAGTCGGGCGCTGTTGTGCCGAAGGATTCGGTGTAAAGCGCAACCGGGGCGAGGCGGCCAAATGGTTTGAAAAAGGGGTCGCTGCGTTCCGAAAGAAGGCCGATTCCGGAGATCCCGAAGCCGTCTTTATGCTCGCCCGCTGTTACGACGACGGTACGGGAGTTTTCCGCGACGATCGAGAGGCCTCGCGACTCTACCGTACAGCCGTCGAAATGGGGCACGCCGGAGCCGCCCGCAAACTGGGGGTTCGTTGCGCGTTTGGGCTTGGTGTCTGCCGTGACGTTGGCGAGGCGGTTCGTCTCTACCGGCTGGCCGCCGAAGGAGGGGATGTCGACGGGCAGGCCGCCCTGGCGCTCTCTTACCAACGTGGGGAAGGGGTCGCGCAAGATCCCGCGCAAGCGCTCTTCTGGTTCGAGAAGGCCGCCGAAGGGGGAAATCTTTCGGCGATGATTGCGGCTGCACGCGCCTACCTTGCCGGGGAAGGGGGTGCGAAAGACCCCGCACGGGCGCTCCATTGGTTTCGGCAGGCCGCCGAGGCGGGAGCTGCCGGAGCCGCCGCGTCGCTCGGTCTGCTCTATTTCGACGGAGATGAGGTCCTCCGTGACGACGCGCTCGCCGCCAAATGGCTTGCCGAGGCCGTTGCGGAAGACGATATTTCGGCTTTTCGTGCGTTCGGGGTCCTCCTCATGCAAGGGCGCGGGATCGAAAAAGATATACCTCGGGGCCTCTCCCTGATTCGGGATGCCGCGTGTGCCGGTGACGATTCGGCACAGTTGCTGATCGGCTCTCTTTATCATGATGGAAACGGCCTGCCTGCCGACCGTGAAAAGGCGCTCCGGTGGTGGAAAGAATCGGCACACAACGGAAACCTCGAGGCACAATCGCTTCTGCAAGGGATGGGGGTTGCCGAAAAGGATTGGATCGATCTGCCGGAGTGGTTCGACGAGGACGACGACGCGGAATCCGGTTCTCCGGAAAATTCATCGGCGCAATAGGGGGTGAAGGGGCTCGGCCATGAACGGAACAATTCGACTGACCATCTTATTTCTTCTCTGCTCTAAGGTGGCCTTGGCCGACGTGGCGCTTAAACCGTGCGACATTCTCGTTGATCGAGCGGGAAACAATCTTTATATCCTCGAAAGTGGCGCGAAAGCGATCTGTCGCGCCGCTGCCGACGGATCGTCGCCGATCGTCACCGCCGACCTTTCGATCACCCCGGTAAGAATGAGTTGGATTCCGGGCGAAAAATCTCTTGCGGTTGTCGGCGATGTCCCCGACGGCAAACTCCTCCTTGTCCGTGTGAAAGACGAGGACGGGTCCGACCGCACCCCGACCGTTGAAAAGATCTTCGATGCCGGCCACTCCCCCTCCGACGTTGCCGCGTTTCTGCGTGACGGGCGACTCGTTCTCTACGTGGCCGACCGATTCGGCGGCGTGGTACGGGAAATCGACGGAGTTACGGGCGACATGTTGCGCGTCTTCGATGCCGGACGCGAACCGGTCGCGGTAAAGATTACTCCTGACGGTGGGACGTTGGTTGTCGGGAACTTTCTTCCCGAACAGCCTGCCGATGTCGCTTACACCACCTCGCGTATCCGTGTGATCGACCTGACGACCGGCGAGGTGGTTCCGGTCGACCTGGAAAACGGAATCAGTAACCTTTACGACTTGGCTCTTTCTCCCGACGGTCGGGTGGCTGTGGCCGTTGCAACCCGCGGGAATTACCGAACCGTAACAAGTCAGGTCGAAGGGGGTTGGATCGTCGATAACGTGATAGTGGTTGTCGATGTTCGGCGTAGGAAATATGTCGAGACATTCGAACTCGACAACAAGTTCCGCGGTGCGCCGAATCCGCGCGCCGTTCGGTTCGACGACGAAGGCAAAAAGATTGTTATCGCTCTTTCCGGAAGCGGCGAAATCGTGTTGGTTTCCGTTCCCCGTCTTTACGAGAAGATCAACTACCGCCTTTCTGCCGACGTACGGAAAAATCCCGAGCCGGACGAACGTTTCCTTCCTTTCAAAACCCGTGTGGCGCTCGGCCTTTCGGGGAACCGTTCGGTGGCGGTCCACGGCGATACCGTTTGGGGAGCCGCCTATTTCGACGATGCCGTGGGTCGGGTTCGGCTGAGTGTTACGCCGTCGCTTTTAACCGGAACCGATGCCGACAGCGGGTATCCTCCCATGCCGCGCATCATTTCGCCCGAAGAGGATACCGTTCCGAATCCCGACGGCTCGCTTCGCTGGATTGCCTTCGATCGGTATGAACCGTGCGAGGCCATCGCCTTTGACCGTGCCTTTGCCCGCCTGGCACTCCCACCGGAAGAAACGCTGATTCGACGCGGAGAAAAACTCTTTAACGACGCGTTGATCTGTCGCGAACACTGGCAGAGTTGTATCACATGTCACCCCGATGCGCGTGCCGACGCGCTGAGCTGGGACCTGGTAAATGACGGGGTCGATAACTCCAAAAACACGAAAAACCTTCTCTATTCCCACGCGACCCCGCCGGCAATGATTACCGGTGTGCGTCCCGACGCCGAGACAGCGGTACGTGCCGGAGTGATCCATATCTTGTTCGGCAAACTGCCCGAGGAGGATTATGTCGCGATGGACGGGTACTTAAAGTCGCTCGGTCCGATTCCGAGTCCGCGACTTGTCGAAGGGAATCTGAACCGTTCGGCCGAACGGGGCAAGCTCCTTTTCGAAAGTTCGCGTACCGGGTGTGCCGACTGCCACAACGGTCCCTATTTTACCGATATGATGATGCACCCGTCGGTTCCCCAAGATCCGGGGGAACCCCGCAGCAAATTCGATACACCGACCCTGTGTGAAATCTGGCGAACCGCGCCCTATCTGAGCACCGGACACCAGACCACATTGCGCGGTACACTCTCCGAGGGAAAGCATGCCAATCAGGACGGCCGACTCGACCGATTGACCCCGGAAGAGTTGGACGATCTGATCGAATATGTTCTTTCCCTTTAATCTTTCCCGAAGTGGGGTAAGATTGACTTTGCCGTCGCGACCGAAAACATGCTGCCGGAAGTTGCCTTGCGAGGCCTTGGCACCGTTTGCCGATCCGATCCGGAAAGTCGATGCGGCGCTTGGTATCGGGAAAGATTTTTATGCCGTCGCGTCGGTTCTGGTCGGGTGTCCCGCCGAAGACCGTCCGCAACGGAACAGTTTCGACGAGAAACGTATTCACACGATTGACCGAGGAGGAGAAGAATCATGAAAGAGAAAATCAACGTTACCGAATATGCCGGGGCGATCACCGAGGTGCTTCCGCGCGGGATTCTCCTTTGTACCGATGGCGATAAATTTAACGCGATGGTTATCGGCTGGGGGGCGCTCGGCGTTTGCTGGTCGGTTCCCACGTTTACGGTTTATGTTCGCGAAAACCGCTATACGAAAGGTCAGCTTGACAGGACCGGAGAGTTCACGATTTGCGTTCTCCTCGAAAAACCGGATCCGGAGATTACCCGCGTTTGCGGTACGCTTTCCGGCCATCGTGTCGACAAGGTCAAGGAGGCCGGTCTGACACTGGAATCCCCTTCGACGATTACCACGCCGGGCGTGAAGGAATATCCCCTAACGTTGGAATGTAAGGTGCTCTACGCGCAGCGGCAGGACCCCTCCCTTTTGCCGAAAGAGATCATCGACAGGCTCTATCCGCAGGACGTCGACGGTTCCCATACGGCGGCGAATCGCGACCCGCATACGGCCTATATCGGTCAGATTGTCGATGCTTACATTATCCGATGACCGACCTTCCTCGTTGGAGAGAAACTGGCGCCGGACCGCAAGATGCCGAAAGGGATAAATATCAATCGGCAATCCGAAATCGTCTGGGGGAATCGTTCGGGACGAAATACCGTCGGCGGAAAACAGCATCCTTCCGCCGACCCGTTTTTCTTGCCCCATGTCACCTGTCTGGGGAACCTCGCTTTAGCACGTCTCTACCCGGAACAATACTTCTTCTGAAAATCTTCATCACTCATCATTAACAGTTTGATCCCGTCCACTAGCGCCATAATTGCTACGACAAATACCGGGACAATCAGCAGGAGGGAAGATAAGGTGAGGACGAGGTAAATGATTCCCCATTTTTGATCGCCGAGGTAGAATTTGTGAATGCCAAAACTTCCGAGGAAAAAGGCGAAAATCGCCGCCAAGACTTTGTTTTTTTCTCCTTCGCCCAAGCCACCTGATGAACTGCTCTTCTTTTTGACTTCGACCGAGGAACCGCATTTTATACAAACCACCTGGTTTGGATTGAGCCCTACTCCGCAATTCCGGCAATAGTTTTTGTGCACACGAGGGTCTGCGCCGCATTTCATGCAGGCAATAGCCTGAAGGTACACAGGGGTTCCACAATTCGTGCAATATGCTTCGCCCGGCGTCGCCGTTCTTGATGTTGTCGAGTCTGTTTGAGGTGCACCGGTTGTTTCGGTCTCGAAAGGAGAAGGCTCTTTAGCCGGGATCAGCCCTTTTACTTGCCCTGCTTTACCTCTTTTTCCGTTATCGGTCTCCAAGACGGTATTGCCGTTAATTTTCCGGGACTTAGAGCCTATCCTAAAAACCATGTTTTATTTCACGTTATCAATTTGCCCAAGGTAATAAAGGCACAGGCGAGATGAACCATGGCAATGTAATTCATCGGCTTCTTTTCCCATCGGATAAGAATACGTCGGAATCTATTCAGCCAGCTATGAGTTCGCTCGACAACCCAACGTCTGGCCTTTTGACCTGTCTTACGTTTGATGTCTTGCGCTTCCTCGCCCCGACTTCTCACATGAAGCGTGTACCCAAACTCGGCGGCAAGGTCCTTGATGTCATCCCCCACATAACCCGCGTCAAGACAAAGATGCTGGCGATGATACGCCT
>JBMNOP010000024.1:0-24727 GCA_050943135.1 Thermoguttaceae bacterium | reverse complement strand
GAATACAGTAGTTAAGCTCTCGGAGCCGATGATAGTAGAACCACTGCGAAAGTAGGTATTGCCGGTTTCCAAGGCTCCAAGAGGTAACCCCTCAAGGAGCCTTTCCTTTTAATAAAATAAAAAAGGTAACTCTTGTTATTCTTTTTTCTTTTTGTTTAGATACTCCATTCCTTTTTCGACGGCACGTCGAAATTGTCCCTCGTTTTTGTGGTAAAGTCGTATTGAGATGATATCGATCACCATAAGAAAAATGGCCCAGAGGAGAAAAATCATGCATAGCAGCCAACATCCGGAGCAAATATTAGGGTAGATCAGCGGGGTGATTTTCCCCCCGGCAAACATCATGATTCCGGCAAGACAGAAGAGGATTCCCGTTTGCATTCGTCGACGGGCCTGGCATATCAGAAATTTTTTCCGAATGTCGTTGCCATTATTTTCGATCCCTTCCGCCAATGTTCGGAGATTTTTTTTCTGACCGATATATTGCCACAGGCCGAAGAGTGCCACAATGCCTGCAACCATGATCCCAGAAACAGATGTTTCCATTTTCCGGTTTTCCTTTGTCTTGCGAGAATTGATCTGTACAATTTCACGCTTTCGATAGCCAGTTGAAAATATAGGCTACATTGACATCTTACTATGATCGTGTATAATTTTCCACACACCCGGTGGCATACGGCATCGTCGTTTGCTTCGGTTCCGGGCAGTTGGCTCAGTTTGGTTAGAGCATCTGGTTTACACCCAGAAGGTCACAGGTTCGAGTCCTGTACTGCCCATGCTCACCGTCCCCGGTCATCTGCCGGGAATGCGATTCGCATAAGAAAATGCCTGGTTTTAAAGGGTTTGAGAGATTGGTGGGTTCCGCACATTTTCGGGCTCGACTAATGAATCATAACGTTTTTTACTTCATCAACGCCCCGGCCCTTATAACATTATACACCATCTCTTATTTCCGGAAAACTCTGAGGGATGCCGCTGTTTCAGGGCTCGGTGCATTCCGGAGAACGGATTGCCGTAGCCTCGTTTCCATTGTTAGTCGTATTGATGAGATTTTCTGAGACCGGCCGCTGAATGGTCTTTCACCAAAATCTCCGAATCCGTGTTTTTCTTTTTCGTCGGTATTCTCTTTTAGATTCAAGTTACGAGGTTACGGTACCGGTTTCACGGACTGTTCCTTTTTATGGTTTTGAGGGTATAATCAAGGTGGTTCGTTTTTGTTTGATGATACGATTTCTCCACCGAAAGGGGGTTGTCATGGAAAGGTTTCTTTTCGCCCCGGCGGTTACGGCTTGCTTGATGTCGCTCGTTTCCAATTCCAAAGGGGTTGACGGGAAAAAGGGATCGATCTTTTTCATGAAATTGGCCGATTTGACTCCGGAATCGGAAGAATTGGCGGCTTTCCCCGATTCGGTGAAGGAGGGGATCCGGTTCTTAAAGACGGCCGATCTTGAAAATCTCCCACTCGGAACCACGAAAATCGACGGTGACCGTGTTTTTGCCAATGCGATGGAATACGAAACGCATCCTGCGGGAGAAGAGATTTTGGAATCACACAAACGGTATTATGACATTCAGTACATGATTCGTGGACAGGAAATGCAAGCCTGTATTCCGTACAACGCGGAATTGCCGGTTAAGGTTCCCTATAACGAAGATAAAGACTATACCCTCCATACTCCGGCGGCCATGCCGTTCTGGGGCGATGGAGGCGATTTCCCCACAAAAATTACCGTCCATTCCAAAGAATTAACCATTTTCGCGCCCGATGAAGTTCATGCTTCCGGCATCTGTCCCGAAATGCCGGAGAAGATTTTTAAAGTCGTTGTGAAATGCCGCGCGGCGGAATAATCCGGCGGTTCCTCAGGTTATGTCTGACAGCACCCATTCCGAATCCGGAAAGCTTCCGGAATCTTCGACAGACGAAGGATCGACGACAGACCTCTCCCCGACGGTTGTCGAGAAGCGGGGGACCGTCTCTGCACCGGAACCGGGTGTTAGTCGAGATGCGCTTCTCGTGAGCAATAAGTCTGTCATCGAGGACAGGACGGTCGATACCGAAAAGACCGCTCGTCCCGCTCAGTCTCTTTACAGCATTACGCTGAACGATTCCGCGAAGCTGGCTACAACCGATCGAGTCATTTCCTCGCATCCTTTGCCACAAGACGAAATTCTTAAAGTCGGCGCAAAACTCGGGCATTTCGAGATTACCCGATTCATCGGGCAGGGGGGAATGGGGCGCGTTTATGAAGCGAGGGATACCCTTCTTGATCGTCGGGTAGCCATCAAGGTCCTTCATCGTCATGAGGCCCGGGATACCGCCACGGCCCAGCGTTTCGCCAACGAGGCGCGACTGGCAGCCCGCCTTAATCATGAACATATTGCCCAAGTCTATTTTTATGGTACGGAGAACGGGATCCCCTATATTGCTTTTGAGTATGTTCAGGGTGAAAACCTTCGCGAATATGTCGATAAGCATGGTGTCATTTCCCTCGAAAACTCAATTCTTTTTCTTATACAGATTGCCGACGCACTGGCTCACGCCTCAAATAACGGTGTGACTCACCGTGATGTTAAACCGTCGAATATCATCATTACTCCGCAGCAAAAAACAAAATTGATCGATATGGGATTGGCGCGTACTTTTCACGCGGATGATCCGGAAGAAGATCTGACGGTCAGCGGTGTGACGTTGGGAACATACGACTACATGTCTCCCGAACAGGCTTTCAATCCGCGTAGTGCCGATGTTCGGAGTGATATCTACTCGCTCGGTTGTACATTTTTCTTTATAATGACCGGCCGCCCCCCCTATTCGGACGGTAAGGGATTACAGAAGCTTCTGCTCCATCAGGAAGGGAGAGTACCCGACATATGCGAATTTGTCCCCGGTACGCCAGAAAGTGTTTCGAAAATCCTCCTGAAGATGATGCAGAGGTATCCCGAAGACCGATACCAGACGCCGGAAGAATTAATCGCTGACCTTCGGGTGGTTGCCGAACAGCTCGGACTCTATCTGCAGGATGGAGAATTGGCTCCGGTCCGCCTTCCCGAAACTGAAACGGTTCTCCTGCCGCATTCCGGGGGATTGCGCCAGTGGTTCACCTATAACTTACCCTGGCTTAGTGCCCTGGTAATCCTCGGCTTGGTGGGAGGTGTTCTCTGGTTCGTCGGGAATGAACAGAAGAAATCTTTTGTGTCCGGTCCGCTTGATGACCTGGAGAAGAGATTTTCCCAGAGCCCCTCGCCGGAACCCCAAACCAGTCTCGGGGCCCATACCGCCGATACGGCCGTTTCCCTTTCCCCCTACCAACAGGGAGCGCGGCGTAGGATTCGTGGCTTGGGAACGGGTGAAACAAACCGTTCCGAGGAGATGGCCGTCGCGCTGGAATATCCGTCCCGTAAATTCGGTGGGATTGGAGTCGCCTCGTTTTCGTCCAACGATATCCTCAGCATGGCCGATGCGGCCGGTCTTTCTCCCGAAGGTGCCAAACTCCTCGAATTTACGGCAGATTCCCAGTCCGATACTTGGACCGGCGGCTGGTCTTCGGTCTTGAAAGAAGAAAGTCAGGGGGAAAAGATGTTCACCGAGTCGGATCCTTCGTTTCGGGAAGGGGTCGATCCGATTGTTGATCGTAAAGGAAAAAAAGACGGTTGTTACGCAACGCTTGATGAGGCGATTATAAGTTTGGTTGCTTGGAATCGGAGTGTTCCTGCCGCACAACGGCACGAAGTGACGATTCGCCTGGCATTTGATGGGGATATGATTGCTTCATCCCTTTTGTTGACCGATTGCACTCTGAAACTTGTCCCCGTTTCCGGATATTCTCCCCGAATCGTTTTTCGTTCCGACAACGCTTCGCCGGGGCAAGCAGCATGCTTGTTCACGCTCCGGAACGCCCAACTTTCTGTTTCGGAGATCCGGTTTTTTTTCGATCTTCGTGACCAAAACATCGTTTCCGATTCCTGGACGCTTATCCAATTTGATTCCAATTCATCGGTGCGGTTGGAAAATGTTGATATGGCGATCCGTAACCGTGACGATGACGCTGCTACCGTTTTTCATCCCGATGTCGCATTTTTCCGGCTGACCGATGGCGATGTTCGTCCCGTACCGGTTGGGCCGCACGCTTCCGACGATACGGCGGGGGAAGGGGCTGTTTCCGCCGTCGTGAAAAACAAGGGGGGAAATCTTGTTTTGGCCGGTGGGGTCTATCAAGGTGAAGCGGCATTGGTCGCGGTGCCGGGGCTTATGCCTTTATGGTTTGACGTTCAACAGACCGTAATGCTCGTCGATGGACCGGTGTTGCGTTGCGGTGAGAAAGACGTGGGTCTCTATCGCGAAACACAACAGATCCGCGTTTCGTTTCACGAGGTGTTCTGTTGGACCCGCTCTTCTCTGTTTCGGGTGACTCACAAATCCCCCCTTTCGCAGGGCGGAGATTTTGGCCGAGAGATCACGGCTTTACTCGACGGCTCTTTTTTCGTTTTAAGCGGCAACCCGGTCGGGGAGATCGTCGCTCCGTTTTCGGAGCAAGAACCGTATCATTTCCCCAACTGGAAGATGACAGAAAATCTTTTTGCCGATTCGGGAGAATCTGTCCGTCTGACTGATCTTTCCGGTCAGACGTTCAACGCACCGGAATCTGACCGGGATTCATCGATACAGGCTCTTTTCGGTAACGACAATATTCTCCTTGAAATATCCCCTGCGAATTTTCCTTTTTGGAATATTTCCCGCGAAGAAGTTGAAAGCGCCATCTTTAATCCCGCGCGCAAAAATCTTGAATCGGAAATCGGGCGCCAGTGGCTCGAACGTCTTGTCTCCGGAATCGCCTCCCGATAGGTGTGTTTTTTCAGATGGTTGATTTGAACGGAAAAAGCGTCCCTTCGGTCGAAATCGAAGGGACGCTTCTCGATGGTTAATGACAGCCGAAATTTATGAATACGGATTACGGTTTCTCGACAAAGACGGCTCCCTTTTGTGTGGCAAGGTAAGAGGGAATGCCGAGGAGGTTAAAGCAGATGTCGTCGAGAGCGTGCTTGTCGGTATCCTCGATGACCAATGTCCAGATTCCCGGCTCGGGCGTTCCGTCGGCAGACCAGATAATCGTTGAATCGAGGTAATCCATGCCACCGGATTTCTTTCCTTGAGGGTCGAGAACGGTAAATGCAAACGGTTCCGCCGGGCAAGTATCGAGTTTCAGCGCGAATGCCGGGGTGTTTTCCGGAACGTAGAAGTAGAAGGTTCCAGGATTCTGAATCGTCATACCGTACGGTTCCGCCCAGTAGACGAAGGGAACATTGCAACCGGAAAAGACGAAGTTATGTGGGTTCACGGTGATGAAAAGCCGGTAAACACCTGTTTCGTCGGCTGTGAATTCATAATCTTTTTCCCCCAAGAAATCACACGGTTCGAGATCCGTAACCTTACCTCCAGGGGAGGTCAACTTCGGGACGACTTTGTCACGGGCGCAATCACCGTAGGGGTATTCTTTGATATGAAATTGGACCGTTTGTCCCTTGTTGGCGTAGAGACGAAAATCGCCTTGGTTTCGTGCACGAATCCCCGGAGCCACTGCATCGTAGGGATACGCTCCTGCGTGTAGCTCGTTGTAGGGAACAAAATCATTTGCTTTTGTCTTGACCAGCGGAATTTGTTTCGGATTCAGCTGGGGGAATCGTTGTTCGAGATACTCGTTGTTGAGTTCGATCACTTCATCTATCGGTCCCTGTTCGGTCTTTCGGACCGTGATCGTTCCCGTAATATCTGTGATACCGACCCCCATTCGGGAACTGTCAATGTAGACAAGTTTTTCTCGGTCGAGCGGGTCGACGATTTCAAGATTGTTGAAATCGATTTTTCCCGCTTTTAAGGTATCGCGGGTTTGGGAGTAGATCTGAATCGGCGCCGGGTGCGGTTTTCCTTCGGGTAGCTGAGCGGTCGAGGGATTAACCATCTTGACATTTTCAAACTCAAGTTCGCAGCCGTTAATCGTTTTTGCCTGGATGATCATCCCGACATTGTCCCCTTCGAATCGGCAATTCCTGACAACCACCCTTCCCTTGAGTTGGGTCTCCTCTCCGCCTGTTTTTGTCGTGAATGCAAAACCGTTGGCGCCGTTAGAGCGGGTAACGCAGTTTTCGAAAAGGACATCAATCGGTTCCGTGTTTGCATCGAACTGTACAAGATAGAGACAGATCCCGTCGGATCGATTGCTGTCGAAGAGACAATTGCGGAAAACGGTTCGTTTCACGACCTCTGTTGGGGAGTTGGGTTCAATGTCCAGTCCGGCCATCGGCATCGTCCCGCCGGTGTTCTTGAACACAGAGTCTTCGACAAGAAGACCGTCGACCGTGATGATACTGATTCCCTGGCGGTTGTTCCCGTCGGAAATGACCCGGCGGATGGTTATGTCCTGGCAGGGATTCCCTTGGCCGGCGCCGACATAGATACCATCTCCGCCCGATTCGATGATCGAGAGATCCTCGATCAGAATGTTCTTGGCACCGGTCAGCGAAATCGCGTGCCGCCATTCCCCCAACTTGTATTTATTCTCGTCGAGATAATCCTCCTTCCACATCTTCAGCGATCCGCCGTTTCCGTGAATCGAAACATTTTCGACGGCTCGGAGTGCCCACAAACATGCACCGACACTTTGAAAATCCCCCCGCTTTGCGGCAACACGTACACCTTCGTCAAAAAAGATTTCCATATTGCTGCGAAGCTCGACCGGCCGGATGACCCAATCGGAAGACATTTTGTCGATAGTCAGCTTTTTGACGCCGCTATTGAGTGCCGCTTGGAACTGGACGGTTGAATCTTCGGGATTGAATCCCCACCAAGACGCTTTTGCCTCGGTGATCTGACCGTTTTTTAACGCGGCCAGTTTTGCTTCATCGGGGGGAATGATTCCTTCGGCACATAGACCCGAGGCAAGAAGAAGGATTGAGAGGAACCCCAATAAAAATCTTTTTTTTGGCATGGCGAAAACTTTCAGTCGGTGATGGTATCATAAACGCTCTTGGGCGTCTCCTCTTCGGATACGCCCGATAGATAACTTCCTCCGCTCATTTTAAATTCTTGATGGCGGGATATCAAGCCATCGACGATCTCTGAGCGATTTCTCGGCTGATTTTGTTCCGTCTTTATAGATTTTCGAACGAAATTCGGACATCTTATGAGAGCGAAAAGAAAAAAGCCGAAAGCCTCCCGGGGAAATCGGGAAACTTCCGGCACGGAAGATATTCTGTCGGCGAGTTTCAGATGTACGCCTTTACGCCATCCAGGCGGGGTACTCTCCCTTTGCGGGAAGGTCAACCGCCTGAACTTTCGTGATATTTTCGAGTTCTTTGACTTGTTCGACGGCCTTCTGACTCGGAACGGAATCGAGTGAAAGGATCGCCAGGGCATCTTCTCCCTTGGCTTCGGCTCGACGACCGACCGAAAGGTGGGCGATATTGATATTCTCTTTCGCCAGGAGATTGCCGATCGCACCGATGACCCCGGGGACATCCTTGTGATCGATAAAGAGGAGATGACCGTCAAGGTAACCTTCAAGCCGGAGACCGTCTTTCAAGACCAAGCGAGGCATTGCGTTTCCGAAGATCGCGCCACCGAAGGAGACAACGCCTTTACCGGTATCGATTTCGACCGATACCAGGGAGCTAAAATCTCCCGATTCGCTCGAGCTTTTTTCGACGACCTTGATACCGGTCTCTTCCATCATCGGTATGGCATTGACGATACCGAATTCCTCCCCTTTCATTGCGGTCAGAAGACCTGCGCAGAAGGAACTGGTGATCAGCTTGGTATTTTTGCGACTGATTTCACCCTTGTATTTCAGGGTACAGGAGTTGATGCCACCAGACACCGTACCACCGGCCAAAAGACCGAGGCGGTAGGCGAGATCAAGTGCACTCCGCAGTTCGTTCAGGGTTTCGCGATCGAGGGACGAGAAGTTGACAGCCTGCCTGATGACACCCTTCGAAAGATAGTCGATGATGAGGTTGACAGCTTCAAGCGCAACATTCGTTTGGGCTTCTTCGGTGCTGGCCCCGAGGTGGGGGGTACAGACGACATGGGGCATGCCGAAGAGGGGTGAATCGGTGCATGGCTCGGAAGGGTAGACGTCGAGTGCAACCCCTCCGAGTTTTCCGCTCTTGAGCCCTTCGAGCAGAGCGTCCATGTTGTAAATACCGCCACGGGCGCAGTTGATCAGGCAGACGCCGTCCTTCATCTTGGCAATCTGCGGTGCATCGATCAGGTTGCGCGTTTGGTCGTTGAGCGGCGTGTGAACTGTGAGATAATCGACCAGCGGCAGAAGTTCGTCAACGGTTTCGTAGACGGTAACCCCAAGTTCGGCTGCACGGGCCTTGGCGAGAAACGGATCATAGGCAACGATATTCATCCCGAAAGCCTGGGCAAAACGAGCAACCGTTTGGCCGATGCGTCCCATGCCGATAATCCCGAGAGTCTTGCCAAAGAGCTGGTGCCCGGTGAACTTTTTGCGATCCCAACGCCCCTCGATCAGGGACTGATAGGCCTGAGCCGTATTGCGGCTCAAGGCCAGCATCAGAGCGAAAGTCTGTTCAGCCGTCGAGTTGGTATTTCCGCCGGGGGTATTCATCACAATGATCCCGTGACGAGTTGCGGCCTTCAGATCGATGTTGTCAACACCGACACCGGCACGCGCGATGGCCTTGAGGCGGGTGTTCCCCTCGAGAGATTCGGAAGTGATTTTCACACCGCTGCGGCAGATGGCCGCGTCGAATTCATTGAGAGTTTGACGAAGGTCTTCCCCCTTGAGACCGGTACGGACTTCGTACTCGATTCCGGCCTCCTTCATCATCTTCAGACCCTCTTCGGAAAGATTATCAAGGACAACGATTCTGGGCATTTTTCGCTCCGTTTCGTAAAAGATGTGGATCCGCTTTCTAAACATATCCTGCTCCACACGACTGGTGAGGGATTAAAGCGGACTATAGCCCCGTGATTATAATTGGTACTCCTGGTTTGTCAACGTCGCAAAGCGGGAAAGGATAGATCGGCGAGGTTATTTTTACGGTATGAGTTCAGGTTAGAAGAGAGCCGAATCGGAATACCCAAAGCAGAGATTCTGCCGGAGAAGGGGGCGAGCGAAAGGGGAGAGTTTCTCGGCGCTAGTTTCTCAAAACGTTTTTTCTCTTTTTTAGGGAAAACTGCCTTCGACCGTCGTATTTGGGGCATTGGGGTATGGGAACTTGTCGGGTATTTCTATGGCGGGAGCGGTAATTTTTTTCATATCTGTCGTAAATTTCTAAAATTATCTTATCCCATCCATGTGAACTTTTTACAAAATTTTCGATCGACAAAGAGTTTTTTCCCCTTTTTTACATTTTTTGCAATCGTTACATTCTATTTGCTTCCTCCAATCTAACACCCATGTTGTCGTTAAAAATTGCGCCTTTTCCCCTCTTTGATGTTTCATGGAAATTTTTTGAGTTCTTGTTGTTTGGCACGAACATTGCTTCCTTATTACTGTGTCGGAAGGTTACCGCATGGGACCGGAAGGCGGGCAAGGAAAACGGAAAAATTGCCCTTTATGAAACCTCGGGGTTTCCTGTATAATCAACCAATGGAGCGAAGGTTTTTCCGGAGTTCCAGCAGACCACAAGAGGTGGTGACGATGAACGGCCTGATGGAGAGAACGAGTGCGCAATATACTTGCTGGACCGATGAAGATCTTTTTCTTGAATATCGGATGACCGAAAATTGGGAGCTCTTCGAAGTCCTTGTTCAGCGTTACGAAAACGAGCTCTTCCGCTTTCTCTACAAGAAGGTGGGAAATCGTGAAGCCGCCGAGGACGTTTTCCAGCAGGCCTTCTTGCAGGTCCACGTTAAGCGGGATGCCTTTGAAGAAGGGCGTCGGTTCCGTCCCTGGCTCTATCGTCTCTCGTTGAACCGGGCGATTGACTACCTTCGTATGAACAAGCGTCATAACTGTGTCAGCCTCGACAGGACCATCTCGGGGGATGAAGACGGCGATTCGATCGGTGAAATGGTGGCCGATCCGTCCGCCCATCCCTGCGAGTCGGTGGAACGTGAAGAAGAGATTGCCTTCGTTCGTGAGGCGGTTCGCCACATTCCCGAAAATCACCGTGTTGTTCTCGAAATGGTCTGCTTTCGCGGCATGTCCTACCGGTTGGTTGCCGATGAGCTCGGCATCCCGCTCAAGACGGTTTCGTCCCGGATCGCCAGTGCCAAAAAACGTCTTGCCGCCGCGCTCTCTGTCCGGATGCTCCGGCAGAGCAACTAATACGGTCCGCCATAAAAGATTATCGGCGCCGTATAAATCTCGAAACAGGTATCCGCGAATGGTTTTGTTTTAGTGACTAGCGATCGGCGTCCCCCATCACCGAAAAATGACGGGTCTCACGGCGGGGGGAAGAACCCGTCGTATCCTCCTCCTTCGGATCTTCCGGATTCGGCTAGGCCTTCTGCCGATCTGGCTCGTCGTACCTGCGTCCGCCTCTGGGAAGAAATCGGCCGAATGGACAAGAGTACCGCTGCCTCCGAGCTTTCTCCGTCACCGTTTGGCGTTTCGCCTACTGCGAAATTTTCCGCGCCCGGAAAGGAGGATTCTGTTCCACGGAAGGAGAATCGGACATTTCTTCCGAAGTTTCCTACGTTTAAGCGTTCGTCGACCAAGACGACGCCCTTCATTCTCAAAAGAGTCTCGACCAATGCGGAATTGGAAAGACCGACTCCGGCGCCGGTTTCTCCGGTTGCGGGAACCTCGGATCCCTTGATGCCGTTTGTCGTCTCTCCTATCACGGTCGTGTTGCCGGCACGTCCGGTGGTCATCTCCCCGGTTTACGCTACCGACATTTCGGCGGAAGCAGTCCGTGGCTTCGATATCCCACAGGTTATTTCACCGACGGTCGTGCAAGTTCCTCGGCAACCCCATAAAGAAATGCCGATCGTTGCGCCCAAGCCGAGCTTGGCTGCCCCGGCCGTTTCGATTCCTGCATCCTCCGTTTCGGCACCGAAAATTTCGGCTGTCAATTCGCGTATCTCGCTGGAAGATATTAATCGTGAGTTTACCCGTAGCCGAGCATATGCTGCCAAAACGCGCCGCCGCCGTTTTCGTTCACCCCTGATTAACGGCGAAATTCGTGAAGAGTTGAAAGATGAGTACTATTGGGAAATTCTTTCCGATAGGGGCGATGTGCGTAAACATGGGGTGAACGCGAGGCTTGATGATCCTCTCAAGGATCTCCCGCCTCGCCGTGGCTATTCGATGGACGGGTCTCATCCATCGGCCGGCGAAAAACCGTGGGAGCCGAACCTTATCACCGCGATTCTGGTCGAGTCGGTCATCTTTGTTGGTCACACCACGCTTTTGACACTCGGTCCGTTCAGGCGTCTGATGAAGATGAGCGAGGGGGGAGCGCCTCTCTCCGAAGAGATGAACCGCCTGGGCGCAGAGCCTGACAGAAAGAAAAAAGGAAAGGGGATTCGGACTTTTGACGTTTTCTTCGCCGTCATATGCGGTATTGCGATCGGGGTGTTGGGGGTCTTTCCCGTTTTAAAAATGTTCAGTACCGAAATCTATCGTTCGATACGGCTGAGCAACGTTCGAAAACTGAGCCATACCATCTCGGTTTCCGAGGAAGGTCCCTCGGTTTTGCAACTCATTCTCGATCCTGTCGAGATTCTCGGCGAGATCGACGGCCACCTAATAACCCAGGGAGACTATTACTCCGATGCAGAAAGTTCGGAGACGGACGCCCCTCCACTCTCACCGGAAACGGACGGTTCGCAAGCCGAATTCGACGATGCCAAATGGTCCGGTGCACTACTGAACGAGTTCGAAAGCCCAGAGACTGAAAGCTACCGGCGCGGCGAGCAAAAGTGAGTCGAACAGATCGAGTATTCCGCCAAAACCGGGAACACCTTCTCCGGAATCTTTCTTTTGTACATCTCTCTTAATGAGCGACTCTGCCAGATCGCCAATGCCTCCCGCTATCCCGACGCATATGCCGTAAAGGACGATTCCCCACCAAGGGGTGGTTGGTTTGGTATGAAGAGCGAGCGGAATGAGGAAACCGATTGTCAGCCACGCTCCGCCGATTGCCGCGAGCAGACCTCCGATTCCTCCTTCAATTGTCTTGTGGGGACTGATGATTGACGAGAGTTTATGTTTCCCGAACAGTTTACCTATCGTGAAGGCACCCGTATCGCAAAATTTGGTTGTGACCACCATCGAGAATATCGCGCCGATTCCGTAGGCACAGCGGAGCATAATCATAAAGCTACTCATCATTCCGATATAGGCGATGATGAATATCGCACCGCTCAGATTGATCGTGTTTCCCCCCGGCTTTTTAAATCGGGCCATTTCACCGACAAACGCGATGAGGATCCCCCCGGCCATAACCAGAAGGGTGAGAAGGCAGGTCGTTGCCGCGACTTCCCAACCGCCCTCATTTGTTTTGATTTGAGGGAGCGTTTGATACCCTGCCAGCCAGCTGCAGATCAGTATCCAGTAAGTCCCGATATAGACGGTTGAACGACGCGGAAAGATGTTTCCGGCGTTCAAAAGGTCCAGGACCTCTCGGCAGAGAAAGAAAATCGCGATCAGGAAGAGCGGCATCAGGACAAGTCCCGGAACCGGTAATATGTGATCGAGCCAGAATAGATAGACCAGAAGCGCCACGAGGGGCAGTCCGATTCCCAGTCGCCACCTTAACATAGGGATAACTCCATTTGACCTTCATCCTTTATTTTAGTCACACAGCCCCCGTCAGCAGAAGACACGAGCGAGACCTTTCAGTACGGTCTCTAACATCTACACCTCGTCCCGTCCCTTTATTCTACCCTTTTTTTCCCCCGTTTCCACAGCCGCACCATATGATAATCGGAAAAGCAAGCGGATAACCCTTGTCAAATTGATATTTTCGGGTAGTATGTAGGCTGGCCGGTCGGCTACGGAGAGGTGGCAGAGTGGTCGAATGCGCGGGTTTGCTAAACCCGTGAGCTCGTAAGGGCTCCGCAGGTTCAAATCCTGTCCTCTCCGCTCAGGGTTCCGTAGACGTAGACGTTACGGGCCCTTTTTTCATTATGCCTGGGCCCATACTTCTTTTCTGCCCAACGTGATAATCCGACTCGGAGCACGAAGAGGTTGTTTTCGCCGGGTTAAATCGTCTCAAAAGGGCGCGAAAATCGGGAAACACACAATGCGAGAGGCAGATACACCGACACCTTTCCGACCGATACGACGTTTTGTTCCCGTACGGTCGCCTATAAGAACCGATCCTTGCTGAAAATCCCGAGGACATCAATCCCCAAGCGTCCCGTGTATGCGCCTGTCGGTTTGTTTGTCCGAAGACAACGGTTTCGTTTGAAATTTGCGTTTTTTTTGATTTTCCCGGCTTTTTATCCAAACCGGACGACGGGTTAGCCGTTCCGAGGAGGGGGATCTTCGTATGGAGACGAATTAAGATAAAGAGCGAGCCATTTTGCTTTCCTTTTCGGGATGCGGGGAAGAAGAGCCCGACGGCGAGAATAAGACAAACTGCCGTTTTATTTCGTTCCCGTAATTCTTCGGTGGAACCAAGAGAAAAAGGAGAGAGGTGGAAGGAGCCTCACCCTCGATGATTAAGGGATACTCCGGCCGGTAGGTTTGGAGCCCCAGTGCTTTTGCCTCTTTTTTCTCTCTTCCGATCTTTTCATGAACACGTCAAACCCAGGCGACATCGCACGTAGGCTGCTTCTTGATTTTTTTGCGGTTGTTTGATTTCGTCGTCCCGGTGGCTATCCGGCGTTTCGCGTTTGCGGTCGTCTTCGAACAGGGAAGGAATCCTTCCTATAAGTTGCTCTTCCCAAAGGGAGACCTGACGGGGTTGACACCGAACTTCACGGCGATTTGGCCGACCGTTTACTTTCCGAGGCACATTTCGATGGCGATCTGGAAATTAAACACCTGACCGAACGTTTTTGGCGTTGGAGCTAAGGGCCGATTCCTTCCGGTTGAGCATGTCGCTATCCGGAGTGCAACATTATGATTTTCAGGCTTTCTTCATGGGGATGAAGCAGTATCCCCAATTTTTTCGGTTGATTCCTCGCCTCATTGCATTGCCTCATCCTTTTGTTACCGTCGTTCCGGTTGCCCTCGAACGGTTCTATTTTAAAAAGGGGATAATTTACTTGTTAATTTTCCAAAATTCGCTCGAAAATTCCTTGCTTCTTTCCGGTATTCCTCCTCTCCATATGTCGAGATCGTTCGTCCGAACAGGTGCCGAAATTCGGATTCTTCGTGAGCTTTTCACTAAAAATGGGGGGAATTTTCCGAAAATCGCCTCGACCGGCCTTTTAATTTTCACCAATTCCTTCATAATGGGTTCGCAATATTAAGTATGGTGTTTTGATCCACGCCTTAGGTTCAATCGAAAGGTACTTTATGAACAGTTCAACATCTGTCATTGAAGAAGTTCAGAAGATCCTGGCCCGTTATCCCAATGCCGGCCGTGACTCTCTGATCCCGATTCTTCAGGAAATTCAAGGGGCTTGCGGTTATCTTTCCCGCGAAGCCGTGGTGGAAGTTGGCAAAGCGCTCAACATTCCGACGAGCAAAATTTACGGCGTCGCCACTTTTTACAATCAGTTCCGCTTTTCTGCCCAAGGGAAATATCATATTCAGATCTGTCGCGGAACGGCTTGCCATGTCAAGGGGTCCGCTGCAATCCTTGACGCTCTTATTCGTGAGCTCAAAATCAATCCGGGTGAAACCACCCGTGACGGCCTTTTCAGTTTGGAAATCGTCGCTTGCATCGGTGCTTGCGGTTTGGCTCCTGTGATCAATATCTCAAACAACTTCCACGCCAAGCTTACGACGCAATCTATCCCCAAGATCATCAAGTCTTACGTTCAGCAGGCGGCCCAGGCCTAATTGTTCTATGCCTTTTTCTCTTTTTGACGGAAAAGAATCGGAAGGCCTTTGTTACTTTAATTACAACCACTCCACTTAAGGATAGAAACTAAAAATGGAACAAGTGAAACCTCTTGACAGTGAATTTCTTTCCTGGGCCTTGGACGGGGCGAGCAATCTGACACCGGAACAGGTTCAGAGACTTGCCATCCTCCAGCGGGAAGATGTCGTTAAGCCGACATTCTACGTCGGTGCCGGAACTTGTGGCCTCGGAGCCGGCGCTGCCGATACTCTCGAAGCCGTAAAAGCCTTTGCCAGAGAGAACAATCTTGATGCCGATATCGTTGAGGTCGGGTGTGTCGGTTTGTGCGCCGTCGAACCGATCGTCGATGTTCAACTTCCCGGGAAAAACCGTATTGCTTTCCAGCAAATGACCAAAGACGAGGTTCCCGCGGTTCTTGATGCCCTCGTCAACAAGGGCGAAGTTGTCGCCGATCACCTGATGGGCCAGTATCGCGGCGAAGAGACTGCGGCTTGGGACGGTACTATTTTCATCGATGAACACCCATTCTTTGCCCCACAGACGCGTTGGGTTTTGGCAAACTGCGGTCTCATAAATCCCGCCAGTCTCGAGGAATACATCGCTCATGGCGGTTACCGCGCGCTGAAAAAAACGTTGACCCAAAAAGTTTCTCCCGATGACATTTGTAAGGAGGTCCTGGAGAGCGGGTTGCGTGGTCGTGGTGGCGGTGGGTTCCCCGCCGGACGCAAATGGATGTTTGCGCGTGCCAACAAAGAGACCCGCCGTTACCTGATCTGCAACGCCGACGAGGGGGATCCGGGCGCGTTTATGGATCGTGCCGTGATCGAGGGTGATCCGCACCGCCTTCTCGAGGGAATGGCTCTTGCCGCTTATGCAATTGGTGCTCAGAAGGCTTATATCTACATTCGTGCCGAATACCCGCTCGCGATTGCCCGTCTGCGGCATGCTATTGCCGAAGCCAAAGCGAATAATCTCCTCGGCGACAACATTCTCGGTTCCGATTTCTCACTCGAAATGGTCATCAAGATGGGGGCGGGTGCCTTCGTCTGCGGTGAAGAAACCGCTCTGATCCACAGTATTGAGGGGAAACGCGGTATGCCGCGTCCGCGTCCGCCTTTCCCGGCCGTCAGTGGTCTGTTTGGCTATCCGACGATCATCAACAATGTCGAGACGTTCGCCAATGTTGCCGCGATCATCGACAAAGGGGCAAGCTGGTTCAATGCCATCGGAACCGAAGGAAGTAAAGGAACAAAAGTTTTTGCCCTTTCTGGCAAGGTACAACGTACCGGTCTGGTGGAAGTGGCGATGGGAACCACAATCCGCGATGTTATCTTCTCGATCGGCGGCGGGATCGCCAACGGCAAGGCCTACAAAGCGGTTCAGATCGGTGGTCCGTCGGGTGGTTGCATCCCCGAATCGCACATCGATATCGAAATTGACTACGAATCGCTTAAGACGGTCGGAGCTATTATGGGGTCCGGTGGTCTGGTGGTGATGGACGAAGATAACTGTATGGTCGATGTGGCCAAGTTCTTCATGGACTTTATTCAACGCGAAAGTTGCGGGAAATGTACCCCATGTCGTGAAGGGACTCGTCGCATGCTCGAGATCCTCCATCGGATCACGCGTAGTGACCGCAACGAAAGCGAACAGGAAACGTTGGAACGTTTCCAGAGTATTGTCAATCTGGAAGAGCTCGGACACATTATCCAAGACACCAGCCTCTGCGCACTTGGGCAGACGGCACCGAATCCGGTTCTTTCGACGATTCAATGGTTCCGTAGCGAGTATGAGGCGCACATCTTCGACCGCAAGTGTCCCGCGAAAGTCTGCAGTGATCTGTTGAAGTTTGAAATTGTTGCCGAGAAGTGTAAAGGTTGCACACTTTGTACCAAGAACTGTCCGGTCGGCGCGATTTCCGGTTCGCTTAAACAACCGCATGTCATTGATGCCGAAAAGTGTATCTCTTGCGGCCTGTGCCTGAGTAACTGCAAATTCGATGCCATTATCAAGAAGTAAAACCGAAAT
Source organism: Thermoguttaceae bacterium (assembly GCA_050943135.1). Taxonomy (GTDB): domain Bacteria; phylum Planctomycetota; class Planctomycetia; order Pirellulales; family Thermoguttaceae; genus RUG695. The sequence continues at coordinate 7,747 of JBMNOP010000024.1, read as the reverse complement.
AAACTTTCGCAACGATAAGGAATACAGAACCATGATTAATATTGAAGTCAACGGAAAAACGGTTCAGGCCGAAGCAGGTGAAATGCTTCTTACGGCGCTGGATCGTGCAGGGATCGAAGTTCCGACCCTTTGTAATATGGAAGGTCTTCCGCCGACCGGCGCTTGCCGTATGTGTGTCTGTGAAGTTGAAGGCCAGCGTACATTGGTTCCGGCTTGTGCGTTTCCGATTTTCGACGGAATGAAGGTTAAAACCCATTCGCAGCGTGTACTCAAAGCCCGCCGCACCATTCTTGAGCTCCTTCTGGCGAACCATCCGACCGACTGCTTCTACTGCGAACGGAACGGGAGTTGCCAGCTCCAATCCCTTTCAGTGGAACTTGGTATTCGCAGTCATCGCTTTACCGGTGAAAAAGACAACCATCCCATCGACGAATCCGGCCCGGCCATTGTCCGCGATTCCAGCAAGTGCATTCTCTGCGGCCGCTGTGTTCGCGTCTGTGAAAACATTCAGTCGGTTTCGTGTCTCGACTATATCCGTCGTGGGTCGAAGGCGTTCATCGGTAATGCCTTTAACGAGGGTATGAATATTTCGAGTTGCATCAACTGCGGTCAGTGTGTTGCCGCTTGCCCGACAGGTGCTCTGACGGCGAAAAACGACATCGCCAAAGTTGTTGCAGCTCTGAATGACCCCAACCTCCATGTAGTGATCCAACATGCTCCGGCTGTTTCGGTGTCGCTAGGAGAAGAGTTCAATCTGCCTCTCGGTGTCGATGTGATGGGGACGCTTCACGCCGCGCTGCGCAAGATCGGTTTCGATGCCGTTTTCGACACCTCTTTTGCCGCCGACCTGACGATTATGGAAGAAGCGACCGAACTGGTTCACCGTGTGACCAACAACGGTGTTCTTCCGATGTTCACCAGTTGTTCGCCCGGGTGGATCAAGTTTGTCGAGACCTTCTACCCTGAAATGATGCCCCATCTTTCGACCTGTAAATCTCCGCAAGGGATGCTCGGTGCGGTGATTAAGTCTTGCTACGCCGAAAAGATCGGTATCGAGCCAAAGAAAATTTACAGCGTTTCGATCATGCCTTGTACCGCCAAGAAATTCGAAGCCTCCCGTCCGGAACTCGGCCGTGACGGTTATCAAGATATTGACGCTGTTTTGACGACTCGTGAGGCCGCGCAACTCTTCAAGATGTTCGGCATCGACCTGGCAAAACTCGAACCGGAAGGTGCCGATTCTCCATTTGGCGAACGGAGTACGGCCGGAAAACTCTTCGGCGCCAGCGGCGGTGTGATGGAAGCTGCGGTTCGTACGGCTTACAAACTGATCTCCGGCGAAGATCTGAAAGAGCTCAAAATCGAGGCACTCCGCGGTCTCGAAGGTTGGGGGAAAGAAGCCCATCTCGATATCAACGGTTTGAAGGTCGGTGTTGCCGTTGTCAACTCCCTGGCCAACGCTCGCAAGATCATTGAATTGATCAAGAAGGGTGAACTGAAAGATATCCAGTTCGTTGAGGTGATGTCCTGTCCGGGAGGTTGTATTAATGGCGGTGGTCAGCCCTACGGTGCCACGGCTGAACGTGTGACGGCCCGCATGCAGAAGCTTTATAATCTCGATGCGACCGAATCGCTTCGTCTCTCCCACGAGAACAAAGAGCTCCGGAGGCTTTATGATGAGTATCTCGGCAAGCCGAACAGTGAGAAAGCCCATCACCTGCTCCACACGCACTACAACCAACGGAATCCGCTCACCTGATCGACTTCCGGAATACCCGATTTGGACGGTTTGCTGTCTGGGTCGAGTGAGGGCAGAGTTTTTCCATTTAACATTCAAAATACCAACGAAAGACAGATAAAGGTTCATCATAATGAAAAACTGTAAGATTCTTCTGGTTGACGGCGATCCTGTCTACACGGATGAGGTCAGCGAACAGCTCAAGGCTGACGGCAGTACGGTGACAGTGGTCGAGAACCGCGCCGAAGCCGAAAAGGCTTTGGGCTCCGGGAAATTTGACCTTGTGATTACTGACTTGATCATGGAAAAAGCGGACAGCGGTTTTGTGCTCGCTTTCCATCTCAAGCAAGATGCTCCCGAGACTAAAGTGATCATCGCTTCCAATGTGAACAGCCGTCACGGCGTTAAGTTCTCGGTCGATTCCGAAGCCGAACGCGCTTGGATCAAAGCCGACGCTTTCCTCGACAAGCCGTATCGCTACGAACAGCTCCGGACGATCATTGAACGTCTGTAATTGTTCTGATTGCGGCAATGCATCGGGGGCGGAGCCGCCCGAGTCGTGTGCGACCGTTTCACTGCCCACGGAGAAGTTTCTTTTCCGTGGGCAGTCTTTTTTTGTTTACCCGGTGGCGTACGCCTTTTTGCGATTGAAAGTTTCAAAGCTTCCCGGTAATGAAAAGGATACGGCCGAATGCCAGGAAGCCGTTGCAAGGCGGAATCTGAAGGGAAGCCGGACGTGGGAACATATTAACCACGGGCACCTTCGACCTGACGAACAGGAACCATCGGGAGGTCACTTGTCGGGGTAAGACCGTGTAATAATCTAAAGCTTAATGAACCACACGGAATCCATCCGGGATACACCGGGATACATATGGGCAGGTCGGTGGAGGCGAAAGAAAGTTTGTTACCCGGGGAGACCTGCACGGAATCTTCTGAAAGGAACGACCACCGACGTGAGACGGCATCGAGCGTGCAGAAGTTCGATGGCAGAAGTGCGAAGGGTGGGTGAGAACGCATCGCTTGTTCAACCGGATACGTAAGGAGACAGATAGTGCAGAGCCGGCATATATCAGTACAAGAAACCGCCGGGTAGTAACGGGACGCACGTGGTGTGAGCGGAGAGGGCTAACTGCCTCTTCCTAATCGACTAGGAAATCGTTTTTAGGAACCTTTCGCGCCCATAGTTCGAGCGAAGCAGCAGGTCAGGGGATTTTTTTCGGTTTGGGGAGTGACCAGGCGAACGCCGAGTTGGCAATTGCCATCACGGCCGAGAACAAGAAAAGCCATTCGACGCCGAATATCGACCAGATAATACCGCCGACCAAAGCGATAAGAATCGAGATCAAATGGTTGATCGAGATTCCGGTTGAGATGGTACTCATCAGCTCGTCGGTATCGGTAGCGATCTCTTTTGCGTAGACATTGGTTGCCAGCGAGGCGGTACTGATCAGCCCATCAAGCAAGTAGTTGATGCAGACAACCCAAACGGCGGCAGAAAACGGGAAGATATTTCCCGAGAATCCGTAGGCCAGCGCAACCCAGAAGAGAATTACCGTGTCCCAAATCATAACGAGCCGGTATCCGAAATGGTCGGTCAGCCGTCCGACAGTCGGGGCGCCGAACATATTGATCAGTGCACTGACCCCCATTAAAACTGCGACTTGTTGCGTGGCGAGGCCGTAGATCTTGATCAAAACATATGGCGCGAAAGTCAGGAAGATCTGCTTGCGCGCTCCGTAGAAGAGTTCCAGCACGTAAAACTTGTTGAACTTTCGGTTGAAATAGAAGCGAGGTCGTTTTGTAGTACGGTTAGGAACTTTTTGGATGTAGGTCGAAAGTACGCTTCCGGCCAGAAGCGTGGCGCTCAGGATCCAGACCATGCGGAAAAGAATGCTGTGATCGTTGATCCCGAAATTACGGATTCCCATCCAGAAAACGATGGCAACCAGAAGGCTTCCAAGGATTGTTCCAGCGTTCATCACGCAAGTCATCAGTCCGAGCGACACCCCTTCACGTCCCGGTGCGGCAACCTGCATCGCTAAGGACTGCCGGGCAGGCATGACAAGATGTTCCCCCGCGCTGAAAAGCATAACCTGTGCGGTAATTCCCACCTTGTTCGCAGGAAAGAGGAGCATTAAAGCTGCTAAGAGGGAAACGGCGGTTCCGAGACGCAGAATTCGCCAATCGCTCACTCGATGCAGGAACGCCAAAATGAAAATGAGCGCAAATCCAGGAAGTTCCCGAAAGAACTCAACGACACCCCGTTCAAATTCGGTGATGTGGTGTATGTCTGCAAGGAAATTATTCAGTGCGGCCGCGAAACAGCCGATACCGATTCCCCAGATGGCGATGCTGGTGAAGAAGGGGCCGGCCCCGGAAGAAAATTTGATTTTCCTTCGGTTTCCATCCTGTTTTCCTGGTGTTGGGAACATTGGTTGACCTCAGGTCATTATCACCGGAAACGATAAGGTGTCAATGATTCATTCTCCGGCCGAAGTAATCGTAAAAGAGAGAAATGTCGCCGCAAAAGAGGGTTAGTACCAGGATAAAAGGTTCAAGAAAATTCGGGGAAGGAGTTGTTCACGGAACCAGGTTTCGGCGTTGATATGGGTTCCTTTCCCCCGGTCCGCTTTTTTGAACGATGCGGCCGATTTCAGGAGAGAGTCTTGACTGAAAGTTATGATGTCCTCTTGGTCTTTTTCAAGGAAAAAGGGGGAGTATTCCGTAAAATCGGCATAGTTTCCCCGAAGTGAGGTCACGATATATTCCTGCCCGTCGAGAAGATATGACTGATCGTAAAGAATGGCTTTGGTAATCAAGGACTTCTCGCGGCGGCCGACTTTGAAAGGTTCGACATAGAGATAGAGGGTCGGTTTGGGATAGAAATGGTATTCCAGGTGCCAAACGGTTCCCTGTTTCGAGATAAAGAGCGTATGCTCGGCATAATAATCGGTCGGGAGCCCCGTACCGGGCGCGGCGGCGAACATGGTCGCAGGCGCGGCCGAGGGGTCTGCCCCTTGTTTCGTTTGGAAAGCCTTTTGGTAGACCTCCTCGATGTGAGCGGCCAGGTGCTCGTATCCCGGTTTGGGGCCGGTCGCGATCTTAAAGAGGACCGGGGCCGTTTGACCTTCCACAGGTTGAGAAAATTCTTGGTACAGGTAGATGTCATCATAAAAAAGATGAATCGGTTTCATCATTTTCTCTTCACAAATCTTCTGTTGGTAGGCGGAAAACGCTTTTCTCTTTCTTTACCATTATAGCACTCCGAGCTTCGATAATTTCTATTTTTCAGAATTTGTTGCGCCGAGGGAAAGGGAGTCGCCGGAGATCTTGTTTTTTGCTTTGCGCTGAGTATATTTAATCCCAGTCGGCCACTCCCGTTTCCTCGGCGGAAGCTGGAGATCACAGTGGCCGAATCGACGGAAAGCGAATAGGTCTGTTGAGGAACGATGAAACCACGGATCGGATGGATCGGTACCGGAGTGATGGGAAAGAGCATGGCCGCGAATTTGCTCCGTGCAGGGTATGTGCTCTCTGTCCACAACCGTACTCAAGAGAAGGCACAACCACTCTCTGAAATGGGAGCAGTTCTGAAGAATTCTCCTGCCGAGATTGCCGAAGTCTCCGACGTGGTCTTTCTGATGGTAGGGTATCCCGCCGATGTTCGCAGTGTGATCCTCGGAGAGAACGGCGTTCTTCAAGGATTTCAATCGGTTGCCGATCATCCCTTTCCGCCGACAGTCGTCGATATGACGACCAGCTCACCTGCCGTCGCAACGGAAATTTACACAGAATGCAAGAAGCGAGGAATAGATGCGCTCGACGCACCCGTTTCGGGAGGGGATACCGGCGCCAAAAGCGGAAGCCTTTCGATCATGGTTGGTGGCGACGCATTACCTTTCGAGCGGTTGATGCCGATCTTTCGGGTTCTCGGCAACAATATCGTTCACCAGGGGGGAGCGGGTTCGGGCCAGCATACCAAGATGGTCAACCAGATTCTGATTGCCGGGAACATGGTTGGAATGTGCGAGGCGCTTCTTTACGCCACCCATGCGGGGCTTGACACAGAAAAAGTGATGCGGTCGGTTGCCACAGGCGCGGCGGGGAGTTGGTCCCTGTCGAATCTCGGGCCACGGATTCTCCGCGGCGATTTTGCACCTGGTTTTTTCGTGGAACATTTCATCAAAGATATGAAAATCGCTCTCGACGAGACGGGGCGTATGGGATTGTGTCTTCCGGCACTCGATCTTGTCCGCCGTCTTTACGAACGGTTGGCCGAGCGCGGTGGGGCACGCCTCGGAACACAGGCGCTTATCAATGTACTGGAGAACCTGAGGGAAGACCCCCTCTGACGAACCTGGCCGATAGCGTCATTTTGAGGAGTAACAGGATTTTTAACGAATAGGTTCAGAAACGGGCAGCGCCGTCCGGCGGCAAAGCGAAAGAAGATCGATGGAAGAAAAGAATGATACCCGCGCAGATATTGAACTGGATGTGAAGCGCGCTTTTGAAGATGAATTGAAAGAACGTCAAGAGCTCCTCGACCGGATTGCCGTAGCCGAAAGTGCTCGTGACGCCGGCGAGGAGACTGACGTCATTTCCCTGGCTCATGATTACTTTACCCTCGCCTTGGAAGCCCAAGAAGTAGACGACTATGAAAAAACGGGGGAAATCCTCGAGAAAGTAATCAATCTTTTAGGTACCGTCTCGTTTCCAACCGACGAGATGATACTTCTTCTGGCGCAGGCTCGGCTGACCTATGGGATTGTTTTTAACGATCAGGGGATGTGGAACGATGCACTCGCCGAGTACGATACAGCCGAGTCGCTCCTGGAAAAACTCTCCGATGCCGGAAACCTAGACGCTCGCCTCGATTTGGCGGGAATCCGCCTGAACATTGCCACGATAAAGTTTGAACTGGGGGAATATTCCGACTCGATGGCCGCTTTCGAACAGGTAAAAAGCGATTTTGCTTCCCTGTTCGGTACTCCAAAAGAGGCTGAGGCCTACTACTACCTTGCCAAAACTTACATGCAGGAGGCTTTGGTTTGTCGAGAGATTGGGGAAGACGAGAAGGGTATTCAACGTCTCGAAGAGGGAATTGCCCTTTACCGCAAAATGATTGAGCAAGGTGATGCCGAACAAAGTATCGACCTGGCCCAGGCCCTGGCGGTTTATTCCCAGACCATTGAGTGCTCCGGGGGGAAAGAACCCGCCGAGATTCTCCCTTTTGTAGAAGAATCCATCGCACGACTGCGGGAAGGGATCGGTGCCGGACGTGCCGACGTTTGTCCCGATCTTTTAACGATTTCGGTCATGAAAGGGCGCTTGCTCAATTATCTCGACCGGCGGGAGGAATCCGAAGAGTTTCTGACCGAAACTGCGGAAATCTTCGATGGGGTTCAGGAAACGGATGATCCGGAGGCGCTTTTGACCTTTATAACACTTTACGACGAACGGGGAAAATCCCGGTACGCACGGGAAAACCTGGAAGAGGCGCTGGCTGATTTTACGGAGGCTGCACAGATTGCTGCTCGGCTTCCCCCCGACTTCTACGAAAATTACGGGCATGGCCACGACTGCGATGACGAGTGTTGCTGCGGTCATCTGCATGTTTTGCGGGCCGAAGGACTTTTAGATCTCTTTTCGGTCTACGTCAACCGTGCCAAAGTACTTCGCCTCTTAAATCGCCTTGATGATGCAAAAGGCGATTGTGCCGAAGCTGCGAAAATCCTTTCTCAGGTTAAAGATTATCTTGAAGACGATTATCAGGGGTATCTCGATATCTACGATGCCCTGGTAAAGTCACTTTCGTAACCGTCGCTTCTGTCATTGGTTTCGACGAATGATTCGCACAGACCGTCTGAACCATTCGTCGCGGATCACGACGCTGACTGAACTTAGAAGCAGTTTCATAACTGTCTTAGCGTGATCATAATACAGGCCAGGGTCACAAACCCCGTATACATCGTAATACTATGATCGAAACGAACCAAAACCCTGCGA
>JBMNOP010000003.1:0-243966 GCA_050943135.1 Thermoguttaceae bacterium | reverse complement strand
TTCCGAAGAGGCCCTGCCGACCGATGAAGTCGCTCCTGCTCCGGAAAAATCTCAATCGGACGACGCTGCCACTCCCGCTTCCGAAGGGGCCCTGCCGGCCGATGAAGTCGCTCCTGCTCCGGAAGAATCTCAATCGGACGACGAGGCCGCTCCCGCTTCCGAAGAGGCCCTGCCGACCGATGAAGTCGCTCCTGCTCCGGAAGAATCTCAATCGGACGACGAGGCCGCTCCCGCTTCCGAAGGAGCTCAAGCAGACGATGAGGCTGCTCACACGCCTGGGGATACACCGACAGATGCCCAAGCTCCCGAGCAGACCGAAGCTCCCTCCACCGAAGAGTCACCCCTTACCGATGTCGAAATTACCGAAAGTGACATTGCCGTGACTCCGGTGCCGCAGAGCAAGGGCCTCCGACTCGGGGGGTCGATCATCTTCGCAACCGTGATCGGAATCTTCCTGATCTCTTGGTACCTGGCAAAATTCTTCGCCAAAACTTGGAGAATGCAAGACCACAAAGGACAATATTTCGTTGTTCTGTTCAGCTTCCTCATAGCGCTCTTCTCAACCATTTACGGTCTTTTGGGACACAGGATGAACCTCGGGATCGACCTGCGCGGCGGTTCGATCCTTGTCTACGAGGTTACTCAAAAAGATTCCGACGACCCGGCCGACGAAGGACGCGTGGCAACCGGGGAAAAAACAATCGATGCACAAACGATGGATGACCTCAAACACGTCTTGGCTGAGCGTATCAACCAGGGGGGTGTTCGTGAAATCCAGATTCAGGCGCTCGGCGGTAACAAAGAGATCATGGTGACGATTCCCGAAGCCGACGAAGCCGAGGTTGCTCGAATCGAACGCAAAATCAACGAGGCCGGCCAGCTCAAATTCCGAATTTTGGCGTCGACCAACGCACCCGAAGAAAAGGAATTGATTGATATCGCCCGTCGGCCCGACCTCGCCAAGACCTACGAAATCCGCCTTCCCGAACCGATCGGGAAAGACCGCATCATCATCGGCGGAACATGGGTTCCGGTCGATCCGACGATGGTCGAAGATCTCCGGACAATGCCCGATGTCATCACACGCGAGTCTCCGATTTCCAGGTCCGACGCCGGTGCCGAACGTGACGAAGGAGTCGCCTCGGGGGTTGAAGTCCTCGTTCTGGAACTGACCGATCTCTACGATGTCTACGGCAGACATATGGCCCGTGTCAATAAGTCGATCGGCGAACGTGGGGAACCTGAACTTCAGTTTGAAATGAACCGCGACGGTGCCGAACGGATGAAGCACCTGACCGACCGCTACAAGCAAGGAACCGAACGGACACGCGGCCGCCAACTCGGGATTATCCTGAACGACAGTCTCTATTCCGCCCCGGCGATCAGCAATAAGATCGAAAGCCGCGGCGTGATCACCTTCGGAAGTAATCTTTCCGAAGAATCGGTTCGCCGGATCAACCGAGATGTCGACGACCTTCTGAAAGTCATGAAGAGCGGTGTTCTCCCCGCACAACTCAGCGATGAGCCGGTTACCCGCATGCTTACCGGACCGACGCTTGGTGAAGATACCATCCGCAGCGGAGTCAATTCCGTCATTCTTGGGGGGATAGCTGTTGTTGTCTTCATGGTCACCTATTACGGTTTTGGCGGTCTGGTCGCCTCGTTTGCGGTCTTCATGAACCTCCTCTTGCTCATGATGGTGATGCTCAGCCTTCGCGCGGCATTTACCCTTCCCGGTCTCGCCGGTCTGGTTTTGACCATCGGTATGGCGGTCGACGCCAACATCCTTATCTACGAACGCATAAGAGATGAACTTTCCGGCGGCGCGACCCTTCGCATGGCGATCCGCAACGGCTTCTCCCGCGCCTTCACCGCGATCTTCGACTCCAACATCACGACGATGCTCACAGCGATTATTCTCTACGCCGTCGGCAGCGAGCAGATCAAGGGGTTCGGGCTCACGCTCTTCCTCGGTGTCTTGTTCAATATGTTCACCGCGACATACGTTTCGCGTGTCATTTTTGAGACGGCGGAACGTCAAGGGTGGATTGGCAAACGTTGTGTCTATCCGTTCCTTCCCGGTCTCAAACCGTTTCCGAAGACGAATATCCCCTTCATGAGTTATAAAAAGGGGATGATTTCCCTTGCTCTCGCCGTGGTATTGATCGGGTTCGTCGGTCTGGTTGCCCGCGGGAAGGGGATCTTTGACATCGATTTTGTCGGCGGCGTTCAGATTCAGGCTCTCTTCAACGAACCGAAACAGATCGGCGAATTGCGTTCGAGCCTGGAACAGCTTCCCGATCTTTCCGTTAGCAAGCTTTCTCTTGAGAAAGACCACACCGGCAACAAAGTTCCGGATGGCTGCTGTTTCTCGATCAGCACATCGACCCCTCCCGACATTGATTCCGAGCAGTACCTCGCTCAGGTCGAGACAATTGTCGAAGAGGCTTTCGGAGACACGTTGGTCACCGGTTCCTTTGGTTTTTCCGATCTCCGTACCGAGGAAGTCCCCGTTCCCGGCTCGATCGACAACGAAATGAAAAACGCGGTGCTGATCAATGTTTCCGTCGAACCGGCTCAGGCCCGTGAGGTCGTTGCCGGTTACTATTCTGATCGTCTGGAGTCGTTCCTCCGGGAGCGTGACGTCGCGAGTCTGAACATTAAGGTCGAAAGTGTCGACCCCGAAGACCCGAAGGGGACCAATGTGCATAACGAGTGGAGGATCGTCTTCGATACAGACGATGAAAACCTCGTCGAGGCATTCTCGCAGAAGGTTGCCGAACAGGTCAACGGCCGACCCATATTCGAGTCATCCCAGGTGATCGGAAGTTCGGTGGCCGGATATGCGCGTATGCAGGGAGTCGTGGCGATCATTGGCAGTTTAATAATTATGATCGTTTATATCGGGGTTCGGTTTAAGAAACTCGTCTTCGGATTCTCTGCCTCGGTGGCTTTGCTTTATAACGTTTTGTGCGTTCTTGGCTTCCTGGCACTCAGCAAGTGGTTGGCCCCTTATCTCGGATTTCTCGGAATCAATGAGTTTAAAATCGGGCTTCCAACTGTTGCCGCGTTTCTGACGTTGATCGGCTACTCCCTAAACGATACGATCGTTCTGTTCGACCGAATGCGTGAAATCTGCGGTAAAAATATACTGGTCAACGAAGAGATCGTTGATCAGTCTATCAACCAATGCCTCAGTCGAACGATCCTGACCGGGATGACGACCCTCTTTGTCTCGTTGGTTCTTTACGCCCTCGGGGGTGCCGGGATCCACACATTTGCTTTCGCGATGTCCCTCGGGATTGTCGTCGGCACCTTTAGCACGATGTTTATCGCGTCCCCCTGCCTCCTTTGGCTCTTGAAGACCCCATCGAAGAAAAAGTAAACCGTTGATAACCCAACCGAACCAAAAAGAGCAAATCCGTTTCGCTTCTGCTCTTTTTGGTTCGGAGAGAAATGCGAGAGTTCCGACAATGAAATTCCAGATAAAACGAGTTTCGACCGACGATAGCAACGAAGTGGCGGAAGTGATCTATCGCTCGCTCAACGACTGGTATCGCATTCATCGCGGGATAGAGTCCTTCGCCCCGTCCCGGGAGAGCATGCTCATTTTCCCCCGTGTTTACGAATCCCTTGACCCCGGTTGTTGTGTTGCCGCCGTCGACCCCGAAAACGGTCGGATTGCCGCCATCTCTTTTTTTCATCCGCGCCCGACCCATATCTCTCTCGGGATCATGAACGCCCACCCCGATTACTGGGGGAAAGGGGCGGCCAGCGCCGTTCTCGACGAAACCATCCGTATTGCCCGCGAGGCGAAACTCCCTCTCCGTCTTGTCTCGAGTGCAATGAATTTTGAGTCGTTCAACTTATACAACAGCCGCGGATTTGTCCCGTTTGCCTTTTTTCAAGACATGACGGTCAAGGTGCCGGAAGGCGGTTTCGACGTAAATCCTCCCGCCGGGGTCGAATTGGCCGATGCCACGCTTGATGATGTCGACGAAATGGCGGAACTTGAATATCGTCTCTGCGGCATACGCCGCGACAGCGATCTGCGCTACTTCGTCGAAAACCGAGAGGGAATTTGGGCAATGAGCCTGGCCCGAGACTTGAAAAGCGGTCGGATCACCGGTTTTTGCGCGTCGGTCTGCGACCCGGGAAGCCACATGGCCGGCCCCGGCTGCGCTGAGTCCCAGGAAGATGCGGCAGCGCTCCTGAGGCGTGAACTGAACCGCTATCCCGGGAAATCTCCCGTATGGCTGATTCCATCGAACGCGCCCCTTCTGCGCCAATCGATGTTCCAACTCGGGGCACGAAACATCGAAACGCACATTGCCCAGGTTCTTGGGGGCGAGGGATCGGTTAGTGGTATTATGCTCCCCTCTTTTATGCCCGAGACCAGCTGACAACAGTCCGTTTCCGCGGCTTCCTAAATAGAGGGGCGCGATTCAGGCATGTCAATCGATTTTCGGCTGACGGGGAACGGTCAGCCACTCGGGATGTTCGCGAAGTCCTTCGGCCTCAACGATCGGCCAAGAGGCGCGGCGATTGTCTTTCTTGGGACCGAAATCATCGAGCGGGAACGGTTCAAAGCCGAGATCCCAGGCCGGGGAGGTCGGGGTAAGGCGGTAGTCGCCTGCTTCCGGATCGATGAAGAGCGGATCGGCCACAACCGCATGCGGGTCGGCCCCTTCGGCCTGCCACTCGTCCCAGCCCGCATCGCGACCGGTGTTGATTCGGTCGGTGCCGTTCCAAACCAGGTTCCAATCAAAGGCGTTGGCGTTCAGATTACAGTTGGTGTGCCGCACATAAATCGACGAGGGATAACCCGGGAAGTAGAAAATGTTGCGTTCCACCCAGTTGCCGACCATAATCGTTTTATCTTCTCGGCCAACAGCGGTTCTCGGATCGATAAATCCGCGCATCTGCCCCCAGCCCGGCTGTTTCATGGCGCGTGTGTATCGGTCGATCATCATGGGAAGGCGGTCATCAAAGTTACCGCTTGGCGCGTCTTCCCACCCTTGAAGGGAGAGCTGGAATCCGTTCCCTCCGTTCTCGCTGCCGCAGTTGACAATGATGTTGTTATAGATATGGTTGTCTCGGGCGTTATGCAGGTGGAGCGACCCCTGGGAACACTCCTCGATCAGATTGTCGTAAACATCGACACCACCACAGTTTTCGTCGAGGTAAAACCCGTACGCGAAGCGGTGAAATGCCCATTTTCCCATCGAGAACGCGAATCCGACACTATTTTTTACATGGTTATGCCGAATGATCGAGCCGCGAGAACCGATCCAGTTATTCCCGTCGGTGTACGTGGCGCCGGTATCTTCGACCTCGGTATTCAGGTCTCGGAAGATGTTGTTTTCAAAAAGGTGGAAGGCTCCGCTGTAAATGATGGCCCCTCGAGGCAGGTCATGGCAGAGATTGTTACGAACTTTGGCGGCGCACCCATTGATATTCATGGCAAAACCGTGCCGATTTAAACGGCCCGTGTGGTGAATATAGCAGTTCTCGACGAGATTTTCGGAACGGGTCATTGTGTAGGCGTCGCCCCCGTTGAGCGAAATGCCGTAACCGCCGAGTTCGAAAAGATCGCACCCGATCACGGCGCAACGCCGCGAATCGTCGAGGGTGATGGCGGCATCTTCGAAAAACCCCATTTCATAGAAACGGGATTTTTCGATCTGCACATCGAGACACTTTTCTCCCCGGATGGCCGGTCGATTGCTTCCGGTAAAGGAGAGTCCCCGTACTCTCAGATGTTTAACGCCGTCGAGCCGTAGCATGGTTAAGTCAAGCGCGGCGGAAAGGGAAGATTTTTCGTTGAAATCGATTCCTTCCGGCGGGATGAAGTAGAGCATACGATTCTTCGTGTCATGATACCATTCTCCGGGTGCGTCGAGTTCTTCCCGCAGTCCTATGAGATAGTAGCGGTCGGGCGCTCGCGGCGCATTGGGAAGGGGAGGGGTAAGTCTTAGCGCCGGGAGAGTTTCGTCAACGCTTGCGATCCTGCGAATGCTATTTCCATAATTGTAACGGTCAAAGAAAGAGACACTTCCTTCGGTCGGGTCGGACCAATGGCGAAAATCTTCCGGAGCGATCGGCAGAAGATCCGGGGTCTCTTCGGTCTCTGATCGTTCGTATTTTCCGATCAGTCGCCCCGGAACGAAATTGTAGCCGCCGGCATAGGGAAAGTCAGGCTCGTGGTTTGGAAATCGCGCCTCAATGAGGCGATGGTCGTGAAGGTAGAGATTTTTGATTTTTTTGGATTTTTCGCCTTCCGGTGCATCGAACGCCGTTCCGGTCAGTTTCGCTTCCCACACATTGGGGAGATTCCGGAACGAGGATTTTTTCCACCCCGTGATCGGTATCGATCCGGCAAAGATCACACGTTCCGAATCTGCGGCCGCGGCGTCTTGGGGCGGATCGATCCCTTCGATAAGAAGGGGGGAATCGGCGGCGCCGGAATCGGCTTCGGTCAGGACGACCGTCTCGTTCATTTCGTACCGGCCGGGATAAACGCGGATGGCGGAAGGAGCGTCGGAATCGTCGTTTCGGTTTTGACGCAAGAGTTCGACCGCCCTCTCAAACGTTCTCACGGGATTTGAAATCGTGCCGGGAGCCTGATCGCTTCCGTCGGTAGCGACCCAAATTTCCGCGGCATTTGCGGTAAAAACGAAAGAGCACCAGAGGAGGAGTAACGGAGAGAAATTTTTCATGGCCTTCCTTTTGCTGATCACTTGTTTATCGGGCGCATGGAAAAAACACCTTTTCGAAAAAAGGGTTCTCACAGGCCGCGTAAAAATCGGGTTTCGATCGGGGAAATTCCCCCGATGTTACCCATTTTAACCAAAAACGGGGAGAGATGACAGTATTTCGGTGCAAAAAGATCAAAAAGAAAAAAGAACGTAGAATTCCAACGCGGGAAAACCGCTACGCCCCGCGGCGGGTGCCTCGGGAAGGGACGACACGGTGCCCCTCAGCGAGCAAGGGCCTGAAGTTTTTCCCGGGCCTCAATGCTTCCGACATCAGCGGCTTTTTTCCACCATCGGACGGCTTCGGTGTAATCCTGTTTGACGCCTACCCCGTTGGCGTAACAGTTTCCGATCGCACAAAGGGAGTACATCTCGTTTTGTTGGGCGGCCTGTTGCCACCATCGGAGCGCTTCGGCGTGACTCTTTTTGACACCTTTTCCGAGGGCGTAACAGAGCCCCAACTCGTATTGGGCCATTTCGTCTCCCTGTCGGGCCGCTTCGGTCCACCAATCGACCGCGTCGGTCTGATCCCGCAACTCAAGAGGACCGTAGGCCGAAATGGTGGCCAGTTCCAGTTGGGCACGGAGGTGCCCTTGTTTGGCGGCCTTCCGATACCAGACTTTAGCCTCCGCCAGGTTCTTTTTACCACCCCGTCCCGATTGACAGGCTCGCCCTTTACGATATTGCGCTTCGGCATCCCTTTGGCTCGGAGAGAAGAGATCGTCGTTCGAACATTGCCGGTGACGGGGGATAAGGTGAAAAAGCTTGGCGATCCGGTAAAGAATCCCACGTTGGCGGGAAAAGATGTATTGGATTCTCAGGCAAACGATAAATCCCGCAATAAAACAGGCGAGATAGAGAATGAACTTCATGGAATGTCGTGTTTCGCTTTTTCAAAAAGTGGGCTGGCATTTGTCAGAAGAAAAAACCGGGATTCCCCGAAACCTATGCCATTTTAATAAATGGCCTTTTGTAGGTCAAGGACCGATAGGACCAAGCCTCTCATTGTATAACCATTACGATATTTTCTCTTCTGATTCTGACTTTGAGAACAGCACCGCGAGGAATTCACCTGCCAGGAAGAGGAGAAACGCCCCCAGGGTGAAGAGCCGTCGTGCCGGGACGCGCATCGAGGTGGTCGATGCCCGGGAGAAGAAGTGTTCCGCATCGGGGTCGAAGATGCCACCGGTAACCTCGGCGAGTCTTCGAAGGTCTCCTTCCTCATCGAGGCGGAGTTCCTTTTCCGGAGGAGGTCCGAATGTCGGCGCACAGAGTCGCGACGGGGCTTCTTCACAAACGCGGATCAGTTCCGACCAAAATCGGCCTGTTCCCGAGTCGGAGAGCCAATCTGCCGACCAGCGTCCGGTGATATCGGAAGTCCAAACGGTAACAGATCCGAGCCCCAGCCGCCACGTCGACAGAAGGGGACGACCGTCGGGCATGGCCAACAGGACAAGAGCCTCCTCCTTCGGCATGGTTCGAACATAACCGCGCAACGGGGGGATCGGGTTGGGCAACGCGTTGGTCGATTGATCGAAAACTTTCTTTTCGGGAATCTTCTCCGACTCTTCGATCGCCGGAAGACGAACACGCTCGATTTCCTCGGAGAAAAGGCGTGGGAGATCGGCCGCTTCGGCACAGAGGTGGAAGATTCCCCCCGTTCCCTCGGCGAGCCGTTTCAGTTTTTCGTCCGAAAGACTCTCTCCCAGTTCAACGGCCGTGAGGGTGATTTTTTCCCGACGCATCGATTCGGTAAGTTTCGGAACGTCGAAGTCGGGAGAAATTCCATCGGAAAAGAGTACAATATGTTTCCTTCCGGCTTCCGTCTCACGAAGGAGGTCGAAGGTGTACGAAACCGCTCTTCCGACATCGGTCCCGCCGCCGGAAGAGAGCGTCGCGATTTGCTCCTGAATCCGTTCGGTGTCAATCGCATATTGGGGCGGGACGACCGTTTCCGGTTGCCGGTCGAATAGGATCACGGCGGTATGGTCTTGTCCCGAGAGATTTTCGAGTGCGGCATGAATGGCCGCCTTGGCATATTCGAACTTTTCCCCCTTCATTGAACCGGAACGATCGACGACAAAGAAAACGGCGGTATCGGTTTTTTCTTTATCGGGACCGTAGTCGGACCGGACCGGAAGAATCGCCTCCAGGGAGGAGTTGTTATAGTTTCCCAGAGCAAACGCGCGAAGTCCGCCGGTCAGGAAGAGTCCCCCCCCGCCGCGAACATAATTTTCGATCGCGGCGATTTTCGGTTCGTTCAGGTCAGAGAGGGGAATATCCGAGAGAAAAAGCACGGAAAAATCGTTGAGTGTGTTTGCGTCTTCGGGCAGCCGGTCCGGAGAGATCCGTAAAACGGAGTGACCGTAATGTTCGAGTCTTTGGGTAAACGAAGCGATTTCGGAAGGGTCGAGGGTGGCAAAAAGAAGCCGAGGTTTCTCGGTGACCTCGGTGACGGCACTTAAGCGGTTGTTTTCGGCAACCGCGTCGGCGGCGGTGTTAAACGTTACGCACCATTCCGTCCGCTGCGGTGTATCGATCTTTAACTCCCGGGCGACTTCCGTTTCCCCCGGCTCAAGCGCGATCTTCTTCACCGTGACCGGGGCACCGTTTTGTGCCAGGATCAATTCTCCCTCCGTCGAATGGTTGGACCGCAGTCTGATGACGACACGAAAGGGTTCTTCGGCGTGAACCTTGTAAGGAACCTTCAGCTCGCTGACCGAGGAATCGGGCGATGTTACACGGGGAAGGGGAATGACCGAGATCGGAATTCGATTTTTTCGGGCCACTTCGACCGCCGTATCCGATTGATGGTTTTCCGTTAAGAGGAGGATCTCCGGTAAAGGTGCGTAAAGCAGGCGTTCGGCTGCATCGTCGAGCAACGCGGCCGGTTCGTATTCCACCGGGGTCGTTGCGGCAGAATCCGCCGGGGAAAGATCCGGGGCGTGGACGACAGGAATCGAAAATCTGACTGTCCTGAATTTTACGTGTGCCTTTCGGGCTTCGTTTCGAAATTTCCGGAGGAGTTCATTTTCTTTTTCACGAGCCTCGGCCGAAAGTGTCGGCGAGTCGTCGACCAGACAGAGGACTTCTTTTCGGGGAGATTTGCCACGGAACGAAATCCCGAAAAAAGCGAGGACAAGGAGGAGGAACCCTGCGAGATTGATGATCAAGATCACTCGTCGAAATCTTGCCATGAACCGATCCTCCCGGTCAGATGATGAAACGTTCGCCCTCGGTCACTTCGAGACGATTGCTTGACGCGTCAGTTCGATCCCCGTGAGAATCAAATCGCGGACGGTCATGATCCGGATATCGGGAATCGAAAAAAACTCGCGGAAAGAATGACGAAAGAACGGTTCCATACCGATCGATCCTCCGCCGGTCAAGATAACGGGGAGCGATTCCCGATGAGTGAGGGCAAGGGCCCTTCCATAGAAGTAAAGGAGCGAACCGACCAACCCCCCGGCGATTCCGAGACGAATCGCATCGCTCGTGTTGACGGCGGGATAGGTTTTCGGAACTTCCCTTGGCGACCAGTTCAATTCAGGGAGTTTTTCCGTCTTTTCAAAGAGGGAACGAATTCCGGTTTCGGGGCCGGGCATGATCGCGCCCCCAAGGAATCGGCCGTCGGCGTCGACCAGATCGAATTTGACGGCAGTGCCGATATCAACCACAAAAACGGGCACCGGTTCCGAAAATCGGCGGCTTGCGGCCAATGCCGCCAATTTTCGGTCGATCCCGAGTTGGGCCGGATCGGTATAAGCCGTCGGAACGGGAACATCGGTCTGGTCGATCACCCCGAAGATGTCGCCGGGGCGTTTCTGCCGAAGAAACCGATAGAGTACCTCGGTCCGCTCGCGGTTAACACTCGAAACGAGCCAGAGAATCGGCCGGTGTTCCTCTGATACTTGCCGGGCAAAGATCGAAAGCCAGATCGGAAGAACGTTTAGCTGGCGGGAAACGATGCGCAAGTCATTGATCGAAAAAGGGTAGTACGGGGGATATCCGCTCTTCTTGGCCCGGTCGAGCGAACCGATATGAAAGAGACCGAATTTGTATGCCGTGTTACCGATATCGACGGCGGTCATGCGAAGGGACTTTTCCCCCGACTCGGCAATCGCCTCTCGTGCACAAAGCAGGCGGAGGGTCATGGGGTCGGCTCCTTCTCGGGAGGAAGGATCTGAACCACGGTACTCCTGACCTTTCCGCGGTGAAGACGGGTTTGGATGGTCTTGCCCGCCGAGAGCTCGGCGACATCTCGAATGGTGTGCCCCGAATCATCGGTGGTGATGGAATACCCTCGTGCCAAAATGCCCAGAGGACTGAGCGCTTCGAGTTTTACGGCAATGGTCGAGAAACGGTTCTTTCCGCGCAACAGAAATTCTCCGGCTTTTTGGTCGAGACGGTTCTCGACCTGGTCGAGGGCCATCCTTTTCATTCCGAGAAGCCGGTCGGTCGGGGAAAGAAAGATCGGAGAACCGGAAATTCTTTCGAGAGTGGTTCTGAGATCGCTCAGTTTGCGACGGATGTTGTTTTGGAGGCGTACTTCGAGCTGATCGAGTCGCGCGGGAAATTCCGAATCGTCGGGAATCAGACGGTCGGCCGCATCGCTCGGGGTCAACCCCCGAAAATCGGCCGCCAGGTCGGAAAGGGTCACATCGATTTCGTGCCCGATCCCGGTG
This sequence comes from Thermoguttaceae bacterium, assembly GCA_050943135.1. Taxonomy (GTDB): domain Bacteria; phylum Planctomycetota; class Planctomycetia; order Pirellulales; family Thermoguttaceae; genus RUG695. Next base: position 232,526 of record JBMNOP010000003.1, on the reverse strand, counting down.
ACGACGGGAATGGCCGAGGCGGCGATGGCCCGGACCGTCTTCTCTTCGTTGAACGGCCACAAATCTTCCATACTTCCCCCCCCGCGTATCAGCACGATGACATCGGGGGCGTATTCGGGGGAAAGGGTGTTGAGCGTAGCAAAAGCCTTTTCGATATCCCCGGCCGCTTCGGTTCCCTGAACCAGCACCGGACAGATCAAAACGTCGACCCGACGGGTTCGCCTGCGGAGGATGTTCAGGAAATCGCGCAGCGCCGCGCCGGTTGCGCTGGTAACAACGGCAATCTTCCGCGGGTGTTCCGGAATCGGTTTTTTACCGGATGCGTCGAAGAGCCCTTCTTTGGAGAGTTTCTCTTGAAGTCGGCGAAACGCAAGTTCCAGACTCCCGATCCCCTGCGGGGTAATTTCGTTGACGATGAGGCTGTAACTTCCCCCTTTGAGGTAGACTTGGATATTCCCCTTACAGACAACGGTCAGTCCGTTTTTGATTTCAATCGGAAGACGCGCCGCATTACTGCGCCAAATCGTACATCCCAATTGCGCCGATTCATCTTTCAGTCGGAAATAGACATGTCCGGTCTTCGATCGGGTGTAATCGGAAACCTCTCCGATCACGCAGGCATTTCGCCCGGCCTCTTCAACAACGGGTTTCAGCATGCTGCTGAATTCCGTCACGGTAAGGGGAGGGATGTGTGGGGAACCGAGGATTTTGGGAAAGAGGGAGCTTGGCATGATGGTTCGTTTATGATAGATTTTGCACAGAGCCGCTTCGCCGATTTCCCAAACCGCTTGAAAATCAGGCACCGAAAACGATCAACCCATGGCAAAATCGCAAAGGCCATTATACCTTTTTTAAGGGAAAACAAAAGATGAACGGTCTCCGCCCCCGAGCGATTTGTCTACTCTCTTCGATCTTACTTCTCCTTTGTGCAAGGGACCTTTTCGCGGCCGACGATCCGCTCGATGCCAAAATGAAAGACGCCGAAGAAGTCGTTTGGAAACGTTTTTACTCGTCGCAGACAAACCTCTTCTACGATTATATCACCTCCTACGAAGAGGGAGAGGAACTGGCACATCTTCCCCGTCCGGACGAAGTGGCCCGTCAATACCCCAATCCGTGTGGGTACGGGACAGGAATGGAAGACTGCATGATTTCCGCCGGGGTGATGATGACCGCGGTTTTGAACCGTTATCGGTGCGACGGTTACGCGGAAGGCCCCCGACGGGCCGAAGAGATTTTCCTCGGAATCGAGCGGTCGGTCCGATCAGTCCCCGGGGAAGGGTTTGTGGCCCGCGGTTACAGCCCGTTTGCCCCGGATCTGTTTTATATCGGTTCTTCCCGAGACCAAGTGACACATGCCGTAACGGCGATGTGGGAATATTACCGGAGCGGCCTACCGTCGGAATCGATCAAAAAGCGGCTTCGGCAAGCCATCACCGAGATTGCCGAGCGAATGCGCCGAAACGTCACGCCTGAAAATCACTACGATTTCCTTCGCGCCGACGGTTCACCCTGCCCCCACGGAATCTGCAAAATGGAAGAGGTGATGCCGCACGAGGCCGCCCGCCTTGTGATGATCTATGCCGCGGCCTGGGACATGACCGGCGAGAAGGCCTATCACGACCTTTGGCGGGAAAAAATCCGGGTCGCCGCCGAAGGCTCGCTTCATCCGAAGAATGTGACGACTTATGGGCTTCTCCAAATGCAGGATTCCCTGGCGCTGCTCGATGCCCTCGAGCCGGACGCGGAAATCAAACGAACACTCCGAAAGGCAGCCGCCGAAGCTTCGGACGAGGTTTTCCGCCGCATCCCGCGTCTTGAAGCGACCCGGGATCAATTTGACCTCACCCTTTTGGCGCCCGATTGGAGGGAAGTTGGCGGATTGGTCGACCCTTACCGTTCCGTGTGGTATTATCCCCGTGAGCGAGGGGAAGTCCTGCTAACCCTCTTGGGAGATCCCGAACCCCCTTATTCTGCCGAAGTTCAGGCGTTTCTTCGCTCCTCGGTTGAAATGATCGATTTTCACCGAAATTCCAGTTGCGGTCTTTTCGATATCCTTGCAGCCTGGTGGAAATGGCGGGCTTCTTTCACTCCGAAATGACGACTCCCCCGTGAAAATCTCCCCCTTCCTGAAAGGGTGTTTTTGCTGATAATAGACTCGGGGTAAACCAAGCCGATCGTGTGCGGATCTCAAGCGTCTCGGATCGGAGGGGTTTGATCCTGTGACGAAGGAAGAGAATTTGTCCACGGAAAATAAAACGATCCCAATGCGCGACTGGGGAGGGATCCCGCGTTCGGTAGGGGAACCGATACCGCGGCGCTCCCTGATGCGGGGCGAACGCGACCTGACGCAAGGGGGAATCGCCACCACACTGCTAACCTTCGCGGTTCCGTTTTTCCTTGCCAATCTTCTCCAAGCGCTGTACGGGGCCGTCGACCTTTGGGTTGTCGGCCGTTATGCCTCGTCAGTGGCTGATGTTTCCGCGGTGGCCTGCGGCAGTCAGATCGTTACGATCATCTTGATGGGTGTCGCGGGGCTGACGACGGCCGGAACGGTTCTGATCGGAAAGTTTTTCGGAGCGCGTGAATATCACCGGGTTACCGAGACAGTCGGGACGATGCTCGTAACGTTCCTGCTTTGCACCGTCCTGCTGACCGGCCTGATGTTTTGGCTTTCCCCCCACCTGCTCCGTTTTTTAAAGACTCCCGAAAACGCCTTCGTTGATGCCAACCGCTATGTGTTGATCTGTTCGGCGGGTACGATCTTCATTTTCGGTTACAACGGGTTTTCGGCGATTCTCCGGGGTGTCGGCAATTCGACAAGCCCGATGATCTTTATCGGGATCGCGTGTCTGTGCAACCTTCTGCTTGACCTTCTCCTTGTCGGTCGGTTCGGAATGGGGCCGACCGGTGCGGCGATTGCCACGGTCGCCTCACAGGCGCTCAGCATGATTTGTGCCATCGTCTATATCAAGAGTCTTGGAAACCTTTTTGATTTTCATCCGCGAAACTTTCGGATTGTTCCCGAACTGGTCAAGAAGCTTTTTGCTGTCGGTTTGCCCTTGAGCATCCAATCGATCCTGATCGATTTTTCCTTTATTCTGATTTTTTCGATTGTCAACGGGATGGGGCTGGAAGCCTCGGCGGGCTACGGGATCTGTTGCCGACTGAACGGGTTTACCATGCTCTTCTCCGTTTCATTCGGCATGGCTTTGACGGCGATCGTGGCGCAGAACCTCGGCGCGGGAAAGACGAAACGCGCGCTTTCGTTCCTGAAAATGAGTTTTCTTTTCAGCGGGAGCATCGCGGTGATTCTTTTCCTCTGGATGGAGTTTTGGCCCGAGACGGCGTTTGCTCTCTTCACAAAAGACCCCGGCGTGATCGCCGCCGGAGCCGACTACATGAAGTCGTTCTGCTTTGATATCCTCTTGGTCCCCTTCGTCTTTTCCGCGAATGGCTTCCTCAACGGAAGCGGGCACACACGTTTTACGATGGTCAACAATCTTCTTCCGACCTTTCTGGTGCGCGTTCCGGTCGCATGGCTGATCAGTCGGCTTCCCGGCGCGAAGCTCTACGGTATCGGGTGGGCGGCGCCCCTTGCCTCGGTCCTTTCGGTGGCGATTACCCTCATTTACCTCAGGACCGGGCGCTGGAAGATCAAGAGAATCTGACGAATAGGAAACCCGGCACCCGGGCGGACGGGGCATCCGTGCGGCCGCCCTCGGTATTCTCTTTCAGTCGACCTTCCGGGAATTCCTTTCGAAAAAGCTTCTCAAAAGAAGTTCGCGGTTTGTCGGTTCAGGGGCCGGCTCGTTGTTTTTTCTGTCGTCGGTATACTCGACACTCCAACCACTCCATTCGCGGAAGGCATGATAGGTCCAATCCCATCCGTATTCCTCGAAGATTTCGATGACATCTTTCAGATAATTGTATGCCCCGTTCCCGGGAGCCCATCGGATCGCGCTGAACTCGCCGATGAAGATCGGGACATCATATTTTTTCTGAAATTCAAGGACGGGTGCCAGCGACTTGCGCAGTTCCTCCTTACCCCAATAAGCCCCGTCGATTTCCCCGGGATAGGTTACCGGAACCGTATTGGCAAAGACCCCCTGATGAGTGAAAGCGTGCGGCACATACATATGGGGACTGTAGATGATGTTCGGCAGATCGAGCGGTTCGAGACCTTCAAAACCCCTGAGGCTGGCCCAGTTGGCTGGTTCGAAAACGATCGGGGTCGTCGGGTCGATTTCTCGGATCCGACGGGCCGCGCGCGTGGCAAGATCGCGCCAACTGATGTAATATTCACCCTCTTCCGGGGTTCTTTCGACCGGTTCGTTCAAAAGGTCGTAGCCCCAGATGACCGGATTTTCCTTGTAGCGTGTGGCCAGGCGAACCCAGGTCTCGATGAAGGCGTCGGTAAATTCTTCCTCTTCCAGCGCGCGGACGGTTGTTCTTTCGGTGAATCCGCCCGGGGCCGTATGAACATCCAGACAGACCTTGACCCCGTACTCTTTGAGAAGAGGAAGCATCGCGTCAAGACGTCGGCACTCGTTTTCGAGCCATGCGAAATATTCTTCGGCCGTGGCCGTGTCGGCTTTTCCGTGAGGAAAGCCCCAGTTGAGTTGCCAGCGTACCAAGTTGCCGTTCCACCGACCGCCAAAGACTTCAAGATCGGCGGCATGGAAGTTGCCGGGCGAAATCATCGCGCCGCGATATTGCGGGGGTTCGGCGGCGGTCGAAAAGACCGACACGAAACCGAGGAAGATCGGCAGGAAAATTAATCGGAAAAACTTCATCGTTCGACTCATCGCAAAATGGTATGGAGCAAAACAAACAACCGTTCTGTTTTGCTCCGGTTTTCGAGAAAAACCCAAGGGGAACTATTCCATGCGTCCCTTATAAATTTCGATCTTCTTGACAAGATCCGGATCTTTGGCGTTGTCGATGACCATCTGAATCGCTTCGGTCATCAACTCGGGGTACCCTTTCCGAAGCGCCGTGTCGTGCGCGTGGGCGGTGATCGCTTCGTAGGCGGACTGTTCCGCTTCCGGGTCGGCGACGCACTCCATGGCGAATTTCAGGGAATTGACGTTGCGGTTCGCCGCGAGGCGAGAAAGGATAAGAGCCTTTTCCTCGGGCCGTTTGGCAAGGGCGTAAGCACCTTTGAGCTCAGCGAGTTTTTCGTCACGGCTCATCTCGATTCCGATCTTATCGTCGGGAAGGGAGATCACACGGATGAAGGCTCGGAGCATCGGTGTGTACATCGCATCGGGGCAATCGCCGGATGTGAGAAGATCTTTCATCGTCAGATAGAACCCGGCGTCGGCCCAATTGGGAAGCGCACGAAGTGCGGCTTCTTTCATGTTCGAATCCCCCGAGTCGAGCGCCCGGGCGAGTTCGGCCTTGGCCGCTTCGCCGCCGGTACGGCACATCATCGGAAAAATGACCGCGGGCGGGTATTTGCCGAGAAGGGCAATGATCGGGGAGGCGTCCCCTTTGCAGACGCCGGCGATCAGGTTTTCGGCGGCATCGCGGTCTCTTCCGCGCGGGATTCGAACCGCCGTGGCGACGAGATTCGGAACGTCGTCGGGCCCCGCCAATTCGCAGGCCCGCTGCATCAGACGGAGACGGTCGGGACAATTGGTCGCGGTGGTACGACTGAAAATGTCGGGGCGGATATCGACCGCGCGAATGGTCAGAATCGTTGCGAGATTGAGAAACTCATCGGCATCGGCGGTATCGTCGAGCCGGGATTTGAGCGCATCGTCAAATCCGTCGGCGACCACGCGTCCGGCAATCCGAATCGCAAGATCGGGATTCTCTTTCAGTTTGGCGAGAAAGAAGTCAACATCCTCGACCGTCCCCATCTTTTCAAGTGCCAGAAAACCGGCGTTTTTCAGGTTCGGGTCACTCGAGGCGAGAGCTGCCAAGGCGTAGGGACGGTATTTCTTTTCCTGATCGTTCCGCGCGGTCAGTCCGGCCAGCGCGCGGGCTTTCGCCAAATCGTCGAGCCGGTCGTATCCGGCCAAATATTCGTCGACTTGTTCGTCGCTCGCGTGCGCGAGCCCCAGGGGCATATCGCTTTCTACCGCATCACTCGGGATCGGAGGGGTCAGACGACAAACCAGGGCGGCCGCGACGGCCGGAATCGCTTGATTGTCTTCGAGTGCTTTCAGCGCTTCGTCACCGGGGATTTTTGCCAGGGCGGCCGCGGCGGCATCGACCAGACGCTGCGCGTCTTTGTCGTCGGTCGTGGTCAAGAGGGCCGCAACAGCCGGTACCTCGGCGGCGGAACCGACTTCGCCGAGACGGTGGAGAAGCCAAACTTTTGTTTCGGTGCTGACCTGTTCGTTCGGAACCGCCTCGAGGATGAATGCCGAGAGTTCGCCGCACTTTTCGTCGTCCCCAAGGGCATCGCCCATCATGGCGTAGAATTCATCGCGGGCTTTAAACATCGGTGTTTCGGCATGAGGGTTGGTCAATTCGCCGACGTAAGGCCCATCTTTGCCGGTCAAGACGTCTCTTTCCCGCGAAAAATCGCGTGAATCGAGCCGCGTGAGCAGGTCGCCGAAATCGGCGGCCTGAAGAGACGGCAGAAAAGCCGTCAAAAGAGCGGCTGTCAGCCAAAAATATTTTTTCATAGTAACCTCGTTGTTTCCTTTAAATTGAAACGGAATCTTTTCGGCGGTCGCACCGATCAGACTTCGATCTGATAGGGAGCGCGCTGAACCCGGCTGACCATTGCGGTCGCTTCACGGTCGCCGACGAATTCCATCTTTTCTTTGTCCCATTCAAGCTCACGGCGGAGTTTGTAGGAGATGATGCACATATGACCGTAATCGGAAACATTGGCACCGTAGAAGACATCTTGGAACGGACGAAGACGGTTTCGAACGCAGTAGAGGAAATCGTCGTCGATGCGGGTCGCGCCGCCGCTGTACCGGCGGACATCGACCGCTTTGAGCGGGCGGAATTCGGTACTTCGGCCGAAGAGGTAGGTTCCCTCGGTTCCGACGATTTTGATGGGGCAACCTTCCGGACAATTGTGGTAGAAGTTGATCCCGTTTTCCATTTCGATTCGAACGCCCGGATGTGGATTGTTTTCGGATTCCGGGGGGTAGATCTTCTTCGGGGCGATATGGTCCATCCCACAGGAATAGAGCGCACCGCCGAAATTGTGCCCGCCCCAGTCACCGAGTCCGCCGGTACCGAAATCGGAGTTGAAACGCCATGTCATCGGCTGGATGGCCCGTTTGCTGTAGGGGAACCAGGGAGCCTGTCCGACCCAGCAATCCCAGTCGAGTTCGGGGGGACACGGTTCCGGATCATAGGTGCGTTCCGAAGGGGGACCGGCACAGCCCGCGTAGATTTCTTTCACTTCGCCGATCGCGCCCGACATGACAATCGGCGCAAGGATGTGCCCGTAATCTTCCATCACACGCTGCGAGCCGCTCGAAACGACGCGATTGTATTTCCGTGCCGCGGCAACGATCTGGCGGCTTTCCATCAGGGTGAAGGTCAGAGGTTTTTCGCAGAAGACGTCTTTACCGGCCTTGCACGAGTCGATCGTCATCCTGGTATGCCAGTGGTCGGGGGCGGCGATCGAGACAACGTCGAGTTCGGGCAACTGAAGCATTTCTTCGTAGTATTGGAACATTTTTGCTTCGGGGAACTCTTCACGCGGCAGACGCCGGGTATCGATATCGCAGAATGCGACAAAGCGGGAACCGGGACGATACCCGACTTCGCTGCGGCGAACCCCGTAACCGATCAGCCCGACATTGATGGTATCACTCGGCGAGTAGAAACCGTCTCTGCCGAGAACACGCCCGGCGACGAAGAGCGGAATGGTGCAAGCTGCCGCTGTTTTGATGAAGTGACGGCGAGTCACTTGACCTGGTTGTTTCATAATTATTCCCTTGGTCTTTGATGAATGGATTATGGAGGGGAGGTTCCTGAGAACCATAGTCACGACGAAGATTATAAGGGATCTGTTTTTCCGTTTCAAGTCTTAAGGAACAGGGTCTTCCCCATTTTTACTGCCTGCGCGAGGGAAAGATGTTTCGTTCAAAAAACTCTCGGTCCGGAAAAAGAGGCAAGAAAAAGTGTACACGGCCGAAATCGACAAGTTCTACGCGAATAGAAAAAATAAAAAACGGGGGGATGACTCCCCCCGAAAACGGAACGATGATTCTGCCCGGAGCTGTCAGCCGAGGCGGTAACGGGCCGCAAGCTTGTTGGCTTCTTCCAGGACCTGCGTACGGACACTTCGCGGTGACATGACCTTTGCGTTATCTCCAAAGGAGAGGATCCAGTTAACGAAGGCGGGGGACGGGTCAACCATCATTTCAACCTCTAAGGAGCCGTCTTTTCGGAAACGCTTCTTTTTGATGACGGCCAGCCCCTGTTCCTTGACGTCGAGGGCGCACCGGCTCGAAAAGATAACGCGGACACGTACCGGATCGTCGTCGCGAAGGAACATGTTGATGGCTTTGTCGGAATAACTTTCAAGGTCGAAGTGGTGGTCTTCCTGGAATGGGACGTTGAGGGATTCGGCTTTTTTAAACCGGTTCAACTTCCAGTGTTGGAACCTGTCTTTTTTGCAGTTGTAACCGAGCAGATAGATGAACCCTTTATCGTAGATAAAGCTGTAGGGATGGACCTCGTACACTTTGACTTCGCGCGAGTTGACCGAGAAGTAGGTGAATTTGACCACTTCGCGTTTCTCCATCGCGCTAAAGAGTGTGGTGAGGATCTCGGCCTGGTTTTCGGTGAGGTCGGCGTTATAGGAAAACTGCAGAAAAAACGAACTGACTTTCTCGGCGTAATCGACACTTTCTTTGGAAAGGCAGCTGAGAAGCTTTTGAAAACCGGAATCGATGGCAGTGGCCAATGGTGTTCCACGGAAAGGACGCATCAACAGACGGGCAATACAGAGCGCAACAAGCTCTTCACGCGTGATGGCGGTACCGCCTTCTCCGAAAGGGATCCGTTCGAGATAGTAGCGCTTAAGGCCCCAGCGAACGCGTTTGACATCAAGCCCGCCGAAAATGTCGTCGAGGATTTTCAGATCGCGGCGGATGGTTCGCGAGGTAACATCGAAAAGCTCGGCCATTTCATCGACTGTGTAGCCATCGGGATGGTCTTGATCGGGGTGAACCAGCATATCGATCATCGACCACTTGCGCCGAAACGATTTCATGTCGGCGACGGTGGGATATTTGGCATCGGGCTTCCGGGGACGACCGCGACGTTTCGGCACCCGGGGCGGGACGTTCGGATCAACCGGTTTGCGTGGACGACCACGTTTTCGCGGGGCGGTTTCGGCGACAACCAAAGGTGTCTTTCGGGGACGCCCCCTGCGGCGAGGTTGTTGCTCGACTTGCGAAGGATTGTCGGAGGGAAGTTTGGCCTTTTCGGGCATGATTCGTTTCCGTAAAAAATGTTTTGGACCGGCGGTTCAGTACGAAAGGAGACCGCCCTCTCCGCGATATTTCAAGGAGAAGTCGACAAACGACCCTCCCTCTTGAACTCCAAGGTGAATAACCGATGCGGAATCGACGAAGTCATTTTAGGTTGCGGGGTTGTCGTGCCTCTCTTCGTGGTGCCCTTTCGACGGGGCGGGGAAAGATAGGCGCCGTCCACAACGCCGCTACCCAATTTTATCACAGCCGGTGCGATATGGAAAGGGTCTAACACCTTGTTTTGAAGAAAAACTTAAAAATCCATTAAAAACTTTTGATATAATACTACCATAGGTGGAGGAAAAACTTGCTTTTGTCCAAATTAACCGGACAAACGACGAGAAGATGTCGTGAAAGTGCAAAATGTACGCGTTATTCCCGTCGGTCTCCGGGTTTTGGATGGCTTTCGTGAACGATCAGTAACACATGTCGTGAAAGTTTCCCGGGAAAACCCCATCGAAAGGAATGTTGTTTATCGGGGGGTTTGCAGAAATCTTTCGGCATCGAGCGCGGCCATGCAACCGCCCGCCGCGGCGGTTATTGCCTGGCGATAACGCGCATCGGCAACATCGCCGGCGGCGAAAACACCGGGAACGCTCGTCGCGGTTTGAAACGGAATCGGACGTTCGATAAAACCGGCCGACGTCAATCTCAACTGTCTTTTGAGGAACGAAACGTTGGGTGTGTGTCCGATGGCCGGAAAAAGCCCTGAAATTTCGAGTGTTAGGTCCGGTTCGCCCGCGGTACTCGCCAGAACGACCCCCGTCACCCCTTGCTGGTCCGTTCCGAGAACCTCTTGTACAACGCGATTGCGGAGAATCTGAATTTTCGGTTCCGATTCGGCGCGTAACATCATGACCCTTGAGGCGCGAAATTCGTTCCGGCGGTGGATCAGGTAGATGACGGAACCGAATCGGGAAAGGTAAAGAGCCTCTTCGACCGCGGAATCCCCCCCGCCAACCACGGCGATCGGTTTATTGCGAAATCGGGGAAGAGGACCGTCACAGACGGCGCAGGTACTGACGCCCCTGTTCTTGAAGCGCGCCTCCGACGGCAGGCCCAGGCGTTTGGCCGAGGCGCCTGTGGCCACAATCACGCTTTGGGCGTGGTAACTTCGACCGGTCGAATCGGTCAGAGGGAAGGGGCGTGTGGAAAAATCAACGGCAACAATATCGGTATCCCTGATTTCGAGGCCCTGAGCAATAGCCTGTTCTCTCATCAGTTCGACAAGCGCCGGTCCGGTAACCGCCCCGGGACGAATCGGCGGAAGGATAGACAAACGGTCCGGATTGAGCGCTGCGGTCAGGGAAGGCTCCCAATTTCCGCGGGGGAAACCAGGGTAATTCTCGACTTCGTTGGTCGTGGAGAGCTGGCCCATTGGTGCCCGGCCCGCCTCGGTATTTTCGGCGGTTGCTTCTCCTTCGAAGAGAAGGGGAGCGAGTCCTGCGCGAGCGGCATAGATTCCCGCGGTCCAGCCTGCAGGTCCGCTTCCGATGATGATGACCGATCTGATTTCCATGGTTTACTGTCGCCTCTTTTTCGTTCCCGCGGTTCAAGAGATCATTCAGGTACGATGAAATTCCTTTTCCACACCGGGGTTGCTGTTAAAGAGAATCATATCATTTTAAACATTTCTGGCGAGTCCCCGGAATCGACGGGGAGAATTGAAAAGGGTGTTCGGATAAGTTATATTTCCAATGAAGGTAGGTTCTCGAAAAGGGAATCGAATCCTACGCGGGGCCGAGTCGACATCGTCGGCCCAGTCCGGTCCTCTGATCGTCGGTCCCCGAAAAAACGTTTCGCGAATTGGGATTATTTTTCTGAAACCATTCTGAGGAGAGAGAAGGCATGAGAAGAATCTTCGGAAAACTTTTTATGATTTTTGCTGCTTTTGCGGCATCGTTCCTTATGGGCGCCGAGCAAGAGACCGACCTCTACAAACAATTTCAACCGACCGAAACTTCCCGCCGACGCGAGACGATCGAATGGACCATCATCTACATGCACGACACCAACGATCAATCAAAACCTCGTCTTCTTCTGATCGGAGATTCGATATGCAACGGATACCAGTCAGCGGTACACCACGACCTGGGCGATAAGGCGAGCCTGACTTACTGGGCCGGTTCCAAATGTGTGACAGACCCCCAATATTTCGAAGAGCTTAACATGGTCCTTTCGAACAACAAATACGACGTCATCACCTTTAATAACGGGCTCCATTCGATTTCCTCGGATCGCAAGGAGTGGGAATATGCCTATCGTCAAGCCGTCCTTTTCATTCGTGCCAAAGTTCCGGAAGCCAAACTGTTTTTGGTCACATGCACACCGACCGAGAACGCCGACAATTGCAAGACGTCCAAAGAACTCGGTGATTACGCCAAGAAGATTGCCGCCGAACTGAATCTCGGCCTGATCGATCTATACCAAGTCACCCTTGACGGCGAGGAAAAAGAGCCGTGGACCGACGGCGTTCACTTTAAACGACCGGTGGCCGAACTCCAGGGTAAGGCGGTTGCCGAGGCTGTCTTGGATTCTCTCCTCTCGAATTGACAGAGAGCCGAAACCCATTATAATGTGCCCAATTTGGAGCCAGCGCTTTTTGGACCAGTAGGGTTGAGTCCGAAACGATTCCACTCTCCCAAAGTTTGCTTTTGGTTATGGTTCGTTTTCGCCCTACAGCAGAAGGAAGGAAGAAATAATGCCGAGACGGGAAGACGTCAAGAAGGTGATGATTGTCGGGTCCGGCCCGATTGTTATCGGTCAAGCTTGTGAATTCGACTATTCCGGAACTCAGGCGTGCAAGGCGCTGCGCGAACTCGGCTACCAAATCGTCCTGGTCAACTCGAACCCCGCGACGATCATGACCGACCCGGTCATGGCCGACGCGACCTACATTGAACCGCTCACGGTTCCCTCTCTCGAAAAAATCATCGTTAAGGAGCGGCCGGACGCTCTCTTGCCGAACCTCGGAGGTCAATCGGCGCTGAATTTGGCTATCGACCTGAACAAAGCCGGTGTCTTGGACAAATACGGCGTCCGCGTGATCGGCGTTCAGCTCGATGCGATCGTGCGAGGTGAAGACCGTCAGGTGTTCAGGGACACGATGAAATCTTTGGGAATCGCCACGGCCCGAGGCGAAATCGCCAACTCGCTCGAAGAGGCCGAAAAGATTGCCGCCGAAATCGGTTACCCGGTCGTGGTCCGCCCCGCTTATACCATGGGCGGAACAGGGGGTGGTTTTGCCCAGAACCCCGACGAAATCCAAACAATTGTCTCCCGTGGTTTGGCCGCGAGTCCCGCCCGCCAGGTTTTGATCGAAGAGTCGGTAGCAGGGTGGGAAGAACTTGAGTTGGAAGTTGTCCGAGACGTCAAAAACCAGATGATTACCGTCTGTTTCATCGAAAACGTCGATCCAATGGGGATTCACACCGGGGACTCCTTCTGTACGGCCCCAATGCTGACGATCTCTCCCGAACTGCAAAAGAGACTCCAAGAATATGCCTACAAGATTGTCGAGGCGATCGGCGTGGTCGGTGGGACGAACGTCCAATTTGCCCACGACCCGAAAACCGGCCGTGTGGTCGTGATCGAGATTAACCCGCGAACAAGCCGTTCGAGTGCTTTGGCCTCGAAGGCAACCGGTTTTCCGATCGCGCTGGTTTCGGCAAAACTCGCCGGGGGGATGACCCTCGACGAATTACCTTACTGGAAAGACGGAACGCTTGAAAAGTACGTTCCTTCCGGGGACTATGTCGTTGTCAAGTTTGCCCGTTGGGCCTTCGAGAAGTTCAAGGGGGTCGAAGACCGCCTCGGCACGCAGATGCGAGCTGTCGGAGAGGTCATGAGCATCGGGAAAAACTTCAAAGAAGCGTTCCAAAAAGCGATTCGCTCACTTGAAATCGGTCGGAGCGGTCTCGGTTTTGCGAAGCACTTCAACAAACTTTCGAAGGAAGAATTGCTCGAAAAGGTGAAAACGCCGAGCAGCGAACGTTATTTCCAAATCTACGAAGCCCTTCGGAAAGGGGCAACGGTCGCGGAGATCCACGAAGCGACCAAGATCAAGGACTACTTCCTCATCCAAATGAAAGAACTGGTCGAAGAGGAAGAGGAAATACTTTCCTACAAAGGAAAGACTCTTCCCGATGACCTTCTCGTCCGCGCCAAAAAAGACGGTTTCGCCGACAAATACCTTGCCAAACTTCTCGGTCTGCCCGAAAAAGAGATCCGCACCAGGCGTCTGGCCCTCGGTGTGGCCGCGGTCTGGGAGCCGCTCCCGGTCAGCGGTGTCGAAAACGCCCGCTACTACTATTCGACCTATTCCGGAAAAAATCTGAACAACATTTCACGCCATAAAAAGGTGATGGTTCTCGGCGGCGGCCCGAACCGGATCGGGCAGGGAATCGAGTTCGATTACTGCTGTGTCCATGCCGCGTTTGCCCTGCGCAAGGCCGGTTACGAGACGATCATGGTCAACTGCAACCCCGAGACGGTTTCGACCGACTACGACACGAGCGACAAACTTTACTTTGAACCGCTTACCCTCGAAGATGTGCTTAGCATTTACGAGGCCGAAAAGCCGGACGGCGTGGTGGTTCAGTTCGGCGGCCAAACCCCGCTGAACCTTGCCATGGAGCTGGAAGAAAACGGGGTGAAGATCATTGGGACGTCTCCCAAGACGATCGACCTGGCCGAAGACCGTGACCTGTTCCGTCACATGATGGCGAAACTTCACATCCCCCAACCGGAATCGGGAATGGTGACCAATGTCGAAGAGGCTTTGGAAGTCGCCAAACGGGTCGGTTATCCCCTGATGGTTCGTCCCTCCTTTGTCTTGGGCGGCCGTGCGATGGAAGTCGTTCACGACGACGAAATGCTGACCGACTACGTGAAGGCCGCCGTCGATGTTTCGCCGGAACGTCCTATCCTGATAGACCGCTTCTTGCCCAATGCCATCGAGACCGAAGCCGATGCCGTTTGCGACGGGCACGACGCCTTTGTTCCTTCGGTGATGGAACATATCGAGCTGGCCGGTATCCACTCCGGTGACTCGGCGTGTGTCATTCCGCCGATCAGCATCCCCCGCAAACATATCGACACGATCTACGAATACACAAGGAAAATCGCGGTCGAAATGGGGGTTGTCGGGCTGATGAACATTCAGTATGCCATTGCCGACGACATTGTCTACGTCCTGGAGGCTAACCCCCGTGCGAGCCGAACCGTTCCGCTCGTTTCGAAGGTCTGCAATATCGAGATGGCTTCTCTGGCAACGCGAATGATGATCGGCGAGACGATCGACAGCCTCAACGTCAAGCCGCGGCCGTTTACTCATTTCGGCGTCAAAGAAGCTGTTTTTCCTTTTTATATGTTCCAAGAAGTCGACCCGATCCTCGGGCCCGAAATGCGTTCGACCGGGGAAGTCCTCGGGCTTTCCGACTCGTTCGGTCTGGCTTTCTTCAAGGCCGAAGAGGCTGCCGGCGGAACCTTGCCGACCTCCGGAACGGTTCTGATCACCGTTGCACCTTCCGACAAATCCTCGGTAATCGACGCCGCCAGCCGGTTCAAGCGACTCGGTTTCAACATTCTGGCCACCGAGGGAACCCAAAAAGCTCTGGCCGACGCCGGAATCGAGTCGAAGACGGTCATGAAACTTCGTGATGCGGAAAACGGTGAGCCGACGATTATCGACGCGATGAAAAACGGCGACATTCAGTTAGTCATCAACACACCCAAAGGGAAATCGAGTCAGGTCGATGACTCTTACATTCGTAAGAACGCCATCCGGTTGCAGATCCCTTATATGACGACCATTGCCGCGGCCGTGGCTGCCGCCAAGGGAATCGAAGCGATCCTTTCCTCGAAAGACACGGTCAAGTCGCTCCAAGAATACCACGACTGAGCCCCGGCTCGCACGAGCTCGGGGCGATCGATCGTTCTTTTTGCGCCGAGCCTGTCCTTTTCGTTCCGGTTACTTTTGTTTTAAGGGACTCACCTCGAACCGTTCGACGTTCCACCCCGGCCCGTCGCCGTGCAGGACCAATCGCCTTTCGTTGACTTCCGAGAAGGTACTTGTCAGCGTACGGTTGCCGTTGACTTCGAGGTCGGCGATCTTCCCTTTCAGAATGAGGGTCAATTCCAATTCCCCGGTCGTGAAATCAACCTGCGAAAGATTAAATTCCCCCAGTGTGATCCGGCCTGCTCGGGGAGAGACCACCAAAAGCGCATCGTCGGCAAACTGAAAACGGAGATCCCGAATCCGATCGCGCCGCTGCGCCGGAAAGGTCAGGTGAAACTTGATTTGCAGATTGGGTTGCGAAACGGGCCATTCTCGGTATTCCGTGTCCAAATTCTCGATTCGGAAGATCGGGGGCTCGACAGCGGGGATCAGCTCGGGAACGAATTTTTCGCCGAGCGTTCCATCTTCGTGGCGAACAAGCTCATGGATGACCGAGTGACCGCCGAATCCGGCTTCCCGCGTCCAACCACAGATGATACGTCGGTTTTCGCCGAACGGCGCGGTTTTCGGTACGTTGATGATTCCGGGCATCAGTTGGTTCGGAGCGGGAGGAAGGTCCCACGGCCCGTTCGGCGAATCGGACCAGAGCCAGTATCCGTTGGTGTGGTTTGCGATGGTGTAGTATTTGTCGCCCCACCGGAACCAGTCGGGACATTCCGGTTCGCCGTCCCGATGGGCGAAAATCGGTTCGGCCAGCTCCCAATGGTACAGGTCGTCCGAAATCGCCTGTCCCCAGCAGCCGTAACCCTTGTAGGTGGTGGTGAAATACATATGGAACTGATTCGTTTCGGGATTCCGGAAGACGACCGGATCTCGGGTGGTGTGGGCGTAATCTTCGGGAAGATCGATGAGTGGTTCCACGTATGTCTTTTTGAAATGGATCCCGTCTTTTGAGACCGCCATCGCCAGACGTCCGTGCATAATCCATCGGGCGTTGTAATCTCCCCCCGGAAACTCGTACCCCCGGTTCGAGTAGTAGGCGTAGTAGTTTCCGTCGTGATGGAAGACGCTCCCCGTACAGAACGAGCCTTCTTCCTGGTTTTCAAACTCAAAGAGGAAAGGATGATGAGTCCAGTGGACCAGGTCTTTCGAGGTCATTTGGATCCACTGGTGGCCTCCGAGCCCGTTTCTCGCACCATGATGTCCCTTGTCGAGAAGAAACATAAAATGAAAGACCCCGTCGGCGTAGAATGGCATGCAGTCACCGACGTTGTAGTGGTTGGGGGGGATCCAGTATTGCGGGGTCGCGCCGTCACCCAAATCGGTAACCTGCCGTTGATCCGCCAAGTGCGGACCGCCGGAAAGGAAGAGGACTTCGGCGTCGGTCAAGGGACGATTCCAAAGAGCCGCGGTATCGATCTGTCCCCGGAACCCAGCGCGGATTTCCCCGTTTTCGTCGAATTCGGCGCCGAACAGAAGCGGGCGCGCCCCTTCGAGAAGATCGCCCAACATAAAATCTTCGTCATAAAGACGTCCGTCGACAAACATCTGCAGTTTGACGCCGTCTAAACGCAGGACCACGTCGTGCCATGCGGTTCGGGCAAGTTCGTCGCGCATTTCGTTGAAAGGCGCGTCACCGAACATCGGCATGCGATTGTTCGTGGTTCCGACCAGGCCTCGGAGGTAAGAATCGGTGGCGACGATCTTATGCACCGTTTTCTCGCCATCGATTTGACGCGAGAGGATTGGCGCGTTCCACGTGCCGGAAGGGTCGCGCAGGCGCAGGTAGTAGGTGAGTTCGCGTCCTTTGACGTCCAGCGCATTGTTGGTCCCCAAACCGGCGTTGAGCCACCCCCCTTGCGAAAAGTCGGCGACCGCTCCGTCTCCCCCGCGCAGGCGGGAGTTGACCACGCCCGACTCGTCGAGCGCAACGCCTAAACGAACGTCTCCTTCGACGCCGAGCGGCACGCCGGGATCGGCGCTGTTCGCGGTGTCGGAAAAATGCCACAGTCCGATCGCATCGTCAAGCGGCGAGGCGGCTCGGAGAGAAACGAAAGAGAGAGCTATCAGGGCGACCGCAAGCGAGGCTGTCGGGGAAAAAGGGCGTTTCATCGGTAAACCATAAAAAGCGCACTTGAAATTTTTAAAATTCGGGATGATTTCATAAAAGTCCAAGCGCGCGTGGGCAAAGAAATCTCTCGCTCGGTCAGAGCGAGAGATTTCGGTTCGTTATACCATCAAATTGACAAATTGAAGAATCAGCCACGGACGATGTGGTGAATCTGACGACCTTCACCCGGAACCGGAATCAGGTAACGGCCTTCGGCATCGGGCAGATTCCACGGGCTGTCGTCCCAGGTGTAACCGGTCGGATCCATCGTTTCGTTGTCGTTGAGCGCCTCGTCGTACGAAAGACGTCTGCCGGT
Source organism: Thermoguttaceae bacterium (assembly GCA_050943135.1). Taxonomy (GTDB): domain Bacteria; phylum Planctomycetota; class Planctomycetia; order Pirellulales; family Thermoguttaceae; genus RUG695. The sequence goes on along the minus strand of JBMNOP010000003.1, from coordinate 214,677 downwards.
ATAGCAAGCCATGCGTGTTGCGATCCCCATCATCGTCGCCTTGGCCATGATGTCGCCGTTGTTGATCGTGGCGCCGCCACGAATCGATTTGTACATCTCCTGATGTTCGATGAGGTACATGTCGGCGTAGGCGCTGTCGTCATAGCGATAGACCACGTTCCCTTTGTAATCGAGAATCAGGCCGGAGAGAAGGTGAGCCGTTCCCTTCGTCCCGGCAATGATCGCGTCGTTCTTCGACCAGCAGTTGTTTTGCTGACGGCAGTAGGAGTAGAATGATACGCCGTTATCGTATTCGAGGCAGGAAGCCATCGCATCGTAGATATCGCCGTTGGCCGGTTGCTGAATACGCTGCATACGCGCGCCGATCCCGAAGTAGTGGTCGGGGGCCACATTGTCCATCACCCAGAGGGCCTTGTCGAGGGTATGAACCTGCTGCTCGATATTGAAATCGCCGGAGAGCCAGCAGAAGTTATACCAGTCACGAACCTGGTATTTCATTTCGGTGTCACCTTTGCGGCGAGGACGGGTCCAGAGCTGACCGACCAGGTAGAGGAGACGACCGCTGATCACATCGCCGATTTCACCGTCTTTGACGCGCTGAACCATCTCGCGAACCTTCGGATGATAACGCCAGCAGAGACCGGAGACGAGGGTGGTACCATTCTTTTTGGCGATTTCCGTCGACTCGAACACGCTACGGATACCGGGGGCATCGACAGCGACCGGTTTTTCACAGAAGACATGTTTACCGGATTCGACGGCGAGACGGAGCGACCGTGGACGGAATCCCGGGGTCTCGCAGAGGAGGACCACGTCGCATTCCGGAATGACTTGCTTGAAGCAATCCAACCCGTCAAAGATTCGATCGGGGGTGACATTGATACGGTCACCGAACTCTTCGACGAAACCTTCGATCGCACCTTCGGCGTTTTCACGGAACGCGTCGCCGACGGCAACCAATTCGGTATTCGGGTCGGCTTCAAGCGTGTTGACCAATGCACCGCGACCACGTCCGCCACAGCCGATCAACCCGACCTTCAAAGTGTTGTTTTCCGCGGCGTGAACGCGGCCGGCACTCATCAAAACCGAAGCGGCGGTAGCACTCAGGGCGCTCGATTTCAGAAAGTCACGACGTGAAAATTGTTTTTTCATCACAATCCCTCATGTAGGTATGGAGTAAAAATACCGGGTTAACGACCCCCAGCCCCCTCTATTTATACCCTTTTACGAATCGAATTCCAAGGGTTTTCGGAAGTGTTGGGGGAAATTTTATGGTATTTTGGGTAAAATACAAGTTCTTCTCGATCTTGCGAGAGCGGTTTTCCCGAACTTGCCCAAAACCGTGATGTACTCTGGACAAAAAGATTTGTTCCCATTAAGATGGTTCTGCGTTCGGACAGGTCTCAACATGGTAAAACGTGGTAAGCAAGGAAAAAAGGCGGACATCGTGGCGATGTTTTCAAGGGGTTCGAAGTTTTATTTCTTCTTCGCAGTTCTTTTTTTAAGCGGTCTTTCGCTTCTGACGGCAGCAGGGCCTTACGCTCTTCCGATAAAATCACCGGAAGCGTTGAATTTTGATCCGCGCCTGACCGAGTGGATCGACGCGGTTGCCGACGAGATGATGGAAAATGAAGAAACTTCCGGCGTCGTGATTGCCGTGGGACGCCGCTCGGGGATCGCCTACATGAAGGCGTTCGGAGATCGTCAGGTCGAGCCCGAGCGCCTTCCGATGGAGTTGGACACGGTTTTCGATATGGCGTCGATCACCAAGTGCGTTGCGACCGCGACTTCGATGGCTCTGCTCTACGACCAAAACAAATATGCGCTCGACGATCCGATTGCCCGCTTCATGCCCGCGTTTGCACAGAACGGCAAAGAAGATGTTACCATCCGTTCCTGTTTGAAACATATGGCCGGAATCAATCCGGTTTGGTTCCCGAACTATCGTGCCGGTTCCGTCGACGAGATTTGGGATCGCGTCATGGCCGAGCCACTTCTCAAACCGACCGGAACGACCTATCGCTATATCTGCCAGGGTTTCCTCATTCTCGGGAAACTGGTCGAAGTCCTCTCGGGGGAAAAACTCGGTGATTTTGCCGAGGAGAACATTTACCGTCCGCTCGGCATGTTCGACTCGGGCTTCCGTCCGAAGGATAAACTCGACGAGGCTTCGGAAGACCAAAAAGCCTCGGCCGCCGACTGGTTCGACCGTTGCGTCACCACCGAATTCGACGAAAAACGCGGGTGGATCAAGGGGGTCGTTCATGATCCGCAATCGTGGGCGATCGGCGGACACGGCGGAAATGCCGGGCTTTTCACCACGGCGCCCGACCTGGCGGTTTTCGCGTCGATGATGCTCGGCGAGGGGACGTTAACCAAAGAGAGCGGTCAAAAAGTGAGGGTTCTTTCGCCCGACACTTGCCATCTCTGGACGGCCCGCTGGCAGGTGACCGGTGGGGTTCACGGGCTCGGCTGGGAGAAACGCCGTTCGGCCGGTACCGCGGCTCGGTCTTGGAACTACTCTCCTTCGGCCTTCGGACACACCGGGTTTACCGGTACCGCTTTCTGGATCGATCCGGACCACGACCTCTTTGTGATCCTGCTCGGGAACCGACTCCATCCGAAAAAGCGCGATAACGCGATGAACCGCCGCGCCGCGACGATCGGTACGATTGCCGTCGATGCGATCTGCGACCCCTTTAACGCCAAGGCGATCCACGCCGAAGCGATGCGTCATGTCCTTTCCGTGCCGAAATCCGCCTATCCGCGCAAAATCACGCTCAACGGGATCGATGCGCTGGAATACACCGGTTTCGAGCTCCTGAGGGACAGACGGGTTGGGCTGATCACCAATCATACCGGCATCGACCGTTCCGGGGTCTCGACAGGCCGGTTGATGAAGCAGGCAGGTGTTGACCTGGTCGCTCTCTTTAGCCCGGAGCACGGAATTGCCGGCAAACTCGAACAATCCAATATCGACGATTCCCGGGATCCCGAAACGGGAGTTCCGGTTTACAGTCTTTACGGGGAAATCCGTCGTCCGACCCCGGAGATGCTCGAAGGGATCGACACCCTCGTCTTTGACATTCAAGATATCGGCGCACGCTTCTACACCTACATTTCCACGATGGGGATGGCGATGCAGGCGGCGGCCGACAACGGGCTCGATTTTGTGGTCCTCGATCGGGTCAACCCGATCAGCGGGTTGCAGACGGCCGGGCCTCTTGCCGACCCCGGGGAAGAGTCGTTTATCAATTTTGACCGGATTCCCGTCCGCCATGGGATGACCGTCGGCGAGATCGCGCTGATGATCAATGACAAACAGAAACTCCGCTTGAATCTGACGGTCGTTCCTGTTCTGAACTGGACCCGCGAGATCTACTTTGACCAGACCGGCCTTCCGTGGGTCAATCCTTCCCCCAATATGCGCAGCCTGACCGCCGCGACCCTCTATCCCGGAGTCTGTCTGGCCGAGGGGACCGGCTATTCCGTCGGTCGCGGCACCGACACCCCCTTTGAGTTGATCGGGGCCGAATGGATCGACGGGCCCGCTTTGGCCGAAAAGATGAACGCTCTGGTCGCCGAAGAGGGGCGCACGACCACGGAAAAACCGATTGCCGGGGTCCGTTTCGAACCGATCACCTACACCCCGACCGCCCGCCCGTTCCAAGACAAGGAGATCTCGGGGATTCGATTCATCTTGACCGACCGCAATGCGTTGGAGCCGGTCAAGATGGGGCTGGCACTGATGCGCGAGTTGATGGCCTCTTATCCCGATAAGATCAATGACCGGAACGCGAACCATCTTCTGCTAAACAAAGAGATCCTGACCCTCATGAAAGAGGGGGCATCGCTCGACGTGGCCGAATCCGTTTGGAAAGAAGATTTCGACCGATTCATGAAATACCGTGAAGCGTTCCTGATTTACGAATAAATCACGCTTCTCTTGCGGTGGCACCTCTTTGGAGTCTCTTTCGTTATTCCCCCAATTTTTCGGTGACCATCTTTTTCATCCGTTCCCCCCAAAGAAGGTAACCGTCTCGGTTTGGGTGAACCCGGTCGGGGAAGAAGTCGGTGTTGACCAGTCCGTCTTCGCCGCGGTACATGTCGCCGATGTCGACCAGCTCGACATATTCCAGGTCGCGGAAATAGTAGTCGAGCAGTCCGTTATACTGATCGACCATCTCTTGATATTCGCGTTTTCCCATCCACATGTAGGGGAAACATTTCAGAACGATGATGTTGATTCCGGGGCACTTTTCTCGGACCGTTTTGACGATGTAACGGGTCGCGTACGCCGTCGCCTCGAAGGGATGACCGGTCGGAATGTTGTTAACGCCGATCAGGAGAATCGCCAATTTCGGACGAATCTTCGAAAAATCGTAATGCTCGACCCGCCAAACCAGGTTTTGGGTCTGATCGCCGGCGATTCCCAGGTTGATGGCGCCACGGTCCTCAAAATAGCGCTTCCAGAGAGGGATCAGGAGATCCTCTTCGCCGTCGAACGCCGCTTCTTCCCAGTAATGGGTGATCGAGTCGCCGAGAAGGAGAATCTTATAATCGTTTTCGGTAAGAAGTTTGTTCTTCTCGTTAAACCGATCCATCCAGGCGCCATCGATCCGTTCGCCGACAGATTCCATCGGGCGCTCGCCGAGCCCTTCGATGATAAACGGCTCCAAGGCTTTCCCGCAAATATCGTAGGCTGCCGGGGAAGGATGGAGGAAATCGGGCATCATCTCCGGGGTCAGTTCCCCGGTCGGGGTCAGGAAGAGGTCATTGATCCCGTAAAGCTTGACATTTCCGACCTTGTCGCCGCCATAGAGGTTTCGGATCAGTGTGTTGATCTTTTCGACGTCCTTCCTCAGCTCATCTTCCGGTTTCGGGTCGCGCGGGAATACTTCGAGAAGGAGGATCTTCATCTGCGGATAGAGTTGTTTCAGGCGATTGACGATCGCCTCGATTCCTTCGGCCGTCTGTTCGGGAGACGATTTTCCATGACCGACGTTGTTGGTGCCGATCATGACCACCGCCATCTTCGGAGAGATCCGATCGACCGGGGCGTTTTCGAGTTCCCAAAGGACATGCCCGGTCCGCATGCCACTGATCGCGATACTGAGCGGCCGACGGCTCGAGTAGCGTTCATCGAAAATTTCCTTGCCGCCCCCGTTGGCAAAGCCGTTGATGATCGAGTCGCCGACCCAGAGAAGATCGACGTCTCCCTGACTCATGCGATCACAGATTCGGTCGAACCGTTCCCCCTCGAAAGGCTCGGGGGTTGTGGCCGGGTTGGGGTCGGCGCACAAGGTTGCGCCAACCGAACCGACCAAGCAAACGAATAAGAAGCAAAATCGACGGATAGCAATCATGGCATTTTCCCTTCTAATGAATTTGCGTCAGCAAAATATTTCGTTTAACTCTTCATATCTTTCCGTCGGACAGGCGGTTCCCGTCAGAAGACTCCGAGTCCTTCGAGAAGGATCTTGGTCCCCAGGAAGAGAAGGATCACGCCGCCGATACATTCGGACTTGTGCGTCGCATGTTTTCCGATCACTCTTCCGAGAAGGAAACCGGCATCGGAGAAAACAAATGTGGTGATGCCGATCAAAGCGAGGGTAAAAATCAAACGGAGATCCAGGAATGCGAAAGTGATCCCGGCCGCAAGGGCATCGACACTCGTTGCCACCGCCAGGAAAAACATCACGACGGGAGCCAACGAGGCGTTCTCCTTTTCCTCTTTGCCGTTGCCAAAGGATTCAAAAACCATCTTCCCGCCGACGTAGCCGAGCAGGAGGAACGCGATCCAATAGGAGGCCACGCTGATATACTCTTCGCAGAACGAACCGAGCAGATAGCCGATTCCGGGCATCAATGCCTGAAACCCGCCGAACCAAAGGCCGACGATCAACAAACCTTTCCAATCGACACGTTTGGCGGCCATGCCCTTACAGGCCGAGACGGCGAATGCGTCCATCGAAAGGGCACCGGCCAAAAGAAAGAGATCCGTGGCGCTCATCGTCCCCATACTATAAAGGAAACGCCGGTCTTGTCAAGGATTTTCCTCCGTTCCCCTCATCTTCTCCCCCTTCGGCGTTCTTGCTGCCCGCGCTTGTTTTTTCGGGGCAATTCGGATAGAATTTTTCTATCGAATCCTACGGATAGCAAAATCCGTTTCCGCGAACAAAACAGCAGAGGTTCAGATGTTCCGCCTTCGAAACTATGTTTTCCTTTTTCTCCTTTCCGCCTTTTGCCTCGGTTTTTCGCCTGTCGGCCGCGCCGACGGGGCCTCCCTTTTCCCCGACGGGTTGACCGTCGAGATGCTCTCGAACCCGATCGGCGTCGAGACACAAAATCCCCGGCTGGCTTGGAAGAATGACGCCAATGACGGAGGATACGGCTACGAGCAGACCGCTTATCGAATTCTGGTCGCTTCCGACCGTGCCACCCTTGACGGCGAGGCAGCCGACCTTTGGGATTCCGGCTGGGTCGCTTCGGATCGGTCGATTCAAATCCCCTACGAAGGGAAGCCACTCCGTTCCGATACGCACGTCTTCTGGAAAGTCCGAATCAAAGACCAGGACGGAAACCTTTCCCCCTGGAGCCGACCTGCGTCGTGGACCACCGGAATCATGACCCCTTCCGACTGGCAGGGGAAATGGATCGCACAACCCGAACGGCTTCGTCGGCCGACCCCCCTTGACGGGGTCTTCTGGATCGGCCGACGGGATTGCGCAACCCCACTGGTTCGGAAAGAGTTCGACCTGGATGTCACCCAGGCCGATCTCGACGCCAAAAAATATACGGCGCTCCTCCATTACGCGGGAAACAAAACCTTCGAAATCCATTTGAACGGTAAAACGGCGACGCACTCTTTCGGAATGGTATTCAATCCCGACCTTTTGCGGGTTGCCGATGTCACGGAACTTCTCCGGCCCGGCAAGAATCTCTTGGCCGCCAAGATGCGAACCGACGACGGTACCGAGCCGGCGATCCTGCTGAAACTCGAGATCCGCGAACTTGTTCCGATCGACCGGGTGACGCCGGGGCGCGGGATTCCGGGACAGACGGTTCTCGAACTGAAATCCGACGCTTCCTGGAAACTCCTTTCCGAGCCGAATGACGGTTGGGATCAACTTGAGGAAAGCGAAATATCGCTCCCGCAGGCAGCCGAGCTATGGTCGCCTGACGCCGCCCCATGGGGGAAACTGCGCCGCTTCGCGGACGGGATCTCTCCGGCATTTCAAAAAACGTTCCGTACGGCAAACGATAAAAAGGTCACGCGGGCAACGCTTTACATCAGCGGGTTGGGATTCTACGAAGCCTCGCTCGACGGCCAAAAGATTTCCGGCCGCCTTTTAGACCCCTCCATGACCCGGTACGATCGGCGCGTTCTCTATTCCGCGTATGATCTGACCGACCGGTTGACCGAAGAAGGGGGCCCGCACGTCTTGGATGTTCTCCTCGGACACGGCTGGTACGATGTCCGATCGACGGCGACTTGGAACTTCGACGCGGCTCACTGGCGCGGTTCTCCCCGCCTTTTGGCCCAACTGAATATTAATTATGACGACGGCACTTCCGAGGTGATCGCCAGCGACGAGACCTGGGACACCGTGACCAGCCCGTTGATCTATGATTGCATTCGGCAAGGGGAAATCGTTGACGGCGGGTTCTGTCAAGAAAAACTGGGGCAGGCCGAACGGATCGATCCTCCGGGTGGTCTTCTCACTTCGTCCCTTTTCCCCGGCACGGTGATCGTCGATGAGTTTCCCGCCGTGTCGGTACAACCGACCAAAGAACCGGAAACCTGGATCGTCGACCTGGGCAGGAACATCGCCGGCTGGTGCCGGGTCGAGTTCCGAGGGCTCGAAAAGGGGAAGGTCGTCCGACTCCGCTATTCCGAACGCCTGAAAGAGGGCCGGATCGAACGAAACGACCTTGCGCTCCATTTCCTTGAAGGTTCGCCTGCCTATTTCGCCGGGGAAGCCGGCGGTTTCCAGACCGACTTCTACATTGCCGGGGGAAATCCGGTCGAAGTTTTCGAACCGCGTTTCACCTACCACGGGTTCCAATATCTGGAAGTGAAAGGGTTAAGTTCCGCCCCGAACCCCGAAGATTTTACCGCATGCGTCGTCGCGAACGGGTTTCCGGAAAACGGAGCCTTTACCACCTCCAACCGACTGATCAACGACATTCAGGCGGCAACCCTTTCGTCGTACCGCGCGAACTTCGTCGACGGGTACCCGACCGACTGTCCGCACCGTGAAAAGAACGGTTGGACCGGGGACGCCCAACTGGCCTGTGAACAGGCGATGTATAACTGGAAAAACAGCGCCGCCTACGAAAAGTGGGTTCGGGACCTGTGCGACGAGCAACGCCCCGACGGGAACCTCCCCGGGATCGTTCCGACCGGCGGCTGGGGATACGCCTGGGGGAACGGCCCCTCTTGGGACTCCGCGTTGATTCTCGTCCCGTGGCATCTTTTCGTCTATCGCGGCGACCGGCGGATCCTCGAAACTTCTTACGACGCCATGAAACTCTATGTCGATTATCTCACCACCCGCGAAGACGCCGACCGCCTCGTCTCGCACGGGTTGGGGGACTGGTGCCCCTATCGGAAGATGCCGTCGGTCCAGGTGACCACGAGCAGTTACTATTATGTCGACGCCAAGATCACGGCCGAGACGGCTAAAATGCTCGGCAAGACCGAAGACGCCGAGAAATACGCCGCGCTTGCCGACCGAATCCGTGCCGATTACTGCCGGGTTTTGATCGACGGCGCGACGGGTCAATGCGACGACGGAAGCCTGACGGCACAGTCGTGCCCGATTCATCAGGGCCTTGTCGACGCTCTGCCCGAAAAGGAACAAAAGGCCGTGTTCGATCGTCTGCTCGACCGTCTTCATGCGGTCGATGCCCATTTCGATTGCGGAATCTTCGGAGCTAAATATATTCTCCGTACCTTGAGTGAAGGGGGAAGAACCGATCTGGCGCTCCGCATGGTCTTGCAGGAAACTTCGCCCTGTTATGCCGATTGGATTCGTCGCGGTGCCGGCACCCTCTGGGAGGACTGGGGCGAAGGCTCGTCGCGCAACCACGTGATGTTCGGCGACGTCTCGGCATGGTTCTATCAGTATCTTGCGGGGATCCGGCTCGACGGCGCGCCGTATCCCTCGGCCGGAGGGGTTCCGTCGGCGCCGGGGTTCCGTCGATCGACTCTTGCGCCGGACTGTCGCGTGAGCGACTTGGCCGTTCCGGGAAAAGAGCCGCTCCGAAGTGTCGACGCGCATCTCGACACCCCTTACGGCCGGATCGCCTCGCGATGGGATCGGGATCCTCAGACCGAGGAACTGACATTCGAAGCCGTGGTCCCGTATAACACCCGGGCAAAAATATTCGTTCCTTACGACGAAGGGGAAGAGGTCTTGGCCGATCACAAAATTCCGGAATCGATTCGCCTGGCCGCCGAAAAGGTGACCGATCGCGGAAAACCGGCACTTCTTTACGAGGTCGGCGGCGGAACTTATCGCTTCACGGTCCGGAAGGCGGCACGCTGACCTTTAAGGACCGCACCGGTCGACGCGCAGCGGTACGGGGAGATCTTGCCGCCGTACCCTCTTTCCGTTATCGCGGTCGACGAATCCGTTTTACCCCGGATAGACGATCGTTCCGTCGTCGATCCGTTTTAACCAGTTGACGCTCAGGAACGCGTAGTCTCCCGGCCCGACCGTTCCGTCCCCGTCAATATCAGATTGCGGATCCCAGTTTTCGCTGCCGGTATCGGTTAGCCAAACCGAGGAAAAGAGCGCGTAATCGCCCGGTCCGATGAACCCGTCCCCGTCGATATCGCAGGGAGAGACACAGCGGGCGTACGATTCCGAGGGCCCGGAATCGACGGTCGTCAAACCGTCCCCGATCGCCCGCACGGTGTAGACGGCCTCCGCTCCGTAGGTTAGGTTGTCGAACCATTGCGAAAGCCCTTCCGTCGTGTAAGTCTGTGTGATGCCTCCGCAGAGAACCGAAACCTGATAACTTACCGCACCGGTGACGGGTAACCAACGGACCGTCTGGCTCTTTCCGCCCGCCGAAACCACGGCGGTGATGGTCGGAGCCGGCAACGTTCTCGGAACGGTACCGCAATATTCGAGCGCACCGATATCGACCGCAAGGTTATAGATCCGGGTATTCCCCGCAAGATCGGTTTCGGTAAGGACCAGGGCGTTTGAACCGGCATCGACCGCAGCCGAACCGGGCGCCGGGGTGAACGGGTTTTCCCCCGAATCGAGAAAGAGACCCTCGCCGGTCCAGACGATGTTTCCGGCCCCTTCGCCCCAGTCGGCGAACGAGGAGAGGTTATACGAACCGGTAACGGTTCCGGCGTAGGCGTAAAGGTCGGGATGACTCTCGTTGGAAACATTTTCGGCGAGCAGGGTGTTGGTAATCTCCAGGGTTCCGGCATTCAGGATTCCGCCCCCGTCCCGTGTATTGCTGTAGTTGCGTGCCACGGTCGAGGCGGTGATGGTCATCTGTCCGGCGTTGACAATCGCCCCGCCGAAATTCCCCGCGTTGTCGTGGAAGAGTGATTGGGTGATCGTCGCGGTTCCGGTTTGCGCGTTGTAGATCGCCCCGCCGCCGACCAGAAGGCTTTCCGCGGCCGGGGCAATGTTGGCCGAAAAGGTGCTGTTGGTTACGGACAGTTGCGCATAATTGTAGACCGCCCCGCCACGGTAACTCGAGATGGTGTTCCCGTCCATCAACACCGTATCGAGCGCGCAGGTTCCGAAATTGACGATCGCCCCGCCGAACGTTCCGATGTTTTGAAGAAACTCGGTCGCCGTGAAAGAAGCCTCGGCCCCTTCGGCATTGTAGATCGCCCCCCCGCCGACGATTGATCCGGAATAGTCTTTCGCTTGGTTTCCGGAAAAGCAAGAGTCGGTGCCGAGAACGGTTCCCCGGTTATAAATCGCCCCGCCGTTCCATTGCCAGGCGGCGGAACCGGAAATCATGGTTCGATCGAGAAGAAGCGTACCGACGTTATAGATTGCCCCGCCGAAATTCCCCTTGTTCCCCGTCAGTTCGCAATCGATCAGGCTCGCCGTTGCCCCCGTGTCGTTGTAGATCGCCCCCCCGCCGACAAGGTGGTGGGCATGTTCCGAGGCAATGTTTTCTCTCAGGACGCAGTCGATGAGCGTGACGTTTCCCGTGTTGTAGATCCCGGCACCCCTGGTCGTTTCGGCCCCGCCGGTGACGGTCAGTCCAACGAGGGTGGCGCTTCCGGTCACCTCCAAAACGCGGGACAGCCCTTGGGCGTCGATGGTGATTCCTCCGATGGCCGAGGCGTCGACCCGGATAGCGCGGTTGACTTGAATTTCCCCTTCGCCGAGGGTGATCACGCCCCCTGCGAGCGATTCGTCAAAAAGGATCGTGGTTCGATCCAACGCGAAAAGGATCGCCTCGCGGAGCGAGAGGTCCCCGTCGTCAACAATCGTGTCGTCGAGCGTGGTGACGACGAGACTTTCGGGATACCCGACCCGGATCGTGTACCCCCCGAGACTCCCGTAATCGGAATAGATCCCCGACCAATCGGTTTCGAGCCCCGTCCCTTCGACGGTGATGTAGTAGGTTCCCGCCCCTCCGGTAAAAAGGAATTCCACGTCGAGGCGATCGGCCGGGTCATCGACGTGCAGGAGCTGCCGATCTTCGGAATAGATTTTCACCAGGGTGTCGAGGTTCGTCAGGCCGGTGATTCCGCCGACCAGAAAACTGAGTGGCGAGCCGTCCGATTCGAAAACGAAACAGTCAATATCGGTATTCCGCTCGATGATCCCGGAAATCATTCCGGCGGCGTCGGTGATCGTCAGGACCGTAGCCCCGTCAAACGAGTCGGCGTGATCGTCGTCCCGATAGCCGAATCCGTTATTCGTGGTAATCACCGCGAGCTCGTCGACGGTACTGTTTGCACCGTAATATTCCCCTTTGCTCCACTGGGTGAGTTCCTGATAATAGGCCGTCCCCATGATCGGGGCCCAGCCGTTGGTTCCCTGGTAGTATTCGGACTGACCGGGGACCTGGGAATTCCCTTTATGATTGAGCCCGAGGGCGTGCCCCATCTCGTGAGTGACCGTCTCGGCGATATACTTGAGGCTTCCGTAGAGGACTTCGGAAAAGACGAAGTTTGGCACATCCTGGTTTTTACTGAACGAACCGAGCCAGGAGATCCCCGCCGCCGCCCCTTGGTACCAATCATAGCAAGACCCCCCGATGACGACACGTTGTGCGCGCCCGGCCTCAAAAACCTCCGCGGCCGGTTCGACCGTCGTCACATTGACGTCGAACGGCATGAAGTCTTCGGCGACCCGAAGCCAGATCTCGTAGATGGCGGCGGTTTCGGCAGCGGTAAAAGACGTTTTGGACGTGTCACCGTCGAGGGTAAAACGTGGGCTGACGATGTCGGCGCCGTCGGTATAGACGCGATTCCAATTGGTGTTCGAGGTGGTGTGCCCGTCGAAATCAAGGTGAATGGCGTAGAGGGAATCGACTTTGCTGTTCAGCGCCACGGGGTCGATCGCCTGTTGCGTCGCCATGACCTCGGCAGCGGTTACCATCGTTGAATCGAAGAGCGCGGGAATCTCCGGCGAAAACGCACCGGCGGCCACCGCCAGAAGATGCCTCTCTTCGAGCTGTTCGACGTTCATGCGCCGCCCGCTGCGCGGAGAGCGCTTTTTCAGAGGAGAACGTCCCAGGAAGGACGAAAGGCGGGTTTGTATCGGTTTAGGCAGACTCATCGAAACTCCGGATCCTCGATTCTTTTGAAAAAGCGTTGGGAAACGACACCGAACCTTATTATGCCAGCAGACCCCGTTTTTTCAAGTCTCTTTGCGAAGGGGTGCCAAGGTTATCGTGCCGATCGTGGCCCTTGTTTCGGGGAGCCTTTTTCTTTAGAATGGAAGGGTGAAATTGGTCGGTTTTAATGAAAATTTTTCCACGAAACAGATAATATGGCGGGGTGTACGATGAGTCGATGCGGTTCTTTCTTTTCTTTGTTCTTTTTTCTGGTGTCGGTTACGGTCTTTGCGCAAGATGCCCGGGGGCCGCTTCCCCGTTCGAAGCCGGAAGCCGAAGGCGTTGCGACCGAGTCGATCGCGGCACTCATTACCGAACTTGACCAGAACTTCGACGCGATGAACAGCCTGATGATCCTTCGTCACGGGAAGGTCATCGCCGAATGTTGGTGGGCGCCGCACACCGCCGAAACGACGCACGTTCTTTATTCGCTCACGAAGAGTTTTACTTCGACCGCCATCGGTTTTGCCGTAAACGAGGGAAAACTTTCGCTCGACGACAAGGTGATCGACTATTTTCCGGACGAGGTTCCGGCAGACGCTTCCGAGAACCTGAAAAATATGACGGTCCGCTCTCTGCTGACCATGTCGTGCGGGCACGACGATGAGGTCGAGCGGCCCCGGGAAGGGACCTGGACCAAAGCGTTCCTGGCGCATCCGGTCCCGCACGCGCCGGGAAGCCATTTCCTGTACAACACCCCCGGCAGTCACATGCTTTCGGCCATTTTGCAGAAAGCGACCGGCCAGACAGCGCTCGACTGGCTGACCCCCCGTCTTTTCGAACCGCTCGGGATCAAGCGTCCCTACTGGGAAACTTCGCCCGACGGGGTTAATCTCGGGGGCCAAGGTCTCTTCATGTATACCGAAGATATCGCGAAATTCGGGCAGTTCGTCCTCGATCAGGGCCAGTGGGGCGGCAAACAGCTCTTGCCGAAAGAGTGGTTTGAGCAGGCGACCCAAAAGCAGGTTTCGAACGGCGACGATCCCGAGAACGACTGGTGCCAGGGATACGGCTTTCAATTTTGGCGATGCCGTCATAACATTTACCGCGGTGACGGAATGTACTGCCAGTTCTGCGTGATGATCCCCGACAAAGAGATGGTGATCGCCTCGACCGCCGACTGCAACGACTACCAGCCGATCCTGAACCTCTACTGGAAACATCTCTTACCCGCCGTGCTCTCGGACGGGCCGATCGATGAAAATCCCGAGGCGCAAGAGAACCTCCAAAGGATCACGTCGTCCCTGGTCGCGAAACCGGGGGCCTCGCCGAGTCATCTTCTCGAAGACCAAAAAATTCAAAGCGAGGTTCTCGGCCGGGAGGTCAGTTACACCGTCTACCTGCCGAAGAACTACCTGACCTTCGGCGGCCCCTGGAAGACGCTCTACCTGCTTCATGGCGCGTCCGACGACCACACCACTTGGATCAATCCTCAGCAGGGGCAGCTCAGGGAATATGCCGATCAATCCTTTTCGAGATGCCCCGAAGCGAAACGAATCATCGTCTGTCCCGATGCCGAACTGACTTGGTATCGCAACAATCCCGACGGGGGGGAGCGCTACGAAGACTTTATGCTTCGGGAACTGATTCCGGAAATCGAAAAGAGGTTCCGTACCGCTCCCGGACGGGAAAACTGGGCAGTCGCCGGCCTGTCGATGGGGGGGTACGGTTCTCTTCTTTGGACACTTCGTCATCCGGAACTTTTTTCGTCGTGCTACGCGATCAGCGCCGCCGTGGGAAAAGAGGTCCGAACATCCGGGAAGAAGGGCGATCAGGGGATAACTTCCGCCGAGTATGCCGAAGAGACCAACATCTTTCGTCTCGCCCGTTGGTTTCCCGACGAATACAAGCGGAACACCCGTTTCTACCTCGACTGCGGTGACCGAGACATCCTGCTCCGCGGCAACAGGCTCCTGTACAACCTGATGAAAGAGCGCGGTTTTTCGGTCGACCTGCGGGTTCGCGAAGGGGAACACAACTGGGTCTTCTTCCGTTCGGCACTTCCGAAAATGTTCGAGTTTCTTAACAATACACCGAAAGAATCGCAATGAAAGGAAAAAGAGAATGAATGTCCTCCTCGTGAACGGAAGTCCTCACCAAAACGGAGCGGTCTTTACCGCCCTTTCCGAAGTCTCGAAAACGCTTCGCGCCTGCGACGTCTCGGCCGAAATTTTTCATATCGGTTCCGGACCGATCCAAGGGTGTACCGGTTGTTTCTCTTGTCGCCAAGAGGGGGCGCGGGGTTGTCTGTTTCAGGACGAGCTCTACCTGACCCTTCGAGAAAAAATCAAGGCCTGCGACGGTATCATCATCGGTGCGCCGGTCTATTATGCCGGGCCTCCCGGCTCGCTTTGTGCGATCCTCGACCGAATCTTCTTCTCGGCCGGGGAATTCTTGGCACACAAACCCGCGGCGTGTGTCGTCAATTGTCGCCGCGGCGGAGCCAGCGCGACGTTCGACCGTCTGAACAAGTATTTTACGATCCTTCAGATGCCGGTCGTTTCCTCTCAATATTGGAATTCCACCCACGGATTCGATCCCGAAGAAGTGGCCCAAGACCTCGAAGGGTTGCAGACGATGCGTACCCTGGCCCGGAACATGGCCTACCTGCTCAAAACGCTCGATCAGTCGAAGATTCCCCTTCCGGAAAAGGAAGAGGTTACATCCACGAATTTTATCAGGTAACGGTCACGGCGTATATCTTGACAGAGCGCGGGGGAATCGGGCCCAGAGGTCCGATTCCCCCGCGGTTGACAATTCGCGCCGTGAGTCGCTTTCGTCGGCTTATCCTTCTTCCGGTGTATCGCTCGGCGTATCGTTCGACTCGGGTGCCGGTTCGGGGAGCGTTGTCTCCGGAACCGGTTCGGAAAGCGCCGGTTCCGCGACCGGATCAGACGTTGCCGGGGAAGGGCTCGCGCTTTGCGGCGTCTCGCGTTCGGTCTTGATTTTACTGAGAACATCGGGAAATTCGATGCCGCCGATCTCTTTCATCACCTCGAGCATCGGGGGGAGGGTTTTCGACATCTGATGAAGCCAGTTCGCGGTCGCGGTTTTCCCGTCCGAACCGCCCGCACCGTCCCAAACGACCACCTTATCGAACTTGATCCCGGAAATCGCTTTGCCGCTGGCATTGACCAGTTCGTCGAAGTGATCGAGCATCATCATCTGAAACGCCTCTTTGGCGCCGCCGCAGGCGTTGATGATCTCGCGGAGACCTTCCCCCTTCTTCGCGAGGATCTCATACTGACCGCGGGCTTCGGCTTCGAGGCGGGCGTAAATTGCCCTGGCTTCCCCTTCGGCCTCGATACGTTTCTGTTCGGCCACGGCTTCGGCCTCGACGATGATTTTTGCCTTTTCGGCGCGCGCCGGAGCTTCCAGCTCGGCACGCCGCTCGGCCTCGACGCGTGCGGCCTCGGCAAGGGCTGCCTGGGTTTGCGCCTTATGCTCGGCTTCGAGCACGAGCGCTTCGGCCTGACGTTTACGGGTTTCCCCGAGCTGGAAGGCTTCGGCTTCTCTCACCTTCAGTTCGGCGTCGGAATTGGCGATGACCGCCTTGGCCTTATTTTCGCCCTCGATGGCCGAAGCGTCGGCGTCGGCCAATTTGATACGCATGTCCCGTTCCGCCTGCTTGACCTCGGACTCTTTGAGGAACGCGGCCGACTTTTCCCCAACAATCCGGATCTTTTCGAGTTCGGCAATACGTACCGCCTGTTCCTGATTGATTTCCGAGGTTCGGACGACCTGTTCCCGTTCGGCTTCGCGGGTTCCGATCATCTTGAGCTTTTGGGCGTTGGCAACCTGGATCTCCCGCTGCTGTTCAGCTTCGGCGACCCGGATTTCCCCCATCCGCTCGTTGTCGGCGACATCGCCGCGCGCCTTTTGAATGGCTTCGGAAGCAGCCTTCTGCCCGATCGCCTCGATATATCCCGATTCATCGGTGATATCGGTGACATTGACATTGATCAGGACCAACCCGAGTTTCCGCAGTTCCGGTTCGAGCGAAGTTTGGATATTCATCAGGAAGGCTTCGCGGTCCCGGTTGATCTCTTCGATCTTCATCGAGGCGATCACCTGGCGCAACTGTCCGAAGATGATATCTTCGGCCTGTTTGGCGATGGCGGCTTTGGGGAGACCGAGGAGACGAATCGCCGCGTTCTGCATCAGTTCCGGTGTGGTACCGATCGCAATCGAAAAGACGCTCGGCACATTGACCCGAATATTTTCCATCGAAAGCGCGCCGCGGAGCGGGATTTCGATCTGCATCGGTTCCAGATTCAGGAAGGCGTAATCTTGGAGAACCGGGATGATAAACTTCGCCCCGCCGTGGATACACTGGGCCGTCTTTCCGCTGGCCGAACGTCCGTAGATCACCATGATCTTGTTACTCGGACATCGCTGATACCGCTTGACAAAGAAGACGATGATGGAAACGAAGATAAAGGTGGCAAGGATCGCCGCGATAGCGATATAGTTTCCCGCGGTCTGATCAAAGACCTGTGAAAAAGACATCTGTGACCCCTCTCGATCTTGAATTTGCAAACGACGGCAGAGCCGGCGTTTCCGGAATAACGGTCATGGGGCCGGCATGATTTCCCCGGCACAAAGGATTTCCGACACACCCTATTTGACTTTTGTTATTTATTCTGTTTATTTTAACTTCTTTTCGCTTCGGTTCAAGAAAAAAAAGAATTTTTTGTTTTGGATTCTTGATTCTTGTTCTGATTTCGGTTTAATTAGGAAGTACTGTGCTGGCGCTGATCTGGTTTGTGTAACAAGGATTTTGTAAAACATCGTTAAGAACACGGCTTTCGCTTTACTGAACGGAGAGAAGAATGACGGACCTGCTGAAAGAAGTTTCGGTTACCGAGGATTGCCGAATGAGCGGCGAAGACGCCCTCTCTTTTTTAAAGGCTGTTCTTGATGTCTCGGGGGGGATCATCGCATTTCTCGACCGGAAGCGGCATCCTATCCTGTTCAGGAAAAACTTTTCGGCCGAACAGGTCTCTCTGACCAATGCCGAAATGTCTCCGGTTCACAATCCGGCGGGGGATCTTCTCGGATACATCCTTCGCGAGAAGAAGGGAAGGGGGGCAGACCGTGATTACCTGACCGGCACGCTCGGGCGCGCCCGCCTCGAACGGGAATTCGCCCAACGAAACAACGGTTGTCCCGCCGACAGCGATCTGACCCTCCTGTTCATCGACTTGAACCGGTTTAAGCCGATCAACGAACAGTATGGGCATCTGGTCGGGGACCAGGTTCTTCTGCAATTCGCAGCACTTCTGAAAAATACGTTTCGCTCCGAAGACTGCGTGGCCCGTTACGGGGGCGACGAGTTCGTGATTCTCTGCGATTGTCCTCCGGAGATCGTGGAAAAGCGGGTACAGCAGTTCCAAAAACGCCTTGCCGCCCAGTACATCGAAGTCTCCTACCCCGATTCCGAGCCGGAAAACGAACGGATCACGCTCGGATTCAGTTACGGAATCACGCGTGTCAGCGGCAGCGACTCGCTCCCGAGCGCCCTGAGTCGTGCCGACTCGAAACTCCTCGCCATGAAAAAGACGCTTGCCGATTGACCGGCTCGATACCCCCTTGTTTTTCGAAAGAGAGAGCCATTTTTTCCTTCCCGACTTAAAACGGCGTTCCTTTTTGCGCTCTCCGGCCACCCGGGCGCGACCGCGCTACTCTTTTTCTTCCTCCGGATCGTTGTTTTAATCCCTTTTCCCCGAAATGTTAAACTTTAACGGATTGATAAAAACGAAAAATTAAGAGAAATTTAACGGTTTTATCAAATATTCCGGCGATCTGCTCCGATATAGAAGATTAAGGGAGTAGAAAATTTAGGTTTAGGAATTTCAGGATACGAGGGAATTGGACTTGAAAGCAAAGGTCGTCAATCATTCGATTTGTGCCGACAACGTCCTCTGTTCGAACAAGGAAGGAACAATGAAAAAAAGAGTTGAACGTATCAGTAAAAGAGATCGCTTCACCCAAATGTTATCCGGTCTCTTTGTCGGCGGCATCCTCCTGTTTCAGGGGACCGGCTTCATTACCGGCGAAGCCCGTGCCGCCGACCCTGTCGCTCGCAACCGAGACGTGACCTCTTTCATCGGAACAAACAATCTTTCCGATGCCAACTACAATTACGGCCTTTACGGTTCACCGCTGAGCCAGACGGTCAACATCTCGAACGGGGTCGACGCGGTCATCGGAAAATTGACCGCCGATTCAACCTCGCTCAATCCCGCCGAAGCCGTTACGATGCAGATCAACTCCGGCGCGACGTTGCGGGTCGGACGGAACGAGGCAGGGCCTTCCGGCATCGGTTCACTCTACGTTATGGGACCCTGGGGCGCCGAAAACGTCTCGAAGCTGACCGCGCTCTCCGGCGCTTCGGTCGAAATCGGTTCCGGCGGTTCGTTGGCCGTCGGGTATGTCGATTCGGGGCAAAAGGGGCTCGGCACCCTGACAATCGCTCCCGGCGCCCAACTGGTCAATAACGGCACCGGTTCTTCCGGCTACAAAGGGCTCGTTCTCCTGGAAGGGAGCGTGATCGATTTCGGGCAAACCGAAGGGGGCGCCGCCCTGACCGACTTCTATTCCGGGGCCGGCATCTTTCGCAACTTCGGTACGGTCAACGTCCATAACGGTGCGAGCGGGAGCGACGCGTTCATTGTCTCGGACTATATCGATTCCGACAGCACCTATGGCCATGGTACCCTTCATGTTTCAGGGGACGCCCTGCTCGGTTCCTCGGCGTTGTCTGTTTTCGGTACCGTTAAGGTTGGCGGCAACCTCGACATTTCCTCGGGTTCCTCCGAAGCGGTTTGGGGCGCGGTCGGCACGGTTCAGGTCGACGGCTTGACCTCGGTCTACAACGACAATTCCACCACGGGAAGTGACCTGACCGTTCGGAGCGCCGCGTCAACCGTCGGCGGCCTTTGGGTGAAACGGTTCAGCGACTCTTTCGGCACCGCGACCGGCGGAGCCCTGACCCTCGGCACCTCGAGCGATAAAACCGCGGTTTCCGTTTTGAATGTCAGCGGTCTTGACAGCAAATTCCATGCCGACGGAACCCGTTCGGCGGGCGGTCTTTATGATCTCCGGCTTGACGACACCCTCAAAAACTACGGGAAAATCAACCTCGACGACAAACAGGGGAGTGGAATCCTCTTTACCGGCGCTTCCTCGTACACAGACACCTTCGGCGATGAAGTCGAAGGGGTGGTCGGGTTCAACAACGAATCGGTCGGAACCATCGACGCCGACGGAGATCTCCGGCTTTACGGGGTCGACCGGAACCGGGAGGTTTCGGGACATTCCGCCCTGGCCATGAGTAACAAGGGGACGATCAATGTTGCCGGCGACTTTGACATTGACTCCGATTCCGAGGTCGAGTTCACGAATACCGGCAAAGTGACCACCAAATCGATGACGGTCGCCGGCGATCTTACCGTAACCAACGCGACCGGCGGCACCTTTACGGCCGACGAGGTTACCCTCGACGGCGGTCGGCTCGCCAATGCCGGCACCTACACGTTCAACACGCTGACGCTGACCGATGGAACGATGAGCGGAACCTATACCGGCAGCGATTCGCAAGAGGAGGAATCGACGATTCATCCGACCGTGGCGGTGAACGGAATGATTGCACTCGACGGCACGACCGAATTTGCCAAAGGTTCGTCCGAGCATCCGACCACCTTGATCATTAACGGAACCGGCGGATTTCAGGGTGGAGGTCACGAGCTAAGCTTTGGAAACACCGCCGTCAAAAACAACGGCAACCTGACCGCCGCGGCACTTTCGGCCGACCGGGTCAACTTCAAGAGCGGCGCCTCCTACGAATACAACGGAACGGGAACAAACCTTTTCGGCAGCGATACGACCTTTGCCTCCGGCGCAACCCTTGTGGTCGACGCCGACAACCCGCTCGATGTTGCCGCCGGAAAAACGCTGAAGATGGGTGCGACCGACTCCTATTCGACCATCGTCTTTGACATCGACGGTGCCGAGGGCGAGACGCCGCTCATCACGCTCCTTCCCGCCGGCGGCACGAGTGCCGCGGCCGAAATTCACGGCAATATCGAAATCGAAGACACCTACAAGAGTTACACGCCCGGCAAGCGCGAGATCACGCTGATTAAAACTTCGAACGACCAATCGATCTACGACATCGACGCGATCACCGTTTCGGGCGGCGCCTCGAACAACACCCTTTTCACGACTCGGCAAGGGCGTGTTTCCGACGATAAAACGAGTTATCTGCTCGGTATCACCAACAAAGGATTTTCCGACTTCGCCGAAACGGTCAACCAGCGGAGTGTGGCCAACGGCATCGACACCCTCCTTCGGAATCCCGAGAGTATTTCCGACGAACTGGGCGACTTCATCACCAGGGTGATGGACCTGGAGAGCGGCACCGATCCCCGGACGGTCGGTCGGGTGCTCGACGCCCTTTCAGGGGCGAACCGTGCCAACGCCCTGATGCTCGCGATGACCGATCCGTGGCGTTATTCTTTCGACCAACTCGGCTGGCAGACCCACCGTGCCTACACTCCGGAATGTACCACTTGCGGCTCGGTCTTCCGTGGCCAGATGGAATACTCCGGTGGCGAATATTATGACGACGGCATGGTCTATGTCGACGATGGGTACCCGATCGGTTCGGTGTTCGGTTACAATGCCATGGCGCCGAACTCGGTGTGGGCCGCCGCGCACACCATGTCGTTCAATGCCCGTGACGATGACAACTGCGACAAATACGGGATCACGAACACCGGAATCTCGCTCGGCTACGATGCGCTCAACGCTCCCGACGCCGTTCTCGGGCTCGCCTTCGATTATTCGCAACCCTACCTGTACAGTTCCTGGGAAGATGTCAGCCAGCACATCGACCAAAGCAATTTCAATCTCGGCCTCTACGGTCGCCGCGACTATTGGAACGGGGTCTCGCTGACCGGTTACGTCGGATTCGGTTTGCAACACATGAACAGCAAACGGAATGTCCGGATGGGAGGGATCGATCCCGACTTGGAGATTGCCGACCGACTCGGCGCCGGGAATTGGTATCGTTCTTCCAACAACGGGCAAAGTTTGGCCGCCGCCGTGAAAATCGCCCGCGACATGCAGATGTATAACTGGTGTGTCTTCCGACCGCTGGTTCAATTTGACACACAACAGGTCTGGCTCGAAGAAGCCGGGGAATACGGCAACGCGATCGCGCTCAACTACAACAAGACCGATTGGAACAGAACCTTTGTTCGCGCGGGATTTGAAACCGAAAAGAACACGCAATTCGTGCGATTGACAAGCAAATTCCTGTATGCCCGCCAGATTGCCGGGGATTCGTTCCCCGAGATGACGGCTTACTTTGCCGGGGACGCAACCGGCACCTCAATGACCATCTACGGCGTTGACCTTGGAAAAGACTACCTCGACGCCGGGATCGGAGCGCTCGGTTACCTGGACTGCGACTACCGATGGGCTTTGAGCGGCAACTACGACTTCGTCGCCTCCGAACAATCGACCGCCCATGTCGGCACGGTCGCGATGAGCTACACCTTCTAATCGAAACCTTCCTAACCTCTCCTGAACCTCGGCAAAGGCTCTCGCACCCGCGGGAGCCTTTGTCGCGTTTCAGCCGAGATTGGGGGTCAGGGTCTTTTCGACCTCTGCGGCGACTTCGGAAAAACCGGAAGCGGGTTCGGGGGTCCGGACCGCCTTGAATTCGCCCCGCTTTTCGCCAAGCTGGATCGCGTTGTAGATCTCTTTACGGTGTACCGGAACATCTTTCGGTGCTTCGATTCCAAGTCTCACCTTGTCGCCGCGCACCTCAATGACGACGACGGTGATATTGTCGTTGATGACAATACTCTCGTTCTTTTTTCTGGAAAGTACCAACATGGCGACATCCTTCCTCAAAACGCTTCATGGCCGTGCCTCTCCTACCGACGGGCACGCGATATCCTAATTGCAATCTATGGCAAACGGCAACATTCTAGCCAAATTACATATTTTAGCCATAGTATCTAGTTTAATAATATAGCCCATGCTTCTACGATGTCAAATAAAAAATATAGATAAAATAAAAAAAATCAAGCTTTTTTTCTGTTTTTTAGATAAGATTCCCCGGTTTTGGAACGAATTCTTGCCAAAAACGACTTTTTCCCTTAAAATGGCTCTTTTAAACGAAACCTTTCCGAGAAACCATGCACGACGACAAACCGCTGGAAATCATCGACACCCACGCACACCTTGACCTTGAAAAATTCGACAAAGACCGGCAGAACGTTCTCGACCGGGCGCGGGAAGGGGTGTTTCCGGATATCAGGGGGAAAACGATCGAGTCGGGCCCGATCCGGTTTGTCGTTCGGGGAATGGTTTTACCGGGAATCACCGCGACCTCGAGCGCCGCGGCGGCGACGCTTGCGGCGTCTTACCCCGACCTTTATGCCGGGGCGGGAATCCACCCGAACCACCTGACCGAAATGACTTCGGGCGACTGGCCGTCGATCGTTGCCCTGGCCCGTCGACCCGCCACCGTGGCGATCGGCGAGACGGGGCTCGACCTCTATTGGAACGCTTCTCCGCTCGAACTTCAATTCGAATATCTTTTGCGGCATTCCCTCTTGGCGAAAGAGCAGGGGCTGCCGATCATCATTCATTGTCGTGACGCCGAAAAGGAATTGGTGCGCTGCATGACGGCGTTCCGAGCGTGGGAAGCGGGGGAAGCGCCGAGCGACGGGCCGGGGTTCGGCCCGCTCGCCGAACCGCAGGTCGAAAAGCTCCTCGCCCTTCCGCCGCTTCAAGGGGTGGTCCACTCGTATAGCGGCGGTCCCTCGACGGCATCGGAACTCCTCGAACTCGGTTTCTACCTCGGGTTTACCGGGAACGTTACCTTTACCGGCAACAAGTTCGCGCCGATCGGCGAGGCGGCAAAGATCGTGCCGCAAGACAGGATCCTTTTAGAGACCGATTCCCCTTTCCTGATCCCCCATCCGTTCCGCGGAAAACTCGAGCGGAACGAGCCGATCATGTCGGCCTGGACCGCTCGCAGGCTGGCGGAACTGCGCGAGACAAACATCTCGCAAATCGTCGCGCAGACAACCGAAAACGCGCGCCGACTCTTTCGACTCCCCTAATTTCCCCAACACCCCACACAAAAATCGTTTCGGATTCCCGCCGCACGTACGGATGCGGCGGGAAGGTGGTTTCAGAGATTTTCAAGAAGGAGCACCGAAAGCGGTACTCGGATGATCCCGAGCCGCCAGGCCGAAATCTGTTTTTCGGCGTAGTCGAGCTCTTCGACCGTCTCTTTGATTTTGGGTTCGCGTTCGACGACCGTACGCGCCCAAGCCAGATAGAGTTGACGGACCAGGATATGGCGGAGCATTTCGTCGCCGACCGGCTGGGACTTGGGATAGAACCTTCCCAAAAACTCCTTCTTGAGGAGCGCTTTCAGTTCCAGGGCACGATCGTTCAGCTTCTCGAGCTGGTCCATGCCACCATAGTTCCTGACGATTTCAAACGTTGTTTCACCCATACCCTGTCTCCCTTCTTACGGTTGTGAAATTCAAAACCCGGCCGACAGATACAGCCAACATTTTCGGAGCGAACGGGGAGCGCCGGAGCGCTCCCATTTCACTCTGCTTTTAATATAACAGGTTTTTCGAAAAAAGAAAGCTTAACAAGCGGGCTATTTGGAAAAAAGAAGGGAAGATTTCCGGAAGAGACCCTTTTACCGTTTCCCTGAGAGCAGAAAGGGGTAAAAAAACTCATTTGGTGTCGAAATTCGGTTGGATCTCGAGGTTTTTGTCGGAAGCGAGTTGCCGGCAATTTTCCTTAACCGCCCTCACCGTTCCGGCGTCGAACGCGGTCTTCGCCTCGGCCTCGATATCGAGTCTGATCTTCACGTTCACCCCCGGCTTTCCAACGAATACCGACGCGGTCGCTTCGATGATGTCACTGATATCGACCCCGAGTCCCGATTTTTCGGGGTCCAGTTCAATCGAGACGAAGAAAAGATTTTCACCTTCCGCGGAACTTTCCGACGTGTCGGGAAGCTCCTGCGATTCCGACCCCGAGCCGCCCGCCGAAAGGGAAGGGGAGAGCGACGCCGGAGAGGTGGTTTCTTCGGTACCGCCCCAAGCGCTCCGGTCCGGGTCCGAAACGGCCCGGCTTGCCGCCGCGTCGAGTCCTTTTTGATAATCCTCGGCCGCCTCTTGCCCGATCAGGAGCGAGTCTCCGTCGAGGAGGATTCGGCTCGGATTCCTACGGAATTCAAAACCGATATACGTTTCCCCCTCTTTTCCCGACGCGTAACCGAAAAGCCCCTTCGCAACACCTTCGGCGACCGCTTCGCAAAAAACCGACTCGTCGTTCAGGCGGGGCATCGAGAGGTAGTTGCAGGTATCTTCCCAGACCCGCTTGACGGAAACGTCGGACACGCCCTCTTTCAGGTAACTCTTTTCCAGGATGTTTTTAAGATGGATTTCCGACCATCGGTCGATGACCAACTCGTTTTCTTTCAACGAATTCCAAATCACCCGGGTCATCTTTTCGGTGCCGTAGGAAAGACGATGGTAATCGAAATCGACTTTTCGGCCGGGATCTTGGAAAGGAACCAAGAGAGAATGGTAACATTCCGGAACGGCGCGACGAAAGATCTCGGCGGCGGTCTTCCTTTGCTCCTTTGCCAGGTTCAGACGCTGGGTGTCCATGTTCAGACGGCCGGTACTCCCGTCCTCGACGATTTCGTTCCAGGCCAGGTAGGTGGCGCACTGGTCGTTCAGGTTGTCGATGCCGGGCATGTCGGGAACCACGAAGACGAGGCGGTTCCGACGGATCCGCGGGGTCGTTCCGCGATATTCCAAAATGTCGAGGATCCGCGCGTAGGTGTTGTCGCGGTTTTCGGCGGAATAGGCGTTTTTTCTTTCCGGTTCCGTGAAGACCAAACGGAGTCCCCGGTCGATCGTGTCCGGGATATCCTCGTTCGGGGCGAAAAGATGAACGCCTGCGAAATCGGATTGGCTTCCGATCAACTCCCGCAGGAGATCGTGGATCGTCTCGCGCAGCCGCTTAAAATCGGCGGCAAATTTCGTTTTTCGGGATTCCATTTCCCGGCGCAGGTTCGGCCGCGTATCGAACCAATAACGCTTTTTGTCGACGTAGAGGTAATGGAGCGTATCGTGCAACCTTTTTAAGACATCCCAGTAGAGCGAAGGTTCCTGCCCCGGCTCGGCACAACCGAGCAGGATCCGACCGAAATCGATCCCGCGGTTCTCTTGGGCGGGGGTCGAGGGGGCGGTACCGAGAAAGATCGTTCGCGTGGTTCGAACGGCTGCCGAAATCGATCCGAACCGGGCTTCCGTCCCGTCGATCTTTTTCGGTTTCGACTTCGACCCGTCGATTTCCGACTCGATCACCTGATCCCAGCCGGGGGAGAGATACTGCGTACTCTTGATCCGCACGTTCGTGTCGTTGAGCGGAAGGGAACCCGGCATGATCATCGCGCCGCGACTCTCGCTGTTCCAGAGGTGCCGGATGATCATCGCCATCTGTTGCAACATCCCGCGCGTGCGCTGGAAATTATCGAGGGTCGACCAATCGTAATAGAGCCGGTCGAAAAATTCCGGATGAATCGGATACGCGCTCCGAAGCCGTTCGAAATAGAGGGATTCCTGCACTTCGGGGGGGAACAATTCTTTATGCTGCCGGTAATAATGTTCAAACTCGCGGCAGACCGCGTCGATTTCCGAAGGGGCTCCCGCGCTCTTAAAAAGACGGCGGCGAACGATTTCAAACGATTCGTCGGCGCCGACCGGTTTCCAGACATTTTCGAGCCGCGCGAAAATCTTTTCGAGGGTGTTGAGGACGGTCCGACCGAACAATCCCCCGGCCTCCGATTCCGATTCGGGGATCGAGGCCAGAAGGACCGCGTCGGGGACGGCTTTCACGCTTTCGGTGAGAACCTGAACGAAGGAGATGTTCGCTTCATAACTTCCGGCCGTAAGGTTCGGTTGGTTGAGTTGACGAAAGAACGCGACCGCCTCGTCGAGCAGGATCACGCAAGGGGCGGCCAGTCGGAGAATTTCGGCCACCACCTCTTTCCCGGGGGCGGTTCCCGACCGGTCGCTCGCCTCAAGGAGTCGATACCCTTCCGACCCGAGCAACTGGTAAGCGAGTTCTCCCCAGATCGTCCGGATTTCGAGTTTCCCGACGTTGGACGGCTGGTTCGGAGAAAGGCGGGTCCCGTCGATGACCGCGACTTTCGCCTTCGGGAGCGTGTCGATTCCCGCCTGGTCGAGGACTTCGGGGATCCCTTCGAGTTCCGAGGTCGGCATCCCGCTTGTCGCCAGATGGTAAACCGCCAGAAGGGTGTGCGTCTTTCCCCCGCCGAAATTGGTCTGCAATTGGATCACCGGATCTCCGTCGAGACGGTTCAGGCGGCGGACCACCGAAATCAGCAGATGACGCAACCCCTCGGTGATATACGTTCGCGAAAAGAACTCTTTGGCGTCCTGATATTCCGGCGAGGCGTTTCCCCGGGCCACCGCCGAAATGTCGACGGCGAAATCGGCCTGTTTCATTCTCCCTTCGAGAACGTCCCGGTGCGGCTGGGCAATCTCTCTCCACGGTTTCATGCGATCAATCTCCGAAATTCAATGTTTCTTGGTCTTCCCGCTTCACGGGACGCTTCAGTTCTTCCGACGCTTTGATAAACGCCGCCATCACCCCGTGCCAACCGGTGATCAGCTCGTTGTAAGATCGGGCGTTTTCGGCGTCCCCCTTCCGTTCACAAAGGAGGTAGAGAAAGTAGGCCAGTTGCCGGATGCCGTCGATCGTCTCGGGCATTTGCGCAAGGAGCCGCCCCGCGGCAACCTCTCCCTGCCGGCGCAAGACGCGGATCAGGTGATGGCACGACTCCCAAATCGGGCGGTTCTTATCGCGCGAGGGGTCGTAATCGTCGGGATATTCCTCCCAGGGGAGGAGCCTGACCTTTCCGCGATCGGCCTGAATGATCCCCGCCTCTTTGACGAAGGGGACGCTCGTCCCCTTGGCGCGTGCCAGCGTGTCGGCAACGCCGAATTCCCCCGCTTCCCACCGGTTTTGTTTGAACCATTCGTTACAAAAGAGGGTCGGCGCGTCGAACCCGCTCCCTTCCGGGTCGAGGTAGTCGGAAATGTTCCGATTGATTTCTATCAGCGCCTCGCGAACCGTCATCGCGGCCCCGTCGGCCTTCAAGACGGCGCGATACTTCGAGAAGATTTCCATGCCCGGTCCGATCGCCGCCTGGGCCAGGTCGACGGGAGCGATCGATCGGGCGCTCCCCTCGCCGATCATCTCGCGGAGAGCGGTCGGCATCGTTTCGCGGAGTTCGGTCAGGAATTCACGGCGGCTGATCTCTTCGCGCGCGCGTTCGCGCTTCCGGCAAACCAAGAGGATCGAAGAGGCCAGCGCGTTGGTCCCCATACCGATCATTCGGTTCGAAAGTTCCGTACGAAGCGGCCAGGTTCCGGTGATGGAGAATCCGGCTTTGAGGATAGCCTCCAAAAAGGTTGCCCAACCGGTGTTGCTCGTCCCGTCGCCGTTGGTATCGGACGCCTTAAAGGCGTAGTAAATCGTTACCGGAAAGGCCGGGTGCGCCCGTTGGGCCAGGTTCTGCATCGCCAGCGTCATCCCGTCGAGGAAGAACTTCTCGGCATTTTCTTTCCCCCCGTGCCTATACGGCGTGGCAACAAGTTCCTCGGATTTCGGGGCGGCCAACGTGGCGAAGAGGTCGGGATAGACTCCTTTTAAGTTGCAGCGCAGCCAAATATAGAAAAAGTCGGAAAGGTCGGCGTAGCCGATGTTGTCGTAGTAGGGCGGATCGGTGGAGACGATCTTTTCCTGGGAGATCGCCTGTGTCTGCGCGTCGGCTTGATGAGCATAAGAGGGGGGCTTTGCCGGGAGTAGCGCTATGGTCTTTACAACCCAGTCAAGCATACTTGTAAAGCTCCCGGTTGAGTCGGAATAAAAGTTCCCCTCGGCATAGTCCCACGTCATGGGGATCGCCTGTCGACCAAATGTATTTCTGATTATTTCACGACTTGAATGCCAGCTACATATTGTCGAACCATAATCCGTGAGCTTGTCGATCACGAACGCCAAGTAAACGGCAATGGCATCGCCGTAGGCGGTGGCGCCGCGTCCTCCTTCGGCAAGTCGGATTCCGTCGTCGGGCATTCCGGCATGCTTGGCATCCTCGATCGTCTTTTCCCTGACTTCTTGGACCAGGTCGGAAAAGGTGTTGAGGGCCGTAAGTTGGCGCGGGGTGAAGAGGTCTCCGTAAGTTTTCAGACCGTAACCCGGCGGTGAAAACCAGCGTGGATTTTTTGGCATTTCCACCCTTGGCTTCCATGGCGGCTCAATGTTTAGATTGTTGAATTCATGAGTGGGTAATGGGGAAAGATAAACCCGTTGCTTGTCACCTTCCACGACAATGGCTAAGAGACGTTCACCCATATTCCCTGATTGAGCCTCGCTGTAGATGTGTCCCGGTTCGATCGGCACACCGCTCATCAGGCATCGGAAATTCGCGCCGCGACCGAGTTTTGTTCCATTTTTCGCGCCTTTTGGCGGTGTCCCGACTTTTACCTCAAACCGGTACGTATCGCCTTCGATCACCGGTTCCAGGTAGACCTCTTTCCCTTTTTTGGAACAGAGCACAAAACTGGAAATAAGGGGCACATCGACATGACCGAAGTCGGGGTGCGGGCTTTTTACCGTCCTCGCCCAGAGCCAGGCGATCACGGTGAGCTTTTGACCGACGTACGGTTCCAGGTCGGGGCGTCCTTTCGCCATCGTCTCGGTGATTTCGACGTCGGGGTAGAGGCCGCCGATCCGCTTTTTCGCCTCTTCCATGATCCAGAGTCCGTAACGGCGGACATCTTCGGCAAGCCCGGCGGTTCCGGAAAAGGCCTCTTTCCCTTTTTCCGTATCCCCCCGCGGCACCGGCCCGACCGGCGGCGAGTCGAAAAACCTGGGAGGGATTTCGATCATCGCCTTGTTGATCAAGACCGCAACCGGGTTCAGGTCGCTGGCATGACTTTCCAGGCCGAGCCGCTGCGCTTCGAGCGGGATCGCCCCGCCGCCGGCGAACGGGTCATGGAACGCGGGAAGGGTTTCGGGGTCGAACCCCGGCCTGCCCTGGTTCAGGGCGCAGGTCTCGCGCCAACTTTCGCGAATCGCTTCCCGGGCCCGATCGAGGACCGCTTCGTTATTCACGTTTTCCCAAACGACCAGGTCGCGGATGATCTCGAAGAGTTCGTCGCGTTTCTTTTTCGCGTCTTCTTTGGTCAGCCCCGCTTTCCAGCCCCGGGTCCCCCCGGGGTCGTTGACCAGTTGCGCAAAAAGAACGGCCCGGGCGGCGGCAAGCGGGCGGCGTGCCCACCAAAGGTGGAGGGTCGACGGGTGCCCGTGCCGGATCGATTTCTCGCGCGCGGCCTCGGCGTTGATCTCGTCGAGCGGCAACGCCACTTCAATCAGTTTTTTGGGGGCTTTGATCTTTGCCATTTTTGTTTTCAACACTCGGTTTTTACAGGGTCTCTTCCGGGGCGACCGCCATATCCAGAAGGATGTCGAGGTAACGGTTTTCGCTCGCGACGCCGAAATCGGGTTCCCGGCTGAACGGACAACGGAGATAGAAGGGGCCTTCGACTTTATCTCCGTCGACAAGAACGATCGCCAAAATGAACTTATCTTGCTGATTCATCGCGTAAACGACCTCGTTGTGCGTGAACAGTATCGTCGGAGCATCTTTGCGGCGTCCTTTGACCTCGATGTGGCGATCCTCTTTCGCGGACCCGTCCGGGTTTTTCGCGGTCGGCCTGGCGGTGATGTCCCAACCGCATTTCTCGGCGGAAACGTCGATCACCGTGTGGCCGAACGATCTCTCGGTTTCCATGACCAGGTTCATCGCGATCGCCTCGACGGCTTTGCGCGCTTCGGCATCGGCCGTGTTGGCCGGAATCCCCCGTTTCTTGTCCAACAGGCCTTTCGGGATCAGAAGGATCCCCCCCATCACGACCGGGGGCTTGTTCGAGAGGGAACGCATCTGTTCAAGCTCTTTTTCGCGGGTTTCGAGGCGATTCCTGAGCTCGGCGAACGTTTTTTCGAGGTTTTGCAGGTTGACCTTGATTTGAACGTCCCTTTTCACCTCGTCGCGAGCCACAAGAATTCGGCGTTCCAGTCCTTTGATGGCCTGGGTCAATCTTTCTTTCACGGCCCGGAGCGTCTTGTCGACATGGCGCCGACGCTCTTGCCGGACCTCTTGAAAATGATCGGTGCAGAGGTTCGGAATCGCGTAGTCGAGCGCGAGCTTTTCGATGTCCCGGTTCAGCCACGACTCCTTCTTGACCTCTTCGGCAATCTTCAGAACCTCGTCGGACGGGGGCTCCAGGTCGAGGTGGGGGGCCCAGCCGGCGTTCTCGACACTTCCGTCGGGCCGGATCCGAACGAATTGCAATCGACGGGAAACCTCGTTTCCGCCGAGGGTTTCGGTAACCGAATGGTCGATCATGAAGATCAGGGAAGGTTCCGTACCGTCGTCGCTCGGATCGAACATGACCGTGCCCGGTTTCAGGAGGGCCGAGTGGTTTTCCAGGATCAGGTCGGTAAGGGAACGGACCAGCGGGTGTCCCGGATGGAGATACTCGGCCTGTCTTCCGGACTTGGCCACCCGAATCTTTTCTTTCTCGAAACAGATTCGGTCATACTTTTTGGCGATGGCACCGCCGATCTTTTTTAACGTCTTTTGGTTGTTTCGTATGGCCGGGGGGATAAACGGAAGTTCGTACCGTCCTTCTTCCCGCCGGCGAATCTCTCCGCCATAACGTTGAAACGCTTCGGTAAAAAAATTTCGGACGTAACAGGGCTGAAGTTTGCGGGCCTCGGCTTTATCCATTTCGGCTTTGACCGAATAGAGTGTCTCGGGGGTAAAGGCTTGTTGCACGAGCGCGTTTTCCCGAATCACCCGGTTGAGATGGGCAGGATCGAGCGTCCCGTCGATCTCTTTGTTGATCTTGTTTTGGTCTTCGGGGCTCTCTTTTTGCATGATCGCCTGAATCAGCAGTTGGTTGAGTTTCCCTTTGTCGAAAACCTTTCCCAGGATATCGAAAACACGCCCGCCCAACTTTTCGCGCGCGGCCTCGAGTTTTAAGAAGAGGCGACGAAAGACTTCTCCTTCCCGGGTTCCTTCGGCAACCATGTTCCACATAAAGCAGCGTTCGGTCTGCCCGATCCGATGGATGCGGCCGAACCGCTGTTCGAGCCGGTTCGGGTTCCACGGGATATCGTAGTTGATCATCAGGTGGGCCCGCTGGAGATTGACTCCTTCCCCCGCGGCATCGGTGGCGATCAGGATCGAAACATCGGGATCGTTACGAAAATTCTCTTGAATCTCGTTTCGTTCCGTTAATTTTATTCCCCCATGAATCACGAGGACGGCCTCGGGAACCCCCAACAGGTTTTTGATCTTTCGTTCGAGGTAGTCGAGGGTGTCGCGGTATTCGGTGAAGATGATCAGTTTCAGCCGCTTGCCGTCCGGTCCGACGAACTGCGGTTTTTGCAACGTTTTGGAAAGTTCGTTCCATTTGCAGTCTTCATCGGAATCGACAACCTTTTTGGCCTGAGCTACCAGGAGGTCGACGGTCTCGATCTCCTTTTCGACCTCGTCGATCGATCGCTCGGCGACGACGTAGTCGGCGTTTTGTTCGTCGTCCGGGTCGTAGAAGTCGTCGTCCTCTTTTTCCGTGTCGTAGGCGAAAAGATCGAAGGGTACCCGTACCGCGCGCAAGTCGGAGGAGGGCGCTGTTTCGGGTTCCCTCCTCGGGTATTTTTCCGGATGTTCCCGACGGTTTTGCAAATCCTTTTCGAGGAATCGGCGGCGTCGCTGCAACGATTCGTAGATGGCCTGCGGGCTCGACGCCAACCGGCGCTGCAAGATGGTCAGGGCGAACCCGAGGTTGTTCCGCTCTTGCTTCTGAAGTCGCTCGGCGCGGTTCATCTCGGAACGAACGTATTCGGTAACCTGCCCGTAAAGATCGCGCTCTTTCTCGGAAAGGGGGAAAAGAATTGTTTCGGCCCGCCGCTCCGGGAACAGGGGGCTTCCGTCGAATTTCCGAAGATCTTCTTTGACCATGCGGCGCATCACGTCGGAAACCTCGGGGACGGCCGGCTCGTCGGGACTGCTTCCCAGGTAGAAGCGGTCGGGGTCCAGGAGGGACAACCAGAGATGAAAATCCGCGTTATTTCCGCTGTGCGGGGTCGCCGTCATCATCAGAAAATGGCGACTGTTCCGGGCGAGGAGTTCCGCCAACTTGTACCGTTTGGTCTTCTTGGTTGTACTGGAGGAAAACCGGTGGGCGGAAAGGCGGTGGGTCTCGTCGGCAACGACCAGGTCCCAGGTGGAATCTTCAAGGGCCGATTTGAGTTCCTCGTTGCGCGCGAATTGGTCGAGCCTGAGGATCACCAGGTTCTGCTCGTTAAAAAAGTTTCCGGCCCCGTTCCCCTGGGAAATAAAAGTTTCGAAACGGATGCCGAACTTCCTTAACATCTCTTCCTGCCACTGGTCGACCAGGGCGCCGGGCACGAGGATCAGGATCCGCTGGGTGTCGGAGCGGATCAGGAGTTCCTTGATCAGGAGACCCGCCATGATCGTTTTCCCCGCCCCGGGATCGTCGGCAAGGACGAAACGCAGCGGGTTTTGCTTTAACATCCGATCGTACACGGCAGAGATCTGGTGCGGAAGAGGTTCGACCAGCGACGAGTGGATGGCCGTCATCCGATCGAAGAGAAAACCGAGCCGGATACGGAACGCCTCCAACGCCCGACGAAAATCCCCGGGGTCGGAATCAAACGACCACGCCAGCCCCATTTCCGCCTTCGAAAGCCGTTCTTCGTCGGACCGGTTCAGAAGGGTCTCGGAAACACCTCCCGAGGCCAGGCTGTAGGTGATTTTCAACGACTCGCCGAAAGAGTCCGCGCTGACGACATTTACCAATTCTCCGGGAACCAGCCCCGCGATTTGGATTCCTTTCGTGATCTCTTCGAGCTTGAGCATTCCGGTCTCTTTCAGGTGCGGTTACGGTATTTTTCTCTGTCCGAACGGCGGATAGCTCCGGCAAAAATAAAAATCATCGATGGCAACGAACATTGCCCCCCACGGAGTGGGTGGGGACGGCTCCCTTTCGAAGATAAATCAATCGGCGGTGATCGATCAACAAGTTTCGAAACCGCGGCGTCAACCGCTTTACCCCGCCGGTATCAGAGATTTCGGCGGGGTAAAGTCGGTGATTGGGTTTCGGGCCTCACCCTTCGACGATCTTCCGCGCCGTTTCGTTGAAGAATTTGATCCCTTCGGCCACCAGCGGCTGGTTGTTGTCCCAATCGGATTCGTATTCGATCGAGAAGGGGATCCGGAGACGCGCTTCGGCACAGACGGCCAGAATGTCGGCGATCTTGCAGACCCCTTGACCGAGAGGAATATCGACCTTTTCGGGGGTGAGGTCTTTGATATGGAAACTGGCGATCCGGCCGTTAAACATTTTCACGCATTCGAGCGGGTCGAGCTCACTCCGGAGCCAGTGGCCGGTATCGCAACAGGCAGCGATCCAGTCGCTGCAGTCCGCCAAACGTTCGAGAACGACTTTCGGATCCCAATAACGGGACGCTTTCGGGTGATTGTGAATCCCGACGTTGATCTTATACTCCTGGGCGAGTTTATCGACCTGCGGAAGATCTTCGAATTGTGGTTCGACGTTGATGACCGAGAAACCGCAAGCGGCGGCGAACTCGAAATGCGCGCGGTCGGCCGGGCAAACCCCCATGGCGTGCGGGACGACGTTGTTTTCGATCAGGAGTTCCCGGAAGCGTTTAAACGCCCCTTTCGACATGTTGGGACCGACCGACTCGTCGCTCCCTCGCGAAAGTTTCTGGCCGCTGAAGAGCTCGAAACTCTTCACGTTGCATTTGGCAACGAGTTTGATCGCTTCGTCGAACGGGAAACGATTGAACGAGTAGATCTGCGGGCCGATCTTCCATCCGAGAAGGTCGGGGTAGATGAGCGCACCGCGTGCGCCCCGGCAATGTTTCGCTCCTTCTTCGGCAAACGCCGAACCACCGAGCCCGGCGGCCGAGACACCGGCGATGAGCGAGGCCTTGAACATATTGCGTCTTGTCAGCATAAAATCACCTTTCTTTCAAAATAAAACGGTAAATTCCTCTGCCGGAGTCGAGGAGATTCGATCGCACGGCACTTTTGTGTTACATCAATCCCGGTCCCGGGGGGAACGCGTTTTCCCGGGCAGTAAAACGGGGTATGTCGCCATGAACCTCTTGCCCTCGATTTGCCCCGCGCGGGAGAAATCAACGATGAAAAACGAATCCCGCCCCTCTTAATTATTCTTAAGCGCCTCTCGTTTGTCAAGCTTCTTCGCAAATTCTCCTTTCCGGCCATCGGCTCGCCGGTCGGTGTTCAAGATTTCCGCCTTTTGTCGATCGAAGGTTCCCCGGGCGTTCGCCGGAGGTCGAAATCGTCAAAAGTTGGTCGGGAAAGTTCGCAGGGCTCGACCGTCCATTCCTCCGGTCGGGCCTTCGCATCATTTTGAAACCCCTTTGAAAAAACCCGAATTGTTTCGCGGACTCGTTCTTCACCCTGTCTCCGCAATTCACCCGTTTTAGAGCCGTTTCAACCCTTTGAGAAAGCCTCGGTTAAAAATCGGCGCGGCTTCCCCGCTTTTTCTTTCGCTCGTTTTACCGTGGGCGGGCACCCCTTTCAGTGACGTGCCGAAAGAGTTGAAGTCCGATTCCGCCCGGGGTAGAATGGTTGGAATGGAAAGGGAGCCGTACCGACCTTCTCCCGTCGGATCGTTCAAGGTACAAGAAAGATGAGGTTTTTATGAGTTCCGTCCGTATGATCCTCTGTGTCGTACTTCTCGGGGTTTCGTCCCTTTTTGCCGCCGATCCGCCCAAACGGATCTACGTTAACCGCTATGATCCGGCCGAGCATCCCGACCGCGGTCGGTTTGCCGTTACGCCGCCCGACCGGAAAACGTTCGGCGACGAGGTCCTCTTCATGACCTGCCGTGGAATCAGGACCGTCCGCGACAAGGAAACCGGCCGGACCCGAGGGGTCGATTTCGATGAAATGTATCGGCCTTACGCCGAGGCCGACCTGGGAACGATCATTTGGCCCCACCATAGCACGATACATATCGATAATCTCGACGAATTCGCCGAATGGGCGAAAAAGAACGGGATCTTCGTGTTCGACCTCTGGGGATACGTGCCGGGCAGCGGCCCTTACGGACGCGGAACCTGGGTACAGAATCGCCCTGCGAAAAAGAGTTTCGAAACGCTCGAAAAAATCCTCGGCCCCCAATGGCTCGGGATGGATAACGGGGAACAGGATGGCCGGTATATCGGGTTCTACGCATCGAGGATGACTCCGGTGACCCGATGCCGTTTCAATCAGTACCTCAACTTCCAACGCCATTTCGAACGCCTCGGAGACGATCTGGGGAACCGCCTCGCGACCCTCGTTTCCCTGAATTTCGGCCATTATTTCCTCAAAGAAGGGATCTACACCCTGATCGGGGCCGAAACGGCGCAGGCGCTTCCGAACAGCCAGGTCTACTATTCCTGGATCCGCGGCGCGGGGAAACAGTACGGCGTCCTCTGGTTCGGAAACGCCTCGATCTACAACCGCTGGGGATTCAAATCGTATCCGAATCAGATCGATCAGGGGACGAGCCTCAGCCTGATGAAACGTTTGCTCTATTCCCATATCCTCTACAATTCGGCCGCCGTCGGCTTCGAAAACGGCTGGTTCAGCGAAGGCGAGCTGACCCCGATCGGGGAAATTCAGCGCGATGCCGCAAGATGGGTCAAAGAACATGGGGACCCGGGAACGATGATCACGCCGGTTGCCCTCCTCTGCGATTTCTTCTGCGGCTGGTCGTTCCCGCGGCATCTCTACTCGCCGAGATCTTACCGTGTTTGGGGGAATATCCCCTACGGTCCGGGAGATTATCTCAACAATAACCTGCTCGGCCTGATCTATCCGGACTATCAGTCCTCTTCCTACTTTTATAACGAAAGAGGGTTTTTGTCGGCGACTCCTTACGGAGACGCAACGGACTCGCTCCTTACCGACGCGCCCCTCTGGATCCTGAACCGCTACCCCCTCCTGATTGTCGCCGATCGGCTGACCGGAGGCGACCCGCGCAGGAATCTGGAAGGGAAGCCGACGTCGCGTAACCCCGAACTGATCCGCAAGCTGACCGACTACGTCGAAGGGGGAGGGCGCCTTGTTTTCACCGCCGGGAATCTCGAAGCGCTCGACGGGTTCCTCGGGATGAGAATCCTCGGGTCTGACCGCTTCGAGGCAGGCGCCGAAATTCTTTTTGCCGACGGGAACGAAAGCGTGAGGGAATCGCAACCCTTTACCCTGATTTCGGTCTCGGTTCCGGAAGACGCGCGGGTACTCGCCTCCTGCGGGGGGAAGACCGCGGCATTCGAAGTTTCCCATGGGAAAGGGACGGTCCTGGTCTTGAACACCCCGTTCGGAATCCCGGGCGAGCGGGCGGTGGAAGGGTACCTTCCGATCCGCGTCGATCAGGTTCTTGAAAACCCGTATCCGCTCCTGGCCCACGCCGAAAAGATTTATCGCCGCGAACTCGACCAAACGGTCCTCTTCGATGTGGGGCAAGATCTCGGCAGCATCGTCTGCCGGAAAGCCGATCGCGTCTGGACCGTCGGGGTCTTTAATCATGGGCTCCTTGAACTGCCGTTTGCCATCCGGTCGCGGATCGGCGAAATCGCTTCGATTCGCGAAATTCCGGTTCCCGACACGGAACGGACCCGGCCCGGATTCATGCCGGTCGGTTACGACCATTTCGATCGCGGCAGGCATACCGACACGACCATCGCGGTGGGCGAAGTGCGGGTCTTCGAGGTAACCCTCAAAGAAGAGAAAACCGCGATGATCGACGACCTTCCGATCCCTCCTGCCCCGAAAGGACGGTTCCTGCAATTGCGTCATCCGGTGATGGCCAAGGAAGAAATCTTGGCCCGCCCGACCTTCTTCGAACATTACGACGGAATCACCCTCGATTGGCGCTATTTCGATCTCCGTTCGGAAGAGGCCGTCGCCCGGGAAGCGGGATGGTTCCGTCGGCATGGTCTTCACCTTGCCGTCGATTTCTCGTCGGGGATCAATCTCTTCCCCGACCTGCGCCTGAGTAATAACGACGAAGAAGAGTATGAACGCGCGATGGCCACGATGAAAGCGGTTCTCAAGAAGGGCGCGCTCCTTGGCGTCGATACCGTACTCTTTTCGACACACACAAGCCCCGAGAACAACAGCACCCCCGAGATCACCTACGCGAATACCGTGGAAACCTTGCGCGAACTTACGAACCTCGCCGCCGAGTTGGGGATGAAATCTTTCTTGCGGGTCGATCTGAATCAGCCTCTTGCCGACCTTGAACTCGGGAAAAAGTATCTCGACGATATCGCCGTCCCCTCGCTGAAATTGGCACCGCAAATCTCTCTGCTGGTCGACCGTCCCGACCAGGCGGAAACCATGAAAGACGAGATCGGAATCATCTTGGCTTCGGGCACCCTCTTTGACGAGGGGAACAGCCTGAACTGGACGACCAACCTTCCCCTTGACGAGGGGGAGAACGCCGAGGCCTATCGCCGGTTCCTGGACACACATCCCGAAATCCCGCGCATCGAACAAGATGAACTCTGACCTTTCCGCCTGGGGCGGCGGTTGCCGGTCTTGCGCGTAAAAACCGAAGGTTCGCGATTTTGTCGGGCAAGGTCGCGAACCTTTTTCCGGGACATCCGGCCGACAGCATCGATTGACCCGCCGCGGCAACATCGTTATAATCGCGCAGGGTTTTACCGGGAGGGGACGTTGCCCGCGACCGAAAGGAGTTGATAGACCGATGACCGAACATGCGACGACCCAAAACGTGTTACCCGACCCCCCTGCCAAAAAACGTTTGGTTTCGCTCGACGCCTTGCGCGGATTCGACCTTTTTCTCCTTTTTGGTCTCTGCCCGATTTTCCAAGCTTCTCGCGAACTTCTGAACAGGTTTTTCCCGAACAAAGAACGTTGGGATTCGCTCGCCGACTTTGTTTGCCGTCATTCCGAATGGGAAGGGTTCACGCTCTACGATTTGATCATGCCCCTTTTCATGTTCATGTCGGGGGTCACGATCTGCTATTCCATGGCGAAATACAAGAAGAGCGAATCGAACCCGAATCCTTCCCGGGCACGGTTTTGGTGTCGTCTGGTTCGTCGTGTGCTCCTGCTCTGGATTTTCGGAATGATCGCTCAGGGAAACCTGCTCGACTTCCGCTGGGAGGGGCTGCGTCTTTACTCGAACACCTTGCAGGCGATCGCCGCGGGCTACGTGATCGCCGTCGCCTGTTATCTCCTGTTCAATAAGTGGGGGACCCTGGCCGCGGCCTTCCTCTTGATGCTGGCGTATTGGCTCGCGATGACATTTTCCGGCAAGGGGTTCGAACCGGGCACCAACCTGGCCGAAGTGATCGACCGTGCGGTTCTCGGACGGTGGATGGACGGGGTTTCTTTTCAATCCGACGGCACGTGGTCGTTCTCGGAGGAATACCACTATACCTGGATTCTGAGCACCTTGACTTTCGGCGCGACGGCAATCTCCGGCCTGTTGGGGGGCCAGTTCATCAGGTGGCGTACCGAGACCGGAAAGTCGGGGCACCTGACCGCACTCTTTCTGGTGGCGATCGGGGTTCTGTGTGCCGTGACAGGCTGGTTCTGGGGCAAGGTCCCGCAAGGGGTTTTCGGCTACTGCCCGCTGATCAAGCATCTCTGGACTCCGTCGATGGTCCTTTACGCCAGCGGCATTTCTTACATCCTTCTGGGCATCTTCCACGAGGTCTACGATGTTCTTCGGTTCCCCCTCTTCAAAACCTTCCTGCTGGTGATCGGGATGAACTCCATTGTGACCTACATGCTCCCGTATTTCGTCGACTTCCAGGCGATCGCCGGGAAATTCCTCGGGGGACTTGAGCACCATATCGGGGTCTGGTACGCCCCCCTCCTGGCCCTGACCGGGTTCGGGCTCACCTGGTGGTTCCTCTGGTTACTCTACAAGAACAAAACCTTCCTGAGACTCTGATATTCGGCCGAAACGATTGGGGGAAAGAATAACCGTGAGCTACTGTCGCTGGGCGCTAACATCGGAAGAGAGTCTCCGCTACCACGACACGGAATGGGGGGTCCCCCTCGACGACGACCGCGGTCAGTTCGAATTCCTGATGATGGAAGTGATGCAGTGCGGCCTGAATTGGAACCTGGTCCTCCGAAAACGGGAAATATTCCGCGCCTGTTTCGATCGGTTTGCGTACGACCGAATCGCCGGGTACACCGAATCGGATATCGAGCGGATCATGAACACCCCGGGAATGATCCGCTCGCGGCGAAAGATCGAGGCGGTGATCCATAACGCCCGCTCGTTTCAAAAAATCCGAGAGGAATACCGATCGTTCAGCGATTACCTCTGGGCCTATTCCGACGGGAAGGTCATCTTGTACGACAAGCACGACGAAGGATGGATTCCGGCCAGCAACGGCCTTTCCGACAAAATCAGCGCCGATTTGAAAAGGCGGGGGTTCAGGTATCTCGGCACGATTACCGTCTATTCCCACCTGCAGGCCAGCGGGATCGTCAACGACCACGACAAGAACTGCCCCTGTTATCGGAAGATCGTCGCGGAGTACCCCACCGTCTCGAAACGCCGATACAAAGAGAAAAATATCCGATATTTCGGCGACCGTTAAGAAGGTCGTCGGGATCGACCGAGGCGATCAGTGACCGCAAACAACAACATTCCTTCGCACATCCTGGTTCGCGGGGCCAGGGTCCATAACCTCAAGAAGATCGATGTCGATGTCCCCCTGAACAAAATCGTCGGCATCGCCGGTGTTTCCGGGTCGGGGAAATCTTCGTTGGCGTTGGGGATCCTCTATGCCGAAGGCTCGCGCCGCTACCTCGAATCGCTTTCCACCTACACACGGCGCCGCATGACCCAAGTCGAAAAGGCGCTGGTCGATGAGGTCCTCTATGTGCCCGCCTCCTTGGCACTGCGTCAGCGGCCCGGCGTTCCGGGAATTCGCAGCACGTTCGGGACGGGTTCCGAACTTCTGAACAGCTTGCGGCTCCTCTATTCCCGACTGGCGAGCCACCGCTGTCCGAACGGGCACTATCTCGAACCGACCCTGGCCGTGGCAGCCGAAGAGGAACTGGTTTGCCCGACGTGCGGGGCGCGTTTCTTCGCTCCGGGCGCGGAAGATTTGGCGTTCAATTCGGGCGGCGCGTGTCAGCGGTGCGAAGGGACCGGCATTGTCCGTACCGTGGATGAATCGACCCTTGTTCCGAACGAAAATCTTTCGATCGACGAAGGGGCGGTCGCTCCCTGGCAGACGCTGATGTGGTCCCTGATGAAAGATATTGCCCGCGAGTTGGGGGTACGTACCGACGTTCCCTTTAAGAAGTTAACCAAAAAGGAACGGAACATCGTTTTCCGCGGTCCTGCGGTCAAGGTCAATATCGTCTACCAGAACCGGACCAACGGCGCTGCCGGCGACATGGATTTTACCTACTTCAACGCCACCTATACGGTAGAAAACGCGCTGTCGAAGGTAAAAGACGAAAAGGGGATGAAGCGGGTCGAAAAGTTCCTTCGCCAAGAAACCTGTCCCGACTGCGGCGGTTCGAGACTTTCGGACGTGGCACGGTCGCCGAAATTGCGCGGGATATCGCTCGATCGGGCCTGCATGATGACGCTCGGCGAAATCGTCGGGTGGGTACGGGGAGTTCCCGCCTCGGTGCCGGACGCAATGCGCCCGATGGCCGAATCGATCGCCGAGTCGTTCCTGCACACCTCGAAACGCCTCCTCGACCTGGGGCTTTCGTACCTGACGTTGGACCGTGGCGCCTCGACCCTTTCGACGGGGGAAAGACAACGGATGCAGTTGGCCCGCGCGGTTCGGAATCGCACGACCGGTGTTCTCTACGTGTTAGACGAACCTTCGATCGGACTCCACCCCTCGAACCTCGAAGGGCTCTGCGGCGTACTCGACGACCTTGTCGCCGACGGGAACTCGGTGATCCTGGTCGATCACGATACGAACCTGCTCCGTCGGGCCGACTGGATCATCGAGCTGGGGCCCGATGCCGGAACGCAAGGGGGGACGGTCATTGCGGAAGGTTCTGTCGCGCAGATCGAAAAGTCTCCCGCCTCGAAGATCGGAGGGTTTCTTTCGGGCAAATCGATCGTTGCCTCGCGTCGCCCCATCCGGCGAGAGCATCTCTTTGAACGGGGCAGGCTCCGGCTTTCGACTTCGAACATCCATACCGTCAAACCGCTCGAAGTCGAGATTCCGAAAGGGCGTATGACCGTGGTCACCGGCGTTTCCGGTTCGGGGAAGACGACCCTTGTTCTCGAAAGCCTGATCCCCGCCCTCGATTCCCTGACCAAGGGCGAAAAGTTACCGGAGCATGTCAACGCGATCGAGGCCGGGGGGATCACTCAGACCAAACTGATCGACGCGACCCCGATCGGGATCAACGTTCGGTCGACCGTGGCAACTTACGCCAATGTCCACGACGAACTGCGAAAGATATTTGCCCAGTCACCGCAAGCGAAGGAAAGGGGTTTTCAAGCGGGCGATTTCTCCTACAACACCGGACGTCTTCGATGTCCGGTTTGTGAAGGCACCGGAAAGATCAGCCTTGATGTGCAATTTCTTCCCGATGTCGATATTCCCTGTCCGGAATGCGGCGGCTCGCGTTACGGAAAAGAAGCGGGACTTCTGCGCTGTGCTCTGAAAAAGAAGGGCGAAGAATATTCTCTCCCGGAACTGATGGAGATGAGTATTGACGAGGCGCTTTCGGCATGCGAGAATATTCGGTTGCTCGAACGTCGGCTCCGGGTCCTTCACGAGCTCGGGCTCGGTTACCTTACTCTGGGGGAAGAGACTCCGAGTCTTTCCGGCGGTGAGGCGCAACGCCTGAAACTTGCTTCGGAAATGGGAAAGAAACAAGCCGACTCGCTCTTCGTTTTTGACGAACCGACCATCGGGCTTCATCCGCTCAATGTCTTGACCCTCCTTGAGGTGATCCACCGCCTCATCGGGCACGGCGCAACGGTCGTGGTGATCGAACACGACCTCGACCTGATTGCCAATGCCGACTATCTGGTCGACATGGGCCCGGGCGGCGGAGAAGATGGCGGACGAATCGTCGTTTGCGGACCACCGGAAGAGGTCGCCGCATGCAAAAAAAGCGAAACGGGAAAATACCTCGCGGCCCATCGACGCCGGAAATCTTAAGCGGCACCCCACCCAAAGCGAGACGCCCAAACCACGAGAGAGGCATGGATCCTTACAAAAAAGCGCTGCGCGGCGAACCGATCGATATGCGAACCGATGAAGGTTACCAAGCGGTTCTCGGTCCCGAAATGGTGCGAAGCCGTACACTCTGCCATCGGATCAACAGTCTTGAGCCATACAGCGATGAAATCAGGCCGCTTCTCGACGAATTGTTCGAAGGAAGGCTTCCGAAATCCTCGCTCATTCTTACACCGGTGCATATCGACCGTGGCAAAACGATCCGCATCGGCAGGAACGTCTTTATCAACTGGAACTTCAATACCGTCTCGACCGGCGGGATTGATATCGAAGATGATGTCCGCATTGCCCCGAACGTTTCGCTCGTCACCGCAAACCACGATCTGAACGATCGGGAGATTCTCCGCTGCGCGCCGATCCGGATCAAAAAAGGGGCTTGGATCGGGGAAGGGGCGAAAATCATGCCCGGCGTGACCGTCGGCGCGGGATCGGTTGTGGCTGCCGGGGCGGTGGTCACCAAAGATGTCGCCCCCCACGTGGTCGTCGGCGGGAACCCGGCGAAAAAGATCAAAGAGATCCGAGTCGAACCTTCGACATCGCCCCACGGGGAGTAAAATCAACCGGACGACCGTCTGCCCTTGATGACAACGAACGACGTGATCAAGAACCTCGACGGTTTCGGTGAAAGAGAAACCATCATTCGAAAAAAGGAGACCAACATGCCGTACATCCGAATCAAAGGGAAACCGAAGACCGCCGAAATTAAGGAGAGACTGGTCGAGAGGA
This sequence comes from Thermoguttaceae bacterium, assembly GCA_050943135.1. Lineage (GTDB taxonomy): Bacteria > Planctomycetota > Planctomycetia > Pirellulales > Thermoguttaceae > RUG695. The sequence goes on along the minus strand of JBMNOP010000003.1, from coordinate 170,604 downwards.
TCAATCAGGCCCTCCTCGAGGTCTGGGGTTGCCGGCAAGAGGCGATCTCGATCTCGATCGAAGAAATCGACGGCGACCAATGGGAAGAGTCGGTGGTCAAAGCCGAGATCGAGCCGAACGCCGACAAAATGTATATCCTACACGGCGTGAAAAAGTTCTGAAAGACGGTTTCTTCCCAAGAGATCACGAACTCCAAAAATCGAAAACCCGGAAAAGGGCCGACCCTGTCTTCCGGGTTTTTCGGCTTTCGCGCTCTTTAGGCGTTTCTCTTATTCTTTCAGGAATCCTTCGACCATCGGATCGAGGCGTTCGCCCCAAAGTCGGTACCCCTCGGTGTTCGGGTGGACCAGAATCCCGTCCATGAGTTCGGGAATCGCCTTACCGTTCTCGTCGCGGTAAAGGTCGCTGATATCGACGAGATGGACGTTCGGAATATCACGAACATAGAGGGGAATGATCTCGTTGTAGGCATCGACCCAGCTCTGATACGTGGCGCCGTCGTGTTTCGGGTTGCCGTCGAACTGGAACGGGATCATCTTCATCACAATGATCGGAACCGTCGGCCAGCGTTTCCGAAACGCCTTGACAAGGTATCGATTCCCGTAGGCCACTTCCTCTTTCGGGGTTTCGATCGCGGTCAGGTCGTTCACGCCGATTTCGAGGAATATCAATTTGGGTTGAATCCCGTCGAGCGGGTAATTCTTATACCGCCAGATTTGCCCGGGGATGATGTCGCCGCCGACGGCAAGATTGACCGCCCCTTTGCTTCCGTAATACTTTTCCCAGACGCTCCTCTGTTCGGGAGTGTCGACGCGAACCCAGTTGTGGGTGATCGAGTTGCCGAACATCAGGATCTTATAATCCTTCTTTTCGCGAAGAAGTTTGCACTGATCCCGGAAAAAATAGGAGTCGCAGATCGATTTGTCTTCGGGTTCTTCGAGAACCGACGGCTTTTCGCCGAGCCCCTCGATGACAAAAGGTTCGATCGCCGAGGCCCAGAGTTCATAACCGGCCGCATTCGGATGGAGAGAGTCGGGCATCAACGCGGCGGGAAGATTGCCGTTTTCGTCGAGGAAAAGGTCGTTGATCGAATAAAGTTTGACATTTTTGACTTTTCGGTCTTTGTAGATTTTTCTGAGTCCGGCGTTGATTTCCTCGACCCCTCGGCGATCAGGATCATCAGGTTTTTCGCCCCTGGGGAAGACTTCCAAAAGAAGGATGTTCATGTCCGGATACTGCTCCTTGAGCATATCGACGATTTTTTGGATCCCTTCGACCGATTGCGCGGGTGTGCTCGATTTGTGGCCGATGTTGTTGGTGCCGATCATCACGACCGCCATCTTGGGACGGATTTTATTCATCGGGGAATGTTGGATTCTCCAAATCACATGACCGGTTCGGTCGCCGCTGATCGCAAAATTCATCGATTTGCGGTTGCCGTAATATTTCTCGAAGACATCTTTCCCGTAGTTTTCCCAGAAATGGGTGATCGAATCGCCGACCCAAAGGAGGTCGACATCCCCTTGTTCCATCCGAGCGGCCTGCTCTCGGAACCGTCCGGTATCTTCTTCTTCCGGCGTGATGGCCATGTTCACCCCGGGTGCCGCCGTATTGCCGGCACAAGAGCCGGTCAGGGGAAGGGCCGCGAACGGACCGACCGCCAGGAAGAGGAGAAACGCTCTTCGGAATCTATCGTAAAGCATATTGGGCCTTTCTAAATGATGGAGTACCGTGAATGATTCGGTTATGCCATCGGTACAAGCGCCGAATCGAGCGCCGCCACCGTAACGACTTTTGTTTCTTCCCCGATCTTCAGATGGACCGTTTTCTCTTCGTCGTTGACATTCCACAGGAGCAAAAGGTCGGGGCTCCCGTCACCGAGTGTGTATTGGCCGAGGACCAAAGGGATTTCTTCTTCGATGTAGGGAATCTTCTTTTCGCGAAACGTCACGAGAAGAGAACGCCGGAATTCGAAGAGACTTTCAAACGACTCGGCGAGTTTCCGGTATCTTCCCGAAACGGAATCTTTTCGCGCCAGGCAAACGGTTCCGGGCGAAAGGAGGAGACCGCGTTCCATTTCGTCGGCAGAGGCGTTGCCCAGGAATGTCCAACCGTCGGTCGGAAGGGTATCGCAGACCTCGAACGGAACACCGGTAAGGAGGAAGAGGCAGAATGCGTCGTCCCCCTGCATGTAACGGTCGGCCGTTCCCCAGAAATGCTTGAAGGGACCGGTGGCTTTCCGACCGCGGATCTGATGGTGGAGCTTCGCCTCCTTCCGGATCCGCGGCGCGAGGACCGACCAATAGGAGGCCGGGATCATTTCAAGACCCGACATGAACATCGTGTTCCGGACGTCGGAGAGGGTCGAGACCGTCAGTTTTGCCGCCATGTTTTGCGGCGAGAGGTTAGCGATCCTGTATCCGGTCGTCTCGCTGAAGGCGCGGCCCGGCGAACAGAAACGGCGATGGAACAGGGAACTGAAAAGTTCTCGTGCCTTGTTGCGCAGGTCGTTGAACCAAAAATCGTTGAACATCATTTCCCCGACCCGGAAAAGATGTCCGTGATAATCGTCTAACCGAATCCCCGAATGTTCGGACCCCATAAACATCACCATGATGCCAAGATCCACGTCGGGCAAAGCGTCGGCTGTTTTATTGAAACAGTAGGTGAGTTTGTCACAGACAAAATCGACCCAAGAACGGAGAAGGGGGGTATCGCGGTTTTCGCGTCGGTCGTCGAGGAGCTCGTCCCATCGACAAGCCGGTTGCGCCGTCTTTTGAAGGAATTCCCGGCGACACTCGTCACAGACACAACCGCCGATATCGGACGGACTGTTCGCAAAACGAAAATCGTCGTCGAGGAAGAGGTTGTAGGGACCATACCGGTCGAGGAGAAAACGGGAGGCGTCAAGAAGTTCCTGATCGGCCGGCGCGTGCCAAGAGAACCCCCAAATTTCCGATCCGTCGAAACGCTTGGCCCTCTTCCAATGGGGAGGGGGCAGATTCGGAAACGCGTCGGGATCGCTCGGAGAAAGAGCGCCGCCGCCGTGACAGAAAGGGATGGCGATAAAGTGCGGCGTCAGTCCGAGAGATCGGAGCCGGTCGATATAACGGTCGGTTTTCTCCCAAGGGTGGGGGAAATGCCCGTAAAACCAGGTATCGACCCAAACATCGGTAACGCCCGACTCTTTCCAAAGGGGGGGAAGGTCGGGGTCGATGTCAAGAACGTCGACCGACGCGCTGAGATGAAATCGCCTTTCCGGACTGTCGATCTTTTGATACGTTCCCGGAGGAAAGAGGGGTTCGGCACGTGGGGTTCCGGGAAAAAGCATCGGTCCGGTGAGGGCCGGAACCGAGAGTGACGCGGTCTTCAGAAAATGGCGGCGTGTAAGATTCATCCTGTTCATCGTGTGGTCTCGTTTTAAGTCTTTCCGGCGGTGGTTGTCGATGCCGCGGCATTATTCCGTGATATCGACCAGTTCCCCTCTCTTCAGCGTGTACCAGCGCAAAACGGCGATCGGGTGCTTCTCGGAAGTGTACTCGGTGGTGCAGAGAAGAAACCGGGGAGATTTCCCGCGCTGCCGGGTCCGGGGAGCCAGCGCGATACCGTTTGCGGCAAAAACGGGGTAACGTTCGAGCACGTTCATTTGCGGGTCGGTCCGAATCGTTTGAGTTTCGACGTCTTTGGGAACATAAAACGCCATGAGGAGCGTTCCGTCGTACGCCTCGATGGCCTGTGTGCCGTAATGCGTCGGGCTGCCGAAATTGACGTTCATCTCGCGAATCAGGTGAAAATCGGCGTCGAAGACGTTCACACGGTTCTCGAAATGGGGAGTCCGACCGACCGAAGGGCCGCCGACAAAGAAATGCCCGTTCATGAAAGCGATGCCGTCGGCCGCGCCGGTCTTTTCGAGCTTGATTCGGTCGGTAAGGTTCAGCTCTTCATCAAAGACGAAAATCGCATGGCCTTCCGGTTCCGACATTGAGACGAAAATCTGCCCGTCGACATAGGTCGGATCGCCGGCGTGGGACTGAACCTCGGCTGTTTTGACCAGGTTTCCTTCCCAGTCGATTTTGCAGATTCGGTTTCGGAAAAGAAGAAAGATCGCGTCTTCCGAACAGCATATCCCCTGAACATGAGACTCGGCACCGGCCAACGCTTCGGGTGCGGTCCGAATCTCCTTTAACGGTTCGGCCGCGGACAGGGCGGCAGAACCCCCCGCAAGCCACAGGAAAAAAAGGAACGAGATTCCAAACCTTTTCATGACGTCTCAGCCTTTTCGGTAAGAACCTAACCTGAGTCACCGCAGAGGACGCCTCTCGGTGACCAAGACCCGGGTGCGTGCTTCGGGGATAACCCAGGGGAAGCTCAGAACCCCATCGCCTTCATCCATTCGTAGACTCGATTAAGCCAATCCCCCTCGTGATTGTTTCCCTGAACGTAAGGGGCGGCACCAAAACCATGGTCGACCTTCGCGTAAATGTGCAGTTCGACGGGAAGATCCATCGTGCGCAGTTTGTGATAGACCGCCACCGACCCCATGGCCGAAATGGTATCGGCATCGCCGTGGATCATGCACATCGGAGGGGTCATTTGGTCGAAAGCAAAGTCGTTGACCATCGGACTGTCGTTCCCCTTTTGGGCATTCGCCCCATCGGCACCGTCTTCGAGAACATAGGCCGGGTAGACCGGAACCGCGAAATTGACGTGGCAGGGGGTGTTGTCGAGTGCGTCGGTCGGGTCGTAAGCCGGGGTCAGGCTTGTGGTTGCCGCCATGAGTGTCAGGTGACCGCCGGCCGAAAAACCGAGTATCCCGATTTTGTCGGGGTTGATTTTCCACGTTTCGGCATGCGAGCGGACAAGACGGATGGCGCGCTGGGCATCTTGCCAGGCCGGAAGATGTTTCGGAAGACCCGCGCGACGCGGTGTACGGTATTTCAGAACGACCGCCGTGATACCCCGCGCATTAAAATATTCCGCGACCTGTTTTCCTTCGTGACCGTATGCCAACCCGCCGTACCCCCCGCCGGGGCAGACAATCACACACGCGTCGGTGAAACGAAGATTCGGCTGCCAGAGTTCGATAACCGGCGGCTCGGTCGTTTCCGACTCGCCCGGGGCAGGGCCGTCCCAAAGACGGAACGTTTCGGCTGCGAAACCGGCGACGGCCGTTACAAAAAAGAGGAAGAATGTCAGGTTTACGATTTTTTTCATGGATAAAACTCCGAAAAATACTTTTGATAAATGTCAATCGTTACGGTTTAGGATTTAAATTGCGATCGATTGTTCGAAAACCCCGTTAGGGACGCGGACACCCGACTCGGACCTTCTGCGCAAGGTCGGCGGGCCCGACGATGCGGGAGGCGACCAAATTCCCGCTTTCGGCGCGCGTGGCCGCGGCAGGGGCAGGCCACGATCCGCCGATGGCGGAGATAAAATCATACGGAAGGTATACCCCGACATCTTCGAAGCCGAGAGCTCCCCGAAGGGGGGCGAAAACGACTCCCAAGGGTACCGGAGCCGAGCGATCGCTTTGAGAATTACGGCAAGCCCCCGGAACCCCGTGGCGAAAAACTTTTGCCGGGCGGCAACCGTGGGAAAGGGTTCCTTCGGGCTTTCGAGAGGGTGGGGATTTCGGATGCAAACGGGAATTTCCGTTCGAGCGACCCGGTTGCGACCGGGTCGGGGAAATCCCAAAGAAGCACCGAAAGCGGCTCCGGATTCGTGGACCTGAACCACCTGCTTGGTAGGGCGAACCGTTGAAACCGCCTGAGACGTTTTTTGTCAAAGCGGCGGCAGACCGGTGACGTTTATCTCTTCGACAGACTAAGCGACCGCTCGAACCAACTCTTCCTCTTTGAGCGCTTCGCTCATGCACTCGATCAGGAAGTCGATCTGCTCGCGGTTTTTCATGCCGACCACCATCGTGTCGGCGGTCTCGAGCTTGGCGATATACCGGATCGATTGACCGACCATCTCGGAGTCGGCGAAACTCCCTTCGCCGGCAACCTTCATGATGATCGTTCCTTTCCCGTGCTCTCGCGCCGTTTTTAAGACTTGCAGGTTCTCCTCGACCGAACCGTCCATCCGAGCACCGAAAGGATTGAACCGCAGGTGGATGACATCGACCCACGGATGAACCGCCGCCTCTTTGGCGGCTTCGATCGAATGACAGCTCACGCCGTGGCTGAGAATCAGTCCTTCGTCTTTTAGGACGTCGAGTTCATCCATGTAGCGGGCGAAGACCGTCTCCCAACCCGGTTTCATCATGCAGTGGATTTGGAGAATGTCGATGTAATCGGTTCCGAGCTCTCGCAAAAAGCGCGCGAGAATGTCGCGGGCAGGGAGCTGTTCGTCGAGCGGCTTTTCCGTTTCCCGGTGAAGCCACATTTTCGAGACCAGGGTATAGCTGCCGCGCTCTTGGCCGCGAAGAGCCTCTCTTACGATTTGATGGGTTCGGTAAGAGTCGGCCGCGTCGAAAAGACGTACCCCTCTCTCGTAGCTGTAACGGAGCAGATCGATCGCCTGTTCTTCTCCGAGACCGCGCAGCTCGGTTCCGCTGGCCATTCCGGTTCCAAACCCCAGCCTGGTGCAGGAGACGCGATCGGTCAGTTTCCTTATCTCGAAAGGATCGGACGAGAACGGTCTTTGGGCGAGCGGCGCGTCGACCGCCGTTTGCGGCTCGGCAGAAGCAAGGCCCGCCGTCCCGACGGCGGTTGCTTGAAGCAACGCCGCCTTCAAAAATCGACGGCGGTCACTCCTGCTGACGCGTTTTTCTTCGGAATGCATCGTGGTCTCCCATCTCAAAAAGTCTTCTCCCGGGCCCCTCGTTCCCGTCAACCATTCTCCTTGCCATGCAAAGAGCAACTTCATACGTTTTGAATTATAACAACGCCAAATCGGAATGTCAAAACGACGAATCCCGATTGACTTCGACTCGAAAAAAAGTTAAGATTCTGAGGATTTAACGGTTACCCATTCTGTTTAACCAAAAAGTTTTATCAGAACATCCTCTAGTCTTCTCCTTTTAACAGCAGGGAAGATGAAAACGGGGGGAGATCCCCAACAGAAAGGCCTTAGTAAAGAATGAACGTTTTTAAGAGACTGGATGGGATCAAGAGTCTTATCGGGGACACGCCGCTTTTGAAAATCGACCTGAAATGGCGTGGCGCTTTTCGGTCGATCTTCGCGAAAGCGGAATATCTGAATCTGACCGGGTCCATCAAGGACAGGATGGCTTACCACATCTTGAGGAAGGCCTACGAAAACGGAACCCTCAAAACGGACGCTCCGATCGTCGAAGCCACGAGCGGCAATACCGGCATCTCGTTTTCGGCCATCGGCCGCCTGATGGGGCATCCGGTCACCATCTTCATGCCCGACTGGATGTCGGCCGAACGAAAGAGTCTGATGGCCTCGTACGGCGCGACGATTCGCCTCGTCTCGGTCGAAGAAGGGGGGTTTCTCGGTTCGATCGCGCTGGCCGAACAGATGCAGAAAGACGATCCGAACGTTTTCCTGCCGCGTCAGTTCGACAACGAAGATAACAGCGAATCGCACTACCTGACCACCGGTCCGGAAATTATCGCGCAACTGGCCAAAATCCAGCGAGGGCCCGACGCGTTTATTGCCGGGGTTGGCACCGGGGGGACGATCATGGGGTGCGGCCGATTCATCAAAAAACTCTTCCCTCACGCCAAGATTCATCCGCTCGAACCTTCGAATTCGCCGACCCTTACGACCGGGTATAAAATCGGATTCCATCGGATTCAGGGGATCTCCGACGAATTTATTCCGAGCATCCTCCATTTGGACCGGCTCGACTCGGTTGTGGAAGTCGACGACGGCGATGCGATCTTGATGGCGCAGAAACTTTCCCGGGAACTCGGTCTTGGGGTCGGGATTTCCGCCGGGGGAAATTTCCTCGGGGCGATGAAACTTCTCGCCAGGATGTCGCCGGAAGAGGCCGCCGAAGCAACGGTGGTTACCGTGTTCGTCGATGACAACAAGAAATACCTCTCGACCGACTATGCCAAAGAGGAACCGCGGAAGAAGGATTTTTACGCACCCGATATCGAACTTCTTCAGGTCACGGCGATCGGGATGTGATTCTTTCAGGCGTACTTTTAAGCCCGCAACGATTTTCGCAAAGTCAGACGTAACACGAGGAGCATCCCCGCGGCGGCCGAGAGCCAAAGCGAGAGTTCCTCGTTCTCTTTGACAGGCCTCTTTTCGGGAAAGACGCCTTCTCGACGGAAGTGTTCGACCGCGTCGGCCGTCTCGATCGGAAACCGAACCGATTTGGTCTGATCGGATGTATAACAGATTTCGGCGACCTCCCTTGCCGGGTCGGAGGCAAGAATCCGCCATCCGACGGAAAGGGAAGGGGACACCTCGTCGGTCGGGTAAATGTAGAGCCGGTTCCCTTTTTCAAAGGGAGGGACGGGTTTCGCCCCGAGCACGGTAAGGGTCATGGAGTTGTCCGGAGGATTTTCGCCCGGGCCGATCAAAAGAACATCGTCGAGATTTTCCAAAACCCGCATGACCGGCGGCATCAAGTCTTCCGCGCAAAAGACGGTCATCGGCACCGCCGTATGATTCGTTTGCGGCTCGGTGGAGACGGGCGACATCAACGCGAGGATGAGAAGGGCCAGCGCCGCGAGCGTCAGGAAGAGTGAACGAGGCAATCGCGGCAAGCTCCCCAGACGCCGGGCGGCGTTTCCGGATGCCGCGTTTTCGCCCCACAATGCCAGCGAAGGGAGGATGAGCCGGGTCGGGGTCGGTCTCCTGAGAGCGATCGCCAGAAGCGGCAGCAGGAGCAGGAACAGCCAGGCGGCCTCGGGACGGAGAAAACGCATTATCGAAACTCCTCGACCAGACGCAACAAAAAAGTTTCCGCGGGCACGGCGGTCGAGGCTTCCCGCATCCGAACCCCAAACCTCTTCGCCGTTGAACGGAGCGTCGACGAATATTCCTCAAACCGCCGTACATATTCCTTTCGGCTCGGACCGGTAACCTCGACTTCTTTTCGCGCCCCCGTTTCGGAATCGATCAACGTGTAGAATCCCGGCGGCGGACCGTTTGTCTCGGAAGGGTCTGTGATCCTGATCAGGACAGGTGTGTATCGGTAATGCCGAAGAAAGGTCAGCGTGTATTGCAGCCCCTCGGGATCGTAAAAGTCGCCCAGAATCCAGACGGGGCCGGGGGAGATTCTTCGCGAGACCAGTTCGTGGCCGCAGGCCGCAAGATCGGTCTGTTCGTTGTCGGGACGGAGTGATTCCAGAAAACGGATCCCCCTGGCGAAGGAGGGGATCCCCCGCAGGTTTAAGAGGGTCTCTCGGATTCGGGTGTTCCAGGCAAGGAGACTGACCCTGTCGAGCGCGCGGAGCGAAAAGAACATGATTCCCGCGGCGAGGTTCAGCGCGTGATCGAATTTGGTGGGGGAACCGAACGCCATGCTGCCGGAGGAATCGATCAGGATCCGTACCGCACGACATCCTTCCGCGGAATATTCTTTCGTGTATAACGTTCCGAGACGGGCGTAAAGTTTCCAGTCCAAATACCGGATATCATCTCCGGGACCGTACTTCCGATGCTGTGCGAATTCCGTCCCGCTCCCGAGTCGATGCGAGTCGTGTCGCCCCGCATCGTCGCACACCGTTTGGAGATCGCGGATGCGGAACAGGGAAGGAATCATTTCGAGACGCCGGAGGAATTCGGGAGAAAAACGCATTTCCTCAAACTCTTTCCAGAAGGATCGCGATGATCTTGTCCGGATTCATCGACTCGATATAACCCTCAAAATTCAGGAGAAGTCGGTGGCGCAAGACCATCGGGGCTGCGGAACAAATATCCTCTTTCGCCACATTGTATCGGTGGTCGAGGAGGGCAAAAATTTTCGCGGCCAGCAGAAGGGCCCGTCCGCCGCGGGGACTCGCGCCGTAGCGCAAGTGGCGCGTGATAACGTCGGGGGTGCCGGGCGCGTCGGGCCAAGTGGCCGAAATCAACGCGGCGATCCGCTCCAAAAGCTTCGAAGAGACCGGAACCGTCCGTGCGAACCGCGCCATTTCGAGAAGACGGTCTGCGGAAAGAACGGGAGAGATTTTTGGCAGGTCCCGCTCAACCGTCTCTTCGATGATCTGTATCAATTCCGGGACGGTAGGGTAGGGGACCGTTAATTTCGCGAAGAATCGGTCAAGCTGAGCTTCGGGAAGCGGATAGGTTCCCTCCATTTCGATCGGATTTTGTGTTGCCATCACGAAAAAAAGCCCTTCGAGCGGGTGGCGGACCCCTCCGGCGGTTACGGCATTCTCTTCCATCGCCTCTAGGAGTGCCGACTGGGTTTTCGGCGCCGCACGGTTGATTTCGTCGGCCAAGAGAAGATTCGTAAAGACCGGCCCTTTTCGGAATTCAAATCGAGGGATGCCGTCTCGCGGGACGATGATTTCGGTGCCGGTCAGGTCGGCAGGAATCAGATCGGGTGTAAACTGGATCCGGGAAAATTTTCCCCCGATCGCCTCGGCAAGCGTTCGGAGCAGAAGCGTTTTGCCGAGTCCCGGATATCCTTCCAAGAGGAGATGCCCCCCGGCGACAAGGGTCACAAGCGTCTCGCGCAAGAGCTTTTCTTGCCCGATGAAGCGTTTGGAAACCTCCTTTTCGAGAAGGGAAAAATCGGAAAGGAATCGGTCGCGCTCTTTTTGGATCTCGGCAGCAGAGAATTCGGTCATTCTGATTCCTCAACGATTTTCTTCAACTTTTCAAAATAGAAGACTCCTTGGCCTTCCTGATCGGTCCACCACGGCTTTCCTTCCCCGTAACGATGATACATTGCGGCGGTTTCTTTGGAAAGCCCCAGGCCTTGCAACTCGGTTGCCGCGTCGAGCAGTTCGTTCAGGATCTCGTATATGTTGACCGATCGTTCCTCGCCCGTCGTGGGATCGACCATACGGACATTTCCGCCGGTGTCGGTCTTTTCGGCCAACGCGAAATTTCGTTCGAGCTTGTCGAGAAGCGGGGCGGCAGCCTCTTGAAGCAGTACCGCGTTTCTCGATTTCGACGCGACCCGACGATAACAGGTGAGGACAAATTCCCGTTCCTCGGGAGCGGCCAGCGGAAGACGATCCCGGTAAAGGCGGGTCAGGAATTCGAGAAGGGGAGGCTCGGTGTCATTTTCCATCTCGCGAAAGAGAGCCCAGTCGGCATGAAGCCACTCGATCCGTGGCGGGTCAAGGAAGTCGCCTGATTGCAGAAGATGCCGGGCTTCGGAAAAGTCGCCCCGTCGGAAACGGATGGCCGCCGTTGCCCGTTTTACGTTCTCTGCGGCAGCGGTGTCGAAATCACCGTGTGTCAACTTTTCGAGGAAAAGGTCGGTGCCCGCACCGGAATCAAGAAGGGTACCGAAGAGCGATTGCCAGCCGTCGGAAGTCCAATACCCGTCCCAAAAGGAATCGCTTTCGGGATGGGCCAGAAATTCTTCGGTCAGTTCTGCGGTAAAATTTTGCCCGAGTTCCGGCAGGACGCCGATCAATGTTGCCGAGAATGCGCGCAGCAGGTCGTCCGAATCGGGAAGTGTTCGAAGACCGGTCCGAATCGGGTGCCAGAGCGAGACGGCGAACCGCCATCGGTCCGGACGGGGAAAGAGCTCTTCGCGAAACAAACGTATAACACCCTCGGGCGAATCGGCGATCTGTTCGGGAGAAATTTCCGGAAGAAACTCGATGGCAAACGAGGCGGCTTCGTTTCGGGTTTTCGGATTCAAAAGGGAAGCGTTCAGATCGTCGAGGAATTTTTTCGGTTCGGCACGGTACGACGCTTCCCTGCCTCGGAACGAATGGCGAAATCGCTCCTCCGACGCTTCGAGCTGCCGTCGGTTTTCCGCGGTCGGGTAAAGTTCGGCCCGCAATCTGTTGTATTTCAGATCGTCGCCGGGTTTTTCGGCTTCGCTGGCGATGTCGATCAGCCGCGCGAGGAGGAGAGGATCGGCCGCGACGCCCGAACGCCATTCGGACTCCAGTTCCTCTTCCAAAACCTGTTGGGCTTCGGCAAAACGTTTCGCCTGAAAAAAAACCTGGGAGTAAGCGAGCGCCCTTTCTTTCGAAGTCAAAAAGAGGGAAGATTCGGAAATCTCGGAGAGGAGCCGCTCGGTTCGTTGATGGCGCTCGGACAGGGCCGCCAGTCGCGAGACCACTCCCAGGCGCGAGAGAGTGTCGGGGATACCGGTTATCAATTTCCAATAGACCGTTTCGGCCTCTTCGATTCGACCCATCTCTTCCAAGAGACCCGCCAATTCCCGGGCACACGGCACGTTGTCGGGAGAAAGTTCACAGGCTGCGACGTAGACCGGGATCGATTCCTCAATGTTACCCGTTTTCTTCAAGGCCCGTGCCAAAGCCAATCGGTTGGGAAACGACTCCGGGGCCAGTTCGACGGCCCGTCGGTAGTAGAGAAGGGCGTCGTCGGGGAGCCCCTGACGATCGAGCGTGTCGGCGAGACGTCTATTTCGGGCCGGATCGTTCTCACGACGGCCCAAGATGTCCTGTTTTAGATGGTGAACCAGGTCACCCGATTCCGTGGCACAAAGGAAAAGCGGAAAGAGAAAAAAGAAAAGCGTGCAGGTGCGATGAATCGACATAAAAAACCGGTTCGGGTCGATAGAAAGAGATGACCTCCCAGGACTCTTCGCTTCATACGGAAGAATTCCCGGGAGGCGCTGTTTCCTCACACTTCCCCGAAATGCGGCTGCCTTCTTCCGGGGAAATCCAGACGGCGTTCAGTTCAGCAGAGGGTCATTCGGGATACTCAACCTTGATGCGTTTCCCTTCCTTGGCGGATTTTTCGGCCGCCTCGAGAACGGCGACGATCTTGGCCCCGTCGTGGAAGTTCGGGGAGACGGTGGTTCCCTTGGCCAGGGCGGTCAAAAAGTCGAAGGCCGCGTTGACAAAGGTCGACGCATAACCGACGATGTGACCGCTCGCCCACCATTTGCCGGTGTACGGATGGTTCGGCGCCGTCACCATGATGTTTTTGAACCCCTGCAGTTCGTAAGGTTCGGTCAGATCCATGTAGAGGAGTTCGTTCAGACGTTCCAGATTCCAAACAAGGCTCCCCTTCGAGCCGTAAACCTCAAAGTAGTTGTAGTTGCGGCGACCACCGGCAAAACGGGTAACGTCGCTCGTGCCGAGCGCGCCGTTTTGGAAGTTGAGTAGCAGGAAGGCCGCGTCGTCGATCGTGACATCGCCCATTTCGGTGGAAACGTTTTTTCCGGCGGTAAAGGTGGCCGCACCTGCACCGGGGAGAGGACGCTTCTTGATGAAGGTTCTCTCTTCGGCCATGACACTGTCGATTTCGCCGATAAGGAACCGAGCAAGGTCCACATTGTGGGAACCGAGATCGAAGAGGGGGCCGCCACCGGCGGTTTCTTTCTTCAGGTGCCAGGTTAGCGGAAAGGCCGGGTCCATGATCCAGTCTTGGAGATAGGCACCACGATAATGGTAGATGTCTCCGAGTTTTCCCTCCTGGATCAACTGTCGGGCGTAGCTGACGGCCGGAATACGGCGATAGTTGTGATTCAGGTACGAGAGGACCCCGGCCTTGTCGGCGGCGTTGGCCATTTCTTTGGCATCGGCGGCAGAAAGAGCACACGGTTTTTCGCAGATGATGTTTTTGCCATGTTCGGCCGCATAGATTGCCATGTCTTTGTGAATAAAGTTCGGAGCTACGATGTCTACGACATCAATGTCGTCGGATTCGATCGTCTTCTGCCAATCCATCGAGGAAGATTCGAACCCCCAACGATCTTTGAAAGACTGGACATCAGACTCGACGGTACCGAAGATGCTTTTAAGAACCGGTTCATATTCAAGGTCAAAAATCTTGGAGACGGTCTGCCACATATGGCAATGGACCTTCCCCATAAAGCCGGTTCCCATCACGGCAACATTCAGCTTCTTTTTCATAGTTTCTCCTCAAAAAATCAAAAAATTGTGTGTTGTAGAAACAGGAAAACGATATTTGTACTTTTCTACCACAAAAAAGGAAGGCTTGTCAAGGTTCCGCCTTGAAAAAACCGGGAATGTTGTCAGATTTTCCGTAGAGAAAACAGGAATTCCGAAAAAGCACCTGCCCTCTTTCCGCCGCTATTCCGCAGGCTCGCCGTTCGGTGCTTCCGACAACGGGTCGGTATCGGGATGGTATTTTGCATTAAAAGGTTCCGGATCGAACTTATCTCGAATCCGCGGCGTTGCAGGACCGGAAAAATCGGGGACGACCGACGGCGGGGGGAGCTTTCTGTATTTGGGAGAATGGCCCGGGGCGACTTCGGCCGTTCCTTCCGACGACTCGGTCAGGTCGAGCGGAGAGGAGGGGGCAACGCCGCCGACTCTTCTGATGTTCGGCTCGGCGCTTGTTTCGGCTGTCGGTTCCGGTGACACGGAGAGGGGTTCGGTAAACCGAATCGGTTTAACCTTTTTCACTAACGAGAGAACCCAGTCGGAAAAGAGACGGTAATCTTTGAGGCTGTTTCCGTCTTCACCAAACGGGTAGACCTGGAGATTGTTCATGTCCACGATTTCCGGATGGTTCAGGATAGCGCTCGAAGCCGGAGAGGTCAGATCGACCCGGCGGAGGATCTGTTCCAGATTTGCCAGGTTCCCCCGCCGAAGGGCGTGGCGTTCGGGCTTGACGAGCGAGAAGGTCGTACCGGTAGATTTGCCCCCGTGGCAGTCCGCCAGGGCGCAACGACGTAAAAGGACCGGCTGAATCTTTCGGACGTACGATTCCTGAACCGAGAGCGGGACTTGATGACCGAACTCTTCGAGCCGAAGCGTTTCGGGATCTTTCGCCGGACGGACCGTCGATGGCGGTTGCGGGTTGGCTTGCCGCCTACGGGCATCCTTTTTCAACTGTTCAACATATTCGATCCGGTCGATCTGGCGTCGGAGAGCGACGCGGGTTTCGGAATCGGCTTCGGCAACTTTCTCTTTCAGAAGGGCCAGCGCCGGTTCCGACAGCTGGTTGCGCGTTCCCCATTCGGCCAACCGGGATGCCCCCAAGAAGTCACCGGGGGCAAGACGCCCCTTTTGGAATTCAAAGGCCGACTCGCGCGTCGGACCGACGAAGAGAATCTCCAGTTTCGAAATCAAAAACCCGCCCGACCGGTCGGGCATCTTCACAAGCCAGGAATCTCCGCGATCTTCCGGTACCCCCTCGATGAGTTTCTGCTGGGAAGTGAGAAAATAACGTAGCCCGTCAGACTCCGACTCTTGTGCGGGAAGGAAAATGCCCCCCGCAAGAAGAAGGAGAACGACAAAACGCCGAATAAAGGTTTTTACTGACTTGCCAAGCATAAATCGATGTTAAGAAACGGGTTGACGCCACACCTTGTGGCCAATTGTAAATATTTTCGGCAGATAAAACCACCCGAATTTTTTTGCGTAAAAAAGAGAATTGAGCTTCCCCCGTTTCGAAATTAATATTAGCATCACCCGTTAAATACCAGCATCACCCGTTGTGCGACATGAATCATTAGAACCGCAGTGGTCAAGAATGTTCCGGCAATCAGTGTTTTTTTATGGTTTATTGATGATCGTTTTCTCCCTGTTCGGAAAGGTTGCGCCGCTCGTTGCTCAGCTCTACGAAGAGGATACCGACCTCTACTGGGCATCAAATTCCGATGACGATCCGAACTGGGAAATGGGTTACGCTTCCCCCGAAAATTCGATGTGGGGAGCGGCGTATCCCCCGATCCCGGGGGCTGACGCCATGCGTCGTCCAAACAAATTCCTTCCAAACGGCATAAGCGCGGCCTGGCACACAGGCTCGCCGGCGATTTGGGCCGAAGATTATTCCGCCGGGGGCGTTTTCCCGGAGACTTCTTATTGGACAGCGCAGCCTCTGCCGAAAGGGACGCTCTATCCCGCCTATCTGTCGGGACGGAAAGAGTCGCGCCTGCAGTCGATCTTTACCCACGACTCCGATTACGGCTGGCTTTGGGATATTACGCTCGGCGGCCGAGTTCCTCTTTTCCGCTACGGGACCGAAGACCCGGTCGCGCCGGAAGGATTTCAGATTGATGTGGAAGGGGCGGCTCTCCTGCGTCTCGACTTTGAACGAAGTCGCAATCTGGCGGCAACCGATTACCGTGCCGGTCTTCCGATCACCTACGGAACGAAACATTGGCAATTCAAAACCGGTTACTACCATGTCAGTTCCCACTTGGGGGACAACTACCTCCTCGACAATTTTCGACAGAGGGTCCATTACGTCCGAGACGAGATATTTTTAGGAATCGCTTTTAAACCGTTCGCGGCCTTTCGCCTTTACGGAGAGGCGGGGTGGGCTTTTCACACGGGCGAAACCACGTCGCCGTGGGAGTTTCAGGTCGGAGCCGAGTTTTCTCCGGCGTTCACCCCGGAGCGCGCTTGGCGGGGGGCCCCGTTTGTTGCGGTTCACGGACACCTGTTTCAAGAGCTCGATTACGGCGGTTACGTCAACTCTCAGGCGGGGTGGCAGTGGCGTAAGTCCGATAACGGCGTTCTCAGAATCGGTGCCGAGTTTTATTGCGGGTGTGATGACCAGTACCAGTTCCACTCCACCCATCAGAAAAAGGTCGGGGGCGGGGTCTGGTACGATTTCTGAGTTCTGTTTCGGAACATAAAACCAGGGACTGAACAATACCGTGCCGTTTGCTCGGAATTTTTAAAACCGTCAGAACAGATTGAGGATCTCATCGGGGATCGGTTTGATCCTGCCTTGAAGATCGACGCTGGCAAGGACGGTTTTGCCGACGGCCAGTAGCAGGTTATCGCGGTAGAGCCGGTATTCGTGCTCGATACGGACCGGCGTTACCCGGACCACGCGGGTTTTCAGGGTTAAGAGGTCATCGTACGCCGCGGGGTGTTTGTAAGAACATTCGACGGAAACCACCGCAAACATCGTGCCGGCGGCTTCCAGGTCTTTGTAGGCAAACCCCGCTTGCCGAAGAAGTTCGGTCCGCCCCATTTCGAACCACGAAAAATAGTTGCCGTGCCAAGTGATCCCCATTTTGTCGGTCTCGGAAAAACGGACGCGAATCTGTATCTCGCCGCCTTTTTCCGGAGGAATTTCCTTCGATTGTTTCCCTTTCCGATTCACGCTCTTCCCTTCGAAAATCTTGATGCCATCACTTTACCGAACACGGAATCAAGGCCCGCACCACCCTTGATTTTCCCAAAAAATTGTTTTTTGGGAAGGTCAAAAAGGAAGATTCGGCTTGATTTTTTATGGGAATGACCGTCTAATGGAGGGGTGCCCCTTTTCATTCCGAAGTCGGGGGTTCTTTCTTTAACGGTATTCGGACATTAGACATGAAAGTATTGATAACCGGGGGAACCGGGTTCCTCGGATCGGGTATTGTCAGACGACTTCTCGAACGAGGGGATGCCGTTCGCGTTCTCGCACGCCATCGGGTCGAAATCCCCAGCGCGGCCGACGTCGAGTTTGTTCAGGCCGACATTCAAGATGCCACGAAAGTTGCCGCCGCCTGCCAGGGGGTCGATGCGGTCATTCATACCGCCGCACGGGAAGGAATCGAGCCGTTTCGCAAACCTTTTTACCAAACCAATGTGGTCGGAACCCTCAATGTGTTGGAAGGATGTCGTGCGGCAGGGGTTTCGCGTCTGGTTGCCACCAGCAGCCCGAGCGTGATCGACGCGGGAAAGCCCATCGAGGGAGTCGATGAAACCTATCCCTACCCGAAAAAACATCTTTCTTGCTACGCCGCCAGTAAGAGGATCGCCGAAGAGATGGTTCTCAAGGCAAACTCACCCGATCTGATGACCTGTGCGATTCGGCCCCGCCTCATCTGGGGGCCGGGCGACCTTCAGTTGATCCCGCGAGTCATCGCGAGGGCCAAAAAAGGGAAGTTGCGGCAAATCGGCGACGGCACAAATATGATCGATTTCACCTATATCGAGAATGCCGTCGACGCCCACCTCCTGGCCTTGGATGCGCTCAGGCCCGGCTCTCCGGTTCCCGGGAGCGCTTACTTCATCTCGCAAGGGGAACCGGTCAACTGCTGGGACTGGCTCAATCGCGTCTTGGAAATGGTTGGGCTTCCTCCGGTGAAAAAGCGCCTGTCGTTCAAATTCGCCTATTGGGTCGGGGCGCTGAGCGAGTTGTACTTTTTCCTCGGCGGTCGAGGCCGCGAACCCATTTTGACCCGATTCCTTGCCACGCAACTGGCTTATTCTCATTGGTACAACATCGATAAGGCGCGGCGGGAACTGAAATATGAACCGAAGGTTTCCACCGAAGAGGGAGTCGGAAAATTGCGGTTATGGCTCAACGGCTGAGTCCCCCTTCACATTTCCTCTCCCTTTTGGTATAATGGGCGCGCTTCCAGGAGGATACGCGAATTGGTTAGCAACCTGACTCGAAATCAGGCGCCGGCTTGCCGGTTGAGGGTTCGAGTCCCTTGTCCTCCGCCTCCGGGGATTTTCCCCGACGGGTTTAAAACTCGAATGAAAGTCCGGTGGTTTTTTGCCACCGGGCTTTTTTTGTTTCCTTCTGTTTTGTCGCGCCTCTCCCGGAGAAACGACGAAAATTTTTTAATCTTTTCCTTGCTAAAGACGATGTTCCCAGTTATAATGGTGTGTCGGTGTTTTTAGGCTGAAATGTTAATCTCGGCAGGTTTGGTCGGTTTTTCGAGAAAGGTCCGAGTGCGGTACCTGCCGGAAATCCAGGCGAAGACAAGTCGGCCTGCTCGTCGGCGTCAGGGGCAGATCGTGCGCCAAACGCTCGGCTTAAGTTTTTTTGGGAATGACGGTTCCCTTTAAGGAATGAAGATCATGACAGAGTTGAAACGTACTCCGTTCTACGAAAAAGAGATCGAAGCGGGTGGGAAGATGATCGACTTTGGCGGTTGGGAACTTCCCGTTCAATACGAAGGGATACTGAAAGAACACAAAATCGTTCGTGAAAAGGCCGGTCTTTTCGATGTTTCCCATATGGGGATCATTCTCGTGAAAGGTGAAGACGCTCGGGATTTCATCCAATCGTTGATTACCAACGATCTGGAAAGCATCGAAACGGGCCAAGCGCTCTATTCGCCGATGTGCAACGACGACGGCGGAACCATCGATGACCTGGTCGTCTATCAAATCGCCGAAGACGAATACTTCGTGGTGGTTAACGCGGTCAATGTCGATAAAGATTTCGACTGGTTCTGTTCCAACGCGCCCGACGAGCTCTCGATTAACAATCTCTCCAGTAGCATCGCCCAACTTGCGATTCAGGGGCCGAAAGCTCAGGAGATCCTTCAAAAAATCACCGACTTCGATCTTTCAAAGATCAAATTCTTCCACTTCGCGGCCAACGTGAGTTTGGTCGGGGGCGAGGGAATCGTTTCCCGAACGGGTTACACCGGTGAAGACGGATTCGAAATCTATGTCAATGCCAAAGACGGTCCCGCTCTCTGGGACGCGATTCTTCAAGCCGGGCAAGAGGACATCGCCCCGATCGGTCTCGGTGCGCGCGACACCCTTCGTTTCGAAGCGAAGCTTCCCCTCTACGGGCACGAGCTCACGCAAGAGATCTCCCCAATCGAGGCGGGCCTGTGGGTCTTCGTGCGTCCGGAAAAAAAGGTAGATTTCCACGGGAAAGCCGTACTGGCCGCCCAGAAGGCCGAGGGGCCGAAGCGGAAATTGGTCGAGTTTGAAATGATCGGCCGCGGAGTTCCACGCGAAAAGTACCCGGTAACCTACGGAGGGAAAGAAATCGGTTGGGTTACCAGCGGCATGTACGCCCCGACTCTGGAAAAGAATCTCGGTCTGGCAATCGTTCCGGCGGAACTCACAGAGCCGGGCACAAAGATCGAGGTGGTCATTCGGGATCAACCTGTCGCCGCCGAAATCAAAAAAGGTATCTTCTATCCCAAAAAGACGAAGAGGGACAGGAAAGCCTAAACGTCTTCGACCTCCGTCAATCGTATCGAAAAGCCGTGCCGTCTCTTTCGGCACGGCTTTCAAGTAAAATGCTTCCAAAGAGTTTCACGATGAATATTCCCCAAGAGCTTCTGTATTCGGAAGAACATGAATGGGTCCGTTTAGAGGGAAACAAGGCATATGTCGGGATTTCCGACTACGCCCAGCACCAGATCGGTGATGTCGTCTTCGTCGAACTTCCCGAGATCGGTGCCGAGTTTGCCCCCATGACCGAGGCCGCCGTGGTCGAATCGGTGAAAGCCGTCTTGCCCGTCTTTTGTCCTCTCGGCGGAAAAATTATCGAAGTCAACGAAAAGCTTCTCGATGCCCCGGAATTGATCAACGAATCTCCCTATGAGAGTTTTCTCTTCGTCATAGAAACCGACGGCACCGGAAAAGAAAATCTTCTCAATGCCGAAACGTACCTACCTCTCTGTAAACCTCTGTAAAGAAGGATGATTTCCTCCTCGTTCCGATAACGAAAGGTTTCTCTTTCGATGCGATATACGCCGAACCCCGACGCCAAAGTCGACGAAATGCTTGCCGCCCTTGGGCTCTCTTCCCTCGACGACCTTTTTGCCGATATTCCCACCGAAATCCGTGAGCGGTGTCTGCTTGGAGAGCTGAAGGAAGAAACCGAGTTGTCTGTTCGTCGTCACTTGGAACGGCTTGCCCAAGACAACTGGTCGGCCTCCGACGCACCGATTTTCCTCGGGGCCGGGTGCTACGACCACTACGTTCCGGCGGCGGTTGACCATCTGCTGGAACGCTCGGAGTTTTCGACTTCCTATACCCCCTACCAACCGGAAATCAATCAAGGGATTCTGCAGGGGCTCTTTGAGTATCAGACGTTCGTCTGTTCGCTGACGGGAATGGATGTGGCGAATGCCTCACTCTATTGCGGGGGGAGCGCACTGGCCGCGGCATGCCGTGTTGCGGCCGAAACGACGAAAAAACGGAAGATTTTCCTCCCCTCTTCGCTCCATCCCGAATACGCGGAAATCGTCAAATCGGCCGATGTCGCCGGTTTCTACGAGACGATCGAGATTCCCATTACCGAGAAACCATCGTCGGATTCGCCTTCGGGAGTGATCAACCCGGCGACGCTCGACACTTTGCTCGACGATGACGCAGCGGCGATTGTTATTCCGTATCCGAATTTCTACGGCTGTTTGGAACCGGTCGGGAAGATCATCGAACTTGTTCGTGCCAAAACCAAAGCGCTTGTGATCATGTCGGTCGATCCGTTTACCTTGGCGCTCCTCAAACCCCCGGGAGAATGGGGTGCCGACATCGCCGTCGGGGATGCCCAGGTTCTCGGGAACCGAATGAATTACGGCGGTCCGCATCTCGGCTTTATGGCGGTAACCAAAAAACTCCTTCGGAAGATTCCGGGCCGCCTTGTCGGCGAGTCGGTCGACGATCGGGGGAACCGTTGCTTCGTCCTGACGCTTCAGGCTCGCGAACAACATATTCGCCGTGAAAAGGCAAACTCAAACATCTGTTCGAACCAGGCCCTCTGCGCGCTGGCGACCTCGATGTACCTGACCTTCCTCGGGCCATCTGCTCTCAAACAGGCGGCATCGAATGCGCACCGCCTGGCTTGCTATGCCAAAGAAAAATTCGAACGGGCAGGGTTCCGTCTGCGGTATACGGCCCCGTTCTTTCGGGAATTCGCCCTCTGTGTCGAAAATCCCGCCGAAGCGAATGAATTTCTTCTGGAATACGGAATCATTGGCGGCTACGAGCTCTCCGAAGCACTCCTGCTGGCCTTCACCGAAAAGCGCACGCGGGAAGAAGTCGATGAACTTGTCGGCACGATGACGGAATTCTGCTTTTCCGAAATAGCGCAGGATCACTCTTCTCGGGGGAACGAAGCATGAAGCTCATATTCGAAAAAGAGGTTAAAGGGAGCAACCGGTTTGAGTTTCCGTCTCTCGATCTTCCCGATGGTATCCCCAACGACGCGATTGCCGAAGAACATCGCCGTACCGGCCCGTCCGGGATTCCCGAAATTTCCGAGGTCGAAGCGATTCGGCACTTCACGGCACTCTCGAAACGAGCTTTCGCCGTCGATGACGGCCCCTATCTGCTCGGTAGTTGCACGAT
Organism: Thermoguttaceae bacterium; assembly: GCA_050943135.1. Taxonomy (GTDB): domain Bacteria; phylum Planctomycetota; class Planctomycetia; order Pirellulales; family Thermoguttaceae; genus RUG695. Next base: position 148,537 of record JBMNOP010000003.1, on the reverse strand, counting down.
GAAGTATACGCCGAAAATATGCGAAGCTGTTGCAAAACTTCCGGGCTTTACCGATATTCACCCCTACCAGCCCCCCTGGACGGTCCAAGGTGCGCTTGAGCTTCTCTATGAACTCCAGGAAATCCTTTCTCGATTGACCGGTATGGATCAATTTACCCTCCAACCGGCGGCTGGGGCCCATGGAGAACTTTGCGGGATGATGATCATCCGCGCCTACCATAAGAGTAACGGCGCCGATACCCGGCGTCGCGTTGTCCTGATCCCCGATTCGGCCCACGGAACAAACCCCGCGTCTGCGGCTGCCGTGGGGTATAAGATTCGGGAAGTCAAATCGGGGCCGGACGGGCTCGTCGATCTCGAAGACCTCCGCTCGAAAATCGGTGACGATGTTGCCGGCCTGATGCTGACCAATCCCAATACCGTCGGCCTGTTTGAAAAGAATATTTTGGAAATCTCCCGCCTCGTTCATGAAGCGGGTGGGCTTCTGTACTATGATGGCGCCAACCTGAACGCCGTTGTCGGGATCGCCCGCCCGGGAGATATGGGTTTCGATGTCTGTCACGTCAACCTTCACAAAACATTCGCCACCCCCCACGGCGGCGGGGGTCCGGGGGCCGGTTGTGTGGGCGTGAAAGAGTTCCTGGCACCTTTCCTGCCCCGTCCGACCATCGAAAAAGACGACGCCGGCGCCTACACTTTCAAGGAAGATCTTCCCCATTCGATCGGGAAAATCAAAACGTTCTATGGCAATTTCGGCGTCTGTGTTAAGGCGTATGCCTATATTCGCCTCTTGGGATTCGAGGGACTTCGAGCAGTGGCCCAGCATGCGGTACTCAATGCCAACTACCTCAAAAAAAGGCTTTCGGAATTCTACGAGATTCCGTTCGATGTGATCTGCAAACATGAATTCATCGCAACAAACGCCTATCAGGAGCGATATGGGATCCGAACCCTCGACATTGCCAAGCGTCTGATCGACTTTGGCTACCACCCGCCGACGATCTACTTTCCGTTGATTGTTCCCGAGGCAATGATGTTCGAACCGACCGAAACCGAATCGAAAGAACGTCTCGACGACATCGCCTCGGCGATGAAGATCATTGCCGAAGAGTGCGAGCGTGACCCGGAAAAGGTCAAGAGGGCGCCCCATTCCACGGTGGTTGGTCGGGTCGATGAAATCCGTGCAGCGCGTAAAATTGTGTTGAGATACAAAGCGGAATGATCTGTTACGAAAACCTTTCGACGGATCCTGCGTTTAATTTGTCGGTCGAAGAGTCTCTTCTGGTCAATGCCGGTACAGAGCCTCTTTTTCTCCTTTGGGAAAACGCTCCGGCGGTTATCATCGGCCGTTATCAAAACGCCTGGTCCGAAGTGGACCTTTCCTATGCCGAAGAAGAGGGAATTTGTGTTATCCGGCGACTGACCGGGGGCGGAGCGGTGTATCATGACCACGGAAACCTGAACTACACGTTCATCACTGCCTGCCGGAGCGGCCAGTCGAAGGGGGGGGATTTTCCCGAAATCGAACTCTGCTCAAAACCGATTCTTCGTACATTGCGTAAGATGGGAATCGACGCCCGATTCTCAGGGAGAAACGATCTGACCGTACAGGGAAAAAAGTTCTCCGGTACGGCCCGGGTGCAACACGGTAGTCACCTGCTTTATCACGGAACGCTTCTTTTTTCTACCGACCTTGAAAAAATGACCCGTGTCCTGAACGTCGATCCTGAAAAATATCGGTCGAAGGGGGTCACCTCGGTCCGATCCCGGGTAACGAATCTTTCGGGGTACTTGCCGTCGCACATCGGAAAGGAAGAGCTCAAGGGGGCGCTTCTCGATGAAGTCTTCCAAGGGAGCGCCCTTAAAATTCGACGGTTTGACACCGAACAGCGACAGGCGATCGAACGCCTGAGGCGCGGGAAATACGGCACGCGCGCCTGGAATATCGGGGAGAGCCCCGCGGCAGACTTCACGCGGGAAAAACGTTACGATTGGGGGAAGATCCGCATCGATATCGGCCTTGAAAAGGGGAAGATCGCCGTGTTCGAAATCTCCGGCGATTTCTTTACGGATGCCGCTTTAGAGACTCTGACCCAAAAGTTTCTCGGCACCGATTTTGCTCGAGAAACGCTCGAGGCACGCATCTCCGAAGCCGATATCCTCCGGGTTTTCCCGAGGATGGGAAAAGAAGAACTTTTCAATTTCCTTTTTGCTTAGCCTTCGGCAGCGGTTTCCGTTTCGGGAAGCTTTTCCTCCGAAATCCTCTCGGCCGCGAAAATCTTCATGGATCGCGGCAGTAGCGTGACTTTCATTCCCGGAAGTTGCATCGGACCGTCGAATTCCGGGTAAATGTCTTTGGGAGGCTCTGCCTCGGTATCGACGAAGAGACGCCAGGGAAGTTCGTCGATCCGATCCGCTTGCGGAAACGCAAATTGTACTTCCTCAATGGTCGCATTGGCAAAGAGGAGAAAATGGTGGGTTCCGGATGCTTCGCCGGGACGGGAGTCGCCGGAGAAGAGAACCGTCAGAAGATTTGCCCACGAGTTCCAGTCGACGGCTCCGCCGTCGGCGGCGAACCAGCCGACATCGGGAAGCATCGAGGGTTTTAGACGTTCGCCGACAAGATATCGACCGCGGCGCAGTTGCGGTTCATTGCGGCGCGTGTGAACAAGGGCGGCGACAAACCGGAAGAAATCGCGGTTCTTCTCGAGAAGATCCCACTGGAACCATGAGATGGCGTTATTCTGACACCACGCGTTGTTGTTCCCCTTCTGGGTTCGACAGACTTCGTCGCCCGCAGAGATCATCGGAACCCCTTGGCTGAAAAGTAGCGTGGCAAAAAAATTCTTCATTTGACGTCGGCGGAGATTGAGAACCTCGACGTGATCGGTTTCTCCCTCGATGCCGCAATTGTAGCTGAGATTGTTTTTTTCGCCGTCACGATTATCTTCGCCGTTGGCCCAGTTATGCTTCTCGTTGTACGAAACAAGGTCGTTCAGTGTAAAGCCGTCGTGCGCGGTGATGAAATTGATGCTTCTGGTCGGTTGGCGGTTGCTTGCAAGGTAAATATCGCTCGAACCAGTCAGCCGAGTGGCAAAGATCGGCAGCATGCCGGGATCGGAACGCCAGAAACGGCGCATGTCGTCACGAAAACGACCGTTCCATTCCGCCCAGCGTTCCGAACCGAACGAGCCGACTTGGTAGGCTCCGGCGGCGTCCCAGGCTTCGGCAATGATCTTGGTTTCCGAAAGCCGGGGGTCTTCGGCGATTTCCTCGAGAATGGGGGGATTGGCGACCAAATTCCCGCCGCGGTCACGACTCAGGATCGAAGCCAGATCGAATCGGAATCCGTCGATATGATAATTCTGAACCCAATGCCGCAAACACGAAAATATCAGGTCGCGCGTCAGCGGATGGTTCCCGTTGACCGTGTTGCCGCAGCCGGTGTAATTACGATAATTCCCCTTGCCATCCAACATATAATAGGCACGGTTGTCGAGTCCCTTGAACGAGAGTGTGGGTCCCCATTCGTTTCCCTCGGCAGTATGATTAAAAACAACATCGAGGATGACTTCAATACCGGCGCAGTGCATCGCACGAATCATCTGCTTAAATTCCTTGACTTGGGCGCCGGGTTCCCTCGAAACGGCGTAACCGCGGTGAGGGGCAAAGAAGGCCAGGGGATCGTATCCCCAGTAATTTTGGTGTGGATTGGGGGTTCCATCGAAGGAATTGATCGGGAATTCGTGCACCGGCATGAGTTCGATCGCTGTAATCCCGAGAGACTTTAAGTAGGGTATCTTCTCAATCAGGCCCAGATAGGTTCCGGGATGCTGCGTCTCGGAAGAAGCGTCGCGGGTGAATCCGCCGACATGCAGTTCGTAAATGATCGAGTCGGCCAAACCATGGCGAAGATGGTGTTCGCCTTCCCAATCGAAGCTGTCGTCGACCACGACGCATTTCGGTGGGCGGATGATCCCGTCTTTTGAAGGGAGAAAATCCCCACAGAGCGCCTTGGCATAGGGATCGATCAGTCGAGCCTTCGGATTGAAGCGAAGGCCTTTCTCCGGTTCAAACGGGCCGTCGGCCTGGAAATGGTAGAGTTGTCCGGGCTTGATCCCTTCGAGTAGAATCGTCCAGACATCTCCCCAGCGGTGTGCCGTCGGATGAAACGGAACAACTTCGACGGGGTCCAGATCTTCCGGACTGTCGTACAAAAGGAGTTTCATCCCCGTCGCCATGCGGCTGACCACGGAAAATTGCACTCCTCCCTCACGAAGAATCGCACCGTAAGGAAGCTGGTAAGAAAAATGGAATAACGGGGAAGTATGCATCGGAATTTACGCGAGGTAGAAAGGATAAGACGGTTTAATCGCCGTCATAGTAACCGAAGGTGCCAGGTGAAGTGATCGGAAAATCAACGGTTTTGCCGATTGTCTTCATCGGACGCCTGAAAACTTTTCCTTCCGAGCGAACATAGAGGGTCTGATGTTCTTCGCCACCGAAGGCGATATCATCGGCCCGCAAGTCACCGGGAAGGGGGAGAATCGCGTCGATCACGCCGAAAGAGACACACGTCTGGATACCGAGCGGTGTCGCCGCGTAGACGCGGTCTTTGGTATCAACACAAATGGCATTGGCACCGAGCGTCCGAATATCCAACGGCAGGCGAAGCGGGGCAAGTGTGTAAGCTTTTCCGAGACTCCCGTCGGGGTTGATCGAAAGGGAGTAGAGGAAACGCCTCTGTCGATCGGCAACATAAAGTCGCCAGCCGTCGGTAGAAACGGCAAGGCCGGTAACCTCCTCGAATTCTCGGTTGACGACAGAAAGATTCCCTTTAAGGTCGGTCAGCGTGATCAAGCCGCCGTCGAAACCATAAGTGCCGACGACCGCCTTGGCGGGAACCGGAGCGGGGAAGGGGTCGTTTGTCTCTTCCCAAGCGGTACCGAACTCCACAAGCCGGTCGAGACGCTCCTGCTGACGAAGAGGTCTAACCGGTTCGGTCTGCCAATTTTCCCAGAGATATTTCATCGCCTGATCGGCAAGGTCGGGGTCGGTGTACCCCGCGCCGTGCTCTCCGCCCGGAATATATTTCGAGCGGATCGGATAGCCGGCGTATTCAAAGGTGTCTTTGGCAAAGAGCGCGGCCAGGGAAGAATCCCCCGCATAGAGGTTCGGTTCATCTTCGGCATACGTTACGAAGAGACGTATCGGACGCGGTTCGCTGATTCGAACGCGGTACAAAAAGTCTTCTCCGCCTCGAATCGCCAAGAACGAGGGACTGCACAGGTAACACCGGCGAAAATAATCGTTTCGATACCAACAGGCGTTCCAGGCAGAAATCCCCCCCGAAGAACTCCCGGAAATCATGTGCATGTCGGGATTCGGATCAATGTTCAGATGAAAATCCCGAATCATGCGGGGAATGAACTCTTCAACCAAAAAATCGGGATAACCCGGCCCGGGCTCGTCGTATTCCTCGGCACGCATATTCCGCGGACTCCCCCCCTCAAGGGTGGGCGGAATAGACCCCGAGGCCAATCCGATACAGACGGTGACCGGCGCTTCCCCGGTAGACGACAACTCTTCGAGCTTCCGAGCATGCACCAAATTCAATCCGTCGTGACCGACGTAAAGGGCCGCTGGTTTTTCCGGATCGCACGTATTCGGGACATAGATCGCCCACCGGAAGATGGTGCCGGCCTTAACGTTATCGGAGACGTACTCTCCGTAAAATTCTTTTCCGATCTTAAATTCGGCGGCCGGAATCGAAAAAACCCAAGAGAATAACGCAAACGAAAGGATGCCAAAACAGAATTTCACGAACAACTCCTCTGTGTTTTCCGAATCGGTCTCTAAGCGACGCTTTACCGTCGGAGCGAGATCCCGATACTCCACCAGACGACTTTGCCCACTACCATTATAGTCAAATTGGGGATAAAATTCAAGAGACCTTTCGCTTCCGACGGCAAAAAGGGGGGGAATCGGCCGATTCTCTCTTAAGGGGGAGGGCCCGATTCCGCGACTCGGAGAGGAACGTCTACAGTCTCTTTCCGGCAAAAAAGACGTTGCGAATCGAAACAGAGCCGTTTTCCGCAAAGAAGCCGATTTTTCCGTTCGGGTTTTTCGGTTCGGGGTAGGGAAGCCATCGGAAGACCGGGGTGTTATTGATGTAGAGGGCGATATAATTCTCGTGAAATGTCATGTGGAGCGTATGCCACTTGTCGTAATCCCTTGGGCCCGCCAGGGGAGGGCTCTGCTTATTGAAGGTTTCGCTCGCCGGATCGGAAGGAAAAGCCGATGCGACCATGACGTTATCACGGTCCAGGGCAATATACGAAAATCTTGTTTCATTCTCGGCTCCGAAAACCAGACCGCAATAAGAGGGAAGGGAAGAATCCTCGGTTTGACGCACACAAAAATCGAAGACAAATTCTTTCGGGGCATAGTTTTTCGGGGTGTAAAGAATAACCGCCCTTCCATCGGTGCCGTCGAGTCGAAAAAGATCTCCTTCGATCTTCGTCTTCTCGGAAAAAGACCAATCGGCATTCGGCGGATACGAAAAGAGGGAGTACGTCCCATTGGCAAAATTGGCAAACCAATTTTTGCCCCTTGTCCCAGGCATATTGATCGTCGGCCCCTGGGTGTTCGTGCTCAGACCGTAGTCGGAAAAGATTTTCGCTGCCGTCTTGAAATCGGCCGGCCCCTTAAAGGGAATGTTAAGACGTTCGGCTTCTTTCTGCCAATACCCATAGTAAGAAAGCCAAACCAGATCGAGGGCCATTCGAGATTTGCGCAGCCGTGCGAATTCGGGTGAGTCGAAGCCGTAGGCGTCCAAGACAGCATCTTCGGCCGACTGCATCTGCCCTGTGGCGGCATCGAGGGTGGGAAGATCGATCCAACGCCAAGCATGAGCATAAAAACAGCCGATCGGAATACCGCAATTCTGGGCCCTATCCAGAAGGATATTCCAATAAGCGAGGATGTAGGGAGTAGCTTCTTTCCCGTAATAAGTATCACAAAATTCGGTCATGAGCGTTTCGGTATCAAGATCGGGATTCCACATCAATTTCATCAGAACCCAATTCTTCATTTCGCAGAAATCGTCGCCCTCTCCTTCTTCAAAAAGACCGATCGCCCCCGCCTGCACAAAGGTGCGGATATTCGGAGCCAGAGAGCGCCAGTTCGGATGCGGACCGATATAGTCTTCGTAATTGGTGACATAATCCCAGATAAAGAGGGAGGGAGCGATCTGACTCCATCCGGAAAGATCGTCCATAAAAGCGGCATTGGAAGGAGCGGTGAGGGGATGGGCAAAATCACACTCGATGGTGCAAAGCCGGATAAGGAGGTTGTCTCTCGGTTTGACGTGCTTGGGAGGCTTGCGCGTGTATTGGTAGGCGAGAGTTTCAACAAGCACTTCGGGAAATTCTTTCTCGATGTCGGCGGCAACCAGGTTCAGAAACCGGATCAACGTTCCGGCATGGGAACCTTCTTCCTCATCGACGGCACGACACTTTTCGCAGGTGCAATACTCGAACCGGTCGTTCTGGCTGATGTCGACAATGGTTGTTCCGGGATGGGCCCGAAGCTGTTCCAAGACGTTCCTGGTAAGTTCGGCACGCATTTCGTCGTTGGTCAGGCAGAGTTGAGAATTTTCGCCGACCCGTTCGCCGTCGATTTCACTGAACCAATCGGGATGTTCGGAGAAATATTTATCGGGCGAGATGTAACGGTCAAAAGTATGAACGCCGTTAAGAATAGAAATCCTTCCGCCATGGGCTGCGTCGATGTTTCCGTTTCCCTTGTTCCGTGCGGAAAAGAGTGAATCTTGGGCCAGGGGGTTATACATCTCCCGGGAATGGATTTTCGGGGCGTAAGAGATGCAAAGGTCTTCGGGAAACGTCAGCGCCGGCAGGGAAGGGAGTCGGCTGACTTCCGCGGTAAACCATCGGCAACCGCACACATCTTCAAGAAACGTATAAACGGCATAGAGGGCCCCGCGCCGCGGGTGCCCGGTCAATACAAGGTTGCCGTCTACGGCTTTGATGAAAATTTCGTCGAAAAGAAACGGCTGGGGATGTTCTTTCTCGAGGAGCGAGGCGGCGTGGTTCGTCGCTCCAACATAGAGGACTCCTTTTCCGGCACCGTTTTGTTCGGATTCGGCCACGATGGCAAATTCATCGCCGGTCATCGATTTGATGTGCGCTTGCAGTTCGCGGGCCGCGGTTTTTTCGGTTATCGAGGGGGTGTCGGGCAGGACGATCCGTCCCGAAGTCTCTTCGGCAGTGAGAAAATGACAAAAACAAAAAGCACAGACCGCGGGAACAAGCCAAAATTTATTCATCGGAATCCCTCTTAAAAATCACGGAGGATATCGGTATCACGGCAACAAAGGGCCGATTGGTGATTGTACCGACTCCCTTATGATAAAGCAAGTTTGAACCGGAGAAAATCGAATGGGGGTATACCAAACCTCCGGAAATGGGGTATGATATTCGGGGGAGATCCGAAAGAAACCCGTTACATATTGATTCTTTCGGCACAAAGTCCTTTCAATTTCGCGGAGGTTTTTATGGCTATCACCGCCAAGATGGAAAAGGCGTTTAACGATCAGATTAACGCCGAACTTTATTCTGCTTACCTTTACCTGGCGATGTCGTGTCAAGCCGACGCCCTCCAGCTCAAAGGGGTCGCCAGTTGGTTTAACATCCAGTACCAAGAAGAGGTCGCCCATGCGATGGGGCTGCTCAATTATCTGCAAGAACGCGGCGGACGCGTTATCCTCGCCGCGATCGAGGCACCGCGCACCGAGTGGCCCGATGTCGTCGCGATGTTCGAAGAAACCTGCGAACATGAAGCTTACGTGACCTCACTGATCAACAAGATGAAGGCGCTCGCCGACGAAGAAAAAGACTACGCTGCTTCGCTATTTCTTGATTGGTATGTAAGGGAACAGGTCGAAGAAGAAGCGACCGCCTCCGACATTCTCGGGGACTTCAAAATGGCCAAGAATAATCCAAGCGCCACGATGATGCTGAACCGCGAACTCGGTGCCCGTGTCTTTACCGTGCCGGTGATCGAATAATTCCGGGTGAGAGCCATCCCGCGCGCCCATCGGAGCGCGGGGAGGCTCTCGACTACACCCAACAGCTGTCGCCGTCGAATGGGCCGTAAAACCATCCTTCGTCGGCCAGTTGTCGACATTCTTTCCTTAGATCCTTATCTTTGAACCGCATAAAGAACGTGTTGCAGCGATGACTCAACGGGCGATGGTTGGGAAAGTATGCCGCAATCAGGGGTTGAACCTTTTTTTCGAAGCCGATCAGTTCCAGCAGAAACGCCCTCTTGCGCCTGGCATAGAAGATCGCGTCGCGTAGGAGATCGCCGAGCACCGACTCCTCTTTCCGTAAAGCGATCCAATCGACCACCCGGTAGCGGTCTCCTGCCTCGTTTCGGCGTCGTTCGAGGGTGATGGCCCCCCGTAACACCCCGCTCTCTTCAAAGCGCCCCAGCATGGAGTATCGGCCGGTCTTCAGGCCTTCGCCGAAAGTCCACCGAAGAACATCGGTTCGGCGCGAGGTCAGGAGGCCTCGGTTGTTAGCAAGAAGGGTTTCCCAGAAAGGGTCGAAAATTTCCGGAGTGATCTGCGTGATTTCCCTCGCTCGAAGTGTTGTTTTTTCTGGGGGAAGGGAAGGGGACCGAAAAGGGGGAAAAAGGGAGAGAAGGGGCGCCACCGCAAAAGAGACGATTTTTCGAAACGGGGCGGGCACACGTCGGACGATACCGATTTTTCCCGAAGCAAAGAGAATATAACCCGTTGTCGAAAGGATCCGATACCGACAGGCCGCGCACGATTCGGGACCAGCCGTGGAGCGGAGGATCCGGTTAATTTCAAAGCTTTTTTTGTTGGCGGTATTCGTCAGATTCAAATCGTAAGCCGGTTGATCGATAAGCGCGTAAATAAGCGTCGGCAGCGAATCGCCTTCTCCGGGTTTCAGATAGAGGGTACCGCCAATACAGGCCAAGAGCGGTTTTTGTTTGAGCCAGATCTCGCGGGCTATTGATTCGGTGAAACCGATCGGCCGACCGTGATCCCGTAAAAGGAAGCCACAGGCCCGGATCTTCTGTCGGTGGCGAAGATAATCGGGGTTTTGAAAGTTGTGCAGGTACCGGGTTTCGGAGTAGGTCAGAAAATGAAACGGATCTCGTAAAAGATCGAGGACTTCCGCTCCTTCCGTTTCGAGAGCGGGGGCGATCGTGATTTCGCTCATCGAATCAAAACCCTTTCTTGCTTTTCTCGGCGAGCCTAATCTTTTCCGATCACACGGAACAGGTCGAGAATCGATTCAGCGTTACGAATGTCATCTCCTTTGATGCGGATGGCGTACTCGTCTTCGATCATCGCGACGAGCGACAGCGCGAGGAGCGAAGACCATTCCGGAATTTCCTTGAATTTCGTCTCGGCGTTGAAGACCGACGGATCGGTATCGAAAAAGAGATCGGCAACGTTCTTTACGAAATCATCGATGTTCATAAAAAATCCTGAACCTGCGGTTTGACGGCTGTTCGGGGGAAAGGGTTCCCGTTAAGGAAATCGGCAGAATCGCGGGGAAAAACGACCTGTGCGGCTATTTTCCCGAAGATTTGCAGACGGAAAGAATCCGTTTTGCTGTTTGTTCAGGCGTCAGACCGCACGAGTGCAACAGAGAATCGTAACTGGCCGGTTTGAAAAAGGTGTCGGGCAGGCCAATTCGTAACAATGCCGGAACATTGCGGCGGGCCGAGATCTCTTCGGCGACCAGACCACCGAGCCCACCGAGGATCCCGTGTTCTTCCAGGGTCACCAACAGTTTCACCTTATCGCAAAGAGCAAAGAACGCCGAGGAATCGAATGGTTTGATGGTGTGGATATTCATCACTTCGGCCGAGACTCCCTCGGTCGCAAGAATCTCGGCGGCTTGTAAGGCGGTAGAAACCATCGTTCCTGTCGCCAAAACTCCGACATCTTCCCCTTCTCGAAGCGTGACGGCGCGCCCGATTTGCAGTTTCTCTTCGATGCTGGTGACGTTCGGGGAATTGAGGCCTCCGGTAAGCCGAATATAAACCGGCCCTTCGAACGACGCCGTCGCAAAGGCCATCTTATACGCCTCGACCGGGTCGGCGGGGGAGAGGACCGTCATGTTCGGGATGACCCTCATCAGAGCGATATCCTCAAAGGTATAGTGTGTATTGCCGGACATCCCCATCACGAGGCCCGCACTTCCCCCGACGGCACGGACATTGACCTTTTGATAACCTAAATTGTGGCGGATCTGCTCAAAAGAACGCATCGCGATAAACGAGGCGTAGGTCGTGGCATAAACGATAGCGCCGTCCATCGCCAGGCCGGACGCGATCCCGATCATATTCTGCTCGGCGATTCCGACATTAAGGAAACGGTCGGGAAAGAGCGTTCGGAAGCGATCTAAACCGGAAAGTGTCGCCAGGTCGGCGGTAATCACCCAGACATCGGGATTCTGTTCGGCGATTTCCGGAAGCGCGACTCCGAAGAAAGCGCCCCGCTGGCCGAGTCTCGAAAGTGTTCTCGCAAAAACCGGAGTAATTTCTTTCATCGGGATCCTCGTTGTTCTTCAAGCGCGGCTTGATAGTTTTTGTCGGAAAGAACGCCGTGATGCCATTCTTTCTTCGATTCCATAAACGAAACGCCTTTCCCCTTGATCGTGTGGGCAATGATCGCTCTCGGTTTTCCGACCCTCGGTTCGGAACAGGCACGATAAATTTCGCTGACACTATGCCCGTCGATTTCGAGAACATCCCACCCGAACGCGATGAGCTTCTCGGAAAAAGGAACAAGAGACATCACTTCGTCGGTCAAACCGTCGTACTGAAGGCGGTTGGCGTCGATGATCACCGTCAGGTTGTCGAGTCCTAGGTTCGGAGCTGCCAGGAAGGCTTCCCAATTCGACCCTTCGTCGCATTCCCCGTCTCCCAGCAACAGATAAATTTTGCTCGATCGGCCGTCGTGTTTCGCGGCGATCGCCATTCCGATCCCGACCGAGAAGGCCATGCCGAGACTTCCTCCGGAATATTCGATTCCCCGATCAAGATCTCGCACGGGGTGACCGGCAAGAGAGCCCCCGTCCTTTTCAAAGGAGTCCAGGTCGTCTTCGGTAAGAAAACCGGCCTCGAATAGGGCAGGGAAGTATGCCAAAACCCCGTGCGCCTTACTGATCAGGAAGCGATCCCGTTCTTTTCGTCGCGGATTGTTCCGATCAAGACGCAAAACCGATGTATAGAGAACCGCCAGAATTTCGATGCATGAAAGTCCTCCGCCGAGATGCGCTCCTTCTTTGCCGGCGCCGTGGGCCATTTTCAACGCCCGACATCGCATGCGATGCGCGGTTTGTTCGATGATTTCTGAATTCATGGTAAGTTCGACTTTCTTGGGTTGGATTTATCGACCTCCGTCAACACGTAGAATTTGACCGGTCATAAATGAAGACATGCCCGACGCCAAAAAGAGGATGGCGTCGGCAACCTCTTCCGGTTTACCAGGGCGCTTCAAGAGGGTAGACCCGACGGTCTGTTCCCTCAACTCTTCGCTCATCGCTCCCCCCATGTCGGTGTCGATCAGGCCCGGGGCGACAGCATTGACCCGCACGCCAAAAGGAGCAAATTCCCGCGCGAGCTTCTTAACCGCCGCATTGATGGCCCCTTTGCTCGCCGAATACTCCGTCTGAGCCGGATCACCGTCTAAACCGGCGATCGACGAGAGGAAGATGATCGAGCCGCGCTTTTGGCGCACCATACTTCGCGAAACCAACTGGGTCAGAAGTATCTGCGAAAGATAGTTGATCTCTGTCACCCGACGAATCTGTTCGATGGGTGTCATCAGGAAGAGACGACTTTCCGGGACAATTCCCGCATTGTTGACAAGGATGTCGATCGGGATTTTGTGAGAGTGGATCTCTTTGACGCCGCTTTTGATCGCTTCGTGATCGGCAAGATCAAAACCGATCGGCCGGATTTGTACCCCGCATTTTTTCGCCAGTTCAGAGGCGGTTACTTCAAATTCCCGTGTTACCGCCCGCACATGGGCCCAAACATTCGCACCCTGTGCGGCGAACCGTTCCAAAGTCGCGCGGCCGATGCCGCGGCGGCAACCGGTAATCAGCGCGTTTTTGTTTTCAAGGAGTTTCATGCTGCGGCTCCACTTTCATTGAAGGGTAAATCCACCGTCGATGACCAATCCCGAACCGGTTGAAAAAGAACTCGCCTCTGAAAGGAAATAGAGAACCCCCCAAGCGATCTCTTCGGGACGGGCATATCGTTTCAGCGGGTATTTCATTTTGTCCGCCGCCAAATCCTCTTCATTGAGCCCGGTACTATGAATGAGCGGGGTTTCCGTCTGTCCGGGAAGAACCGCATTCACTCGAATCCGGCGAGGCGCCAGTTCGACGGCCATCGACTTGATCGCCGCCGAGACGGCTCCTTTGGAAGCTGCGTAGGCCGAATTGCCGATATGCCCGGTTATCGGGCCGTCGATGGAAGAAAGGAAGACCACGGAACCCCCTTGACTGATCTTTCGCTTTTTCACCAGGTCGCGCGTTAAAAGAAACGGAGCGAAAAAATTGGTTTGAAAGAGAGTGGCCAGTCCGTCTTCCGAAACGAAAGGGAAGGGAACGGTCTGCGCGATTCCCGCCGAGTGGACGACACCGTCGAGGGGAGGAACTTCGTCCAAAATTCGAGGGCGGGAGTCGGGAAGTGTTAAATCGCAAACCATGCTTGAGTGGCCGGCCCCGCCCAGTGCGTCGAATGTTTCGGCCAGACGCTTCGCATCTCGTCCGAGGATGATAAGCCGCGCTCCCATTTGGGAAGCCTCGAGCGCAACCGCTCGGCCGATGCCCGAAGATGCGCCGGTCACGAGAATTGTCTTCCCCGCCACCGTAAACGGATTGTATGTCATGATCTCTTCTCCGGATCGTAAAGAATCAAATCGGAACAGCAAAGTCCGTTCGTTGTAAAATGAACCGCGCCCCAACAGAGTCCGACACCGAAGGCACAGGCCAACGTTTTGAGCGGACGGTTTCGATAGTCCTCGGGATGTTTGACCAGGAGGGTGAGCGGAATCGACGCACAGCTCGTGTTTCCGTAATCGGAAAGAGAGTAGGGGACTTTCGCCGGATCGACCTTGAGTTTTTTGCGAATCCGCTCGATCATGTATCGGTTTGCCTGATGGAAAAGGAAATAGTCGATCTCTTCCTCCGCAACCCCGAAATGAGAATAAAATTCCCTGACGCATTGTTCGCCGCGAAAACTGGAGAAGGCAAAGACCTCCATACCGTCGATTTTGCAGTCGATGTTCCGTCGTTTGATCCCTCGGCCGTATTCCACCGGAACGAGAGAAGATTCGCTGAACGGGTGGCGCATTCCACCGTCTCGCGTGATGATCGCCTGGTAATTTTTCCCCTCGGTTCCAAAGTTGAACAGGAGCGGTTCGCACTCCGACGAATACTCAAGAGCGGTTACCGTGGCCGCATCCCCGAAAAGCGGACGCGATTCTTTATCGTCGGGATAATTCATTTGGGTCGAAGTGTCTCCGGCCATGAGGAGGCCGCGTTTCATTTCCCCGGTTGCGAGCAGGGCGGAAATCACCGACATGCCGTGAACCCAACCGGTACACCCGTAGGGGATATCGGTGGTATAGATCGACTCGCTCAGGCCGAGCCGATCTTGCAAGATACAAGAGGTCGAGGGGGTGATATAATCGCGAGAGGAAGACGCAAAAATGAGCGCGTCGATCGATTCGGGGGCCCAACCGAGTTCGTCGAGCAGACGGAGAGCCGCCGGCAAAGAAAGATCGGCGGTGGTTGTTCCCGGTTCGACCACATGTCGGCGTTCGATTCCGGTCGATTTGATCACTTTTTCGGCTTCTCCCTCGGCAAAAAAGGGCAAATCAACATTCTCTTCGACCCGAGAAGGAACGGCCGCCGCAAACCCGCGAAGCGCAACATGACGTATGGTAAGGAATGACATCTTGTGGCCCTCAACGATACTGGATGATGCGGGTGAGCGTTTCGATCAGGTCATAACCGTCCCAAACCGTTCCGATATCGAGCGCCGAACCGACCGGAACGATGCGGTCGATCCCGGTTATTCCGTTTTCCACGATCCAACTGGCAATTTCTTTCCGATCCATCCCGAAGAGGGTCATCGTTTGGAATTTCTCGCTGAGAACTTTTGCGAGCGGCTCTAAACTTGTCGTACCGAACTCGTAGAAAAGACCACATGTCCCCCGAAGTGCGGAGAGAGTGTCGGGAAGTTCCTTGAGGGTGGAAACCATCAATGTGTTCCCGGCATAGCGACGCAGGGGTTCGAATCGCATCTTCCCCCCAAAGCGAATCGCATTATCGCAAAAGAGGGTATATTTATTTATCGACCTGATGGGTGAGAGACTGTAACGGCGGAGGGCCTCATCGGCCAGAGACTTCCAGAATCGTTCCCGTCCCTCGGTAGAAAGCGAAGGATTTCGCCTGAGCCAAACCACAAGGTGCGGAGAGGAACAGGCGTTTTGGTCCATCAGGTACGTGTCGTTGTAGAACCCTTGAGCCAATCGGAGCCGCTGCTCCTCGGAAAGTGCCGCAACGGCCTCTTCCGCGAACAGGGCAAGGGAAACGCGATCGGCAAAAGAAATATCGATGCCGCGCGGTTTGATCGGGAAGGACCGGATTCGGGCAATCGTCGCGTCTCCCCCCCAAATGATCCTCGCGTCGGCGGATGCCGAAAAAACGCAAGTGAGCTCGTCGTTTCTGGGGTAACGAATCAGAGCGTTTTGCGCGGCAATCGTCGGGAAATCATCAGTCGGCATTTGAGCGATCACCCGCGAAAGCTCCGCGATTTGCGGGAAATCTCGGGAGGGAACCCGAACCGTGTTCGCACACCCGGCCAAAAGTCCGAATCCGAAGGAAAAAGCGAAGTTGATCGGTACATTCGAAGGGGCAATGTGGAAAATCCTGCCGCGTCCGAGGCGGAGGTGCCTGGCATCAAACTCGGCTTTGAGACGCGCTATGTTTCCTTTGCGACACCAGAAGGCGAAGGAGGCCACATCGGGGAAGGAGGCGCAAAGTGGGTCGGCACGCAACGCTTTGGCAAGCGTGTCGAGAAACCGAACAGACTCGTCGGCAAAGGGAGGAAGAGGTCGGAGTCTCCCGAGTGATTCCGGACATCCGAAGAGGAAATCAACCGCGTCGAATTGTGTGTTACCGTTGAAACGTGTCACTGCAACCTCTGATTTCGGCGTTTTGGATTCGTCCGTAAATTTTGAATCTTTTCCCGAGCCGACCACAGGGACAGTCGTCGATTCCGACGATTGCCCCCTCGTCTTCGGTTAAGATCGAATGACCGGGATAAGACGTCGGCAGGAGCGAGACAAGCTGGACAAGCCCACGTTCTTCGGAGGCGGCCGGCGAAAAATCGGCGGGACGTCGGATGATCGGATCGGAAAAAATCGATGCGTGGAGATGTCCGACCTCGCATTCCATAAAAATAGATCCGGTCTGTTCAACCATACCGTAATAATTATAAACACGACGGATTCCACAGACATCAGCGAGGGATTCTTTGAAGCAATCGTTAGAAACCGACTCGGCCTGAAGCTTTTTCCATCCTCCTCCGTGGATCAAAATCCCGCGTTCGAGCGGAAGGCGGGTGCCGATCTCCTTTAGTTTCTTATAAAAGTGTTCCCAGATGATCGAGGTAAATCCGAAAAGGAAAAGATCGGTTTCTCCCTGGTCCTGCTGCCGTTCCAGGTAGGAAAGAATCCCGTCGACATCAAGCTGCATATCATCATCGAGGGCGTAAAACGGCTGCCGTCCTAACATCGAAAAACCGAGAATTCCCGCGCCGCGTGCCGAAAAGAGGGTACGGTCTTTAACCGCCGCACGCGAGTCGAGGATCAACATCGGCAGGCGTTTGGAGCCGAGGAAATCGGAACAAATCTTCGCCAGGACTTTTGTCTGACGCAGGGAGTTTGCGCGGTCGAGAAAAATACGCGAAACCCGCTGACCGGTCGTTCCGGAAGAGGTCATTGTTTTGAAAACCTCCGACTCTTCCACACTCCGCAACTCAAAGTCTTTGAAGAGTCGAACGGGGAAGAACGGAATATCGGCAATAGAGCCGACGTGCGCCTGATCCCAGCCGAGTGCGTCTGTGATGTGTGTGTAAGAGGCCGAACGCGCTCGGTGAAATTCGGTTCGTTCCTTAAGCTCACGAAGATAGTAGTCTTCTTTCGTTTTTTGATCCCAGCCGTACGGAGCGGTTTCGAAAAGGATGTCTATTGCGTTCATACGACCTCCTTTTCCAGCTGGGCATAGAGAACCTTTCCGGAATCACCGCGCGGGATCGAGCGAACGAAAACGACCTCGAACGCGGAATGATGGAGTCCGGTTCGGTCGGATAGGAAAGAAACGATCGACTCGCGATTCGAATGCTCGGTCATGTAGATACGAAGGAGATCGTCCCGTCCCGAGCAGACCACGTCAAAACCGGCCTTGCGAAGAATGCGTTCGGCATCATCCAGATTCAGCCGATTTCCGAAGACTTTTAAGAAACGTTTTTTTCGCCCGACGATGTAGTAGAAACCGTCGGCGTCCCGCCGGGCAATATCGCCGGTATGAAGGACTCCGTTGTTTTCGTCCCCTTTGGTCAGATCGTCGAGCGATTCGGCATACCCGAGCGAAACATTTGGGCCTTTGTATATCAGTTCGCCGGAAACATCTGTCTCCGCGATCGGCCTACCCTCTTCGTCTTCCAACGAAAGCGTACCACCGGGGATCGGAAGGCCGATGCTCGAAGGTTTCTGTGCGGCAACTTCCCAGGGAAGATAAGCCATTCGTGCCGTCGCTTCGGTTTGCCCGTACATAACGATGAACCGTGCGTTATTTCGGGCACAAAGTTCGACAAATTCCGTGACGAGTTCCGGAGAAAGGCGCCCTCCGGCCTGGGTCAGGTAGCGCAACGAAGTGAGGTGGGTTCGTCCGAAGCGCATTTTTTTGAGCATCTCGTAAGTGTGGGGGACTCCGCCGAGCGTCGTCGGCCGAGCGGACTTTAGCAGATCCCAAAAACCTCGCTGCGTCAGCGAAGACTCGGTCACGATCAGCGAGGCTCCCGCCAAGAGATGAGAATTGATTATCGAAAGGCCATAGGAGTAAGCCATCGGCATCGTGGTCATCGCCCGGTCCTCGGGACGAATCCGAAGATACTCGATAATCGACTCGGCGTTGCTCCGAAGGTTCTTTTCGGAAAGCCGAACCAATTTCGGACTTCCGGTACTTCCGGATGTGGTCAGGACAAGAGCCAGATCCGGGTTGAGATTCGAATGGATTCCCTCTCTCTGTTCATAGAGCCGATACCCTTCCTCTTCCTTGAGCAGAACCGACGGGCCGGCAAGCGCGGCACGGGACGAGGGAAGAAAGACATATTCGGGGGAGTAAATGGCCAGAAGGTCGTCAAAGAGTTCCTTCGAGATGGTGTTATTGAGTAAAACGGGAACGATCCCTCGACGCAAAAAGCCGATATAGCCGGCGATCGAGGCCGTGCTGTTCGTGGTGACCAGAAACAAAAGGGATCTTTCCCGAAGCGGTGCCGAAAAACATTCTCCGAGTTCAAGCAGTTCCCGATAGGTGCGACATCGAGAATCCTCTTCTATCAGCGCGATTCTCTCGTGAAATCGGCTTAGCAAATCGAAAAACATCCTAGAACCCGATATCGTATTTCTCTAAGATCCGTTTCCCTTCTTCGTAGGAGGAGAGGTCGATGATGTCGTCCATCTCGAGCATAATATCGAAAGCATCCTCGAGTTCGGCAACCATCGCCATATGTCCGACGGAATCCCAGGAGGGAATACTCTGATAGGTCAATCCCGGGAGTTGCTCGGGAGTCGCTTTGAAGTTTTCGATAAAGATCTTATCGTATTTTTCCTGATTTTCTCGGGACATGACGGTAAGGAATGTGTAAAACGCTTAAACCAGGGATTCCGGCACCAAAAGCGGTACCAGACCACGATTCAATTTCCCCCTCGGAACGCCGGGGGGAATTATACTCTCTTTTCCACAAATATTCCAGTCCAATTCTTTTTCCCGGTTTCGTATACAGGCAAGGGGACCGGACTTTTGTGGGTCGGGAACGCGTCTCCTCTTAAAGCCAAAAGCCAAATCTTGCCGGGCACTTCCCAAAGGTATCGGAGGAGGCAAGTCGAGACTACGGGATTCTTAGAAAGTCTTTTCGTCAATGTCGATTGTAAAGCAAAGAAGAATCTATCGAGAAGTCGACCGAGGTCGACGGAATCGCTTGGGGATCGATTGACCGGACCGAGGGATGAGAGGCGGGGAAGAGGATTCCACGATAAAGAAGAGTCCTAAATCCAGTAAGGAATGTTTTCCGAAAACCCTTGTTTTGAGTGGCCTTCGCACCACCAACCGAACATAATATACATTATCCGACGTTTTTCGGGATAGAAACAAAGAAGGAATTCAGGAGGAATGTGGCGAGTTTGAATGGAAATTTGTTACCATCATACAATTTTCGGATCGGCATTTGAGGGATCGGCTTTGTTTGTTACCGGTTTATCCTCTGGTTTTTTCCCGTGTAACGCGCCTCTGTTCCGAGATCGTTTTCGATTTCAAAAAGTCTGTTGACCAAATTGAGATTTTTTCCATTGGTGAGTGAGTCGAGCTTGAGCCGGCGAAGTTTCGCCGCAACGGAAAAATCAGCAAGAAAGTTTTCGCAGCAATGAACCCCATGGCCAACATCGAGAATGGCGTCTCTTTTTTTCGAATCCACAAGTGCAAACAGATCGCTCACTGTTCCCAGGCTACCGACATCGAAGATTTCTCCCGATTTGATCGTGCGGAGAAAAGCCTCGGACGATCGCAGGTTCTTTCTCGCTCTGACGGTTTTCACGTCGGGGCTTTTTGTTTCAAGACAAATCTCTATCGCGGAGGTATATTCCGATTCTCGCAGAATATTTCGGAGAATTTCGATTTGTCCTTCGCAATTCTTTTCCCGCGTTGATTCGCCCGTCGACAAACGTAAGCGCCCGATAATTTTCTGACACTCTTTCAGTGCGGTCGAAAAGGTCGAAAAGTTAAACGGAAGAAGGGATAATGTCCAGGGATTGCCTTCGTCTTCTCCATGCATGATCGAAATCATCGGAATCGGAAGGCTCGAAGTGTCGACCCCGCCCAAATAGCGATAGAGCGGCATTCCATAATGTGCGGCGGCTGCCTTGCTGACGGCCATCGACACGGGAAACAAAATCTCTTTTCGGAGATGGGAGAGGTTGGCAGTGCCGTCCAATTCACGTAAAAGGATATCGATTTGTAATTGTTGGTCTGCGGGGCGGCTGAAGAGCTCGTCCGCGAGTTTTTCGTTGGCAAGCCTTACAAGTGGTTCCGCATCGCCTCGGATACTCCCGCCCAGGGCTGAAGCACGCGTTCCGTCGGCAAGAAACACTTCGACTTCCGGGGCTTGCAATCCCCCGTACGCCATCACGACCCGCGTTTTGAGGCTAACAATATCTATCGGATTCATTCTATATATACTCCTGCTATATATACTCCTGAGGGGGAAATCGTTTGTCGACCATGTGTGCGAATTTAGGACTCTTGCGGAACTTTTTTGAGGAAATCCACAATTTTTCGAGCGGCTCTTTCGGAATAGTCGGCATCTTGGAACTGTTGAATTTTCTCGAAGATCGTCATGGGAAGTGCCACAAGGCCACTCGCCAAGTCGGTCCCGGAAGCCTGTTGGCGTTGTAGCTCTTCAATCGCTTCCGGTGCATCGAGAAGCGGCATCTCCTTCAATTTGATGGGGGAAGAAACAGGCACCGCATGTCCACGCCGGGAGAGGGCCCGATAGAGTCCCAGACTCCGATCGAGGGCGGTTTCGAGGTATTTAATATCGGGAACAAAAAAAACCAACTTCGCGGACGAGCTTCCCGAGCTTGCAGCTTTGTCACACGCCCATCCGAGCGCACCGCCGACCGCAGCTCCGAGAAGAGACCCCGCCCCGAGCGAAAAACCGCAAAAAAGAAGGTCTGCCGAGACACCGACTGCGGCCCCGGCCGCGATCCGACGTCGTTTGAGAGAGACCTCAACCCGATGGGCATATTGAACATTGTCGGAAAATTCGCCGGTGTCGGCCACGACGTTCGGGCGAAATCCCCATACAGACGTGATCTTTTCGACGAATTTCTTTTCGGTGATCGCAAGATCGCGAAAAAGCTGCTTCTCGGCTTCTTCCGATTCAAAACGGTTCTGTCCCCCTTTTCTTTTTCCCAAAAACTCTTTCGTTCGAGCCACTTGCAACAGGTAGCGAGCAACATCGTTCAACGCGTCTTCGCGCCGTTTTTCCTCTTCGTTACGACGTATGTTCTTTATCTGCTCCAGCTTCCGGCCCAGCGACGGGATCAAGTCGGCCAGAGTATCGAAAAGAGCCGATTCGTCGTCGATATCCCGATCGTGAGCGTCATAGGGAAGATACCTCAGTTTCTCGTCATCAAGGATCTTTTCCCACTCGGACCGGAAGGAAATCTCTTCGTAAGCGGAACCAACCTTATTGAGAACAACGACAACCGGTTTCTCCTTCCGGCACAAGGTCAGAAAGGGGATCATGTCGCGAGAATCGGAATTACTGGGGTTTTCCGTAACATCGAGAACCGTCAAGAGAAGATCGCTCTCGTGGATTTTTCGCCACGAGGGCCGGTCATGACAGAAGGAATCTGCGGCAGGATCATCTCCGTTTGGGATGGTTTCGCAGATTTCCGCAATGGAAAAAGTGTCAAACGCTCGATTCGTGAACTGTTCTTTCATGCGAGCGCCCAGTCCGATCAGACGTTGCATCCCAGGTGTATCGGAAAGGACAAAGAGAGGCTCTTTTCGATCGTTCAACCAGAGTGTGTAATCGTCGGGCTCACAGGTTGTCCCAGCGGCAGCATTGATTTCTCCGAGCGACGGATCACGAAGAAAAGTTCTCAGAAAAGCGGTCTTCCCGACCGATGTCAGACCGACAAGAGAAATCAACGGTATCTTCATTTGTCCTGCCATCATCATATTAAAGTCCATAGACGGTTCATCTGTGTTACGGTGCGAGAAACCTCAGGTCTCAAGAGGCGGAGAGCTCCCCTTCTCTCTCGGTTCGGCTTATTTTTTCGGCGATTTGCGATAGAACCTGTTCAAGATCTTCACACTCGAAAAGTGCGGAGGCGGAGGGAAAAAACGCCATCATCTTGCCAACCCGATTGGTCAAATCGATAACCGGCATCCCTTGGAATTCGAGAACCAGAGCATATTCGGTGAGCCTGGTTGCCAATTTTCGATACGCGTTGTACCGATCCGTACGGTCTGCGGTGTCGATTTTCGATCGTGAGTCCTTCCTTTTTGGGAATAACGTGTTGACCAGGTGCGAGACCGTCTTCGGGATGAGAACCATGTCGCCCCGGGCCGTTTTGACCACGTTGTCGACAACCTGTTGCCCCTGCTCCACCGTTCTCTCCACTTTTCCGAAAGCCTTGCCAATCCCGTTTTTCACCGCCACGGCAAGCCGAAGCATCTCGGACGTATCTTGGACAACCGATGTTCCGGTGCGATAGAGGGAATCAAGACTTGACTCCCCTGCCCTAACGTTTTCTCGAAAGAGTTCTCGAAGTAAGGCTCTTCGATCTTCCTGATCGAAAGGAACATTCTCTCGCCGGGTTCGGTAATCCTCAAAGATCTTGAGGATGATCTTTTTCGATTCGTTAAAGAGGGGTGCGTACAAAAACGAAGGATCGGTTTCATCCTTGATGAAATACTCGTCAAGCTCGCTGCGGAAAACGGAAACAAACTTGGCGTCGGAACGAAGGGTCCGCTTTTGACTGTCGTACCAGTCAATCGGAACCAACTCCAAGGAAGCGAATCGCTCCGATCGCTTTCGGATCTGGTTTTGAAGGTCCGTAAGGTGCTCTTTCCAGTCAGTCACCCGCTGTTCCACGGCTTTGAGATCGGCCGAAGAGCGCCGAAGTCCCTCGCCATTCGAGAGGACAATCCAACATTTTCCGACCTGGGGGGTTTTCTCCAAGATCTTATAAAAGATTTCTCCGAGGAAATCGCTCGTCGGAAGGCGGCATAAATCAATGAAAACAACCATGTTCGAGACGACCAAAGCATCTCGTGCAAGAAATTCGGCGAATTCGTCGGTTAGCGGATCCGAAGGATTCGAAACATCCTCTCCTCGCTGAACGACATTCCCGTAGAACTTGGAAACTGCCGGTTTCGTTTTCAAAAGGGCTTTCAAATCTTCCGGAGAGAGCTCCATACCGCAACCGAAGACCAGCAAAAGATCAGGCATTCTGTCTGAAACCGGAGGATTCAGAGGAAAATCCGAAATGGAAATATTCGGTTTCTTCCCCTTCCCCTTCCCGAGATCGGAACGAGCACGATCGAATCCGGCCGACGGACGCCGGGGAGAAAGTATGTAAACGAGCCAGTAACATCCGGCAAGAATGACTCGCAAAAAAACCGCATAAAAAAGGAGTAGCCCCAGAACGAACCGTCGCCAGCATGTCTTCGATGCTTCGTACTGCTCGGAAAGACGATTCATCTCATCCGGGTTTTCGTGATATCGGACCTGGCCCAGCGAGATTTTTACTCTTTGGGTCATTTCGTTAAGATATTCGAATTCGGCCTTGCCGGGAATCTCTACATAACGACGGATCGGATATCCGATGATTTTGGCCTCGGTTTCTTTTTGGACCTGAGTGTCACCTTTCCAACAATATTCACAGCCGTCGGATCCGGCTTGCCAGCGAATCATGGCCACAAGAAGGAGCGAGAGAAGCGCCCAATACAAGAGGGAGAGCATTCCTTTTAAAAAGGGGGTAGACGACCTTTGCAAAGAATTTTTGTATTCTCCCTTGGCGAGCGAAATGAATTTTCCGACACGATTGAAAAGAGGTTCTTTTGGAAGATGATTCTCCTCTTCACGCTGCGATTTTCGTGAGGAAAGATACTCTTCCGGATTTTTTCCGAAGAGATTGGAAAAATGACGGAAAAAACAGAGGAAAAACCACGAAATGTGGAGTATCGCGCCTCCGATGCTCAGAAAGCCGAGACATCGTCGAACAAAGCTCCACAAACTTTCCTTATTGGTGACGGACCCAACACGTTTCCGAGGAAAGAGATCAATGCAGAGCTTGAAAAACAAAATGAGAGAGAGAACCAGCGCGATAAACTGGATGATCATGTAGGTCCGAAAGGTGCCGGATAAATTCATCACGTTTAACGGCCCGATCGAAGTGATGAGCGACGTGAATTTCGAACCTGAGAAGAGATACCCCCCCAGAGCCAGCGCCAGAAAAAAAATGATCAAGATTATTCTGGCAAAAAGAGAATCTTCTTGGTTTTTCATACGACTCCCGCAGGGCAACTTTTTCGGAAACTAACGCTCTCCCTCTAACGGCGTAGAAAACGGATAAGTCTTTCCGGGTCCGAATAATCGGGGATAATGCTGTCTGCTCCGGCCTCAAGGAGACGGTTGCGTTTCCAGGGATTGATACCACGGCGGCGCTCTTCGTCGGTCGCGACCCCGACGGCGTAACCGCCGACGGCACGGACATTTTCGATTTCGACAAAACCGTCGCCGAAGCCGAGGAGCTGCTCGCCCGAAAGGTTGTTCTCTTTCAGAAGGCGTTTAATCACTATCTCCTTTGAGAAGGTTTTGTAATCGTCGCGCGCGCCATGGATGTGCGGTTCGAAGAATGAGGTCAACTTCAGAAGCTCAACCTCTTCGCGAACAAACGGTTCGTCGGTTCCGCTGGCCAGAATGAGTGTGATCCCCTGATCGCGCAGTTCTGTCAGGAACGTACGTCCTCCGGGAACGATGTAGTCGTCCGGATCGGCTTTCCCGCTCTTGAGGGACTCGATACGCTCCTTAATCCTCTCGGAAAGACGGCGGTGATACTCAGCTTTATACTCTGCCGGACCGAGAGGATCGCCACCGCACGCGGCAACCTCTTCGGCCAGGCGGATACACTGGTAGATTGTCTGCTTCCCCGTCAAGAGGTCGACGAAATCAGTCACCGTCTTGTTCACGTCATCCTTGACCCCGGGACAGGCCTCGAGAACCTCGATGAAATAGGGGATCATGACATCTTGCCAACCTTGGCGAATCAGGCTGAGCGTCCCATCGAAGTCGAAGAGAGCGTATCGAAATGGAAACCCTCGCTTGGGGTACCTGACGATCTCGATATCGAATTCGTCGTCAAGGATCCGCTGAAGGAGCGAGACAATCGCATGCTCATAGAGCATATGCATGTCTTCGAGTTGTTCCATGGAATCGGTCGGAGCGATAAGGGATAAATCGGAATAATCTTTAAGTTTCCCTCCGTCACGTCCCCCGAATTGTATGGTAAAGAGCCCCATCTCTTGCGCCGTTTTCGCACCGTTCACTATGTTGGGAGAGTTGCCGCTTCCGCTGAAAGCGATGAAAAGATCTCCCGGTTCGGCATAGGTACGCAACTGAATGGAGTAGATGTCGTCGTAGGAAAAATCATTCGCCAGACAGGTAACGATCGAAAGGGAATCACAAAGGGCAAAGGCACGAAACCCTTCTCTTCCGAGCCGACGCGCGCCTTTGAGCAGATCGTTGCCCATATGCGAGGCCGTTGCCGCACTCCCTCCGTTACCGGCGATAAAAATGCGGTTCCCGCTCCGTTTCGTCGCCAAGATCTTTCCGGCAATTTCTGCCAATATCGCGAAATGACTTTTCATGAGATCTTCGCAAAACTTGGCGGCGTAGTCACGAAGAAACCGTTCGGATTCCGATTTATCTTTCAACATCAACCAATCTCTTAAATTTCCAACGCGAATCAAAAACCAAAACTGTCCAGTTTTACCTCGACGGGTTCTTCTTGCGGCGGAAGTTCGGAAACTCGATGGACCAAAAACCCTTTGACCCGTATGGCTTTTTCGGGAACAACCGGACAGATCGATTCGCAGGCTCCGCAACCGACACAGTACCGCTTACGCATTTCCGGAATCGTCAGATTCCCCTTGTAGTCGACCATGCGAACAGCTTGAGTCGGGCAGTGCTCGGCACAGGCACCGCAGTTGGTCTCATCGGTAAAGACAACACACAACTCCTTAAAAAAAACAAGATGACCGACCTGGGTCAGGTGTTTTTCTTCGACCGTTAAAGGTTTAATGGCACCGGTCGGACAAATTTCTCCGCAGAGAGTACAGTCATAGCTGCAGAAGACTTCCGGAGAGAACTTCAACACAGGAAGCATGATTCCGCCGATTCCGTACTCCAGGAACGCCGGTTTGATCACCTTTTGGGGACACCTCGCGACACAAAGGTGGCACGAGGTGCAGCGGCTTTCAAGGTGACGGAGACTGATCGAGCCGGGCGGAGAGACCGCATGCCAAGGTCGACGACCTCCTTGTTGGCCTTTTCCTTGACCTTCTTTTTGACTTCCTTGGCTTTCGCTTTGGCCTTGTCTTTGGCGTCTTCTTCGACGTCTCGGCCCATGAGATCCTCTGTGGTCCGTCTCATCAGAAGGAGCTTCTTCGGGGTGGGGTTCCTGAGTCATCCCTTTCCCGGCAAGGGTTAAAAAAGATCCGACTGCCAATGCTCCGGCGGATTTTTCGAGAAACTTACGCTTCGAGAGATCGACGGCAGAAGCTGCGGAGACAGGGTCGTTCCGAGACTCCTCGGCAGGACGTTTAGCGTTTGTTTTGACAATCTCGTAACGGATGGCGCCCCTTCCGCAGCTCTCGAGACAGTTGAGGCAAACGACACAGCGGTCGTTTTCGACCGTCTTCCGGTTAATGTCGATACAACCGCTCTTGCACTGTTCGGCACAGAGACGGCACCCAATGCATTTTTCACGATCGATGCGGACCCGCAAGAGAGACTTCCGCGAAAGAAAGCCGAGAAGGGTTCCGACCGGGCAGACCGAATTACAGTAGAGGCGTCCGAAACGCCAGGCCATGTAACCGACAATCGCCAGGGAAATGAGGGCCACGCCAAAAGCAAAACCACTTTGGACGGAATTTGAAACCAAATAAAACCTCATACTGCCGAAATGACGTGCCACACCGACAAACAGATTGTTTCCGTATGCACAAAGGGGATAAAGCAGATGAGTTACGATCCGTCCGTAACTGGCATAGGGATCGAAAACTCCCGTGACCACCGAAAGACGGGTCCACCCCAAAGAGGTAAGTGCCACTGCGGCGAGAGTTACCAGCAAAAAACAGAGACGAGTTTTTTTATAAGGGGGGTGGTATCGATACAGCTTGCTCTTTTTCTTGGAGTAAAACAATCGACGGATGCGGGCGATCATGTCTTGCATAATCCCGAGCGGACAGACACAGGAACAATAAACTCGCCCGAAAACGAGGGTAAGAATACAGAGTGCTCCCAGGAAAACGGCACTTACGACCAAACCTCCGAGGGCAGCTGTGAGTGCCGGCATGAACTGAATCTTCGTCAACCAGGCAAAGGTAGGTGTCACAGCGTCTGAAAAATCGAAAAATACGGCTGTCAAGGCCACGATCATGCAGAGCGCCAAAACAATTCTGATCCTACGGAGCATCACGAAATCCTTATAACTTAATCCTTTCGATATTCAGGGAGTTCAATTCAGTGGTCCCGAGGCCGAGTTCTTTGGCGTAGGCGATATGATTTACCTCTTCGACCGTCATTGCGGCAACCTGGCCAAGGAATTTGGTCGCAGCGACATCGACGGCAACCGGGTCGGGAGAAATGAAGAGTCCTTTGGTCAGAACAACGTCCCCTTCCCCCAAACCGCGCGGACCGTTAGATTTCATCAGACGGTAGGCATCGACGATATTGAGAGCGGGTTTCTTTTCGATTGTGTTGATATCGGCAATCGATTGGGAAAGATCGTTGCGGTGGAAAACCTGACGATCCCAAACGATACCCATCAGGTTCTTCATTGAAATCGTGACTTTCGCACCGCGGTGAACCTTGAGAATCGGAATATTGAACCAAACGTCGCAGTCGAGAATTGCTCGGTGCACCTTGGCCTTTCGAAGGATCTTTCCTTGTGGAAGATCAATTTCCCGATAATAATCTTCCGCATCGGCGGGGATCATTTTCGCACCGGCTTCGGTCACGGCTTTTTCGATACCGCTGTTCTCGTAGCTCTTCTTCCAGTTATCGCAGGTGTGATCGAAAACGACCACTTCTTTGGCACCTGCCTCAAGACACGATTTCACGACGGCAACCATCAGTTCCGGGTTCGTGTTGGCAGCCAGTTCCGGCGTGCGATCCCAGGCGGCGTTCGGCTTGAGAACAACGCGATCTCCCTTCTTCACATACTTGCCCATTCCGCCAAAAGCTTCGATCCCTTTTTTGAACATCGCGGCAGGTTCGCCACCGAGAACCGCAACCATATCGGGAGTTCCGTCTTTCCCCCCTTGGGCCATCAACGAGATCTCATCGTAGGTCACCACCGAGGAACCAAGCCCGGCGGCAACCAGCGATTTCAAGAATTCTTTTCGATCCATTGTTTTTTCCCCACAATAATCATTTGTAAAGACGAACATACTTCGGCATTTCGCCGACCAAAGGTTTGAGATAATCGATACACTCCCCGGTCACGAAGAGCCGATCATTGCAGATGAAATTGTCGGGCATCGGTTTTTCCCCGTTGGCGACCTCGGACAGAGGAACCGTGCCGAAATCGATCTTGTAGGGATTGTTGGAAAGACGGTTCATCGTAACCATCACCCCAGAGTCGCCGGCCAGGGCCAGGTCAACCGCACGCTCGCCACAACGCCAAGCTTCGTCAATATCAAGCGCCACTGCACGATCGGCAGCTGACATCTGGAGGGATTCGGTAATCTGAAATTCACCGCGCCAGCCGAATTCATCGGCAATCATGCGATGAAGCATCATTGCGGCACTGGTACCGGCCATTGCGCCAAACTCGACATTTGAAAAATTATCGGCAACGTTGGAGGCGCTGACGGGTCGGCCGTCGGCATAACAGACACCTTCTCCGCAAACGATACTGACCCAACCGTACTTGTCGTAGGTTCGGCGAACCTCTTCGAGGAACTGCTCTCTCACAAAAGGACGCTCCGGCAGAAGAATGATGTGTGGCGCATCATCTTCGTCATCTTTGGCACACGCCGCTGCAGCGGGAAGCCAACCGGCACTCCGTCCGACGGTTTGGAAAATGACGTACTGGTCGACCTTTTTCATGTCGCGGGCGAGCATGCCGGCCTGCTTAACCGAAAGAGCGACATAACGTGCTGCCGAGGGAAAGCCGGGAGTATGATCGGTCGCAAAAAGATCGTTATCGACCGTTTTCGGAATACCAACTCCGCGCAAATCGTACCCTTGGGACTTACAGTAGGCTTCGACCCGGTGGATCGTATCCATCGTGTCGTTACCTCCTATCAGAAAGTAATAACGGATGTCGTATTTCTTAAGTTTTTCGAGAACCGGCTCAAAATCGGAATCCTTGAGCTTGTATCGACAACTGCCGAGCGCACTGGAGGGTGTCGTCTTGAGCCCTTCGATGACATCCGCAGGTTGGGCACCGAGATCAATCAGCTGATCTTGCATGAAGCCTTCGATCCCGTATTTCATGCCGAGCACCTTATTGATACGGGACGATTCGCCGACCATTCCCTTTTTTAAACAAGTTTGGACGACACCACAAAGGCTTGCATTGATAACGGAAGTTGGCCCACCGCTCTGTCCGATGATTGCATTTCCTTCAAACATTATTTCACCCAATTCCTTTCTGATTTTGCCCCGAAGAAGTTTGCGTCAATACTAAAACCCTCCCACAAAAATCCGCTTCGGGAATGTCGTGATTTTTGCGATAAAGAATTTTACCAAGCGACCTGTTCCAGGTTCGTACGGTTATCTTCAATCTGTGTTTCAAAAAAGCCGACTCGTCTTCGATATCGAAATGAGGAACCCCAATTCCCCGGGTCGTCTTTGGAATGGCGGGGTAATCGGCTTGCCACGAAGAAAGTACAGCATCATGATCGACATCTGTACCCCCGGAAAGATTTCCGACAATCCTCTTTTTCAGATTTTTTAAATGGGCAGAATGTTCGGCTTCGATCAAGCCGTATTCCGAAGCCGTGCGGAAAACTTTTTCGGGATTGGTCAGGACACCGTTCCGGAGGCTGTGGAGCTGAAGGCTGACCGGTTCGTGAAATTGTGCATTCGTGCCGACGCCGTACTTTTCGGGTTCGGCGGTACAGAGTGAAAAAGTTCCGGTCAGAAAAACCGAGAGAAATATCATAAAGATCATATTCATGTGGTATTTCTGCCTTTTTGTGCGGTTGTGCCCGCAAGTCACCTCGGAGCCGCGTAATAATCGAGGAGCCGCGAATCGCTTCGCAAAACCTGGACACCATCGGCATCGTACTCGATCGCCGTTTCGCTGAGAACTCCCCCAGGAATTTGGCTCGAGTGAAGGGTGGTCACTTGGGAACGAACTTGACCATTGGCATCTGTCTCGGTCATCAAGGTCATCCAGTCTTTCACCAGTCCGAAACGAAGGTCGACGGAATTTTTCCAGATTTCCTTCGTCGATGAGCGGTAAAGGGTCTCTTGGTCGTTCTCATCTTCCGGAAGGACAAAAATACGGGACTCCTGCCTCAGCAGATGGGGAAAGATCACAGGGGAGTACCATATTTTCGTCTCTTCTCGGCGATTTTCTATCCGTTTATTGAAAATGCGAACGTAACATGGAACCGTTCGGGTAATCCTCCCCATATCTTGAAAGATGGGGTTATCGGGTTTTTTGAGACTGACGTTGATAGTGATGTTGTCGCAGGGACCGGGTACGGAGGTTAAACCGGATTCTGCCGCTCGGTCGTAAAAGTTGTAGGTAATCAATTTCGGGTTACGGACCAGCTCTTGGGCACCGGTCTGGACCGAAACACATCGTCGGAGGGTGTAAGTTTTTTTGTCGATATTTTCGAGAATCTGCTTGACCTCGGTGACCGATCGGATTGGTTCGGCATCACTACCGGAAACAACCGTCGTCTGAAAACGCACCCAGCTTCGGGGCGCAAACCGGGCCCACGTATTTTCGGTAGCCGTCAGATCGGCAATCCCCTGGGCCGCAGGAGGGATAAGATGAAAAACGAACGGGGCGGAATCCGTATCTTTTTCCCCGGGAGACGGGAGTACCCCCTCGTCCGAAACCGCCAGGTTCGGAATACAGATGAGCACAAGGCCCAAAAAGGGGAGAACACAACGGTCGAGTTTCATCCGTACATTTTTTCGAAAACGGAAAGAATGACCTGATCCCAACGAGGAGGAACGGTCTTAAGATCTATGATAATTGTATCATCTTTTACCCGCCCTTTCAATCCGGGTCTTCCCTTTCTCAGGAAAGAATCGAGCTCTGATGCGCTGTTTTTCGCAGGATGTATCAGTATTCCAACGGAAGGCATCTTTCCGCGCGTTCCACCGGGGTAGAGAGAAGTCTCGCACTCAACCACTTCGGCCGAGCGCACCGCCGCTGTAGCCCGTAACTGCGGAGCGAGGCGTTCGGCTCGGTTGATTAGATTCGCTTTCGGCGCAGCCATCATTTTTAACACCGGAATTTCCATTTCGGCTCTGTCACGGGAACGCGAAATCCGGAGCGTCTCGACCAACCCCGCCAAGTCGGCGCGATGCGCGGCAAAAAGTCGGTCAAATCCAGCTCGGCGAATCGGTTCGAGATAAGCTTTTCGTCCCATCAGAATTCCGCAATTCGGCCCACCCAAAAGTTGTCCGCCTCCGGTCAGGATCAGATCGTAATCGAGTAAATTCAATTTGACCAGCGGGAGAATCGACCCGGTAATCTGATTCGAAAGGTCGAGCAACGGCGCAAAATCGTAGCGACCAATCACCGGAATATTATAGAGACGGGCATGGTTGCGCAGGGTGGTTAGGTCCCCAGCGGTGAGAGTCGGAGCCATATCCGAATGGACCCCGGAAGCAAGCCAGATTAAACCGGTATCCTGAGAACAAAGTTCAAGGAAATCGTCAAGACGCACCTTGTTTGATGCACCGACTTCGTGAAGGCGTTCTTTTGGAAGAAAAATCCTGTCCGCAAACCGATTCCCTTCGGCATCCTCGAAAAGGTCCCGACGGGCAATGCCCAATATCTTACGGGCGCAGTAAGTTTGAATCAGTGCAAGTTCAGCTTGTTCCGTGGTCCCGAAAAAGAGAACATCTTCAGCATTGGTGATCGAGCAGAATTCCGATGCCGTCTTTGACGCCGAAGGGAATACGCTACGAATCCACCGATCGGAATCTACCGGTCGTTCCTCTTCCTCTGGTCCGAGACCGGCAAGAGAAACATCAAGACACCAGATCATTTCGTCGATCGCAGCCCGGCTTAGGAGCGGCTCAGATCCGGGTGAGGCAAAAAGAACCCCTGATGCATCGATGAGGAGGGTGTTCTCTTTTCTTTCGACATCTTGAAGACGGGCGAGGATTTTATCGGTCAGTTCAGCAAGTTCCGGGTTTCGGCGCTCCGTCGCCGCGGAATACATCTCACCGACCACATCTTCGTAAACTCCCTTCACCGTCGCAATCACGGCGGCCGGATGAAGACGCTCGACAATCGGGCGGAGTCGGGGAGACGCCAAAAGCTCACTCATCGAAAAAAAGCCGAATTTTGCCATTGTTGTTGCTCCGAAGGTCGTTGAGAAAAAGGAAACTTCTGACGTTTTGGCAACTTCTTCGATGATGATCCGCCAAAACAAGATCGGACAAAGAGCCGTGCAACTTGTCCAATCGGAAAATAAAACAGCAAGAGTCGCGGAAAACGATTACTCCGCGGTTTCAAGGGCCTTTTCGGCAAGAAGGGCTCCCGCCGCCCGACAGGAATCGAGAATCGCATCGTCGGGACGGAACATCGCTCGAATCGCGGGAGAAAGGAGCGTATACTTAGCCTCCTCAAACCAGCGCGCCACCGACTCCACCCCGCCGGGACCCCAACCGGTCGAACCAAACGCAATCCCATGTTTAGGACGGAATTTCAAGCCTTTAATATAGGTAAGCGCCGCGGAAAGCCAAGGCATCATCTCGGCGTTGAGTGTGGGGCTTCCGACTGCCACACAGGGCGCATCAAGAAAATTCAGCGCAATGCGAGAGAGAGGATTCCGGCGAACATGGAGCAGAACCACTTCCACGGATTCCGATTTCGCACGAATGCCACGCTGAATCTCTTCGGCCATCCGGGTTGTACTCTCCCACATTGAATCGAAGAGAAGGACAACTCTGGCGGCGTATTTCCCGGAGGCCCAGTCGCGATAGGCCGAAAGAATATCGGCAATGCGACTGCGCCAAATCAGCCCATGACTTGGTGCGATCATCTTGAGACCGAGGGTCGAAACCGTATCAAGGGTTTTCAAGACCTGGCGGCTGTACGGGGCTACAATGTTTGCGAAGTAATTTTTTGCCTCCGTCAACTGTTCCTCACACGGGAACTGGTCATCGAACAGATAACCTGTGGCAAGATGCTGACCGAAGGCGTCGCTCGAAAAGAGAATTGATTCTTCCGGACAGTAGGTTACCATCGATTCGGGCCAATGAACCATCGGGGTATTCACAAAGGTCAGTGAGCGTGTTCCGAGACTGACGGAGTCTCCTGGTGTGATTGTGCGGATGTTCCACCCATCGGTTTGAAAATAGCCGTTGAGTTCGGCACGGCACTTTGCATTGCACAAGAGGGTGACATGGGGGAGCGCTTTCATCACGGTCGGGAGAGCGCCCGCATGGTCGGGTTCCAGGTGATTGCAGACCAGGTAATCGATCTTGGCAAGGTCGATCTTTTCGCGCAGATTCCGGAGAAATCGATCGGCAAAAGGGGCTTTCACGGTATCGATCAGGGCGTTTTTTTGATCACAGATGAGGAAGGAATTATAGGTGGTCCCCTTGGTAATCTCAAAACTGTGAAAATCGCGTACGGACCAATCGGTACACCCAACAGCACTTATTCCCTCTACCAATTCTTCGCTGCCCATCTCTCTTTCCTTTCTGATCTCATCGATTTCCTGTAACCGTTTTCATTGGCTTGATGCCGTCTGATAATACCAAAAAAAGCCCTGCTGTTCAAGCAGAACACAGAAACAAAGGGATCGTCTCAAAAAGCCTATCGGCACCCTCTTTGTTTTTGAAGAGGGCAACGATAAAACCAAAAAACACAGAACGTTACGACCGTTATTTCAAATTGCGGCCGATATCGAAAGCTTTCAGATTGACATCGACAAATTTCGGTTTGACCGTCGTTTGAATTGATTTCTCCCAATGCTCGACGGGAAAAGGAAACTGGGTTGAGAGGGCTCCGAGCAGAACGGTGTTCACTGCCCGGACATCGCCGATTTTTTCAGCCTGTGCCATTGCGTGAACATAGATCAGCCTCGGAAAAATGCTCCGGAGAGCTTCCTCGTCGATTTTCGGATAAGGTGTTGCCCCGACAGACGAGGTCACGGGAATGATCGCCTGGTCCGAAACGATGGCAAGACCATCGGGGGCAAGAAAGTCGATGTACCGCATGGCCTCAATCCGTTCGAGCGATACGAGAACTTTCGCCGTTCCGAGAGGAACCAAAGGACTTGCCACTTCGCTTCCCAAACGAATTTGAGCCACGACCGACCCGCCGCGTTGCGCCATCCCATGGATTTCGTTCATCTTAACATCATAACCGGACTCCATGATCGTGCGGGCGATAATTGCACTCGCAAGGAGAATCCCCTGACCACCGACACCGACCAGAACAATACTCTGGGTTTCGGTTTCGATTTTACTTTTGGCTGTTACATTAGTCATTTCGATCATTCCCCTTTCTGCTCTGCGGCGGAAACAAGCGCCCCGAACGCACAGACCTCGGTACAGAGACCGCAACCGTTGCAAAGAAGCTGGTTGACGCGGATTTCTTCACCCACTTTCTCAATCGCCGGGCAGCCGAGCTTCAGGCAAGCCTTACATTTTTTACATTGATTCGGGTTGACCACAAGCGGTTGAGAGGTAACATTTCGGTAGGCAAGTGGACAGGGGGCAGTCGAGACGATGAGCCAGGATTCATCGGATTCAATGGCCTTTTTTAAGATGGCAAGAGTCTCTTTCAGTTTAAACGGAATCACCTCGGCGATATTTTTGATCCCGACCGCCCGCCCGATTTCAGATATCGAGGCGGTGAATGTTTCTTCGCCGACGATCGTTTTTCCGGTTCCAGGATTGTCTTGATGTCCGGTCATCGCGGTAATACGGTTATCGAGGACAATCGTGACCGACTTTCCTTTGTTATAACCGACGTCGAGAAGACCGGTAATCCCGGAATGAAAGAATGTGGAATCCCCAACAATTCCGACAACACGACGGTCATTCCCTACTTTTTGCATCCCATGAGCCATTGTCACGCCGGCCCCCATGCAGGTACAAGTATCAATTCGGCTCAGCGGCTGGGCAACCCCGAGTGTATAGCAACCGATATCACCGGTAACGACGACATCGAATTTACCGAGTGCGTAAAAGATCCCGCGGTGAGGGCAGCCCGGACAGAGAACCGGGGGACGAGCAGGCAATGGGGGAATGTTCCCTTTGTTCGGATTATCTTTTTTGGGTGTCATCAACGCGATCGGCTCGAAAGGATAGAGCCCAGCCTTGGTAAGCCTGGCACGAACCTTGAGCAAAACATCGACGTTGATTTCGTAGGCACGCGGAACGAGCTCTTCGTCATTGAGTTTTTTGCCGACGCAGGAAATACCGATTGCTTTCACATGCTCTTCGATCAGATCCTCAAGCTCTTCAATGACGATAACCTGATCCACCTCGGAGGCAAATTCTCGAAAAAGCTTGTCGGGCCATGGGTAACACCACCCGAGTTTCAAGACCGAGGCTTCGGGAAAAACTTCCCGAACGTGTTGATATGTAACACCGTGAGTGATAATGCCGACTCGACGGTCTTTCCACTCAACACGGTTTAAATGAGATTCCGAGGCGGCTTCTTGGAGCTTGCCCAGACGTTCAATCAGACGCAGGCGCATCGTTCGGGCCCATGCCGGAATCGGAACGTGACGCATCGGATCTTTTTCAAAGCGAATGGTACGTCCCAAATCGAGACGTTCCCCCTCTTGCACACATCCGCGGGAATGGCTTAGGGTTGTGGTCGATCGAAGGATCACCGGTGTGCCGTACTTTTCCGAGATTTCGAACGCTTCTTTGACAAAATCAAGGGCTTCGGCGGAATCCGAGGGTTCGATAACAGGAACCTTCGCGAACATGGCAAATTCGCGGGTATCCTGTTCATTTTGCGACGAATTCATTCCTGGATCGTCGGCAACCACCGCGACGAAACCGCCGACGGCACCAATATAAGAAAATGTCATCAATGGGTCGGCCGCAACATTCAGACCGACATGCTTCATGGTGGTCATCGCACGTGCCCCCGCCGAAGAAGCGCCGAGAGCAACCTCGAAGCCGACTTTTTCATTCGGGGCCCATTCACAGAAGACATCATCCTTGTAAAACTTGCTGAGGTTTTCGAGAATTTCTGTGGAGGGTGTTCCGGGGTATCCGGAAACAAGCTGAACTCCGGCTTCCCACGCGCCACGTGCAATGGCTTCGTTACCTGTTAAAAGCTGTTTCATGTCTTTTATAACTTTCATTTAGGGCGCAACCTCTCACAAGTCTTATCAATTCTTAAGAAGGAGCGCCTCTCAAACCGTCTTTGTTGTTTTGTTGAACATTTTCAGTCATCAGACGAAAAGAAGGCTTGAGAATCGGTATTGGTCATCGGTAATGAATCAAAGTGTCTCGATCACTCAAGGCGAACGGAAAGACCACGACCGGCCAAGTATTCTTTTATCTGACGGATCGTAAATATACCGAAGTGCACAATGGAAGCGACTAAAAGGGAAGTCGCATGTCCTTCGGCAATACCATCATACAAATCCTCGAGCGAACCGGCCCCTCCGGAAGCAATAACCGGAAGGTTAACCGCGTCGGCAATGGCGCGGGTCATCGGAAGATCGTATCCGGTCTGCATCCCATCAGTGTCCATGCTGGTCGGAAGAATCACTCCGGCCCCCAGCGACTCAACCTGAAGCGCCCATTCGATCGCATCGATCCCGGCGCCTTGAGTTCCGCCGCTGACAACCACTTCGAAACCGGAAGGAAACTTGTCCGATCTGCGCGTGTCAATCGCAACGGTGATTTTGTCGGAACCGAATTTCTTGGCAGCTTCTTCGACAATCCTCGGATTCTTGACGGCTGCGCTATTTATCGAAATTTTCGACACACCGACATCGAGCATTTCCTGAATGTCATCGATCGTACGGATACCACCGCCGACGGTCAAAGGGATCGAACAGGCCCTCACCGTACGCTTAACGGCTTCCATGCGGGTACGCCGGCCTTCGAATGTTGCCGCGATGTCGAGGAAAACAATCTCATCGGCCCCGGCTTCGCAATAGGCCTTTGCGTATTCAGCGGGATTTCCGACCTCTTTGACATCGACGAAGTTGGTACCTTTGACCAAACGGCCTTCCTTGGTGTCTAGACATGGAATAATCTTAACGAATTCCATCTTTACATCTCCCATTTCTCACGGCAACGTTTCCATCTGGTTGACTCCGGCAGAATAAATTACATATAAAATTATGAAATAAAGAACTATGGGGCCGTAGGGATATTTGTCAACGACTTCCGCCCCAGAATCGGGGCGGTATAGGGTTCTTTTAACCTGACTTTCAGAAATCCAATCCCCAGCCTTCGCGATAGACCGCGTTGAGGTATTTTGCCGCCAAGGGACAATTGATAGCCTCCATCGTTTCAGAGTTATATACCAAACGCTTACCACAGCGGTATGCCACGGGGCCGAGAAGTACGGTTTCGGCAAGCCGACCGGAATAACCGAAATTGCAGGTCGTCACATCGGGAGCCGCACTGTCTTTGATCGCGTGAATCCATTCCAGGTGATGTCCGACCGAATCAGGAATCGCATCAACCGACACGATCGGTTCTTTCCCCTTGGGAACAAGGCAGTTCTTGCCATAATCAGACCACAAAGCCCCCTCGGTACCGATAAACAGAACGCCGTTGCCCTTGTCGGCCAGGCCGAGCGCGGGTAGTACCGCTGGGCGGCGAGCGCCATCGTACCAGGTCAGTGTCAGAGGATACCCTTCCTCCTGCTCAAATGTATAGCGCACCGAAAGATCTCTCGGTGCGTAGTCGGAATCCGCCGGTTCAAGATGACTCGGATCAATCGTCTTGGGGTACTTAAGGTCAAGCGCCCAGAACGGAAGATCCATATAATGGCATGCCATGTCGCCCATTGCGCCGTTGCCGAAATCCCAAAAGGATCGCCAGTTCCCACCGAGATAGCAGGGATTATATTTACGCATCGGGGCACCACCGATCCAGAGATCCCAATTGAGCGTCGATGGAATCGCGACGTCATCGTTCATGGCGGGGTTCCCCCCCCAGACCGTTGGCACCCAAACATGAACCTCGGATACACGACCGATAACACCGGCTCGGATCTGTTCGACGACACGTCGGTAATTTGAACCGGCGTGAATCTGCGTTCCCATCTGAGTCACCAGATTCCTTTCGGCGGCGAGTTTTTGCATCGCACGGATTTCAGAAACCGTATGCGCCAAAGGTTTTTCACAGTAGCAATGAATTCCGCGGCGCATAGCGGCACACGAAATCAAGGCATGGGTATGATCGGGAGTTGAGACCACGATCGCATCGATCTGGTCGCCGGTCCGGTCAAGCATCTCGCGCCAATCAACGAACCGCTTTGCGCCGGGGTTGGCGTCGCAAACCGGGTCGAGAAGTGCGGTGTCGACATCGCACAGAGCAAAACAGTTTTCTGATTTTGTACTCGTCAGATGGAATTCCCCTTGCATACCAGAAACACCGACTTGTGCGATATTCAGTTTCTCGTTTACTCCCTTGATTTTGGAATATCCGGGAGCCGGGAAGGCTCCGGTCAGGCCGAGTCCGACCACGGCGGCAGATTTCTTCAAAAAACCTCTGCGTTTCATTTGCGCACTCCTTTTAGTTAGATCTGTGAGGTTAAATGTTCTTAAAAGTAAGATTATTTGTCGGTGCGAAACGGGGTGGCGGGGAGCCCTTCACGACTGTAGAGGTTGCACCCTTCGGGATTCATCTGCCATGCATAGCGAACGGCGGCAGGATTTTTGACATATGGAGAGCTGAGGACGACGGTGTCGTTACCGGCGATCTGGGCGTCCGCAAAAATCCAGGCCAAGGTATCAGGGTCATCTTCGTTTTTTTTCGGAAGCGATTCCCCAATGGCAAAACGTAGCGGAGTGGCGCCCGGAGTGACAACGAGCGGATTGCGTCCGTCCTTGCCGGCAGTCATCAAACCGCTACCGACATGATCAAATTTCACAATCGCCTTCCCGTTTTCGAAGGTGACCGACTTGAAGGTTGGACTTTGCGGCTCAACATCTTTGCCGAAGATGCCGGCGAGCGCCCAAAGCGCAAGACGATTCCCGACATCGAATTTGTCTCTCGGGTGAATGTCAGAGGTCTCCCCGATGTCAATGGTCACCGCCTGTCCGGTATTCGGCAGTTCGAGGCATTTCGTTTGACCGTCGCGCAAACCGGGCCAGTCACCGGTCGTGGCAGGATCGATTGAGGCCGGGGTAAAGGAAGCCAGTTGAACCCAATAGAACGGGAAGTCCCCTTCCCCCCAAAGAGCCCGCCATGCTTCGATCATCGCCTTTTGTTTGAAGAAATAAAATTCGCGTTCGCCGGCGTTTGATTCGCCCTGGTACCAGATCGCCCCGCGGATCGCGTAAGGAACCCAAGGCTGGAGCATCGCGTTGAACATGCCGGCTTGTTTGGCCCTGTCCTCGATCTTTTTCCCGGCGGCGAGGTCGGCTTCATATTTTTCGCGAATTGGAACCAGTTCAGGAACCTTTTTCCAGCCGGATTCCGGAATCCATGAATTAATGTTCGACCCTCCCCAGTTCGAGTCGATCAGACCGATCGGGCAACCGAGTTCTTGATGAAGGCGAACAGCAAAATGGAAACCGACGGCGGTACAGCTTTTCTGAACGCCGTCTTTGCAGAGGAGCCAACCGGTAGATTCCAATTCATTCCTCGGTTGATCGAGGATAATGTGGTCGGCACGATTAAAGCGGACAAACGAATAATCGCCGCTGATCTCATCTTCGGTACAGGCCAAACGCTCCTGTCCCCAGGAATTAAGAGGCATTTCCATATTGGACTGACCGCCGCAGACCCAGACTTCTCCGACAACAACGTTCCGGAAGGTCAAGACATTTTTTCCGACCACGACCAGGTTTTTCCCCTCGTTACAGGCGGGCATCGCATCGAGCATCACCGACCAGACACCATCTTGATCGGCGACAGACTCTTTCGTTTGACCACCGAAAGTTACGGTAACTTTCTCGGCTGCATCGGCTGTGCCCCAAACGCGCACAGGCATATCGCGCTGCAAAACGGCGTTGTCGGTAAAGACTTTGGTCATTGCAACATCTGCACGGATCGTCGAGCAGAGCGAGAGCACAACTGTACAGAAAAGGATAAAAAAAGCGCGTTTCATTGAACTACCTTTCCTTCGAGATCAAGGGGTAAGAATCCCCTAAAAATTTCCGAAAAGTCTCTGGGGCGAGAACTTTTCGGAAAAGAGGAAAACCGAATTTGTTTTTTCCGAAACAAGGTTCGTAAATTTTATTTCGAGGCCTCTTCGATCGCGACGGCAACGGCGACGGAAGCGCCGACCATCGGGTTATTTCCCATTCCGATAAGTCCCATCATTTCGACGTGAGCGGGAACCGAAGAGGAACCGGCAAACTGCGCGTCGGAGTGCATTCGCCCCAGCGTGTCGGTCATTCCGTAAGAGGCCGGACCGGCAGCCATGTTGTCGGGGTGAAGCGTACGGCCGGTGCCTCCGCCGGAAGCGACCGAGAAATATTTCCTACCGTTATCGTTCGACCATTTTTTATAGGTGCCGGCAACCGGGTGCTGGAAACGCGTTGGGTTAGTCGAATTTCCGGTAATTGAAACATCGACACCTTCCATGCGCATAATCGCAACGCCTTCGGAAACATCGTCACAACCGAAGCAACGGACTTTCGCCCGTTCGCCGTCGGAATAAGGAGTCTCTTTGACAACCTTGACTTCGCCGGTACAGTAATCGTACTTGGTCTGGACATAGGTAAAACCGTTGATGCGGCTGATGATCATGGCGGCATCTTTGCCAAGACCGTTCAGAATGACCTTCAGGGGGGTGTGGCGAACTTTGTTGGCAGTACGAGCGATCCCGATCGCTCCTTCGGCGGCCGCAAAAGACTCGTGGCCGGCCAGGAAGCAGAAACAACGGGTTTCCTCGCGCAGAAGCATCGCCGCCAAATTGCCGTGTCCTAAACCAACCTGACGCTGATCGGCAACGGATCCGGGAATACAAAACGATTGAAGCCCTTCACCGATGGCTTCAGCGGCATCGGCGGCTTTGACGCAACTTTTCTTTAATGCAATGCCAGCACCCAGCGTGTAAGCCCAAACCGCGTTTTCAAAAGCGATCGGCTGAATTCCCTTGACGATCTTTTCGACATCAACGCCTTTCGAGAGACAAAGCTCACGGACTTCTTCGAGATTGGCAAACTGGTACTTCGCGAGCACTTGTTCTATTTTCTTGACCCTTCGTTCGTAACTTTCAAATTGAACCATATTTCAAGCCTCATTTCAGATGATATTTTTCTTTTTGCCTTAAACCAAACCGATGTGCCACAATCGTTTATTCTTTGCGGGGATCCACTTTTTTGACTGCTTCGGTAAACCGACCATAGGTACCGATATTCTTCTCGTAGGCTTCCTTGGGATCGGTCCCTTTTCGGATCGCTTCCATCATTTTGCCGAGGTTTACGAACTGGTATCCGATGATTTGGTCATCTTTGTCGAGACCGACTTTCAAAACGTAACCCTCAGCTATTTCGAGATAGCGGGGGCCTTTGGCTTTGGTGGAGTACATCGTACCGATCTGACTGCGGAGGCCTTTGCCGAGATCTTCGAGACCGGCACCGACCGTAAGCCCGCCTTCGGAGAAGGCAGACTGGGAACGGCCATAGGCAATCTGAAGGAAAAGTTCGCGCATTGCGGTGTTGATGGCATCACAGACAAGATCGGTGTTGAGAGCTTCAAGGAGTGTTTTGCCGGGAAGAATCTCCGCAGCCATTGCGGCGGAGTGGGTCATCCCGGAACAGCCGAGCGTTTCGACGAGGGCTTCTTCGATAATCCCGTTTTTGATGTTCAGTGAGAGCTTGCAGGTCCCCTGTTGGGGCGCGCACCAACCGATTCCATGGGTAAAGCCCGAAATATCTGAAATCTGAGTCACCGGAACCCAACGGCCTTCTTCCGGAATCGGCGCCGGACCGTGATTCGGCCCTTTAGCGATGCAGGTCATTTGCTCCACTTCTCGAGTATATTGCATAACGTAGATCTCCTTCTGGTGGTTGACAGAACGAAAAACA
The DNA here is from genome assembly GCA_050943135.1 of Thermoguttaceae bacterium. GTDB lineage: Bacteria > Planctomycetota > Planctomycetia > Pirellulales > Thermoguttaceae > RUG695. Next base: position 105,968 of record JBMNOP010000003.1, on the reverse strand, counting down.
AAGCATTCTAAAGCTCCCATTTTATACCGCTCTGGGAAAATTTCAATAGGACAGTACCGCAAACCCCGACATTCTTAAACCCCCCGTGGACAACCTAAAACGACCTCACTACATGGGGTGAAAGTGACTTTTTGCGTGTGGGTTTGGGGCGTTCAGCGCACCTATGGCGGTCATCGGGTCTAAAATCACGCGTATGGACAGAATATCCCACCGGGACGCGACAAATCGGAGATGCTGCCCCTGTGAATTTTATGGAGTAAAGAACAGAGCTTTTTCCGGCGCTGCCGGGTTTGAACGAAAACTCGATACAGCCAGAAAGAAGGCGTTTGAGAGGTTCCGGCATCTCTCCGGAAAAATTTTGCGACGAACGTCGCGTACAATCCAACCAAACCGGTTTTTAAGGTCTTGAAACGTACATTGGTATCCTAAACCCCGCAACTTCGCATACGCATAACTTCCGTTCTCGTCTTCCGTTTGTTACACCTCTCAATGTTCACGAGCTCAAAATGGCAGCGCCGATGAGGGCGGACACCGCCGTTTCATTATGGAAGCGCCGTTGGCTTCCTGTTGTGATTTTTTGGTGTCAGTCCGGCTTTCCTGTAACATAGATATCACGGACAGAAGCCTTTCCGTTTTCGGCAAAAAATCCGATCTTCCCGATTTTTTGATCCGGGCGGGGATAGAAAAGCCATTCGTAACGACATTTTCCGTCAATAAAAAGGGCAAATAACTTGTGCTGATCGGTAAAACGCAGACGGATCGTATGCCACCGGCCGGGCTCTTCCCCCGAGTCCTCGTGACGGAACTTCTCCATAGCGGGTCCGACGGTGCCGGTCAAGATCGAATCGGCATCCAGGCGTAAAAAGGAATAATTTCCTTCATCGACCAGCCCGAAAATAACACCAAAAGCTGACTGTTCCGAGTCAAGGTAAAATTCGGCATTGATATCTTTCACGTCGTATCCACAGGGAGCATAAAAAGAAATCACTCTTCCGTTCGTGCCGTCCAGGTTCAGGGAACGCTCGGCAACCTCGCCGGCACCCGTGATTTTCCAACTCGAAGGCGCTAAAGGAATCGCCGACGGTGTCACTATATTTTTGGGCAAATTTTCAAACCATGCAAGGCCGCTTGCTCCAACAGTGTAGAGATTCGGTCCCTCGAAATTGTTATCGATACAACATTGCGCAAAATCAGATGCCGCGGCCCCAAAATCGGCAGGTCCTTCGAAAGGAAGATTTTCCCTTCGGGCCGCGATCCGAAGACTTTGGTAGCGGGTCAGCCAGACGGAATCAAGCGACGTACGTGACTTTCTGAGACGGACCGCCTGAGGAGAATCCTGCCCATAGATACGTGCGACCGACTCTTCAGCCTGTCGCCATAGCCTCGTGACTTTATTAAGGGTTGCCAAATCGAGCCATTGATCGGAATGGGTTCGGAAACATCCAAGCTCGGCGCCGCTCTCTAAAAGGCGAGCGTAGAGCGTACGCCAGTATTCCATAAGAAACGGCGCGGTTTCTTCACCGTAATACCCCTCGGCAAACTCGTTCATCAGGGTTTCCGTGTCGAGCCCGGGGTTCCACATCAGCTTCGAGAGAACCCAGTTCTTCATCTCACAGAAGTCCTGTCCTTCTCCTTCTTCAAAAACCCCGATCGCACCATGATTCACGAAGGTACGAATATTCGGGCCGAGTACCCACCAGTTTGGATGGGGGCCGATGTAATCATCGTAATTGGTAACATAATCCCAAATCAATAGACGGGGAGCAATTTTCCCCCACCCTTCGATGTCTTTCATGAATTCCCGGTTCGGCCCGGGTGCCTCAGCACCGTCAAGAGGACGACCGAAATCACACTCGATCGAACAAAGACGAATGACGATATTATGTCGCGGACGGACCGATTTTGGAGGTTTGCGTGTGTACTGATACGCGAGGGTTTCGATCAGAACATCTGGAAACTCTTTTTCGACGTCGGCTGCCACCTGATTCAAAAACCGAATCAGTGTTCCAGCATGACTCTCTTCCTCTTCATCGACTGCTTTGCACTTCTTGCATCTGCAGAAGTTGATTTGGTCGTTTTGGCTGATATCAATCATGGTCGTTTCGGGATGAGCACGAAGATCGGCCAAAACATTCTGGGTCAGCTCCTCTCGCATTTCATCGTTTGTCAAGCAGAGCTGAGAATCTTTGCGGACACGTACGCCGTCTAATTCGCTGAACCATTCCGGATAGGCGTCGAAATAGCGATCTGGGGAGATATAATGGAAAAACGAATGAACCCCGTTGAGAATGGCGAGTCGACCGCCGTGAGTCTCTTCGATATGTCCGTTGGCTTTATTCCTGGCAGAGTAAAGGGAAGGCCATGCGAGATGATGATACGGCTCGCGTGACATCAGCGGCGGAGCATAGGAGATGATAAGGTCGGCGGGAAAAACGAGATCGTCGTACTTTGGAATCCGACTGGCTTCCTCGGTATACCAACGACAGCCGCAGTTATCTTCCAAAAATGTGTAGACGGCATAGAGCGCTCCACGCCGTTCGTGACCGGTCAGAATCAAATTGGTTCCGTCGGCACGAACAAAGATTTCATCAAACTTGAACGGTTCGGGATGCTCTTTGTCGATGTAAGACTGGGCAATGAGCGTATTGCCGACCGAAAGAAGATGATCTGTCGGCATATCCGCCGATTCCAATGTGATCGGAAACTCTTTTCCCGTCATTTGCTGCAAATGGGTTTGAAGCTCCTGAGCTGCGGTATTCTCGGTGACTGAGGGGTGGGCAGGAAGAATGATCTGCCAGTCCGCACCCAGAAGAAGGGAACACGAGCAGAGGAAAGCCATAACCGGCAGTAAGAAGAAACTGAATACACACCGCATAAAACCACCCTTTTGTAAAAAACAGGCTTGTTCGGCGAGATCTCCAAAACAAAAAACGCGAAACCAATCGAAATTCCTTATAGGGGTTATCATATCAGAAGGGCGGAAAGAAAGAAACGGGACGAAAAGAAATTCAATTCAATTGAGGAATCATCATGAAACCATAAGCATGGGCCAGGAGATGAACGGGATGATAAACACTTTTTTCAGACCCTTGCTCCATCTGCAAACGGCAGATATTACATTCGGTGGCTGCAAACTCGATGGCCGGGTCGCGCAACGCCAGGAAAAGCGGCATTCCGAGCATCAGGCTCGCCATATGGTTGGATTTTCTAAAACCGTGAGGTCCAGACAACCCGCAGCAACCGCGTTCCAACCGACGCACATTGAGTCTGGGAATCAGGCGAAGAAGTTCTTCGGCCGGCGTCGGAACATTAACTGATTTGCCAACAAGGGCCAATGTGCGACAGGGAGCATGATATCCGATTGTCTTTGGAATGGGCATTAGATTCAGATCGAGCTTCCCTTCTTTGTGAAGCTCATAGAGGAATGAGGAAAGATCCGTTGTATTCTCAGCTATCAATCGTGTCTCGGCATTGTCGAGCTGCCAAAGGTATTCACGGGAAAGGCAGACGGCAGAAATCGGTTCAAGTGTAACGACACGATATCCCTGTCGAACATAATCGATGAGAATTCGGGTGTTGAACCGAGCCAGGCGTTCGGCTCGCTGCATATCACCGACGGCAAAAGCAAGATGTCCTGACGCCTTTTGGCGGGAAGGAATCGCCAATTCGACGTTGTTATGTTGCAGAACGGCACAGGCAGCTTCCGGAAGCGAAGGGGCGTAAAAATCCGAGAAGAAATCAACGAAAAGGACGGCTCGCGCCGAGAATTTCTGGGTCGTGCGCGGGAAGGAGCGTCGCTGTTTAAGAAAGCGCCTCTTGGCAATGTTAGGAAACGTCCGACCGTGAGTGATGCCGAACATCTTCTCAAAAAGCCAACGAGTGGGTTTGGCCGCCTGAAATCGCGTAAAGGCACAGCGACAGACCGATCCGGCGAGGATAAATCTATCGAGATTCGAAATGATTTTATCGGTCAGCGAAAGGCCATGGGCCGCCGCGTAAGCCGACCGTATCCGGTAAGTGAGTTTTGGAATATCGGATTCCGTCGGACATTCTGACTTGCAGCAGTGACATCCGATGCAATAATCGCCGATCTCTTTGAGTGAGTCTTCGGACATTGTCTCCAAAGGGAGCGTTCCGTCGAGCACACCGCGTAACACATTTGCTTTGGCACGACACGACGACATCTCTTCCGGCGCGTGGCGAAACGATGGACACATCCGAAGCCCCGAGGTTCTGATTCGACAGAGGCCGCAACCGGAACAACCGTAAGCATCGGAGACAATCGATACTTTATCCCAGTTGAACTGAAGCTCCAATTGGTTTCGGGAAATCGTGCCCGGCAACCTTAGTTTCGAACGCAGTCTTTGCATTTCAGAAAGTGTTTTTGACATCGGGCCCATCGCGTCCGGTAATTCGGCCTTTTCCTTTTTCGCGGCACTCAACGAGCGTTGCCAAGCTTCGTTACGGTATCTCGAACCGCTATTCACAAAAAATCTTTCGTTTTCCGGAAGGGAAATTGCGGTCTGCGGATTCAAAATTCCTTTGGGGTCAAACACACGTTTCAACTTCGCAAAAACAGGGAAAAGTTTGGGTGAAGTGAGTGAAAGAAAACGCGTTCGCATCATTCCCCAATCGCGAGCCGAGCCGATGCCGCCGCCAAAACGAACCGCCTCAGAACAAATTACTTCGGCGAGTGCGGCAATGTCGCTGTGATTGACCGGTTCGTTTAAATCGATGATCGGCACAACCCGAACTTGTCCCTGTCCTAAATGTCCTCCGATCGAATAGACCAAATTGTGATTGCGCAAAAGCTTCTGGAGGATTCTGAGAAATTCCGGCAGGGCAGACGTCGGAACATGCAGATCTTCAAAAAGGGTGACAAGCCCCATATTGCTCCCAAGAGCCAGGAGAGCCAATTCAGAACGTTTCAGGATCTCAGCGAAGACGGCAAACTCCCCGGGCGCTTGGGCCTGAAACGATCCAAAGGCAAGAGAAGCCCCATGACGGACTCGCTGAGCCAGCCGATTGAGACGCTCCCCCAAAGCCGTCGTGGAATCATCTTGAAGTTCAACTAAAAGCGCATATTCTGTTCCGGAGGGTAAAAAAGGAGAAATTCGAGAATTTTTTTCGATGATCAGGCTGATTGCACGTCGGTCAATCAATTCACAAAGCGTCGGTTCCGACTCAAGAAGGAGCGGGATCGCTTCAGCAGTCTTTTCAAGCGAATCGAACAGAAGGATCGCCCCCGCCGATGCGGCGGCGCGAACCGAGGTTCTGGCGCGAATCTTGGTGATGATTCCCAGTGACCCTTCACTTCCGGCAAAAAGACGCTGTGGACGGAACTTTTGGCCATCAATAACGCCACGCAAAAGATATCCGGAATTGCCAGGTACGGAACGCGGCTGTTCGGCCCGAATATCATCGGCGGCCTTGAGAATCAGATCAGCGGCTATCGAAAAGGGTGTCGAAGAATACCCTTTTTGAAAATCCGTTAAATCGGAACTTTTTAATTCGCAGATCGACCCGTCGGCCAAAACAACCTCAAGCTCCTCGACGTAGTCATGGGGAAAACCGTATTTGAGCCAACGGGGGCCGGCCACATCGGTAGAAACGATAGACCCGAGTGTATCGGTCGGGAGAAATCCGGAGCTCGGCGCAAAAAATCGGCCGGTTGAACGTCTCAGAATGTCATTAAGCCTTTCCCGAATCGCGCCGGGTTGCACGACGACCGAGTTGCCTTCGACGTGGAGAAGGCGCCTCATATGGCGCGTAAAGTCGAGAACAACTCCGGGCCCCAAAGAACCGCCAGCCGCCGTTGTCCCGCTCCCGCGGGGATGAACCGGTAGATCCTCCTCGGAACAATACCTGACCACGGCCGAAACATCCGAAGCACAGCGAGGCCACACGACACCGGCGGGACGGTACTCAAAATGCCCGGCATCGGTCGCGTAGAGCTGGGAAACAATCTCGTCGCAACGGACCTGTCCGGCAACAAGTCCGCGAAGATCATCCTGGAGCCTGGCCTGTTGAGTTGTTTGGATCGTCATGGATTACCGACAATCGAAGGAGAAAGGCTTATTTGCGCGAACTGAAAATCAAATGGAGAATTTCAGTGCGCGTGCGTTCATCTTTACGGAAAGTTCCTTTCATCGCCGAGGTCACGGCAACAGACCCTTTTTTTTGGATTCCGCGAATCGTCATGCAGGTGTGCTCTGCCTCGATGATCACCCCGGCACCGCGTACCTTCAGGTCATTAACCAAAAGATTGGCGATCTGCTGGGTCATTCGTTCCTGAATTTGAGGGCGACGGGCAACCGTCTCCACCACGCGGGCAAGCTTACTTAACCCGATCACACGGCCATCAGGAAGGTAACCGATATGAACCTTTCCCATGAAGGGAAGAAGATGATGCTCACAGACACTCGTGAAGGAGATATCCCTGACCAAAACAATTTCGTCATAAGGCTCGGTGAAGAACTTTTTCAGATGGAAAGAAGGGTCTTGATTCATCCCCTGGAACAATTCAGCATACATCCGTGCAACCCGGGACGGAGTCTCAAGGAGCCCTTCCCGATCAGGGTCCTCCCCGATCGCGTAAAGAATTTCCCTGACCGCACGTTCAATCCGAGGTTTATCGATTTCACAAGCCGAAACATCTTCGCTCATATGTTTACTTTCTCTTCCCATTGATTGGATCGCTTCTTTTAGGGAGAAAATTTCCAAATACGTGACAAACGAAAGATACCCAAACTCTCAGCGGTTTTGATCAAGAGAGAAAGCCCATCTTTTTTGATTTATCGGGTTTAACTCCCAAAGAAACAAAAGCCGGAGTCATCATTAATCACCACGAAACCCAGACAGTAGTATTTTACAGTGAAATGAAAAATGTTCGAGTCCCCGTCGTCAGACCGACGGCTTGTCGTAAGCCTTATCGACAAAAGCCCGGACGGTCGAAGCAAACAACACCGGAGACTCCAGGGGAGGAAGATGCCCGGCAGAGGGAATGACGGAAAACTCACTTCCCGGAATCCGGCTGGCCAGTTCCCTCATCGCCTCGGGAGGTGAAATCATATCTTCCACCCCGCCGAGAACAAGTGTCGGAACGAGGATGTCTTTGAGGTATTCGGTTGAATCGTCACGCGCCGCCATCCCGCGAGCTGCAGCGGCAATCCCGTTCGGATCTTGTCGAGAAATCATCTCCCTAAGAAAATCGACAACATCAGGCTGTTCGGTCGTCGTTTCGGGGGAAAGGAGATTCGGTACCATTCGGTCGCAAAGGGACGCGGAGCCGTGTTCGTGAATGGTGTCAGCGAGGATGAGGCGGTTTTTCGCGGCCGTTGGCAGATCGGGGGTCGAGCGAGTATCGCAAAAGATCAGTCCGGCCAGACGTTGCGCATGGCGGCGGAAAAACTGCATTGCGATGTATCCCCCCATCGACACACCGCAGAGAACCACCTTTTCTTCTCCGAGTTCATCGAGGAGCAGGGCCAGGCCGTCGGCATACTCGCTCATCGTGACCCGTTCCGGAACGCAAGCCCCCAGGAACCTGGCCTCTCCAAATCCGGGAAGATCGGGAAGGATCACGCGATAAGCATCTTCCAGCGGAAGACATGCGAGGGAATACATCGTATGATCCAAGGGGAATGCATGAAGAAAGACAAGCGGCATGCCGACTCCTTTGGCGTAAACCGACCAGTCGAGCGAGCCGCAGTGAAATTTTTCCATCGTCATCTACGATTCTCCGCGGGACAAAGTCCCTCAAACAGTCGCATCGGGGGAGATAAAACCAGAATCGGCTCACAAATTATACTCCAAAAGAGAAGGGATTCCACCTCACCCGTCGGGGAAAGCATGGGGCACTATGAGAAGGGAGCTTGAATTTTCCGGTAAAATTGACGATTTTATAAAGCAGGGCCTTCGTTTCCTCCCCGGTATCGGCAAAAAGGAAAATCGACTAAAATCAGGTCCCACGCAAAGAATGAAAACGAATTACCCATGAGAACACCCGAAATAGACGATTATTTCCTTTCTTCCCGCCGCACCCTCTTACGAGCTCTAGCCACGGGACTCACATTGGTACCGTTCTTAAACTCCTCACTTTTCGGACAACTTGATCTTAGGGAAATCTCGACCCACGACGCCAATAACGACGCGAAAATAAAGCTCAAGTCCTCTTCCCACAAAAAGAAAAAACTTAGTGAGAAAAAAATCGAAGAGACCACGTCCGGTTCGCCGAAATCCGAAACCGGGGAACCCGAACGGCCCGAAACCGATGAACCTGTGACCGATGAGTCGGAAAAAACCGAACCTAACCCACAGCAAAGCGGGGGCCCGGTTTTCACTCATCCGACACGCACCAAATACCGAATCGGTCTCTCCTTAGAGGCCCGCCCCAACGGAGAATGCAACGATGTTTTCGGCTCTGTCCCGTTTCCGATGAGTTTTCCCGACCAAAAGGTCCGGATTATTGAGGACGAGCACAGCGATCTCGTGAAAATCCGGTATCGCGATCTGAAAGAAGGGGGATGCCGTCAACTGTTGATTCGAATCAAAACGCTCTATCCGGGGGAAAAAGCCGATGCAATTGTCACCGTAGAGCTCACTCGTTTCAACATTGCGCCTCCGGAATCCCCCTACGACTATGTCATTCCGAAATCCGTTCCGAAGAATATCAGGGAATACCTAAGTGAGAGCCCCTATATAGAGACTACCAACGCCAAAATTAAAAAAACCGCCAAAAAGGTCGTCTCCGACGACGACAAGGACTGGCGTAAGGTCGAAAACATCCTGCGTTTCGTTCGAGAGAGTATCAAGTACAAAGAGGCATACAAAGAAAAACCCGTTCGAGGTGCCTTGGCGGCACTCGAAACCGGCGAGGGGGATTGCGAAGACCTAAGCACCCTTTTCATTGCCCTTTGCCGAATTAACGGAATCCCGGCCCGCACCGTTCGTGTTCCCGAACACTGTTGGGCCGAATTTTACCTTGAAGACAGCGCGAAAAATGGCTATTGGTTTCCCGCACAAGTGGCGGGCAACGAGCCGCTCGGCTACTCCTCCGATCACCGGATGATATTACAGAAAGGCGACGCTTTTCGTATTCCAGAATCAAGACGGGAGATAAGCCGCTATGTTGTGGAACTCTTTACCGGAAAAGTGAAGCAGTCAGGTGCCGACCCGATCCATCGATTTGTTCGTGAAGAGGTTCGTTAATCATATGGAACCGTGGATGACCCGCCGAACGCCCCCTTTAAGAACCATTTCTCCGGTTATCTCTGTTGCTGGAATCGGGGTTTTACTCTTCTTCGCATCGCATCCTTGCGCGGCCCAACTTGAACATCAATCGATCACCGGAGGTGGAGTACTGACAGGAACGTTGGAAAATCCCAACGCCGCGCCCGACGAAGATTACCTGATCACCCTGAACGATACCGATGCGGTGATCGTCTCTCACAACCAACTCCGAAAAAAAGAAACCCTCCGTGCCGAGGTGCTCGAGTATCGGCTTACCGCACCGTTTGCCGAGGACACAGTCGAATCACACCGAAAGATCGCCCAATGGTGTCGCGAAAATAAGATGCCTATCGAGGCTCGGCTTCACCAAGAACGAATCATCGAGCTTGAGCCCGATGACGAACAGGCCCGTAAAGCGCTTGGATATGAAAAAAAAGATGGAGTTTGGATGACTCCCAAAGAAAGGCACGAATCGGCCGGATACGTCACCTACGGCGGCAAATTGGTCACTCCCCAGGAGGCAGAAATTCTGAGACGACGAGACGAAAACAAAAAACTCGCCTCACAGTGGAAAAAGCGAATCCGTTCCATTCAAAACGGCCTCAAGAACGGCTCTGACGAGGCGAAGGAAGAACTCCTTTTGATCAGCGCTCCAGAAGCGCTCGGCGCCATCGCAAGTGTCCTGCGTGAAGACAAGAATCCTCAAAATCGGGATCTCTTCGTCAGGACGATGGGAAAGATCGGCACCCCGGCTGCACTCGGTGCTCTGGCTGCCGTGGCTATCGGCGACGATGACGGTGAGGTACGCCAGACAGCCGTCGAAATGATCCTGAAACACCCGAAGGCCGTTCCGGGGGCGATCGAATACTTCCGAGAAATACTGAAACATCCCGAACGCTACACGAATGACGCACTCAATCGCGCGGGATACGCATTGGGTCTGCTCGGCGCCGAATCCGCACTCCCCGATCTGATCAATGCCCTGGTAACCCGCCATACCGAAACGATTGTGATCCCCGGAGAGCAGACTTCGGCCACATTTAGCAGTGATGGGAACATTTCGTTTAATCCCGGGTCTTCGGAAAAAATAAAAAACATTGTTCGTGAACTTGAAAATCCCGGCATCCTCAATGCTATCCGAACGATAACGGTGGACCGTTACAACGAACCGGTCGACCATCGTTATGATATCGGTGCCTGGAAAAGATGGCTTTTCGACAAAAAAAATCTCGGCGAATTCCGATCCAGAAGAGACCGCTGACGGAGTCACGCCAGAACAAGAGGGGCCTGATTCCCATGTCGGCTCGAACATCCCGGTGGGCCAAATCCCCAAATCCGCACGGTATCAGAAGAAAAACAACCCGGCACCGATCCCTCTCCCGACGAACAGAAGCGTGGAATGGGTATCCCTTCTTCGACACCAGACATCATAAGAATCCGCCCAATCACCTCGAATGAAATTGCAAAGCCAGTTTCTGTCTTTTCCGTATACAGCATGACGAGTCCGAAAAAGCATTCGGAGCAAATTTTCACCCGACCTCTTCTCCTTTTCTTGGCGTCATTCCACATAACAGAACGGCAAAAAGTCAGTTCTCCGCACCAGGGTGAATTTCTAGGCTCGACCAAATACGGCACTCACAAAAAACACAAATCGGTCTGAAACGGTGTTGAATGGAACGGTCCCTACCCTGGGAATCGTATCAGGAAGACAGGAAGGGGCGTCGGCAAACGGCCATGAATATCACTTTTCTACGAAAAAAGAGCAGGAGAGACTGAAGGACTCTCCTGCTCGGTTCTATTTGGAATTTCGCCAATGGGAAAGGTAAACACTATCAAAAGAGATCATTCTCATCGGTTTCGAATTCCTCCTCGACGGTATCATCATCGGATTGGAAGACTGTACTGAATGTACCGTAAAGGAGCTTGATCAATTCTCCTTTGATAGTGATCGAAATTTCAGAAGACAGTGAGGTCAAATTTTTCTGCCCGATGATCACCGCATCGGCGCTGCCACTCGCTATTTGGGCGGTAACGCTGCCAACCGTTTCGTGATCGGAAACCGACTCCTCAAAAGTCTGAATAAATTTCGCCAGGTTCGGAGCCGAGAAGACCCACTTCATTTCCGCGGGAGCCTCGGAACGATCGGCAGCAGACTTTTCTTTGAATAGATCCGAGACAACTTTCTTGGAAGGACCGGCGAGTAATATAACGGCATCATCTTTGACACCGACCAGGAAGGAATAGGTCTTGTCCATCGGGCACGGAATCGAAAAGGTCGTGACGGTGTACCCCTTGTAAGGCGTATCGTTGACCTTAAAGGATTTCAGAAACTTTTGGACGTCGACGTCGTCGGGCTCATTCTCTTCAAGAATCGTCGTGACAAACTGGAATGACCGGACCAGTAATTTTTGGAAACCGGAACCATCGGCAATCGTACAAGCAGCGGAAAGCGTGCCGTCGGCACCAAAAGAAAGAGCGGAGTCTGTTCTTCCGAGGTCATAGTTTTTCCCCACCCACTCTTCCAAACCTTTGAGAAGATCCTTCGCCTTGGCAACAGTCTCTTCGTCTTCCTCCTCGCGCGAGAGTGCAGCCTCCCAACTACTGAAAGCCGACGACCAGTATTCCTTGAGGAAATCGACCATTGTAGGTTCGTAGACCTCAGAGTCAGAGAGAGAGAAAATCGACTTTTCGGGAGAGTAGAAATCGGACCAGATCGTCACTGGTTTTTCGTTCAATTTCAGAGCACGCGCCAGGGAAGAATCGGGGATTGGTGTAGTCGACGACGAAAGGATAACATCACCGTTCGACGAATCAACCGAAAAACCGAATTCATAGGTCTGGACATTGGTCTTCACAAAATCGGTCCACTTTCCAAGCGATTCAAGGCTTCTGGCCAGGTTTTCTTCTTTGGATGCCGCGACACGAAGAGGCGAAATGAGAGTATCGAGAACTTCCGAAGGCATACGGTCAACATGCAGAATCCCACCGATGAGGTACTTACTATCAAGCCCTTCGAGCCACGTGATGGGATCGATTTGGGTCGGCACGGAGGACTCGAACTTGATCGGCGTGACAAAAAGCCAGCCGTCTGCTTCGATCAAACGGAAATTACCGGTATCGGTGTCGGATTGGTCATCTGAATTACCGGAAAGACCGATCGTTTTACTCTCCTTGTCATAGTTGAGTTCTTCTTTCAGAACCTCAATACCGGGACAAGTCAACTCATCAAAATCGGCAACCGGCAGGAATGCGAACGGAATGAGGTCATTGCCGTCGGTTAGAAGGACAAAACCGGCAGGTTGCGATTTATCGATTCCGTCTATCCCACCGAGCATCATGTTCAAGGCATTATAGAATTCTTCACAACCGGCGGTATCCAAAACTTTTGCGATACTGCCGTCGAGTCTGTCGTAACCAGAAAGCGACACTGCGGCAATCGAGGTACAGTCGGCCGCAAGAAGAGACGAAGAAAGCACAAGCCCGAGGAAACAAGCCGCCAATCCGGTCTTCAACAAATTCATCAATCTCATAGTTTATGGTCTCTCCCTCTTCTCGTTTTTGGCAAACGTTCCCAGAAAGTAACGTCTTACACAGAGGGAAATGTCATGGCGTTCGTGGAAATAAGCGGATCGTAAAAATCCCAAGCAAGTTCCGAACACGCAAGACAGAGCAAACAAAATCGAAAAAACTTTCCGCGTCTCCGAACCGAAACGAACCTCGGCAATTATAGCAGCTTTTATCTGAGAAATAAAGGGGGATCATTCAACAACCACCCCCTTTTTCCCATTAACTTCACCGGGCCTTACGCAGACAACCGATTCGCCATTCACCCAAAGACGGAAAGGCGAGTCGGCGGAAATATCGGTCAAAAGAATATCACCTGGTTTCATGGCATCAAAATCGACACGGTCGAGTTCAAAGGAACCGACAAGAACCCGCATTTTTGCCGTAGGTTCCCCTTCGATGTTTTCGGAAATATCCTCTGCATCATGAGCTTTGGGGGAAGTGGCGCGGCGCATTTCAATGTAGCGGGAAAGTTCTTCATCGGCTTGGAGTTTAAACGATTCAAAATCGGTAGTCGGATTTTTCCCGAAAGCCGCAGATGCCGGGATATAGAATGTAAAAACGAAGCTATTCCCTCCGCAATCGATATTCCATTGGACGGAGTACCACCCGTGGGGAAGTGAAAAATCCTCGGTCGGATGAACCGAGAAATCAAGCTCGGAAGCAGGGGGTGTTCCGCAATATCCGAGAAGAATTTCCAAGAGGCGAGATACAAAAGGCGTTGAAAGTCCCTCGTCGAGATCCGACCAGAATGCCGCCGAGTCACTGGGAATGAAAGTGCCGTTGCCGAGAGACCGATCAATAACCCCAAGCATGAACGAGCGAGGTAGCGAGAGAGCGGCAATCGATCGAGAGTCATTTGCCGAAAAAAGAACCCGGTCGGGGAGAGACGAAACGCAACCGGAGTTGTTTTCGACCGAGAGGAGCGAAACCGTCGCCTCTACCCCGAGTTCCCGACGAAGAAAACGACTGAGGATCGGAGCAAATCGATCCTGGAAAGCAAAAACTCTGCGAAGATTCTGCTCTTCATTCGATGGTAAAGAATTTTTCCATGTCATATCGAAAACCGCTTTTAGGACTGATCGTCATGTCAGTGAATACGACCACCGATCAGCACATCATCGGCTATCCGCTCGATTCGGAGCCGATCCAGCTTGACAGCCCATCGCATCCGTTCAATCCCCACGCCGCCGACCGGTATCACGGCACTCTGACCACCGACAATTTTCGGAGCGACGAAAACACAAACCTCGTCGAGGTAGTCCAGATCAAAGAGGTGCCCCAAGAGAGTCCCACCTCCTTCACACAACAGGTTGGTTACACCGCGACGCGCCAGTTCTTCCATAAGGAGGATCAGGCGCTGTTCATGCGTCGGTGCCATCATCGTAAGAACTTCGGCCCCCTTCCCTTCCCAAAAGGTTTTTTTCTCGGGAGACGTGTTCGGTCCGAAAACCAAAAGAAGCGGAACGTCTTTGGCTGTCAGTGCCAGTTCCGAAAATGCTGAGAGCGTTCCACCCGAGTCAAAGACAATTCGCGTCGGAGTTCGCTTCGGTTTTTCGCCGTTTGGTAAACGGACCGTCAAGCGAGGATCGTCTTCCATTGCGGTCCGACTCCCGATCAAAATCGCATCGACGCGACTTCTGATTTGATGAACCCGGTCGCGGGAAGCCTCGCAAGAAATCCAACAACTGGAACCGGTTTTTGTGGCAATTTTTCCGTCGAGGGTCATTGCCCATTTCCCGATAATCCAAGGACGTTGTTTCATCAGACGGGTCATGTAAGGTGCGTTGAGATATTCAGCTTCTTTACGGCAGGTTCCGACCGAAGTCTCGATCCCGGCCTGACGTAACTTCCGTAATCCGCCGCCCGCCACTTGGGGAAAGGGATCACGCATCGCGACGACAACACGTTTTACTCCGGCACGGATCAAGGCATCGGCACAAGGGGGAGTCTTGCCGAAATGGCAGCAAGGTTCGAGGGTAATGTAGGCTGTCGCGCCCTTGGCTTTTCTCCTAGCCTTTTTGAGCGCCTCGACCTCGGCATGGTCTCCGCCGAAAAAATGATGATGACCGACCCCGACAATTCGGGGGATCGGACCGGAAATTTTTGCGCCCATCGGGTCGTTCATGCGTGCTTTACGACAGGTAAGCGTTTCGGTCAAATCGGGACGGACAAGTAGACACCCGACCATCGGGTTGGGCTCGGTATACCCTTCTCCCCGGGCGGCTTCTTTGATCGCAAGACGCATAAAATAAGTATCAAGGGCTTTCATCACAAGGCTTTCTGGTCCTGATGCATTGGCTAAAGATTACTCTGACTGTTCGCTGGAAGAACGACGGTATCAAACTTCACCGAGACTCCTGCTGAAGAGAGAAGAGCATCGCCCGGTGAACCGGAAGAACCAGACGGAATTTCGGTAGAAGTGATCTCTGACTTCTCGTATTCACTTCTGAGCAGAGGAGAGATCGGATTTGACGAAACGGAGGACGATTTGGTCGTGTCGGGTGCAACATTTCCCGTTCCCCAATCGACATTACCGGGAGTCTCGGAAGGAGAAGCCAGTGAATTCCCGGACGCGGGTTGCGCCGATCCAACACCTCCGGTCAGGTTGGCGGCGACCGTTTCGTCGGAAGAGGATGCCTGGGGTACCGAAGCAGAACGAGCCGCCCCGTTAGGACCGATATCGACCAAAGGAACCCCCAGTTCTTCCGGATTAGGCGGAGAGAATGTCAGTGGCGCGTCGGTTGCGTTCACACGAAGGGTACCAAAATCGATAAAGAGCCGCTCCTTTGCCAGAGAGCGTGAAATAGATATCTTTTTCGGAAGAACCACTCCATACTCCTTATCCAGTTGGAACTCGTCGCAAGAGACGGTTAAGATCTCGTTGGTCACGGGGTTGCGAACATCGAGACGGCGGATTGCGGCGGTTTTCGACTCCAGGTAAATGTATTCGTGATAATCCCCTTCGGGACGGGTTCT
Organism: Thermoguttaceae bacterium; assembly: GCA_050943135.1. Lineage (GTDB taxonomy): Bacteria > Planctomycetota > Planctomycetia > Pirellulales > Thermoguttaceae > RUG695. The sequence goes on along the minus strand of JBMNOP010000003.1, from coordinate 90,194 downwards.
TTTGAGTACCAGTTTGATGGTATTGTCACGGTCGACCACAGGGCCTTCGATCACGTCGGCCGGATCAATTTTAACAATACCGAGCGCTTCGGGAAACCAAATCGGGTCGACCGGAATCTGTTCGAGCATCGAAGAATCGGCATACTCGGAAAGTTTGCAATACGAAATCTGATTCGGCTCCTGATTTTTAAACCAGAACCAAAAAATATCGCCGTTGGAACCAAAATCAACAACCGGACCAACCATATTAAGGTTTCCGACAAGACGGATGTTCGATTCGCGACGGAATGCCATCCGACATTTTGCCGTCCAAGGTGATGAGGAAACGCCGAGAGACCCGTCTTCGGAAACGAGAGAATTAACCTTCGAGCTGTTGTTATTCACCGCAGTAACGACCTCGTCAAGCGTGGGGTCGTTTTTCATGACTTCTGGCAGCGGCGTTTTATGAAGCGAGCAACCTGCGCAAAAGACAAAAAAACATAAGCCCTGGAACAGAAACAAAAAATTTTTATTTCTAAATGTTTTGAACATCTTGGCGCTACCCTATGTTCCTTATGTTTTCGGAAACATCGACCTCGCTCTCATCGGCCCCGTCGGGGGGATCCCCGGAATAGAGGAGCTCGGCAAGTTCGTTCTGTATTTTAGATATACGCTCGTCGGTAAGGGGAACGACCGGAACAGAATAGGTCATCTCCCTACGGGGGGAATAGACCAGCAGCAACTCTTTTTCTTTCGGGAAACCCGTGTCATTTTCGTACCGAAAAACCCTACGTCGAAGGAGCAAAAGAGTGAGAATGTACAACTCTTCAGCGTACGACGGCTCAAAAACCCATTTATCAAACAATTCAATGAGGATGTCGTTGGGAGCCAACCGGAGACGTTTCTCGGACCTTTCGGGGATCAAAAATCGCCACCATCCAAGAATCCTGACTTTGGAAGAAGGGGGCCAGGCTTCAGCGGCATAATCGCTACGCACGATTCGCCCGTCATGCCCTTCCAACAAGGCGGAAAAACATGTTTCGCCGACATTAAGCGGACGCCCCGACCGAGAGCAAACTCGGGAGCATTTCGGTATTGATTCAAAATCCATCGGCCGAGTCTATCGATTTGTCTGACCTGGGTCAAGAGCTCTTTTCCGGGGAGAAAATCTCTCCCCCTTAAAGATTCCGGACCAAAAAAAATACGTGTATCGCTGGGGAAAGAGGTAAAGGGGGGTACCAGCGGTTCTATCATGCCGCCGCCCGTTTTTCCGAATCCTTGATGAGGATTTCTCCGTCTTCTCCAACCTCATCGAACTGGACAGCGATAAGCTTCGAGACACCCGAATCCTGCATCGTAACACCATAAAGTGTCTTGGCCACCATCATCGTTTTCTTGGAATGGGTGATAATGATGAACTGGGTATCGGCATCAAAACTACGCATGACGGCATTGAATCGTTCGACGTTGATCTCATCAAGTGCCGCATCAACCTCATCAAGGAGACAGATGGGGGAAGAACGGTACCGAAAAAGTGCCAAGAGGAATGCCACACTGGTCAATGTCTTTTCTCCGCCGCTCAAAAGTGCGACATTCTTGAGTTCTTTGCCCGGGGGACGCGCAACGATGTCGATTCCGGATTCCATCGGTTTGTCGGGATCCTCGAGAACGACATCGGAATGCCCTCCACCAAAGAGCTGTTGGAAAATATTCAGAAAATGAATTCTCACCGCCTCGAATGTTTTACGAAATAGTTTTTGGCGTTCTTTATTGGTTCGATCGATGATCCGCTGGATCGACTGACGTGCCGACAGGAGATCTTTATGCTGATTGGCATAGGTGGTGTAGCGGGTTTGCAAGACTTCCAACGACTCTAAAGCCTCAAGGTTCACACTTCCAAGACGGTCAATCTTTTTCTTCAGTGATTCGATCTCCTTCAGGCATTCTTCGAGGGAGGTGTCGGACGTTTCTTGCGATATGTCCCTGTTCTGTTCGGGTCCGCCCGAAAGGGAGGCGACGGAACCGGGACGAAGCATCGCCTTCGCGGGAAGATCTATTCCGTAATCTTCTCGCATCGTGTCGGCAAGATTCTTCATTCCCTCCTCGAGATGTTTGACCTCAATTTCATTCAGTCGAATTGCTTCGCTGACCTTGGAGAGGAAGGTACGGTTTTGGTTGAGCTCTTCGTCGATCTCGTTCAATTGTGACGTATCGTTCTCTTTCCGAGTTGTAAGAGTGTTACGGTGTTCTATCATTTTTTCTTTACGCCAGACCTGTGCAGCAACCGTTGATTCGGCCTCGAGAACCGTGATTTCGGATTTTTCGCGTCGCTTGCGCAGTGTTTCAAGTTGCTGTGCGTGTTCGGAAAGAAGCTTTCGCCGTTCCCGAAGACTCTCGTTAAGTTGGCGCTGACGGTCGGAAAGGGCGTTCATCCGCTCCTCGCTCTTGGCAAGCTCTATTTCGAGATTATTTACCTTTCTTGAAGCGTCTTTGCGAAAATTGTCGGATCGGTTATATTTTCCCCGAGCCAGTTCAATCGTCTGTTCGATCTGTGCGGTACGCTCATCAAGCTCGCGCTTGTGTGTTCTGGCACTTTCCAGTTCGGTCGCGATTTGTTTCCCCTCGATGGCCAGACTCTTCAGTTCTTCGTTGAGACGTTGAAACTCTTTTTGTGAATTTTCGTCTTGCAGACGATGCGCTTCACACTGAAGCCGAAGATTGTCGGCATCGTTTTGTAGATTCCTCAAATCATTTTCATGAGAGGTGAGTTCTTTGTTGAGACGATCTATCGTAACGGAGGCTTCAACAATTTGTTTCTCTTTTTTCGAAATCTCGCCATCAAGGAGAACCGTGTGTTCCGAGAGCGTACGGATTTCGGAACGCCGCATAATCTGGCCGTCGGACAGGTGGGAGGGACCGACGAGGAGGGTCCCGCTCGAAAGAAGCGCCTCCCCGTTGACCGTAATAAAATCGGTCAATCCATCGCTACGACTGTAGAGTGCCTTGGCGATTTTGAGATCTTCGACAAGCCAAGTACGCCCCAGAAGTCGGTAAACGAGATATTGAAATTTCGGCTCTGTCTCAACAAAGCGGTCGGCACGTCCGAGGACTCCCGGCAGATCGTCAAACTCGCCCGGTCCTTTCCAATCGTCTTCGGGAGAGGGAGAAAGCCATATGAAGCCTGCCCTTCCGGGAAATTCCGAAAGGTTGTTTTCAAGATAGGAAAAAAGCTCCGGGTCGGGTGAAACCACTAAAAACTGGGCCGTCTGACCAAGGGCTGCCTCAATGAGCGGAGCGGCTTCGGAACTTACACGGATCAAATCGGCTACTAGTCCATGTACGTTACGAAACGGACTGCTTGCATTTTGGGCCTGATAGAGGACTTCTTTGACACCTGGACCGAGCCCCTCCTGACTCTTCACCAATTCAAGTAAAAGGGAGAGACGCTCACTCTCTACGGCCCGACGGTGTTCTTTTTCGCGCATATCGACACGGAGACGTTCAAGGTAAGAGGCAGCCTTATCACGCTCAATCTTAATCTCTTCGACCTGACGGCGTAGAATGTCTATCCGATCATCCGATTCCTGCAATTTTCCCTTGAGACGATTGTCGGTCTCTGAGGAAGCCGAAAGATTTCCGACCAACTCCCGGTGACGATTTTCTTTTTCGGCTGTTCGATCTTGCAAGGCATTGAAACGAACTTCTAATCCGCTAATCTCGCCGGCTAATCGACTTCGCTGGACTTTGTCGTCTTCCAACTTTTTTCGACTTTCGTCGAGACCAGCCCGGAGCTCATCGCACTCGGCGGTCAGTCGGGCCAGTTCACCGGACTGAGCATCAAAGTCCGCCTTAATCTCACGGTGGCGGCGACGTGCCTGTAACATCTCGTCGGCGGTGCGTTGAATCGACTCTTCGGCATCGCCGCTTTGAAGCTTGATCTCGTCGAATTTCGCCCCTTGCTCCCCAATCTCTTTTTCGAGTTGATCGATCTGAGACGTTTGAAGAAAAACGATAGATTGCCCACCAGCGGCCTTCTCTCGGGCATCTCCCAACTCCGATTCGACCCGGCGAAGCTCATTTTCCATCTGACTTAGACGATTTACGCACTTTTTGCGGATGAGTTCGGCACTCCGGACGGTCTCTTCGAGCTTGCCCCGTCGCTCGAAAAGTTTCCCTACCTGAGAGTCCAATTCCTCTACCCGTTGCTTATCACGGGACCATTGGACTAAAGCGACTTGGGTACGTAGCGTCATGAGACGAGCTGCGTATTGGCTGTATTGCTGGGCTTTTCCTGCTTGCTTTTGAGTCTGCTTGTATTGATTTTCAACTTCGCCGACAATATCGGAAAGACGCAGAAGGTTTTGCTCAACACGCTCCAGGCGACGGAGGGCTTCTTGACTTTTCGCATTGAAGAGGGACGTCCCCGCGGCATCTTCTAAAATAGCGCGACGTTGCGCCGACGTGCTTTGTAGCAGAAGGGCGACCCGACCTTGCTCGATAATACTGTAAGCCTGAGCCCCCAGGCCGCTACCGGTAAGCAGATCGCGAACATCTTTAAGACGCACCCCTTGCCGGTTAATGAGGTATTCCGACTCACCGTTACGATAAAGACGACGTGTGATATTCAGCTCATCGGTATCCAAATCAAAGAAACGGGATTCATTGTTGAACGTGAGGGTAACCTCGGCCATGTTGGCTGGACTGCGTGTTTTCGAACCGCCGAAAATAACATCGGTCATTTCCGAGCCGCGCAGCTTTTTAACGCTCTGTTCCCCTAAAACCCATTTGATGGCATCTACGATATTTGATTTCCCCGAGCCGTTAGGACCAACAATAACGGAGATTCCTTCAGAGAAATCTATCCGTGCCTTATCCGCAAAGCTTTTGAACCCGGTTATTTCAATCGAAGTCAGCATACACCCATCATCTGTTCGGAATCACTCTTGTGAAGCGTCTCTCGTAGCATCTTCTTCATCGGAGAAAGTTTCACTGTAGTCCTTGTCATCACTCTCTTTCCGAAACCAGTTAACCGGATTGGCTTTCGACCAGAAAGATCCTTTATTTTCTTTTTTCCGCGCTTCTGCTGCCAAGGCGATCTCTTGCTCGATTTCGGCAACGTCACGAATCCGTCGGAAGGGGGACCCTCCGGATCCAGGAAGGGCGTCAAAAACCAGAGAAGCCGAACCTATGGTTTCTTGTCCCTCTCCATTATCGGAAAGGGTTTTTAAAACATCGGCGCGTTTGGCCTCAATCAGAAAGCGAACCATGGTCGAATAGTTTCCCCCGACATCGACAATGGCACGTATAATGGAATCAAGATCGTACCCCACGACGCGCGACTCGTCGAGGTCGACCGAGTAATGCTTGACCTCAACCCCCTTTTCAACACTGCGCACGACAATCCTCTCTCCTGCATCTATATCAAATCGCCCGCTAAGGAAGAGACGGTCTTTTGAGAAGAGAACAATTTCGGCACGCTTGCTTTTAGTCACATGAATCATCGGCGGCCCGCCGCAGTTCAGGCAGTGATAGCTGAATTGCCCGCCCAAGTTTTCCCCTTCTATCATGTAATCGGTAGGGTTGCGGGTCCAGAGGGCACGGAAAGCACCGTAACGCGTTTCAACGCTTTTGGATGAGAGCATATCGCGTAACACCTGGTCGGCTTCAAAGGAGCTCTTCATACACGTTCCGAGCACTGCAAGGCAGCTGGGACGATAAGTCGTGTTTGACTCGGCAAGGCGGCCGAGGATCCGGGCGGTTTTGGTTCGGTATTCCGACACATCCATATAGGCCATCGTCATGGCGGAATTGTATTGAACCAGCTCCTCGTGCGAGTCAAGACCATCGGCAACAATATCGACCGCAAGAGGATTATTCGGACCAATCGCCTCAAGCTGGTATGAGGCGAATTCTGAAGAATCTGGCTCCATTAGCTTGGCACGCAATTCGGCCAAACGCGCGTTCAACTCATCTGGAGACTCAAAAAAGGAAATATGGGAGATCACATTGACATACCGATTCACATTGTCGCGGTACTCTTGCGGAACGATCAAGTTGACCCGTGCCGCACCGTATTTAGCTTCTGCCACATTCCGTTTCACTCCGTTGACCTTGGCGCAGAAGCGGCTATTGACCACGTCCTCAATACGTTTTGCGACACCTGCCGAGCGCTCTTCAGGCTTGATTGTTAGCCAAATGGGACGATCGCGCACGATGACTGCACCACCGATAATAGAACCTTTTTTCATCGCAACCGGATCGCCACGTTCCAGGAGTTCGGGATCGAGAATAATCCGGCCGGCAACCAAGCCGTCGACGTCACCTTTACGAATATAATCGGCCAGGAGAAACTGATAGAGGCGCCCGCCAGCAATATACCCCCCTTCAATACTTGTGGCGGTGCTGTTGGGGATCAAATTGACCTCAACATCGACACGATCCCCTTTCTGTGCGCCGGGAGGAACAACGGCCGAAACCATCCCGATAGCTGTCGACATCGAGGCAATTTTGGCACGGGCTTCTTTCTTTTTGTCCGGATCTCGCTGAAGATCTTCCAGAACCATCTCCTGATAGGTTGAGGGAGGTTCATCGGCTCCAGTCCCGGCAAGACCTTCGATAAGACAAACCCCTTCGACCTTTGCAAGAGTTATATTAGCCGGATCCGCCAAATCCATAATGAGCCGTCCCTTGTTACTCACTACCTTTTTCCGCTCTTCCTCAACGACGTTTCGCGGCGGATTCATTTTACTACATGCACAGAACGACTCCATGAAGAAAAGCAAACAGAGTATCAATAAAACCGTCGGTGGTCTTTTGATCATAGTGCCATCCTTGACAACGTTACGATGGTAGCGGACACCTCGCGACTTTGAGGCGATCATTCACAGAAACCAAACAGACACCCGGGAACGACAAGACGAAACCTCAAAACCCGTTCCCAAAATCGGCGACCGGATAGAAGGCGGCCACCCCGCCGACATCCGGCGAATTTCCCGACCTATCAGAAAAAACGCAAGTCCGCCGGAATCTGCCGCCCGCTTTTTAAACAAAAGCGGCCTAAAGGTCAAGAGCAAATTCCCCAGAAAAGGGAAACGGTTCCGATAAAAAAAAGCCACCAGGCAAACCAATTCAGTTTTCCATGTTTTAGCCATTTCAACAGATAGGTGAGCGAGATAAGCCCGATCACGAAGCTGATAACTGCTCCCCAAAGGTAGATGGTAAAATGTGATCCCCAAAGGGTACCGGTATGGTCCTGCATGAATTCGTAAATTTCCAAGAGGGTGGCCATAGAAATCGCCGGAATGGCCAGGAGGAATGAAAACGCTGCGGAATCTTCGATTTTGAGCTTGCGGAGGATCCCCCCGACGATCGTCGTGCCGCTTCGGGAAATTCCCGGAAGAACGGCAACCCCCTGAAAAATCCCGATAATCAGCGCGTCAAGCAATGTCATGGTTCGTAGGGTCTTCAGTTGGATGTCGGATGGTTCAGCTCCGTCGCCGTCAGAGGATTCGATTGATAAAGAAACTTTTCTTTTCCGTGTCGTGCGAACCCCGTTCCCGAGGAACGTAAGGAGGAGCCACCCTGTCACAAGAAAACCGATACCCGTAATCCAGAGGGAATTAAAGAGAAATGGGCAGAATTTTTTGACCGTAATCCCAACGATTCCCGTCGGGATTGTTCCGACAATCAGCAAGAAAATCATGCGTCGGTTCTCGGTAAGCATCTCCCAAATCCGGCGGCGAAAGATTATCAGGATCGAAAAAAGCGTTCCGGCATGCAGTAAAATGTTGAGGGTCATCAACTCATTCTCGTCGATTCCACCAGAAGCAGAAAAGAAGAGCCTGCCGAGTACGAACAGGTGACCGGAAGAACTGATCGGAAGAAACTCACCGATTCCCTGAACGACCGCCATAACAAAAACTTTGACTAACTCTACCAAATCCATCAGACCACTTTCTCTGTGTAGGAATTGGCATCCGCTTCCTGAACCTCACCGCTTTTCTCTTCCGAATCTGCTTGAAGACGCTCGCGCAAGATCCAGGCGAGACGCCCCAAAATTCGGAAGTAGAAGAACACGCCGTACGTAACAAACAGTGCAGAGAGGAATGTTACCGCCGCCAGGCGGGTGATTTCACGGCCACGGAAAATTCCGTCGGTCAGCAAGCAAATAAAGAGAAAAGATGTCACAGTCACCAGTCCGAACGAGATGAGAAACCAATTCCGCCAAGCCTTCGGGGCCAGACGCATTCCTCGGAGAACATTTTTTGAGAGCAAACAGAAGAACGAATCGGTGTCTGCGGTCGAAAGGTAGAAAATCGGAAAGAAGAGAAGTGACGACACAACCCATCCGAACCGGGCCAGTCCGAGCGGACTAAAAAGAAAATAGCCCGGAATTCCCGCTGTCAATGCCAGGAAGAGGATTGATCCGAACCGGCCGATCATCGACATGAGTCCAAGATTGGGCCATTCGTTGATTTTGTCGTCACCGGCAGAGGTTTGTTCGGTAACCTGGACCAAGAAGGGCGTCGCAAAGAAGAACCAGGGGATAAAGGCAAAGAAGAAAATATAACCGAATCGCTGCCAGGCGCCGTAAATAATCTCGCCTTTGTTTCCCAGGAGGAATTTTTCTGGTCGACTGAGACGGGCGGTCAATTCGTCTGCGGTAACTTCGATTTTTTCGTCGCTTCCGCTGTTTGTTTTTATCACAGCCTCCACTGAGACTCCCGGCTGTGCCCCCGCTTTAAATCGACTGTGGACGCTCTTGTGAAAGATGGGGAACAATACCAGAAAGAACCCCCAGAGGACGACCGTCAGACAACCGAATTTCAGGAACATTCCCGGATTGATCAAAGGACGACACAGACCGGAAACAAACGGATGGCGCGGAAGAGAGATTTTTTCCGGAATCTCGGATTTCCATTCTTCGTCCCGCTCTTTCTCCTCGTCGGAATCTTTAGCCCGGCGTCGACTGTAGATAGCCTCTATCGATAACGGTTCGTCGCCTAAATTCCCTGGAACCCCGCCCCTAGTGGGATAGACGCGCGCGGTCGGCGTCTCAACCTCGTAGAGACCACCATGTTCAGTGGTCGTTTTCGATACCGCCAGACCTTCGATGGATGGGATCTCCTCGTGCTTTTGGTGGATCGTACCGTCTTGATTTTTATCCTCGTCCATCACGTTATCTCCTCGGAACTCTCCGGCGTCTTGCGATCGATAATTCTTCCGGAGAGGTATTCGTGAACAGCCTCTCGGTATATTTTCATTGAACTCGTCCCGACGGCTTCGGCGGCGATTCGGCATTCGTCAAACTCCGGAGCAAAGTGGATCTCCTTCCCATCCCCTTGAGCTGTTTTTATCGTGACTTCCCCCCCCGATGTCATGACTCGCTGGAATCGACGCCGGAGAGCGTAACGTCGCACGATTTCTTCCCGTACGCCGAAAGACCCCGTCTGCAGGAAAATCATCTCTAAAAGCGCATCGCGTCTGTTCGGTGGCAGAAGGAGACTGAGCATTACGGCCGGACGCCCTTTTTTCATCTGGATCGGGGTAAACCAAACATCGAGTGCCCCCGCGTCCAAAAGACGCTTGGCCGCGTCGGACAAAATTTCACCACTGACATCATCGAGATTCACATCAAGCTGGACGAGCGTTTCGGAAGTTTCCGCAATGGATGATCTCCGGGGGAAATCCGGAACTTCGACCAGAAAGCCACGCAATAGGTTAGGACGATCGGGGTACTCACGGTGCCCCAGGGCATTGGCGCTTTTTTCGACCGTTGCCGAAAGTATTTGAAATTCGGGAACTTTTCTCCACCAGCCAAGGAGAGCGGCACCCGTCGGTGTGAGCATCTCCCCTTCCGCTCCATCCAAAGAGAAACGAAGACGAAAGGTTTCGAGAAGCGCAACCACCGCAGGAGCTGGAACAGGATAGATTCCGTGAGCACACTGAACCGAACCGGTTCCAAGCGGAATCGGTCCGACTGTAATCGCCTCGATCCCGAGATAGTGAAAAGCAAAGACAGCACCGACAATGTCGACAATCGAGTCGACGGCACCGACTTCATGAAACAAAACCTTTTCGGGAGGCGTTCCATGGACGGCCCCTTCGGCTACGGCCAGGGCACAAAAGACGGCTACGGCGTCTTGTTTAACTTCTGCCGAGAGAGAGCTCGATTCAATCATTTTCCGAATATCGGCGAAACTTCGATGATGATGTCCGGCATGGGCCCCGTGATCGACCCGATCATGGAAACGCTCCAAGTTCGCGGCATGTTCTTGGTTCTGCAATTTCTGACAATGGGAAACCCGATGATGGGAAGCATGTTTGTGCGCGGGTTCTGATCCGAGGTCACGATTCGGAACATGGGAGTGTACGTCATCCCCCTGCGGTAGTTCGACCGTAACTCGGGTTCCCCAAATACCATAAGATGGCACAACTTCGGTACGGATATGAAATTCCCCGGGGATCAACGAGCGTAGGGCATCTTCGATCACCTCGGACGGAACCCCCAAACCAATCAGGACTCCTAAGATCATATCACCAGAGGCCCCTCCGACCGAATCAAAACGGATAAATTTCATTCTTTGGCCCTGTTTTCTAAAAAGATATCGCTTGTCAAAAGCGATAAGGCTTAGTCGCTTTGGCACCACACCACGGTTGCCATTGTAGAAGATCGAAGGGAAAATAGCAATATCACCGACGCCCATTCCTCTCCGAACAAATTGCGAATTCCGGAACTTGGGGTATAATGGTGTCAAGTGGGTTGTCGGATGGCTCCGTCAAGGTCACAGAGTATTCCGATGCTGTCTCGCTCTCTGTTCCGAACCAAAGAACCCAAATGAATCTTAGGAAGGCTCCTGCGAAATGTTTGGAAAACTTGAACCCATCGGCGGTGGAGATGATATCTTCCTCCGCAAAGAAGAACTGACCGTCGGCCGCTCCGAACGGAATGATATTGTTCTCCGTTTCAAAAATATTTCGAGCCGTCATTGTAAGTTGGTTCTCTCCGGCGGATATTGGTATGTTGTCGACCTGGGAAGCACCAATGGAGTTAAGGTCAATTCGGTGCGCACCAAGGATCAGCGGATTGATCCTGGGGCAAAACTCTCCTTTGCCGATCGCACTTACATTGTTCGGTACGACCCTCAAGCCAACGGTGCCGAAGGAGTTCTGCCCCCTGAAGTTCTTTCCTCTGACATTCTCGGGACCTCACTCCTGGAACGCGCCGGTCTTTCTAAGTTGGTGCATCTTCCTCAGGAAACCCCAGAAGCAAAAAAACCGCGCGCCATCGATTTTAGCAACGTCAGTATCGACGATATCGAATTTCTTTAATCCATGAGAACATTTTATCCCCTGCTGTTCGGCATCGCGTGGCTTTTCGTTCTTGTTTCCCATCTTTCCGTTCTCGCCGAAACGGCGCTGGTTTCCGATGATTCGGTATCGTACTCGATTGACGACAATTTATCCTTGCCGATTGATCCGAGTGCCCGCGCACTGGTGCTCGAACGATTAGTCCCGACAAAAAAATTAGCAAGCGTTCCCCTTCTTCAGGCCGTTATGCGAGTCTCTCGTGTTCCTTTTGTTCCGAGGGGATGGAAAGGCGATCCCTATACCGACCTGCCGATTCCTCTCGGTTCGGGGAATACTCTCTCTTCCCCCTTCGAGACGGTCTATGCACTTGAAAAACTCCATATCTCTCTGTCCGACCGCGTCTGGATCGTCGGAGCCGGAACCGGCTATGCTGCGGCAATTGCCTCACAGTTGGCCGACGAGGTTACCATAGGAGAAATGATCCCATCCCTTATAAAAAAGAACGGTGAAGCCTTTAAAGTGCTCGGTGTGCGAAATGTTCGGATTCGAGGGATGTCCCCGAAACAAATCAATGAGGAAACCGAATCATTCGACAAAATCCTCATCTTAAACTCCTTCCCCAAAACAATCCCCGGGTCACTCATTGACCGACTCGCCGAAAACGGAATTCTGATTGCGCCGGTCGGCGCCAGATATACGCAACGGTTATGTCAGATTACCAAAACCGGCGGAGACGTCAAAACGCTACCCCTCATCAACGTCTGTCCAAAATGCCGATTCGACACGTTTTCCGAAAAATCAGACGGGGAACAATCACAAGCGATTCTTGACGAGTCGTTTGAATACACAAATTCCGAAAATTTTGAAAACATTCCGGGATGGTTTGAAACGCGGAACGTAGTAATCCGTCCCGACACGACCGCGCCGGAAGGGGAATCGGTTCTCTGGTTCGACTCGCTCGTGGTTCGGACAGAACAAAAACGAAAAGATGCTATCAAACGAAAGGAAATGGCAGACCGAGAAGATTCCTGGAAAGAAAAGACCGAACTTCCAGACCTGTGCCTTACGGAATTAACACTCCGCCAACGGAAAGAAGAGCTTTCGACTTTGGCTATCCGTGCTTTCCGACTCGACGGGACAAAGATTCGCAAAGTCGACTTCAGTTGCTCTCTGGAAGGGATAGGCATTGTCTCGGAAAGAAAGCATCTTCGCGGAGTCCTTGCGGTGTCTCTCGCTTTTTTTGACGAAGACCGAAACCCTCTTCGGGAAATTCCATTAGTCGTCGTAAAAACGGGAAATACATCGTGGCAAGAATATCGCCAGGATGCGACCACCGTCCCCAAACGTACCAGAGAGGCCGAAATACGGATAGGGCTGATGGGAGGATACGGAATATTAAAAGCCGACGCAATCTCGATCAAAAGTGCCGAAAATCTTAGAAAGAAAGGGCAAACTCTCCACATAGAGGTTGACAAGAATCCGAAAATTGTTAGAATGGGTGTGAATTAGAAGCTTATTGGTGAGAGGGTGGTCAGATTCTCTTGGCCATTTCTCGCAGGGGTTACCCGTTCGCTGTATTAAATATCCCAAGACATTGGGTTTGTGTTTTCGCGCGGTCCCCTTTACCGAAGTTCAGTGTGCGTTCGTTAATTTTCCGTCGGTGCTTTATTCTCTCCCGAGCCTGTGACTGTACTGAATACGCAGTCGCAACCGTAGACGTTCTCCCGTTTGGCGTTTTTGCGCCGTGGATGGAAGATCCAAGTGGGGCGAAGGCCACGGCATCGGGTCAAATGCCGATTTCTCGGTGTCGGGCTTTTCGGCGTGATTGCTGATGCCACCGAGCCCAAAACGTTACGCAAGATTATTCCAAGGGGTGTTTCTCCCCTCCGAGTCAAAAGCATCAAATATGTGCTGTGGTGTTCGTCGAGTGGTCTTTTCGATCTGACGGCAAGCATTGTAGCGATTACTTCCACTTTCAGCTTACCGTACCCGTGCAGGCATAGTCCCCAAAGCTCTGGGTACGAGAACCAAACCATTTTCAAAATTCCATACCACGAGACTCTCATACCACAGGTTTTTTATGGCTGACAAATACACCAGGCAAAATTCTCGTCCGAAACAGTACAACAGATTCCGCCAAAACGCCCCCTACCCCGACCGGAAGGACAGGCGATATCCGCCAAAGGGTGACAGCAACCATCCCAACGATTTCCGAAATGTAAATAATCCCCGATACAACCGAGAGGGCCTCGGCCGAGGAAACAGGAATTACCGTGACGGGGGTTACCGCGATAGTGTTTATCGTGACAACACCTACCGCGACGGAGGTTACCGCAGCGGTGTTTATCGCGACAACGCCTATCGCCATGGGGGATACCGAAGCGGCCCCGATCGGAATTCCGAAGACAACTGGTCAGGTAGGCCCCAAAACAATCGGACGCGTCAACACCGCAACGGTACAGGTCAGAACCGTTCCCAGCAACCCTTTGAACCGGCCGACCCTTCTACCTACGTTGAGGTTAGCGGAGTGTTGGAAACTCATCCGAACGGTTTCGGTTTCCTCCGCAATCCCGAAGAAAATTACTCACGTCTCCCGGCCGATCCGTTTGTTCCCGCCGCCTTGATCAACAAGTTGAATCTGCGTCAGGGGGTATTGATCAAAGGAATGGCGCAACCGAGTCAACAGGAATTGGGTTCTCGCTTGATGGAGGTTCAGGAAATTGACGGCCTTACCCCCGCTCAATACGCTGAAGTCAAGCCGTTTGACGAAATGACCCCGATCAATCCCGAATTTTGGATCCGTCTTTCCACCGGACCCGAACCGATCAGTACCCGGGTGATGGACCTTCTCACTCCACTGGGCAAGGGACAGCGGGCGTTGATCGTTGCCCCTCCTCGTTCCGGAAAGACTGTTCTGTTGCAACAAATCAGTCAGGCAGTAACCACGAATTACCCCGATATCCACGTCTTTGTTCTCCTGATCGACGAACGGCCCGAAGAGGTTACCGACTTCCGACGCGCCGTTACTGGCGCCGAGGTTGTCTCGAGTAGTCTCGACTGTAATCTCGAAAGCCACGTGCGGATTGCCCAATTCATCATTGAACGATGTAAACGCTTGGCCGAAGAAGGAAAAGATGTCTTCCTCCTTCTCGACTCAATTACCCGTCTCGCCCGGGCATTCAACAAGTGGGTTGGGAACACGGGACGCACCATGTCGGGCGGAATAGATATCAAGGCCATGGATATCCCCAAGAAGATTTTCTCTTCGGCTCGGCTCAACGAAGGTGGTGGATCACTGACAATTGTCGGAACGGCTCTGATCGATACCGGTAGTCGAATGGATGAGCTCATTTTTCAGGAGTTTAAGGGAACCGGCAATATGGATCTGGTTCTTGATCGACGCCTCGCCGACCGTCGAGTGTGGCCTGCCATCGATATCTCGAAATCGGGAACCCGTCGTGAAGAGAAGCTCCTCCCCCCGGAAACCCTCCATGCGGTCAATATGATTCGGCGCATCATGACCCCGATGAATCCGGTCGAAGCGATGGAAAAGCTGGTCAAGGAGCTTTCCCGCTATGAGTCGAATGAGGAGTTTTTCAATCGGTTCATACGGCACGAATAAAATTTCATCCAGACCTCCAAGGAAAATGATAAAATGTACACAAGAAAGGGCCTTGTTGACCGTGCTGTTACTTTTAAAGGAGTTTCAACAGTTCCGTTTTGGGTTACAGGAGGACGTCTGAAAAACAGCGACGTTTTTACCTATGATCTTTCACTGACAAAAACAGATGATCCCGGCACGAGCGAATGGGGCTTTGTCATTGAACGTGGAAAAGATGGACTCTTAACAATACCCACCGAGCCGGCGCTCACGTCCTGGAACATGGTCGACGACTACCAACCTCCTCAGTTGGAGCCGGTCCGTCGTCTGGCAGGTATCGGCAAGGCAGTCAGAGTCTGCGAAGACCGTTATCGCTTGGCAACTCTCTCTCTGAGCGGTTTCGCGGTTTACCGTGCCCTCCGCGGTCGAGACCGTGGTACCGATGACGCCCTGATCGAGACAGATCGATTTCTGGACCTTTTCGATTCGATTATCGAACAAGAAACAAAAATGTTCGATATGCTTGTCCGCAAGGGCTTCCACGGAATCGAGCTGCGTGACGACTGGAACATCAAATGGATGACACTTTCACTTTGGCGCAAACTTCTCAAACCGCGTTACGCGCTACAAATTCGCAGTGCAAGGGAATTAGGTCTTCACGTCTGGTTCAGCAACCTTACATCTTGCGAAGATTTTTATGGTGACCTGATCGAATTGGGAATTAACGTATTACGGATCGATTCCCCTTATGCCGCCGATATATCAACCACGGGACGCCAGTACGCCGGAAAAGCAGCCTTCGCCGTCTGTCTCGACGACCTTGTCGAGAACGGAACGGTCAGTCCCGACCGCTATCAGCAGATTCGCGAATGCCTCTCTTATGAGAGAAACGGCTTTATCGGACACTTCACCGAAGCGACCCCGTCCAAAGTCGCAGACAAGGCAATTACGGCGCTTCGTAAGATTTCCTGATCTCCGTTTAACCATCCATAAATATCATGGGAGAGGGAGTTTTTGAATCTTCCCCTCTTTTTCGAGAGATTCCGGTTCGTGCCGTGAGTAAAAGAACATGCTCATTCCGGGTAACATGGCAAATCAGGGGTTAAAAACCTTTTTATGCGCTTCATTCCCGTACCAAAAATTGATCTTGACCGTTTTTTTCGGAAAGATTAGACTCTCGACACCTGGGTCGCCAAGGAGGGCGACCCACGCGGAATCGTCGTCTAAAACCGCTTTCTCATGGGCGTGATGTGTCCCGCTGTTCTTCCGGCCGACCTCTCCGCATTTGCCTTCACTGTTTTCACGGACGAAAACCTTGAAACCGTCGTTTGAGATCAAAGAAAAGATCAGAGACGCTATCGACATCGTTGATCTGGTCTCGAAATATGTTCCCACCCTCCAACGAAAAGGGCGCATCTACGTCGGCCGCTGTCCGTGGCACGACGATAACCGCCCGAGCCTGCAGGTAAACCCGGAACGTCAGACGTACCGGTGCTGGGTTTGTAACTTAGGGGGCGATATTTTCTCTTTCATCGAACAGATAGAAAGAGTTGACTTTAAAGAGGCACTCGAAATCCTTGCCGACTTGGCGGGTATCTCTATTCCTAAGAGCAGGTCGCGCTTTAAGAAGTCCGGTTCTTTTGTCGATCCCGATTTTACCCATTCTGTCGGACCGGAAAAACTCCTTAACATCGAAGAGGACCGTACGGTAGCGGCCGAACCCGTCTCGAAACCGGTCCTTTACAAATCCCTTGAGTGGCTGACCGAGAAATATCATCGGCATTATCTCGCCAGTCCGGAAGCTGCCGAGGCTCGCAAATATATCCAAGAGCGCGGAATCTCCGACGGGATCGCCCGCCGGTTTAAGATTGGGTATGCTCCTCTCAATTCCTCCGTCCTTCTCGATTGGATCGGATATTCACGCGCCCGCACCCGGACCTTGATTGAAGCCGGTGTTTTGGTTCCCCGACCGAATTTCCGCCTCACGAGTATCCAAGGGCGTCTTTCCGAAGAAGAATGCTCCTCCCTTTATGACCGATTCCACGGACGTGTTCTTTTCCCGATCCGCGATACCAATAACCGAACTGTCGCCTTCGGTGGAAGAATTCTTCCGAGTTCTTCCTTAAACAGTCCCGCAAAGTATATAAATTCTCCCGAAACGCCCATATTCACCAAATCAAAGATGTTTTATGGGCTCGAATTAGCGCACAACGCCATTCGCGCCAAGAGACGCGTGATTATTACCGAGGGATATACCGATGCTATCATGGCCCATCAATTCGGTTTGGAAGAAACTGTTGCCGTTCTCGGCACCGCACTAGGCGCCGAGCACGTCAAAATCTTAAACCGCTTTGCCGACAAAATCTACCTGGTTCTCGACGGTGACGCCGCTGGTCGAAAACGTGCCGAGGAAGTTCTCGGTTTTTTTGTCGCCCAAGGTGCTGATATGTCGATCCTAACCCTTCCCGACAACAATGACCCGTGTGACTTCATTCTGTCCCATGGGAAGGATGCCTTTGAAGAACAGATCGATAAATATGCGATCACTGCGCTGGAATATGCTTTTGCGCAGGCGGTCGACGGGGTCGACCTGTCGAATGTCATCGAATCGTCAAAAGCACTCGACTCTCTTTTATCGGTCATCGCTCTTGTCCCATACGACGACAATCTGCTGCGTGGTCCATCACAAATTCGGATAAGTAAAATTTTGCAGCGTCTTTCAGATAAGTTTCTTGTTGAGCAAGAAGAGATCAATGCTCGGATTGAAGTTCACCGCAAAGCCCAGAACCGCGTTCACTGGCAGGGAACTAGGGCCCAGGCTCCTACCCCTCTCCCGGAACGAGCCGTCATTCCGATCCCCCAGTTTGACGACGAAACCCCGGAGATACTTGCTTCACGATTCGGCTTGCTGCCGCCCGACATTTGGAAAAATCATTCCTTTCTACCAAAGGCACTCGAGATCGAATTTTTCAACCTCTGGTGGACATGTCCAGAAATATTCCCGGAAATGGCCTCCGAAGTTTCAGCCGATGATTTCATCTCACCGGTAAGCCGCCAAATATTCCTTCTGGGAACCGACCTTTTAAGTCGGGGAGTCCATCCGGTCACCTTCAGTATGATTCTCCGCCGTTATGATTCACAGGCAATGATTTCGTGCCTCGATGATATTGCCGAAAAGAGTACCGACAAAGACTTACGAGGTCGGTTGGCCAAAGAGGAAAATCGACAACTGCTTCTCAGGCAGATCCTCGACGCATTTTTAAGTCAACGGATCAGACGTGTCAAACCGGCACAGTTTAGCGATTTACGAGATAGTGGGCTCGATGAGAAGAAGAAAGATCAAAAACTTTTGGAGCTTCAGCGACTCTTAAAAGAAAAGCAACAGCGCCATAGCGAACAGGAAAAGAGCGGACTCATGGATGAGGACGCTCATGACAATACGAACCTCTGACACAGGTCGCACAAAATTCCATTTCCAACAGCGTCACGGAAGACGCAGGAGACAATCGTGAGTAAAACGGATCAAGCAACCGGAATACTGGAAGAACTTTTCAATAAGGGAAAACAGCAGGGGTATCTGACCAAAAACGATTTTTCCAAACTCGATTTTGCTCCAGACTCCATTGATCCCAACCTCTACGCCGACTGGCTTCTCTCCCTCGAAGACGAGGGTATAGAAATTGTTGAAAATTCTCCGCGCGAAGAGATGCTTGACTGGTTCGATTCCCTGGATGATGCAAAACCGGCCCGTAAACGAGAAACAAGTGCTAAGGGAACGCCCTTTTCGCGTTCCTTTCCTTTGGCGAGCGAAATTCAGAGATGGAACAGTGATCCTGTCCGAATCTATCTTTCGCAGATGGCCGACATCCCTCTTCTGACACGTGAAGAAGAAGTGATGCTTTCAAAGCGGATTGAAACCGCTCGACGTCGCTACCGACGCGAAGTCCTATCGGCTCCCTATGCAATCCTGGCCGCGACACAAAATCTCGTCGATGTCCAAAACGAGATTTTGGCATTCGATCGTAACATCAAAAAGTCGATCTCTCAGGAAATTTCGAAAGGGATCATCTTAAAACGAATGCCCACAAATCTTTCAACCCTCTCCTCTATCGGAAGCTGTATTTCAACCTGTTACGGTAGCCTCAAACAGCTCCGAGGCAAAAAGGCAACGCGTCAACGTACCAAGGAATTTCACACGCTCTTGATAGATCTCAAAACCTATACGTCCCATGCCGTTGTCTTAATTGAGGAGCTAAGCCTACGGACCCGTCGTATCAACCTTCTCCGCTCGAACATGATCAAGGCATCAGAACGAATCCTCGAAATCAAGTACCTCCTGAGCGATAAGACACCGAACCCTGTTTCGATGCACCGTCGCCAAATCCTTCATCGTGAGCTACGTCATTTACGCGAAATGATCATCGAACCGCACGCCAGACTCCGTAGGCGCCTTGACCGCATCGAAAAGTCTCTTGTCGAATATGAGCAGGCTAAGGCTATGCTTTCTCATTGCAACCTGCGGCTGGTTGTTTCGATCGCAAAAAAATACCGCAACCGCGGGATGAGTTTCCTCGATTTGGTTCAGGAGGGAAATACGGGATTAATGCGAGCGGTCGATAAATTCGAATATCAGCAGGGATTCAAATTTTCGACCTATGCCACTTGGTGGATTCGCCAAGCGATCACGCGAGCCATTGCCGACCAAGGACGGACTATTCGAATTCCAGTGCACATGATCGATACGCTGACCCGTCTTCGGAACATTCAAAAGAACTATTTTCAAAAAACGGGGACCGAACCTTCGGTTGAAGATATTGCTCGGATCGCGGGCGTTAACGAGGACGAAGTCCGCCGAATTTTCGAAATGGGGTCTCTGCCGATCAGTCTTGAACATCCTATCGGCGAAAGCGATGAGAGCATTTTCGGCGATTTCGTCGCCGATGACAGTTTTGAACGTCCGGAACAGAGTGTCGGAAACGAGATGCTTCGTAAAGAAATCAACAAAATTCTCCAAACCCTCACTCCGCGTGAGCGTGAAATTATTCGTCTCCGCTATGGGCTGGATAACGGATATATGCACACGCTCGAAGAAGTTGGTCGCATTTTCGAAGTGACACGTGAACGAGTGCGCCAAATCGAAGCCAAAGCGGTTAAGAAGCTTCAGACTCCCGGTCGCTCGAAGAGACTTCTGGGTTTTCTGGACACAGCGGAATAACAAGCGTCTCGCCAATCCCTTGGCCAGAGGTGCAAAAAGAGATTCGGTGCTCCGTTTCGCGCCTCTCGTTTTCTCGTAACACGCTTACAGCGCAGCAGCGGTGTTTTATAGGTTGGCGATTACCTCACCGCCATGAATTTCCATGACAGCCCACGCGTTCGGCTCGGCCTCGACGATACCACGAAACGTAATGTGAGGGACACCTTTCAGGACGCCATAGGCACCTTCGTGAAGATGTCCGGCCCAGTATCCTTTAATCAAATCGGAATGGCGGTTAAGGACATCCAACAGCTCCTCGGCATTCCAGAGCGTCACGCCAAGCTTAGCAAAATAGAGCGGCGCGATTTTTGCCAGGGGGATAGAGCCCGTAACCGAAGACGGGCCCCCCTGACAAAAAAGCGGAAAATGATTGCAGACGATGACCATTTCGCCGCTTTTTTCGGCCCGGTTTAACTCTTCTTCGAGCCAATCGAGTTGAGCGCGACTCATCGCACCGTTGTAATCATGGGGAAGAGAGCCGTCTGCAAGCGGATATTTTTCGCGTTCTTTTTGGGCATTCTGACGCTCGTTCTCATCACGTGAAGCATAAAGACTGATTTCGTTGCCGTTCAGGAAAATAAAACGCCATGGAATTGCGCTCTCCGGATCCGTCATGGTAAAGGTATAATACCCCTTATTGTTAGGTATAAGAAGCAGGCGGTTGACCTCACCTTTTTTTTCGTTGGGAATCAAATAATCGTGGTTCCCTAGCAAATTATAAAATGGGAGCCGGACGGCCCGAAACAACTCGGAAACTACGGTCAGGTTTTCCCAGTCGCGGTCGAACGAATCACCCAAATGGAAGATTGCGTCGACCCTTTCTTCTTCGAGCGCGCCAACAGCTTCTAGAAATTTGGAAATCGAAGCACGATAGTTTCTTTTGCGCGCCCGATCGGCATCGGCATATTGCAGATCGGTGATAATTCCAATTTTCAGCATAATCTTCCATGGTCATCGCAGCATGCGACTCTTTCCCAACGGCCGCAGGAATGAAACGAATTGATCTTTTCCCTACGTCTATTGTAGTAAAGAGAACGAAGAATTACAAATCCCAGGCTTCTGCGACAGCGGAACAAACAACTTTACCGTCGATGACATTCAGGCCGGACTTCAACGCGGTGTCTTCTTCACAAGCCTTTTCCCACCCTATATCGGCGAGCGTTGTCAGGTAAGGAAGCGTGGCGTTGGTGAGTGCCTGGGTCGAGGTGCGGGGAAAAACTCCGGGGATATTTGTAACACAATAATGGATAATTTCCTGTTCGATGAAAATTGGGTTGTCGTGAGACGTTGGATGCGATGACTCGAAACACCCCCCTTGGTCAATTGCCACGTCGACCATCACTGTCCCCGGTTCCATCAGATGAAGCATGTCGCGCGTTACCAGGTGGGGGGTCTTACCACCAGGCACCAGAACAGCCCCGATGATCAGGTCGGCATCGGGAAGTTCCGCACGGATGTTGTATTCCGAGGCATAGAGAGTTTTGACATTCGGAGGAAGAATTGTGTGAAGTTGACGAAGACGCGGAATCGAAATATCGCTGACGACAACATCGGCGCCGAAACCGGCTGCGAATTTGGCAGCGTTCAGACCGACGACACCTCCCCCCAGAACAAGAACTTTTCCGGGAAGAACACCGGGGACTCCACCGAGAAGAATCCCCTTACCACCCGAGGACTTTTTGAGGTAAGCCACTCCCACCTGAATCGACGAACGGCCGGCAACTTCGGACATAGGTTCCAGGAGCGGGAGCGAGCGGTCAGATTTTTGGACGGTCTCATAAGCGATACAAATCGCGCCGGAAAGCATCATAGCTCTGAGTAGTTCAAGATCCGAGGCAAAGTGAAAATAGGCAAAAAGGACCTGGTTTTTGCGGATCATGGGGTACTCACTCGGTAACGGTTCCTTGACCTTGACGATGATGTCGGCTCTTTCGAAGATTTCCTTCGAGGTGTCTGCTAGGTAGGCACCGGCATTGACATAGGATTCGTCTGTGAAACCACTCGTAAGCCCGGCATCTTTTTCGACAAGGACTTTATGCCCCCTCTTAGCAAGCTCAAAGACACCTGCCGGGGTCGCTGCAACACGAAACTCCTGGTTTTTAATTTCCCTCGGCACACCAATAATCATAACAAATCTCCCTACTAAGGAATAGTAAAAAACACACACGTTTGGGGCATGACGATACACATAAGCCATCCGCCATATGAGTCGCACAGCAGGCAACAAAACAATCAATGGTCAAGTTAAACTGAAAAACCAGAGGTCAATCCCAGCTCTCTTTTCCAGACTTTATCCACGCGTCCATATCTTTCGAAGCAACACGACCCGCACCCATCGCCAGAATGACCGTTGCCGCGCCGGTAACAATATCGCCTCCTGCCCAAACTCCCGGTTTGCTGGTACGTCCCGTGGACGTGGTGACAATATAACCTTTTTTCGAAAGCTCAAGTTTCTCTGTATAATGGGTCAGTACCGGATTGGCACGCGAACCGGCAGCAATCACCACCAGATCGGTATCAAGTTGATCCTCGGTTCCCGGAATCGGAATCGGACGACGACGCCCCGAGGCATCCGGCTCTCCGAGCTCCGTTTTTTGTATACGCATTGCTCGAACCTGCCCACGGTCATCCGGTAAAAGCTCGATTGGATTAGTTAGAAAGAGGAACTCGACTCCCTCCTCTTTAGCATGGTGAACTTCCTCGGCACGAGCGGGAAGTTCGGCCTCGCTACGTCGATAAACGATCTTTACCGAATCGGCCCCAAGACGCAACGCGCTTCTCGCGGCATCCATCGCAACATTTCCGCCACCGACCACACAGACATTCTTGCCCCGGATAACCGGTGTATCATATTCCGGAAAGAGATATCCCTTCATAAGGTTAGAACGGGTTAGATATTCATTGGCCGAGCAAACATTTCCTAAGTCCTCACCAGGTATTCCGAGGAATATCGGTAATCCCGCACCCACACCGATGAAGACGGCATCGAATCCTCTATCAGTCATCAGCTCGTCGACCGTGATCGTTTTGCCGACCAGGGAATTACAACGTATCTCAACACCGAGTGTCACGAGAGAGGCAATTTCAGATTCAACGATGGCCTTGGGAAGACGAAATTCGGGAATCCCATACGTCAAAACACCGCCCGGTTTGTGGAGCGCTTCAAAGAGGATGACATCATAACCCGCATGAATCATATCACCGGCGACCGTCAAACCGGAAGGACCAGATCCGATGACCGCGATCTTTCGACCGTTTTTAGGAGCCTTTTGCGAAACCGAGATTTTACCGCTCTCACGTTGATAGTCGGCCACAAACCGCTCACATCGGCCGATAGCCACAGGCTCGAATTTTTTCCCCAAAACACAAAGACCCTCACACTGATTTTCTTGGGGACACACACGGCCGCAGACGGCGGGAAGCGCATTAGCCTCCTTAATTTTGTCGGCAGCCGCAATAAAATCGCCTCTGGCGACTAATGCCAAGAATTCGGGAATCGGAACACCGACCGGACATCCATCGCGGCAGAGAGGCTTTTTGCAGCGGAGACAGCGACTGGCCTCACGCATCGCCATTTCCGCCGTAAAACCGAGGGGAACCTCTTTGAAATTACGGGCGCGAACCCTAGGGTCTTGTTCCGGCATTGGTGTACGGCCGACTCTTTCGGGTTTTTCTCCGGATAAAGACTGTGCGGGCATCTTCACTTTCCTTTATTCAAACAGTTCACAATCAAAACAGAGTCGGTCGCGGTATCGGTTATTTACCGTTTTCGAGCTGCATATAGCGTTCAAGAGAACATTTTTCTTCTTCGCAGAAAGACTTTTGCCGCGCCATCGCAATCGACCAGTCAATCGCCAACGCGTCAAATTCTGGACCGTCAACACAGGTAAACTTCGTTTGGCCACCGACACGGACACGACAACCACCACACATTCCCGTGCCGTCGATCATAATCGAATTAAGGCTTGCAATCGTTCGGACACCGAAGGGACGTGCCGTCTCGGCACAGAACTTCATCATAATGGCCGGGCCGATGGTGTACACACTCCCGATTCCACCTTGCTCGAGAAGCTCGCGAAGAGGCTCGGTAACCAGAGCCTTACGCCCGAACGAACCATCATCGGTTGTGATAATATGCTCATTACTGACCGAAGCGAGTTTGTCCACCCAAAAAAGAAGCTCTTTGCTGCGGGAACCTTGAATCGTAATCACATGATTCCCTGCTTCGGAAAGGGAGCGGGCAATTGGATACATGGGAGCCGCGCCGACTCCTCCAGCTACCAGAACAACCGTTCCGAAATTTTGGATTTCGCTGGCGTTGCCCAGCGGACCGATCATCGCATAGAGTGAATCACCGACACCGAGCTTCACCAACTTGCGTGTCGAAGTACCAACTGCCATAATGACCATCGTGATCATACCGCTCTCGGCATCGTAGTCTGCGATTGTTAGAGGAATACGTTCTCCGTATTCATCGGCCATCACGATGAGGAACTGACCTGCGTTTGCCCGACAAGCCAGAACTTTATTTTCGACGACCATTTCATAAATATTCGGGGCAACTTCCCGGTTTGAAATAATCGGAACCATAGGAACACCTCTGCTAAGCGAGTAACAAACACGCCGTAAAAAACAGAAGGACTCTTCCGAGTCCTCCGATCTGCTCTGCCGCTGCGCTAATATGCCAATGGGAGACGGCTGAAAGCCTCATCCGAAAAACCCCCGCCCGGGATAGTATTATACTCGGTCTCGTCAAAACCATAGGGGGGCATCAAAATATTACATGTTACTTCCCAAAGATTTTTTGAAAAAGTTCTTGCTTTTGATTCTCTTCCAAATTACTCTTCAAGATTTTCTCTTCGGCATGCCGGACAACCTTCCCGGCACGTGTCGCGATTTCATGGTTATATTCCTCTGGAGTCAAATAGGTAATCTTCGCACCGGCTTGCTCTGCTATCTGAAGCTTTTCTTCGCTCGAAAGGCGACGGGATCTGTTTTTCTGAGAGACCTCCGAGGAAGTCGGCGCGGATGGGGCAACAACTTCCAAAGCGATCTTTTCCGGTTTCGTCGAGCAGAGATCGGAAACAAAGGTAAAATCAGGAATCGGAGCGGAGTCTAAACTGGATGCGTTCGCAGTATTCAAGATCGGAACCCCGATTTGTTTCGATCTGGGAATTGATGGCGGAAGATAACCATCAAATCCGGCGTAATCTTCTTCGGAGGTATCAGAAACGCCTTCGAATTCGGACATCTTGTCCACCGGAATATACAGGCCAGAAGCTTTCCCATCGATCGATAACGAATTAGCATAGGTATTATCGCGCGGCTCTATCGTTTTTCCGTCGTCGTCATTCATTGCCAAACCGGGATATCCACCGAAAACCGGACTTTGAGAAGAATTCGGCTTCTCAACGACAAAGTTTCGTTCGGTCGGTTCTTTTCTGGCCAGGGCTTCGGCCACTCCCTGTGCTGCGGCAAAGGAAGAATCGATCGGAGAAACCGCGGCAGGCGTAGCCAAGATGGAGTCGTTTAACATGTTCGCACCGTCAAAGCCCGGAAAAGCCATAAAACCATCTTCTTTATTGTTTTCAGGTACTTCGAGGCACATTATGGCAGCGAGAGCCTCAGACTTCCGAGATGAAATGTGCGTATCTTGTGAAACGATTTCGGCGTTTCGAGGGGCATGACGTTGCGGAACATCTACGACAGCCTTGTCCGGAAGAGGGATCGCCGATTCAGCCGATGAGAAGAAGATCTGATCTGCTTTCACCTTCTCGTTGAAGAACATCTCCTCGATCTTTTCGGCATCTTCGACTTTTCCGACCTCACGACAACGGGCAGCTAACAGTTCGCCGGCCTCGATACGACCCATTTCGGCCTCGAGAAGCGGAAGAACCTCAATTCCAGGATCAACTTCCAAGAGAGTTTTTCCAAGGTAGATTTTTGCCTCCTCAAGATTCGGATAACGTTCATTGAGGAATTCAAAAAAGTTTTTTGCTCTCTTATATTCACCGATGTCGTAAAGAATGATCGCGTGATCAAGTGTAATCTGCGGATTTTTGGTCGGGTCGCTCTTAATCGCCATAATCAAATATTCTTGTGCTTTATTGTAGAGCTGGCGCTTTTTTGCAATCAGGCCGAGCCGATGGTACGCAAGGGCCAAATCAGAAGAAACTCCCAACTGAGCATTTTGGCTGACATACTGGTTGTAAATCTTTTCGGCCTCAAAAAAACGCTTCAACTGGTAGTATCGTTCGGCTTGTGCGAGAAGTCCCTCTTCACCGGTTTGCGAGCCTACTTCTGAAAGACTCGCCACTGCAGTATAGGATGCAGCAGATCGGGCATCGTCTCCAGAAATCATCGCGCTGCCTGCCTGTTCGGGAACGGGGCTCTGCATCGGATTGATGCCATAGGTCACACTACAGGTTGACAGAAAAGTAAATCCTGTCAAACAGAACGATAATAGTCTATTCGTCATGGCTGTTATCTCTATATCGGTGGAGCAACATTCACCGGCAAAGCAGACCACACAACACCCCAACGGGGGCGACAACGGTCAGGCCGAGCCGACTAAAATACCTCTACCGATAGTTATCGGCTCAAGTCTCGTTAAATTCCAGCAATTCGTTAAAGTTTCCTGGATCATTAGATTTTACCATCGAGAACCCTGAAACTTGGAAAGATGGGATAATTGGGAAAACCGCTTGAATCCCAAAAGGCTTTGAGAAGGAAATTCCGCAAATCACACGATTCCACGGAATACCTGGTACCGAATCCTAACGATTACGGTTTGATTCCAGCGACCTGTCAATTCTATCTGACGAAAAAAACGAGCAACAGCGCCAACATGATTGTCAGAACGACGAGTACGCCCGCCATCAGGAGCATTCCCGAAGTAGAAACATCCTCCTGGGCATCATCTTGTTCGGTCGTTTGGCCGTCGTCGGAACTCCCCCCGAACGTATAACCGCACTCCTCACAGACAGAAAGATACGTGGGAACGAAAGGCTCATCGCAAGTCGGACAGGTTACCAATCGAGGTCCCGGTTTTGAGAATCTCTGAATAAACTCTTGGACAGCGGTGCTTGTTCCGGGAATTATATCGAGAGTTGTCATCGTTGCACGGTGGTAGTTCGGTGTTGAAACAGAAAATGTTTTGGCGGTAAAGACCGAATCACTCGCTGATGCAAAATTTTCGGAAGGAGTCCCTTCCGAGTGAGTCCCGGAAACCAGGAATGTACCATTTCGGTCAAATGCACAACCTCTGTTTTCGGCACATTTTGGTTTCTCGCCGAAATCTCTGCCGGATTCAGCGAAAAGATCAGGAAGACTCTCAGCTACCGAAAGAACCGCAGTGTCGCTTTGTTTCGGCAACTCTGTTGAGTGTGCACAGCCACAGGAACCGCCGCAGTCGCAAGAAAGATCAGACTTTCGCACGGTGGACGTCGATTCGGAAAAACGGCCCGACGTTTCGTCCATTTCGCTCCAGAAGTCGACATCGGCAGGAGGAAAAAGATCATCGACCCGCCTACAAACCGGACAGCGAACCGTCCTGCGGCAACCACATTTCGGGCAGACGGGCCAGAGCGCACCGTATGCCGAAAATCTTCTTCTGACTCAAAAAAATCCTGGTATTCCTTGAAAAGTTCGCTAAGATATTTCCGGGTCGGAAAGGATGTATTCTCTTTCGCATCCATAGAATACCCCAGCCTTCTAACCGATCCGCATGGAAGCCGACATAGGCGGCTACCAAGCGGGTATCTTCCCATTATTCGGGGGATCAAAAAATGCCCCGGAAAAATCAGGGGCATTAGAAACGTACTATTCCGGAAACTACTCAGGCGAATCCTGAGGATAAAGCTCGTTGAGGCGTGCCTTAACGCTTTCCTCTTTCTCTTTGAGGGCGGCTTTCTCCAAGTCAGCGGCCTTGATCGACTCGGATGTCTTCGCGGCTTGTTCGATGGTCAGTTGACGCTCTGTAACAAGCATCGAACTTCCCACTCCGTCGGACGATTCGGCCGCGACGATTTTCGTCGTCACATTGGCAGCATCGGCATTCATGAAATTGGAATAGCCAACCAAGCAGGTTGAGTAAATCAGGGTCGCCAGTGCCATCATCAGGAGTGATTTGGTGAACTTGCTCGACCCGCGCCATTCATGGAGTGCCAGTCCGAAGAGAGAACTGAAGACAAAGGCAAAAGCCATATGGAGGGTCCAACAAGAAAACTTGAAGGATCCCATCTTCGTCTCACCCATGGTATAGAAGAAGAACTGCATATACCAAAGAAGTCCGGCAAGCATCGAGAGAAAGATATTCGCAAGAATCGGAATCCGGAGCCCCTTCAGTTTGCCGTTCTTTTCGGCCTCCTCAATCGCAGAGGCTGAACCGGCATCAACTCCCTGTGCGATAAGATCGGCCTTTTGATATTTGCCGGTGAACTCGTAGAACGACTTATTCTTGGCCAGGAGATACAGGCACCAAATAAAGTTGGTGGTAAATCCGCCGAGAAGGATAACGCAAAGCTTCGGAAGGCCGGTCCAGAGCGTTTCAGTCCCGAAGTGTTCGCTTGAAAATGCAACGGGAGTCGCCTTGTCGATGGCAAACGCCATGCCAGCGCTAAAAACACCGGCGATGGTAGCAACGATCATTCCTTTGACGAAGTTGAATTCCTTTATAGCCTTTTTCTTCGCTTCGTCAGACATCTCCTTCTCTTTGGACATGCCAGCGGCACCGGCCAGTGCGATCCCCAAAGCACAGGCGATCAGCCCGAAGAGATTGATTCGTCCGGCATCGGTCGCAAGAATCTTCGAGGTAAATTCCCCTTTAAGAAAAAGGGGCATCAATGTACCGATCACGGTACAGAACCCGTTAGCCACCGCCATACCGAGCGACATGCCCAAATATCGAATCGCGAGCCCATACGACAACCCGCCGATACCCCACATCATTCCGAACAGGTAGGATGCAATCACTGCTCCCCTATCAACCTGCCAGGTCGCCGTGATGGCATGAACCGGATCTTTGGTGAGGAGAAACGCCATCACCCAAGGAGCAATGATCCAGCTCATAATTCCACCGGTGATCCAGTAGACTTCCCAGGACCATTTTTTCACCCCGTTGTAGGGAACGTAGAACCCCCCTGCCGCAATACCGGCAAGTATGAGGAAAAAAACACCTAATACGATTTGGTTCATCGATTACACCTTTATATCAAACACGTTTGGACAATTCGTCGTTTTCGTACTTCTTCAGTTCTTTGAGCCAATTCAGACCGATCGGAACGTCCTGCGAGAAGCAGTAATAATCCCAGACTGCGGCAAACGGCATTGTCTTCAACTCTTCCAAAGTCACAAGACGGCTTGTGTAATCGGCTGACTTTTCCATTTTGCGCATATCGGCAAGTGGTTCGAGCATCGCGGCCAGCAGGGCCTTGATCATCGAACGGGTTCCGATCGTCCAGGCGGCAACTCGGTTGATGGTGCCGTCGAAGAAATCGAGTCCGATATGGGTTCGACCGAGAAGGTTGTTCCGGACAAGCTCCTCAGCAATGGCGCGAAGTTCATCATTCCAGATCACGACGTGGTCGCTGTCCCAGCGAACACCACGGCTGACGTGCAAGAGGATTTCTTTGACAAAAAGGGAAATCGACGAAAGTTTATCGGCAATTCCTTCGGTCGGATGAAAGTGTCCCGAATCCAAGGTCAGCAGCTTGTCGTTGGCGATGGCATACCCCATAAAAAATTCATGGCTTCCGACAACGTAACTTTCACTTCCGATCCCGAAAAGCTTGCATTCGACCGAGTCAAGCACATACCGTTTAGGGATATCAACGGCAAAAATCGCGTCAAGTGATTCCTTCATTCGCTCCCGCGGGCCGAGACGGTCGACCGGAATATCTTTCATTCCGTCGGGCATCCAGTGGTTAATCACACAAGGAGAGCGAAGCGCCCGGCCCATTGCCTCGCCGATCTTTCGACAACAGATTCCATGACGGATCCAAAAATCACGAATCGTTTTTTTGGGGGAAGAGAGTGTGAAGCCATCGGCGGCAAAATCATGTGAGAAACAGGTCGGGTTGAAATCGAGACCGCTAAATTTCTGATCTTTCGCCCAATCGATCCACCCTTTAAAATGTTCCGGTTGAATTTCGTCACGGGCAACTTTTTTGCCGTTATTTTCGAGATAAATGGCATGGAGATTGAAGCGATGCTTCCCTGGGATCATCGAAAAGGCCATTTCGGCGTCTTGCCGAAGTTCGTCGGGAGTCCGGGCTTTTCCGGGATAGTTCCCAGTCGAAAGGATTCCTCCCCCGGTCAAGCCGGCCGTCGACTCGAATCCTCCGACATCATCGCCTTGCCAGCAGTGAAGAGAGATCGCGACCGAAGCGATCTTTTTCAGAGCGGCATCGACGTCGACACCGATCTCGGCATAACGCTCTTTGGCCAACTCAAATGCTTTTTCCAGTTTGTTCATTTTGCGACTCCTATCAGTGAATGGTCATCATCAAAAGCACGTTTCCGACGGAAATTCGACTGCCGTAGGAACATTCTGCGCATCTTTGACGGTACAAAAAACAATCTTTACTAAAATACCAAAAAAACTTATAAATCATTCGCTTTGTGCCGATTATAACGAATAGGATAATTATTCGGCGAGAAACAACCTCCGTTCGAGAAAAATGCCATGAAATTCATCGCTAAGTTCCCCGCAATCCTTTTGTTGATCCTTGCGCTCGCGTTCGGTACCTGTGCCATAACCGGCTGCGCTTCGACACGGGACCGCCCCCAAGACAAACCGACCATGTACGACTTTATCGGCGGAGGAAAACCCGAATTTAACGGAAACAAGTATTGACCGTAAATTCAATCCAATCGCGATTGTCTCTCCTGGTAAAGGATAACTTTAGCGCAGGACAAAATCAAGGAGGATTTCGAAAAAAAACCGAGTATTGGTTCCGCGCGTTGCCCCGAGGCCGGGAAGGACACCCTTGGTTCCGCGACGACACGGCAGACGTTTTCGTCGTTTACTTATCGACGGTAGGTAACGCCGAGAGTCGCAGACGCGCCGCACCCATAGGGATCATCTCGATTGTTTCGGCCTCTACATCAGACGGAACCGGACTGAATGGTAGTGGTGCCGTCAACTGGTATTGATCAATCCGCCAATCGGGTATTCTTTTCGCTTCGAGTTTCACCGAATAGGGCACGGCGTCTGCCGTCCAAGGGAATTGGTCTTCGGGCCAACTTCGGCGCTGAAGTTCGAGTGTGCCGAGATCGAGCGAGTCCGGATCGACCAGTCCGTAGCTCCAGTCCGAATCGGGATAGATATCGTAGGCAGGCCAATCGGCAGGATCGGCCCCTGTTTGCCAATCGGAATCTCCCATGGCAACCCCCTCGCTCGTGCCATCCAGCATCTCATAGCGTTCCTTGATCTTAAGTGAGAAGGTAAGCGGACCGTAGTTAAGACTCACAGAATTCTTGTTCTGCTGCCATCGGCGAAACTGGAACGTCATCGGTAAAGAAAGAGTGACCTGATCGCCCGGTTGCCAAACGCGAAGGATTTTCATCCAGGTTTTCCCGCGCTGGCCCGCTTCATAACTTTCAAAAACTCTACCGAAATTCCGAAGCGTGTCATCAGAAGCCACTCCGACAATATGACCATTGACCGCCACGTTCATCCCTTTAGCCCATTTCGGGATGCGAAAATAAAGGGGGAACTCGACCGGTTTATCAGGGGACACGTAAAAAAGGACTTCCTCTTCAAAAGGATATCGGGTCTTTTCGATAATCGTAACGTTATGCCCGTCGGCCACACGAGCCCTCACACTACTGGCACCGTAGAGAACAGCGGCTAATCCGCCGTCGATAGTTGCCATCCAAAGATTTTCGACGTAATACGGCCAACCATGGGAGTGATTATGCTGGCAGCAACGGGAGCTGAAGGGATTCATTGTCATGAACGGGCCACTGTTATTGATACCCGGATGATGGTTCTGATGGGTCGAAATCGTCTGATTCGGAGAAGTGATATATCGAAGTGCTTTAAAATCGGGCATGACCGTTGCCGGTGCTGTATTAAAAGCGACATCCTCGCAGTGATCAGCCCAGAAGGAAT
Organism: Thermoguttaceae bacterium; assembly: GCA_050943135.1. Lineage (GTDB taxonomy): Bacteria > Planctomycetota > Planctomycetia > Pirellulales > Thermoguttaceae > RUG695. The sequence continues at coordinate 57,935 of JBMNOP010000003.1, read as the reverse complement.
CTCCGGTGACACGGAACATAATCATGTCGCTTGTCATCTGTTCAAAAACAGCACAAGTCTCAATTCCCTGCCTCGGGTCAATATACCCAAGGCGGGTATTCTCGTCGCCACCGAACATTCCGCCGGGAACCTGACCGCAAACAGCACGAATCAGCCAGAAGTTGTTGTATGATGCTTTGATATCTTCCTCGTTTTTCGAAAGCAATCCCCATTCTGCCGGAAGGCGAAATGATTGAGCAATATTGACATTGTGCCAGTTCGGCAGGTAGGAATCTCCTTCCCAGTCGGCGCTGTTATGTTTTATTTTTTCGGCGACCTCTAAAAGGTTTTCATCACCGGTAATGTTATATAGCCAGAAGCAGATAAGAAGCATATCACCGGCGCGGGTATTTTCCCAATAGGTTTTGAGGAACTTTTCCTCGGGCAGATCCTTAACCCACATGAAGTACCGGGTCAGGAAAGGAAGGACACGTTCATCGCCACTGTATTCGTAATAGGAACGCATCACAAAGAGAACAAGCATATTTGGCCACAGATCTTGAGGAGGATTTCCATTTTCGTCGGTCGGACCGAAATACCCCGATGGCAACTGATTCTCTAGAATCGCGTTGATCCAAAGCTTCGACTCGTCGATCATTTCCTGGTCATCGAGAATAAATGCCAGGTCGGCATACCCTCGAAGCCAATAGGGAACCTCTTCCCAACCGTGGTCCCCTCCCTGAAACAGCCATGCATTATTCTTTTTCTCGAGCCACATACTCAGTGAAACGAGTTTTCCGGTCAGACCGCTGCGCTGAAGTTCCAGATACCGTCTGAGCCATCCGTCGGGATGAATCGTGCCGACCGGAAGTTTCATAAAGACCGAAGAGGTCAGTGGGGCACGATTTACAAGGTAATTGGATTGCGGTCTCGAAACATCGGGTCCGATTACTTGAGTGAACTCGTTGGTATCGGCTGCCACGGCAAGTTTGGCTGTTGAGAGAAGAAAAACAAGCAATAAAGTCAATAACATTTTCATCAAATGCCTCCCCGGGGGTAAGAGTCAAAGGATTATAAAATATCCCACGTGACAACCGTTTTTACAATAAGCCGATAGAAAATGCAAGCCTGGGAAACCGATAATGGCCAATGAAGGGTAAAACCACTAGAAGGGATAAAGAGAAACCTTGTTTTGGAAAGCCCGGGTCCGAATATCCGCATTATCATTCCGTCGGAAAATCATCGGAAATCGACGGTGTACCGTAGTGTTGTTCAAAGACACGATCAAGTTCCTCTGCCGATTTAAAACTCACAAACGCCATTCGAACATCTTTTTTTTGCGGATGAAGCTCGGCATAACGCAAAAGAAATTTCCTCATCTCGGTGGAAGCGCGACGAAACCCGTAGAGTTCTTCGGAAAGTCTCCAATGTTCCCGAATCACTTCTCGTTGCTCGTCAATACTCGGCGGTGGGGGGAGAGGCCGACCATCATAAAGAGCCGCAATATCACGAAAAATCCAAGGATTGCCGATCGCCCCACGAGCAATTGCCGCACCGTCAACGCCTGACTCTCGAATCCTGGCAAGAACTGTCTCGGCGGAGAAAAGGTCACCGCTTCCGAGAATCACTCCCCCGTGAGCATGAACAAGCTCGGCAGCCTGAGAGACAACGTGCCAGTCGGCTGTTCCGGTGTAACGCTCGCGAACAGTCCGGCCATGAAGCGTTACGGCATCAACACCGATCTCGAGAAGTCCTTCCAGAAGTTCAAACAGTAGGTCGACCGCTTCGGGGGAATCGTCATAACTTTTGCGCAGTTTTATCGAAAGGGGAATCCTCGGCGGAAGGGCATTACGAACTCGCGCGGCAATTTCAAGCGCCCGAGGAACGTCTCGCATCAGAGCTCCTCCCCTTCCCCGCGAGAGGACTTTCGGAACGGGACAGGCAAAATTCAGATCAATCAAGTCGAACCCAAACCCCACCAGACATTTTGCCGCCGGAACAATCTCGTTCGGATCATTCCCCATCACCTGGGCACCGCAAGGATGATCGTTCTCCTTGACCGCAAGGTAGAGGCGCGCTTGGCGTTTCTTCGAAACATCGAGTACAAACCGATCAAGAAAAACCTCGCAGAGAGTAAAAGGAGCCCCGAACTTCTTCGCCAACCGTCTCATCGGAGCATCAGAATACCCCGACAGAGCCGCCTGCACCACAGGTGCCGAAAGGGAAAAAGGACCGATTTTCAGCGGAGCGTGCGGGGTATTCAATTGGCTGCCTCAAAAAAGAGCCTTATCGGCGATATCTTTCCGATACCAAACCCCCTGCCAATGGATCCTCGAAACCGCTTCGTAGGCGCGTTTCTTAGCCTCGGCAATGGTCTCACCCAAAGCGGTGACTCCGAGAACGCGACCACCGTTTGTCACGACGCGACCTTCTTGATCAAGAGTTGTGCCGGCATGGAAGACTTTAACATCGGGAATCAATTCGGCGTCTTCGATTCCGGTGATCGGAAAACCCTTCTCGCACGATCCGGGATAACCCTTCGACGCCATCACAACACAAACGGCAGGACGTGAGTCAAATGCCAGAGGCGGGAGCAGTCCGAGTCGCTGGTCAATCACGGCTTCCATCACATCAACCAAGTCAGTCTGTAAACGCATCAGGAGAGGCTGACATTCCGGATCACCGAATCTGGAGTTATACTCGAGAACCTTGGCGGGAATTTTTGAACCGGTTTGTATCATCAGCCCCGCATAGAGGACTCCCTTGAATGGAGTATCGTTCTTATTGAGTGTGTGAACCGTCGGGACGAGTATCCGCGATTCGACCCAATGAAGCATTTCGTCATCAACCAACGGCGCAGGAGAATAAGCTCCCATCCCGCCGGTATTCGGACCACGGTCACCGTCAAAAGCAGGTTTATGATCCTGGGCCGGTTGAAGAGTCATGATCGTTTTTGAATCGGTAATCGCCAAAACGCTGGCTTCCTGACCGGCAAGGCGTTCCTCGATGATAAACTTATTGCCGGCATCACCGAACTCACGCTCGGCACAAATGCGAGTCACCGCATCAATCGCCTCTGCACCGTTATCGCAAACAATAACCCCCTTCCCCGCTGCCAGGCCGTCGGCTTTTACGACAACCGGATGTTCTCTGTTTCGGTTCAGGTACTCGACGGCATCATCTTGATTATCAAACTCGGTATAAGCGGCGGTGGGAACATTCCCCGCGCGCAAAATTTTCTTGCAAAAAATTTTGCTCCCTTCCATCTGTGCGGCGCGGCGATTCGGTCCAAAGACCCGAAGCCCTTCCTTTTCGAAAGCATCGACAATACCAAGCGTTAGAGGAAGCTCCGGCCCGACCACCGTTAGGTCAATGTGCTGCTGTATGGCAAAACGAACCAGTTCCGGAAAATCGGTAGCGGCAATCGGCACATTTTCGGCATCGACGGCTGTCCCCGCGTTCCCCGGAGCAACAAAGAGTCGACTGACCTTCCGGCTCTGTCCCAATTTCCATGCCAGAGCATGTTCCCGACCACCGTTACCGATGACCAATACTTTCATTTTGCTATTCCTTTCGTCGAATTCTTAAAAATTTGAGCCACCTTGCGGGCAAGATGGCTCAAACATTCATTCCCTATATTCTTAAACGAATTCAGAAAATGTCAAGATCAACCTTCAGAAAGTTGTCGTCAAGCGAAACCGAGTCGAAAGCCGCATCCGAGAGGACGCTTTCCGCAAGGGGTGCCGGATAGATCAAATCGTCATCACCAGCCTCCTTGAGCCAGTTCAGACTTAATAGCGCGCGATCGGCTCCCGTAACATCGGAGTCCCCATTAATGTCACAACGCGGATCCCAGTTCTCATCCGTATCGTCGGTAAGCCAAGCCGAGAACAAAAGGGCTCGGTCACCATTTGAAATATCGCCGTCACCGTCGATATCCATCGGACAAACAATTTGTGCGACCTTGTCGGAATAATCGGAATCGATGTGTCCGTCGGCTTGTGCCTTGACACGGTAGTAAACCCTCGCACCATAATCAAGTCCGGAGATCACCACACTGGTTGCATTCGAGAAAACTTCGATCCAAGTTAACTGATCGGTCGACCACTCCGCCACGTAACTCGTGGCACCGGGAACTTCCAACCAGTCCAATCGGTGACGATTGGCGCCATAACTAGAGACAGATAAACCTTTGGGTGCGTCGGGGACATTCGGACTTTCGGCCTGATACTCATAGGCACCAAGGTCGACTATCCGCGAAACAACACGCGTTCCACTGGAAAGATCATAGACTATTTCCGTTCCGTCATCGTAGAAGATGTACCTATTGTTACCTTGATTGATAGCTTGGGAACCTTCTGCGAGGGAATAGTCTCCCGCCGGAGGATCGGCAAAGAGCGGTTTGGCTGTTTGATAGGTATGAGCATTATCTACATTAATCCATCCATCATAGCCGGAAAGGACATTGCTGCCGCTGAACGTAACATACGCTGCATTTTTCACCGCGATATCGGCCGCCGAACCAAAAGAATCGGCGTTCTGTGCCGCAATGATATTTCTCAACGCGATATTCGTCGGTTTTGAGGACGAAAGCCCATAGGCATAAAGACCCGCACCGCTGTCGGCCATGTTCCCTGCAATCGTAACACAGGTAAGGGTCATCGTACTGTAATAGACATAGATCCCGCCGCCGGACGCAGCGTCTTCGCTGTTGACCGCGACCGAAGCAACATTATCGACAATCGCTGTGTTGACCACCGAGACTGTGGTGTCATAGGTGATATACATTCCGGCGCCAAGGGACTTCTTTCCATAACTGCTATTCCCCTGGATCAACGTATCACGAATCGAGAGGGCGTCACCCCAGGAGTAAATCCCGCCACCGAACCCGTTTCCTTCAACGGAATTGCCAGCAGTATTCGACGTGATCTCCGTGCCGCTGATTGTCACGCTGTTGTTATAGAATGAGTAAATTCCACCTCCGGCAGCTGCTGTGTTATCAGTAAATTTCGAATCGGAAATCACAACATCTCCGCCATCGAGATAGATACCGCCCCCCTTGGTGAAATCTTCATGCGAAGCGATGTTTCCGGAAACGATAACATCGGTCATCACCATCGATCCGGTCGAGAAATAAATCCCACCACCGCACGCATAAGAACCGGTAACCGTATTGTCGGTAACAATCGAGTCTGTAATCACGATTGATTCGGAAACATAGATCGCACCGCCGCCGTCGGTTGCTGTGTTGTCGGCAAAAGTGCTGCCGGAGATCGTTACCGTTCCGCCGCTGGCATAAAGTCCTGCGCCGTAGGCAAAAACGTAGGTGATCCCCGAAGTGTGTGTCGCAGTATTCCTTGTCACCGTGCAGTTACGGAGTGAAAGATTAACAAACTCGGCACGGATCCCGGCGCCATAGGATGACTGGGTATCGCTGGCAACGTAGCCATCGGCAACGGTAAGGCCACTGAGTACCACGTTTATCGTCTTGGCAGATGTTCCCTCGATCACGAAAACACGATTTTCCCCCTGTCCACTAACGGTGATTCCGCTGTCGGCACCGTCAATGACCATCGATGCGGTAATTTCCAGCTCGTTCTCAAGCGAGATAGTATGTCCGGCAAGCTCGTCGGCAAAATAGATACGACAAACCGTATCGAGTTCGGTGGCGGTCGCAATCGCCTCTCGTAGTGAAGTCAGGCCGTCAGAGGCATTAATAACATCTTCGGCGGTATCGACGCAAATCGAGACGCCATAGTTGACATATTCAAATGCCCCCAAGTCGACGACATCCCCTTCGATGCGCGGGTTCCCGGCCAGATCATATTTGATCGACGAGCCGTCGGCATAACGAGCAGCATTGTTGTCACCGCAGTCGATCGCCTGCGAATAATCGGCAAGGGTGTACTCACCGGTCGTCAAAACCTCGAAGAGAGGCAAATCTGTATTATCGACGTAATTTTCCTGGAAGACAAAATCCCAATGTGAATAACTCGATAAAACCCGATTGGCGCTGTAAACAGATTCAGCGTACAAGTCGATCGTTCCACCGCTACGGCAGACATCAGTCGTACCCGAATCAGCCAGTGCCGTGTTCCGTGCAACGATTGTATTGTAAAGTCCAACCGAACCGAATGCGAAAATACCACCGCCATAGTTCGCGGTATTCCCGGCTACCGTTACGTTTGTCAGAGTAATATTTGCAGCGTCAAATGAAGCAATCCCCGCACCGTCGGTCGCCATGTTGCCGGTAATTTGAGTATTGGCGACATGAACCCAAGACGGAGACGCGGTATAGAGAGCGCCGCCTGCTCCGACTTTTCCGCTTGACGAAATCGCAGCTTGGTTCGCAGTCAGGTAGGAATCTCGAATGGCGACCGTCTTGGCGTCAAGGGCCAAATAGAGCCCTCCACCGAAACTTCCAGACTTGCCGGTAGCTGTATTGCCGTAAATTTCTGCGCGTACTATCTGCAGGGCGGCATCGGTCAGGTAGAGACCGCCGCCATAAGCACGCGATTGGGAAAGCAGACTGTTATTGTGGATTTTTACATCGGTTAGCGTCAAATCGGCATTCGAGACAAAAAGACCGCCGCCAAACGCATCATTTAGTCCCCCGTTGACATAACCATCCGTAACACAAAGGGCGAGCAACTCAACCGTGATCGGATCTTCTCCGACAGCACCTGCAATCTTAAAGACGCGTGACTGCCCCGCACCACTGATCGTGATACCAATCGTCGCATGGCCGGAATCGCAAAGGCTTGATGCGTCAATCACCAGGTCTTTGTCAATCACAAATTCACCGTAGACGGGGTCGACATTAATCATTCCCCCCCGCAAGCTCGTATCGAACGTAATCGTTGACTCATTAATAAACGAACCACTCGTCGTCCCGGCCAGATAAATCGCCTCGCGCAGTGAAAGAAACCCATCGGACCAATCGTAACCGTCTGCCAGTGTCGTCACCACCAGGTCAATACGGGAATACTCATAGGCACCAATATCGACCGCTTCACCCTGAACGCGTCTATTCCCGACGACATCAACGGTGAGGGGGGTTCCATCGGGATAAAGCGCCATACCGGTATCTCCGGCATCGATCGCGGGAGCTCCCTTGGCAAGATCGAAATCCGCCGCATCGGCGTTCGTGATCTGCCCCATAGCATCAAAAAGAGCGGGGATGTGGAAAATCAGATTTTCTCTGCCATCAATCAGGTTATTTGTCCCTTCAGGCGAAATGGCATAAAGATTTCTGTTTTCCTCGGCGTTATTCCCGGAAATAATCGTATTAACCGCCGAAAATTCGCCGGTAACGTACACTCCACCGCCAACATTTTCCGATGCCTGTGCCGCAGTATTCCCACCGACCGTTATGTTTGTCAGTTGAACCGATCCTGTGGCAAAAAGACCACCGCCTAAAGAGCGAACAGTACCCATTGCGCTGTTAAGTACAAAGAGGCTGTTCGCCGCCTGCAAGACGCCGCCGGTAATCGCCAACCCCGCACCACAGACGTCGATTGATGCGGCGCCCTCATTTTGAGCAAATACCGAATCGGTAATGACAATCGATTGGCAGTGGAAGAGTGACGCCCCGGCACCGCAGACAATTTCACCTTCGGCACTATTTTCTGCAACCTCTGTTCTCCGGATCGTCAACGTCTGACTGTATTCGGCGTAAAGCCCGGCACCGGCGACCCGCTCTTCGGAAAGAATCGTGTTTTCGGCAATCGCGCAGTCGACCAGAGTCAGGTTCGCGTAACGGGCGAAAATTCCGGCGCCGACCGGAAGAATCGCTTCGGCATCTTCTTCAGCGATACGATCGGCCAGATAACCACCCGTAATCTCCAGGCCGATCAGGTCAACCGTGATATAAACGGCATCGGCCTCGTCGGTCGGCCCTTCTCCGAGAATCTCAAGGACACGCAACCGGTTCTCTTCGGAACCGTCGGCATTGATTGTGAGGAGAGGACCATCTTTTGCCCAAAGATTCGTCGTGTCGATCGTAAGCGACTTGCTGATAACAAGTGTTCCGAATTCGGCATTGAGATGAATCACAAGCTCTTCATTTGAGGCCAAAGACGGATCAAAGGTGATCTTGGAACCAACCTTTAGATTCTCGAACTGGGTTCCGGCGATTTGGATCGCCTCTCGCAACGAGATCTTTCCGTCCGAATAGTCGACAACATCGTCCAGGGTCGTAACAACCACTCCTTCCTCATTGACATAGGGACCGGCGGTACTTGCAGGAACAACGGTGTACTCATAGGCTCCCAGATCAACAGATGGACCAATCACACGAAAAACTTTTGCCGAACTCGGGTCGTTCCCGTTCAGGGCGTACGGGATCGATTTACCGGCAAGATCGAATATGTTCGGCACAACATCGGGATAGAGAACCGAATGGGTCTCGGAATCCAACAGACCGAGATCCAGTGCCTGTGAACCAGCGGTAAGCATCAGGTCTACAATGTTGCCATTGATCAACTGACCGAGGGAATTGAACTTCGGATCGACCACAAAAAGCGGCCGGGAAGAATCGTAGACATATCCGTGACAATCAGGTTCGGCAAAATTATCCCATTTGCTATAACTCGAAAGGATGTTATGGGCATAGATTTCGGATCGCAGGTAAACATTAAGCGAACCGGGGCCTCGGTAAACGTCGTTTCCGGCCGTATTCGCCCGATTGAGTGCGACGACGCTATTCGTCAAATTGATCGTTCCGAATCCATAAATTCCCCCACCATAAACGGCGGTATTTCCCGCAATGGTGGAGTTGAGTATATTCACGTTCGCCAGGTTATAAGAGTAAAGCGCACCACCGTCGAGCGCCGAATTCCCCGAAAGAACCGAGTTGGTCAACCAGAGTCCGGCACGGGCCTCGGTATAGATACCGCCACCGACACTGTAAACATCTCCGACAACATAATCCGCAACATTGTTGACAATATACGAATCGTTAATGACCGTCTTGCCGCCTCTCGACGAAATATAAACGGCTCCGGCATAGGTAAACTTAAATCCAGCTCCTATGGCCATGTTCGAATCAATCACTCCGCGATTAATCAGCGTTGTCGCATCGTTAAGGTAAAAAGCACCGCCAATGAGCGCCGAGCAGCCGGAAACGGTTCCGTCTTCCAAGATCAAAATCCCCGAGTCACCGCTTGCTGTTGCCCCATATTTTGTTTCGCCATGTTCGGCATAGACAGCTCCGCCGTAAAATGCATAGCAGTTCACAATGTCGGTTTCATAGAGCTCAAGTCTACCGATCGAATAAATGGCGCCGCCGTAGGACTCTCTGGTCCGATCACCGTCAGAGTCAGAGATCGTGCCGTTGATCAGACGAAGATCTGTCGCGTAAATTCCGCTACCGTAGATCGCACTCCCGTAACGGATGTTCAGATTGGAAAGAGTTGCGGACTCAGCAACAACAAGGGCTCCAAACGAATGGGAAGCATTAAGGGTGATTCCGCTAAAGTCGATCTCGACCGGCTTGTCGATGTAGAGCGTGTCGTTAAGAACAATATAGCCATGGGCAAGTTGAGGTTCGAATTCGATCTTCGTGTCTTCAACCGCATAGTAAATCGCCTCACGCAAGGTCCAGACACCATCGGTCGGATCAATGATGTCTTCCAGTGAAGTTACCACCCCGGAAGGATGGGCGACCGACTTGGGGATATCCTGGTATTCACAGGCACCGATATCGACGACACCGTAACCGTCACCACGATAAATTCGTGGAGCCCCCGTAAGAGAAAAATTAATGGGCGATCCGTCTTCGTAGAAGGTGTAAGCGCCATTACCTGTATTGATGGCACGGCTTTCGGGGGTCACCGAAGCATAGGTTCCGACCTGCTCGGGATTGGTGATGGTCCCGTAACGATCAAAGAAGGCTGTTTCAAGAAAATACGGATTAAAATCAATGATGTTATTCTGACCGAAGTCGAGGTCGGCTTGTGTCTCGGTAATATCCCCGCAGGAAACGTTTGCTCCGGAGAGGGCGTAATTGACAGCCACAATCGTATTGTAAACCGCAAGAGTTCCTTCCGGACGGTTGCCGCCGTGCGGGGAGACGAAAATCCCGCCGCCGTAAGAATAGCGGCAGCCATAAGGAGATGCTGCCGAATTGAACGCAACGGTACAATGGACGAGTGTTAAATAGCCATTGGCAAGGTAGATGCCACCGCCACGGGTCGAACCGGCGGTGACGGAATTCTGGGAAATCTGCGTATTGTAAACTCGGAGGATACCGTTGTTAAGCCATATCGCACCACCTTCGCCTATTCCAAAGTCGCTGCCGGCGACACCCTCATTCCCCTCAATCAGTGAATCGTGAATGACAAGATCATAGGCTTCAGGACTATTGGCCGTAGCGTAAATGGCACCTCCATAGACACGACCAGAGCTATCGCTAACGCTGAGTGAATTCCCGGGGATTTTGATCGAATAATTATTGTATACCCCTTGTTTTTCGCAACCGATTTGCATGTTCGTCAAAAAAACATTCGATGCAGAAAGATAAAATCCGCCGCCGTAAGCAGAGTAAGTTGCCGATGCCGTGTTGTCCCTGACAGTCGTATAACTTCCGATCACCTCCGAATTCTCGGAATACAAAGCGTTTCCATAGGTGCCATAGCCCGTGAGTCGATTTCCATGAAGCGTACAATCGTTCATTGCCAAAGAAGAAGTGTCTGAAATATAAATTCCACCGCCGTACGCACTACTGCTGCCTACGTCTGCCGAAGCACTGTTGTCCGTAATTTTTACTCCGGACAGTTCCACGATCGATGCGATGGAATATATGGCTCCGCCATAGGCTGTGTATCCCTCGAGAGAATTACCGGAAATATCACTCCCGCTTCCTCGCATTATCAGTTCGGAACTATCAAGGAAGATTCCTGCACCGTAGACGGTAGAATTCGAATCGATAACGGTATTGCCGTTTATCTTAACATTATTGAAATCCAACGCAGAACTCTTGGCATAGATCCCCGCTCCCGAACCGCTTCCGCCCGAAATTCTGTTGTTGGTTATATTAACATCCGTGAGGGTCAGCGCGGAATTGCTGGCGAAGATTCCGGCGCCGGATCCACCGCTGTCGAGACTATTACCAGTAATGTCAACGTTTGTCAGCTCCAGGTCGACATTTTCGGCAGAGAGCCCCGCCCCGCCGGTGATGTTAAGACCCGAGAAAGAAACCGAGATATTTCCCTCATCCGGATTACCATAAATAGCAAAAACCCGCCTGTTGGACACACCGGTGATCGTAACGTCGGGATCGACAATCGTCAGGTCTTTATTGATCTCAATCTGGGGGAGATTTCCGTCGAGTGTAATCGAAACAACCTCATCGACAAAGGTGATTGTTGAGCCGTTCGTCGCATAAAGAATCGCTTCCCTTAACGAAATTTCGCCATCGGTCGGATCGACCACATCAGACTCGGTGGTGACGACTATATACAGCGGATTGGTAACAATATCCGGGGTTTCGTAATATTCATAGGCCCCGCAATCGATGGAATCGGCAATACGCGGCATGCCGACGATGTCGTAATTTCCGGCTTCTCCGCCATAACTCGCATAATACGATATTTCTCCGGCATTGATCGCGATCGAGTCGGATGCCAGTGAATAGGGATCATTCCCTTCGCCGAGGAAGAGCGAATCACCGTCTTGATAGAGAATATTTCCGTTATCATCGGGTCCTTCCGCTCCCGTGGCCATGGGAAGAGCCGCTCCTTCGCCACCTTCACCCCCTCCGCCGTCGCCTTCATCTCCCTCGTCGCCACCCTCATCAGCCGGCTTGTTAGCCCAATCCGTAAATGTTGAAACGGTGTTATATGCATTTGCGGAACCGCCGCTTTCGACATCGGTCAGAATGATCGAATTGTAAACATTGGAATCGGTACTGAAAGAGAGGCTTGTTCCGTTACCGACAATCGTGCAATTGACAATGGTTGCCGTGTTCCCAAATAAAACATTTGCAATCTCTTTGGCTGTGTTTTTCGTAATGAGAGTATTGACCATCGTCAGCTCGCCACGACTGTAAAGACCGCCGCCTTGACCGGCTAATCCTTCAGACGTATTATCGATGATTTTTGCCGAAAAGATCTTAAGGGTGTTGTAAGAGAAGATTCCAGCGCCGAAAACAGAGGATGCGGACGACTTGGCAGTATTGCCAGATATCGTGATTCCACGAATTTCGCCGGTACCGGCAATGTTCATCCCTGCCCCATAGGCATCGTTCAAAACATCGATGGAGTTCCCGACAATCTCGTTGGCCACACATCTTAGCCAGGGATTTTCGGAATCAATAGAAATTTCGACACCCGAACCAACAAAAATTCCCCCGCCGGTCCCCTGACCGGAAACGAGCTTGTTGTCGTTAATCTGCGAATCGGCCATGGTAAACGTTCCGATGGCCCCGTATCCGCTGAGGATATAAACACCCGCGCCGTTCCCTTCAAAACCTACTCCGCGAGTGGTATTGATGGAGTTGTTCCTCACCTGACTTTGGGAGAGGGTTAATGACGACGAGTAAATGCCGGCTCCGTAAGTGTAGCCGCCGTCTAACTCGCTGTGACCCGTCACCGAAATTTTGTTTTCGGAAATTTCGGAGTACCTTTTGACGGAAGTCAACTTCCTGCTGTAGATTCCGCCTCCCGAGGCCGTTGGGTAATAGCAAGCGTAATCGGGGTTCACAATATTGACGTTGGCCCCCAGAGTATTTCCGCGAACTTGTCCCGCAACAACGGTAACATCACCGGATGCATAGACCCCGCCGCCGTAGAGTGACGGATCGGTCGGAAGAAAGTCGTCTCCGACGACATCGTCGGTAACTTCGACTGTCAGGCTGTTGTTTGAGACGGAACTTCTGTCGATCAATACGGACTTGGCGTAAACTCCACCGCCGCGAGCAATCAGTAGGAATTCCCCATTGTTCCCGGCAACGCTGCTTCCGTCGGTCAGTGTCACTTGGTTACCAGAGGAAATGCCGACTCCGTACAAGTTACAAACACCGGTAACCTTGTTGTTATCTGCAGTCGACTTACCGTTAAGTGTGACAGACGAGAGAGAATAGATCCCGGCTCCGAAAGCACTTCCTTCCGGAAAGTTCGTGCCGGTAGGTAACGCGTCTCCGGCAGGAAGGGGTGCGGCCAAGACGGCCACGCCTGAAGTGGTCGCCATCGCGAAATAACCGGTATAAGCACCGGTTCCGATCGCTACAACACGTAAATAAGCGCCGATGTCCTCGGAAGTGACCGTGTAGGTGCTTCCACTCGCACCCAAAATCGGTGACATGTGCCGGGGATCGCTGCCGCGATACCACTGGTAAAGCGCTTCGGCCGAAACAGGTGCAAGATTTGCGGTAAGGGTCTGACCAACCTGAGGTTGGTCGTCGGAAAGGGAAACGGAAAGAACCGCCACTGCTCGAGACGTTTGAGCCTCGCCGACAAGGGAGGCATATTCACCCGTGCCGGAGGCTTTCACTCTTAAATAACAGCCGATATCTCCCGAGGTCACGATATACTCCGCAGACCGTGCATTGAGAATCGCCATTTCTCCTCTGCTGTCGACTCGATACCATTGCCACTCGGCATCAATATCGAGATTCATCGACGCAGTAATAACGGAACCGACTGTAGGAACCGTAGGATTCAATGTGATTTCAAGGTTCGGTGAAGAAACTTCGCTCCAAGTCCATGTCGTGCAGACAAACCCTTCGTAGTCACCGATGCCGGTAATTTTTGCTCCGATGTAATAGCCGACGTCGTTAAATGTCAGAACGTAAGCCATATCGGTCGCTCCGTCGATTTCCTCCGTCGTAAAAAGATCAATGGATCGATACCACTGTACGTCGGCAGTCATTGCCTCGGGTGTCCAGGAGACGGACAACGTTTCACCGTATGCGGGATCGGCATTCGAAAGGGCAACCTGGGGCGGATCGATCGAACCGGTCCGTGCGTAAGTTTGTTGCCCCTCATACCCCTCCACACCGAACGCGACGACTTTCAGGACCGCACCGGCATCGGCCATGGTCACGGTATACGAAGCATCGGTGGCTCCCTCAATCGCGATTTCGGCCCCGTTTTTGAGACGATACCATCGAAACGCAACCGTCGAATCTTCGGGGGAAAGGATTGCTGTAACCGTCTCGCCGATTTCGGGATTGAGATCATCAAGAACGAGCGAATATTCCGCCAAAGGCGCTTCGGTCGACGTCGAGGCAAAACAACCGGTATGCTCACCCGACCCGATCGCCACAACGCGAATATAACACCCCTTATCCGCTTGAGTGACCGCATAAACCGACCCGAATTGACCGGTCGACGTCATGTTGGAGAGATCATGGCCCCGATACCAAATAAAGAGGGCTTCGGCATCGGAAGGAAGAAGATTTACCGAAAGGACTTCTCCGACACGTGGCGCGGTGTTCGAAAGTTCAATGCCGAAAACCGCGATATCGGTTTGGGCCGAGGCAATCTGTCCGGAATACGTCCCGGTTCCGGAAACCGTTACCTTAAGACCGTAACCGGCATCGTCAGATGTCACGGTATAGATCGAATCGACCGCACCTTCAATCGCGACTTCTTCCGAACCGACAACCCGGTACCACTGATAAGTTACCGAAGCTCCGGAAGGAGCCAGTGTGGTCGAAAGTGTCTCTCCTAGCTGAGGTTTCGCGTTGGAAAGAGTAACCGAAAAGTCGGCAATCGTTTCGGTTGATGCGTAAACGGTATACCCTTCATAGTCACCGGTTCCGACGACGGCCACTTTCAGATTGTAGCCGATATCCTCGGATGTCACGGTATAAGATGGATCCTGAGCACCGTCAATCAGGGTCTCTCCCCAAGCATCAACGCGATACCACCGATACGCCACCTCGACCTCGGCGGGTGTCGCCTTGGCAGTGAGAGTCTGACCGACGCCCGGAACAATGTTGGAAAGAGACACGCCGAAAACAGGCGTCTCGGAGATCGCGGAAACGGTACTCCCTCCCTCCGGAGTAACGGCGACCATAACATAACAGCCGGCATCCTCGTTGGTCAGCATGTATTCATCGGACTCGGCACCTTCGATCAAGTCCATGTCGGTCGGAATGGTTCCGCGATACCATTGGTAGGTTAAGGTGAGGTCGTCGGGAGTCGGATAGGCGGTAAGTGTTACGCCGGACGCTAAAATATTCTGATCGGCCAACAGAAGGACCGAGCAAAGATTCGAACGAAGTTCGTTCCCGTCGGCCGAGCTTCCGTCATCGAGGGTCACTTCTCCTCTGGCGTAAATTCCGCCACCGTACATGTCGTTATAGGCGGAAAGGACGTTCCCTTGAACCTGCGAGGCGGAAAGATCAACCGTACCGCCGACATAGACTCCGCCACCGTAAGCGTTGACCGAGGCATTGGCACTGTTCGAATTGACATTGAAAGACACCAACGAAAGGTTTGATGCCACATAAACGGCACCCCCATAGGTGTAGTCGCCAAGCACGGTGCAGCCTGAAATAGAACCGTTCGCCAGAGTCAGGGTGCCGGTATTCTCGGCGTAGATCCCCCCACCATAAACATTTCCGCTACCGGCCGAAGAACCGTTTACTATTTCGACGCCGGAAATCATGACATCTTTGGCGTCGGATGTGATCCGAAAAACGCGTGTATACGTCTGCGCATCAATCGTCAAGGCCGGAACGTTCTCTTCGATTCCAAGCGAATTCGCATCGATCGTCAAAGAGGAAGAAATAACCAGCTCCCCCTGTTCGGTATCAACGAGAATCGTTTCCCCGGCCAGAGAAGCATCGAAGGTAATCGTCGAGTCAGCTCCGAGCTGCGCAGCGTAGAGAATCGCCTCACGCAAGGAAACCTCGCCGTCGGTCGGGTCTACCGTATCGTCAAGAATCGTTACGACGAGAGAGAAAGGCTCTACATAGGATGCCTGATACTCATAGGCTCCCAAATCAACACGGCCCCCGTTATAGAGGCGTGGATTTCCCGCAACATCAAGCTCGATGGTCGAACCGTCGACGTAATAAAGCAGGTCGTTATTCCCCCTATTGACAACTTGGGAATCGTGAAGAAGCGTTAGGTTGTAGGTGTCGGAGTTGACGAGAATCCCGTTTTCAAACTCCGGGTTTTCGGCAAAGAGTGTTCGGGCGGGATCGTAGAGATAATATTCGCCGGTATCCGCATTGTACCAGTTTGTAAACCCGGAGATCGTCGATCGCGCAGTAATGGACTGGGATTCACCGTTCAATCCGATCGTTTGAGTGTAAATATCTTCTCCGTAAATTGAGGCGAAGTTTTTCATCACGATCGAGTTATAAAGATTGTATTCACCGCCCGGATTGGCGTAGAAGATCCCTCCGCCAAATCCAGTATACCCAGCCGAAGCCGCATTCCCGGCAACGGTCGTGTTGACAATCGTGAGTGTGTCGCTCTGAATGTAGAGACCGCCACCATAGGCATAGAACGTGTCATCAAACGAGAATTTGCTTTCAGAATCAAGACTTGTATAGCCAGCCGAGTTTCCGCTGATGACCGTATTGGCGATATATCCAATACTGCCCCCGGCTGCGTACAAACCGCCGCCGTAAGCGTAAGAATCATGATCACTCCCGGAGGCGTATGAAACGTTCTCGACGATGGAGGAATCTTCGATCACATACGACCCCGAAACATAGACACCACCGCCGTAAGTGTAGTAACCGGAAGCCGCATTACCGGAGACAAGAGTCCCTTTCAGTATCAACGTACCGTCGACGAGGAAAAGACCGGCACCGCTCACGTTGTAGCCGGTCGCGAAGTTCTCGGTAATGTACGAATCGATCAAGGAGAGGTTCACACCGACGGCATAGACCCCCGCGCCGCTCGCCTCGAGGTCGCCACCATGCCAATAGCCGCCGGTAATCTCGATGCCGCGGATCACAACATCAATACCAATGTTTCCCGCCGTAATTTCAAAGACACGGCGCAAATCATCGACACTTGCCGCAGCATCGACGGTAATACCCGGAGCTTGGGTTTCGACATTCCGCAGAGCCGAAGCGTCAATCGTCATCGATGAAGAAATTTCGATGGCACCCAGTGTAGCATCAAGTGTAATCGTCTGCCCTGCCAACGAAGGGGCAAAAGTAATCGTTGTTCCGAGAATATCGGCATAAGCGGCGGCGTAACGCACTGCTTCACGTAACGAAATTTCTCCGTCATAAGGATCAACGCGGTCAAGAGGGGTTGTCACCACGAGAGAAGGAGCCGTCACGACTTGGTATTCGTCGGCACCCAAATCGACAATCGCATTGGAAAAACGGGTTCCACCTTTAGGATCATGGGCGATTTCCCTGCCGCTGGGATAGAGCGCCAGGTCATTCCGTCCGACATCGAGCGCCTGTGAACCGGCAACGAGAAGGCATTCACCGAGACCGGCGTTGGTAAAAAGCGGAAGGGAATCATCGTATACGATGTTTCCCTCGCCGACACTCCATGCGTCGAATGAGGAAAGAACGGCATAAGCCACTGTCTTGGTGCCAAGGCCGAGCGTTAGGTCATTACTGCTGTTGAGTGCAATAATCGAGTTTGCGATGTACAAATCGGAATCGGACCAAACTCCGGTACTGTTCCCAGCAACCGTCATATTGACCAGACTAACATTATTAGTACCGAGAATCCACAGTCCTCCTCCTTCACCGGCGGAGAAATTACGGGAAATCTGAGTGTTGGCCGCGGCAAACGTTCCGCCACTGAGACAAAATCCTCCGCCGAGCACACCGGTATTCCGAACAATGGAAGCATTTAATACCGTAACCTCGGAGTTGCCCGCGAACACAGCACCGCAACCTTCCGAGGCGACATTTCCAGAAATTCCGACACCTTCCAGATAAAGAGAACCGCCTTCGACATAAATCGCAGCTGTTTCTTCTGAATGGTTGTCCAAAACGAGATTCGTAATCCCCGTGTTCCCGGTATTTTCAAATCCCGAGGAGGAAAGAGAGACCGTTCCATGGAAACTGGCCAGCGCGGCGCCGGAACCGGCTCGGTTTGCCTCCATCTTGACATCGACCAGTGCGAGGGCCCCGTTTCGATTAAAAATCGCGCCGCCAAAACGCTGAGTGTCGGATCCTTCAACAGTATTGTTGAGAAAAGAAACACGCTCGGCAGCCACCGTGCCGGAACTGTAAAGGGCGCCGGCCGAAACGGACGCTACGTTGGCACGAAGAAGAGTATCGGTCATTGTTAAACGACCGGTATTGTAGATCCCGCCACCGTCAAGCTGGGCGATATTCTGGGTGATCAAGCAATTGTCGAGCCGAAGAAACCCGGTATTGTATATCCCGCCGCCGAGCGAGTCGAACCCGCCGGTTATTGTCAAATCAATCAGAATAACCGGTTTTTCTTCGGTTCCGTAGGTAATATAGAAAACACGGGAATTGCCGGAAGCATCGACCGTGATCCCTTTCACGCCAAGAGAGGAAGCATCGATCACCATCGGAACAGAAAGTTCGAGTTGACCGTTCGCCAGCTTGATTACCCCTCCGGCCAAATCGTCGGCAAAAGTGATCACGACCTCGACCGCCGATACCCGTGCCACCTCGTTAGCATTCAGTATCGCCTCACGCAACGAAGTTTCGCCGTCATCGGGATCAACCGTATCATCGAGCGTGGTGACCAAATAAGTTACCGTGGGATCAGGTATTTCCGAAGGTACAAAACCGAAAATATCAAACGACTCTCCAATTTCCCAAGGGTGTGTCGTTTCCCCGGTATATTCCCCTTCGTTCTTGTTATATATCTCTTCTACTGCCACAAAAGAGTTGTGGGCGATCATGTATTCATAACACTCATTCGTATTGAGCAGCCCCCCTCCGTCGGCACTCATCGCAGCGGTAAAGCCCTGAGCGGCTCCGTAATAGACACCGGTTTCGTCCCAACCGGTCCACGACTGTTCGTAATGGTTAGTCGCTGCCGCCCCATAGAAATGAGCGTTCCCATGATAAGACTCGTTGGGTTCGTCTGTTGATACCGTAAAGATGTCGTCAAGGATTCCGCCGCTGAAACACTCCGAAAACAAACAAGTTATGTAACCTTCGCGGATCTTAAAAAGCTGCCTCGCTACGTCGGCACCGAGCAAAAACTCGGAACGATTACCGCTCCATCCGCACAGATAATCGTTGTAGTCGACGGCGTAACCCGCGGGATCATCGTTGGGCGTAACACCGGAACCATGGTCGTAAGCAAAGAAAAGAAAATGAGACTCTTCGTCCATTTGAGACGATATGATGTCCATTGCTTCCGTAAGATTTGCCATCGTTGCGGAATAGACATTCGTACCATGGACCGTGGCAAAGGACATATCGGAATTGAAACCGTCTTCCCTGTCTACCGCGGGATCGGTTCCATCGGCATAGAGAATAAAAATATTCTCGGGAACGATGCCCAATTCGGTCGTCACGGTACAGTAAAAATCAACCATATTGGCGTAATAACGGTAACCGTTATTGTCGGGATTGACACCACCGGAAAAGTAGAGAATATAGTCTTTGGTCTTGACCGGCACGTATGCCTCATCGGCGAAATAGGCGTTAATTTGGGCGATATTCGTCGCCACGACTTCATAGGCAGCCGCGGGGGGGGGCGCATCGGTGGTATCAAAGCCGCCTATGATAACCTCGTAGATATTTTCACCCGTCTGAGCCGGTGCATCATATTCGGGAAATTCCGCTCCGGCCATAATGGCCAGGAGCTGCCGTTCTTCCAGTCCCTCGATACGCAAAACGGTACTGTGAAGGAACTTTCGATAACGCTTCTCGGGACGTCGACGCGCAGTCCCTTGCAATAACCGATCATTCCGACGGCTCAAACCTTCGCGACAAATATCAAGGAAGCGGAACAGCTTATTCATGAAAACCTCCGGATAGAACGTAAGAAACGAACCACACAACGGACACGGTTCGCTAACAATACTGATTATCCTAAAAATTGCCTATTTTAACGTTTTTATCCATAAATCCAACAACACATTTTTAACATTATAGTATAATCCCTCCCCCTTTAAAAGGTATTCTCGGCAAAAAGAAGATGCAGAAATATCACACGGGTCAGGTTATAAGGGTTAAATGATACTCTTGTTCTCCAGAAGAAAATCATTGAGACGTGAAGACTCGGAAGAAGAATCCTTTGATGTTTCGAGGGGGAATCTAAGATACGCTCCTCCCAGTCAGATAAAATGATTTAAATTTCGGTCTCCCGAAAAAAACAAATAAGCATTTATGAGCAACTAAAAAACGCGCCCAGACTTTCCCATGGGAAAGTCTGGGCACAGAAAGACTTCTAACAGAAAACCTTCCGACGGCCGATTTTAAAGCCGACCGTCGGAAATTTCAGAGGAAAATCTCAGAAAACATCGAAATCAACGGACAGATCGTCGGTTTCGAGGGATTCGAAAGCAGCGTCAAGCTCAGCCAACGCGGCCGGGTAGACAAGATCTTCGTCACCGGCGTCCATAAGGTAATTCTTACGGAGATAGCTGTAGTCACCAGGGCCGACAATGCCGTCACCATCGATATCGGCGGCCGGATTCCAATTATCATCTCCAACGGAGGAGAGATAAGCGGCCCGGAACAGAGCCAGGTCGGCGGGACCAATGGTTCCATCACCGTCGATGTCCATCGGGCAAACATTGAGCGTGATCTCGTTCGACCAATCACTGACAAGGTCGCCGACAATCGCACGAACCTTATAGGTCACATTGGCACCATAGGTCAGACCGGTAACAACGGTGGTCGTATCAGTAGCCGTAACCGTGAGCCAATTCTGACCGTCGATTGTGTAACCTACCTCGTAGCTAGCGATACCACCGACATAGGTCCAGGCGACCTGATGGCGGTTCGCTCCGGCAGATGTAACCGAATCGAGAGTCGGAGCCGCGGGGGTTACGCTGAACGAAGCAGAGTAGTACTCGATGTTGACATCGGCAATCGCACCTTCGCCGCCGCGACTCAGATCAAGAGCCTCAACAACGACACCATCGACCGTCGGAGCGCCGACGCCGACCGTGGCAAAACCAGGAGCAGCAACGGTAAAGGTCACCGCGCCAAGAAGTGCCCAGCTGTCAACACCGAAATCTTCTCCTTCGATTGCGGTCAGACCGCCGAATGTGGCGATCAGACCGTCGGTCGATGTGTCGGCCATTGTCATATCGGCAAAGATACCGGAAGGCAACACGATGCTGAGATCGAGAAGCGCGTCGGTATAGTCGACATCAACGTAACCGCCGGTAATTCCGTTAACGCTATCGTCCACACTCTTGACCCAGACCAAAGCGTTGACCGTATCACCGTATCCGGCAGTAGTGATCGTCGAGACCGGAACATCTACCGAGATTTCCTGATCCGGAATAGAATCGGACAGAGTCACGAGAACGTAAATCTTGGCACCTTGATATTCGAAGGCGCCGACATCTTGCGTGAAACCACGCAGACGCTGATCGCCGTTCAGGTCAAGAAGGCTTGACGGTGCAGTCAGATTCGTTGCGTCAATGGCAACCGAGTGCGGAGCAAGGGTATAACCACCCTCGACGAAGAGGGCGTCACCGGCCTGAATCTGGTAAGAATCGGCATCGGCGGCGAAGGAGTTGGAATTTGTAACGTTGTCGTAGTAGGTGTTCACGTAACTCAGTCCAAACACGTTGGTAACGTCGCCGATGATCGAGTAAAGGGCGGTCATCGCACCGTCGTTGTAAATGTCAACGCCGGAACCGTTCACAACTGTATTACCGTAAATGGTGGAATACCAAGCCGTGGCACCGACACGCCCCATAAAGATACCACCAGCGGTTGCACCCTTGGAGCCACCGTAAGCGGTGTTGTCCGCAACCAAAGATTGGATGAAGTGAGTCGTGCCGTAAGATGCAATCGCACCACCGCGAACCGATGTCTTCTGGACTGTCGAACCGTCAAGGTTACCACCGGCAACATTATCGGTGATCACACAGTCATTGAAGCGGGTTTCGAAGCAGGAAGGAATATAAAGCGCACCACCCTGGATGTCACCGGCACCGTCGGTGTCGCTGGCAATGTATGCGCAGTTTTCGGTAATGGTGCAACGGGTGAAATTGTTGTAACCACCGGCAATGTAGATAGCACCGCCGTAGGCGTAGTAGAGCGCTTCCGCCCCTGCAATGTTCCCGACGAAGTTACAGTCGGTGTAATTGAACGCACGATCCGCCTCCGCACCGAAACCGGTCGGATCGGCAAAGATCGCACCGCCCATACCGGACATCGTTCCGAACGCTTCGTTTCCTTCGAAAGTGGTTCCGTTGAACGTGGAAGGTTTTGTCGCGTAGTCAAAATAGATCGCGCCGCCTCGTGCGAACGCTACGCCGGTACTCTTGTTCGCCCTGAAGACCGAATCGGTATCGGTAATATTACCCGCCATGATTTTGAATGCACCACCGTTGCTGTTGCTCGTGTTCCCTTCAAAGAGGCAGTTTTCGGTAACGACGCGAATTTGGGAGAGATCCGAGGAGTAATAGGAACCCCAGTGAGTCGCGTAAATCGCCCCACCTTCGCCAACAGCACTGTTATTGGTGAAGGTTGAGTCGGTAATCGTGAGATTCCGCATCTCGGTGTAAATCGCACCACCACGACCGGAAGCGGTGTTACCGGTAAACGTCGAATTCGAGATCTCGATGGTGAAGGCGTTATTGTCGGCCGTTGCAGTAATGGCCCCACCGTCACCGTTCGTGGCTTTGTTGTTCTCGAAAGTACAGTCGCTAACGAACACGTTCCCGTAGACGTTCCAAATCGCACCCCTGCTGGAACCGGCACTCCCATTTCCGATGAACGTACAGCCATCAAGGCGAGCATTCAGACCGGTCACCATCATCACACTACCGTAACCGCCATTGTTGTTAGTGAAATTGCAGT
The DNA here is from genome assembly GCA_050943135.1 of Thermoguttaceae bacterium. GTDB lineage: Bacteria > Planctomycetota > Planctomycetia > Pirellulales > Thermoguttaceae > RUG695. Next base: position 35,041 of record JBMNOP010000003.1, on the reverse strand, counting down.
CCGTGAATGTAACATCCGCCAAGCCCCCACCCTGGCAAGCCCAGGAGGCTTGGAAAGCGGTGCCGAAGCCGTCGTTGGTAAGATTCTGGAACGTCAACCCGTTGAAAGTCACGTTGGCGTCATTCGTGAGGTAGAAGATAACGAAATCCTCACCGTCGAAGACGATGTCGTTACCACCGTCAATCACCAAACCGTTATGATTCGGAGTAAGCTCAAGGGTGTTGTCAAGGTTGATCGTGGTCAGACCATCTGCGAAGGTAACGGTGGTACAACCACCGGTGCCGTAGTAGACCGTCAGGGCTTCACGCAGCGAGATCAGGCCGTCGGCGGCATCAACAACGTCGTCGGCCGTGGTAACGACCATCGACGCGGCTTCCGGTTCAACAATGTTACCGGTAAGCGTCTCGTCAACCGGAGCATAGTAGTTCGACGCAAGGTCGCCGGAAACGGTGTATGTCACGGCAACATCCCAAGTGCCGACCTCCGGAGAAGCGAACTCACCGGTGGCCGTCACGGTAACATCATCGTACAGGGTTGCAACGTCACCGACAACGACGTTGGCAGTGGTTGTGCCGTCGTAGGCATGGTCCTTGACATAAGAACCTTCGACCGTGAGTTGCAACGGAGTGATCGAAACCGTGACCGATGTGTACAGGTCGTTAGCTTCCGCAATACCGTAAACCCAGACGTAGACGGTGTGATCGCCCGCATTACGGAGAGAAAGTTCTTCAACCCAGTTGCTTTGATCGAGCGAGTAGAAGATCGCGTCGTACCCGGTCGGAGCGTAAACCGCTTCAATCGCGACATGGGAATCGCCATCAAAAACTCCTGTGTAGGGAGTGAAGGTAATGGTGTATTCGTAAGCGCCGGCGTCAACATTCGTTCCGCAGATACGGTCGTTTCCGGCAAAGTCGTAATCGATGCCTTCGGCATAAGCATTGTCACCGATTTCGATGGCTTCCGAATAGGGGCCCAGGTTCAGGTTCCAATCGACCCAAGCGTCGGCAGACCATTCGGCCGAAAGATCGGGACCGGCAACGAAATCAGGCTCTTCGCCGTCGTATGAACCGACCATTTCAACATTGGCGTTGCCGCCGTAGTTGAGCGCAACAATCGTATTATAAATCGAAGTTGTTGCAGATTCGGCACCGTAAACGGCATAACCTTCTCCGGAATTGTTACCGGTGATCGTGGAACTGTAAACCGCGGCAGCCCCGGCATTGTACAGAGCGGCACCTTCCGTAGCAAGGTTGCACAGAATCAGCGAATTTGTAACAACAACGTTACCGGTGTTGTAAATCGCGCCGTAAGATTCTTCCCCCGAGGAGGTATTACCGGCAATAACCACGTCGGTGACTTCCATTGTGCCGTCGTTGACAAACACGCTGGCGGTAAAACCGGTGAAGACACCACCGTCAATGAGAAGACTGGCACCTTCCGCGACATCGAACGCACCATGCAGACCGTCATCAGACATCGTGAAGATGACGCCGTCGGCAATAAGAGCGACGTCACCGGTAATTTCGATGGCGCTGTCGATGTTAACGGTCTCGACAGCAAAAGTCACGGACTCTTGCGACTCATAGGCGTAGGCAATAGCCTCACGCAACGAGATCAGGCCGTCATGATCGTTGACAACATCGTCACCGGTGGTAACCACGGTCGAGGGCTCGTCACGCAACTGGTATTCGTACGCACCGTAATCAACCGTCGGTCCACAGAGACGATAGTTGTCGGGCGCCCCGTTAAGGTCAAACCCATGAAGCTGGCTGCTGAAGGGCTCGGTGGTGATGTTGGTCCCATTGATGGCCACCGAATCATCGGCCAGTTCGTAACTGCCGCCAGCAAAGAGAGAATCGCCGTCCTGGATCGTATAGCAGTACTCATCGGCAGTAAATTCGTTGCCGATGATCTGAGTAGCATCATAAAGCGAGTAATTGAACGCCAGGTTGCCACCCTGCCAAATGTCACAACCGGCACCATCCCAAAGGTTGTCGCCCGGGGAAACGTTACCGTACACGATCGATCCGAGGATCGTCGTGGCAGCGCCATTGAAGATACCGCCACCGACGGAATTGCTCGATCCGAGCGTCTCATTGTTCGTAATCGTAGAGTAATAAATCGCGCAACCGAGATCACTTCCGAGATAGATACCGCCACCGTAGCTCGGCGAGGAATAACTGATTGCGGTGTTTTCGGCCACGAGACACTGGACCAGATTCAAAACACCACCGCCGGTCATATAGACACCGCCGCCCATCGCGTTCAGGGTGCCGTTACCACCGTCATTGGCGTGAGCGGTATTCCCAACGATACTGCAGTTGTAAAGGCTGAGGGTACCACTACCATATTCACGGTTGATGGCACCACCCCAAGCCCAGTAGTAATCCGGAGCGTAGGCTTGGTTATCGAAGAACTCGGAGTCGCTGATGGTTATGTTGCCGTTTTGATCGGTGAAGTGAATCGCACCGCCCTTACCGGCATAAAGACCGGTCGCGAGATTCTCGATGAACTGAGAGTTACTGATGGTGCAGGTTCCACCGTAGCCGCTGTGAATCGCACCGCCGTTGGTGAACGAACCGTTGGAGACATTTCCACCAAACAAGCAACCGTCGATAGTATAATTACACCCGGAGACCTGAAGAGCACCGCCGGCACCGGTGGCAGTATTGTCTTCGAAGGTGCTGTCGGTCAGATTCAGGGTAACCCCGTTGAAGTTGTAAACACGAAGCGCACCGGCATCGCCGGCGTTCGCTTTGTTACCGGTAAACTCACAACCATCAATGGTGACCTGTTTGGTGCTATTCGCGCCGGTAGCCGTAGTGACCGCACCGGCCGATTTTCCGGCGGTGTTGTTGGTGAACACGGAGTCCGAAATGAACGTATTACTCATTTCAGAGAAGACCGCGCCGCCGTGACCATTGGTGTAGTTACCTTCGAAGGTCGAATTTTCGATTCTCAGCGTGTAATTGCTGTCGGTCGCAGCACAGATGGCACCACCGTCCCCGGTCGATGTATTATTCTCGAACGATGTGTTACTGACGTACAGATTGTTCCAGATGTCCCAGATAGCGCCGCGGGAAGAACCGTAGTTACCGGAGAAATTACAATCAATGATGCTGACATTCAAACCGGTCACCATCATCACACTCCCGTAACCGGCAGTGTTGTTGGTGAAATTGCAGTTCGTGAATGTAACATCTTTCCAGGTTCCGTTTTGGCAACCCCAGGCGGCCTGGAAGGCGGTGCCAAAGGCCTCGCCGGTAATGTTTTGGAATGTCAATCCATTGAAAGTCAGGTCAGCGTCATTCGTGAGGTAGAAGATGACGAAATTCTCTCCGTCGAAGACGATGCGATCATCGCCGTCAATCACCAAACCGTTATGATCCGGTGTAAGCTCGAGGGTACTGTCGAGGTCGATCACGGTTAGGTCGTCGGCGAAGGTAACGGTGGTACAACCGCCGGTGCCGTAGTAGACCGTCAGGGCTTCACGAAGCGAAATGAGGCCGTCGGTGTCACTGATAACATCCTGGTCGGTCGTGACAACCATCGAGGGAGCCTCTTTGGCTTTGATTTCGCCCATCAGAATCTCAGTAACCGGAGCGTAGTAATTGGAGGCCAAATCGCCGGAAACAGCATAAGTTACGGTGACATCCCAGACACCGATCTCCGGGGAAGCAAATTCGCCGGTAGCCGTCACGGTAACATCGTCATAGAGGGTCTCGACATTGCCGACAACGACATCGGCAGTGGTCGTACCGTCGTAGCCCTTGGTTTTGACGTAGGAACCTTCAACAGTCAGTTGCAATGGCGTGATCGTGCCGGTAATCAGATAGGTCTCTTCATCGCCGTAATCGTTTCCACACCAGACATAGAAAGTGTAGGTGCCGACATTGCGATAGGTCAGCTCGTCGCTCCAACCCTCGCCATCTTCGGAGTACATCACCCAAGTCACAGGACCATCGAGGAGCGCAAGATTCTGGTTTTCGCCATTGTAGACGACCGTCGCGGCATAAGCCGTGCAAATCTGTTCGACAGCACCGATGTCAATCGCACCGTTGTAGAAACGAGCATTGCCTTTGGCGTCAAATTCGGTGTCATTGTAGGAACCGTTACCAGCATCAAACGCCTGATTATTCCCCCAGAGAGTGTAACCATCGGCCGCAAAGAGATCACCGCCGTTATAGAGGACGCAGTTGGTTCCGAAGTTGACCGTCGACAGGTTGCAATCACCGCTAATCGTAACGGATCGATCGAAGTTAAAGAGATTTCTCGGATTAACAATGATGCTGTTGTAGAACGAGAAGGAAGCGTTGGTATCACCACGAAGGGCAGAACGGGTATTGTTAGAGATTGTGACGTTGGTTCCCGTGTTGGTTCCTCCCGAGGAGGAAATTCCCTGGTTGTTGCCTGAAACAACGACATTGGTGAGAGCCAGATTACCCGCATAGTTACGGATTGTGCCGTTCGGGGCGGCGTTATCAACGAAAATGGTGTTGGAAACCTCAACCGAGGTGTTACTCCACTGGTAAAGGGCGGCACCGTAAGCACCTGTCATATTTTCGGAGAAGTAAGAGCCGCTGATATTGGCCGAACCTTCTTTATCGACGAAAATCGCACCACCGTGGGTCGCGGCTTCATTACCACCAAAAACCGAATCGACAACCGTAAGAGAGGCTCCGACGGCAGAGTAAACCGCACCGCCGTATTTGGATGTCTGGGAATCGGTAATCGTCACACCAAGGAGGGTCAGTTCGCCGGCGTTGTAAACGGCACCACCACAAGTCGCGTGAGTGCCATTGGTCAGAGTCAGTCCTTCGAGAGCAATATTACCCGAATTGACTTCAAAGACACGGCTTTCATAAGCCGCATCGATACTGATAACATCGGCTCCGTCAATCGTAAAGGCAACCTCGGAATCAATCACCAGAGCGCCGTTGGCCAGGGTGATCGTACCGGCGAGATCATCGGCAAAAGTGATCGTCGCTCCGATCAGGTTCTGATAATAACAGGTTTCGGCATAGGCGATCGCCTCGCGCAACGAGGTGAGGTTGTCGTACGGATCGACAACATCTTCGAGGGTCGTGACAACGAGAGAACCCGGTTCCGGAACGTCCGCCGCAAAAATCGTAAGGGTAGCGGCCGCGATATAATCGTTGTGGCCGGTACGGGAAACAACGACGGTGACTTCGTAAGAACTGTCTTCGGTGGCAGACCCATAAAATTCCGGGTTTTCGTCGTAGTCAACACCGTCATAGGTATAAACGACAACGTCACCTTCCCGCAGACCGGAAACCTCAATCGTGTGGGGAAGAAGGTCATAGTCGACCTCTACGTCGGAAACAACGACATCTTCGATGTCGATGGCTGCAATACTGGCCTGACAGTCCACGGAATCGGAAGCCAGCGTGTAATACGCCGCGGCTTCTCCCGCGAGAGCGTAATTAACCGTTACGTCATAATCGCCGGGAAGGGCCTCGGGAAATGCACCGGCTACCGTGACGTAAACATCGTCGGTTCCGATGATCCCTTCGACCTCACCCAAAGTGATGTCCGCATCGGTGGTGCCGTCATAATCTTTATCGGCAACCGTGGTTCCGCTAACGGAAATCTCCTTGGCGGCAATGGCGACATCTGCCGAAGCATAGAAGTCGTTATAACCCGCTCGCGATACCTTGACAAAAACAGTTCCCTCACCAAAAACGAATTCGACAGGGGCTTCGCCGTAAACCATACCGTCGGCCGAGTAGAAGATCGTGTCACCTTCTTCGGTACCGTTGACCGTCACGGTGTGCGCGGAACCGTCATAAACGGCAGTGTAACCTTCTACCGTCACTCCTTCGATTACCGGAAGCGGCGCATCGCCGTTAACGGTAAAAGTGGTAGAAGTGAATGCCACCGCGTAGGAGCCGTGCACGTCAAAATCTTCGCGAATGAAGTTCCAGCTTTCTTTTTCAACACCGCTTCTGTTACGGGCCATTCCGTTACTGAACTGATAGGTGCCGGCAGTCGTGGCGGTGAAAGAATAGGTGCCAAAAAGAGCCCATTGGGTGTAACCGTAAGCATCGGTCATGCCGGCGGGATTACCGCCAAACGCCGAGATGTACTCGTTGGTGGAATAGTCGTAGCCGTCGTTGATCGTGTCATTGGGAATAATGGAGCTCTCAAAGTACGCGCCGGGGGTAAAACCTCCGCCGTCGTAGTACAGGGAACAGTACCCTGCCTGGACACCATATTCGGGATCGTTGCTTTTGACGTAAACGGAAACATAGACCGTGTCGTTGACATCTGCTTCGGTGATGAGGTTGACGCCGTCACCCACGCTCACGGTGGGATCGTCAACCTCCGCAACGGCCGGGACTGCGTCGGTAACAACGATAGCCGTCGCGACCATCGCATCATCCAAACCCGTAGTCCCCGTACCCCAAGGCACTGCCGTCAAGAGGGTACGTTCCTCAAGACTTTCAAGTTGGAAGCGACGATTTTTTAGTAAACTCATGTAAATTCTCCTTAGAAACTAAAAAAGAAACCCAAAAACAACCCTCTTGCTGGTACCGCGCAACTCCTCACATCAACAATAAACCCCCTACAAAAAACTATGCGAGACTATTGCGCAAAAAAAATGTACCCTGCTTTAGAACAACTAAAAACAAACCTTCACCCGTAAATTATACCCATCCGAAATGCCCATTCAATAGCAAAAATCGGTAAAACCAGAAATAATTTTCGAGTTTTTAGCAAAAAACCATTTTCCAAACCTCCCAAGCTGCCCATTTTAAAAACGAATTCAATTCTCTATGCTATGGCGCCCCCTTCGATCCCCATTCCAGTCGGAAATTAAGCCGTTCCGAAGGATTTCTCCGTCAGTACGGAACGGTGGATATAACACGACATGGGTGTTTACGACGTTTCCCCGAAAAATATTCCGATATGGGGGCAACGTGGGGTATAAAGACAACATGGAAGCTGATGGGACGGATGCTTTGAGAGCGTATCTCAAAAGGATTTGGTCCTAAATTTGTCCCCAACCGCATTTCCGCTTTTCCCACCCCTTCAGATAGAGAAGACGGCGTGGGATCAATTCGCGGATGATACCCCATGCTAACGTTGTCACCGCGACCGTTGAACCAGCCGAAAATTCAGAGGGGTCAGCAGCGGACGATCACCTCATCGAAATCTTTGGCCAGACGTTTTGAGAGTATTTCGATTCCGTCATCCGTAAGAAGGACATCGTCCTCAATTCTGACGCCAAACCGGCCGGGGAGGTAAATTCCCGGTTCCACTGTGACAACCATTCCCTTTTTGAGAACTTTGTCGGAAGAACGCGAGAGACCTCCCCGTTCATGGACAAAAAGGCCTATCCCATGCCCCAGTCCGTGATTGAACATCGCGCCGTAGCCGGCCCTGTCGATAACGGCGCGCGCGGCGGCGTCGACTTCGGAACCTGTAATACCAGGACGAATCATATCGAACGCGGTCCGTTGGGCATCAAGAACGGTATTATAGATTTTACGCACGAATGACGTAGGATTCTTTGTGGTAATCAACACACGTGTCAGATCACTCAGGTACATATTTTTCTTGGCACCCCAATCGACCAGAAGAAGCCCTCCGCTTCGGATAACATTTTTAGACGAAGGAACGGCGTGCGGGATAGCACTGCGTGGACCGATGGCAGCAATGGTCGGAAAGGCGCAGTCCTGAGCACCGATTCGACGCATTTGATATTCCAGTTCGTTTCGCACATCGACCTCGGTCATCTCGGAATTGAGTGTCAATCTGAGGACCTCGAATCCGTTGATTGCGATCCGCACCGCCTCACGGATAGCAGCAATTTCTCGTTTGTCCTTAATCTCACGCAACGATTCGACAAGTTGGGAAGTCGGTGACCATTGGCAGGTGGTCTGCATTGCAAGGCGAGAAAATTCACCGATCGACATACTCTCGGCTTCAACGCCGACCATCATTGATGTGTCGGTCATCCTCTTAACGACATCAACCATCGATGTTCCCGGACCTCGAATCACCCGTTCAACATCGGGCGCCTCCTCGGTGATTGTCAGATCGTATCTCGGGTCACTGATGAGGGCCGAACGGTTTTTGGAAAGGAGAAGCCAAGAGTCACCGCCGGTAAAGCCGGTTAAATAGAAAATATTTAACGGATCACAGACCAGGAACGCGTCAAGCTCGTCTTTTTTCAAAAGTTTCAAAAGCTTCTCGCGGCGGGATTGATACATTTTCGACACCTGACTTTCGCGACTGCCTCTGGGAGCCTCTTGTGTTTCAATTTCTAAAATGGTTGGTCTCAAGGGAACGGGGTGCGGGGAATCAAATCCGAGGGAACCAACGCAACGAAAACTTAAAGATTCGAGGAACAACGTTCCGCGCAGACGGCTGTTCTCTTAGCAATCAATCCGGCGACGTAACCGGCCTTGAAACCGGCATCGATATTGACTACCGTCACATTCGACGCGCAACTGTTAAGCATCCCGAAAAGAGCTGTCATGCCGCCAAATGCGGTCCCGTATCCGACGCTGGTCGGTACAGCAATGACCGGTGAAGAAACATATCCTCCCACGACACTCGCAAGCGCTCCCTCCATTCCGGCAACGACAACGACCACATCAGCCCTTTTGATTTCCGGCAACCGGCTCTGAAGACGGTGAGGACCGGCTACCCCGACATCTTTGATCAAAGATGTCTCGGCACCTGTCCAGAGCGCTGTCTCGAAGGCCTCTTCGGCCACCGGAAGGTCGCTTGTCCCAGCGGAAATCACAGCGACCTTTCCCTTTGCCGGATTATTCCCCGTGTCGGTCGACGTTTCGCCCCGGGGAGCGGCTGTATCGGAACTCCCCCGAAGAAGGCGGGCGGTGGGATTGTAGTGCAAATCGGGTAGGGTTTCGAGGATGAAACGGGCCTTTTCCTCCGAGACGCGGGTGGCGAGCGGAAGAACCCCCAGTTCCATCTGACGCTCTATGATTTTGAGGATCGTTTCGGCCGTCTTCCCTTCCCCATAGATCACCTCGGGAAATCCGCACCGCTCGACCCGACCAACGTCAAGGACCGTATCACCCAGGTCGGACTGTGCCGTGGAGGAAAGGAATGCAGCAAGCTCGGCACGAAAATTCTCGGGCGAAAGCTTGCCGTCAAGGAACCGACTGATCATTGTTAAGATCTCAGGCACCGATGCGATCCTCTCTATTCTGTTCTGAACATGCTTTATATGGCAAATATGGTAAGATCCAAATCATTCATGAATGGAAACCGAGAGCTCCCGTTAAGAACATGTCGCCGACAAAATAATCTTGGTCGGTCGCCGTTGTCCTCCCACAACACCTCAGTCCAAGATTTAGCGGGGGGTAACATCGGTTTGAAAACGAAGCGTCGCCGAACCGGAATCCGTCGCACCATAGGTCATATCAGTTGATGGCTCCTCTGAAATAAAAACACGGAGCAAAACCTTTTCCGGCACGTAACTTACTACTTCTTTCTCGTGAAGAACGGGAAAGGCGCTTTCGGTCGTCTCATCGTACCATTGAGTATCAAGCGTGCCCGTATAGGGGTTGATCTGTTCGACCGGAACCCTCTCGGTTTTCCGTATCGGTTCGAAAACCATCTTATACTCTGTGACAGGCCGATATCGAATCGATTCCTTGTAGTAAACGCGATAAGAGCATCCGTCGGACATAACCACCGTCAACGCCTCCTCGGGAGTCATCGGGAGCTTCCGTTTCATCATTTCCTGCTCCCGTGCGGTCGGACCATACGGGATCTCAGGCGCCATCGTCGGCCGGTACGGCTGACTGTAGGTCGTCCTTTCTCCCGGCTTGCCCCAAAAACAGGCGGTAGACCCTCTGTTTTCGATTTCCGCGCCGAGCGGAATTCTTAGGAGGAAGATCGCCAAAGGCGCCAGAAATCGGAACATCGAGCAGTGCGTAAATGATTTCATAATCGTTTTTCTGCCACCGTGTTTTTTGTTTTAACCCTTCCGCAACCAGAGACCGCATTCAACACATCACACACATGCTCCAACTGTTCCCTCGGAAACCTGGCGAATGTCATTATAATCGATTTATCCCGCAAAAAACTGCTTTTTCGTCACATTTCATCTTTTACAAGAACGGCCGGGTGGCTTGTAGCGACTTTAACGGATTTTCGCGTGAGTAAAAACATCCGGGCCGACACCGATGAAATTAATCCTTAGCAAACGGTTTCTCTGGACATCCGGGAAATTTTTGCTATAAATACCGGTTGTGGGTAGGCTGAAAGAAGGCTCTTCTCCGGTTTACCGTCATCTCCGCAGTAAAGAAAGGTTATTGGGGTTCGATGTCAGTACTTAGCTCTATGCCCGTTGTTCGAAGCGGAATTCGTCTCTCTTTGGCCTTCCTTTTTTTTCTGTGTGCGACTCTCTATGCCGATGCCCCGAAAGGTTCGGTCACCTACGAAAAAAACGATCAGGGGATTATCACCATATTGGTTGACGGTGAATTTTTCGCACAGTACCGTCCCGATGCCGATATCGACCCGAAAGGGGGGCCGGTAACAGGTTCCTACGACACTCATCGTTTCCTCGGCACCCCGATTGTCTGGCCGATCTGCTCTGCTGCCGGCACGCTGATGACCCGTGGTTTTCCAATGGACGAACGAGACGATCCGGCTGCTGAAAAAAACCCCGTTCTCAGGAACATTCTCGCCAATTCACGCCTCGACAGCATCACAGCGAATAAGGACCACATCCACCACCGATCACTTTGGTTTAGCCATGGTGACGTTAACGGTGCCGACTTCTGGGGTCCTGATCGAGGTCAGATCGTTCAGCAGGCACTCCTTTCGATTACAGAGGAAGCTCACTCGGTCGCCGTAAAAGTCTCGACTGCATGGATCCCCGAACCGGGCGCGACGCCCCTTTGTATCGATGTCCGCACCATCACCTTCGGAGTCCTCCCCGAGCGCCCCGAGCTGCGCTATATCGACTACGACGTCAAGCTCTCGGCGAATGTCGATAAGGTGACCTTGGCCGATACCAAAGAAGGTTTGTTCGGTTACCGGACTCCGGGGGCAATGGACGTAGCCGCTAATGAACGTTCCAAGAACTGGGGAGGACATGTCCTCAACAGTCAGCGTCAGGAGGATGAAGATGCTTGGGGAAAACGTGCCTCGTGGGTCGATTATTATGGTCCGGTTCCCCTTCGTCTGGCCGATGCGGAACTGGCAAAAGTCGATGCCCAAACTCCCGACTCGATCCCACTGACCGCGGCAGGTGTCAATATCATGAACCACCCGTCAGGATTCCGTTATCCTTCGTGGTATCATGTTCGGACTTATGGACTCTTCGCCGTCAACCCGTTCGGGATCAAAGACTTTGAACCAGGAACGCAACTCGACGGAACGGTAGTCCTCGAAAAAGGAGGAACCCTGTCGTTCTGTTACCGGGTTCTGTTCCACGATACTCCTCTTTCGTTCGAGGAGCTCGAGTCGCTCTTTAACGAGTATCGAAACACCCCCAAAGGGTAAAAGTTAAGGCGTATTTGTTTTTATTTTTAGCCTTCCCGCTGCCGACCGGCGGCTCCATCCGTTTGCTTTGTCAAAATAGGCGCCGGCAGATAGAATGACTGTACATAAGATCAAATGTCCGCAATGCCAGGCAACGATTCAGCTTGACACCGAGCTGAGCGGCGGTGGGGTTTCTTGTCCTGTATGTCACAAAAAATTGGTCGTCACCGCCACCCGTCGGTCTACGTCGCCATCGAACCAGACCGACAAGGAAGAGTCCGCAAAAAAATCAGGGAAAAGAACAACTGTTGTTACTGCTCTTCCTGCACAGTCAGCCTCCAAGGTCCGCCCCCCCGGCGAAGACTCCAACCAACGAATTGCCACGGTCACAAGGCAGCTTGGACTGGGTGATGCGGAAAGAGACAAAAGCGAAGGGGACGAATTCCGGATTTGGAAACCCGGAGACTTTCTTCTCGGGAAAAGGTATCAGGTCCTTGAACTGGCCCCCGGGGTCCCTTATGCCGAAGGAGGGGTCGGGATGGTTCACCGGGTACATCACCTGGAGTGGGATATCGATTTTGCCGTCAAGAGTCCCAAGCCGGCTTTTGTTCTTTCCGAAAGTGGGAAACAGGCGTTTGAACGGGAATGCAAGACCTGGATGGATTTGGGACTGCATACCAATATCGTCACCTGCTACTTTTTCCGCAGGATCGGGGGCATCCCTCGGGTCTTTGCCGAATATGTCGCCGACAGTACCCTCAAGGACTGGATCGCCGACGGGCGCCTCTATCAGGGGACCAAGGAAGAGATACTTACGCGAATTCTCGATATCGCAATTCAGTTTGCCTGGGGACTCGAACACGCCCACAACCAGGGGCTTCTCCATTTAGACATTAAACCGGGAAACGTGATGATGGCGGGGGAGACTGCCAAAGTCACAGACTTCGGGCTTGCCAAGGCGATCGGTGAGGGACGTGAACAACTCGACGGGATCCCGTCTCAGGCATGTGAAGGAATGACCCCCTCGTATTGTTCCCCGGAGCAATACGAGGCCTTTTCGCTCTATCAGGACGAAACCAAAACAAATATCAGGGAAGGTACACCCGGCATGCCGGATGTCTTTATTTCATCGGAAAGCGGCTCAGTCCCGGAAGACCTGATTACCGTAGGTCAACAACCCGAAATTACAAAGCAATCCGATATCTGGTCCTGGGCTGTTTCAATACTGACCATGTTCCATGGACGTTCCCCTTGTAAAAAAGGAGGACAGACCGCTGCCGAGGTTTTCGAAATCTTTTTGAAAATCCCTCCGTCCGAAAAGCGTCCGGCCATTCCCCCATCAATGATCGAATTGTTCCGACATTGTTTCCGGAAGAATCCGTCGGAGCGTCCCGAATCGATGGGATTCATCGCCGACCGACTGATCGATATCCACCACGAGGTTTTCGGCCAGACATACCCACGTGCAAAACCATCTCATACCGCGTCGAATGCGGAATCACTGAGTAATCGTGCCATTTCAATGCTCGAACTGGGGAAAACCAGTGAAGCAGTTAGAGACATACACAAAGCTGTTTCGATGTGTAGCTGGCATCCCCAAATCACCTTTAACTCGACGATGATCGACTGGCGGTTTGGTTTGATCAGTGATTTGCAGGCACTCGACCGAATGGAGGAGCTTGCAAAGCACAACCCCTCAGACCCTTACTCCCATTATGCTCTCGGGCTTCTTCAACGCGAACGGGCCAACCCCCGCGGAGCACTTCAATCTCTGAGCAAGGCCGTCGAACTCGACAGCCAGCGTCCCGAATTCGCCAGAGCTCTCGAGCGATGTAAAAAAGTTTCCGCCGACGAATCGCGTTGCACAGGTCGGTTTATTCTCTGGACGGCGCCGGGTAAAGGCTCCCCCGCTGTCTATACCAATGCAGAGGAAAACCTTTTTATTGTTCCGACATCTCAGAACCAAATGCGTTTGGTCTCAGCCGCTTCCGGGGAGACCCTGGTCGAATTTAAAACAACAAGCTTCAAGTCAGACAATTCGGAAAAATTAATCGCCATCAGCACCGATTATCGTCGCGACATTGTTCGGAAAGACGCTCGAACCGTAACACTCCGTTATAAGGGGGGGGATCTTCCCACATCGCTCAAACCAGAAGATGCAGAGCTACTGGCGTCACTGGCACCGGACGAAAACTTCCGACGGATCCGCTGGGGGAAAAAACAAGACGCCCACAATGAAGAAGGGACGCTCCGACTTTCGGTGCTCGACGATACTGTCTGTCAATACAACACGGCCACCAACGAGAAAATCCTTACAATGGCAGGACATAAGGGCAACGTAACGGCGCTCTATGTTACTCCGGACGGGGAATGGGGGGCAACGGGTTCGTTCGATTCCTCGTTCAAAATTTGGCAGTTGCGCAGCGGACGCTGTCTGCGCACCTATAGGGGGCTCTCGGGAACCGTCAATGCCCTTTGGATGGACGCAAAACATCGATTTCTTCTAACCCAGGTTCAGAGAAGTTCACTGCAAATTTGGAGTATCGATCTACTCTGCAATCGAACATCTCAGATCATCGCGCCACTGATGGTCTGCATGGTCAGCAGCTCCGAAGAAATTTCTCAGCGACAGTCTGCAATGGATTCGCTCATTGCCGAGATGAAAGCCGCCATTAAAGAAAAAAGGTACGGTGATGCAATTACTTCGCTCGACAGGGCACGCCGAATCGACGGCTGGCAAAATGTCCGCGGAACACTTAACCTGCCAACGCTCATTGGCCCCTACTCGACCGTTACCTCCCTCGATGACGCCGTTTCGGGGGCAATGTTCCAAGCGCACGAAGATTCGATTTCCACCGTTGCTCTTTCCTATGACGGCAAGCTCGCCATCTCATCGGGCAAAGACCAAGTGATCCGTCTTTGGAGATTTCCGAAAGGAGAGCTCGTCTCGGAACTGACCGCCCACTACGATTGGGTTCGATCGGTTGATATGACAATCGATGGGCGTTTCGCAATTTCCGGAAGCTGGGATAAAACCATCCGACTCTGGGACTTGACTACCGGAAAGATGGTCCGTAAGATGGCCGCACCGGTCACAAATATCACCCAGGTCCGGTTCGCTCCCGATAGTACCATAATCGCTTCGGCAAGTAGCTGGGGAGCAATCGCACTCTGGAACGCCAAAACGGGAGAAAAGATTAACAGCACCTCGGACGGTGACGAGAACCTTCTTTCGCTCCAGTTCAGTCGCGACGGGGCTTATATTCTCTCCAGTGGCGGAAAACGTATTACACTTTGGGATGCGCGTAATCTTTCTCCCTTACGTTATTACGAAGGGTTCAACAGCGAAGTCATCGCCTCGGCGCTCTCCCCCGACCGAAAATGGGGAGCCGGAGCTGATTCGGAAGGAGAAATTCTTCTCTTCGATCTGGAAGCCGAAGGACGACAAACACCTAAGCGTCTTTCGGGACACCTCGGGGGTATCACGTCTCTTCTCTTTCTCCCCGACGGACAAAGACTTGTTTCAGCGGGGAAAGACGGTACGATTCGCCTCTGGGGGATACCGAGCGGAAAACTCGAGCGCACCTTGACGGGGAAAACCGCCGGTGCCAACTGTTTAGCCGTTAACATCACCCAATCGGCTCTCATCTCAGGGGGAGACGACGCGATCTTACGAATGTGGAACCTCTTCTGGAACTACGAATATCCCGGAGAGCGCCCGAAAGAAGAAGCTGTTCTGCGAATGCTCCAAGTTATCGTCGATCACCATAAGCGGATGGCCGGGATGAAATCCGGGCAAGAACACCCGGCCGACTTCTATACACCAGGCAAAAAAAATGAATCGCCACAATTTCGTCCCGACAATAAAACGATATCGCGTATTCTAAACGAAATGGCATTTCGTGGATTTGGTAGTCTTCCCCGAAATGAATTACTCTCCCTTTTACGCAGCATTATAAGCTGAATTGCCCAACAGAAAGAAAAGTAAAATGTCTCACCACAAAATCGTAATCGCTTTTCTTGCTCTTTTACTCCTTGCCGTCACATCTCTCCCGGCAAACGAAGGGATCAGGGTCCGCTGGAATATACGTGATCATGTCGATTGTGCCGACGTCTCTGTCTGTGTTCACCGGGGCGCTGGAGATCTGGCACCGGAAAACGCGCTCCCTTCCCTCCTTTTTACATGGGAACTTCAAGGGTGTAACGGTATTCCCGAGGTTGATATCCGCACAACCAAAGATGGTATACTGGCGATGTTCCATGATGGGGATTTTCGGCGAATTCTTCCCGATGCGCCGGAAGAAATGAGAGCGAAACGTATCGAAGATTTGACCTGGAAAGAAGTTCAACAAATCGATGTCGGGGCGTTCCGTGGCGAAGAGTTTAAAGGACAGAGGGTTGTTTCACTCGGTGAGATTTGCCAGGCGTTACGAAATGACCCAAAGCGTAAGGTGCTGATCGATGTGAAAAATGTCAATTTCGAACAGCTGGCACGCGAGACCGATGGGCTTCACTCACAGGTAATCCTGGCCACGGGTCGGTATCAGGACCTGGTCAACTGGAAAAGAGTCGCTCCCGATTCCGAGACACTCTTTTGGATGGGTCTCGGTGCCGGGGAAGAGAAAGTCGGACCGATCATCGAACAGCTCAAAAAAGATGAATTCGCCCACGTTGACAGGATGCAAATTCACGTTCATTTTAACGATGACGGCGTTACACGCCCAAGCGAAAAATTTCTGGCTGAAACACTCGACTACATCCATGCTAACTACCCGAACATTGAAGTGCAATTGATGCCCTGGGATCTGCACGCAGCCGAAACGCCGGAACACTACAAGCGTCTTGCCGATTTAGGGGCCGCCGGTTTCGGAACCGACCGGCCCGATATTTGCTTTGAAGCGATGAAGCAGTATTACAAGGAAGAGGCGGAGTAAAAATTCGTTCATAACCGCCTACACGTCATCATCCACGCCAGATAGACAAATCCCACATCCATCGTAATTCTATGATCAAGCCGAACCAAAACTCTATGAAAATTTTGAAGCCAAGCATTCGTCGGCTCGAGGTTCAACCGTCGACGATGTCGTCGACGGTTGAACCTATCCTGAACTTTGACCTTATGATTCGAACGCTGAAGACAGACCGGATCTGTCTTTCGCTCGCTCTTCCGACGCTTATGAAATGGCTGAATCTCTGCCGCCTGATCATAGATCAGTCTCGGAAAGCGCCTTCTTGCTCACCCTCTTCCCGAACGAGGAGCCCGAATGGTGTCAAACATCTTCTCAATCAACGTAGACTCATGGGGCGTTGTGCCAGCAAGCTCAATCCCGAAAGGTATCCCCTGACCATCTGCCACCACCATAAGCTTTGTTCCCTTCCCCTGGTGAGCGTCTTTTCGACGCTTTCCTCCCTTTTTTTGAGGATGAAAATGTTCCGTCCGCGAAGACCTTCTCCTATCGGAGCCGCCCTTTGGTACCTCAGGTTGTAGCATATGCCGCCAGATATCCCCAAAGAGATCGGCTTCCCGCCGCTCCTGCGCACCGCCGCCGGCAGGTGCTCCCCGAGGAGAAGGGTTCTGGAATATCTTTCCATCGGGCACAAGAATCGAAGAATCCAGAAAACCCCTTCAAGACAGGCACGATTTGACGCCCACTTCTGCTCTCCTTGGGTTAATGCTTGGGCTTCCGGGAATAGAGGTTCCGATCTCTTCCCTTGTTTGTCTCTCAGTTCATGTCCAAACTTGTATGGGCGCTAAAAAGAAGTTATAAAACACATTCTAGCTAAGAGATCGATAAAAGAAAGAGGCAGGATAATATGGAACGTGTGATGATTATCGGTGCCGGCGGTGTCGGCCGGGTTGTTTTTCGAAAATGTGTACAACATCCGGAAATTTTTAAGGAGATACTCTTTGCCAGTCGAACGGTTTCCAAGTGTGAAGCAATCGTTAGGGAAATCCCTTCCCCACGGTCGAAAATCATTACCGCAGCCGTCGATGCCGACAATGTTTCCGAGCTTGTCGCGCTGATCAACACGCACAAGCCAGAACTTGTCATCAACGTTGCCCTACCTTATCAAGACCTGACGATTATGCAGGCCTGCCTTGAAACAGGAACCCACTATCTTGATACGGCGAATTACGAGCACCCCGATGAGGCGCATTTTTGCTATGCGCCCCAGTGGGCGATGAACGAAGAGTTCAAAAGAGCCGGACTCACTGCGCTCCTCGGATGCGGATTTGACCCGGGAATGACTAACGTTTACGTAGCTTACGCACGGAAACATCACTTTGATCGAATGGATTTTGTTGATATTATCGACTGCAACGCCGGGGATCACGGTTATCCTTTCGCGACTAATTTCAATCCCGAGATCAACATTCGCGAAGTCACTGCCAAAGGACGTTATTATGAGGACGGTCAGTGGATTGAAACCGAACCCTTGGAACAGAAAAAAGTCTACGACTTTCCCGGTGGAATCGGTAGCCGCGATATCTACCTCCTCTACCACGAAGAAATGGAATCCCTCGTAAAAAATTACCCGGAAGTTCGCCGGATGCGTTTTTGGATGACCTTTGGGCAATCGTATCTGACCCATCTGAAAGTCCTTGAAAATATCGGGATGACGGGGATCAAGCCTGTTCTTTTCGAAGGACGCGAAATTGTCCCACTTCAGTTCCTCAAAGCTCTCCTACCCGATCCAGCCTCACTCGGCCCGCGAACGGTCGGCAAAACCTGTATCGGTTGCCATATTACGGGTGAAAAAGACGGTTTACCGAAAAATTACTACATCTACAACATCTGCGATCATCAAGAGGCCTACAAAGAAGTCGGTGCTCAGGCAGTAAGTTATACAACGGGAGTTCCCGCGGCACTGGCGGCCAAGATGCTGATGACAGGTGTCTGGCAAGGTGCGGGCGTCTTTAACATCGAAGAATTCGACCCCGATCCATTTATGAGCGAAATTGGTCCATGGGGCCTTCCGTGGCAGGAGTCTTATCCCGAAACGGCCGTTTTCTAAGGCATGCACAATGAATCCGACATCTCCCTACCCAAAATTTGATTATTCCCAAGTTGACATCGACACCCCATACCATATCATCGATCGTGCGTTGATCCGCAGAAACATGAAGATCCTCGCTGACGTCCGAAAACGGACGGGAGCCAGGATCCTTTTGGCGCTCAAGGCTTTTTCGACGTGGGGGGTTTTCGACGAGATTTCCCCTCACATCGACGGCGTAGCCGCGAGCAGTCTGAACGAGGCGAGACTCGGGCTCGATTATTTCGGCAAGGGGAAAGAGATTCACGTCTATTCCCCCGCTTACGCGCAGGAAGAGATGGTAGCCATCTGCAAGATTGCAGATCATATCGTTTTCAATTCTCTCGACCAATGGCGTCGATTTCGACCTACCGTTGAAAAGGCACCGAGACGAATCGAGGTTGGTCTTCGAATCAATCCCGAATATTCAGAGGTTCAACTCGAAATCTACAATCCCTGCACGACGCGTAGCCGGTTCGGCGTGCCGCTCGAAGGTCTGATCGATGCGGGTAAAGACGCCCTTGACGGAATCGACGGTTTCCACTTCCACACGATGTGTCAGCAAGGCTCCGACGTATTGCAACGAACGGTTCAGGTTGTCTGTGAACGATTCGATAAATATTTCGGCTGTCTCAAGTGGATCAACTTCGGCGGTGGGCATCATATTACCCGCCGTGGATATGATATTAACCGTCTTTGCCGCATTATCACCGGTTTCCAGCAGAAATACAACCTCGATGTTATTCTGGAGCCAGGCGAGACACACGTGCTCCATACGGGTTTCTTGGTGGCCACCGTTCTCGACGTCATCGAGAATCCGAACGGCATCGATGTTTTGATTGTCGACACCTCGGCTGCGGCACATATGCCTGATGTTCTCGAAATGCCATACACCCCGGAGATTCTTGGTGCACGGCTCAATGTCGATGACTACGAATCCCCTCTCGATGAAGGAGGCTACAAGTACATCATCGGAAGCAAGACTTGTCTTTCGGGGGATATTATCGGCGATTATACCTTTAACCACCCGATCAAAATCGGCGACCGACTTGTCTTTGAAGATATGTCACAATACACGATATGTAAAAACACCACTTTCAACGGGATTCAGTTACCGTCGATCCTGTCATGCGATTCGGACGTCGACGGAGGACTCTTCCGAGTCCATCGGAAATTTGATTATAACGATTTCCGCAATAGGCTTTCCTGATTCTTCGTTTCTGTTTCCGAAAGGATCGAGAATTTATATAACCAAAACCGATAGAAGTATTTCAATGGGCGAGAAACATCAAAATTCGGTAAAGCCGAGAAAAGAGCCTTCGGCCTGGACGCAGACTATTCTGGCGGCGATGACCAACTATATCGATGCCGGGTCGATTGTGGCCGGGGCTGCGGGGCTTGCGCTCTGGAAAGAGGAATTCGAAATGACCTCTTTACAACTCGGGCTTCTCGGAGCATTCAGTTCCAACGCCATCTCGGCGGCTGTCGGTGCGCTGATCGGTGGGCGAATCTGCGATAAATTCGGACGAAAGTTCGTCTATACCTATGACCTGGTCTTCTATATGCTCGGAATGCTCCTGATCATCTTCGCGAAAAACTTTGTGATGCTTTTTGTTGGGTACTGTGTGGTCGGCTTGGCCGTCGGGGCAGGAATCACCGCGTCATGGACATTGATTGCAGAACAGGCACCGACCAACACTCGAGCACGCCACTGTGGCACGGCCCAGGTCGCCTGGGCTCTTGGACCGACGATTGTTCTTCTCCTGTCGGTGCCTCTCGGAAAGTATGGTCTTCTCGGAAACCGGATTGTCTTCGGTCACCTCTTTGTCGTTGCGTTGATCACGTGGCTGTTGCGTTTCAAAATGCCGGAATCTGAAAACTGGAAAACAAACAAGGAGAAGGAGAAATTACTTATCGCCAGCGGCAAGATTCACAAAATCACATGGACAGACTTTTTCAGTGAGATGATCAATATCCGGACCGTCCTCTTCCTGACCGGTGTCTACGCAATCTGGAACCTTGCGGCCGGGACGGTCGGGTTCTATATGCAATACGTCTGCGAATATGTTTTCGGACAGACAAATCAGACCGCCAATTTGTTGCTGGCACTTTACTTCGGAATCACCGTGATTGCAACCTTCTCCATATTCATGGGACTTGGCGATATAGTCAATCGGCGCCTTCTCTATTTTATTCTTGCACTCTGCGGGGTTGTCGCATGGTCACTCCTAACGTACGCCAGCTACAAAAAAATCTTCAACATCGGCGTCCTGATAGGATTCGTCGTTCTGTTCGGAATCAACAATGGCTCCTGTCAGCAGCCGTTTTATCAACTCTGGAATAGTGAGCTCTTTCCAACCCGATACCGTGCTTTTGCACAAGGGATCACCTTTTTCACAGCCCGCCTGATCCTCGGAATTTGGAATATCATCTTTACCAAGATCAATGAGGAGGGCCATTTTACCCGTGCCGCCGCGATTATGGTCGGTTTCTTGGTTTTCAGCCTTCTGGTTGGAACCATCTTCACCCCGGATACCGCAGGGAAAACACTCGAACAGATCGAAAAAGAACGGTACGGTGACACCCTCCACTGATTTTCCCCCGGAACAATAACCCTCTGCTGATTAACGATTGCCAGAGGGTTCCTTTTGGTTGTGGCTTAACGAAAACGGAGTCCAACCGATCAAGCAGTTGAATTTAGAGGTAAACCGAAAGAATTGACATGGATAATCATTGAACAAAAAGCTCGATACTTTTTCGAACGGGATAGTCGCGCAAAAATTGAAATTTTCCCCTGCGATTTTCCGTGTTCCCCTTTAAATACCGTAGGCTAATTTTGTGTTTTCGAAATGTCTGGAGGGTCAGATGAACCAAAGCGGGAATTCCGCTACGTCTTCTTACGGAAGTCCGTTCTTCTGGAAAACGGTTCTCCTTTTCGGCGTCGTTTGGACATTTGCACCTCTCCTTTTTTTACCGAACTACTGGCTCGATACCATTGAACAAATCTTTGTCGGGAAAGAATGGGTTTTGAGTACCCAAAAGCACCCCGCCCTCACAGCAATCATTCTCCACACTTTCCGCTCGATTTTGAAGAATGCTCCCTTTGCTCCCTATCTCCTGAGCCAAATAATGATGGGAACGGTTCTCTGGACAGTTTGGCGACTTGGGAGACTTTTCCTTGACCCGCCACGGGCGGCAGCCGCGCTATTTGTCATGCTAAACTACTACTGGATGAATTTCGGTTCGGTCGATTATAACAACAACGTTACTCTCATTTTTGCTTGGGGACTCTCCTTTTATTTCGGGTTGATGGCCCTACGAACCGACAGACTGCGTGACTGGATAGGACTGGGAATCGCCGTTGGGATCGGGCTCCATCTGAAATATACCGAAATATTATTCCCGACCTCGCTGATTATCTTTTTGGCCTGGTCTAAAATGCGCCGCCGCTACTTCTGCTCTGGTCGATTTTGGCTTGCAGTCGCGATCGCTTTTTTAATTTTTCTACCGCAAACTCTCTGGATCTTAAACGGGAATCTGAGAACGCTCCAATATGCCCTGACCCTCGAAAGAGATGAGAATCCGGCAATCTGCCATCTTGTCTGCCCCCTTCACTTTACGTTCAGCCAAACGGCATACTGGGGCCTTTCTCTCCTTTGGCTCACTCCTTTGTTTCTTGGCAACGCCGATAAGAAAAAAAGTTTTCACCGCTACACTACTCCCCTTTCAATGGAAGAAAGTTACCTGTTGTGGATGACCTTTCTCCCTTTCCTGATCCAGGTCGTTTATGCAGCGGTCAGCGCACATTACGTCCGCTTCTCATTGGGGTGTCACCTCTGGATCTACATCCCAATCATTTTGTTACGTTTCCTGCCAATTCGTCAAGATAATACTGCACTCAAAAGAACATTGTTCCAGAATGCCTCTCTGGCCGTTTTGGTGCTCCTGTCAAGCGTTGCCGTTACACTCCTCTATCCTCGGATAACCGGTCGCTGTTCCCGATATCTTTTTCCGGGGAGGGCTCTGGCCGATCGTGTCGAAGAGGCGTGGCATTCTCGATACGACACTCCGATCCCTTGGGCGGCAGGAGAGTGGTGGCTGGCTGGAAATCTCGCGGTTTACGGCAAAGATAATCCACGAATTCTGTATTCACGCGAGCCAGATCAATTTTGCGGTCCCTGGCTGGTGACTACATGGGGAACCTACGACGATCTCCGTCAGCAAGGGGGTGTCCTGCTTTGGGAAATCCGCGAATCAGAACCGGAGGTTCCGAATCGGCTTAACGAACTCTTTCCGGAAGCAAAGCGCGAGGCCGACATTTATCTCAATGGCCTTTTAACCGCCGATAAAGTTCGCTTCCGATTTGGTATGGCGACGATTCCTCCTGATGAAAAAGGCTCTCCTCGTCACAAACACAAAAATTTTGCTCTCGGAAATCTAAAACAGAAGGAAATTTTCGTGGCAAAGCCGAGGAAATCTTATTGAATTTCTTTTGCGGATTCGGTATCATCTGAGGGGAGAAATGGCCGAGGATTTTCACTTTTTGATCTGTTCGGCAGGCCCAAAACCACAATGGAGTTTACCGATGAAACATAACAACTTCACAAGACGTCACTTTTTGGAAATCGCGGCATTAACCCCTTTCGCAACACTTGTTCCCCGGAAAGCCGTTTTTGCCGAGGAAAAGGAACCGACTCCTGAATTTACCTGTGCCAAATCGGTCTGGGCGGCGGGCCGGGAACAAGAGATGAATGTCTCGCTCATTTTTTTTGCCGATGTCGACATCGTCTCTCCGGCTGGTGTCATCCTCCGCTGTGCGGGATCAACGGTTATGCGGATTTGGGTCAACAACGAATTCGCCGGTTACGGACCGGCACGCGGCCCACACGGCTGGTTCCGTGTTGATGAGTGGAACCTTTCGTCGAAGCTCAGAAGAGGACGCAATACCGTCCAAATCGAAATCTCCGGGTATAACAGCAACAGCTTTTATCATCTCGACCAGCCCTCCTTTTTGCGTGCGGAAGTCATCGACGCCGAAGGAAAGGTTCTTGCCGCTACCGCCGCGGATCAGAATGCCCCCTTTCCTATCTTCTCGGTCATTGACCAGACGGGGCGTAGAGTTCAAAAGGTGCAACGTTTCAGTTTTCAGCGCCCGTTTATTGAGGTCTACGATTTTCGCCGTCAATACGGAACCGTAACCCTAGCCGAGGAACCGGAAGTAAAATATCTCCCCCGCCGGGTTCCGTATCCGGAATTCGCCCTCTTCGAGCCGAAGGCGTGGTTGAGGCGTGAGAAACTTTCCCCGACAACGGTCGACGAACAGTGGCGTGACCGCGCACTCACCGGAATCGGATCCAAATTGAAAGGCTATGAAATCGATGAACTCGAGATTCTCCTTTCCGACGAGGTTCAAAAACTGGGAACCGAGCGCCTCGACAGAGCCACCCCCCTTCGGGAAGGAACAACCTATAAGGAAAACGACGCTCAGCTAGTCGATTTCGGTCTCAACCTCTGCGGCTTTTTCGGCTTTGAATTGCAACAGGCCGAACCGGGGACCGAAATTCTTCTCACATTCGATGAAATTCTTATGGACGACGGAGAGCTCGACTTCCACCGGCTCTCGACTTGCAGCGCAATCAAATGGACCCTCAATGGTGACGAAAACAGAATTGAAGCTTTTGAGCCGCATGTCGGCAGGTATGCTAAGATCCACTGCCTGAAAGGTTCGTTCAAACTAAAAAGGTTTTACCTGCGGGAATATGCCCATCCGGAAATTCGTGATGCATCGTTCACGTGTAGTGATCCACGGCTCGAAAAACTTTTCCGAGCCGGAGTCCTGACGTTCCGTGAAAACGCCGTGGACGTCTTCACGGACTGTCCTCACCGCGAAAGAGCCGGATGGCTTTGCGACAGTTTCTTCACAGCCCGCAGCGCATTCAATCTAACCGGCATCCCAGATATCGAAGACGCTTTCTATGAGAACTACATGCTCCCCGAATCATTCAAATGCATTCCCGACGGAATGCTCCCGATGTGTTATCCGGCAGACCATTACGACGGTATCTATATTCCGAACTGGTCTCTCTGGTTCGTGATCGAGCTGTCCGAGTATGCCCGTCGCGGCGCAGATCCGGCCATCCTCGCCGGACTGAAAACGAAGGTTGAAAAACTGATGAAATTTTTCGCCCGGTACGAAAACTCCGACGGTTTACTGGAGAAACTTGAAAGCTGGGTTTTCGTCGAATGGTCAAAAGCCAACGACTTTGTGCAAGATGTCAATTATCCAAGCAACATGCTCTATGCAGCCGCACTCGACGCCGCCGGAAAACTTTATGATCATCCGGAATGGTCCGAGAAAGCCCGGGCAATCCGCAAAACGATCAACGCACAATCATTTGACGGTGAGTTTTTCATCGATAACGCGATACGAAAAGATGACGGCACGCTTGAAGTGACCAGGAATCGAAGCGAAGTCTGTCAGTATTTCGCGTTCTTCTTTGAAACCGTAACGCCCGAGTCACATCCCAAGCTTTGGAAAACCCTTCTTGACGAATTCGGACCGAACCGCGTTAAAGAAGGAAAATACCCCGACATTCACAAAGCCAACTCCTTTGTCGGCAATGTACTCCGTCTCGAGCTTCTCTCGCATGCCGGTCGTGGCACACAACTACTGGAAGAATCGGTCGCGTACAACGAGTATATGGCCGACAGGACCGGAACCCTCTGGGAAAATGACGGCGCCTACGCAAGCTGTAACCATGGATTCGCTTCTCACATTTGCCATGTCCTCTTACGCGATGTGGTCGGGATTGCCGACGTTGATGTGCCGACAAAAACCATTAAAATCTCGTTCCAGGATATCCCGAATCTGGAGAGGGCATCCGGGGTTCACCCGGTAGCCGGTGGCGTTGTCTCATTAAGCTGGGAAAAGAAAAACGGTGAATTTTCGTACAAACTCAACGTTCCGGAAGGGTGGAAAACCGTCCTCACCGAAAAGTAATCCTCACAGACGAGCCGATCTATATGAAAACGTATCGATTAGGGGTTGTCGCCGTTTTGTTCATTTTCGTTCTCCTGACAGGGGCTGGAAATAGCGACCTTCCAATTGTCTGGTACATTCACGGAATGGTCTTAGAGAATGAAACTCACTCGCAGCCGCTTCAGAAGCTGGAACAGATATTTCCGGATGCCGAACGGTTGGAATTGATCACCTGGGATGCGCCACCGATTTCAAATAAACTTAAGATTGGCGTCTACTGGAATGACGCAGTTCCGATCGCCGACAAGTTTGTCGACGAGTTAACCCGGCGCATTATCGATCTCCCGTCACAGGAACAGCGGCGTCTGATCCTGGTCGGGCACTCGCTTGGGGGGCGTATCGCGATCAAAACAGCAGCACGGTGTACTCGAGAAGGAATCACGTTACGACAAATCATTACATCTGGCGCGGCAATAAACAACGACGACCCGGACATTGCCGCAGCGATCAACGCTTCGGAAGAGACATTTTTCAACCTGGTCAATCAAGACGACTATGCCATGGGTGCTTATAAGCTCTCGCAACGACACTATCCGCTCGGAACGGGCTATCTTTACAGCCAGCCGTCGGAACGTTTCTTCGAGGCGGTGGTCGATGGAACAAAATCACATCTAAGTTATTACTATTTCGCCAGGCTCTATGATGGCTTGACTGAAACGGTTCCTTTTGACAATGACAAAATCATTGTTCCTCAGGAGGCTTCACAGATAGACTTCTTGACGACTAGGGGTTATTTCTCTGATTACAAAACCCTGGATTCGTGCCGCGGTTGGCAACTTCAGCAACAACGGCTTGTCGGACATTGTCGGATTCTTGATCCGAAAGGAATTCGCCGCGCCTCTGGGCATCGTCAGGAAATGTACTATGCGTTCGAAAAGGTACGCGACCAGCTCAATCGCAAGGCAAAACAAGATGAGATCCCTCCTCTTTCGATCAACGTTCTTCAGGACTCCGACACTGTTCCGAAACCAACAATGGGGGGACATATCTGGTGGAAGGTTCTCGATGAAGAATCGGGGTGGAAACTCCAGAAGAATGTTCTCGATCAGCACTGCCGAATCCTCGATCCCTCAGATGTCTGTCGCGCCAGCGGCAAGGAGGAAATAATGCGCGTTTCATTCAATCTGGTTCGGAAACAGCTCCTGGAATCGGGCGCCCCCCCGGGGAAGCAACACACCCAAAATAGTCGATTCTGAAAGTTTGTTCCGCACACTTTTTCAGACCCAAATGTTATGGCGGTGTTTCCGGCTTTCATCCGCGTGGGGCAGACACAACGATGTTTGACGGTTCGGTTCGTTTTATTCGTGACGACATCGATATGGGAGACCTCTTTGCTTCCGGAGCAAATCAGGCGGTCAAGGGGAAAAGAACCTGCGATGTTCCGGGGGGTGCCCAGCTCAATCAACGGCAGGGAAACCGCCTCGTTTTAAGAGAGAGAATACGGTAAAACAGAAAGAAACGATGATCCACATGCAACGGCAGCACAACAACGAAATCATTTTTTCCTGTCCTATCTTTAAACTTGAAAAAACCTGGCAGGTGGGACGTAGCGGAAAAAAGCACGCGCGCTTTATCGTTCGTCATCCAGGCGGCGTCGGAATCCTCCCGATCCTCCCCAATGGTGAGATTCTCCTCGTTAAACAGTTTCGTATCGCGGTGAACAGCTTCATCTACGAGATCCCGGCAGGAATGAAAGACCCCGGAGAGCTCCCCCTCGATGCCGCCAAACGGGAATTGCAAGAGGAAACAGGATACACCGCCCAAACCTGGACCCCCTATCCTTCTTTTTACGCATCGCCCGGCTACGATGACGAGAAACTCCACCTCTTTTTGGCCGAAGAGCTCACTCCGGGACAAAGTACTCTCGAAGATGGCGAAGACCTCTCGACTCTTTCCGTTTCCCTGGAAAAAGCGCTCGCGATGATCGATGCCGGCGAAATAGAAGATGGAAAAACGGTCGGAGCAATCCTTCGCTATGCACTTGATATACGTTTTGGGACAAAGTGATACGATAATCGTTCAGAAAGATTCTTCCCTGAAAAGAGGCTTAGCAATGAAGCGATCTATCCTTCGGACTCGAAAACTTCGACACGAGACACTCGAAGAGCGACGAATGCTCTCGGTTAACTGGGAGGTTAACACCACGGCTGACTACTCCACCTGGACGGAAGGCGATTCAACGATCAGTCTTCGGGAAGCGGTTTCGCGTGCGGGAGACGGTGACACGATCACTTTCAGTTCTTCGTTGGTTCTGACGACTCTCAACCTCAAATATGGTGAGATGCAGGTCAACGCGTCGATCACTATCGACGCGACCGACTGGAGGACCGCCGCGGGGGTCAACCGAATCGTGCTAAGATCGACTTCCGGCACGCGAATCTTCAATGTTGCCGAGGATGCAAGTCTCACCCTTACGGCCCTGAATCTCCGAAACGGTATCTCCACCGGTGACGGCGGTGCCATTTACTCCTACGGTTCACTGGTGATGAACGATTGCAATATTACCGGTTGCAGTGCGGCTTACGGCGGTGCTGTTTACTCTTATCACGGTCAGGTCACTGTTAGCGGCGGGTCAATCTCGAACTGCTCTGCCAGCGATCAGGGCGGAGGTATCTACGCCTACCACGGAACACTGACAATCGAAAACTGTACAATCGACTCGAACACAGCCAAGGCGGCAGGCGGAATCGGTTGCCTCGGCACCTCATCAACAATCCGCCACACGACAATTCTGAATAATGAGGCCTCCAATGAAAATTATTTCGCCGGGGGGATTTATGTTCTTTACGGAACAATGATAATCACTGACAGTCAGATCGTCGAAAACATCTCTTACAACTACGGCGGTGGAATGTATATTCATGATTCCGAAGTCTCAATCACCAATTCCCTCATCGCCGACAACAGTTCTGCACATACCGGCGCGGGGATCGAAAGTTTCGGCAAGCTGACCCTGACCCAATGCACCATTGCAGGCAACATTACCACCGGCGAGGAATCGGAGGGAGCGGGCCTCTATAACTACTACGGCTACGGCCTGTCCATGGAAGCCTACAACTGTATTTTCGTCGAGAACACCTGCGCCTCCGGTAAGACCTCCTGCGACT
Source organism: Thermoguttaceae bacterium (assembly GCA_050943135.1). GTDB lineage: Bacteria > Planctomycetota > Planctomycetia > Pirellulales > Thermoguttaceae > RUG695. Next base: position 6,367 of record JBMNOP010000003.1, on the reverse strand, counting down.
ATGCCGGCCACGGTTGGGGTTACGGATACAATATTCTCGCAAGCACCGACGAATGTTGGACATGGATTGAAGAATATTTCGCCTACGACACTTCGCTTCCCATTTTTGCAGATCCAGGTTCTCAAGACTATTCACTGGCCGAAAATTCCCAGGCGATCAACATCGGCGAGAATGACTACGCCTTTTACAGCAACGGGAACGAAATCATCCATGACCTGGCCGGATTGGATCGCATCCACGACCAGTATGTTGACTTGGGAGCCTATGAATACCACCCGGCACAACGACTCGATACGCCAACAGGAGTCACTGTAACCTCGGCCGGCGCAAATCGTTTACGGATCCGATGGAACGAAGTTGAAAATAGCACCTGCTATGCTGTAGTCTGGTCGATCGACCAAACATCCTGGTCACAGGGGTTCACCACCGAGACCAACTTGCGCGTCGAAAACCTGACCTATGGTACAACCTGCTATTTTAAGGTGATGGCACTCGGCGATGGAAAATTTTGGCAAGATTCCGAATATTCGGAAACCGTCAGTCGAATTGCCTGTCCGGTCGATATCGATGGCGACGGGTTCATCGGTCCCGGCGATCTCTCCATTCTCTCAAGCGCATGGTTGTCGTCGTCGGATACCGAAGACTGGGATGAACGCGCCGATATTAATGGTGACGACGATGTCGGACCGGGAGATCGTTTTTTTCTTGCGATCAACTGGTTCAATTTCACCTCGAGTGGCATTATCTATCCACCCGCGCTGGCCTCTCTCTCCGGGGCAGACAGCCTCTTTGCCTCGCCTGATTTCATGTTGGAAGAGGTTTTTCGACGGATGTTTTGACGTAGCATTCTGACGGTATCTCGAGACGAAAGCCGTCAGGGAAAGGGAGATCAGACCTCAGGTAATTCAAATCCCTGACGCTGGTCTCGGTGCGCAAATGAAGCGGCCTGATCGTCTCCGACGATCGTCTCATTGACAGGATCCCATGTGATCTCGCGTCCCAGACGCGCGGCAATACCGCTCAAATGACACATGTTCATCGCGAGCAGGTGGCTGTCAACATCACTGACAGGTTTTCCACCGTTTTGAATACAGCAGATAAAATTGTATTTGTGTTCGTAAAATGCGCGATCCTGACCTTTGCGTTCATGGGTCTGAGGACTGAACGGAACACCATTGTTCAACGCAACATAGTCTTCTTCTTTAAATTCTTCGGCGATTCCGTCTTCGACCAATTTTCCGGCCACCCGGCCGCGATTGACGTGAATTCGACCTTTGGTCCCCTCGAAGAGGACACCGTTACCGTCCTTGGCATCGGAACAGACATTCATCACCAAACCGTCGGCAAACCTGTGGTAGATGTTGAAGCGGGTCGCCGTATTAAAACGATTATTGACCGTCGGATATCCACCCTTGAAGGGAACCGGATGCTCGGCATCACGCCCGTCAACTTCTACGGGGCCGTCACCGGGATTCTGTCGACCAAGAGCCCAGAGAGCGAAATCGATGTGATGAGCCCCCCAGTCGGTAAACTTCCCCCCGCTGTATTCGTACCACCACCGGAAGACATAATGGCAACGGCTGTATGCAGGAAACGAGGCTTCGGCCGGTTCCCAAGGTGTATTACTTCTGTCGACGGATGCGATATAATCAACATGGGGAGCCTGACCGAGCCACATGTTCCAATCAAGAGATGCGGGAATCCGAGCCCCGGGAATCACAGGAGAAGTCGGACAACCGTCGATACAAACGACCGCCTTTTTGATCTCACCGAGATACCCGTTGCGGACAATCAGCGCCGCAAGCATAAAATCGTCCTTGAAACAGCGCTGCATCGTACCGACTTGAAAAACACGGTTGTACTTTTGTGCGGCTTTCCGAATCAGACGGTTCTCTTCGAGTGTCAGGGTCAGCGGTTTTTCGCAAAAAACGTGTTTTCCGGACTGTAATGCTTCGATCGCGATTTTTGTATGCCAGTGATCAGGCGTTGCCACCAATACGGCATCGATATCATCGCGGTCAAGGACTCGTCGATAGTCGGGATAAATGTCGGGAGGTATCGTTTTCTCTCCTTCTTTGCGGCCGTAACCGCATGCGAGCGTTGTCGCCAGTCCGAACGCGGAATCGACATCACAGAGCGCAACGATATCGACTAACGGGTCGAAGTAAGACATATCGAGTCGTCCCTGACCTCCACATCCGATCACGCCGAGCCAGAGACGCCCGGTACCGGTTTCGGCTCGGGCTTTCGGCAAAGCGTGATAAGGAATGAGTGTCGCCGCGCCTGCAGCCTTAATAAAGTTTCTCCGGGTAACCATCATCTCCCCTTCTCTGCCGGGACAGAACGACGAATGAAAAAGTCATCTCGATGAAACGGGTCATAAGGATCGTTTCCAGTCCAATTTCTATCACAAATTTTGAAAAACGCAACCCTCACCCAAATGCCGTACATGGCTGCAAAAAGCGCACCCCCCCTAGACATCAAACGAAAAAAAAGTATCATAGAGTTGTCATTGACGCGGGGTGGAGCAGTTGGTAGCTCGCGAGGCTCATAACCTTGAGGTCATGGGTTCAAGTCCCATCCCCGCCACTTAACCCGCCGGTTCCTATTTCAAGGAGTTTGCGGGTTTTTTTATTGAGGCGGTCGGCAACATTTCTTGATCGTTGACCTTAAGATCACCCTCGGTACCATCCCCAAAGGCGTACGCTATGGCCAACTTCTCTTCGGATGTCTTTGCCTACCCCGACCCCACCGAAAAAAAGCGGCAGAATCGGATTCTGAAAAAGCTCAAAACCGCCTATCCCGAGGCGGCCTGCTCTCTTACGTACAATGATCCGTTCCAGCTTCTGATTGCGACGATCCTTTCGGCCCGGTGTACCGATAGGCGGGTTAATGAGGTCACTGCCATCCTTTTTAAAACGCTCAAAACGCCCGAAGATTACCTACGGGCCGGTGTCCAGGAAATCGAAAGCGCAATCCGTTCAACCGGATTTTATCGTAACAAGGCAAAAAACATCTACGCGCTCTGCCGCCGATTGAAAGAAGATTATCATGGGATTGTGCCGCAAACGATCGAAGAGTTGGTTACTCTGCCCGGAGTCGGTCGCAAAACGGCCAATGTCGTCTTAGGGAATGCGTTCGGCATCGTCGAAGGAATCGTGGTCGATACCCATGTCGGAAGAATCAGCCGGAAACTCGGACTGACCGAATCTTCCGACCCGGGAAAGGTGGAACGGGACCTCATGGCCCTCGTTCCCCGACAAGACTGGGTAGATTTCAGTCATCGAATGATCTCTCTGGGACGAGAAACCTGTCGGGCACGAAACCCGCTTTGCGGCCGATGCCCTCTTCGCGGCGACTGTCCATCAGCAAGCAAGTAGCGTCAGGGTCGTTCAAGGACTTGCCCATCGTCGCGCAATCGTTTTTCCAAGAGCGGGTAAGGAAGGTCGGCGGGGACAATACCCGCGTTGAGCGAAAGAACTGCGGCAGTCGCGGCCGACTGTCCAAGAATCATAAAGACCGGTTCCATACGAATTGAACCGTAGGCTATGTGCGTGCAACTGACGCAAACCGGTACCAGCAGGTTAGCACACTCTTCTTTTTTCGGAAGAAGTACCCGATAGGCGATCGGATACGGACCACCGGTCGGCACCTGTACGTCCCCCTCGTTCCGAACTGTTTCATTCCCCTCGGCGTCGAGAGCAATATGACGCTGAACGTTATGGGAATCCATTCCGTAAGATCCCATTCCGACCGGATCGGCAATCGGTAAAATCGAGCGAAGATGGTTTTCGGTCTCGACAAAGTCTGAGACCATCCGCCGTCCTTCGCGAACGTAAAGCATCGGGGGCCAGTGATCGGTATCAACAAACTCATCTTTGGCCAAACCCCACTGCGAAAACTCTTTACGCATCGACTCGGGAACACGAGGGTGGTTCGCCAGGGTCCAGAAAAAACCTTTCTGCCATCGGACATGTTCGGACGCAATTTCATCACGCCGTCGATAACTCGCCTCGGGAAATTCGTAGTTCGCTCCGATAAAATCGCTCGAGACCGAACCACTATTATTCGTATCGGTTTTACCGTTCGGGACAGAGCCGGGGTCGCAATAACGGAGTTGCCCCACCTCGATATCACGAAAGAGTAGTTCGTAATCCGACTCGTCATAATTTTCGGGCTTTTCAAAAGGAACACGGTTTTCGGGAACACGTGTCATACAAAGTCGATAACAATACGCCTGAACTTTTTGATCGGCCTCTCCGTCTTCTCCCCCGGGTGTCGGGTTTACCCCGGAAATGATTCCGCTAGCGGGATTTCCCGGCTCCACGTAGGGATCGACCACTCCGGTAAACTGATGAAAAACGGCACGGGCCGTTTGAATTCCGTTAAGCGTCTCATCGTATTGGGAATTTCTTTCCCGACCGACGGTAAACGAAACACCGGCGGCATCAAGAAGATCCCCCTCGTAGGTGGCATCAAGAAAAAATTTCCCGGTATAGACACGTCCCGAGGAGGTGGTAATCGACTTTAAGAAATTCCCATCCTTGACGATCCCACCTTCACGATCAAGACGTTCGCCGCGATAGACGGGTATATCATACTCGGCAGCGAAATCTTCCATCACCTTTTCGGCAACGGACGGCTCGAAAACCCACATCGTTTGATCGGCGTTGTCCATTCCGCGAAATTCAGTAGGTTTCGTTTCCCAAATCCAAGCGCTCTCATCTTGATAATGAAGCCAAATCCGGTGATAAAATTCCCGGGCAATGCCACCGATCACCCGCTTGTCCCCGGAATCGGTTCGTCCGAGTCCGGAGGTCGTCATCCCACCGAGACGATTTTCCGGCATCAAGATCACCGCAGTACTCCCCATGCGTTTCACTTGAACCGCGGCCGAAACCGCAGCTGAAGATCCGCCGAAAATAACGACGTCGGCGTCGACCGTTTCGACACCGAAAGCGGGAAAAGAAATAGTAAGCGCAAAAAAGAGAGCTAATGTTTTTTTCATCGAAAACCTCCGGTCTTGACTGCAAACACGAAAAAATGATCGATTCATCCGCTCCGACGCAGTTCGCCCAAAAGAGCGGGAATCCACCGGCTGTTGTCTGCCGACGTGTACGTCATTCGCCCCCCCATTCGACTGAACGTCTTACAAAAGCGCAAATAATAGGCGGGGTCATCCATCGGAGGTTCTCCGGCACACATCCAATCCCATCGCGAGGGGGCTAGGTCCAGAACATGAATGTCGAAATCGTCGATTGTCTCGCCCCGTTGCCCGGCAACGTTCCTCGCCATCGAAAGCGCTTTTTCAAAGATCATTGGCGACATAACCGCAGAGCCGATCGACAGATAGACACCCCCTCGGAGATTTGCAACCGAACCGACAAACGCCAAAAAATCACGCTCGGCACACCGCCCGATTGCCGCCGGGCGATTCAGCGGATGGGTGTAGATGATATCGTGACCGATCATCGGATGGCAGGTCAGTATCACCCCGGCACGCCGAGCCCGCCAAATCAACGAATATTCCCTATACGGATGGGGGATCTTGTACGAGAATCCTTCGGCCGGAATCCCACTACACCGACAGGCCGCCATTAAATCCAGCGCGCCGGCGGCTCGTTCGAGTAGCGAAGGATCGTCTGATTTTTCGGCACGAAGGACGTTGTTTCTCAATTCCTCGGCCGATGGGATATCGATTGACTGCCGATCGATCGTCTCTGCCATCGACTCGGCGTATCCCCACCCTTTGTAAGCACCGAGAAGAAAGGAGAGGTTCATGTAGCAACCGGTTTCTTCCCAAATACCAAACTGCCCTTCCGAAACATACCTGTGTACATCTTCCCCCGATTCGGCTTGAAACGCAAATTCCCAATCGTGGATAATCCCCGCGCCGTTGGTCGCGAAATGGGTGATCCACCCCTCCTCCCCCAAAGCAGCCAAAGTCGGCCCCAGACCGTTTTTGATCGAGTGCGCTCCGTAGGTTAAGATACGCGCACTCCCCTTTCGACATGCACGCTTGATCGCTGCGGCGGCACTCCTCACACTTTCGAATGCTTCGTCGGAAAGGCTCGCCGGATCGTCTTTGATCTTTTCAGAGAGTTCCAGAATATTAAGTTTATTGACCCTCTCAGCCAACGGTTTCGGATGAATCTTGCTACGATCAAACGTGTTCATAATGTGGTTCCGTACTAGAAGCAGTTTCATAACCCAAGAACGACCGAACAATCTTTATGGCCCGGATGTAGCGTTTTTGCCGATACAATATCCCAAAGAAAGGATATTTTATGCAGAAGCGCCAGTATAAAGTCGGATCGGAACTGACGAATAAACAATGGAAGCTGTTGGAGCCCCTTCTCCCGGAACC
>JBMNOP010000014.1:0-97020 GCA_050943135.1 Thermoguttaceae bacterium | reverse complement strand
GGCGGCAACTGGAACAGCGGCGGGAATAACAACCAGTTCGGCGGCGGTGGGGGCGGCAACTGGAACAGCGGCGGCGGAAACAATAACCAGTTCGGCGGCGGCGGGAACGACGGCGGCAGCGGAGGTGGCGGAAACAACTGAGTTCACTTCTTCCGATTCCAATCGATCGGAAAACGAAAATCGCAATCATGATACCGCTTGAAATTTCGCGTCGACTCGGCAAAGAGCGTCGTACGAATCGAAGTTTCAAGCGGTTTTTTATCGAAAGAGCGAAACCCCATTGAAACATCCCGGTTTTACCTTGATGGAACTCTTGATCGTACTCGCTATCATCGTGATGGTGATGTCGATCGGGACTCCGTCGGTCGTGAAGATTCTCGACCGATCAAAATTTCGAGATGGCGTGTTGTCGCTTCAGACCGAACTCGGACGGACACGTATCCAGGCGATGAAAAACGGTATCACCCTGGTGTTTCGCTATCGGGTCGGAACCGGTGAGTACAAAATCTATCCCCAGGTGAACGTGTCCGGATCGATCTTCGATGAAACCGTCCCGGTGCCGATTCGGCTTCTCCCCGAACCGACTCTTTTTATGGGGGGGACAACCATCGAGGCCGAATCATTCCAAAACGCGTCCCGGGAAGATTCCCAAAATGAGGGCGGTGAGGCGGTTGGTTCGCTGAATTCGCTTCCGACGGCCAATTCGTTTACCGTCGCAATCCCGGCCTTTTCGCAGACTGAGGCCGATGGGGGTTGGTCGAAACCGATTATCTTTTTCCCGAACGGCCGCACCTCGACCGCGGTCATTTTTCTGTGCAGCCGCCCCGAACGGGGAAAACAGGATTACTATTCCGAAATTTCGTTTCGCGGTATGACCGGGTCGGCACGTGTTTCTTCGATTTCGGTCTTTCCTCCCGGTTCGCCCGAATTCCCGAGCGTTCTTTCCGACCGGGCGTTCGCCAGACTGTGGGGCAATAACACGCCGCAATCCTCCGAAAGGAGTGTAAGGCCGTGAAACGTTCGAACCGAAGCGGGTTCACCCTGCTCGAAGTTCTTGTGGTCCTGGCAATACTTCTGACCGGTTTTACCGCACTCACACAAATCCAGACCTCGGCGACCAGGGAAGCGGTCGAGGCCGAAGAGAAGACGTCGGTTCAGGTTCTCTGCCAGAACGAGCTGGATAAGATACTCGCCGGTATTACGGAAATCACCCCGTATCAGGTTCTTTCCGTTCCCGACTTCGACGACTGGACCATAACGATCTCGTTAAGCGAGGCACCGATTTCCGGTCTTCTTTCGGTTCGAATCGTCGCACGCAAATCGGAACTTCTCCACGTTCCCTCGGGCCGTTCCGGAACCTTTAATATAGTGCAAAGACCGATCGCCGAAGTGGCGGTGGCCCAATGGGTCGACCCTGATCGCATCCGTATTGTCGGGCGAACCGCCTCACCCTCGCGCGACGAGCTGCCCGCCCAGACCCGCGCTCGGCGTGCCCAAGAGGGGGGGGTGATCGGCTCGCTCACCGCACCGCCGACAGCCGATCCGTTTGCCGACTTCGACCAAGACCGGGGGATCGGCTCACTCACCACGCCCGTTGACCCGTTCGCCGCCAGCGGCTTTGAAACCCCATCGGATCGGATCGGAGGGCTTAATTCGCCATGAAACCCGCCGTGTTACCGAATCGATCCACACAACCTGCTCCCCCTTGCCGCGAGGCGAGAAGATGCCGTCTCGGGGGGATGACGCTCCTCGAAATTTTGATCGCACTAAGCCTGATGGTTTTCCTTCTCGGATTCGTTTGGGGGATGGTTACCCTCTTTTCCAAAGACTACCTGGCGGGAGAAAAACGAGTCAGCCGTGCGCAACTCGTTCGTTCCGTCTCACAGATGCTCAGTGATGACCTGGGCGCGGCGGTACAGGACCCGATTTCCCCCCTTGTGACCAGAGGAAACGAGACGATTTTTGTACGTCGATTCGGGTTAAAAGGAACCGAGTCTTCTCTGCAAATCGACGTGGTCGAACCGAACCTGCTCGTCGAGACGGCAACATTGGCAGAAAATCGCGCCGCAGCCGCCACGTCATCAAAACCGGCACGTCCCCAGGTGCCGGAATTAAAAACGGTTTTTTATGAGTTTATCCCCCCCAACGCCACAACCGACACCGCCGTGGGGCAAAACCGAGAGCGCGCCCTCCCCCACGCACCCACACTCGCCGGGTCGGTGCGGAAACACGGACTGTCGCGCAAAGAACTCAGTTACGAAGCCCTCGAAACCGAATCTCCGACGCAAGGCACTCCGGTACCCCAAGATGCATCCTCTGCGTTCGGGCAGGTAAAAGGGATCGGCTCACTCGAGATGCCCCGCGCAGCGGAGGAAAATACGCCGGAACCTCTTCTTACCGCTGCACAGCTGGCGATGGAGATCGACGACGGCACCGTATGGATGCCGGAAGTGGTCGATTGTCGTTTTCGTTATTACGACGGGAAACGATGGTTCACGTCGTGGGACAGCATCAAACGTAACGGTCTGCCAACCGCCATCGAAGCGGATATCAAGCTGATGCCTCTCGACGATGTCGAGGAGCTCCGCTCTTCGCCCCTCCTCGGTAGGATCGTTTATCCGCCAGACCGGTTCGACCGCCCAAGGGTTCAAAACACGAGTGCCCGAAACGGAAAAGGCCAAAACCCGACGGGGCAGGTCACCCTGGAGACGGCCGCCGAACTCCTGGAGCTTTCTCCCGTCATGACCCGCGAGGTGATCGCGTATCTGCCGATCACTCCCCTTTCGCAACACAAATCGCTTAACCGCCGTAAACCGCTCCCCGCCGTCAAAGGGGAGGCCGGGTCGCGGGCGGTAGGCGGGACGGAAAGTCAGGCCGTCGCTTCGGACGGCCGGATCGGCGGACGGGCATTTGTCGATCCGGGGGATCTCTTTCCGGTCTCCGGTCCCTTGCCGGGAGAAGGAGAGGCACTCGGAGGGCTCCTTGCCCCCGGACAAGCGGCTTCCCCTTCCCCGTTCGACCGTGTCGACATGCTGGTCAGCGGGTTCGATCCCTCCTTTGGCACCGGTTTCGAGGGGATGGTCTCCGCGCCGGAGGGACTCGCCGTCCCAACCGAAACCGTTTCGCCCGCAGCCGAGACCCTGACCGGAGTGCAACAGCAATGGCTTCGGGGAAAACGTTGAACGATCAAACTTTCCGGCGCGTCGTGCCGCGGGAAACCGCTTCTCTGAAATAGACTCCGCATAACATCTTTTCACCGTTTTTCACCGAAAATTTTCGTGCCTCTTGTTTTTCTTTCGGGTATTTCGATAATAAGAACACCGGGTTTTTTTGAACCGTTTACCGAAGAGTTCTCGGATCGGCGAGGTGTCTTTTCTGTTTTTGAATCTTTCCGCCCGAATCGATCCCGATGGAATGATATGATGTAACACAAACCGACACGTAACGAAGAAGGAGATTCACAACCATGGCGAAACTCGGAGCAAAAAAAGTCTATCTGGCCGCAAGCGGAGACTTGCGTCTTTCAGCCAACCAGGTCTGCTGGGCCGAACAGGCCAAAATGGAAGAAGCCCTCAGCAAGGCTGTCCGTAAAATCGGGTATCAGATTGTCCGTGCCCATCCCTACAAAGAGAAAGAAAAGCACGGGTTCATCGCCTCCCAAAAAGAGGGGATCGAAATCTTCTCGAAGCTCGATCCCGACGCGCCGATCATCATCGCTGAGGCGGTCTGGGAATACTCACATCACGTCTATCCGGGCCTGCTGACCCACCGCGGACCGATTCTGAATATCGCCAACTGGTCGGGAACCTGGCCGGGACTGGTCGGGATGCTCAACATTAACGCGTGTCTGACAAAAGCCGGTCGCAAGTTCTCGACCCTATGGAGCGTCGATTTTACCGATGAGTGGTTCCTGAGCCGTTTGAAGAAATGGCTCGAAACCGGAAAAGAGATTAAACATGACACCTCGCACCTGCATCCGTTCGACCCCACCTCGGTAAAAAACACGGAACGGGTCCTCGGCGAAAAACTCGCCGCCGACCTGGTCAAAGAGAAGGTGATTATGGGGATCTTCGACGAAGGGTGCATGGGAATGTATAACGCCATTGTCCCCGATGAACTCCTCTTCCCGATCGGAATTTTCAAGGAACGTTTGAGTCAATCAGCCCTTTACTACGAGACGATCAATACTTCGGACAACGAGGCCGAAAAGGTTTATCAGTGGCTCGTCGCCAAGGGGGTTCGATTCCATCTCGGCAAAGACGAAAAGACCGAGCTGACAAAGAATCAGGTTCTTCTCCAGTGCAAACTCTACCTGGCCGCCACGCGGATGGCTGACAGGTTCGGCGCGGAGATCTTCGGCATACAGTATCAACAGGGACTCAAAGACCTTCTTCCGGCAAGCGACTTGGTCGAGGGGATCCTCAATAACGCCGACCGCCCGCCCGTCAAAGCCGCCGACGGGCATGTCATCCGAGAAGGGCAGCCGTACGTACACTTCAACGAGGTTGATGAATGCGCCGCGCTCGACGCGCTCCTCGACAACCGCGTCCTCTCGAAACTCGGGTATCCGCCCGAGACGACACTACATGATGTCCGTTGGGGGGATGTCGACCAGAGCGGCCAGACGAACGATTTCGTCTGGGTCTTCCAGATCAGCGGCGCGGCTCCCCCCGCCCATTTCAAAGGCGGGTGGAAAGGGGCGCAAAGCTGGCGCCAGGCGCCGATGTACTTCCCCTCCGGCGGCGGGACGCTCGGCGGCATCTGCAAGGAGGGAGAGATTCTCTGGTCGCGCACCTATGTCGAAAAAGGAAAACTCGGGATAGACATCGGTCGCGGGCGGGCGCTCGATCTGCCTCAGGAAGAGGTTGATCGTCGCCTGAATGAATGCGCCCCGACTTGGCCGATCGTCAACGCCATCCTTTACGGAGTCAGTCGAAACCAATTCATGGGGCATCACCGCGCCAACCATATTCAGGTCTGCTATCCCGGTACGGCGGCTCAGGCCGACCGCGCCCTGGCCGTCAAGGCCTCGATGGCCAACGCCCTCGGGTTCAAGGTCAACATCATCCGGGACAAAAAGTAGTTCAAGGGCTCCGGAAGGACCCTTGTCACCAACTGTTGCGGCGGTTGGCAAATAGGGGCTCCTTATTGTCGCGACCGCGAAAAAATCGTAAAAAATTCCCCAAACCGTGTAAAATGAGAAGGAAAAATCTTCCTTTTCGGTTATAATGGTGTCTGGGCGCGCGAAGTTTCCGATACCGGCAACGCAAAAAGATGCTCCCTTTCGGGCGACGCCTTGGATATAGGCGTCGCATACACGAGTTATCCCTCTCCGGGTTATGCCCGGGGTTTTCGGAACCTCTCTCAAGGAAACATATGACAAATTGGATCTTAAACGATAAAAGTCCGGTCAGACCGGTGAATGCCCAAGTAGATGCCTCGACCTCGTCGGTCCCCCGGACCAACGATCTTTCCGAACTGACCGCCCTTATGCGCCGCTCGATCCAGTTGCAGGATCGTGTTCTCTCGGCACAAAATCGGCAGAACGAGTTGCTTGAAGAGCTCATCGAACAGCTCAATGCCGGAAATCGTCAGAAGGCGATCGACCTGGCACAATGGAAACAGGCCAATCCGCGCCTGGCGCGCGCCTGTAAAGACGCGGCAGAAAAACTCGGGCAGATCCAAACCGATTTCCTCGACTCCCTCTCCGATGAGATTGACGTCAATTACGACATTTTGCAAGGAGGCGACTTTGCTCTCGGGGAATTCGTCGATAAATACGGACCGCGGGTCATCCACCTAAACTCCCTCTTGCAAATCCTCTCGCAACTGGGGAACGCCCCCGAGATGGGCGTTGTCGCCAAACCGGAAAAGTAGTCCGACGGCCCTTCGGTCGGGCCGACGAGCGAAAGACCGGCAAACTAAGAGTGATGGACGCGCGGCGACCGTTTATTTTTCAAAAACGGCGCCCCAGACAGGAAGACCGTTAAGCCGCGTCCGGCGCTCAAAGTGGGAGAGGAATCCCCCTGAGCCGCCGCGGAGAACGGGCGGGTTCTGATCCCCGTTCTCTCCGTAGTAGGGGAGGTTCTCTTTTTCGCCCGAGCGGAAACGGTCTCCCTCGGCCACCGCACTCGGTTCGGCGGGAAGACGTGGATCCGGCTCCGGGCCGACAAGGTTCGTCTCGGCGGCCAGAGTCCGAAGTGTTTCCGAAAAATACTCTTCGACATCGGTTCTGATCCAGAACTTTCCCCCCGGCCTGAGACGATCTTCGATCAGTTTTACCACTTCGGCACGAAGAATCCGCCGCTTGCGGTGTGCCTTTTTCCACCAAGGGTCGGGAAAGTAAACATGTACCGCGGCCAGGGAAGAGGAAGGCACCCAGTCGGCCAGAAGCGTTGCGGCGTCGGCACAGAGCACTATCGCGTTGGTCAGATTCCCTTTCACCAGGACGACGGCTGCCATCAGGGCATAGCGATAGGCAACTTCCACCCCGATGAAATCGTGGGAAGGTTCCGCCGCGGCGGCATTGGCCAGAAACATCCCTTTTCCGGAACCGATTTCAAACTCGATCGGGGCCTCCCGCCCGAAGAGAACCGAGGGATTCCAGGGACGGGGAATTTCATCTCCCTTCTTGATTCGACCGGAAAGGTCGAGGTCCCCGACGATTTTCGCAAAACTGCGGCGCCCCAAGATCAGCGCCCCTCTCCGGGGGTGTTGAGCATTTCTTCGGAAAGAGGAAATCCCTTGACGATCCCCTCGGCCACAATGTTTTCGTTTACGAGCGCCATAAAGCGGGCGGTTATCAGAAAACTGCGCAACTTGAGCAATCTTGCCTGGATGACAAGACGGTCACCTGGCCGAACCAGCCCACGAAACTTAACATCTTCCAGACCGGCAAAACCGACCATCGCCCCCTTGATAAGCTTGTGTTTACCACAGATATAACTGGCAAGTTGTGCGGCGGCCTCACAGATGATGACACCCGGAAGGATCGGATTCCCCGGAACATGACCGCGAATCCAAAATTCCCCGTCGGTCATGTCTTTGTAGCCGACGCAGGTGAAGTCTTCGGGATTGTCGTAGACGATCGCGGTGAGTTGTTCCATTTCGAACCGCTGCCGATTATATTTTTCGATTTCTTCGAGCGTGGCAATCGGCTTATCTAAGTTATATAACTCCGAGGAAACCAAAAGATCTTTTTTGACCATTGCAATCTGCCGTCATGGAAGGTGAAACAACAAAGGAATGAACAAAAAAAGAGTCACCGCTTGCTCTCCGAGGCAAGAAACGATCACTCCTCTTTTATGACAGGATGCCGCGCTCCCACAAAGGGAAAGAGCGGGCAATATCAGGTTTTGATGGCGCGGCGCTTCGCTTTACGGGCTTTGGCGTTTGCAGGACGTTTGCCATGATTCGCCTTTTTCAGGGGTCTTCCGGGTTTGGACATAGTAAACTCTCTATCGAAATCGTTAGTGATGGCCTTGACGCCAGAATAAAACATCCTGCAGAGTATACCTCGTTTCCACAATCAGGACAAGAGGGGCGGTGGGGAATTTAACGGTAATCCCGAAGAGCCTTGTCAGCGATTTTCCGCAAAAAAACGGCATCGTCTTCGGTAAGCCCTTCCGGCACGTAGGTAACCTCTTCGGCCGAGCGCTTGTAGAGGAAGGCAAACCAGACGCAGGCTTGCAAATAACGGCCCCGGAGGTTCAGATGGGTCGTATCGCCCTCGATCTTTGTATGGTCTTTGTTCCAGACAAACGTCCCGATGAAAAAGCGATTGGGCGAAGGAAGGTCGGGGTAAGTGTAATCGTCCCGATCAAACGGCTGATAGCCCCCGATCTGCCCGGCACGAGCCTCTTTAACCGCCAGACCGACCGGAACGGTGCGTAACCCAAGCTTTTCGGCCGCCTGTCGATATCCTGCGAAGACCCTTTCGTCCATCTCGGTCTGAGTCATTCCCCACTGTTTCAGAAGGGGATCGTCTGGCCGGTACGACCAGGTCTGCTGGATCACCACCTCGGCACTCGGGGCGTAGCGGCGGATATAGTCGGCCAGATTCTCGGCCCAGGGCCAATACGATTCGGGAATCAAGCTCAGTCGACTGGCCTGTTGAATCGAGACGTAATCCCAAGGACGGCTTTCAAGCTTTTCGCGATAGGTAAAATCGGGGAAAAAACGAGCCTCGCGGTCTGCTTCTTCGGTGACAATGTTGTTCCAATGCCGCTCCAATGAACACCCGCCGATATAGATAGTTTCCAGAACGATCGTGCAATCCGGAACAGAATCGACCACCGGTTCGAGCATCCCCTTCAGGGATTGGGAAAAACTGTTTCCGATCGCCAAAACTTTGAGCTCTTCACTCCACACCGCCGATGTCAGAATCGTCAGCGTGCAAAAAACGAGAAACAGACCGAAACGTCTCATTATTGAACCTTCTCCCTTGCCAATGAAGTACTCGTTAAATCAAAAATGGTCGCCAAAGAAAGATTGCGACACTCACACCCCATTGAGTAACAGGGAGTGTGCAACCCAAGAACAGGTGCCAAACTCCAAAAAAAATGACTCACCGTATGAAAAACCAAAGGATTCATTACGCTCTGCTGGGAGGAAGAGGAAGGAACCTCTCAGAAAAAGGAGGACCCGACCTGATAAACCAGGGTTGTGACCACCCAGGCCATCAGGGTAAGTCCAAACCATTGGATCGCTGCCCATTTCCACGAACCGGATTCTCTGGCCATCACCACCAGCGTGGCAATGCAAGGCGTCGCGATGAGGGAGAAAATCATGACACAAAAACCGGTCAGTCCCGTGTAGTTCGCCCTGAGAACTTCCGCAATCCCCTGCTCGTTTTCTTCGGCATTACCAAGCGAGTAAACAATACCCATCTGTGCAATAAAAGCTTCTTTGGCCGCAACCGCACCGACCAGAGCCGTCCCGATTTTCCAATCAAACCCCATGGGGCGGAGAATCGGTTCGAGCCCCCGGCCGATACGGCCGGAAAAGCTGGCTTGGAGATCAGCTTGACTTTCCTCGTAATCAAGGGTCTCCAGCTCGCTTTCCAGTGCATCACCCGCAAGGGTCAGTGCGGTGCGGCGCATTTCGATTTCTTCGGCTTGAAGTTCTAACCGGACCTCGTCGCCGTCGAGCCCGGCAGATATTTTTTTCAGCATGGTATCGGTACGAATCAGCTCATCCCGACTTGCCCCTGAATCCTTGGACTGAAGACCGGACCCGTTATCGAGGCTGTCGATCTGATCTCTTACGGCAGAGCCGGCAAGGAACAACGCGGCACGACGGGCTTCGACAGTGTCGGCATTTGGCTCTGCCCGCGACTCTTGCCCGTCGAGTGTTCCAAGCAGGTTTTTCAGTTCTTCCCCGGCCGCGACAATCGACATGCGGCGGGCATGAATCTCATCACACACTTCCGGAGAGGCCTTGGGATACGACGTCAGGAACCAGAGGAGAATCGAGGCCCCCAAAATGACCGTTCCGGCTTTTTTCAAGTATTCCCACGCGCGTTCACACGTCTTCATCCCGACCGTCCGAAAAGTCGGCAGATGATAAGGAGGAAGTTCAATAATAAATGAAGTCTCTTCCCCCTTGGGAAAGAGGAGACTCAACACTTTGGCCGTCACAAGGGCAAGGAAGATCCCAATGAGGTAGATAAGCCAAAGGATCGGACCGCGCCACTGAACCGGGAAGAACGCCGGAATCAAAAGCGCATAAATCGGAAATCGTGCGCCGCAACTGAAAAGGGGAAGGACCAACATGGTGATCAATCGCTCTTTGCGGCTGGTAAGCATGCGTGTTGCCATCAGTGCGGGAACCGTACACCCAAACCCGACGAGGAGAGGAACAATGCTTCGCCCCGGAAGGCCGAGCCGTGACATTGATCGGTCGGACAAAACGGCGGCTCGTGCCAAATAACCGGAATCTTCGAGGAATGAAATCCCCAGAAAAAGAAGGACAATGTTCGGTAAGAAAACAATCACTCCGCCGACACCGCCGATGATTCCGTCGACGACCAGAGACTTCAGAAACGATTCACTTCCTTCCGGCCACAATCCCGAAAAGTATTCGCTGAGATAACCGATTCCCGCTTCCGTCCAGTCCATTGGGTACTGTCCGATAGTAAACGTCAGCTGGAAGACGAGATACATCGCAAGAAGAAAGATTGGAATACCGAAGTATCGGTTCGTCAAGACTGCGTCGACACGGTCCGAGAAAGTCCGTTCCATCGGAAGAACATTTCGAACGGCACGCGAACAAACCGCGTCGATCTCCTTAAACCGAGCTATGTCGTGTGCGACAATCCGTGCACAGGTCTTGGAGCAACCGGCACAGGCACGAGAGAGACACCCTTCTTCTCCGCGTTTTCCGTGGGGAGTTTCAAACCGCGGTTGCGATTCGGCGGGAACCGGAACCGGTCGCGGCCGATGACGCCCTTCGACACCGAGCCGCGTTATCTCGGCAATCACTTCCCGGAGCCCGACCGCTTTACGGCCAACGGTTTCGAGAACCGGAACTCCAAGCGCCTCGCTCAGGGTTTCGACGTCAATCTCGATACCGCGGCGCCGCGCCACATCGCACATGTTCAAGACGACCAGCATCGGACGGGCGAGCTCTTTGAGCTGAAACGTCAGGTAAAGGTGCCGCTCCAGGGAGGAAGCATCGACGACGTTGACGATCACATCGCACGGTTCGTTGCGCAGGTGTTCCCCCGCAACCTTCTCTTCGTCGTTCTTCGAATCAAGACTGTACAGCCCCGGCAGATCGATCAGGTTGATCTTCACCCCTTCGCTTTGCAGTTGCCCTTCGTGACGTTCGACGGTCACTCCGGGAAAATTACTGATCCTCTGCTTGGCGCCGGTCATGTAGTTGAAGATCGTCGATTTGCCGCTATTCGGGTTTCCCGCTAAGACAACCTTGAGGCCCGTAACCGTTTCACCAGACATACAATAAACTCGATTCTGTTACCAATGCTCTCGAAGAAAAGACCAGACCACCTGTCGAAGCGACGAGGAGGGTTTTAGCCTAGACTAAACTTTAGCCAAAATAAAGGAAGGCCGTGTGGCCCTCCCTTTCGCCGACGCTCAACGTACCTCAATGGAATCGGGAACCCCACGCCCAAGCGCCCACCGGGCACCGAGACACTCGATCACCGAAACCTTGGGCGTCGAATTACAAACAACGCGGATCCTTGCCCCGGGAAACAACCCGAGCGAAGAAAGACGGATCACAGACCCCTCTCCCATATTGACAGCAACAATGTCGACACTCTTCCCGTTCGGAACATTAGACAACGTCATCCTTTGCACCGATTCCTTTACTTTTTTCAATCTTGATTTGCCGATCAAACAATGCCAATCCTCAAACGACCATCAATGTTCCGAAACTGAGTCGGGCACCGAATCCAAACCTGACCGCGGAACCGAATGGGCCAACTCCTGATCGATCTTTTCGAGCGTGGCGGCGACACAGCGGCGGCACTGCGACAACGCATGCTCGGGATCACAGTCATGTTCAAAACCGGAAATCCAAAGACGACCGCCGCGTGGGCAAGACTCAATAAATTCCGCGAAGCGGACAAGTTTGCCGATCGTCTCGGACGAAACGGCATGTTCCACTTTGCAGGCTGTCTCGTCGGCTTCCCGTTCCGGAACACCCAACATGTCTTTCAAGAAAAACTTAAGGCGCTTGTGGCGGCTGAAGACATCTTGAGCTATTGCCAGCCCCGATGGCGTCAGAGAGATCTCATCGTAGGGGGCATAGTTAATCAGGCCCTTCTCGGCCAGGGCGCGCAGCGCCCCGGTGACGGAAGCCCCCGCCACGTGCATCGCCTTTGCAATATCTTTCGGCTTAACCTGGCCTCGAGCTAAGATAATCCGATAAATCGCCTCAAGATAATCTTCAAGACTATCGGAAAGGCGGTTCGTCTGAGACTGAATCATAGAAAGCTCCCGGTTAAACCTTAGGTTCGGCTAAAAGTATAATCTAAATCCTTGGACGTGTAAAGGGGGGAGTTTAGTCTTTTCTAAAAAATTTTTCCGGACGAAAGGTATCGTGGTGACCGTCTGGCAAATCGTCGGTTGGAAGCGATAGAAAAAGCCCAAAAAGCGGAAAGTTCCCTTCATACTTCATACTTCCGCCGACCTTACTCGTGGTTTTCGATACCTTCTCCTTCTTTCGGGAGGACACCGATGCCCGGGCGGTCGGGGAGAAGAAGTTTTCCGATTTCGGAAACACCAACACCATCAAAGAGGTCGTTGGTGATCAGCAGGTTACCGTCCAGGTCGGCCCAGTCAACCGCCGGCGAGAGCTGCGCGGCAGCCGAAATCGCGCAGGAAGTCTCTGTCATACAGCCGATCATCACTTTCATTCCGAGCGTACGGGCAACGGTGATCATCTTCTTCGCCTCGCGCATTCCGGTACACTTCATCAGCTTGATATTCACCCCTGAAAAGAGGCTTGAAAGGGTCGGCAGATCCCCAAGACGCTGTAGCGACTCGTCGGCCATGATCGGCAGGGGACTGCGGGCGGTGAGCCAGGCAATATCGTCGGGACGATGCTTCGACATCGGCTGTTCGACCAAAACGCACCCTTGCTCGGCCAGCCATTCGATCATGTCGAGCGCAAGCATCTTTTCTCCCCACCCTTGGTTGGCATCAACCGCGATCCGACGATCGGTCACGGAGCGAATCGCGCCGACCATCTCTTTATCCTCTTTCGGACTCCGCCCCATCTTGACCTTGAGGATAGGAAACGGAGGGGCTTCCAGTGTTTTTTCCACTACCTTTTTCGGCACGTCGATTCCGATTGTGTAGAAAGTGGTCGGGGTCTTTTCGCGGGAATACCCCCAAATGCGATACCATGGCAGCCCCATCAGTTTTCCGATGAGGTCGTGTAACGCAATATCAACCGAGGCTTTGGCCGCGGTGTTGTTTTCGGCGATCCGGTCGACATAGTCGAGAATCTCTTCCAGACAAAATGGATCGCGGAAAGGGGTCAGGTCGACACGGCCAAGAAACTCCTGAACCGAAACGACCGACTCCCCCAAATAAGGGGGCATCGAAGCCTCTCCGTAACCGGTCACTCCTTCGTATTGCAGGGCAACCTGGATCCCCTGGGTCGTGGTGCGGGAACTCCCGGCAACACCGAACATATGGCGCAGTTTTAACTCGTAAGGATGCCACGAAAGACGGAGTACGGACGAGTCGGCACGCATCGCCGGTTCGGCCACGAAGGCAGACGCGAATGCGGCAGTCGGCAAAGAAGCAAGGGATCTCAAAAATCGGCGGCGGGTGACCATTGATTCACATGTACCACTACGAAAAAACTTATGGGACCGGTTTAAACGATCGACGAGGAAAAACTACGTTTCTTCACCACACCGATGGTCGGAAAGAACGACCCCGCCGCGGAGAACTGTCAGGGGCGTGACCCGACGATTGATAAAGAGCTCGGAGGAAATTCATCGTTTTTTTCCGAGGCCGCCGCCGGCCTGTCGAAGGATCCGCCTTTCGGTAAAGGAGGAAAAGTTTACACAGAACTCCCCCTGGGAGAACCTCGCAGGGCGGTTCTCCCAAGGGAAGTTTACGCCGAAAGGGCTATTCCACCAGTTTTTTGAGTTTTTTCGAAATATCGGTGTTGTCGATCATCCCCTCAAAACCGTCGGCACCGACCCCCTTTGCCGTAGTGTTCACAGGCAGGGCGGTATGCGCGCTACTCGTCCAGCCGAGTCCCGCTTTGTTGCCAAGGATTTTGACGGCGGTGTGGGTAATTGCCGAGACTTCCCGATAGTCGCCGCCGACGCGATCAAAGGCCTCTTTGATTTCGTTCTGCTCGACCGTCGTGAGCTTCATCGGATCGTCTTTCGGACCGTCGAATTTCAGACCGAACGATTCGGTGATGACCGGTTTAAACATATCGAAGGTTACAACCTCCTCGGCCTTTTCGATCAGTTTTACAGAACGCTCTTTGTCGGAAAGACCGTCGAGGGGAGTCCCTTCGGTCTTGAGGGCGTTATCAACGGCACTCTTTGCCAGATCGCGGAGTTTGTCGGAAAAGACATCTTGCGAACAGGTCTGATACCCCAGCCGTTCGACATGAAAGTCGTAGCCGGTTCCGTCAAAACCCAGGGTCAAACCGCCTGTTTCATGGTCACCCGTCACGACAATCAGCGTTTCGTCGGGGTGCCTTTCGGCAAACTCGTCGGCAACTTTTATGGCGTTGTCCAGGTCGATGACCTCGTGTACGGTCGTCCCCGCATCGTTGGCGTGGCACGACCAGTCGATTTTTCCCCCCTCGGTCATGATGAAGAAACCGTTCTCTCCGTCGAGCAATTCGATCGCTTTACGCAGATAATCGGCAATGTGAACCCCATCGGGATCGTCGATGACATAGGGGGGCGCACCGTCTTTCAGGACCGCGAGCACCTTGCCACACCCCGGCTTGAGCTCCAACATTTCCCGTGGTTCGTGAAACACCTTGTAACCCGCTTGAACCGCCAGATCGTAGATGTCGGTCTCTCCTTCGGCGTGACAGTCAACCCCGCCGCCACCGAAAAAGTCAAAATTTGACTTGACCAGATCCAGACCAAGTTCGTAACCGTTGCCGCGGCTCGGATTATGCCCGTAGAAAACCGCTGGTGTCGCGTGATTGATCGTCACGTTGGTGATAATTCCGACCTTTTTGCCGGCGTCACGGGCAACTTCGGCCACCGAAACAAGCCTCCGCTCCATTGAAGCGTCTAATCCGATTGTTCCGTTTTTGGTCTTTTCCCCGCAGGCAATCGCCGTTCCGCTCGCAGCCGAGTCGGTGATAAAGGAGTCGGCCGAGCCGGTGGTCGTCATCGCCTGGTAGGGAAAAGCATTCATGACAAGACCCTCTCCATTGAGACGCATGTTAAACTCTTCCGCCATCATCCGCTGCGGGATCGACATCCCGTCTCCGATGAAAAGGAACACGTACTTGGGCTTTTCGGCCGCAGAAGCCGCCGAAATACCAAAAAGAAGGGCCACAGCCCACATCAACACAATACGAAACTTTCTCATAAAACACTCTTCTCAGTAAAAACTCGTAGGGGACAAAAGCGAGAAATCCGTTTGCCCTCTCACAGAAACTTCCTCCGGCAGAAACCAAAAGACTGTTTGATTTAACACCGGTACCGATGATTATAGTAATCCGGGACGGGAAGGCAAGACACAAACCCCTGCTCGGAAAAACGAAGACTCTTCCGAGATACCTCCGGGCGGCCTCATACGTCGTTCGTCGATTTCCTGCCGTCGCCGACTCCTGAACCGTTGACGCTCGGCAAGGTAAGATATATAATCCCTGAGAAGTTTTTCGGAAAATTTCATTTTTCAAACCGCCAGTATACGAAAAAAGCAGAGGGATATGGGATCGATTTTCAAAAACAAGACGCTCTTGATCACAGGCGGTACCGGTTCGTTCGGCAACGCCGTACTCAATCGTTTTTTGGACACCGATATCGGCGAGATCCGTATCTTTTCGCGTGACGAGAAAAAGCAGGACGACATGCGGCATCACTTCCAGGCCATCTGCCCCGAAAAAAGCGAAAAACTCAGCTTTTTTATCGGCGATGTCCGCGACCTTTCGAGTGTACGCAATGTGATGTACGGCGTCGATTACATCTTCAACGCCGCCGCGCTCAAGCAGGTACCGAGCTGCGAATTTTTCCCGATGGAAGCGGTTAAAACCAACGTGATCGGCGTCGACAACGTGCTGACGGCTGCCATTGACGCCGGGGTGAAGAAAATCATCTGCCTTTCGACCGATAAGGCGGCCTATCCGATTAACGCAATGGGAACCAGCAAGGCAATGATGGAAAAGGTGATCGTGGCCAAGAGCCGAACGGTTGATCCGGGAAAAACGACGATCTGCTGCACCCGCTACGGCAACGTGATGTGCTCGCGTGGGTCGGTTATCCCCCTCTTCATCAGCCAAATCAAGGCGGGGCTTCCTCTGACGGTGACCGAACCGACGATGACACGCTTCATGATGTCGCTCGACGAAGCGGTTGACCTGGTCCTCTTTGCCTTTGAACATGCCGAATCGGGGGACCTGATGGTTCAGAAGGCTCCGGCCAGCACGATCGCCGACCTGGCCCGGGCAGTTAAAGAACTCTTCCATGCCGAGAACGAGATCAAAGTCATCGGAATCCGCCACGGCGAGAAGATGCACGAAACCCTTCTGACGAACGAAGAATACGCCCGGGCAGTCGATCTGGGTAACTTCTACCAGATTCACGCCGACAAACGAGGTCTGAACTACGACAAATACTTCACTCAAGGAGATTGTAAGCGGAATCTCCTTTCCGAATTTAACTCGAGCAATACCAGGCGGCTCAACCTGGAAGAGGTCAAGGAAAAGCTTCTGACCCTCCAGTATATCCGCGACGAGATCGCCGAGGCAGCCTCTTGATCGATTTTTCGGAGTTCCCTTTTTTCGGGAAATCCGGAAAGAATCGCCGAGTCGAAAACATTTCGCGATTCTTTCGCAACGCGTTGGGCTCTCTGCTGTGGGAGCCCCTCCGTACGCGATCCGGCACCTTGTTTTGAGGTGATTTTACGATCCCCCGGCAGGAAACACCATCCCATAAGAGCTCGTTCCCGATAAGGAACGGCGAGCCAATGGTTATTTTGTTTTTTGCCAGTCCCAGGCCACGTCTTTCCCGCTCCCCACTCCCCAATTAGAACGCAGCAAAAAACAAAGAAAATTAGGAAAAAATGCGCAATTCCCTCTGTTTTCCCTTGCAATCTCAGTGGTATTGTGCTATCCTAAGGCAGATGGGGGATTTCGCTCTCCCTGTTCGCTTGCCTGCGCCTCGGTCGAAGACTGTTGCGCGTCGGCTTGTGCGGCCTGTTCGTTATTTTCGGAGCAGGATTTCATTTCCCTAAGATCAATCCGGCCAAAGGCCGAAAATAAAAATGCTGTAACATGAGAAACCCGAGAAGGTTACTCCTTCCAAAATTTAAGTCACATTGAAACCACAAGGGAAATTAGGGCAAAAGTAATGTTCAGAAAAGTGATGATTTTGTCTTTGACCGTCCTCCTGGCCACGGCAATCACGGCCTGTAAGCCGACTCGACCGAAAGGGTGTCCGAAACTCTATCCTTGCACCATCAGGATCGTACAAGACGGCAGCCCCCTGGAAGGAGCAACCGTTGCCCTTTTCTCTGATGATCCCGAAATCGCTAAATGGCCGATCAATAGTCGGACCGACGCCAACGGCGAAGTCAAACTGATGACCCAAACGTTCCCCGGCGCCCCGCTGGGCACCTATAAGGTTACCATTTCCAAACAGGAAACCATCGATATCGGTAACCCCCTCGAAGGCATTTTACCCCGGGTCACCCAACGCGTGGATGCTCAGTTCCTCAGCAAAGACCAGACGCCCGCTACGGTCGAGGTCGTCAAGGGGATGACCGAACCGGTTGAGATCAATGTCGGTGCCGCCAACTGACAGCCGAAATGTTCTTTAACGAATGATTCATAGGCCGCGGTCTCAGAAGATTGAAGGTTCAATCGGACGATCGCAGTAAGTTTTATGTTATCCTTTATACCAAATCAACAAGGAGTTTCTGCAATGATCAACTTTGAGCGAAAAAAAGGGTTCACGCTCGTTGAGCTTCTGGTTGTGATCGCGATTATCGGGATCTTGATCGGTTTGCTTCTGCCGGCGGTCCAGGCTGCACGTGAAGCCGCTCGTCGTATGAACTGTTCCAACAACATGAAACAGGTCATGCTGGCTTGCCACGGTTACCTGGATGCCAACGGCACGTTCCCCCCGTCCTCTTTCGGATATGGGGCGTACAAGACCTTCGCGCAACCCTACAATGTCTCGGGCTGGGGTTCTACCGCTCCGTGTGGGACAGCCATTCTTCTTTGCCCCTTTATGGAACAGCAGCAGATCTACGATCAATTCGTTCAGACGGCCAAAGACAATACGATGCTCCATATCTGGGAGCCGGTCAATCTAAACACCGATTACGACGATCCGTCCACCTATTACAAGGGTGCAAACACAACCCACTGGGCCGCAGGTGCGACAATGACGGGCCTGATTTGTCCTTCCGACGGGATGTCGAACGTTATGGTAACACCGCGTCTTCTTACCCGTTCCGACTACACGTTCTCGTCCGGTGCCTATGTCGACTTCCGTTCGAGTGACGGGTATGATTCCACGAACTATACTTTCGCCCGTAGTAACATCGCTTTCAGCCTCGGTGACGGCCAGACCGAAAACGGGATGGATGACGACTCTGTCTTCAAAGGCGATTCCGGTTACTATCACTATGGCGGTGAGCCCTACAACTCCTACATTTTCCGTGGTGCTTTCGGCCCGATGAGATTCAATTCCCCGTCCGATATCCGCGACGGCCTGAGCAACACCCTCGGTTGCTCCGAACTGCTGACCGATGATGTCGTCGAAGGCGACCGGGCTACGGTCAAACGCGGAGTGGTCATCGGCAGCGACACTTACACCGGCGGTAGCCCCAGAGCCTACACGACGAATCCTTCGAACTGTCTGAGCTACATCGACCCGAACGACCGCACGATG
The DNA here is from genome assembly GCA_050943135.1 of Thermoguttaceae bacterium. Taxonomy (GTDB): domain Bacteria; phylum Planctomycetota; class Planctomycetia; order Pirellulales; family Thermoguttaceae; genus RUG695. The sequence continues at coordinate 78,434 of JBMNOP010000014.1, read as the reverse complement.
ATCGCCCAAGGGCACGCCAACCGTTTGGCGACCCGTGGTTTGATCTGGTTTGAGGGTCGTCCGATGGGAAATTGCATGTCAACCTGTCTTCCTCCGAATACCGTTTCCTGCTCTTGGACATTCGAAGAAGGTTTCCCTTTGGGTTACCGCGGTAGCAACATCATTGGCGGCGCGATGTCGAACCATTCCGGCGGCGTCAACTGCGGTATGATGGACGGCTCGGTTCGGTTCGTCAATGACGGCATCGATTGTGGCGACACGAGTGCCTCCCAGGTCTATACCGGTAAGTCTCCCTATGGCGTCTGGGGCGCTCTCGGTTCCAGAAACGGCGGTGAATCGGTCAGCATCTGATCGTCATTTGCAATTTCACCCAAAACACCCCGGACAAGCGGACGGCTTGTTCGGGGTGTTCTTATCTATTTTCTTCGCCGTCTTGCGGCCCGGAACCAAGAAAGACTTCGGTTGAACGGAGGATTCGGAAGGAGGACGACAGAGCGCCGTAGCACTCAAGTCGAGCCAATCAAGCGGCTTCGGATTCCAGGACCCCTTATTTGTGATTCGGGTAAACCGGTTCGGATAAACCCTCTTTGCCGTGACAGTTCCGGATTCGTTCGACAGAAGAACACTTCGAAACAGCTCTCCGACAAGAATGATATCAAGGGATGGGACTCGGGTAGAATCCCGCGACCCGCCCCGTGATGCGTGTTGCAATACCGGCGAAAGAGGTGGACTATCATTTTCGGAACTCCCTCGAAGCAAGGACCGTCAGCAACTCTTCGAGAATGATCCGCGGATCGATTCGCTGCCCCCCCTTTAAGTCAAGGTCCGTTTGCAATAGGAGATCGGCCAATTTCAGCCCCCGATGACGGCCCAAATTCTTCATCAGGTTGAGGGGGTGCAATTTGTCGCTCTTGGAAGTTCTATCCCAAAAACGAAATCCCGCCCCTTTAAGAGCGTTCAGGATGGCGCCCTCGCCACCGGTTCGCTGCCCCGACTTTTCGGCGTCTAGAAAAAGATGCGTCGCGATACAGAACCTGCGAATTTGCACCCCCATTTGGGCCAGAATGCTGATCGGTTGTTCTCCGGCCGCCAGCAAAAGGTCGAGCTGGTGAACCGCCTTCGGAAAATCCCCCGCCAGAGCGTCGTTGACGATATCCCAGGCCTTCTGTTTTCGCCACGAACCGACGTTCCTGAAAACGAACTCTTCGGTCAGCTCGTCGTCGGGTGAGACAGTAAGGGCCAAACGCGCCAACTCGCTTTCCAACAAACCTGCCTCTTCCCCAATCTGGTCGATCAGAACTTCAAGCGCTCTCTCTTTGGCGTTAAGTCCGTAAAACTTCGTCCGATGAACCAGCCATCGTAAAAGGGCAATTTTTTTCGGCTTCGCCAGATCGATCAGAAGTCCTCCCGCTTCGACGGCGCCATAAAGTCTCCAATGGCTCGGGAATGACTTGACCTGTAAAAGAAGAACACCCGTCGGCGAAGGGGCTTTCAGGTATCCTTCAAGCTTTTCTCTGTTATTCGCGACAAATGTATCGGCATCGGAGATGCGAACCAGGCGGACGTCGCCCCCGAACATCGGCGGGGTCGAAACTTCACTGATCACCTCGGAATAGCGGACGTCGCCACCCTCGTACTCCACAAGGGCAAATTCGGCGTCGCCCCCCCCCAACAGTCGGTCACGGAAGCCCCTGTAGACCTCCCCTCCCAGAAAGACGTCGTCGCCGAAGAGGACAACAATGGGGGGCGCCTTGGGGCACTTCCCCGGGTTCAGCAGGAAATCGATGGCGCTACAGAGCATGGCATCATATTCAGAGAGAGAGTATCTCGCGAATAACCTTTTCGAGTTTGTCTGCCTGTCGGTACATTCCCAGGTCGTTCAGGTGAGAGGCGTCCATCGTCGAATCGAAATCGAGATCCTCGCCGATGAGGTTTTCGTTTCCGAGCCAATAAAAGCCGTTATATCGAGCCGCCACGGTGTCGTGGGCCTCTCGCATCGCCTGGGTAAGTTCTCGGCATACCTTGGCATACTTCGTATTGATGTGACAATCGCCGTACATGCGACCGTCGACCACAAGGATCGGCGTTTCGGGATGAGCCAGACGAATCGTCGTCAGGAAAGGAACCGCCCGCTCTTTAATGAGGTCCGGATCCATATTGGGAACGGCGTCAATCACAAAGAGGAGAGGATCGAGTCGGGCGATCATTTCGGCCATCTCGGGTTCCATCCGGGCCGAGCCTGAAAATCCAAGATTGATAAACGGAATGTTGAGACGACGGCTGAGCATCGACGTGTAGACATTCCCCGGATGGGAACAGCACCCGCCCTGGGTGATCGATGTCCCGTAATAGACGACCGGCTTGGTCGCCAGGGGGGCGACTGCATGAAACTCAGCGGTTTCGGGCACACCGATTAAAAGTTCATCGATTCCGTTGTAGAGAGGCAGATAGATTAAGTAATCGCGCATTCGACCGTCGAGATGATCGATAAGAAGAGCAGTATCCTCTTGGCTTGTCGGCCGGGTGCAGGCAGACCAACACCATTTCCCCTCTTCAAGCGCGTAAAGGTCTAGGCCACTAGCCCCTGTGGCCGGCATGTGATGCATCGCCAATGAAGCGGAATAAAGCTTGTATTTCACGCTGATTCGCTCGGCATCGGTACGGAATCGAACGAGGAGACCCGCGGAATTTTCGCCCAACCCACGTACGCTTGGAGTGACTTTCTCTTCAAACTCAATGGGAATCCGGCCAAAAGGACGCCGGGTTTCCGTCCACCCCTTCCCCTCCGTCGGCCAAGAAGCGGCATCGTAAAAAGCAATCCCCTCGGCAACGGAAGGTGCTACGGCAATATCCTCGGCCACAAGCGTGCCACAATATACCAGAACAAGCACAAAAGACATCCTAAACAGGTACATGAAAGTTTCCTTTGCTGAGAGTGCGTTAAACAGAAAAGAGCAGAACCTTATTTTGCCCGGCCGAGGAATTCACCTGAGCGGGTGTCGATCTTTATAATCTCTCCGTTTTCGAGATACTCGGGAACCATGACTACCAGCCCCGAGGCGGTTTTCGCCGGCTTGTTACGATTGGTTGCCGAATTGCCGCGAGCCGCCGGATCGCACTCGACAACCTGCATTTCGACCACCACGGGAAGTTCGATCGCCACACACCGGTCTTCGTAGATCAGGGCGTAGATCCCCTCGAGGCCTTCGGTCACGTACTTCATTTCTTCCTCGACGTCTTCTTTGGCGATGTTGTACATGTTGTAATCGCCTTTGTCCATGAAGTAGGCGTCGCTTCCATCGGCATAACTGAACTGAACTTCCCGCTTTTTGAAATCGGTTTCTTGGAAATTGTCGGTCCCTTTGGTTTTCAGATCAATCTTATCTTTCGTGATCAGATTGCGGCAACGGAATTTGTAAAGGGTCGCCGCGCCGCGGGCCGACGGGGTTTGAACCTGAACGTTTTCGACAATGATCGGGGCGTCGTTGTAGACAACAATATCGCCGCGCTTCATATCTTTCGCGATCATAAATTTTCTCCGAATTTATTTGGGGGTTGTTCTTTCATGGATTCAATTCGATCGGACGGCACAAACTCCACCACCCATGTGGAATTATAACCGGCCACGTCAACTGCGCAAGCTTCGGAAAGAAAACGAAGAACAAATTTCGATGAGATAACGGGGGGTGAAGGAGGCCTTTTATCCCTTTTGTAAAAGACCGGACGAGTATCATTCACGGGATTGATCAAAGAGATCACCCGATGTATAATGCCCTCGAACGAGGAGTTTTTTATCGACCGCGACCAAATTTCCGAAGGTGCCGAAATGTCCTCCCCCGAAAAACCCGAAACCGACGACCGAAGCTTAAAACCACTTGATGGCTCGCTCCTCGGCGGAACACGATCTTTTACGGCACGGCGAAGTTATTATTTTTTCCGTTCGCTCCTCTTCGGTTTTCTCTATACCGCCTTGGTCTTAACGCTTTTGTGTATCTTGGCACTTATCGCGGTTGGACTCTGGGTAAGATCTTCCCGAAAGCCGATCTCCGTGCGCGCTTCCGTCAAGGCTCAGTCGGTCCAACTTTCGGGGTGGTTGGCGTTCAACGATATTCAAAAACAAACCCCCGAGGTGCGTGAAAATCTTGTAAAAAAATATGTAAACCGACTCGACAAGCTAGAACAGGCCGAAATGGCCTCTCCGTTTGTCGTTAGGGCTATCCCTTACATCAAACAGGCGGCCGCGGAATACCTTCGGCAACGAGACGACGACCTCATAGCCCGAGAGCTGGCATCTCAAAAAGGGACGATCAGCCTTCCCGATTATAAAATCACCTCTGGTCCCGATTCGGGCCGTTACATTCTTTCGTCCGAGATTCAACCGACTGATGCCCTTTCGGAAAAAATCCGTACTCGCAAAAACGGAGATGGTTCCAAGGACACGCCCCTCTTTCCGACCAACGAGAGCCAGATTGAGTCGAATATCCGCACCCTCACCAAAGAGTTCTTTTTGCGCCATATAACGATCTACGACAACCGTTCCGACAAAGAAAAGCCCGCCTGCATCCTTGAATGCGCCCGAACGCTCAACCGTTTTTCCGCACTTTACGACAAGGCACGTACCGAGCTGGGGCTCCCCCCGCAAGGATCGGTGGAACAAATCCGAGACCTGAACCATATCGTCTCGGGTTGGATCGACACCACCTCGCCCGAAGACCTGGCGAGACTCTACTGGTTCAAAGACGTGATGGTCGCGGTCATCATTGCCGAGCGTTCCGGAAAAACCGAAACGGCCATCGAGCCGTTAATCACCCATGTCTCGCCCGACAAGTCCTCGGGGCAGAGGGGTGGATTGCTCCGAGGACTTTTCGGCTCGGGTTCCTCGCCTAAATTCGAAAAGGCCGATTCTCCGGCATCGGAATCGGAAACCAAACCAGCCGAGGTCGCACCTGCCGCAGAAAAACCGGAAGGGGGAATCGACTTCTTCTGAGCACCACGCCTGTTGAGGTGCCGAAACGACGAAACACCGTGACAACCGTCTCGGTACAACAGGCGGAATAACCATACCCCAAAAAGAGATCGATCCGAGGTAGGCGACCAACACTTTACCAGTCCCTTAGGGAACCAAGGGGGAAAAGGAATGACCGACTATTGCCATGATGACCACGACGGTCGCCTTTATCTGGAGTTTTACGGCAACGCAGAAGCAAGAGGAAGAAAATGGGGAATCTTCGTATGGCTGTTCCTGATTATGATGCTTTGCGAAGCGGGAGGCATCGGCTGGATAAGCTCCTCTGACTCAAAACCCTAACCTGTTATGCGAGGGGGATGCTGCTTTCCATGCCGATTTTTCCGTTCAAAAAAGTAAATGCCTCGTTGTTTTGATTCTCCCGTTTTGATCAATCCCCCTGATCGAAAGGGAAGAAGCGGTCGGTAAGTGTTTTCTGACTCTCTTGTAAGATCGGCCCTAGTCGTAAGCATCTCTTTCCGGAGAGTGCCGAATGTGACACTTCATTTCTTCATTGTCCACAAGACTTACCCTCCTCTACTCCCTTCCCTGATTGCAAAAATGGAATAGAATGGAGTCTGGAGTATACTCATTTCCCCCTGCCGGGTTCTGCCGGGGGAAGGACTTACGGTCATCCGGGCCCTTGCAATAGTGTCGGCGGAAATCCGACGTGAGGGGAAAACGCAAAAAATTAGGAAGTCAGCATAATGTCAGGACAGACGGTTCAAGCGCCGGCGCCGGCGGGAATCAATACCAAGCCGGTTGTTTGGGGATTGATCATTCTTTTTGCCGCCTACACTCTCTTGCTTTTCACGGGGCTGCCCCAAAAGTGGACGCGCGTTTCACAGCCCGTAACAGAATCTGCCGAGGGGGCTGCTGCTTCCGAAGCCGAACCCCTGGTCGAAGATAAGGTAGAATCCCCGCCCCTCTGGGCCACGATTCCGTTCTGTGTTTTGCTCCTTTGTATTGCGATTCTCCCCCTGATTCCGGCCATGAAACGTGTTCGGAGAAGGAACCTCATCCGGTTCCTCGTTGCCTCAGGGTTAGGACTCGTCGTTCTGCTCTACTACGCCTTCGTGCACGCCTCGCCGGTCGCCCTCCACTGGCCGACCCACGCGGTGGTCGACGGTCCGCTCCCCAAGGCGGGGGCGATCTTTGTGAACGCCATTATCGGCGAGTACATTTCCTTTATTGTGCTCCTGTTCGCCCTCTTCACGATCACGGGGGGGATCAGAATCTCGGGCAACCTGAAAGCGACACCTTGGCTCAACTCGCTCATTCTCGCGATCGGGGCAATCCTGGCAAGTTTTATCGGCACCACCGGTGCGGCAATGCTCTTGATCCGTCCGCTGATCGACGCCAACAAAGAGCGGAAATACAAAGTTCACACGATTATCTTCTTCATTCTGACAGTCTGCAACTGCGGCGGTTGTCTGCTGCCGATCGGTGACCCTCCCCTTTTCCTTGGACATCTGCGCGGGATTAATTTCCTCTGGACCCTGAGTCTCTGGCCGATGTGGCTCTTTGTCAACGCCTCTTCGATCGGTCTCTACTTCCTCCTGGATGCTTTCTGGTTCTGCCGGAAAGAAAAACCAGTTGATCTGAAAAGTGACGTCAACAATATCGAGCCTCTGCGGGTTCACGGTCTGTGGCCCAACCTCTTCTGCCTGATCGGCGTCGTGCTTGCCGTGATGTTTCTCGCTCCGAGCAAACCAATCGGCACTTGGTATCCGCCGATGTTCCTGCGCGAGATCGTCCAGCTTACGATGGTATTCCTTTCGCTCCTCCTCGGCTCGAAGGCCGTCCGTGCCGAAAACGACTTCAATTTCAGCGCGATCATCGAAGTGGCCACTCTCTTCTTCGGAATCTTTATCTGCATGCAGGCACCTTTACAGATTCTGGGGGAAAAAGGGGAAAAAATTACCGAAAAAGTTCATAGGGTCGGAAGTAAAATCGGGATGAACGAAACTCAGGAATTCTTCTGGATGTCCGGTTCCTTCTCGTTGTTTCTCGATAACGCGCCGACCTACGTTGTCCTCTTCGAAATGGCCAAAGCCACCGACGCAGCCATCGCAAAAGGGAACCCGGACCACGCGGCCAAGATCGAGGAAGACGCAGCCGTCTCGGGTGTGCCGATCTCGCTGGAGTTCCTGATTGCGCTCTCGCTCGGTTCGGTGATGATGGGCGGGGTAACCTATATCGGGAACGGACCTAACTTTATGGTAAAATCGATTGCCGAACAGTCGGGGATTAAGATGCCGAGCTTCTTCGGTTACATGGGGTACACGGCTTGCGCCCATCTTCCGATTCTGTTCGTCATGACCTTGATTTTCTTCCGGTGATTTCTTCATCGACGGCATAGGAATCCGATGATATCACACCGTTTTCTTCAAGACCTAACCCCCTTACTCCCTTCCTTGATTGCGAAAATGGGATAAGATGGATCTGGAGTATACTCATTCCCCCCCGCCGGATTCTGTCGGGGGGAAGGACTTGCGGTCGCCCCGCGCCCTCTGATGATGTCGGCGGAAAGCCGACAAAGAGGAGAAACACACAAAATTAGGAGTCAGCACAATGTCAGAACAGACGATTCAAACGCCGGCACCGATGGGAACCAATACCAAGCCGGTTGTTTGGGGATTGATCATCCTTTTTGCCGCCTACATCCTCCTGCTTTTCGCGGGACTGCCCCAGAAGTGGACGGACGCTTCGCTTGAGCAACATGAACAGCCCGTGGCGGGATCCGCCGAGGAGGCCGTAGCCTCCGAGGTCGAAACACCGGTCGAGGATGAGGTAAAATCCCCATCCCTCTGGGCAGCGGTTCCGTTCTGTGTTTTGCTCCTTTGTATCGCGTTTCTCCCCCTGATTCCGGCCACGGAGCACTTTTGGGAGAGCAACCTCAACCGGTTCCTCGTCGCCGCAGGGCTGGGGCTCATCGTTCTGCTCTACTACGCCTTCGTACACGCCTCGCCGGTTGCCCTCCACTGGCCGACCCACAAGGTGGTTGATGGCTCGCTCCCCAAAGCAGGGGCGATCTTTGTGAACGCCATTATTGGCGAGTATATTGCCTTTATCGTGCTCCTGTTCTCCCTCTTTACGATCACGGGAGGAATCCGCATCTCGGGGGACCTGAAGGCGACACCTCGGCTCAACTCACTCATTCTCGCGATCGGAGCAATCTTGGCAAGTTTTATCGGCACCACCGGCGCGGCAATGCTCTTGATCCGTCTGCTGATCGACACCAACAAACAGCGGAAATATAAGGTCCACACGATTATCTTCTTCATTCTGACGGTCTGCAACTGCGGCGGTTGCCTGCTGCCGATCGGCGACCCTCCCCTTTTCCTCGGGTATCTGCGCGGGGTCAATTTCCTCTGGACCCTGAGTCTCTGGCCGATGTGGCTCTTTGTCAACGCCATTTTGATCGGTCTCTACTTCCTCTTGGATGCCTGCTGGTTCTACCGGAAAGAAGAACCGGTTGACCTGAAAAGAGACGTCAGCAACATCGAGCCTCTACGGGTTAGCGGTCTGTGGCCCAACCTCTTCTGCCTGCTCGGCGTCGTGCTGGCCGTGATGTTCCTCGACCCGAGCAAACCACTCGGCAATTGGTACCCGCCGATGTTCCTGCGCGAGATCGTCCAGCTTACGATGGTATTCCTTTCGCTCCTCCTCGGTTCGAAGGCTGTCCGTGCCGAAAACGACTTCAATTTCCACGCGATCATCGAAGTGGCCGCCCTATTCTTCGGAATCTTTCTCTGCATGCAGGCGCCTTTACAGATTCTGAATGAAAAAGGAGGACAAATTACCGAAAGCGTCCATGCGGTCGGAAGTAAAATCGGCCTGAACGAAGCACAGGAATTATTCTGGATGACCGGTACCCTCTCGTCGGTTCTCGATAACGCACCGACCTACGCCGTCTTCTTCGAAACGGCGAGAGCCGCCGACGCGGCTCACGCAAAAGGGAACCCGGACCACGCGGCCAAGATCGAGGAAGACGCAGCCGTCTCGGGTGTGCCGATCTCGCTGGCGTTCCTGATCGCGATTTCGCTCGGTTCGGTGATGATGGGCGCGATGACCTATATCGGGAACGGACCTAACTTCATGGTGAAATCGATCGCCGAACAGTCGGGGATTAAGATGCCGAGCTTCTTCGGTTACATGGGGTACGCGGCGTGTATCCTTCTTCCGATCCTGGTCGTTATGACCTTGATTTTCCTTCGGTGATTTCCCCATCGACGGCATAGGAATCCGATGACGTCACACCGTTTTCTTCAGACTCCGGACGAGCTTTCCGAATACTTGGAGTCGATCCGTGGTGCAACGCGGATCGACTTCGATACGGAGTTCATCTCGGAGGGGAAGTATCGGGTCGACCTCTGTTTGGTACAGGCGGCAACGGAGTTCGGCCCCGTCCTCATCGATCCGTTGGGCGTCGGTGACCTGACTCCCTTTTGGAACCGTCTGTGTGATCCCACGCTCCATGTCACGGCCCATTCGGCACGGACCGAAATGGAGTTTTGCTATAAAGCAATCGGCCGGGTTCCCGACCAACTGTTCGACATCCAACTTGCAGCGGGGTTTGTCGGAATCGATTACCCGGCAAGCCTGAGAAAACTGGCTGACGAGCTCCTTCATATCGATCTGCCGAAAGACGAAACGCGAACCGATTGGAGGTTGCGTCCCCTTTCGATTTTGCAGATCGACTACGCGCTGAACGATGTCTTGTTCCTTTCGCGGATGGCCGATGAGCTGAAACGGCGTCTCGAAAAACTCGGCCGTTATTCCTGGTTCCGGGAAGAAACGCATAATTACCTCGCCCAAATGGTTGCCTCGTTTACCGGACTGAGGTGGCAACGAATTTCGGGAATTACCTCGCTCGGACGGAGAGAGCTGGCCATAGTGCGCGAGCTGTGGCTCTGGCGTGAAAAAAAAGCCTCGCTGAAACGACGAAGAGCCAACCACATTTTGCGTGACGATGTGATCATCGAACTTGCCAAGCTGAAGACCACCGATCCCGACCGGCTCGGCGCATTACGCTCGATTCATCGTCGTAACGATTCGGCCATGTATTTGGAAGAGTTGCCGAAAATCGTGGCCCGGGGACTGGCGATGCCGGAATTCGCCCTTCCCGAGATTCCGGTCGGTTTCAGCTATCCCAACTATCCGATCGCCTCGGCGTGGCTTCTGGCGCTTCTTCATAACGAAGCGAAAAAGCGGGACCTTTCCCCTAATATTCTGGCGGTTCCCCAAGACGCCCGTGAAATGGTTGCCTATTACGCCGGCACCCTTCCGGAGAGTATCACTCCCCGTCTTTCGGTCGGCTGGCGTCGCGAATTTCTCGGTTCCCTCCCGGAAGAACTCCTCATGGGAAAGCACAGCGTCTCGTTCAACATCGACTCGCCCGACACGCCTCTCTCCTACCGCTGACATTTTAGCACAGTCCGATCCCCCTGAATTCCGGGAATCGTCCCTCCGAGCCATTCATCTTTTCAAAGAAGAAAAAATCCCCTATAATGTGACCTGGAGAGTTCTGTCTTCACTCACCGTATCAAATGGAGTTTACGCGTTATGGCAAGAGTGAAAAAATGTCTTGCCGGGATTTCCCTGCTTATTTTGGCTTGGGCAGCGGTTACGTATGTCTCTGCCGACGACGCCGCGCTTTTCGAAGATAATCTTTCTGAACCCGAAGGAGACGCCGCGATAGTGATCGCTGACCCGTTCGAATCGGATCTTCCGACAGCTCCTCCGGTACAGCCGGCCGAGATTATGCATCCCGGCGCAGCCGTCGACCTGCAACCGCGAGAAATTCCCGAAACACCACCGAACCAGACCGAGCCGTCCGCTTCGGAAAACATCCCCCAAGAGACGGAAGTGGAGGAGCCAACTCCGAACACGCAAGAACCCATCTCCCAAGCTGAACCTCGAGAAGAAACCGGGGAAGAATTGGAACTGATCAAGTCGTTGCTCACGATCCCTCCGTCGGTTCTCGGGCAACTCCGCGACCAAGCGACTTCCCTGTCCGATGCGCTCGACGGGATCACCCAGCCGGTGGAACGGCAAAGTATTGCCGAATCGTACTGGGAACTGACCGAGGCCCTGGCTCTCTATCATCTGGCACTCATCTACGCCAGCGACATTGAAGACTGTATTTCGCGCTTTACTAAAGGGGAGAACCTCTCGCCGGCCGAAACCGCGGCGCTCGTCTCGGCACGTCGGCTCGCCACCCAACGAGTCGGTAAGACGAAAATTGCCTTCACCGAAGCGCAGTGCGAATTTGCCGGAGCGCGGCAAACCTCGGCCCGGGACCAAGAGACGCTCCGCCTCGCGATTCCGACCGACATTCCGAATACCCTTCCGTATAAAACCCGTTATGACCATATCAAGCGGGAAAGGAATCTTTCGCCGCAGGCCGCCCTTCTCAACGAAACAATCCCCACCCGCTACGAAGTCGTTATGCAGTACGACCGTGCAGCCGCCAACGCTCTCGAAGCGTACCGAAATCTCTATTTTGTCGGTGGGACCTCAGCGGAACTTCTTCTCTCGGCCGCCGATAAACTGGCCGACACCAAAGAAAAGTTCGTCCGCGCCGTGACGGCCTATAATAAATTGATTGCGGCCTATGTGGCCGAGACGGTCGGTTCAGATGTCCGTGGTCAGCGTCTGATCACCACAATGATCCCCCTGCCTGGTCACTCCGGGATCCCCACATGGGAGGCGCCCGAGCAAATCAAGTTGGCGGTCAGCCCCACCCCGACCCATGTATCTCAAAAATCGCCTCGGCCCGTTCCCGCCGAGATCCCTCAGTTCGACCCCTCCACCGAGCCGGAATACCAGACGATTCCCCGGCCGAGTCAAAACGCGGAGATGCTTCGATGACCCGATATTTCTCCTTCGGCATATTCCTCTGTTGTCTGCTGTGCGCCACCCGGCTCTGTGCCCAGGAAGCCGAGTCGCCGAGCCTGCTTCCCCCCGATACCGAAGCGAGCGCTCATGCCAATGCTCCGGCCGAGACGGTGCCCCCTCCGGAAAGCTCCAGGTCGGCTCTGGGCACAACCGAACCGACCTCACTTGACCTGACTCCGGAACAGGAAGAACTGCTTCACCAAATCACGAAGGTTCTTTACCAGGTGCCGGTCACAAACAGCGGCGGCGGAGAAACCGAAATCGTCGAGATTCCCCTCTCCCTCCACGAAGCACTCGCGCAGGTGCAAAGGGGTGCCGAACGACTGGCGGCAGTCGAATCGTACTGGACGTTACGTAGCACAATTGCCGTACTGAATGTCGAGACCCATATCAAAGAAAGCGCCGAAAAGGCTCTCGATGTTCTCGGGCAAGCCTCGATCGATACACCGGATTACCAAACCCTCTTGGCCGTCTATCGTGTGTACATCTCCTCGACCGACGCGCGGATCGCACAATCGCGTGTCAAAATTCGTGAAGGTCAGGTCGACCTGATGCGCAAAACCCGCCGTTCTACCGAAAAGGGGTGGCCGATTCCAAGCTCTACCCCCTGGTACGGCAACTACTCGTTGCAGTCCGAATCGGTTCAGTCGCGCAGTTTCGAACTGGCAAGCGAAGCGATCCTGATCCCCGAAAAGATTCGCGCAGGTTACACAAGTGGGTTTTCCCTCGGCGCGGTCGAAAACCTCTTTGCGCCGGAAATTACCGGTTTCGAGAGGATTGATGACGGCTATCTCTATTTGAAAACCCTTGAGAACAAACGTCTGGCCGCCCTCGGCTATATCGAAGTGCTCGAATCACTCAACCGCTCGATCGCACGGTATGTCAGCGCCTACTCGTCCAGCCTTGACGCACGGACTTTCGTGAACTGTCTGATCGGCAGCGAAGGAGAATGAGCGGATTTTATCTCGGTGGCGTGCTGATCGCCCCACCCCTTCTTTCGGCACCGATGGCAGGTTTTACTACGGCGCCGTTTCGGACCCTTTTGCGTCATTTCGGCGGCGTCGGTCTGATCGCGACCGAAATGGTAAGTGCCCGGTCGTTCGTCTATATGGACGCTTCGGGCAACGGACACCCGGAACGCCTCTGGGGGGTTGCCGACGAAGAACGTCCTCTTGCAGTTCAGATCTGGGATAACCTTCCCGAAACACTCGAAGAGACCGCGGCCCGCCTGGTCGACGAATACCATGTTACCGTTATTGACATCAATTTTGGTTGTCCTGCAAGCCGGATAGCCAAAAATTCGGCGAGCGGTTCCTATCTTCTACGCGACCCGCAAAAAGTGGGAGACCTGGTTCGACGGGTCGCCAAGCGGATCGCGCCAACCCCCGTCACGGCAAAGATTCGTCTCGGACTGACCGCCGATACCATTAATGCCCGAGATGTCGCCCAAGCCGTCGAAAATGCAGGAGGAGCGGCTCTCACCGTCCACGGGCGGACGGCTGCCCAGATGTATCGCGGAAAAGCAGATTGGGACGCGATCGCCCGGGTCAAAGATTTTCTGAAAAAGATCCCTCTCATCGGTAACGGCGATATCACCACCCCCGAAGAGGGGATCGACCGCTTGAAAAACTATCCGGTCGACGGGATCATGATCGGCCGCGGGGCGACTTCTCGTCCCTGGCTTTTCCGTCAGATCGCCGAAGGGCTTGCCGGTCGCCCGATCCCTCCCGATCCGACTCCAAAAGAACAGCACGCGCTTCTGTTGTACCATTTTGACTTGGTGCTGGACCGATTCGGGGAAGAAAAGGGAACAATCCTTATGCGAAAATGGGCATGTGATTGGTCGCGCGGCCGATTCGGCGCAAGCGCGTTTCGAGCCGAAGTCAGCGCGGTCAAAACCGGGGAAGAGTTTCGCGCGATTGTTCGAAAGTTTTTCCGAGACGGCGGCAGCGAGTAGAATTTCTTTAGAAGAGCTTTTTCGCGGTCTCGGCATGCCGGAATTACTCCTCTTGCTCAAAAATCCGGCAGCACTCCCGGTAACTTTCGAGCGTGCCGATGTCGTAACGTTTGCCGGGCATTTTGAAGGCCCGGGTCGGTTCCCGGCGGCAGAACCAGGCGGCGAGACTTCCGGGAGCATCGGAGCCGCAACCCTGGTGCAAGGCACGGTTAATCTTTTCGAGGGTTAGGTCGCGGTAAATGTAAAAGGGAGGAGCACACCAGTGGGATTTCGGCTCGATCGGTTTCTCTTCCATCGAAAGGATCAAATCCCCCTCCCCCAGTTCCAGAACTCCGCATCGGCGCAGACGCGCAAGATCCGGCTCATAGTAGCGCATCAGACAGTTCGTCGTGCCCTCTCGCTCGTAATCGAGAAAGCAACCGAGCGAAAAATCGAGAAGGTTATCCCCTGCCGCAACGAGTGTCTTTCCGGAAAAATCGAGCCGCTCGAGAACCAGGGCAAGATCATTAACCGCCCCCAGACGGGTTTCATCGGTTTGGGTGCCGTTATCGACGATCTCGATCGGGATCGGAAACTTCCTCTGTGCGCCCCAAGCACGAAACATCGGAGCGAATTTCCCGTTCGTCACAACAGCACAATGTGTTACCGTATTGGTCGTCGCCAGGTCATCGAGGAGCCGATCTAGAATCGCCCTTCCCCCAATCGGTAAGAGGGGCTTTGGAAAATCGCGCGTCAGCGGGTAGAGGCGGGTGGCGTAACCAGCCACAAGAAAAATGACGTTCATCGAAAGAGTTCTTTTCGGTGGAATCTTTAACGGAAAACGAACTCTTTCCATTTTACGTGCCGTGACCGACATAACAAGGTCTGTGTCCCCGTAATTCTCCTTTCGGAGAATTCTCTTTTCACGGGAACAGGGTTTTCTACCAAAGCGTTTGAAAAACCTCCGAAAATTATACCATGGAAAGAAACACCGGTATTCCGCAGTCCATTGCACTTCTGAGAATTTATGCACCCCTCGCCGCGGTACCGACTCGGTATCAGGAGGATCTTTGTTGTTATCCGCTCGGTCCCTGCCTACGTCACTCTTTCGGCGGGCCGGAACACAAGATCAGTGTCGATGCGGGATTTTCTCCTGCCCGAACGTGGGCGACACGCTCGGGGCGCGGAGACGTGTCTTTTGTGGTAACCAATGTTTCAGTCCTTCACGGGCGAACGAATCTTCCGAATATCAGTGATCAGCTTCGGAAGGGAATCGCACGGATGAACGCACGGTATAAGACCTCGAAATCTATCGCCTGCTTTTAGCCTTCCACGAGGACCCATGCACCGATCGAACACCCTGACTCCCTCTATCGCGAAGCACCGCGCGAACCGGGATTGTCGGTCTGGCGATCGGAACTTGCCCCAACATGCTCGGTGACAATATACCCGACCTGATCGCCAGCCCCGGGAAAGAGAAATGGGTTCTCTTAAAATCGGAGTTCAGACAGCCTGCAACACGTCGCCCGACTTTCTTGAAGCGCAGGCATCGTTACACGGCGTTTATCGATGCGGGGACACGCGCCCGGCAGCGGAAGATTCGACTTAGAACCCGTTTCTGTCTATAGGAGTCTTAGTACCTCCCCCATCACCTCACCGATCGACTCGTGAAAGACAAGGTCGGAACGGCCATCGAACCAGGTCTCGGTCTTATTGATGATGACGTAGGGGATCCCTGAGTCACACTCCCGCGGAAGAGAGGCCGCCGGGTGAACCAAGAGCGACGTTCCGAGAACCAGGAGCAAACGCGCCTCCCACATCGCCCGCTTCGCCGCGGCGAAGGGGGCGACCGGGAGTTCTTCGCCGTAGAAGGTGATGTCTGGTTTCATCAGACCGCCGCACGAAGGACACCGTAAAACATTTCCCATTGCAAGATCAGGAAGAAATTCGTCGGAAACGAACCCTCTTTCACATTCCAGACAGGTCAGGGTGCGAAAGGTTCCGTGGATTTCGGCAACTTCGCCTGAGCCCGCTTTAGTATGGAGCGAGTCGACATTCTGCGTTACGATCATCACCCGTTTTCTCAGCCTCGTTTCCAGCTCGGCTAACGCCCGATGCCCGACGTTCGGTTTGGCATCGAGAATTTTTCGGAAAACTGGCGTAATCACGCGGTAAAACTGGTCGGGGTACCGCCGAAAAAAATCAATGTCGAAAATTTCGGCCGAAGTCATCGTATTATAGAGCCCGTTGGCCGACCGAAAATCGGGAATCCCACTTTCGGTCGAGATCCCGGCTCCGGTAAGAACCGCGATCTGATCGGCCTTTTTTAAAAATTCGGCAAACCGTTCGATCTTGGCCGCCGTAGGATTCTCCGACATCTTCTTATTTCCCCTCAGTATAGCACGCAGAAACGACTACCGAACCCTGATCGTCACCGGCCCCAAAAGTCCGGACTGTTTCGGCCCCGGATCCTCTTTGAAGATGGTTGTCTGAGCAAGCCAGGTCTTCCGCTCTCCTTCGGGAAGACGGGCATCCCCCGAAAGGCGACTCTGCCAGCAGTTGACGACATCGACCTCTATCTTATTTTGGACGTTCTTCACCACACCGGTAATATCGAGTTCGTAGGGGAAAGTCCAGACACCACCGATCTCCACACCATTCAGACGCACTTTTGCCATTTCGGCAACCTTACCAAGCTGAAGGACCACTTGTCTTTCTGCGGGTACCGCCGGAAGATCGAACGTCATTTCATAAACGGCATTACCGCTGAAATAACGGATGTCGTCGCTCTCATCCCGGGCCCAGTCGGTAAGGAACTCGAAGAGAACCGGTTCTTGGGGACCGCGACGGATTTCGTCGGTATGGAATGTCACTGTCCAGGGGCCAGCCAGGCTCGCCAGAAGTTCGCCTTCGGGGAAATTCTCCTCTTTGGCCGGACTCGGCACGGCGTCTTTCGCAAAGACGATGAAGTAACTCTCTTGCGGGGCAAAGGAAAGAGGAATACATGTCGTACCGCCGTCAGTCTGCCAATCGGTCAGATCGCGTATCGTCCCGGTGGTTGGATTCCAACATTCCGGCTTTTTCCCGGAGACCCGGAAACTGACGGGAATCTCGGCAAGACGTTCTTGACTTTGATTTGCCACAAAGTAGATTTCGGCATCTTCGAGATGACGGTGTCCGAAGACCAACGGGGTCACTTCGGGCCACGCACAATCGGCAGGAGCATCGGCAAGGGCGAAGAGTTCGGGCATTGTCATCCCCGAAGCGATAATCCCTTTGCCATATCGGCGCGACTTAACCGCAACGCCGTCAACCTCGCCCCAAAGAGCGTCGGCCAGAGCTTTCACCTCGGCATCGGCCCGCGGGTAATTTTCAAGACTCGGCGAACGGTTCGGCTTCGGGCCCATAACGATCGCGCCGTCTTCTACCAATTTTGTAATACGTTTTAAGACGGCCGGACGCATTGTCTCTAATTTCGGAAGAACTAAAACACGATACTGCGCACCGTTGGGCAACGTAAGACGACCGTCTTTGACGTAGAGGGACGACTCGATCACTTCGGCATTCATGAAGTCGTATTGATATCCGGATGGAATTTCTGGGTCGGTAACTCCCGTCATTTTCGGAGCGTCTTCGCCGATGAAATATGCGGCGTCGGCCACATTAACCCCCTGCTGCAGAAGGTAGTTAGCACGCTTTAAATATGCGGTGAAAAGATCCAGCATTGAGAACCAGGTGTTATGCCGGTTAAACTCGTTGCCAAACCACGCATTGATGCCGGGAATCCGTTCGTCGGGCTGTTGTACATAGAGGTGCAACAATGTGCTGTTGATCCCCTCTGAGAAGAACCGGTCGGTTCGCACCTTCATATTGACCGGACTGCGTCCGTACGGTTTCCCTGCGGCCGTATTCGACTCGGCCCAAATCTGACGTTTGCCATAGATATGCCCACAAGAAGAGGCAATACGGTTTTCAATATCGCCAAGGGTTCCTTCACTCCAATATTCCCCTGCCACCTCGTTGGACTGACCACCATATTGGAGGGACTCACCGCAGAACCCCCAGTGTCCGTAACACTCGAGCCAGGTTTTCAAACCGTATTCGTTGCTCGCGTCGCGCAATCCCCCGACATAAGCGTAGGCTATCTCATCGGCAATGAAACGACGCAAATCCCACAGGAAACGATTCGACTTGTCGGGGTCACCGACGACCGTTCCGAAGAAGGCGGGAAGATAGGGAGTCGGGTCATAACCGAATTCTTTTGCGAACTTTTCGAAGAAAGCGTCGGTAAAGTTTTGGCCACCGACTTCGTAGCTGTCTTGCACCACGTATTTGAACGACTTGATATCCTCTTTGGGAAACCGCCTGAGGATTTCCCCTATCATAGAATCAAAGTGGAACTTGATATGTTCGCGACTCATTTTGTCTGTTTCATAACCGGTTGCCTCGGGAACCGCCGGAGCGTTCTTTTGCCCGGTCGGTGTCATTCCGGTTCGAAGAATTACCCAGTCTCCTTCCGGAACATCCCAGGTCAGGGTTCCGTCGGCAGCCAGATGATCGGTAAGATCGACTACCTTCGCCGGATCGACCAGGTAGAGCGAGTCATCAACCGGCGCCTCGGCAGGCCACTGGTATTCTGTCCACATAGGGTGAGGAGTTTGGTGGAGTTTGGCCAGTGTCTTTTCATAGAACGAAGCAATCCGCGGCTGTGCCGAAAGGAGGATGCGCGAGACCGAAGAACCGTCGCGGTCGGCCTTGAGTTCGATACGGAACATGTCACCTTCCGTGGCGGGGAACGAGACGACCGTCGGCGCATAAGGAATAAAACCGACACTGATGTCGGGATTGAATCGGTTGACCGTAAAGTCGACCACATTCTTCCAATCGTCGCCGTACTTGACCAAAAGAACCCCTTCGGCGATGACCGGGTTTGGAGTGATTTCGATGGTCAGGCTCCGAACCTTTTTCGGCCGATCGAATTTCAGATCAATTGAGGTTGTGCGGCCTTTGGAAAGTTTTCCCTCGAGTTCGTCGAGTTCCCTCGCCTGCTCTCCGTCTTCGGGAAGGGCCGGGTACGCAATCACCTTTACATCATGATACTCTTGCGCGGCTTTCCCCTGGCCGGGCACCCGCAGTTTTTCGGAAAACTTCACCGGACCGGAAACTTTTACCGAACTCGCGGTCAAATAGCGCATCGCCCGTTCGGGTGTGACCCAAGGCCCCCCCGACTGGCTCCAGCCGGGTGAGTTGAATATGCCCATTTCGATATCCAGTTCAGTCGCCGTCTTGAGCGCGGTGTGAATCGCGTCCCACCACTGGGGTGAAAAGGTCCGCCCTTCGCCGCGCGGAATGTCGTCAACTCCGATATCGCCGATATAGGCGCGGTCGATTCCAACAGACTTCATCGCGTGAAGGTCTTTCACCACCCCTTCGCTCGAAAAGTTGCCGGAAAGCCAGTACCAATAAACGCCCGTTCGGACATGACCGAAGGGGTCGGCAAAAATCTTCGTCATGTCGTCGTAGGAAGGATTCTCGGGGATCTGATTCGTTTCAGCCGGCATCTTGTTCGGAAACGAAACTTCCTGCGCAAACACGCCGAAGGTAAACGGAAGGAAAACCAGCCCTAAAAGCCGGAGAACCGCAGAGATCAGTCTCATCGAATTAAACACTCCTCTTAAGTTATTTTATACGCCCAATTTATGTATGACCGATAAACTCTTCCGTCGAAAGGACCGTCTTCGGACAGAAAGAAAAACCATCGCCCCCATTCTACTAAAAGAGGAAAAGGCGTGCAACCCACCGGTTGCACGCCTTTATGATTTCATAGGAAACTGATTGCCCCTCCAAACAAAAGATGGGACAATTAGTTGCCGTAGCCGTCTTGTGGAAGAAAAACCCGATGAGTGTCGGGAATCAGATCCATATCAAGCGCAAGACCCCTGACCTCGTTCAAAAGAACGTCGAAGCTGGCGGGAGTACCGGCTTCGAGCGTATTCTCGCCACTGACCATCGAAGCGAAGATCTTTTTCCGCCCTTCGATATCGTCGCTCTTGACCGTCAGAATTTCTTGCAAGGTGTACGCCGCGCCGTAAGCTTCAAGCGCCCAGACTTCCATTTCCCCAAAACGCTGACCGCCGGAACGGGCTTTCCCCCCTAGTGGCTGCTGTGTAACCAGGGCGTAAGGACCGCTGTTACGGGCGTGGATTTTGTCATCGACTAGATGGTGAAGCTTGAGCATGTAGATATACCCGACCGTCGTTTCCTGATCGAATGGTTCGCCGGTACGACCGTCATAAAGCCGAACCTTGCCGTGAGGCGGAAGACCGGCAGCTTTAAGCTGGTCGTTGATCTGCTCTTCGGAAGCGCCGTCGAAAACCGGAGTCTGTGCGTGATAGCCGAGTTTCGAGGCCGCCCAACCGAGGTGGGTTTCGAGAATCTGTCCGACGTTCATACGAGAAGGTACACCAAGCGGATTCAACATAATTTGGATCGGGGTGCCGTCTTCCATGTAAGGCATATCCTCTTTCGGGAGGATCTTGGCGATCACTCCTTTGTTCCCGTGACGACCTGCCATTTTATCACCGACCGAGATGACACGCTTGGTGGCAATATAGACCTTGACCATCTCCAATACCTGCTGATGAAGCTGCTCACCGCAAAGGTGTGAGTTGATGGCACGGTCACGTTTATCGATCGTTTGCTGCAGAGCGATGTTGTGTCTCTCGTAAATTTTACGCATCTCTTTGCCCAAGGGAGATTTCGGTTCAATCTCGTTGGCATCGCAGATTACGCCAAAATTGAAGTTGCGAGCGTTCTTTACGACATCGACGATTTTGCGGTCGTGGCAAAGTTCCGCTTTCGGGTCGCCGGCTTCGACGAGGTGGCGCCCACAGGCGTCTTCCAGCTCGAGAACCATCGCGGTAAAAACATCGGCGATCGCTTTATTCCCCTCCTCTTCGATTCGAACCTGCTCTTTTTTGAATTCGCGCAGTTCGGCTTCGTCCATGCCAGATTGTTTCTTGTAACGATGAACGTCGATCACCACCCCTTCAACCCCCGGAGGAACGACCACGGAGTCGTTTTTGACGTCTTGGCCGGCACGACCGAAGATCGCGTGCAAGAGCTTCTCTTCGGGAGCAAGCTCTGTCTTATTTTTCGGTTTGACACGACCGATCAGGATATCGCCCGGCTTGACATACGTACCGATCTGAACCACACCCTTTTCGTCGAGATTCCGCAAAGCCTTTTCGCTGACGTTCGGAATCTCTCGGGTGAACTCTTCCCGACCGGCCTTTGCTTCACGCACTTCTCCGTCGTACTCTTCAATGTGAATTGAGGTGTAGGTATCGTTCTGAACCAGCTCTTCGCTAATGATGATGGCATCTTCGAAGTTGAAACCATCCCAGACCATGAAGGCGACCAAAACGTTCCGCCCGAGGGCCAAAACTCCGTGGTCAGTACAAGCGCCGTCGGCAATGATGTCACCGGCTTTGACATCATCTCCGGGTTTGACAAGCGGCTTTTGGTTTTGGCAGGTGCGTTCGTTTAAACCGACGAACTTACGCATGATATGTTCTTCCGGGTATTCGTTTCCCAGTTTGTCTTTGTAGGTGATGACGATTTTCTCGGCATCGACATAGGTAACCTTCCCGGAATGTTCGGCCTTCACCAGAAGACTCGAATTTTGCGCCGTGGCTTCTTCCAGTCCGGTACCGACGAGCGGAACCTCGGAAAGAAGAAGCGGAACCGCCTGACGCTGCATGTTCGCGCCCATCAAGGCACGGTTGGCATCATCGTGCTCGAGAAAGGGAATCAGGCCCGCCGAAACCCCAAGCATTTGGTTGGGGCTGACGTCCATGTACTGAACATCTTCGATCGGAGCCGTGACGTATTCGCCGTTCCTCCGGGCGATCACCTGTCCCGAGACCGGATCGGGAAGAATCTTGCCAACGAATTCGGAGTCTTTCTCTTCAATCAGTTCGACCTTGACGTCGGCGGGAACGACGCAGACATTGTGCTCGGCATCGGCACGAAGCCACTGGATCTCTCTAGTGATTTTGCCGTCTACGACTTTACGGTAGGGGGATTCGAGGAATCCGAGGCGGTCAACCCGCGAATAGATCGAAAGGCTCGAGATCAGACCGATATTGGCACCTTCGGGTGTCTCGATCGGGCAAATCCGGCCATAGTGCGAAGCATGAACGTCACGCACTTCAAAGCCGGCACGTTTACGGTTTAAACCGCCGGGACCGAGAGCCGAGAGACGCCGCTCGTGCGTGAGCATCGAGAGAGGATTCGTTTGGTCGACAACCTGCGAAAGTTCGCCCCGGCCGAAGAAAGAGTCGATGGCGTTCGAGACGTTGCGGTTGTTGATCACATTACGGGGGGAAGAATCGGCGCGGAGTTTCTCTTCGGTCGAACGACGAAGTTTTATAAACCCTTTGCGCAGATCTTCACAAGCTAACTCTTCGATGGTGCGCACACGACGGTTCCCGAGGTGATCGATATCATCGGAATGGACGCCGTTTTCGGAACGGTCAGACCTGTCGGTGCTTTCGTTCGACCAGAGCTTGTTGAGATAACGAACGGCTTGGATCAGATCATCAACCTTGAGAACCATATCTTCGAGCGGAATCCCGTCTTCCGGTTCGCAGTAGTCGGGATTGAACTTACGGTTGATCCGGACACGGCCAACTTCTCCGAGCCGATAGCGGTTCGGGTCGAAGAATTTTTCGTTGAGGAACTGCCTCGCTTTATCTAACAAAGCAGGACTTCCGGAACGCAGGCGCAAGTAAAACTTGAGAAGGGCTTCTTCGGTCGAATGGGTATCGCTCTTGCGGAAGGTCGGCAGGATAAGATCTTTCACCGGCGGGGCATCGAAAACCTCTACCTTTTTGATACCACAGGTGGCGATGGCCGAGGCCGCCTCTACATCGATTTCGTAACCGGAGGAAACGATGACCTCTCCAGCCCGGTCGGTGTCGTCGGGATAGCAAAGGGTCTTGACCGAGATTTTGCCGACGATCTTATCGGCACTTTTGCCACCGCGCAGCGAGACTGTCTTGGTGTCAAAGAAAAGGCGCAGAAGGGATTCATCGGAACTGTAATCGGAACTCATCGCTCGGATGAGATCCATCACGCAGAATTTGGTGCCTTGGTCAATCTGGACCTCGATACGGTTCGGGTCTTTCCGAACCTTCGAGACGATAAAAAGCTCTATCCAACTACCCCGTTCCGGGACAATACGGCTGCTATAGGAAACGGAGTTGTCGGTCTCATCAACCGTTTTGACAAAGTCGATCCCGGGGCTGCGATGCAACTGGTTAACCACTACGCGCTCGGCCCCGTTGATGATGAACTCTCCTCCGCCGAGCATGATCGGGATCGTTCCGAGGTAGACGTCTTCTTCGATCTGATCTTCACCGCCGACCACTCGGAGACGAACCTTAAAAGGATAGCCGTACGTCAACCTCAGGCGACGACACTCTTCGATAGTGTAAGCAGGTTTTTCCAGTTCATAGTAAACATATTCCAAACGGCAGGTTTTGTCGGTCGACCTGATCGGGAAACTTTCTCGGAGAACGGCCTCCAGACCGTAATTTTTACGTTTGTCGGGATCGGTTTCGAACTGGAGGAATCTCTTATAGCTGTCCCTCTGCAAAATCGTCAGATCGGGAACATCGAATTTTATGATCTGCCGACCAAAATTTTTGATTTTCTTCGCGTCGTAGTCAAACTTCCGTTTGGATGTGGTCGCCATAAAAAGAAACCCTTTCGTCGTGCGGCAACAGTGAACGATCCTCGAGTGTCGGTGGATCCTAAGTAACGAGAGGCGCACGTAAAATAAAGCGAGCCCCTCCACCATAAAACGTACCCTCTGATGATAACATTTTTAACGATTTCGGACAAGGGGGGATTCGGGGAAGAAATTTCTTTTTCAGGCACAAAACTAGGGGAAAACAAGGCGCTCAGGGTACCACCGGCAACCCGGAAAGAGCCCTCGCTATTCGGCTTTTACAACCGGAAGTCGATCCATATCGGTCGTCCAGCATGGGGAGACAAACTCGGAAGAGGGGATCCAGACTCGGTCGGTTCCTTCGGCGGCAAAGAAGATTTTCGTGCGCCCTCCGATTTCGTTGACTCGGTCGACCGCCCGGTACAGCTCGGCGCGCTTCTGGCGCGAAGATTGATCGGTACCTAACGGCGATTCAAAATCGGGAGTCTCGCCGAAAAGAGACTCCTGCGACAGAGCCACGTCGGCCGGAACAAGGTCCATCAATGTGATTCCACCGCGCTTGTAGGCATACCCGGCCTTGTAGATCGTGCGCAAAACGGGAAGAATCCCCTTGAGGATTTCCACCGTGTCGTCGGTCGGACGGTAAAAGCCCACAACCGAGACCGGGGAATGCTGAGGAAGTTCGGGCCGGAACAAGTTTGTGGCGATGGAAACCGAGACGGCCGAAGCCTTTAGACCGAGATGCCGCAACCGCCGTGCGCCACGGACCGCAAACGAAGCAAAGGCCTTTTCCAGTTCAGCCGCCTCGGTGATCGTCTTTCCAAAGGAACGGGTGATCTGAATGTTCTTATGCTCCGGAGGTTCTTCACCGTAACAGACTTCGCCGTTGAGTTCCCGAACCAATCGTTCCTGAGCCACGGAAAATTCCCGACGGACAACCAGCGGGTCAAGCTGACTCAGGTCCCATGCAGTTTTCAGCCCAAACCGTTCCAAGCGGGGAAGAAGTTTTCGTCCGACCCCCCAGAGATCGGCAATCGGAAATGCCTTAAGCACCTTCTCCCTTTTGGCACGATTCATCACGCCGAAAAGGCGACCGGGAAGGTCCTTGGCGATTCGGTTGGCCAGTTTCGCCAGCGTTTTGTTCGGACCGATCCCGACCGAAACGGGAATACCGGTCCAACGGGGAACCGTCTCGGTAATCTCTCGTCCAAGGGTGGCAAGGCTCCGACCGATCGGTTTGCCTTCTTCCAGGTCACGTTGGTAGCGCCTCGTCAAATCGAGAAACGCCTCGTCGATCGAATAGACTTCAACATCATACGACCACTGACCGAGCGTCTCCATCACACGGCGACTCATATCACCGTAGAGGACGTGGTTGGAAGAACAGACGACAAGCCCCAGTTGTTTGGCCAGGCTCTTGATCCGAAACCAGGGAGTTCCCATGGCGACAAGCGGTTTAGCTTCGACGGATCTGGCAATGACACACCCGTCGTTGTTCGAAAGGACAACGATGGGCTTCTCGGCCCAGTCGGGACGGAAAACCTTTTCGCAAGAAGCGAAAAAGGAATCACAGTCTACCAAAGCATAGATTTTCATCAGAAGAGGTACTGCACGGCGCAGTCGATGCGGAACGTCTTGCCGCGGTCCATATCGATGTATTGGACATCGGAACTCGAAACGTCGCTCTGTTGCCAATCGGTTCTCCAGTAGCCGAACTCGATGCCGGTCATCAGGGCTTTATTCCACTGATAAAGGAGATTGGTAAAAAAGAGCTCGTTGCGTGTGCGGAAGGAACTCTTCCCCCCCGAGGCGACCGTCGTCCCTTGCAGATCGTCCTCGTTCGGCTTATCGATACCGTAACCGATATTGTTGGTCAGCTTGTCGGTAATTTCGGTGCGGAAGGCCGCCCATCCGCCACAGTCACGGATACCGTCACGTCGGTAAAGGTCGACCCCTTGGTTGATCCCACCCATAAAGGAGCTCAGGTCACAACCGTAAAACCCTTCGCTCAGGAACGAAATCTTTTTGGTGATCGGAACGTCGGCGTCAAAACTGACCGACCAAGTCTGAACATGTTCCAGCTCCGAGGTGGAAGCGTAAGTGCCGCCAATCGGCGAAAAGCGATAGGTTTCCTCCCCGACATGCGCCGAAACCCCGAGGGTGATCGGCCCTTCCGGACGACTACACTTCCCGAGGGTTACCGCGTAACGACCTTCGATGATAGGCCAGCCCCCCGATTGAGAAGCAACGCCGCTTGTGGAGTTGTAGTCGGCTCCGTACGAGTCGACGATGGCGAGCTGCCAGAGGATTCGGCAGTCGGCGCTGAACCGAAAACCTTTATCAACTCGAAACTGGCACCGGCGGTAGCCGATATTCCCGGCAAAACCGGCGGGAACGTAATTGAGCATCTGCGGTGCGAGCGGTGAGATGATATCCCAATCCTGGCCAAAGAGGAAACGAAGGTCGGCATGTTCGTTATTCAGCTCAACAAAAGCCTTACGCAGCTGGAGTTGCCCCCTGTTGCGCGTGGAATTGACCTGCCCTTCGAAATCCGCTTCCAGAACCCCTCTCATTTTCCAACAGGGATTCCCCGGAAAACCGGGCCCGTTGATCATTGCGCCGATACGCGACATTCGCGCGTCGACCGACGCTCCCTGCGAGTCATCAACTGCATCGGAAAGAGAGTAAAGACAGCATCCGTCGGTCGCACTGCGAGAAGAGTTCCAGGCGATATCGGCCCAGAGAAACCCGTAGGGGGTAATTGTGAACGGGCCTTTTTTCCACGCCAGACCGGAAACCGCCCGCTCGAATTCCTCACGAGTCACGAAATCCCGATAGTCGTGGTCGGAAACCGTCAGGGAACCCTCGGTTCCGTCGGCTTTAAACGACTCTTCGGTATCGGCCAGATCAGGAGATTGCGATGAGGTAAATTCCGGCGCGGAAAGAAGCCGCGACTCGCGCTCGGTTCGGGGAGAAACGGCTCGTGAGGACGAGGAAGTATCGGCAGCCGACAAAACGCTCGTCCCCGCTGCAAACAACAAAACAGCACTCGTTTTCAGCCAATTGCGCATTCGAAAATCTCCGGATATCGCGACTTTTTGAACCCGCTTCCCCTAATTATAATAGTCATAAAGCGTATCGGCAGCTTTTCCGGCAAAATCGAGCTTTTCGGCATAACCGTAAAAAACCCGGGGTTTTCGTTGTAGATATCAGTCTTTTTTCGCAGAATTTTCGTGAAAAAACCACATCCGCCTTGCAATCCGCCCCCGAAAGGTCGTATAATTACGGCGGATGTTTTCATCCGGGACATATCCTACTGAAGTCAGCATCACACAATGAACGGAGGAACAAAAGCATGGCCAA
This sequence comes from Thermoguttaceae bacterium, assembly GCA_050943135.1. GTDB lineage: Bacteria > Planctomycetota > Planctomycetia > Pirellulales > Thermoguttaceae > RUG695. The sequence goes on along the minus strand of JBMNOP010000014.1, from coordinate 51,491 downwards.
TGAAAGTGCCGCGGCAGCTGCTGCCGACCTCAAAAAGCCGGGGGGCATTTACCCCCGGCTGCAATTAGCGTATCTTCTTCAATTTGCCATTTGGGGAAGCTGGAGTATCGCCCTGGGAGCTTATCTGGCCGGTAAACTCCAGGAAGTCGACTTTTGCGGTGTGCATATGGGAACGGGCTGGATCTACAACGCCTATCCGATCGGTGTTATCCTGGCGGCCCTTTTCATCGGTCCTTTGGCCGACCGGCTTTTCTCGGCTCAGAAAGTTCTGGGGCTTTTGCAGATCATCAACGGTCTGGCTCTGGTCACCTCCGGTTACATCTGTAAGACGGCCGTTGATTCGGGCGAAATGATCCCGTTCTGGCCCTTGATGATTCTGATGCTCGTCTCGGGAATGTGCTTCCTTCCGTCGATTCCGCTGATCAATGCGGTCGTTTTTAAGCATATTCCGAATAAAGATAAAGCACCGAACGTCTTCATCTTCGGAACTATCGGCTGGATTCTGGTCAACCTGATCATCGAATGCTTCTGCGGCGGCGCTACGACCCCAAACTTCTTCTTCCTCGGCGGCGGCATTGCTCTCTTTTACGGCTTTTATGCCTACACCCTCCCGAATACCCCTCCAAAGGGAAAACCGGCCGAAGGGGAAAAGAGTGATGCGCTTGGCCTGGGGGCTTTCGCGCTGTTCAAAGATTGGAGGTTCACCTGCTTCCTCCTCTGCGCCTTCCTGGTCAGCATTTTCGGAAGTAACTTCTACTTCCCGGCGCTCGGCCCGTACCTCGTCGACCACGGCTACCCGGCCCCGGTTGCGCTAGGTACGTTCAATCAGTTCTCGGAACTTATCTTCATGGCGCTCCTGGCCGTCGCCGTTGCCCGAATCGGGCTAAAATGGGTCCTCGTTCTCGGGATGGCCGCCTGGGCGGTTCGTTATATTCTCTTCACGCAAGAGGGATTCTCGTTCGCGGTGATTGCCATTCTTCTTCACGGGATGGCCTACGCCTTCCTTTACACCGCCAGCTATATGTTCGGTGATAAGGTCGCTCCCGACAACCTCAAAGCAAGCGTTCAGGCACTCCTGGCGTTCCTCCTCTTGGGAGTCGGTCAGCTCCTAAGCGGTGTCATTTATGACGTCCAGATGAGCAAAGCGGCCCCGAAGTTGAGCGACGAGATCAAAGAAGTTGCACCACTCGCCGAATGGTCCGCTAAAGACTCGAATCTCAAATACCTCGAACTTGCCAAATCGCTGAAATACGCGATGGGGGAAAAGAACGCGTTTAACGCCGTCAGTCTCGCCAACTACACCGACGAAAACGGTGTGCTGACCGCCGAAGGCCTCACCAAAGATAAGATCGTCGATCTCTATCCGGATGACGAGAATTTCCAGAAAGCGCTCAAGGGGTTAGGAGACGACGAGATTCTTCTCGGTTCATATCCGAACTTTAACGTCACCAAAATCGATGATATCAAAAAACAGATTACCGCGGTCGAAGCGGCACAGGAAGAACAGATACCTCTCGACCGAGATACCTGGCTCAAGGTAGAGCGCCGTGACTGGAAGAAATTCTTCACCTACCCGGCTTACTTCGTTATCTTCTGGACCGTGTTCTTCGTGATCTTCGGTCGGGAACCGAAGGCCGCGGAGGCCGAAACCGCAAAGTCGTAATGTTTCGGACGGAAGAATATCAACTCCTTGATTTTGGCGGGGGGAGAAAGCTGGAACGGTTTGGCAAGATCGTTACCGACCGGCCTTCTCCCCCCGCGTTTCGTTCGCTTCGGCGGTCAGCGGAAACGTGGTGTGCTGCCGACCTCTTTTTTCAGGCCGACGAAACGGGTCGCAGCGACACGGCGCTCGGTGTCCGAGGAACGTGGATTTCTCGTTCCGACGAAGGAAACAGGTTTCTTGAGCTAGGCGGCAGGGTCGTTCATACAACACCCGATTTTGTCTTGGAGCTGAAAGGCTCTCCGTTCGGGCATTTGGGAATCTTTCCGGAACAGTCACGAAATTGGGGTCGTCTTTACGGTCTCTGTCGAAAGGGAATGGTAACACTCGGCCGACGGATGCGCGTACTGAACCTTTTTGCCTATACCGGAGGAAGTACGCTTGCCTGTGCCTCGGCCGGGGCCGAAGTTACACACGTCGACGCCGCGCGAAACATCGTCGGACAGGCAAGACGAAATGCGGAACTTTCCGGTCTCGGCGAAGCGCCGATCCGCTGGATTGTCGACGACACGGTAAAATACGTCAGGCGGGAACGGAGACGAAAACGATTCTTTGATGGCGTCATTCTCGATCCGCCTACCTACGGACACGGCGCACGAGGCGAGGTCTGGCGTCTGGCGCGTGACCTACCAAAACTTCTGGAGATTCTCTTTGCCATCCTTGATCCGAGTTTTCCCTTCGTTCTGCTGACGTGCCACTCGTCTGGATTCGACGCGGCACGTCTTAAAACGATTCTCGGCAAATGTGCCGACGGCGCGTTTGTGGACGGTGTGATCGACGCAGGTTCGATGGCAATAACGGCCGCAACGAGGGCCAGGCTCCCTGCCGGAGAGTTCGCGCTACTCTATTCGAGAACATACGAAGAATTCCCCGGCGACCATTCTCTCACGCCGGTATAACGGGCAAGAATTTGGTCGCTACGTCTTTACGATATTCCCCGACGATTCGGAAAAGCGAAATGTCACCGCTTCTTATCCTGCTTCGTGTAAATTTTCTCGAAGACATTAAGAAACGGTCGGTTCTTGGGCTGCTCTTTTTTAACGGACCCCGGTTCGGGAAACGTCTCCCCGAGATTGTGACAAGAGGCGAGCCCGTCGTGCATCTGTCGGATCTTACGAATCACATCGAGTTCCTGCGCAACTTCCATTTCTTTGAGGCGAAGTTGTTCCATCAGGCGGTCGGGCTGGCCAGTGATGTCTCGCCTCAAAGCATCTTCCTCAATCCGGTGGGTCGAGACGGTCTCTTCATTTTCGCCGGGGAAATCCCGAAGGAGTTTTGCGCGGATCATCGAGTCGTACTCCAGAACGGCATCCGATTCGTCGACAATCTCGTCGGCATCCCAATCCTCACCTTTGCAGGGGACATCGGCACAACACTGGTCGGAGTCGGCCTGCCAGTAAATGTTCCGCCCATCCATCGAGAGAATCTCACTCTCTTCTCCACCGACGATCTCTTCTTCACGCAAAACACGAGGTTTCTCCTCCGGGAGTGAGGGCTTTGGCACAAAGGGGATAATCGATTCTTCTGTCGCTGTGCTTTCTTCGGAAAGCGGGCCGTAGGAAACACCTGACTCGGGATTCCGGCTCTCATCACGCTCGACCTGTGAGACAGGTTCGTCATCAAGTTCACCGAACTCGATGACCGAGAAAGATCCCTCCTCGTCGGAAAGGGAACTCACCCCGTCTCCAAGCCCCCCGTCGGGAAACGAAGGCTGCATGTCTTCTTCGGGGATCTGCTGTAAACGGCCCCATGCCTTGCGCACCGTCGCTTCGGAGATCGCCGCATTTCTTTCGCCGTTGAGATAAATCGCAAGATCGCAAATCTGGTTGATTAGGCGAGGAACCCCATCAGCGAATTTATGGACCAGTTTTGCCGCGGCGACATCGAATGAAAGTCCGCCGTAATCTTCGGCAACACGTTTCATCTGGCGTGCGATATAGTCAAGCGTTTCGTCTCGCCCAAAAGGGTCTAACCAGGTACGAGCGGTTACTCGCTGAGAAAAGCGGGAATACTTCGGCTCGTTCAGACGTTCTTCAAAGCGGGGTAGCCCGGCAAAAGCCACACGAAATCGTGGTTCCCCCCGATATTCCACATCGAGGAGTGCGCGAATTTCGTCAATGACAGCAAACGGCAGGGTCTCTCCGTTATCGATAAAGAGGATATGGTGCGGGTAATCGCTACGACGGAGATATTCGAAAAAGCGAATACGTAGTTCATCTTCGTCGGAAACAGAGGCATCGTAACGAAGCTTGAAGAGAAGTTGCAGATAGAACGACCGGCGGCTCGATATCCGAGCGCTCGACAGGGTAATCACCGGAGCATCCAGCTCGAATTGATTGGCTAAAACACGAAAAAGAAGCGTCTTGCCGAGTCCGGCCTCGCCGAAAAGAAAAGCAACCCCTTCTCCACGATCCAAAGCCCGAAACAACCGAACACGAGCCCCTTCGGCCGAAACGGAGGGATAATAGGATTCAATATCGGGGACCGACGAAAACGGACGCCGAAACGCCCTTTCTTCCTGACCGCTCATTCGGATCATCCTGAAATCGATTTCACCGCGGTGCCAAAAACAAACGATTAAGACACTTTCACAGACTATATCGGTCTTTCACCGGGGAAACTTAAACCGGGCAGTGGCGGGGGAGAGTCAGTGTTTCGGAAGCATTAACTTCATTCCCTCGGTCACCGTCCGGTCGGCATTGATACGGAATGAGTTCATTTCGGCGAACCGAATTGATTCTTCGGCGGAAAGACCGAACTTAGCGGCAATCCCCTCCCAGTTTTCACCGGCGCCGGCCATATAGACTGAGATGGCCATCGGTTTGGCCGTTTCAACGGGTACCGGCTGTTCGTAATAAGCGGTCGTCGTCGATTCCGGTTGCCCGGAAGGGACATCCGCGGAAACCTGACTGATCACCCCTTGGTCGACAGAGGTGCTCTTATCGACGGTCACGACTTGGGAAGCCCCGGAAGGGACCAGAGTCTTAAAGGGTAAAAGCTCTTCGGAAGAATTCCCCGATTCGGTCGACGAGACTTTCGCTGCGTCGGGAGCCTCAACATTCTGCTGTGCGGGCCGCTTAGTCGGTAAGGCATAAAGACGGTCGGAAGCCTCAGGCGTCTCGGAGACTCGGGGAGTTTCGGTGGAGATAGCTACCGGGGTCTCGGCCGCAGGCGGTGTGTCGGATGTTTCGGAAAGGGGGAGAGTCTCGGCTCTCGGAGCCAGTTCGACCGGAACGACATCGGGTACAGGAAGCGGTTCGACCTCACGGGTCGGATTCGTTTGCGGCTGTTCGGGGACTAAAGCCGGTGCCTGAGCAATCAATGCCGCGTCCTCTTCCGGTTCGGGCTGGGACTCGGCGGTCGAAGTTTCGGCCGCAGGTGCTTCGGCAGGAGGTATTGTGTTTTCGGTCACGCCCGTCTCGGGAAGCACATTCGCGGGTTCAGTCGGCTGCTGCTCGGCGTCCGCAACTGATCCGGTGTCGGCAGGCGTCTCGACCGCCCAGTCGTTCTCGAGCGACTCCAAGGGCGGTGCGAGCTGTTCGGCCTCAATCGCCGGGGAGTCGAAAGGTGTATCGTCATCCCACCTGGGACGGGCACCGACCTGAACGTCGGGAAGGTCGTCCGAATCGACCTTGATCTCATCGGCCCAGTCGCGAACCTCATCCTTGGCAAGCTCCCCCTTGGAAGGAGTACCGGCTTGCTCGGATAGTTCGGGGGAAGAGATTCCTTCGGAACCGAAAAAGCGCGAGTCGTACTCGATGGTGACGTTCTTCTTCTCGGGATCCCAGTTATCCTTTTCTTTATCCCAGATTTCCCGATAGTCAGAATTGTCGGCGGCGTGTTCCCCGTCCCCCCCCCTCGTTACGGGACGACGTACCAAGAACGATGAAGACGTTTTGTCCCATGGGGCTTCGTTTCGGGGAATCATCGAAGCGATGAGCCAACCCAGAAACAGAACCACGATGGCCAAAATGACCTTCATGTTCTTCGAACTGTTCGATAAAGGTGCCATAATTTCTGAAATATCCCTACGTGGGAAAGAATCCATGCCCAATTGTACCCCCAACCTATGTTCAATTATACTCCTACGCCTCTTGACCTTAAGGAAATATCAAAAACTTTGCAATTTTTCCGGAAACAAAGCACAAACAGTCGATACAGCCGGCACAACCGACAGGCCTTAACAGGTTTCTCCGCACCGTGCATCCCTGGTTCGAGACCTTGCAGTCTTGCCGATCGGTGTTATAATGACGGGTGAACCTATGTTACGGCGGCTTTCTGTGAAGGCCCTTGCAATGGGAACCTGTGAACCTGGTCAGGTGAGAAATCAAGCAGCCATAAGCAATCGTTCTCATGTGCCGGGGCTTTCACAGAAAGCCGCTTTTTGATGAGTCTCCTCTCGCGAGTGGTGCGGTTTGCAAGACTCCGGAAATGATGAATAAATGATGGCCGAAGATTTGACCGGACAAGAACAATCCGATTCGGGAAATGAAAAAGAGACTTCCTATCAAGTTGTCGCGCGGCGCTATCGTCCTCAGGGATTCGATGCCCTGATCGGGCAAGAACATGTCGCCAAGACCCTAAAAGGAGCAATCACTAGCGGCCGAATTGGGCACGCCTATCTCTTTGCTGGTGCGCGCGGGGTCGGCAAAACCTCCTCGGCCCGAATCCTCGCCAAAGCACTCAACTGCGTCCACGGCCCGACCCCAGCCCCATGTAACGAATGCGATCTCTGTCGGGCGATCGGTTCCGGTGAAGATATTGACGTGCTTGAAATCGACGGCGCGAGCAACCGTGGAATCGACGAGATCCGCCAATTGCGCCAGAACGCCACTATCAGACCGAGTCGCGCGCGTTATAAGATTTACATTATCGACGAAGTGCACATGCTCACCCGCGAGGCGTTCAACGCTCTGCTGAAAATTCTCGAAGAGCCTCCTGGGCACGTAAAATTCATCTTCTGCACCACCGAACCGAACAAACTGCCGATCACCATCCTTTCGCGCTGTCAGCGATTCGATTTTGCGGGGATCAACGCGCAAATGATCGCCGAACATTTGCGTTATATCGCCACGAACGAGGGAATTTCGACCGACGCCGGTGTCTGTGAAACATTGGCTCGCCGCGCCAACGGTTCGATGCGTGACGCACAATCCCTCCTGGAGCAGTTACTTTCGTTTGTTCCCGTGCATATCACGATGGCCGATGTTAACGGAATGCTCGGAACGGTTGATGATCAGAAGATCTTTGATCTGATCGACGTCATTAAAAACGACACTCCCGCCGACCTTTTTCCGATCCTGACCAAGGCAGCCGGCGAAGGAGTCGATTTCGGTGTCCTGCTCGAACAGATGGTCGGTATCTTTCGCGACCTGCTCGTCGTCTCGTGCGGCTGTCAACAAGACGCGCTGCTCTACTCCGATCCCAGCCGATTCGAAACATTAAAAGATATTGCCGGAGTATTCGGCACCGAACGACTTTTGGCCTCGATCCAGGTCATCTCGCAGACTATCTCACGCATGCGTTACACCACCCAGGGTCAGATTCTTGCCGAGATAACCCTGGTGCGCCTTTGTTCCCTCGGTCGACTGACCGACGCGGTTCGGCTGATTGAGCAACTCCGTTCGGGTCGGATTCCGAGTCCGATGGTCGACGTACCGGCTACTGGGTCCCTAAAAAAAATACCTGACCTGAATCCAAGCGCGGCGGATGCCCTACCTGCCTCCGGTCGGCCAAAGTTGTTTTCGACGGAATTCCTCGGAATGACGTCTGCTAGACAAACCAATACACCGGTCAACTCTCCGAATACCGCAGCTCCCCCCCCCCGTTCCGAGGAGTCGCTTCCCGAAGACCCACCGACGGTACCGAAACCCTCGCTCGATTCACTCGATTATAACGCACTCCTCGTGATTTGGCGCAATCTTTCGGAGCGCTTTGGCGTTTCTCTTTCGAGCGCCACACGGGCCTGTACCCGTCTGGAGTGGACTGGCTCGGTGCTCCGGATCGGATTCCCTCCCAACGCAGAACGGGATCAGGCAGTGGATATCTGCCAAAAGGGGATCGCGACAATCTCAAGCACCCTTTCGGAGTTCGTTTCCGAAACACAGATTCCGATTGAAATCTTTCGGACGAACGAGCCGCTCCCCGCATCTCCGGCCAAGCCAAAACCAAAGAGAGTTTCACAAACTGCCAAGTTCGACGAGTTGCGTAAAAAGAGCGGAACCCCGATGGTCAAAGATGTGGAAAAAATGTTCGGCGGAAAGCTGGAATATATTCGAGACTCATCGGAAGGAACACCGTAGTGTAGCCTCCTCTCTTGGGGAAAAGCGTAAAAAAGAAATCGGGATCACAGGAGAATCGAAGGGGGAAAAAATGACACGAAGCTTTTGGGTTTTTGGCCTTGATGTCTGCCCCGGTGCCTTCATCTCCTCTTCGATGCCGTTCATCTTCCTGACACTCTACCTTTTCGCCTTTCTCGTCGAACTGTGCAGAGTTCGGCGAGACGGACGGACTCTGCGTGTCGTCTCACTGGCAAGTCTGTTGATTGGGCTGGCGCTTCATACGGTCTGGATTCTGAAATACACATTCCTCGGCGACACACAGGCAACACCCGGCGCGAGCCAATGGTTCTTCGTGCTGGCCTGGGGGCTCGCGGTCCTGACCCTTTCCCTCTTTCTCGGTTATCCGAAGACCCCGTTCGGCGTATTCCTCTTTCCTGCGATTTTTCTGGCGATCCCGGTGGGTTCGGCCCTTGCCGATGCCCGGCTTCCCGAAACATCACGCCTGTTTGGCACCATTCACGCCGCTGCGCTTCTTGCCGCCACGGTCTTTCTCTTTCACGGTTTTGTGATCGGGGTTATGTTTTTTTTGCAACGGGCAAAGATCAAGAGCAAAACCGGTTTTCTGCGCGGAGTTCCCTTCCCGAGTCTCGAATGGCTTGGAAAGGCCAATCGCTTTTCATCCCGCATTTCTCTCTCTTTCCTGACCATCGGCGTCTTCTTCGGCCTGGTGCTGTGTTACGCCTCGGCTGCCGGTGGTACTCCCGTCTCGGGCGACCTGATGATCCTGGGGGGGATATTCCTACTTCTCTTCCTCGGAATTCTCCTTCCGGCGGTCTCGAAATCGGATCAGAGCCATAGTGACGCACGAACCGCCGTTCTAAATATCGTCGGGTTCCTGATTCTGATCTTCGTGCTCGGTTACGGAATCGTTAATTCACGAGCCCACTGGCTCTTTCCGCGGAACACGGTGAGCACTGTCTCTGAAGATTCTCGACCGGAAGAGGAGACGACGCCGTGAAATTCCGCATGATAGGAATCGATCATAAAACGGCGTCGGTCGCCGTTCGCGAGACATATTTCTTTTCTCAAAGCCAGGTGCGCCCCTTCCTGGAAAGCTGGCGCGAAGCTTTTCCGGAGACCGAGGCGGTTCTCCTTTCGACCTGTAATCGCACGGAGCTCTACCTCGGCACTCAGGAAGACGCCTTCCCAGAAGACACCGCAATGATGCACTTCCTGGCAACACGGGCTGAGAAAAACCCCGACGGAAAACTCCGGGAAGAAAATTTCCGCCTTCTCGATGGTGACGAGGCCATTCGCCACCTGTTCTCGGTCGCGGCAAGCCTAGAGAGTATGGTGTTGGGAGAGCCGCAAATCTTGGCTCAAATCAAAGAAGCCTACAGCATCGCCTCCGACGGGGGGAGCACGGGGATCGCACTGCATTCCCTCTTTCAGCACGCGCTAAAAGCGGCGAAACAGGTTTCGGTCGAGACGGAACTCTTTCGGCATCGGGTCAGCATTCCGGCGATCGCCGTCTCCGATTTTGCCCTGGAGCTTTTCGAAAAGCTCTCCGACAAGCACACGCTCGTTCTCGGTGCGGGCGAGATGGCCGAAGAAACCCTCCGCTATCTGAAAGAAGCCGGCGGGAACAAGATTGTCGTGGCCAACCGCGACCAAGAAAAGGCCGACGGGCTGGCAGAACGTTTCGGTGGCGCAGCGGTCAACTGGACCGATCGCATTTCGGAACTGGCGAGGGCCGATCTGCTGATCGCCGCGACCGGGTCGACCGAACCGGTCATTACCGTCGCGGACTACCGCGCGATCGCGCCGTTGCGTATCGGTCGCCCCCTTTTTATGCTCGACTTATCGGTTCCGCGTAACCTGGATGAGCAGCTTGCCGGATTTCCAAACCTCTATCTCTACTCAATCGACGACCTCGAAAAAGCGTGCCTGCGAAACCGCAAGGCGCGTGACCGTGAGATCCCCAAAGCGTTGCGGGTGATCAACCAGGAAACAGAATCGTTTTTGAAAAACATCCGACTACGCGACTCCGGCGAACTGATCGGCAAATTGCGCCGACAATGGAACAATGTGAAAGACGAAGAGGTCGAACGGCTCCTGAACAAATGCGGCGATCTCTCTCCCGAAACCAAGGCAGAAATTCGTTATGCCTTCGACCATCTGATCAACAAACTCCTCCATGCGCCGATGCGCTCGCTGCGTGACGAGTCGCAGGAAGAGAAACCGACCCGTCTTTTGGACGCGATGTTCAAGCTTTTCCGCTTCCAGGACAAGTAAGCTCAGACGCACAAATATGCCCGGGAAATTTCATTAATCCCGGCAGGGGGGAATGCCTCCCGTTCAGGAACTCAGGAGACCTCTTCTGTTTCGGTATCACGGTGGGTCACGACGGCTTTCTCTTTGCCTCGAAAAGAGACCAAAAAGAGGGCAGCGAGAATCGCAAGTCCGGGCAGAACCGGTGCGCGATACCGGAGCGAAGAAACAAAGATGAGATGCAGAAGGGTCACGTAGATCGCCGGAATCCATAAAAGATACGAAAGACGGTTACGCCGGTACTGCCACACACCACCCAAAGCACAGAGCAACAGCGGGCCGAAAGAAAGGAAGATCAGTAGTTTTCCCGGAAGTGCCGAAAAAGTAGGCTCGTTCGGAAAGATATTCCAGAGACGGGCAAATTTAACACACGCCAAATGAAACACCTTGGCCGGATGCGTCGTAGCCCAATCGAGTGCGGCATTTTTCATCAAGCGGTCGAGCCGAACCTCATAGAACTCGGACGATGGTTCCGATGCTGCTTCGTTCCGAAACCGATCGACAAAATCCATATTGCTCCGGCCGTCCGCCGTCGGGGAAAGCCCGTCGTAAAGACTCGCCCCTACCTGGAGTGTCGTCGGCACAAACGTGCCGGTCAATCGATAATTCCTTACCCACCATGGAGCCAGGAGCGTGGCGAAAACCAAAAGCGTTACCCCAACCGAGGTTAGGAAACGGCCGAAAAACGAGGCAACAAACCGACGGGCGTCGGAAAAGAGAAGATACACAAGTACTGTAAAAGGGAGCAGGTAAAGTCCGTCGGGACGTACATAAACCGCCAACCCCCAAAGCACCCCGGTCAAAAACGCCCAACCGGAAGAAAAGGCGCTACGTATAAGTCCGATCAACGCAAGGGAAAGTGCAAGGGTTATGACACAGAAAAGCTCTTCCGACAACACTCCCACCGACTGTAAGATCAGTTCGGGAAGGACCGCAGCCAACAGCATCGCCAGAAGAACGACCCGTCTGTCGTGCGAAAGTGCGTTGGCGAGGACTCCGGTCAGAAGGACCGTGGCAACACCCAGAAAAACATTTTCGAGGCGTGCGGCAAAAACAGGCGGGTCATCCGAAACAAAAAAGAGGGGGGACAACAAGAGCGGATAGCCCGGCATGCGGAAGACTTTCCATTGACGGACCGGGTCATGTTCGTAATGCGCACCGTTGGCCAACGCGCGGCCCAATTGCCAGTAAGAATCACTGTCGCCGAAAAAAAACGGCGTCTCTCGACTCGAACCGACGAAACGCTCCCAGGCGATCGCTCCACCTAATCGCAGTGCGAAAGCTAGAAACAGGATCAGGACCGCTGCAAGATAAAATCGACGTCGAGACACTCTTCGCATTTCCTAAAACGGGAAACGAAAAGGTTCACAGTGAAACTCCCCAAACCTCCAACTCCGCGATTCCCTTCGGGGAAGCCAAAGATTCAGACCGAAGATTTGTCAAACGGACCGAGTCGGTAACATGCTTCTCGAAAGAGATCGTCTGTTTTTCTGAGGTACGATCAAAGGTAACATCGACGCTTGAACCATCCGAGAATCGGAGCGTACCACTCGTCCAGACATCGGAGCCCTCTTCGTCCAGATCGAAGACGATGTCTATTCGATCAACCTGTGCTTCATGCCCCAGATCGATCTGTAAAAATGCATCGCGCCGACAGTTCGGACGCCAAGCAGCTTCTCCCTGCGAGGCCAAACCGTCAATAGCCGCTGCGGCAGAGTTCTTTCGGAGATACCCCGACTCACTATTCGTCCAGGCGTGCGGATAGGCCACCGGTTCGGTTCCCTGAACATCGTTCGGGTTCAGCGCCAGGTTGCGGTAGAAGTTTTCTTCCCCCGACTTGCGAGTGGTCGCGGGAATTTCCCGTGCGATCCAATCGGAACGGTATTTCGCTTTAAGTCCGACTCCACCGAATGCGAAGCGAGGAAATTCCGACACGTCGGGCAGTGCGCCGCCGGCGGCCACCTCTACCAGCTTGGCTATATTCACACGCTCAACCTCTTCCGAGGCTTCTCGTTTTTTCACATAAAACTCGTAAAGAGATTTTTCGTCCTTATTCCAAAGATTCGCTTCATCATAGGATCCGCAATACGGCACAAACAGATCGATCCAGAGGGCGATCTTACGCAGATCGGTTTCGGAAAGAATCACCCCGCTGTGCGAGCCGGTACGTTCTCGGAGCAACTTCATCATCGGACTGTTGGCCGCACCGGCAACCGGCGCTTTCATCAGGTGGGGGGGAGAATGAATGTCGGGCCAGTCGATATATTTTTTCTCCTTATTCCCGGCATCAACCAGTTGAACGTAGGACTCGCTGAAATCACGTTTTCCCTTCATTTCGTCGTCAAGACTTGCTGCGTAGTCTGCCGTCAGGTTCGGCGCGGGCGCCGACTCGCCCCCGTCGTGGCACGACACACAGTTGCGATCGAAAATCGGCTGAATGTCGCGAACGTAACTGAAACCGTCGTTCTGCCGATACCCTGGCCCCGGCTCGTAAAAGTTCTGCGGGATCGCGACCGGCTTTTTCAACGCGTCGGTCGTCTGACCCGAGGTGTTGGCGATGATGCTGTCTTTCGGTTCATGGCAACCGACACAACCAAACAGTTCCCCGGGCTGTAGGGTGGACCAACTGCGCATCGTCTGAACCGTGTCATGATTTTCGTCGAGGAGCTGGAAATAAACGGGGGTGCGGGCAGGCACCTCGAAATAGGCAGAACCGTCAGCCTCTACCGGAACCTCCCCGATAACCTTTTTGGCGTCCCAGGTCCCGTTGATCGAAACCGGGGTTGAAACGTTCGAGCTAACAATCTCCCCCCAGTTCCAATTGTGACCCAACCCGCAGGGACGGTAGAGGAGCGAGACAATCCGAATCGACTTGATCGTTCCCTGTTCGATTCCGTTAAGCCCCGGCCCTTCGTAAACGTTTTGGACATAGTAACGTCCCGTCGATTTGGAGTAGTCGACATCGGAAGGGCGCGAAGGAGGAACTTCCCGTGGATTCAAAGGCACCGGCTGATTGCAACTGATTGCCGGGTCAAATGCCAGAAGTTCGCGACGCCCGTCAATGTCGAACCAATAGACCCCGAACGGTGTTTTGTACCAGTCGGAACGCCCCAGGGGGGTATATGTCACAAGAAATTCGGAGTCATTCAACGGATAGGGATAGGCGAACAACTCGCCGTCTTGGCCGTAGACATCGATACGGTCGGCCGGGGTTTCCCGTACCGGAGCGATCAGCGTCGCGCCTTCGTTTTCTTGAGTTCCTTTCGTTCGATCGATCATAATCAGCTTGCCGTGTTGATAGGTGTGGTGACCTGCGGCAATCCCAACAGCTTTACTCCCGGAATTGGGGATCCCCCGTGCATGAAGGATCGACGTCGGGAAATAGGAGTTGTTCCCATAGAACTCGGTCTGTGCCGTCCCGTCTGAGTTCATCACGAAAAGGGGCTGCGGGAAAGTGTGATTGCGGTCGTTGTAATCCCAACGGGTGTAGAGGATTCGCCCGTCGGCAAGGGGTTTTGGATAATTGACGGTTACTTGGTCATAGGTAATACGCCGGAGAAACCGACCGTCACCGTCGCACATAAAGATGTTCGACACCTCGGTCCACCAGCAGTCGGTCAGCTGAATACAGCGGGTCGAGCCGAAGACAATATCACCGTTGGGCATATACGCCGGTTCGATATCGGCCACACCCAAACCGAAGGTCAGTTGGCGCACCTGGCCCGTTTCCACCGAATATTCATAGAGGTGATAATCGTCTTCCGTAAAACTGGTTCTCATCGAAAAGACGATTCGTTTTCCGTCGTAGGAGACGTCGGGGTCACGAATCGAACCGTCCGAAACTTCGTAGAGGACCTTTGTTTCGGTGGTACCGTCTTTGTTAACTGTCAACGTGCAGAGCTGCCCACCCGGCTTACGGTCGATACTGATGTCCTTAAATTCTTCGTCACTCACATCTTCGGTATAAGCGTAATGACTTGCCCCCATCACATAGTGCTTGGTGAAGACGATGACCGGAGTCTCTTCGACCGGAGTTTCGAGTCGATACCGACGCCGTTGCCAGCAGATCGCCAGGTAAATCTCTTTCCAGCGCAGGTCTCTTGCCGGGACTTTGGCCACGGCCAGTTCCTCGGCAGCCGCGATTTTCTCTTCGGCAAGAGGCCGATTATACTCGGCCAACTCTTCGGCGGCCCTTCGGATCACCGCGATCTCCTGATCCCAGGAATCGTCGGAAGCGAAGATCGTACCGGGGTTTCCACCATCTTGCAAAATCCAGTCGGCTCCAAGCCAGTCACGAAAACCTTTTTCAAGATCGCGTTCCCCCCATGGATCAGCCGAGGCAGCGGAAGCAAAAAAAAGAAACAAGAGACCGGCAACAAACGCGGTTCGCACAGAACGGAATAAACTCATAAAGCACTCCATACCGTAAAGTATAGACACTCACCCAACGCATCCTTCGAGAGAAAGAGTGCAGAAAGACGAAAAATTGTTCCCCTAGGCCCCACCATTTTACATCGGGGGGGGAAAATAAACAAGTCTTACCGGGGACAAATTCAGCCTACGGCGTTCGGGTGAGAATCGGCTACTCAGCCAAACCTTCGGCCATCGATTTACGAACCGCCTCGTGCAGCGGCAGAAGGAGAAGAAAAAAGAGGCCGGCCACGACAAAAATCACCCGGATTCCGGAAAACCAAACCACCACACCACTCAGGACGGAGCTCAAGAGAATCCCCCCCATTCGAAAACTTGACGCCAAGCCGAAAACCGTCCCACGCTTTTCGGCCGGGGTTACTTTCGAAAGGATGGAAAAGAAGGCAGGTTCCAGGCCTCCGGCCGCCAGATTGTTGATGAAGCGAGCAGTTCCGAAAAAGAGGAGGGTTCCCGCACCGGCCTGAGCCAGCATACCGCCGGCGGCAATAAGCGCCGCAGGCAACGTCACTTTTTCAACCGACCAGAGATCGCAGAGGTAGCCGATCGTCATTGCAGAAAGGATCCCGCCGATCGCTGCCGCGGTACTGATCAAACCGGTATAGAGCGCGGTGTTCTCGGGACCGCAGATCTTTT
This sequence comes from Thermoguttaceae bacterium, assembly GCA_050943135.1. GTDB lineage: Bacteria > Planctomycetota > Planctomycetia > Pirellulales > Thermoguttaceae > RUG695. Next base: position 36,095 of record JBMNOP010000014.1, on the reverse strand, counting down.
CGACCATTAGGGCTACATAGGGTTCGTCGAATTTTCTTCCGAGAGCCATCACCACGATCATCGCAAAGATCATCCACGCCGTCGTCGAAAAGCCGCGGAACGGATTTCCCGCCTTGTGAAGCGTTCCTTTGGGGGGGGTGATAAAATTCTCCTGCACAAAAAGGTGGGCCAAAACACCGGCCAAAAGGTAAGCGGCTCCACACACGAGAAAAGCGACCGTAAAGCCAAAATAGTGAACAACAAGCCCTCCGGCTGTCACCCCGGCAAGGTTACCGCTCCAGATTGCCGAGGATAGGGTTCCTAAACAAAAGCCATGATGTTCCTCCGGTGTGTTGGTTACAATGAGCGTCTGGGCTGCCGCCACGGTCCCGGTAAACGCCGAGGTGATGAACCGAATCAGGATCAGACAAGCCGGATTCGGCGCCAACAGAAAACAGGGGAAGAGGAATCCGTCCACATAGCAGGCACGCAAAAGCATCAGTTTACGTCCGTAACGGTCGGCCAGTACACCCCAAAGAGGAGTTGAGCCGCAGTAACTGAGCATTCCGAAAAAGTAGAAGGCCGACATCCAAATCCCGAGTTCGTGCTCGCCGCTGATCCCCCATTTGTCGCGCACGTAGATCGGAATAAAAGGGAACACCAGCGAAAACCCGGCAATCGAAAGAAATTGCGACAGCCAGATAAAGAAAAGGTTCTTTTTCCAATTAATCGTAACAGGAGATGCCGAATCCATTCCTATGGAGGTGGGACCAAATCGATCACAGCTCCGTCCGCACCGTCGGTACGGACGGAAAGGGAGAAGAATCAAGCGCGCGGGCGGGCCTTCCCTTGGACGCGCAGCGGAAGACCGAGGATACGCAGGAATCCGGTCGCGTCGTTCTGGTCGTAGGCGTCACTCCCTTCCATCGTGGCGATTCCTTCGTCGTAGAGGGAATTTGCGCTTTCCCGTTTGTCGAGAATGATGTTTCCCTTGTAAAGCTTCAAATCAACACAGCCGGAGACGGGTTTCTGCGTCTCTTTGATGAAGGCTAGGAGAGCATCCATCTTGGCACAATACCAGAACCCATTGTAGACCATTTCAGCGACTTCTGGAGAGAGACGGTCGCGCAGGTGCGTCAGGTCGCGGTCGAGCGTCAGCTGCTCTACGTAGCGGTGCGCGTCGTAAAGAATCGTCATGCCAGGAGATTCGTAGACGCCGCGGCTCTTCATACCGACGAAACGGTTTTCAACCATATCGATGATCCCGACACCGTTGCGGCCGCCGATCTTGTTGAGCGTGTCGATCACCTCGTAGGCGGTCATCTTTTCGCCGTTGACCTTGACTGGAACGCCCGATTCGAATTCGATCGAGACTTTTGTCTCCTCGTCGGGGGCGTCTTGCGGACGGACACACATTCCGAATTCAACCAGATCAAGCCCGCAAACATTCATGTCTTCGAGCTGACCGGCTTCGTAACTGATGTGCAGGCAGTTTTCGTCGGAAGAATATGGTTTGGTGATTGAGGCCTTAACGGGAATATTCTTCCGCACGCAGTACTCGATCATTTCGGTACGCCCCGGAAAATCTTTCCGGAACTCGTCCATTCGCCAGGGAGTGATCATCTTCACCGAAGGCTCGAGAGCTTCGGCTGCCAGCTGGAAACGACACTGATCGTTCCCTTTCCCTGTCGCGCCGTGGGCAAAAGCTTCGGCGCCGACTTCTTTAGCGACTTCGAGAACTTTCTTCGAGATAATCGGGCGAGCAATCGACGTACCAAGCAAATAGACGGCTTCGTATTTGGCCTGCCACTGAATCATCGGAAAAGCGTAGTCACGGCAAAGTTCTTCACGGACATCGATAAAACGAACCGAGACCGCACCGATATCTTCGGCCTTCTTACGGATCGAGGCACGATCTTCGCATGGCTGGCCGAGATCGACATAAACACAATGAACATCGTAGCCGTGATCTATCAGCCATCCCAAGATAACCGAAGTGTCAAGACCGCCGGAATACGCCAACACACAGCTCTTTTTCGCCATAACTGTTTTTTCTCCTTCAATTGAAAACTCAGGGGAATCAATCTTCTTTTTCAGCGGTCGGCAGCCAATTTGCGGAGTGCGTCGATCCCCCGTTTGATCGTCTCGTCGCTTGCGGCATGGGAGATACGGAAATGGGTGTCTCGTGCGCTGAACACATTACCGGGAATGATCAGGAGGGAATATTTGATAATCGCCTTTTCGACAAATTCGGACGCCGTCCCCCAAGGAGCTTTCGGGAACATGTAGAAGGCACCTTCGGGACGGGCGACTTCGTAAAGATCGCCGATTCCGTCGATAATCATATCGCGCTTGCGACGGTAGTTGGCAACCTCGGCACTCATATCGGCCTTGAGTCCAGCCAGGGCCGCCCACTGACCGACTTGCGGCGCGCAAACAAACGAATACTGTTGAAATTTGCACATCGTTTCGATCATTTTGGCCGGACCGTGCGCGTAGCCGACGCGCCAACCGGGCATCCCGTGCGACTTGCTAAAGCCGTTCATCACAAGGGTATCGGGATTGAATTCCGCCGGCGAGGTGAACGGTACGTGGCAGAAGGTACGATAGATTTCGTCACTGATCAAGAGAATACCGTATTTGGCCGCCAGATTAGCGATCCCCTCAACCTCCTCGCGCGTGGCGACATGTCCGGTCGGATTGGCGGGAGAATTGAAAATGATCATCTTTGTCTTCGGAGTAATCGCTGCTGCCACCTTGTCGGGATCCATCCGAAAATCGGGATAGGTGTCGATCAAAACCGGCACACCGCCGATCATGCGTACAATAGACTCGTACATTACGAAATAAGGATCGAACAGGATGATTTCGTCACCCGGATCGATGAACGAAAGCGCTGCCAAGAAAAGCGTACCGCTTGTGCCGCTGGCGATAAAGGCCTTTCGATCTTCATGGTGATATTCAGCATCAACCTCGGCCTGAATTTCATCGAGAAAGACCTTGAGCCCTTGGGTAGGCGTGTAGCCACTCTTGCGATTGTTGATTGCCTTGATCGCCCCTTCACGGGATTCGAAAGGCATATCAAAATCGGGTTGCCCAATCGAAAGATTGATCGGATCGGTAAGTTTGGCACCTAAGTCAAAAACCTTACGGATTCCGGACGAGCTGAAGCTCTCGGATCGTTTAGACAGCCAACGGTCTTCCATTTTTTCTCCCTGTTCCCTTTAGTAAAAACCGTAAAATTTTCACGCTCCCTGTCGGAATGAGGACGAAAGAGGAAAGCGGAAGAACCGTCCCCAACGCTTTCGCCAGGTCGACCGACAAGAGAGAATCTCCGCTCCCCACATTTTTGATCCTATCATTATATCACGGCACCGGACACTGTCGAGTAGACGAACGCGTGCCACCCGATACATGACCGAACGGCGGTTTTCGGGCAGAAGGTCTTCAGCGGACAACGAAATTGACCATTTTGTGGGGAATGATAATCGTCTTGACAACCGTTTTCCCCTCGAGCGCTGCGGCAATTTTCGGATCGGCCTTAGCGACCGCTTCGGCCGCCTGATGGTCTGTGTCGATAGGCAGTTTAATCTTAGCACGAAGTTTGCCGTTGACCTGAACCGGAATCGTGACAGTCGACTCGGCGACGTACGACTCATCACCGACCGGCCACGGAACACGGATGAGCGACTCGTCGTGCCCGAGCCGTTGCCAGAGCTCTTCGGCAATATGTGGGGCAAAGGGAGCCAGGAGAAGAATGAAATCCTCGATCGCTTTCTTCGGACGGACTTTTTCCCGACCAAAGAAATTGACGAACTCCATCATTCGGGCGATCGCCGTATTGAACGACATGTTCTCGATATCGGCAGTCACCGCCAGAATCGTCTTGTGCAGAACGCGATTCTGCTCGGCGGTCGGTTCGACCTCGGAAACAGCCGGACTGCAACGATCGTCATCAGCTTCCCAGTCGACCACCATTCGCCAGACACGCCTAAGGAAACCATAGACACCGACCACGCCGTCTTGACTCCACGACTTCACCGATTCCAGAGGGCCCATGAACATTTCGTAAAGGCGAAGCGCGTCGGCACCATACTGCGCGACAACATCGTCAGGATTGATAACATTCCCGCGACTCTTCGACATTTTGTAAGACTTCCCCTCTACAGCGATCGAAGGGTTGGTAACCAACACAAAGGATTCCCCCTTCTTAGTCAGGTCGTTCGGAATGAGTTTGACCTGTTCAAGCTCAAGCCTGTCTGACTTGCGGAAAGCTTTCGACCCGTCGACTTCCACCCCTTCGGCACTGACCCACACACCGTCGGGGGTCTTGTAGCCGGTAAACTCCATCTCGCCGAGGATCATCCCCTGGTTGACCAGTTTCCGGAAAGGCTCTTTAGTCGTCACGTATCCGCGATCGTAAAGGACTTTGTGCCAGAACCGCGCGTAAAGGAGGTGGAGGACCGCGTGTTCGGCTCCACCGACATATAGGTCGACGGGCATCCAAGCCCTTTCAATTTCCGGGTCAACCAGCATGCGGTCATTATTCGGGTCGAGGTAACGCAGGTAGTACCAGCAACTTCCGGCCCACTGCGGCATGGTGTTTGTCTCTCGCTTATATTTTTTCCCGTTCCGCTCGACGTAGAGCCATGATTCCGGTGCTTTTTCGAGCGGCGGTTCGGGGGAGTGGTGGGCGACATCGAACGTCATTCCCTCGGGAAGATCAAGCGGCAGTTCCTCGTCCGAAAGAGGCAAAACGTTCCCATTCGGTTTCCCGTCGGGACCGAGTTCGCGCAGGAGAGGAATTGGCTCCCCCCAGAAATGCTGACGGCTGAAAAGCCAGTCACGAAGCTTGTAGTTCACTGCCCCTTTCCCGAGCCCCGCTTCGGCCAAATCGCCACAGATAAGCGTCTTGAATTCCACACTCGGGGTGCCGTCGTAGCAGCCGCTATTGACGGCAACCCCCAAGTCGGTCATCGCCTCGGTCATCGTCCCAGGATCGAGCTTCTGCCCCTCTTTGGCAACAACCTGAATGATTGGAAGCCCGAACTGGCGGGCAAAATCAAAATCGCGCGTGTCGTGGGCGGGAACCGACATAATCGCACCGGTACCGTAGGAGATGAGCACATAATCGGCGACCCAGATCGGGATCGGAGTACCGTTGACCGGATTGCGGGCGTAGGAACCGGTAAAGACGCCCGTCTTCTTTTTGGCCAGATCGGTTCGATCCATGTCGGATTTAAACGAGGCCTCTTCACGGTACTTTCTGACAGTTTCGGCCTGTTCGGGAGAAATTAGTCGGTCGACCAAGGGGTGTTCAGGCGCAATAACCATGTAGGTAGCACCGAAAAGAGTATCGGGACGGGTCGTGAAGACGCGCAGGACATCACCTCCTGGTTTACGCGGATATCCGGAGGCGGCACGGGCGGCTTTCCACCCGTCAAATGCGGCGTCATCGGAGATCCCGGCATCGGAATTGCCGACGAAGAAATCGACCTCGGCACCGGTACTCTTTCCGATCCAGTTTCTCTGGAGAAGCTTGACACTTTCGGGCCAGTCGAGATCATCCAAGTCGTTCGCAAGGCGGTCGGCATAAACGGTGATCCGGAGCATCCATTGGCGAAGCGGAATCCGCATAACCGGATAACCGCCCCGTTCGCTCACGCCCCCGATCACTTCTTCGTTGGCCAGAACCGTCCCGAGTTCGGGACACCAGTTCACCGCGGCTTCGACCTGGTAGGCGAGGCGATGGTCATCAATGTACCCGCGAACCGCTTCCGGACCGGCTGCAGTAACATCGCCGGGGATCGGAAGTTCGGAAATCGGTCGCCCCTTTTTCGATTCCGGATCGAACCACGTATCGTAAAGAACGAGAAAAATTTTCTGCGTCCAGCGGAAATAGGAGGCATCGGTCGTTGCCAATTCACGACCCCAATCGAACGAAAGACCGAGCATTTTGAGCTGGCGTTTGAAGTTCGCGATATTCTTTTCGGTAGTAATACGAGGATGAATCCCCGTCTTTTTGGCATGTTGTTCGGCCGGCAGGCCGAATGCATCCCACCCCATCGGATGGAGGACCGACTTCCCTTTCATGCGATTGTAGCGCGAGACGATATCGGTCGCGGTGTACCCTTCCGGATGTCCGACATGAAGACCGTTGGCACTTGGATACGGAAACATGTCGAGGATATACATCTTTTCCGAATCGTCGGGAAGCCGGGGAGCCGCAAAGGAATTGTTTTCGGCCCAGTATTTCTGCCATTTCGGTTCGATTACGGAAGGGTTGTAACGAGACATCGCGGGCTCCCAATAATGCGGTCAATGATGAATAAAGCAGAATCCAACCTCATTCTACTCCCAAGAGACCTCTTTTGGAAGAGGGACTCTATTTTTCCGCGAAACGCTCCGTGCAGGTCTTTTAAAATGATTTCGTTCCCGTTATACTTTAGGGCAGTACTGGAAAATCTTTATCTCAAAAGAAAGGAAAACTGCGATGTTTAGTCTAAAAGGAAAAAAGGCTCTGGTCACCGGCGCGGCTGTGGGAATCGGACGTGGTTACGCCACTGCCCTTTCGATGGCAGGAGCCGATGTGGCAATCGTCGATATTGACGAAAAAACGGGCAAAAAAACGGCCGAATATCTGAAGCAAAAGTATGCTATCGACTCCTTCTTCGTCCGGTGCAACGTTACCAAACCGGAAGAAGTCGCCGCGATGGTCCAAACCGTTGTCGACAGGTTCGGCGGTCTCGATATCGGGGTCAATAATGCTGGAATCGGAATACTCGGCGCAGATGAAGAATACCGCGTAGAAGACTGGAACAAAGTCATCAGCATCAATCTATCCGGCACGTACTTCTGCGCCCGCGAAGAAGCCCGCTTTTTCATCAAGCAAAAGAAGGGAGGAAAGATCATCAATACGGCTTCAATGTCGGCACGCATCTGCAACTGCAACGCCTCGTATAACGCCAGTAAAGGGGGCGTGGTCGAAATGACTCGTATGCTCGCGGCCGAATGGGGGCGATTCAACATCAACGTCAACTGCATCAGTCCGAGTTATATCCTTTCCCCGATGCACGCCTCGACCCCGGTCGAGGTTCGGCAGCGGATTCGCGAACTGACTCCGCTCGGTTACGTCGAACGTCCGGAAGATCTATATGGCCCGATCATCTTCCTGGCCTCCGAGGCCTCGAACTACATCACCGGGGTCGATCTGCTGGTTGATGGCGGACATACCCTAAATGCATGGCTGACACCCCTTTCCCGCGACCTTCCCCCGCGAGTCTCCCCCGAAGAAGAGGTCGTCTCTCTCAAACGGGATCTCGACAACCTTGAAGTCCCCTACGACGAAAACGCAATCAATCCCGACCTTCACCCCGAGGTCGCCAATGCGTTTAAGGCAGCGTTTAACCTCTGAAAATGAAAACGGAAAGCTGAAGGATTTTCTAGGATTCCGCGGCGAAAAACCTATCGAGGGAGGTGGAGGAGTGGTTTGTCCGCCCCCCCTCCTTTTTACGTCGCAGGTTTCCATTGTTCGTGTGGCATCGCGGAACCGAAAACAAAAGGTCTTCCCTCTGTCAAGAGGTCCTTCCGCCTCCAAAAAACAGTAAAATGTGATCGGTAAACGTCAATCACAGAGAGAAATGGATCGGTCCTGCCGAGGGCCGACGATTTTCCTCGCGGAAGGGACGTTCCACTGAATGCCATCGAATCGTACGATATTCGTGACGATGAAAGCATGATACCCCTCTCCTTCCTAGCCTATGATAACCAACATGTTCTAAGTTGCTGTTGACCGGGGAGATTCGGAAAGTTTTTCGACAGAAAATACAAAACGGCTCCGGACGGAAATTTCCGAGAGGAGCCGTTCACCTGGTCAACACTTTTGCCTAAAACCTCGTTGTCCGAGGTACAATGAATTAAAAAATTCAAACCGTCTACTGTGTGCCGTGAAGAATTATTTTTCGAGTGCCTTGCGATAGGCACGGTTTTCCGGGGCGAGTTCCGATGCACGGACAAACTCATCAGCTGCCTCGGCGCCGCGCTTCACGCCAAGAAGGAAACGACCAAATTCATAGTGCCAGGCAGCATTGAGCGGGTCGCCTTCGGTCGCCTTCCGATAGAAATCTAATGCTTCGGCCGGCCGGTCGGCAAGAGAAGCGTAAACGGCACTTTTGTGGTACCACTCGGGGGATGTCTTATCTTCGGCGGCATTAAGGATCTGTTCCATCAACTCGAGGTAAACCGAGTGGATCAGCGGATTTTCCTTTTTCGGAAAAAGGGTCGTTCCAAGAACGGCTTTGCGCCAGTCCCCCGAAATCGCTTCGCCCAAACGTCGGCAGAAATCGGCGCGAAGCCGGTCGGTAGCCAAGAGTACGGTAACGTCGGCAAGCCGTTCATCAGAAAGGGCAAGCGACTCCTTCCATTTAGTGACCGCCTGATCACGATTCCCCGACATAAACTCAATCAGGCCCGCCGAGAAGATGACATTCGGCTCGTTGGGAGAGATAAGCTCAATCCGCTCGAGCAATGTTGTGGTAAACGCATTGTGGTCGTCTATCTCAAAGAGAAGCGGCACGATCACGGCGCTTTCGACAAATGGTTCCGGATAGAACGGGCAGAGTCGTCGAACCGTCCAGAGCTCTCGCAAGGCCGCTGTCAGGTTTTCGGAAACGATCGGATCTTGGCGAAACTTGCGCGGAACTACCTTCATCTGGTTTCGGAAAAAGGGTTGCATTCGAGCGTAAACGGCCCCGGGAGTCGTCTGATGCCAAAGCTCGTCCGGATCGGTTTCGGGAAACTTCTCTTTCAATTGGTTCCAAAAGAGATGCCGGAACTTGGCAACGTAGACCTGTGCCAACTGATAGTGGAACACAGGATCTTCCGGGCGTTTTTCGATCGCCCAGCCCAGGTCGCCTTCCGCACGGGTAAAGTAAAAGCTGTCACGCTCCTCCGGCGCAACCGGCGAAAGATAACGTTCCACGACACGCGCAGTCTCGACCCGATCGTTGATCGAAAAAAACGCGTAAAGAACCAGCGGAATCGCTCCCGCCACCAACAGCACTGCACAAGAGAACGAGAAGACCCTGCGCTTATTCGGCTCGGCCGTCTCCCACAGGGTGAAATCGCTTGCCGAGTCATCGGAATCATCGAGACGCCCACCAGCAAAAGAACCAAGGATCAGTGCGGCAGCCAGTGCGTTAGGATAGAGGAGAAGTCCGAAATCGAAGCTTCCCGAAACGGTCTGGCCGACCAGAAGCGCGGCGACGCCGATTCCGAAAATGAAAGTCATATCGGCGTTTTCGCGCTTGATATCGTAAATCATCCTATTCTCCTCCGAGTCCGTGAGCCCTTCCCTTCCCGCGCGAAGCGCACAGAAGACGTAACCCCAGAGGAGAAAAAACTCGCCGGCAAGACAAAGAATCCCCGGAATCCCGGCGGTAACAAACGTTTCGATGGCAATATTTTCGGCAAAGAAAAAATAGCGGTTCATCTGCAAGGCTTTATCTCGGCTACGATTTGCCAAGGGATAAGTTCCCAGCCCGGTCCCCCGCATATGGTAGGCTTTGGCCGTCTGCAAGGCGCTCTTCCAGTTGTCAAGTCGTGGATTCGTCTTTAAGGCGCTCTCGTGTTGATCCGTCTCGACAAGGGTTCCCATTCGATGCTGAATCGGTTCACTGACCCCAAGCCAGAAGAGAAGGCAAAATGCGAGGAAAAGCCCCCCCCAGACCGGAACGAGGTGAAGCCCCCCCCGCCTGCGGAACGAAAAGAGGAGTGCAGCGGTTACGAAAGTGAAGAGGGCAGCAAGTGTTCCTCCGCGCGAAAGGGTCATGGCAGCTCCGACGAGGATGAAGGCCACCACGGCGGACCAGAGAAGAACTCTTTGGGTAAAGAGAGCAAAAAAATCGGAAATAGCGTTCAGAACACGGAGAATCGAGAAACGACGCCTAAAACGAACCCCGTCGTAATAGAGCTCATTATCGTCTCGACTACGGATTTCATCAAGAATACCCAGAAAAAGAAGAGAGACAGCCGGAGCCAGGCAAAGGGAAAGATACCCCGCCATTCCGTTTCGATTGACGAACGGACCGCAGAGCGCTCTGGGCCAAAAACGACTGTAACCGGGAAGCCGGTCGCCGAAAATCTTTTGCGCTATGACCAACAATGCCAAAAAAAGTCCGTTGATCGCTACCGCCCGCCAGAGAAAAAATCGCTGCCGTTTCGTTTGAAGAAGGACTCCGGCCGAGACGAACACCGCAAAGACAAAAATCAGTTCGGCAATTTGGTCTTTAGTTACCTGGGTACAAACCGAAAGGGCCGAAGGCCAAAACCCTCTCTGGAACGTATCGGCGGAAAGAGCGGACCCGAGGATTTCGGACTCGAAGATTGCCTCTTCGCTACCCGCAGCCGGAAAGAGTTCCTCGGCTATACGAGGAATCGCCGGCGAGAGCTTTTCGAGCGTCTCTAACGAGTGCGGCAGAAGCTGGAAAAAACCGATTGCCACGCCGGCCAGAAGAATCAGCGCCGCAGGGATTAGTCGGGTGAAACTACGGTTCCGGCGGACGCGTTCCGGCACGACCAAAAGGGCGACCAGGGCGGCGGCCGTTGCGCAGACGACCAGCACGCGAATGATAATCTCGGCTTTGGGATGTGACGAACGGAAAAGCCAAGGGGTGGCCAAAACCGCTCCGGCCAGTAAAAAAGAGCCGACGATCCTGGCAAAGTAGTGTATGGTGTAGACCATAAAACGTTGTTCTCCCAAATCAGAGAGTCCGAAGGAGCAAAACTCTCCCCAAAACACGGCAATAAATTCGGCTCGGAGATCCACCCAAGAGTAGAGAGCAATTTTGCTACCCGAGGAAAAAACCGAACGAAATTTTTCTTATGGTGCATAATTGTTTTCGGGCATCCTGCACGTAAGCGCCGACCCCAGAAGGATATTATACCCCAGAAACTCCTGACCCGCCAATAGCATATTCGCCGTCATATTCCTTCCAATGCCTACTCTTGACGATACTCACTTTTTGCTGTATAAAGGTGCGGGGGGTGGGCTTTTGATCTGTCAGATCGGGTAGGTGGCCTCGGGTCGCCATCCGAGTAGGTGAGCGAACGTAATTCCTGAGCGGGGGTTTTTCATGGAAAATATCAAGTCGTCGTTGTCAGTGCCCGAACCAAGTCTGAAAGAACGGGTCGTCAAATCCGACTCGACATTTGGTCCTGTCGGTATCAGGGAAATCTCTCAAGAGATCAGCCGCGACCAAGCAAAGTTCGTCGAATTGCAGGAAGCCGTTTCCGAGCTCTCGTCGAAAAAATCTGATCTGCGTCCGTTTGAGTCGGTCAAACTCGGCGTTTGCCAGTATTTGATCGGTGACTACGATGCCGCCGACACAACTCTGAACCAAAACAGAGACGCCAGCGCACTTAATCCCTTCTATCGGGCAAAGATTGCCTTACAACGAGCAAAAACGGCGAAAGATGTCACAGCACAGGGTTACACCGACACAGCGATCGTCTGTTTTGATGAGGCAGAAAAGGCCGGTTATCCGAAAGGGGACTGCGCTCTCGGTCGGGCCGAAGCTTATCTTGCTGCCAAAAAACCGGAAGAATCCCGTGAGCAGCTCGACTCCATCTCGGGTGAGACGGAACAGACCGCCGACTACCTCTACCAGCGCGGGGCGACGACCGCAGCACTCGGCGATGATCCTGAACAGATGATCCGCTGGTATGAACGCGCTCATGAAAAAGACAAGAACCACCCAGGTGCCCTTTTCGGAATGGCACTCGAGAATGAACGCCGCGGTAACGACGACGAAGCGCTGGCTCTCTACGAACGTCTCGTCCACCTGACCCCGACGCATATCGGTGCGCTGATCAACCTCGGAATCCTCTATGAAGACCGAGAAAACTACGAAGAAGCCGTCAACTGCTACAAGCGAGTCCTGGATGCCGACCCAACGAACGCCAAAGCGCAGATGTACGTCAAAGATGCAGAAGCCTCGCTGAACCGCGGTCACAGCGGAAACCGCCGGCCGTATGCTCCGGGAACCAGATCGATCTACGACAAACAGGTTTCGGATTACGAGCTTTCGGCGCGTGCTCGGAAAGCGCTTATCTCGTTGGGGATCGAAACTCTGGGTGATCTTTGCTCGCATACCGAAAAAGAGCTCCTGGCCACTAAGAACTTCGGTGACTCGAGCCTGGAAGAGATCAACCGGATTCTGAGCGACTCAGGTCTGAAACTCGGTTCCGGCCCACAGCATGCCGATACCGCTGCCGAACAGGGTGGTGAGGACGACGGTACGGGTGCCGAAACCTCCGTTGGCGACACAGTCCTCAACCGCTCCGTTGACGAGCTCAACCTGGCGGTTCGCGCCAAGAAGTGCCTCAGCCGTAAAGATATCCGTACAATCGGTGAACTGGTTCGGACAACGGCCGAAGAGCTGATGAACTGTAAAAACTTCGGTGTTACAAGCCTTAACGAAATCAGAAAGAAGCTTGATGACCTTTTCGGTCTAAAGCTCAAAGGGGAATGACCTCAGCAACGATATCGACGGAGACGGGCTGGTCGGTTCGGCCGATTGGCTTATCGGGTGCCGAACTAGCTTGAGCAACTCGACGCCCCTCGCCTTTTTGCTCCCCTCTGGCGCATAGTGAACTGCCGACGCGAGAAAACAGGGAAATTAACGAAGTATTCACATGCGCGGGACTTGACGTTTTTGACGATATTTATCAACGGGATGATAGACAGTAAGTTGGGCAAAAAAGTCGACCCCGCCCGACAACGTCTGGTCGGTTCCGAAAAGGTCTGCGGAGCAAATTTTCAGACTGTCGCTCCCCCTCGTTTCTTGGCGTCATTCTGTATAACAGAAAAACTGAAAGTCTGTTCCCAGCAGGACGAAATACCACAAACACGCCATATCGCCAAAAATGAAGAGAAGATTTTCCCTTTCCCAAGAAGATTCAGCAGTTTTCGCATAGTTTGCCACGCGGTTGAAAGAATGATGTTGAATCCATCTCCGATCGGCCTCTTGGAGAAAACCGCTCCAAATCTGTGTTCACTCTTCATATGACTGGTCATCGGTTCTATGGTACCACGCCAGGACTTCCTTCCTCGTTCCGTAAGACTCTTTCTTGACGTTATCGGAGCCCAGAGATTTAAAACTTTTGCCGACCTGTGGTAATCGTCTTGTCAACGCTCATCTCCGTCATCACAACTCCGGTAACGGATTCGGCACCGGCCACCGATGCGCAAGTGTCTTACTGTCGTAGGATTATGAGGCAAAACGGAAGCATAGAGTATCCAATACTTGTGACGGCTCATGGGAGAAATAGAGCTGTATCGGGGTTGAACTAAAACTCGATCGTACTGTAAGGGAGGTCGTTTGGATAGTGTCAAGAATCTTTCGCAAATTTATTTTATGTTGTCTTCTATCCCGGCACGTGGTGCCTGGTTGGCCAATGACTTGATCCCCCGACAAATCGGTATCGGTCGGAGACGAGGTGCTCTTTTCCCGACCCGTGCTGTCGACCGCCATCCGGCTCATCTCTTTCTCGGTAATCGCCTTGCCGTCCTTCGCAACTCGAATCGTTTCTGCTAAAAGCAGACGAGTCGTCTTCACGGGACTTCCGAAACCACTACAGTACAGAGGATCGCATTCACGATCAATTAGGGGCTATCCTATAGGATTGGCAAGCTTGAATAACGGATGATTGTGGTTAAACATCTCATCTAACGTCGTATGGTCAAACAAAACTTTTTGGGTTTGATCGGCTTGTCTCCTCGGTCGCCTGGTAAGAATCTCCCTGTTTAGAACAACTCCTAGGAATATCCATTCTTGTGCCCTGTATCGTTTAGACCAGCTGCCTCGCTTTTCCCCTTATTTTCGAAGGAAACACTGTAATTTAAGCATGGGTCTGAAAGGTTTCAGCGCTGAATAATTACGGGATCAAGGTGAATTTTCAGAGTCGACTAATTAAATTCCTCTTCGAACAACGAACCGAAAACGGCGGCGAATACGAGTTACATCTCTCGGTCTCGGTCTACGGTAACGCTCGGGGCAGCCTTCCCGCCAAAATCACTCCGACCTTCGACGGTCGGGAAATCGGAAAACTCCCCTACCCGGCCGACGGACCCGAACCTCTGATTCTCGAGGTGCCAATCACCGAAGAGATTTGTTTTCCGACTCCAAACGATAAGAGGCTCACCTTGCTCTGATTCCCCGCGATCTGCCATGCCGAACGCTCTGCGCCGGTCGTCACGAACCGTATGGGGGGCCAAATCGGAGCCCATTAGGATCTATCGTTTACCGGAACTCCCCTGCGAAGCGGCAGCGACTTGCGGAGACACGGTAACTCCACCGACCCCGGTGTGCTGAAAGACCTGACACCGAGTGAATAGCAAAAGATTTCGGCGTTTTGCCAAATGTGGGGTTGTGGTATAATCAAGGGGGAGCGTTTATCATCATCGACACATAATCTCTCCGTAAGGTCAGATCGGCCGAAACAGGCCGCTTACAACAGAAAAGAGAAATAATGCTTCAGGTTTACAACACACTTTCGCGCGGCAAAGAACCGTTCATCCCCGTCAAAGAAGGGAAGGTCGGCATCTATCTTTGTGGACCGACTGTCTACAAACCGAGCCATATAGGTCATATGGTCGGGCCGGTCATTTTCGATACGATCAGCAAGTACCTCGCCTATCTCGGGTACGATGTCACCTTTGTCGTCAATATCACCGATGTAGACGACAAACTGATCGCCGAGTCAAATCGACGCATGATTCCGATGCCGACCGTCGCCGAGGAAATGACAGCCGACTACCTGGCTAACCTTAAAGCTATGGGTGTCGACTCAATCAAAACCTTCCCGAAAGCAACCGAACATATGGACGAGATCATCAGGTTCATCCAAGACCTGATCGATAAAGACTATGCCTATGTCTCGAAGGGAGACGTCTACTTCAACGTGGCCAAATTCGACGGCTATGGTAAACTAAGTAATCGCTCTCTCGAACAAATGTCGGGCGAAGGAGGTGAGACCGCCGACCGAAAAGAGTCCGACTTCGATTTTGCTCTCTGGAAGTCTGCCAAACCGGGTGAACCTGCTTGGGAAAGTCCGTGGGGGCCGGGGCGTCCCGGTTGGCACATCGAGTGCTCGGTGATGAGTTGCGCGCTGCTCGGGGAAACCTTTGACATACACGGTGGCGGGCTCGACCTGCAATTTCCGCACCACGAAAACGAAATCGCTCAGAGCGAGGCACGACACGGAAAACCGATGGCCAAATACTGGATGCACAATGGACTGATGCAGGCCTCGAACGAAGTCGGAAAGGTCGGAGGGCGTAAAACCCACAGTGCCGAGTCGGATGCCAAAGAAGGGGACCTTGCCTCGCAGGAAGCCGGAAAGATTAGTAAATCGAAGGGGGCCGGGGCATTCCGTGACCTTCTCACCCGTTTCCCTGCCGAGACGATCCGCTTCTTCCTCCTTTCGAGCCATTACCGCCGTCCGATCGATTACAGCGAAGAGCGTCTTGCCGAAGTCGGTAAAGGACTTGACACTTTTTACCGTTTCTTTAAGCGGTTCACTCTCGTTACCGGCCAGAAATTCTATACACTCTTGTCTCCGACAACCCGCGCCGAAGGGGATGTCCGCTGGAATCTAGTTCCGACCAAGAAGACACTTCTGACCGAAGTACTCGCTTGCCGCGCGAGATTCCTCGACGCGATGGACGACGACTTCAATACCGGCGCCGGAATCGGAATTCTTTTCGACCTGGTGCGTCTTCTGAACCGGAGCATCGAAGAGAAAAAGCTCGAGTCTCCCGTTGCCGACGCCGCCGATAGAGCGGAACTGGTCGATGCAGCAACCGTCCTCAAAGAGCTTGCGCAGATCCTCGGGATGTTCAAAGAAGAGCCGACCGGCAACGTCACGACCAACGACGGGCTGACCGATGCTTTGATGACGATTCTGATCGATCTGCGTTCGGTAGCAAAGAAACGAAAGGATTTTGAAACAGCCGACAAAATCCGCAACGATCTGAAAGTCGCCGGAATCGTTCTCGAAGACCGCCCCGGCGGAACGACCTGGTCCCATGGCTGAAATACGCGTGCTCGGAATCGACCCTGGTTTGCGGACCACTGGTTACGGGGTGATCGAACGGGTCGGAGGTCGTGTCCGCATTGTCTCGGCTGGGGTTATCCGAAGCCGGGCCAAGACACTCGAGACACGAATCCTCGACATCTACACCGGTGTACGGGAAACGGTCGAGGCATTTTCGCCCGACTCGCTGGCGCTCGAAGCGCTCTACTCCCATTACAAGCGACCGATCACAGCCGTTCTGATGGGGCACGCCCGCGGAGCAATCTGTCTGGCAGCAGCGATGTCCGAAATACCGGTAGCCTCATATTCTGCGACAAAGGTCAAGAAGTTGCTCACCGGCAACGGACGGGCTCCGAAAGACCAGATGCAACGAGCAATTCAGTTCGAGCTGAGGCTGAAAACCTATCCCGAGCCCCCCGACGTGGCCGATGCGCTGGCCATTGCGCTCTGCCATCTGTACACATTTCGGTAAGAAGATTTCTTACCTCATACTCGCAGCCCCTTCCGGGCGAACGGACCAACGATGATAACAAAAATCACCGGAAAATTAACGAAACTGCTCGACGAACGCGCCATCGTCGAAATACACCCGATACATCTCGAAGTCTGGATTCCCGAATATACCCGCCGCCAACTTCAGCAAGAGATCGGCAACGAAATTCGGCTTCATACCCTCGTCCATCTCGACGGAAATATGACGCAAGGAAAGGTTGTTCCCCGGCTTCTCGGATTCCTCTCGGAAGCGGAACGGGAATTTTTCGATCTCTTCTGCATCGTCGACGGCGTCGGCCCAAAAAAGGCACTCCGTGCGATGGTACGTCCCGTGCGAGAGATTGCTGCGGCCATTGAGGAACAAGATGTGAAGTTCCTCTCCGGACTTCCAGGAATCGGGCCGTCAACTGCCGAAAGGATCGTCGCCAAACTCCGCCGCAAAGTGCCGAAGTTTGCCCTGATCGCCAAACAAACGGGCGACATGCCAATAACCTCGCATACTCTCGATGTGATCACCGAAACCTTCGAGGCACTTGTCGCACTGGGGAACTCCGAGGCAGAAGCCCGTCGTCTGATCGACAAAGGGACCGAAGGGGGAAAGAAAAAGTTCAAAGACTCGGCCTCTCTGATTGAAGCGATTTACAAGAATAAAGATCTCTAATTCCCCCGATTCCTTCGGTTTCGGGAAAGGGCAGCATTGTAGCATAGGACGAAGCCATGACGCGCAAAGAACTGTACGGATCGGACGAGAACGAGGGCTTTATCGATAACCAATACCAAGAATTGGACGGCAACCGCTCCGCGAGCGAAGAAGATATTCTGCTCCGTCCGAGACGGATGGATGAGATGGTCGGCCAGAGAGAAGTTTATGAGCGAATTCTTATCGCGATCGAAGCCGCACGTAAACGGAATGAACCCCTCGGACATATTCTCTTCGACGGACCTCCGGGCCTCGGGAAAACAACGTTTGCGACCTGCATTCCTCGCGAACTCGGAGTCCCGGTTCAAATCGCCAACGGTGCAACACTCAAGGCGCCCAAAGATATCTTGTCTTATTTGACCCAGGCCGAAAAAGGCTCTGTTCTCTTTATTGATGAAATTCACCGTATGCAAAAAGCTGTGGAAGAGTTCATCTACCCGGCAATGGAAGATTTTCGGATCGACTATACTTTCGGCGAGGGGGTCAACGCTCGTACCATTAACTTCGCTCTCAAGCCATTTACTCTGATCGGCGCGACAACCCGTACCGGGCTCATCAGTGCCCCGTTGCGCGACCGATTCCAGATGCGGGAGCATCTTGATTTTTATTCGGTCGGCGAACTGACAGAGATCGTCCTGCGTAACGCCGATAAACTCCAGACGCCGATCGACCGAAACGCTGCGAGCGAAATCGCTCACCGGTCTCGCGGTACCCCCCGTCTGGCAAATAACCGGCTCCGCTGGGTCCGCGACTACGCCGATGCCCGTGTCGACGGCAAGATCACCTCGGGCGTAGCTCTCGACGCGATGACCATGCTTGGAATCGACTCGCTCGGGCTCGACCCCTTTGACCTCAAGTTCCTCGAGACCATCTGCCGTGTCTTCGGTGGTGGTCCGGTCGGGGTCGAGGCCATCGCCCATACAATGAACGTCGCACCAGACACGTTGGTCGATGAAGTCGAGCCGTTCCTTTTGCGAAGCGAACTGTTGATCCGCACTCCTCGCGGAAGAAAGCTCACTGAAAAAGGACTCGAACACCTCGGGATCGATCCAGAACAATTCAATTTTTCATCGACCCTTTTCTGAACATTCTGGAGCGCCGCAGCTCCACTCACTCGGGTGGGGCCTTCTCCTTGACAGTCGAACAATCGGGAGTATCATAAGCCCATCACTGCTGTTGAGGAAGTCGGAGCAAGGGAACCCGGTGTGATGCCGGGACGGTCCCCGCCGCTGTATCGGACACGAAGAATCTCTTCCCTCTGTATGTCATTGAAGCCGACGCTTTGAGAAGACCGGAAGAGGTTGTCCGGAGTCAGAAGACCTACCGATTTCTTGTTTGTGCCGAAAAAAACCGCGGAGGACGGTCTTTTTCGACCGGGCACGTCCCCCGCATGCTCAACCGCCTTTCGGACGAGTTTTATTGGTCTGGAAAGGAGGCGTTTCCATGTTCAGGAAACATTCTTCTCGAAGGTACCGACGCGGGTTCACGCTGGTCGAACTGCTGGTAGTGATTGCGATCATCGGTATCCTCATTGGTCTTTTACTCCCCGCGGTACAGGCCGCACGCGAAGCGGCGCGCCGTATGAAATGTTCGGGAAATCTCAGACAGATCGGTATCGCATTTCATGCCTATCATTCCGCCTTCGACACCTTTCCACCAGGCAGAATTTCGGATATTCGCCCCGACGGCACCGACAAAGGGAACTATTTCGGTTGGGGAGCATTGATTCTCCCCTTCTGCGAAGAAACCGCGGTACAGAATTTATGCGATTTTAACGAAAAGGCTTATACTGAAAAGAATATTAAGGCGGGCCAGAGCATCCTGCCGATCTACATCTGTCCCACCGATCGAGATCGCGAGGTACGGGAAGTCGAGTACTACAACCCTGACAAAGGATATGCGATCGATAAACTGGAGCTTGCTCCCTCGCACTACGCTGGGGTGGTTACTGAAAAGATCAGTGAAAAAGGAAAAGCCGTTAAATCGGACGGATACTCTCTGCAAAACGACGAGCTGGGGGTTCTCCTTCTTACTAGAGCGGTCAGTGCCGCCGATATCCGGGATGGCCTTTCGAACACACTCATGCTCGCCGAATCCTCGTCGTACGAAACGGCAACCCCCAAAACGTACGACAACGGCAGTTGGTTGATGGGAACGAACCTCTTCCGAAAAAACGCTCGAGAGATCAACTTCCGTCCGCGCTGTGAACACTTTCAGAAGGGAAGCTGGTACTGGATCGATCCAAACTGGGACTATTCTAAAACATGCGATTGCGCCGACTATCAGTATGACTTCAGAAGTCAGCACCCAGGGGGTGCCCATGCGCTGATCTGTGACGGGAGTGTCCGGTTCTTGAGCGAGCAATTTGATCTTGATGAACTCGCCGCGCTGATCACCCGCGCCGGAAGCGATTGATTGTCCCACCGACAACGTCAGGCGGGCCGACTACGCTACTCGTTGCAGGTTGAGGGTGAAAGCCCTCGGAAGGCGAAGTACCTCCCGTCGATGTTTCGGGTTCGTGCATGGCGTCCGATTCGAGCAATGCCTTGGGCCTCGGAAGAGACCCCATTCGGATTTCCGATCCCCCTGAGACTCTGCCCCAGACGCGGTCGGAAATACCGGGACTCTTCCAGGTGCAGGGGCAGATTCGGGATCGTCGCGGTTATCCGAATCGGAGGTTTTTGGGTGTGGTAACCATCAGCGAAATTCGTCTGGTCGGACTCGGACGAATATTTAGAAGTGGTTTCACGACCGCCTAAGCGCAATCATAATAAACGCTAGGTGGTCGACTCTGAAAATTCACCTTGATCCCGTAACTATTCAGCGTTGAAACCTTTCAGACCCATGCTTAAATTACAATGTTTCCTTCGAAAATAAGGGGAAAAGCGAGGTAGCCGGTCTAAACGATACGGAGCATACGGTCTGCCATCATATCTTTCAGTTTCTTTTGGTTATCGAGAGACGCTGCTTCTTGCTCTTGTCTATTTTTGAGTTCTTGGCGTTCATATTCTGTCACGTTTCCTCTGGATTCGAGTTGTTCTGTTTCTGCTTTATGTCTAGCCGCCATTTCATTTTTTATTGTTTCGTACTGGGACTGGATACCATATTTGATCATGGTATTCGTATATCCGCCGCCTCCTTGCTGCATTGCGGAGACCAGGGTATCTGTTCGGAGGTTTTGTTGGGCGATTTGTCCCTGACTATAGATACCGGCCTGTTCTGCCATAAAGCGGTCGTTTCTGGCACGGTTTTCGATGAACATATTACTTAGAGCCTGAGTCCGGGCATTTTCGAGTTCTGCTTGTGCCATGGCATCTTCTTTATCGATGGTACGGGCACTTTTTTCTTCTGCTTCTCTCATCTTATAGCGGGTTTCTGTGCTTCTTGTCACGTCCTCTTGCATGCTTCTTTGTTGTTCCGTTTCTATTTGCTGCTCGGTTTTCTGCTGTTCGATTTGCTCTTTGCCTCCGACCAGCCGCTCTTTGACTTCGTCAAAACCGGTTGTTTTTGCAGCGGACTGCTCTATTTCCGAAATCTGGTTTTGTAGATTTTCTTCTACTTGTTTTGCAATGTTGCTTGCATCTTCAAGCCTGCTGATAAGATCGGATTGCTTGTTCAATGCTTCCAGCGTGGTCTTGGCTTCTCCAGACCTTTTCAACGACTCTTCACTAACGGTAAACCCTTCGTCTTTGCTGTAAGCAAGTCCTTTGACTCCAAGTTCTATTTCTGCTTGTTTTGCTAGCTCTGCATCCCAGTTTCTTTCTGCTTTTTCTCTTTCTCTTTTGGTCATTTCTGCCGCTTCTTCCCCCTCTAACCCGCTGGCTGCCACCTTGTCACGAATGTCCGCATAAACTCTCTTTTTTGTCTTTCTGTCAAGAACTTCCATGTCCAATGGTTTTTTCAACGCTTCTTGAGCTTTGTCAGACTCTTTAATTATGTTTTGAAGACCCTCCATCGCCTGTTCTTTTCCTTCTCCCTCAAGGCCGTACTTTGCCATAAGTCCTTTATAGTTATCCGCCGACATCTCTTGGGCACTTTCCGCCTCTGCTCTTTTTAATTCTGCCAGTTGTTCGCGCTGATCCGCAGTCAGATTTTTCAGGGTCTTTCCCTCACCAAATATTTCGGCAACTTCCTCGTCCGAGACATCTTTTACCCAAACGTCCTGAGAATCACGCCGTGCTTTGTTATAGGCTTCGTCAAGTTGTCGTCTATATTCATATTCATAACGAATCTCTGCTTTTCTGTACTCCAGTTGAGCATCGATAAGCTGTTTTTCCAGTTCCATTCGTTCTTTGACTTGACGTTTTTCGAGTGCGTGTCTTTCCTCCATTTGTTGTTTTTTGAGGTTTTCCGTCTCTTGGGTTTTTTCGGTATCAAGCTGTACCGTTTCCATGGTCTCCCTTACAACGGCTTCTTGGTTTATCTGGGAAAGATTCTTTGCGTGTTGGGCATCATAATCTGATTTAGTAATAGCCTTACTGGTTTCCCAGGCCGTCTTTCCATAGGTGTCTAGGTTAGCCAACTCAAAATCCAACTGGAATCTGTTTATCTTACGAGAAAGCTCCGCTTGGCTTTCCTTTATTCCGAGAGAAGCCTGGTGGATTGCCTCCGCACTGCGTCTCATGCTGTCTGAAAAAGCAAGCATTTTTTCTTGTTCTCTTTTTGCTGTTTCCAGACGGATTCTGTTTGCCAACTCGCGTTTCTCGTCACCAAACTTTTCCGCTACTTTGTCGCGAGCATCTTTTACGGCATTTCTTTCGGCAAAATCTTCTTTGATTTTCTGAGTCTTTGCAGCGTCGTGCTGAAACATAAGAAGGTACTGTTCCTGGGCCGACTCGTCTGTTCTTTTCCTTCTAAGCCGCTCAACAGACCCTCTGCTTGAGTCAAACATCCCAATAGTCTCGGCGGTGTGGGAAATATACTTTTCCCGTTGTTGCTCTGAAATCTTTTGTCGCTGTCCGACCACATCCTTGATCCGTTCCGAAGCAGCGCTGGTTAGTACGCCACGACGATTTACTTCTGCACTGCCCTCATACAGTTCACGTCTAAGTGCTATGTCGTCTTGCTTTAGTTTCTCAATGCGTGCGTCGTCCCCGTAACTTTCCCGAAGCTGCTTCATTCGGTCGTCGGCAGACAGTTTTCCCTTTGCTTCTACCACCCGCTGTCTTCCGTCGGCACCGATAAAGGTATATCCCCCCTTGGCTGTTTTCTGCATCAAACCGGCATCTAAAGCTTGCTGGGTAGACATGCTCATTAAACGACTGTATGCCAACTCGTCTTGCGACGACGCCATTTTTTCCTGGTGGGCGGCGAACTTTTTCTGAAACGCATCCTGTCTATCTAACAACCCCGCAGACAATCCATCCGAAGAAAGAGCCTTGAGTTTCTCCAGCATTGCCTCGTTGACGACTCTGGATTGTTTCAGCGATTCGGCAAACCCAGCCTCAATGGCTTTACGGATATCCCCCGCCATTTTTTGGAACATCTGGAAGTCTTTGTTTGTGTTTTCCTTGGAATAGAACATGTTGCCTAAACCAGTAGCCTTCAAAACACTCTTATCGACATCCCTCCCATATTCGTCTCGCGCATAGTCGCTCCGATACCATTTCCTGGTTATTGTGGCAGAATCCTGTGCTTCTCCTCTTTTACGAGTACGATCCAAAATGTTGGCGACACTTTTTTCAGATTGTCTTCCCTTAGCCTGAAGCATCTCAATAGACTGAGCGGCCTTCAAGCGCTGTTCGTCAATAGCAAAAAGTTTCTTTTGATACTCCAGCTCCATGCCTACGCTTTTTGATTTCTGTAAGAACAAAGCGCGAGCATTTTCCGCACGTTTCTGATCAAATGCTATGAGCTGCTTTATAGCCAGTGTACTCTCTTCGTACCTCTGGGCTGTCCGTGTCGTGGCCATCCCAGACCTGAAACCACTCTCCTCAAGAGTGCTCTTCCTGCCCTCTTCTCTGCGCCTGTTAGCGCTTTCATGCCACTCCTTTGCTGCATAAAGCCCACCAGCAATAAGCGCTCCTACACCTAAAGTGCCGACGGTCCCCAGAGCACCAGCCCCTGCTCCAATGCCAGCTGCAGCTCGACCAACACCGGAAACTGCTTTTCCCGCTACCCGGGGCACCGTCCCAGCAATCTTACCAGGTACTCCTTTTATGCCCTTTGGACTACCCAGACGAATACCAAACTGACTTATTAGATTGCCAACGTTCTGCGTCTTGTCCCCCGCAGCTTTAATTGAATGTGCTAAGGTATTGGCCCTAATAACAGGAATAAGTACTGCAAGAGCTGTAGTAACGGCATTAATCGCAGAAACAAGTTGGGTCATAGGTTGGATGACTTCTTGGAGACCCATTTTGTCTCCAAGCATTGATATCTGCCATAAGACCTCTTGAAGCTCTCTAAGACCTTGCTGTCTGCTTACGTTGGCACTAGACATTTTTTCTCCAGAACAGTTGACAAAACCGGGTTATATGTATAAACTACATTTGATATGGGGTTTTTATTAATCAGAAGGAAACAACAATGGAAACAACAAGCAAGAAAAAACTAATTACCATGGACGGTCTCCTGCTTTTGTGCATGGTCTTGTCAGCGTGCTGTGTTGCCCTATACAAGATATGCGGACCGTACGCAATGGCAGGACACGTCCTTCTCGTCGTAACTTATATGACATTTTTTGTTGGTCTCGTCTATATTTATCTTACCAGAGAAGACGCAACAAAAGAAACATTACATGCGTTAAAACAAATAGGAAAAACAATCGGCCTAATAATATTTCTAATATTTCTTGGAGCCATGTTATACATGCTGTACGTTGTTTTTGAAGGCCTGTCGTATGATCTTGGTTTATGAGAACCTGTCATGAACTGTTCCGACACAGGTACCGTATCTTACTTTGATTTTGTGAAGTCGTGGGCAAGATTTCTTTTTCTTAGTTTTTCTATATCTTCTTGGGTGATATATCTTTCCCGCATTAGGTATAGATTTCCTCTGTCTGTTTTTGCGACTGCTCGTCTGACACCCTTTTTGATATCTCTTTTGTTTTTGTCATTCTTTTTTTTGAATCTAAATATGCACATCAGTCGATCATCTCCTCGTGTTCTACTCCGACGATTTCGTCTTCGTCCTCATCTTCTTCTTTTTCGTTGAGTTCCTTCATCACCTTTCCGATATCTTCTTGGATTGGTGGTTTTTTCATTTTTATTTTTCCGGACTTATCTCTATCCACGGCCACTCCTGCGTCTTCGTACACCATATTGGAGATGGTGACCA
The DNA here is from genome assembly GCA_050943135.1 of Thermoguttaceae bacterium. Classification (GTDB taxonomy): domain Bacteria; phylum Planctomycetota; class Planctomycetia; order Pirellulales; family Thermoguttaceae; genus RUG695. The sequence continues at coordinate 11,551 of JBMNOP010000014.1, read as the reverse complement.
CGGTCTGTATTCCTTCTTCGGAAAAGATCATCCCTGGGAACAGTTTTTCAACAAATCCCTCAAACGTAAACGGTGGGTTGTCAATAAGCTGATAAGCCAGACGACACAACCCAAAAGCGTTTCCGTTGATGATCTCGCTCCCAAGACCATACTGAAACGTCAAAGAAGATACCCGGTCCAAAGCAGCCATCAGAAATGTCTGCCTCTCCACCGACCCAAGAACCTTCAAAGCAGAACTCACGTTACGCATGTACTCGGAACGTACCCACTCATCAAGCTCCTTGTAATCGGTCATCTGAAGCGGACGAACCAAAATCGTGGTACCGTCCTTAAAAGTAAAAGGCTTTTTCAATGTTTTCTTAGCCATTCGATTATCCCTTCCTCGTTGCCTTCCATCTCTCATAGTCCTCAGGACTATTAAAACGAATCACGCCAGAACCAACAGGAGACGAGTCGTTGGTGTCAGAACGCGATACACTGTAAAGTTCTTCAATGTGTTCCCGCTCGCCCGGAAATAAATACATGTACCAATATACCTGGTAATCCGTAAGATTCAAAACCTGTTCATAGGTCCAGTGATACTTCTCACCCAAAGAATGATAAATCTGAGCAACACGCTCCAACGATGTATAAGAATACTTCGGCTTGCGCTCAGGAACATCCAACTTGGGAGGTGAAGGAGGGTCAATATAGACAGATCTATGCATCTCATGAATAGCCAATAAGGCACCCTGATTCAAACCAATAGAAAAAAATAAATCACCTATCGCAGCCTCCGTCATAGCACCACGTAACAACAAAAATACCAAATATGTCATAGCACTAGGTGATGACCACAAAACGCTCTGCCCCACACCTCTGGTGTGGGTCAGAGCGGCCACTGTTTCCCCAAACTCTTTCTTAAATGTTTCTCTATCTCCTTCCGGGATCAGTGCTACCTTTGTCCCATACTCTTTAATGTACATGCTTCTTATGTACATATCGAGTTGCAGGCAGTCCTTCATCCTCAGAGGATACACCCACAGAACCTCATCCTCGTAGGGATAAGGAACGGGTATCTGAGCAAGAGCCGCTTCATGAGGATAGGGAAAATACATCGTTGACGGTATATCGTGACTTGGTCGTGGCCTTGGTTGTGATATTAGTTGTGGTCTTGGTTGTGGCCTGGCTATGGCTTGGTTGTGATCTGGGTAGACTGACTGGTCAAATCAGGTTGTTTGCTGTTTTTCTTGTTTTTGCTGTTTTTGTTGGTTTTCTTGCTTTTCTTTTTGTTGCCTTTGAGTAGCCGTAGGCGACAACACGGTCCACACCGAGAGGTGTGGACCGTGTTGGCTTTGTCACACCCCACGTCCTTCTTTGTGTCGTGGGTATTATTTGGCGACGCTTTGTTTCACTTCTCTCATTGCATTTTGAAACCATGCCGAGTGTTGTACGTACTGGTCTAGCAGGTTTGTTATGTATGGTTTGTTGAATGCTTTTAGTTTTTTGAGTTCTTTGTATACTGGGATACTTCTGTTATCTGTATTTTTCGCGTTTGTTTGTTCTATTCTGTTTACGAAGTTGTATGCATCTGTGTACCACCGAGTGAAGTTTTTGCTTGCGTTTGCTATTTCTAACATTTTTACGAAGATGTCACGTTTGTGCTTCCATATTGTAGCGTCTGCTTCTGCTTGTTGTTTTGTTGCTCCGATGCCGAGAACCGTATTACTCCAGTATCCATCGTGAGTATAGTCCTGTGTTTTTTTCTTCGCGTGGTAGAGGTTGATGGCCTTTTGTCGTTCAACCATCATGTCTCTATACTCTTTGTTGAAGTAGGGATGGTTAAAATATTGGTTCTTCATCCACCCCGGTTCATCTCGTTCTCTGACAGCATCGATGCGGTTTGCTTCTTCGAGAAACCTCTTAAGATCGCCTCGGTCAAGATACCTGGCAACGTTGGTAAAGGAAGACCTAAGGATACCAACATCTTTAGCAGCATCCTTAAGCCCTCCGATTCTGCTGTCTCTGTCCGGCTTTACAACGGCGATGGCGTTGAAAATAGAAATATCTGCAAGCTGTTTCATCTTTATTTTGTCCTTCTTAGTAGGTAGTCCGATATTCCACAAAGTTGCCGGTGTTTGGGTGGGTATTCTAGGAGTTGTTCTAAAAGGGAGGATTCTTACCAGGCGACCGAAGAGGTAGGCCGATCAAACCCAAAGGGTTTTGTTTGACTATACGACGTTAGATGAGATGTATAACCACAATCATCCGTTGTTCAAGATTGCCAATCTTATAGACAGGTCTTTGGTCGATCGTGAATGTAATCTTCTGTACTATAAATGGTTTCGGAAGTCCCACGAAGCCGAAACGCTTGCATTATAGGTGTATTATTGAGAACCCGAGCCGGCAATATTTTTCCGGTGAAATCATGTCCCGGAAAAGTTTCCGACCCATCCGTCCCCGATGACGTACTGGCACCAGCGTATAGACGAAGAACGAATCCGTCTGCTTTTAGCAGAAACGATTCGAGTTGCGAAGGACGGCAAGGCGATTACCGAGAAAAACATGAGCCGGATTATGGTCGACACAACGGGACGGGAGAAGAACATTGTGTTTCCGACCGACGCCAAACCCGTTTATCAGGAAAACAGTCTATCTAGTTCATCAGGCGAAACGTACCGGGTTAAGACTTCACCAGGCCTATACCAGAAGGCCCAAATGGCTCTGCCGTGCCGTCGGAGGTTGTGCGTATGCGAAAGTAGTGGGGTGGATTATAAACGTGTGGTTCAAGACCTTGAAAACTGGCCAGGGTGGACTGTTCGTGATATTCGTCGTAAAATTCTCCGGCAGGCAGGTCGAAGAGCTTAAACATCTCCTTGTTCAGTGCGATCGAGTTTTCGTTTAAACCCGGTATGGTAGGAAGAGGCTCTATTCCTTCCATGAGCCCAAGCTTTAATGCATTGGCAAAGGAAAGGCTTGAAGTCCCTACAAATTTGGGCGGAAGGTCTCGATGCCATGAACCATCGCAACCATTGGATACCCTATACCTCTGTTTTACCCCACAATCCTTACGACAGTAAGAAACTTGCGGCATTAGTGGCCGGTGCCGAATCCATTACTGGATTTATTGTGACAGAGGTAAGCGTTGACAAAAGGATCTTGCGGAAACGATTACCGAGGATCGGCAAAAGTTTTAATCTCGGGCTCCGATAACGCCAAGAAAAGAGGCGGAGACCGGATGATAATTTACACCGAAATGCTCCTTCGGAATCGATTAGTTGCAGAATCAAGTTCACAATCCCACTTTTTAATTCGAAACTATATGCTTGGAGTTTTTAGAACCATCCGCAGGGAAGTTCCAAGCCGGATAACGGTTAAAAAAAGAAGCGTAGTCGACATAACCGTTCCCCAAAGTCGATCAATCAAAGGAATCGGTGTGACTCTTCCACTGCCATTCGATCGCAGGCTTCGTTTTGAGGATGACCGGCATGACCCTTGATCTTGGTAAATTTGAGGGAGTGGATCTGTCCAAGTTCATCAAGCCTCTGCCAGAGATCGACGTTTTTTACCTCTTTCCACGCCTGCCCTTCTCGACGACGCCAACCATTCTTTTTCCAGGATGCCATCCATTTTGACAGACCGTTCAATACATAGGAGCTGTCACTGACGATCTCAACTTCACAGGGGCGTTTCAGTGCGGAGAGCCCTTCGATGACCGCCATCAGTTCCATGCGATTGTTGGTCGTTTGCGCTTCACCTCCGCTACGGGTAAGTTGCTTCCCCGAGCCGGAATGCTCCATAATGAATCCCCATCCTCCGGGTCCAGGATTTCCGCTGCATGCACCATCGGTATAGAGAACGACTTCCGACATAAAACACCTTCACTCCCTTGTTTGCTGATTTTACCAATAAACTGCCTCTGACGGTTCGTTACGTCTCGCCAACAGAAGGCGGACATCATTTTTCGGGTCGATTCCTGCCCGAAAAAGCTCGCACTGAACCGTTTCCATCGCCAGTTGCGGAGTGTTATTCTCGTGACTGAGATGCCCGAGGTAGATCAGTTTCGTTCCCCTGGAAACGAGTTCCGCGGCAAGTCGGCCGGCATCGCTGTTCGAAAGATGCCCGCGGTTTCCGCTGACGCGGTTTTTCAGCTTTTGGGGATAATATCCGTTCAGGAGCATATCCAAATCATGATTCGACTCCAAGAGGACCAGATCGGCTCCGCATAGCGCCGATCTCACTTCCATAGAAACATACCCCAGATCGGTCGCAACCGCCGCAGTTCTCCCTTCGTACTCAATCCGATATCCCACAGAATCGGGAGAATCGTGCGGAGTTGAAAAGGCTGTAATCTTTGTATTCTGTGGCAGTTCATTGATTTCCGGATCGCCGTAAAACGAGCATTGACATTCGAGGGGAATCACCCCCAGACGTGTGTCTTGCCGCATTCCTTTCCAAGTGCCGTTACTAGCATAAATGGGGGTTTTGTATTTACGTGCCATTACACCTATTCCGCTGGTATGATCGGCATGGGCGTGTGTTACAAGAATAAACGCAAGATTCGATGGGTCTTCGCCGATCGCGTCGAGCCCTTGTCGAATTCGGCAACTGGCAATTCCACAGTCGATTAGAAACGAGACCGTGCCGCAACGGACGAAAATCGCGTTACCGCAACTGCCGCTCGAAATCGGGTAAAAAAGTGCGGTACTACGTTCAGTCATGAGACACCCCACTTCGGCTGCGAAGATTCTCGGCGGCACGCGCCGCTGCCGAGACGGTTCCCCCTTCCGCGGGAGGGAGTGTCGATAGTTCATCGACAGTTCGGAAAAACTCTACGGCCGCTGTACGGTAATCGACTCCCCCAAGTTCCGAGACAAGCCGAATACTCCGGTCGACCAATTTTTTGTTCGATGCTGCCACGTGCGCCATCCAGTTACTCGAAAGACGACCTAGCTTTCCCATTGTGGCCGTTGAAATATTATTCAGCACCAGTTTCGGGGCGATATGCCCGAATAAGTCGAGGGGTGTTTTCGGTAAGTCGACCCGAATCGAAAAGCAAATGTCAAACCCAGCCTCGGAAGGAGCAGACGGCCCGAGGGCCAAAACCACCTTCTTTTGATAAGCCGCGGTGCTGTCATTAAACGCGCCCCGCCAATCGTTGGCCGGCTCGACGGTATGGCGAAATGCTTCGTCTCCCAAAAGGAAAGCAACCGCCGCGTTCGGTATTACTTCGGTCCGGGAGGAGTCGGCTTCGTTGCCGATACGAAAGCGATAGAGCTCCTCGACTCCGATCCTAGGAGGATTCGCGACGAGTTGTTCGGGTGCGCCCATCTTTCGGTAATCGTCGGATGTCCAGGCGATGCAGTCGGGTGTACGGTGGAGGATCGAGTTCCACGCCGCCACCGAATTATGCACCGGATCCTTGACCAATGCCCAGGGTGTAGGCGAAGCGGTATCGTTATCGGCGCGGAACGGCGGGATTTTGAAGGTGGGAGAACGTTCCGTCGTGTCTGTGAAAATGTCAATCATCGCGGTGTCGGCAAAATAGGTAACCCGCCCAGACCGCCGATAGATCGCTGCTTCAAAATCGATGTAGTCCGCCGCTATTTGCAGGTTTTCGGCAGTACGTAATTGGGCGAGTAATATACGAAATTCCGCGGCGGTACGACTCGGCTGTCGATCGTCAAACCCAAGTTTTCGAAATATGTCGTGAGAAAGTTTTTCACGAGTAGCGTCAAGAAGCGCTTTTTCAAATGCCGTGCCAGCAACAAGCATTTCGATCGTCGTCGCCTGCATGCGAGTCGAACCGGCGATTGCCATCGGGCCAGTAGTCAGGTCTAGGACATTGACCGCTTCGTTTTCTATTACTTCACGCGAACGGGTGATCCGTTCGGCTATGAGCGAGGCCGGATTGTTGAAAAGGAAATGGACCTGCGCTCCAGCATCAGTTCCGGCGCGGATTGTGCCGATCACTGACGAGGTTTCTCCCCCCTCACTGATCGCTACCACGGTATCGACGGGTGTAAGATCCTTATCCCGCATCTGGCGGTATCCAAACGTCATATAATCCTCGAACGATTCGACTGATTTGACTAACGCATAGTCACCACCGGTCATAACCGCACCAGTCGATTCGGCCCAAACGGCACAACTCTCTTTCAACTCAGGTTTCCGTTTGAAAAGGTTGGCCCAGAAGCGTCGATTCGCAGCATCGAGCAAAATCGCCAGTCGGCCGGTCGCTCCGCAACCGCTGAAAATAACACGACCACTCGACAGAAGTGTCTTTTTGATCGAACTGCAGAGCTTTGCAAAAGGATCGGACCCGATAACTCTTTCTAAAACGGGAGGGATATCGTCATCGACTGTGTAAAGCATCACGAGCCCTTCGCGTGTCTGACGGTCAAGTGCATCCGAAAGGCCACGTGTCTTCGGATGAGACTGCTCTGTGATCAAAAAACCGAGCTGAAACTGTTTTTCTTCGTGGATAAATTGATCTGCCCTCTGTTCCGCTGTCAAGTTTTCCGTCATGAAAATACCTTTGCAACCTTTTGATTCGTCTTGGTGGTTCGACTTCGTTATTCGACGATTCTGTCCCGCTTAAAGGTAAAGAGCGCACAGTACAATACGGAAACCCCTCCTAGCACCCAGGAACCCGAAAGGATAGCGAATCCACGCGAAAGGCCTTCGGTCGGCCCATAGATGTCTTGAAGTTTTCCCAGGAGAAGCGGAGAGAGCGAACCGATCAAAAAGGCCGTCATGACCATCAGTCCGACCAGTGAGGATCGCATCCGGGGCTCAACGACATCAAAGATCGATGCCTGGGTGTTCGCCTCGTATAGCCCGCGCATCGCGCCGAAGAAGAACATCGCGGTGCAGACAAGTGTCAACGATCCAGTTTTCCCCATCAGCAGGATCAGCGGAGCGCCGGCAAGCATCGCCGCGCATTGGAGCCCGACGCGAAACCGCGGCGCAAAGCGAACCAGGAAATCCGAAAGGGACCCGCCGACCATAATGAAGATGAGTGCGGCAATATGATGCCAAAACATCGCGTTCGTTCCGGCCGCTGCCTGTGTCAGACCAAATTTTTCTTCCAAGAAGGCCGGTGCCCAGGAAAGGTAAGCGTTATTGACGAAGACGATCGCAACAAAACCGATGGTCAGCAGAATGACCGACGGAGTCCCTAGCAGACTACAGATCGTTTGCCCAACCGAGAGAGGTTTCTCCTGAACCGTTTTTTGATTCGCCGTCTCCACTGTCTCCGTGGCCGACGGATTTTCTTCTGGTTCCCCTTTCAGTCGGAAGATAAACGAAATACCGACAAGGAATCCGACTCCGCCAAAAAGGTAAAAGGCGGCACGCCATCCGTATTTCATCGCAACCCATCCGGCAACCACGCCGCTGGTAATCACCCCGATATAGAGTGCCGCCTGATGAATCGACAGGGCCAATGAGCGTGTGTTCTTATGCCATGCCGCGATGAGTGACACCGCCGGCGGGGCGTAAAACGACTCGCCGCCGGCGGTGGCGATACTCCGAATGATAATGATACCGAGAAGCCCCCCAACCCAACCGGTGAGGATTGTGGCAAACGACCAGAAAAGGATACTTCCGGTAATAATCCATTTTTTGTCGAACCGGTCTCCGACAAACCCGGCGATCGGTACCATAATCGCCAGAGTCAGAAACATCGCCGTCTGCGCAACGCCGATCTGGGTGTTTGTCAGGCCGAGGTCACTCCTAATGTCGGCCGTGACCACGCCGAAAATGGCGCGATCTGCCTGATGGAAAAAATAGGCAAGAAAGAGGAGAATCAAAAGTTCCCACTTATAGTAGCGGTGAACGGAATCGCAGTGAAAGGTCCTCGGCATAATACCTACCCAACAGAAAAAACTCGCGCAAGATGCGCCGAAAGAGCGCAAGCACGGTCAAACAGAGTGCCCCCACCGGAAGCATTATAGCCGAAAGAGTGAACGTCGTAAATAATAAACAGCAGCATCCGAACTTTGCCCCGAAGCAATAAGGATGTTTTTCGGAAAAGCACTTCCCATCAGTCCGACAGTCCTCGTTTTTACGGAAAACCATAACCATTTTAGTATCTGTCGCACTAAAGAATACCACAATCGAACTCCAGTAAATCTTTTCGGGAAGATGGGATCAACCGATTACTTTGTAACAGTGACCTGAAAAAATCATCCTGCGGTCGTTTGTGAAAGATTCCCTTCAACACCGTTGCGCTGGCTGGTCCCAGGGGTTAGAATAACGTTATCGGGCAATAGGCCCTGCCGTTTCGGCTCGTTCCCCCTAAAGACGCCTTTTGATCTATGAACAGGCATTATACCCATAAATTTCGGAGGAGGGTTTTTTGAGCATTAGGGGTTAGGTACACTACCCAAATTTTGGAAGATTTAGCACAATGAGTCTGTACCGAAAAATTAGACCGTTTCTATTCCTCTTTCTTTGCGTCGTCGCCTCAACAACATTGAGTGATGAATCGGCAGGGGAGCCTGTATTCAAAGCAACCCTTTCGATTGACAAAAAACCGATACTCCCCACAAACGGGACAGTGGCCGGTGTCTGGTTCTTTGCCGACTTCGATGGTGAGAAGGCCTCGCAACTCCTTCTGCTTGGACACGCCGACGCGGGACCAGACGGTTTGCCAAACTACCGTCTCCTCGCCGATTTGGCGCCGGGCGAAACGGTAACGCTTACGGTTCCGGCAGCCAGAGATGATAAATTGACGTGCGAAATTTCCCCGTTGAATGCGGAAGAGGTCTCGGTATCGAGCGAGACGGTCGACGGAGCCGCCCGTCTCACGCTTGTTGCCGGCGACACCCCCCGATTCGTCATTCTTACGAAATTCCGCGCGGGAGGGAAACCTGTCTCTCTCGACCCCGAACGACGCCTGATCGACCTCAGCCCAATCTCCGTCTCGCCGAATATGTCACAACCACTCGCCGATGCGCTCATCGAATGGGATTGGCGAATGTGGGACGGAATCGAAACTCCGACCGCGTCGCGCACATTCCGCGAGGCAATTGCCAAACGGCTTCCCCAATGCGCCGCAATGATTGCCGACATTACCGAGAATACCGAATCGGACATGGGGGCGGCTCCCTTTACCGGCTTTGAAGATGAGTGTCGCGCACTGACCGACCGCTACAAAGCTCTGAACGCCAATGCACAAAGCACGAACGAGGATTATGAGAAACTCTGGCGTGAACTGCACGGCCTACGGCGTCGGGCGACCCTCGCCAACCCTCTGTTCCATACCGGCCCACTTCTTTTCGCGAAACATGTTCCGACGGTTGCCAGTCATCAGCTGACACAGTCCTATGGGTGCCTGACCCGGCCGGGGGGAGGTATCTTTGTGCTCGATAAACCGGGAGAATCGATGGATGTCCGCTCTCTGACAAGCGAGTTTCGACCGGGGGGATTCCTTTATCCCTCGGTCACCTACGACGGAAACTCAATCCTCTTCTCCTTCTGTCCGGCAGATCGTGCTGCAGAAGGCTGGTCCTATCCGAGCACATGGGGCCAATATCAACATATATGGAAAATGGATTCAGATGGGAATAACCCGACTCAACTGAGCGACGGGTATTACGATGATTTTGCGCCTCGGGAACTCCCTGACGGGAAAATCGTCTTCTCCTCAACCCGGCGTGGGGGATTCCATCGCTGCGGCAGGGGCCCTTGCCCCGTCTTTACCTTGGCCGTGATGAACGCCGATGGTTCCGAAGCTCACCCCATTTCGTATCACGAAACCCACGAGTGGACTCCCGATGTGATGAACGACGGTCGGGTGATCTATACACGGTGGGACTATGTTGACCGTGATGCGGTCTATTATCAGAATCTCTGGACGACGCGCCCCGACGGAACGGACGTGCGTATCTACTACGGAAACAACACTTTCAGTCCCAACGGCATCTGGGAACCGAAGGCGATTCCCGGCTCGAATAAAGTTATGGCGATCGGCGGTCCTCACCACGGAATGAGCGCCGGCTCGGTTATGCTCCTTGATAATTCCTACGGTGTTGACGGCGCGGAAGCCGTCACTAGGCTTACCCCCGAAGTTCTCTATCCGGAAGCCGAAACTCCGTTGCCGATGGGGAGAAGCGGCTCCGATTTCAATCGATTTGACGAACCGACCACAAGCTCCTGGGATGCCAATCGTCTCGATCGGCCTGCTGACCGGATCACCGAACCTTCCGAAGAGCAAATCCGCTGGCCGGTACATGTCTTTAAGTCGCCATGGCCTCTTTCAGAGACCTACTTTATCGCCTCCTATTCGTTCGACAAACTGATCGGTGAGAGCGGCTCAAATATTCCGAATCAGTTCGGGATCTATTTTTGCGACGCATTCGGTAATCGGGAATTGATTTACCGCGACCCGAACATCTCGAGTGTCTGGGCCATGCCGCTCGCTCCTCGTCCGAGTCAACCGAGATATATTTCAGTGCTTCCCGAACCGCTCAATCCGGACGGTACACTCAAGACGGCTCAGTTCTTCATTCAGAACGTCTACGAAAGTTGGCCCTTTGACATCCCGGAAAAAATCAAATCGCTACGTGTCGTGCAGATCCTTCCGAAGACGACACCCCATGCCAACACTCCGAAAGTCGGTCAGGCATTCGCTTCACCCGGAAAACAGATTCTCGGAACGGTTCCCGTCGAAGAGGACGGTTCGGCTCAGTTTGCCGTTCCTGCCCGAATACCTTTCCTCTTGCAGGCCCTCGGGGAAGATGGACGAATGGTCGAAGGCATGCGGAGTTTGATCTACGCCCAGCCGGGTGAAACGGTCAGTTGTGCCGGTTGCCACGAAGATCGGATTGCCGCCGTCCCCGCGACCCCTACCGCAACGATCGCCTCGCGTCAAACCGAGCCACAGAATCTGATTCCGGCCCCATCGGGTTCGAAACCATTCTCCTATCCGATTCTGCTTCAGCCGGTTCTCGATCGCCACTGTGTCTCGTGCCACAATGACGAGAAACCAAATGGGGGGATCTCTCTTTCTGGCACGCCCGAGAATCAATTCACAAAATCGTACAATGTGATGGTTAACTATGTCAGTTATACATACTGGACCGCCCCCGAAGGGAACCACGAACCGATGACAATTCCCTACAGGTTCGGGACGCATCAAAGCAAGCTGATTAAGATGCTCGACGAAGGTCACTATGACGTTAAATTGACTGACGAAGATTGGGAACGTTTGTATACCTGGATCGACGGCGGTAACGCGCTCTTCTATGGTACGTTCAACGAGGAAGGTCAGAAACGCCAGCAAAACGGCGAAGAAATCTGTGGTCCGGATCTAGAATAGGAGGGGGGGGTTCCGAAACGAACGACGTCTCTCAAATCTACGGTCCAACCAACAACAAATTTTCAAGTGTTTAGAAGCAGTTTCATAACCCAAGAACGACCGAACAATCTTTATGGCCTGGATGTAGCGTTTTTGCCGATACAATATCCCAAAGAAAGGATATTTTATGCAGAAGCGCCAGTATAAAGTCGGATCGGAACTGACGAATAAACAATGGAAGCTGTTGGAGCCCCTTCTCCCGGAACC
>JBMNOP010000012.1:0-99307 GCA_050943135.1 Thermoguttaceae bacterium | reverse complement strand
CTAAGTAACCTTACCGTTCGACTTGCATGCCTAATCCACGCCGCCAACGTTCATTCTGAGCCAGGATCAAACCCTTCAAAATATTTGAATCGAAGTCAATCCGCAAAACGCGGATCAATAGTTTAATGCTGGTGATACCTACGGTCAAATAGGTACCTCATAATCATAACCAATTGGCTCTCAAAAGGCTAAACGGCTAAAAAAAGCCGCTAGCACGGTTCTCACACCGTATAATTCACTCTTACCCGATTGTCAATGTGCTTATCGCAACCCAAATGAAGGAAACGATACAAGAAGTCTAACCCAAGAGAAATTTAAGTCAAGGGGGGATAAAAAGAAAAAAATTCACCACAAAAAAAATGGTAAAGAACAGGGTCAGCGATTGGAACGAAACGGCGAATCGTTTATAATGGACCTCATGCCGGAAATCAAAGTGTTGAATGCGTCGCTCGTTAATAAAATTGCCGCTGGGGAGGTCATCGAACGCCCTGCGAGCGTGGTGAAAGAACTCGTCGAAAACTCGCTCGATGCCGGCGCTAAGAAGGTTGAAATCGACATCGAAAAAGCGGGCAACGACCTGATCCGGGTCAGCGATGACGGTTGTGGAATGCGTCCCGAGCAGTTGAAACTCGCCCTCATGCCACATGCAACGAGTAAAATCCGCGATACCGATGACCTCTTCCATATCGGTTCCTTCGGTTTCCGCGGGGAAGCGCTCGCCTCGGTAACCGAGGTCAGTCAGCTCGTTATCCGAAGCTGTTCCGACGCAGCTCCGCACGGAGCGGAGCTGCGCGTCGAAGGAGGGGTCCCTCAGTCGGAGCCGGTCCCCTGCGGTATGCGGCGCGGAACGACAATCGAGGTGCGAAACCTCTTCTTCAATACCCCGGTCCGGCGAAAGTTCCTCAAAGGAGTTCTCACCGAGTTCGGCCATATTTCCGAGGCGGTTGTCCGGCTTGCGGTTCCGAATACCGATGTTCACTTTATCCTGCGCCATAACGACCGGGTCGTCTATGACCTGATCCCCTGTGCCGGGATCCGCGAACGGGTATCGCGCATCTTCGGGGCCGACTTCGCCGCAAAGCTCGTCTCGATTGAGGCAGAAAGCGAGGAGGTAAAAATCTCCGGATATGTCGGGCATCCTGATTTGACCCGTAGCAACTACGGTTGCCAGTACTTCTTTCTAAACCGTCGATTTATCCGAGACAAATCGCTTCAACATGCGCTTCTTCAGGCGTACCGAGGCTTGCTGATGGTCGGTCGTTATCCGGTCGCGTTCCTTGAAATCAAAATGGATCCGGCTCAAGTCGATGTCAATGTCCATCCCACAAAAATGGAGGTGCGTTTCCTTGACTCAAACCGGGTCTATGCGGCTCTCCTTTCGGGAATTCGCGACGAGTTTTTACGTAGCGATATGAGAAGTCGGCTGGCCCGAAACCAGCTCGATTCCGAGCCCGCTCCGGGGCGAGAGTCCCCGAGTGGTGCCATCGATCCGGGCGTGACCGAAGAGATTCGCCAGAGCTTCCTCAACTGGACCGGCCCGACTCCCGCCGGACGCGCCGCACCGACACCCGACCCCGGTGTCTATCTCCGTCCGACACCTGCGTTTTCGTCGTCCGCACCGAAATCCGGTCCATCGCTCGCGGAAATCCGCCCCTTTTCGATCACCGAGGCAAGTTATGACGCAAATGAGCGCTCGGCGACAACCGCCCCCGCCGATTCGGAAACCGACCTGCCGGGCGATCCCGCGCAAAAGTGTAATACACTTGATTCGAACGAAGATTCGACCCGAAGCCGAGAAGATGCACAGGACGACATGCCCCAACCCCCCGAAGGGAAACCGGTTCTTCAGATACACAACTGTTTCCTCGTCTTTGAAACCGAATCGGGGATGGCGCTCGTCGACCAGCATGCATTGCACGAAAGGATTCTCTATGAGAAAATCAGCAAGCGCTTTGGCGAGGGGGGACAGCTCGATTCCCAGCGATTACTTGTGCCCGAACCGGTCGAACTCTCTCCCGAAGAGGCGGCGTGTGCATTGGAAAACCAAGGCTGCCTACGCGACTTCGGACTGATCGTCGAAGAGTTCGGTGGAAACACTGTTCTGGTTTCCGGATATCCCAAAGTTTTGGCGAAGTATTCCCCGGTTGATATTTTCATTGACATCCTCGGCGTCCTGATGAAACGGGGGAAGGAGCATATCGAGCGAGAAGATCTCCTCGACGAAATCACCCGCCGTTGTGCCTGTCGCGCGGCGGTTAAAGGAGGCGACCGACTCCGCGGAGACGCAATGCAAGAACTTTTGCGACAGGCACAGGAAGAGATTCACTCGCACCACTGCCCGCACGGCCGTCCCTCGATACTCCTCTTTTCGGTGCAAGATCTTGAAAAGATGTTCAAAAGAACCTAAAACGGACCCTTTCGTGAGAGAGTGTCGGAATCTTTGCCTTTTTCCAGATATATACAAAGCTTATTCGATACGGTTATCGAAACCGCGAAAACGTCGATTGGCGGTGCAAGTAGCAGGAAAACCCTGCATTCGGTCAGCCTGACGGGGGGACACCGCGGGAAAATGTGGGGACATTCAATGCTTCCGGAGCAATAACCTGCTTGAGCGGGTCATTCGGGAGATAAAACGCCGGACAAGGGCGATTGGAGCGTTTCCGGACGGTCAGGGTGCGCTGATGTTGGTATGTGCCAGGCTCAGGCATGTGGCCGTTTTCGAATGGGGGGCTAAACGCTATATGAATATGGATCATCTTTGGGAGATGGACGCAGAACGAGACGAATTGACCGTCGGCTAGCCGACGGTCAACCGAGTGGTAAAAATAAATTTGCGAAAGATTCTTGACACTATCCTCGCCAGACGATTCGGTCGCTTGCCCCGCTCTGCTTGGGGGTCGTCTTTCTTGCGGTTCGTCTTTTACGAAACCGGATCAACCCCAAAAAAAAACCCGCGCTTTCCGAAACAGATCCTCTCGGAAAGCGCGGGACGTCGAGTGCGCACGTGGGTCAGGAAGCCGCGTTTTCGTTCTTCTTGAGGACACCAGCTTCGACGAGTTTGTCGATCAGACGCTGCATGCTATTGAAGGCCGTCAGAAACCCCTGAGGAGGCATGATGATCCGTTCGTTGAATTCCGGAGTCGGAGCGGCGCCGTCGGGATTCGGCTGAAGCGTCATGAAGTCGTAGCGGACCATACCGCCGGCGAAGTGAATCTGACCGATACCATCGGCATAAATTTCTTGTTTCATCTGTTTAGAACCCTCTGAGAACTAAGAACAGGGACTTTAACCAGTCGACCGGGACAGCCCCAGCCGACACAACCCCTACAATCCTTTATACCAGAAAAAGAAGCGTTTTCAAGCTTTGTTTCCGTATTTTTAAAAACGGTTCTTTTAACTCGGTTCGGGCAAAAGCTCGATCCCCTTTGGCTCGTCCCGCTTCCCTGGAGACAAGGTGGTTTGGCTTGTCGACCGGCCGACTGTAACAGTTGTAGGGATTAAAAGGGCACTCGTCTCACGAAGTTTAACAAAACAACCAGCTCTTTCTTAAAATTTCTTTGAAAAAAACTCTATTTTTATTAAAGTTTTAAGTGTCGGCTTTAAAGTTAGTTGCAGACGATGTTTTTGGCAAGGACAAATATCAGAGATGGACACCACCTTTTCCTCGTCCGCGGAAGAACTTCTTCGGAATGCTGAACTCCGAACGGAACTGATACCTTATTCTGACGAATCGGTAACGTGTGTTGACTCCAGTAATTGGTCGCTCAGGCAGGAAAATCAATTCCTCTCCTCAATGCTCCAGTGGGAACAGGCCCCAATCCTTCCAATCTATAAGTGGTTCGAACCCGGGGAACTCTCGCTTCCCTCGCCGCAGGCGGTCTCGGACGATCGACTCCCGAAACTCCTGAGCTTCCTGGCCCATAAGCTCTACGAAAAACATATCGTTCTCGATCATACCGATCATCTCTCGGATCGGGATCTCTATCGGATAATCGTTTTGAAGATTCTCCCCCAAAATGAAAAGAAACTCGAATTGGTCGATGCCTACCGCCATTGGGACTGTTCGCGCGTCGCCGGTCGTGAAGACGAATTGGAAGACGCCAAGACCTGGCTGACCTACTACGCTTCGGATGCGCAGCGAGAGTGTTGGGCTGCGGCATATGGCGAGGATATCCCCGAGAAAAAGATCCCGTGTTATCATCGCGATTTTCCGAGAGACGATTCGTTTCAATACTGAGTTGTTGCAACACCGAGTCGTTCCGCGGGAAACTCTCTCTGAAAGAGCAACAGAAGAAAACGAACAATTGGTCGCCGCAAGAGGTTCGGTGCGGCAGACTCCGGAGCGGGTCTGACACGCTCGCCAACCCCCCTTGCCGGTTTTGGCGCTATCCGATATACTTATGCTCGCATCAAGTGATCTTTTTGCACGATGCGTTTCTTTTGCGTTAAGATGGATCGGTTTTTATTGTGCAGAGAAAGGATTGCGCCATGAATCACAGACACCGTCAGCCTTGGTGGAAAGACTCCCTTCTTTTCGTTGCGGCTTGAATTGTCCTCGTAATAAGCAACAGGGGTAGCCGGTCGTATGGTTGGGAGTTTATTTTTCGATCTGTTGCCGTGCGTTCCTCTCTTTTTTTATGCTGTCTTCCTTGCGGTTCTTCATCGCCGCAACCGTCCGACGGTTTTGGAGGGGCATACCGACATGCTCCTTCTGGCGCTCGGGGTTTCTGGTTTTGTTATGAAAACGGTCGGTCAGGCGGTCATTCCGCTTGGGGCGCTGAGCTTTTACGGCATCTTCGCCTGGGTTCTCTTGTTTCTTCTCTACCTGAATGTGGTTTTTGCGTTTTCCGTGGCTTTTTCTCGGAAAATCATGGTTTATAATTTGGGTCCGAGCGATCTTCGTTCGATCCCTCTGCTCGAAGTCCCTGGCTGGAAAACAGAGGAGAAGAGAGTGTCGGAAACCGATACGGGATCGAAACCGTCCGGAGCCGTACCGTGCGACGAGCCCCCAAAAATTGTTGCTGGCTCGGAAAAGAGAATCGCAACGCCGTTACGGCGCTTGGGAAAGAGCCTTCTTTTCCCGGAACGTGGCCTGGATCTTTCGGTGGAATATTCCGCTTGGTCGCGGTGCGCGGTTCTTCGGTATCCGTCCGCTCGGGTCGATTCCGAAGATTGGGCAGAACTCCGAAAAGAGGTCCGCGCCTATTTCTCAGAAAAAGAGCAGACAAAAAAAACGCTTTGCTCCTTCCTGGCATCGGTCGCGGCCTGCGGGCTGGCAGGATACATCATCGGCTATGTCATCACCATGATTCGTGATTTCCAGGTTATGTAATTCAAACCAAGAGAGATGACACCCCAAAGTCAGCAATCAAACGGAAACTGGTGGGAATCCTCCCTTGATTACGCGGCTGTCTCGAATGTCGGGATGCGGCGGACCAACAATCAGGACGCCCACATCGAAATCCCGGCCGCCAGCAGAAGGTTGTGGCGCGACCGGGGGCACTTCTTTATGGTTGCCGACGGAATGGGGGCACATGCCGCCGGAGAACGCGCCAGCGAAATGGCGGTTTTGCTCACCTCGCAAAGCTATATCAAACGGACAGAACAGCCCCCGCACAGAGCCATTCTAGACGCCATTCAAGACGCCCACCAGCAAATCAAAAAACAGGGCGAAGCCGACGACGCCTTCCGCTCGATGGGAACAACGGCCGACGTGCTCCTCATCCTTCCGGAAGGGGCGCTCAATGCCCACGTCGGAGACAGCCGAACCTATCGACTCCGAGACGGCGTCTACGAACAGATCACTTTCGACCACAGTCTCGATTGGGAACTGAGCCGGGCCGGAAAAAACTTTCCGCAGACCAATTTAGAACATGTTCCAAAGAATGTCATCACCCGCTCGCTCGGTCCGGGTTCCAACCCCACCGTTGATCTCGAAGGCCCCTTCCCGCTCAAAAAAGGAGACACCTTCCTTCTGTGTAGCGACGGCCTCTCGGGGCAGGTCGAAGATGCCGAAATGGCGCAGGTTCTCTCGCTCCTTCCCCCTTCCGAAGCGGCACAGGCGCTGGTAAGTCTTGCCAACCTTTCCGGCGGACCAGACAATGTGACGGTAACGATCGTCAAAGTTCAAGACGTCCCCAACCCCGACGACTGTCCCGGAGAATCGAGAGCGATCGTGAAACGCGACCCGATCGGAGCTACGGCTTGGGGCGCGCTGGCCGGGGCGCTCGGTCTCTTTCTTATGGGATTTCTCTTCCTACAAGGAGAGGGGATTCCGCTCCCGCTACCGATCGTTTCGTTTACCGCGTCGCTCGTCGCACTGGGTGTCTTTTTCGCCCTGGCGCGCCGAAGCCTCTTCCCCCCCACCCAAAAGCCGCGGAGCCATGCGCCGTTCGGCCACGGTCCTTACTCGCACGTTTCGGCCGAGTTTACCGCGCAGTTCGCCGAAAAGGTACTCGGTTACTGCCGTAAACTCGACGGGGCAACCCGCTCGCGGATACCCGAGGATCGTCGTCAAGCAAATGATCGGCTCTTTCAACAGAGCGAAGCGGCGTTTGCTCAACATGATTATCAGCAATCGATTCGACTTTCGATTGAGTATATCAACGGTGGTTACGGCCTCCTGTGGGGGGGAAACGCAGATTCGGGAGATGTGAAAAAGTGAGCTTTTTTCCGACAGACAAACTGCTTCGGTTTGCAATCCTCCTTTGTTGTGCGCTCCTTGTCCCGGGCGTTCTTTGCCTTGCCGAGGAAGAAGTCGGCGCAGCGCAAAAACTCACCCTAACCCTAGTAAAAACGTATCCGCATGACCCTCACTCGTTTTGCCAGGGCCTGATCTTCGCCGTCACCCCAGACGGCACCCCTTTCTTCTACGAAAGTTCCGGGCTTTACGGCCATTCGGCAATCAAAAAAGTCTCGCTCGACGGGAAGACGCTCCGCAGTAAAGACCTGACACACCGTTATTTCGGAGAGGGGGCCACGCTTTTCGGCGATAAGATCTATCAGATCACCTGGCGCGAGAATACCTGTTTCGTTTACGACGCGGCCACCTTCCGCCAAGTCGGGAAGTTCGCTTACGCGGGCGAGGGATGGGGACTGACCGACAACGGCTCCGAGCTGATCATGAGCGACGGATCGCACCGGCTCACATTCCGCAGTCCGAACAACTTCAAACCAACTCGGCAAATCGAGGTCTTTTGGTTTAACCCCAAAACAAAGGAAAGATCGCTGCTTTCCGGACTCAACGAACTGGAATGGATCGACGGCAAAATCTGGGCCAATATCTTCGGGACGACCAAAATCGCCCGGATCGACCCCGAAACGGGAGAAGTTATCCAATTTTTCGATTTCGCACACTATGTTCCCGACAATTGTCGGAAGGACCCTGAACGGGTTCTCAACGGGATCGCCTGGGATAAAAGGTCCGGGCACTTGTTCATTACCGGGAAAAAGTGGCCCGTCCTCTACGAATTTGCCGTCGAAAATAAACCTGCGGCAGGCGAATCTGCCCAAACCGCCCCTTTGGCAGAACCCCCCTGAAATGCCCCGACGAACGCGAGCCGGCTGGATCACCGTTGTTCTTTGGATCGTCTCGCTGATCGCACTGGCCCACGGTGCGAGCGAGATGCTATTAGGGGCCTTTGTGCGACCGGCGGTCGTTATGACATTCCTCTGGTTGGCCTGGCCGCAACTGGTTCGCTTTCCCCGCTGGCTTTGCGTTACCGTTCCGATTGTCGCCCTGGCCGCGGCATTTCAGCCGCGCATCCTTATCGTACTCATTCCGGGGCTTCTTCTTTACGGCTTTGTTCGTGTGAAACCGAAGAAGGAAGATTAAGACAAGAGGATTGACATTCTGAGTAAAGGAGGGATAATAGGAACAGTTTTTACTCTGCCCCACAAGCTCCTCCGAATGATGCTGAAAGATCCTATCGGACGGCAAACAAGATACCGAGGAGGCGTGGGAGACGATCATACCCTCGAACGAGGGGGAAAATCTCAAAGAACGGACCGATGCGGCGGATTCAGATTTACGACACCACTCTTCGCGACGGGGCTCAGGCAGAAGGGATTTCCTTTTCACTGCACGATAAGCTCCTGATAGCCAAGCGACTCGATGAAATGGGGTTCGATTTTATCGAAGGGGGATACCCCGCATCGAATGAAAAAGATTCCACATTCTTCGCCCGTATTGCCGATCACCCCCTCTCCTCTTCGCAGATCTGCGCGTTTGGTATGACGCGCCGCAAAGGGTTGAAGCCGGAAGAAGATGCCGGGCTTCAGAGCCTGCTCGATTCGGGGGCGCCGGTAATCACTCTGGTCGGTAAAGCGTCGTCGTTTCAAGTCAGCGAGGTGATTCGCACAACCCTCGAAGAAAACCTGAAAATGATCGCCGAGACGATCTCCTTCCTGACCGCCCACGGAAGACGGGTTTTCTTTGACGCCGAACACTTCTTCGACGGCTGGAAGTCCGATCCGGAATACACTCTCACGGCGATCAAAACCGCCGTGAGCGCTGGGGCCGAATCGCTGCACCTCTGTGATACCAACGGCGGGAGCATGCCCGAAGAGATTGCCGCCGGTGTCCGTGCCGTGATGGATGTGGTATCGGTTCCTGTCGGAATCCATGCCCATGACGACTGCGGATTGGCGGTCGCCAACTCCCTGGCCGCGGTCGATGCGGGCGCATCGATTGTCCAGGGAACGGTCAACGGGTTCGGCGAACGGTGCGGCAACGCCAACCTGGTTACCATCATTGCCAATCTTCTCCTGAAAAAAGAGGGGGCGTACGATCTGCTCCTGCCCGACTCCCTCTCGCATCTGACTCGACTTTCCCTTTATGTCGATGAAGTCCTCAATGTGAAATCCTCCCCCTGGCAGCCGTATGTCGGTCGGAGTGCCTTTACCCACAAGGGGGGGATGCACGTCTCGGGAATCATCCGTAACACGTCGGCGTACGAACATATCGATCCGCAGCGGGTCGGCAACACGCGACATTTCCTTGTCAGTGAGCTTGCGGGGCGCTCGAATATCGTTGCACGTACCGAAAAATACAAGATCGGCGACAATCCCGAACTACTAAACAAGATCCTCGAAATCGTGGTGCGCAAAGAGAACGAGGGGTACTCGTTCGAGTCGGCGGAAGCTTCGTTCGACCTTTTGGTCCGTAAATCGATGGGAATCTACTACCCGCACTTCGAGCGGCTTAATTACCACACCAATGCGACGGCTGGACGTGACGGCGTCTTAGAAACGTTCGCCTCGGTCAAACTCCGTATCGGAAATATCATCAGGCACGAGGTCGCCGACGGAGACGGTCCGGTAAACGCGCTCGACATAGCTATGCGTAAAGCACTCACCTCGGTCTATCCCGAAATTCGTGATATGTCGCTGGTTGACTACAAAGTGCGCGTCCTCAATTCCGAAGCGGCGACGGCAGCGCGCGTACGTGTTATCATCGAAAGTAAAGACGACACCGAAAGCTGGGGAACGGTCGGAGTCGATGAAAACGTCATTGAAGCAAGCTGGATCGCTCTTTGTGACAGTTTCGAGTATAAACTCTCAAAAACGCGGAAAGAAACCAGATGAATATCTCCCGACGGTTCGAGTCTGACCGTCTGATATGAAAACAACAGGGACCTCTTGTGCGCGCACGGCCAAACGGAAGCTCTGTCGAGCGCGTCTGCCAAGCGAAAGTCCGTAAGCGTCAAGAAGTCGTAAGCGGTCGGAGTCGATAAGAAGCGATTGAACAAGTACGGTCACGTGTCGTGACGGATTTGAGTACAAATCGCTAAGAACATGAAAGGAAAACCAGATGAATATCTCCCGACGACGTTTTCTTCAAGGGACATCGGCAGGTCTTCTTGCATCGGCTTTTGTTTCACCGAAAAGTCGTGTTCACGCAGCCGAGGCACCCGCCTATGAAATTCAGGAAATTAAACTGATCGCCCGTCATCCGGGAATCTATTACGGCTGGCCGACGGTCGGGATCAATCACCAAACCAACGAACTCTACGTTGTCGCTTCCGGCGGACGCGAAGCACATGTCTGTCCCTTTGGTCGTGTCGACTTTTTCCGCTCGAAAGACCTGGGCGAAACCTGGACCTGGCCGCAGACGATTCTCGACGGACCGACCGACGATCGTGATTCGGGAATCCTTGTAACCAGTAAAGGAACATTACTGGTTACTACTTTTACCGCCGATGGATATCTGGCGATCCTCGACGAGGAACTCGCGCGTCGGCAACGCGGCGAAACCCCGGAGTTTGACGACGAGAAGCTTGCGCGCTGGCTGGCAGTCAAAGCCCGTATGACCAGTGAAGACCGCAAAAAGGAGCTCGGTTGCTGGATGATTCGTTCGACCGATAACGGAATCAACTGGTCAGCAAAATACGCCACCCCGCTCAACAGCCCCCACGGGCCGATCGAATGTTCCGACGGACGGCTTCTCTATCCGGGGCGTGACTTCTATGAAAAAACGCCGATTATGGGAGTTGCCGAATCAACCGACGACGGGGAAACCTGGAACGTCCTTTCGATGATTCCCCCTCGTCAAGGTGAGAACGCCGGCTTCTGCCATGAACTGCATGGCGTTGAAGCTGCAGACGGTACGATCGTTGTCCAGATTCGAAACCACAACCGGAACAACGAGGGGGAAACTCTCCAGACCGAATCGGCCGACGGGGGGAAGACCTGGTCGGAAGTCCATTCAATCGGCGTCTGGGGACATCCTTCCCACTTGCTTCGTCTGGCCGATGATCGTCTCCTGATGACCTACGGTTACCGCCGCGAGGGTTTGGGGAACCGGGCGCGCGTTTCGAGCGACAACGGCAAAACCTGGTCGGAACCGATCACGATCTCCGACGATGCGAGAATCACCGATGTCGGGTATCCTTCGACCGTTCAGCTTCCCGACGGAACGCTCCTGTCTGTCTGGTACGAAAACATGGGGACGACCTGCTTACGGATGGCCAAGTGGAAGCTCAACTGAGCGCGCCTGCCGAAAACCATGGGAGCGGCAGGTGGAATAAACCACGTGCCGTCCGCTTGTTTCGCACCGGGTAACACGGTAACATTCGGCCAACAACAGTAGATGGCAGTGCCACGCCCAAGCGTTGTCGTATCGTTATGGAAGCCATAGGACACGACAGGTGTCGGGGTGCATCTTCTCCGGAACCTGAAAGCGGTTACGAAGACCGAGACAACGTACGCGCTGCAGAAACAGGTCGAAGTGTCTCATGCGACAAGCTCGGGTATCGACCGTCAAAGAGACAAAGGGGAAACCAGGTGAATATCTCTCGACGACGTTTTCTTCAAGGGACATCGGTAGGATTACTCGTTTCGTCTTTCGTCACGCCGAACAGCCGTGTTCACGCCGCCGAGGCGCCCGCCCATGAAATTCAGGAAATCAAATCAATCTCCCGTCACCCAGGAATCTATTACGGCTGGCCGACGGTCGGAATCAATTACCAAACCAACGAGCTTTACGTCGTTGCCTCTGGCGGACGCGAAGCGCATCGATGCCCGTTCGGCCGCGTCGACTTTTTTCGCTCGAAAGATTTGGGCGAAACTTGGACCTGGCCGCGGACGATTTTCGATGGCCCTTCCGATGACCGGGACGCGGGGCTTCTTGTAACCCGTAAAGGAACCATTCTGGTTACTTTCTACGCCGATGACCAGTATCGGGATCTGCTCGCCAAGGAACTCGAGTGTCGGCTGCGCGGTGAAACACCCCGCTTTGATGACGATAAACTGGCGCGCTGGCAAGCGGTCGAGGCCCGTATGACCGACGAAGACCGCAAAAAAGAGCTCGGTTGTTGGATGATTCGTTCGACCGATCATGGGCTCAATTGGTCGGTGAAATACCCCACCCTGCTCAACAACCCGCACGGGCCGATCGAATGTTCCGACGGACGACTCCTCTATCCGGGACGTAACTTCTTTCAGAACGCGCCGGTCATGGGCGTCGTCGAATCAACCGATGACGGCGCGACCTGGAATTACCTTTCGAGCATTCCTCCGCGCCGGGGCGACGATGCCGGCAATTGCCATGAATTGCATGGCGTTGAGGCCGCCGATGGTACGATCATTGTCCAGATTCGGAACCATAATTTGAATAACCTTTATGAGACTCTTCAGACCGAATCGGCCGACGGCGGGAAGACCTGGTCGGAAATCCATTCGACCGGAGTTTGGGGATTCCCTTCTCACTTACTTCGCCTGGTCGATGACCGTCTGCTGATGACCTATGGCTACCGTCGCGACACCCTGGGGAACCGGGCTCGCATTTCAAACGATCATGGCAAAACCTGGTCGGAACCGATAACCATCTCCGACCATGCCGACAACATCGATTTCGGGTATCCTTCGACCGTCCAACTTCCCAACGGTTCGCTCCTTACCGTCTGGTATGAAAACATGGGGATGACCTGCGTGCGTGTGGCCAAGTGGAAGCTCAACTGAGTATATTCTCCGAAAAATACGATGAGGACGGTAGGGGAACCGAAACTCTCCTATCGCACTTTGGCGTAACGTCCTCCCACAACCGTAGGAATACCCCAAAGCGAAAGGATGCCGGGAACAAGAGATTGGAACAGAGGACCTGGAGAGCTGGGGGCTTCCGGGGCCGGTGGGAAACGAGCGGGTCAATAAAAAAGGCGAAGAGCAAAACCCTTCGCCGAAAATCGGGGCGACACGATTTGAACGTGCGACCTCTACGTCCCGAACGTAGCGCTCTAGCCAGGCTGAGCTACGCCCCGATTCACTCAACCCCTCGAGGAATTGAGATTGGGGTCATTCTAACCATTTTACGCCTTTCGTCAAGAGGAGGTTTGCCGCAAACCGCCGACCCCCCGTCGGCGGACGGAAAAACGCTCGATCGGGCGAAAGACGTACGATCGAACCTTCTGGATGAGCTGCACGCCTTTGCGTTTGCCACGCGGGCACAGAAGTTGAACCCCGTTATTTCTTATTTAGGAATTCAAGAACCCGATCGGCAATCGCCTTGATTAGGGCTTCTTGATTTTGATCTTTTCCGACTTCGACATCGCTCGAAAGAATGGGGTTCGAGACACAACCACTACCGGTCGGTTCGGGTCCGCGCGTGAATGTTGGCGGGGTAAAGGCGTGGTGCCCGACACCGGTCTCTTTCCAACTGTCTCGGAATATATCGTTGGCGCAGAGCTCGCAGTTCGCCACATCGGCGCGCGGGTCTTTGAACCCCCATTGCTGCTTGAGCTGAAGAAGGTCTTCGGCTTCGTCTTTCGAGAAGTAACCGACATGCCCCAGATCGCGTGCGATCAGAAGGATCCGGCAGTAAGCATCGAGAATCTCGGTGAGCCAGTAGGCGCGTTCAACCGTTGGGCCGAAACTGACTGTACCGTGATTCGCCTGGACAATGATGTTTGTCTTGTGAATGAAAGGAAGAACTGTGTCAGCAAAATCCTGGCCGCCGGGGATCGCATATTTGGCAATCGGCACGTCGCCCATGTAGATATCCACTTCTGGAAGAACGCACTGCGGAATCGCTTCACGCGCGATACCGAAGGCCGTTGCATGAGGGGGATGGCAGTGGACAACCGATTTAACGTCTTCGCGTTCTTTCATGATCGTCAGATGAAGGAAGATTTCACTCGTCCGTTTGCGGACACCCGAAATCTGGTTTCCTTCCATATCAACCACACAAAGATCGTCGGGTTTCATAAACCCTTTGCAGATCTGCGTCGGCGTGCAGACAACGCGATTTGCGTCGATACGGTAACTGATGTTCCCATCGTTGGCCGAGGCGAACCCCTTGTTGTAGATTCTACGACCGATATCGCAAATCTCTTCCTTTATTTTCTGGATATTTAACATCTTTCTCACTCCTAGGTCGTTCTATGCCGACATCTCGCTGCTTGCACACATTTCGGACAAACTGTTTGCTTCCCTCTTATCGGCCGGAGACGGTCATTTTCACAGAAGGGATCGGAGATCCTCTTCGCTTATTTCCATCGAATCAATGATTGCACCGGCATAAACGTCAATCGGACGCAAATCGGGGTAGAACGGCATGGCCGCTTCGGCTCCTTCGCTAAACGCGACCCATTCCCCCAAACCGACCGATAGCTCGTCGTAAGCGACAACCTCTTCCCCGGTCGGGGCAAGTTCGTCTTTGCTCAGTGCCCCCACCGAATGAGCCTTCTTAAAGTCCTTCCAGGTGAAAGGACGGATAATTTTGAATTGTCCCGCCCGCAAAAGGGGATGAATCCGCCCCGGAGTGACCGTTCCAATCACCTTGCCAATTCTCATGGTTCCAACCCCTTTCGGAGAATGGCCGTACAGCTGGCTTTGCCGAGCTCGGCAAAGCGAATCACCATCTGCCGAATCCGGTACACCCCCAGGCTCGGGTCAAGAATCAGCAGGTTAGCTCCGATCGAAAGGGCATCTTCGTCGAGACGGTCAGGGGCCGTACCGATAATCGCCCGGAGAGCCCGTTTCCGATTGGAAACTGCCGAGGCTGCAGCGGTATACCGGGTGATCAGAAAGCCCTTACTGGTTTCGATGGCAAGACGTTCGGCCAGAAATTCGGCCGTCTCTACCACACAACGGTTTCGATAAATTTCGACCGGCGCCGTCTTGCCGAGTGAATCGAAGAAACTGGTCGGAAGCGTTTCGGCCGGAAGCGCGTGGAACGCCGCAACCAGCGTGTCGATCGGCGCGACCACGCCGGTCTGCCTGGAAACGCCGAACTGCGTGCCGGAGGCCGGCCGCAGAGCCGCATTCGAAGCCGAAAGGGTATATAGCCCGTTCCCCTCGAGAGATCCCGTCAAAGCGGGACACGGAGCGGGGAGACTCGCGCCGTCAAAAACCAACTGCCATCCTCTTTTTTTCAGCTCGTCGCGAACCGAAGGGGTAACGACGGCCCCTTGCGGAACGACCAAGCGTTGCAATGCGGGGGACATTGCGCCGCGAATCTGCTCCAGGGAGACAACATGCGAGGTCAGCCGCAATTCTGTCACATCGGCCGGTCCGTCATCTGTCGACTCGGCGGCTCTCTCGGAGGGACTCTCAATAGGAGCCTCGGAGGATTTTGGCGCGGCTGGGGCGGTCTCGCCGACGGCGAGGCCCATGTCGGCCATCACCATGCGGACCAACCGCTCGATAACGCTCGCGTCGATTCCTATGCCGTTCACCATTCTTTTCCTGCAGACTTTTTATCAACAATCCCCACAATCCCCCAGCGTGCTGGGGTAGCTCGGTTGCCGATGATGTCGGAACCTGTATAGCGACCATCACTGGAGATCAGAACCAGATCTCCGAGACCGGCACTGAGCTTGTCAAAGACGATCGACGGGTCGCCATCCCCCTTGCCGGCGTACGAGACCGGGACAACCAGAAGCATCTTCTGCCCCTGAAGAGAGTCATGCTTCACAATCGAAGTCACGTTGCCGATCACTCTGGCCAGCTGCATGGCATTTAACCTCCCGTGCCCATTCTATGTTTCAACGCCCTAAAATATGGAGCGACTCGACCATCGCACAACGACGGCTCCGCGTGAAGGTCATCGGACAGGTGATTCCTTCTCCGGTCGGCCCGGCAATCGAATAGGAACCGAAGCCTTCTCCGCCGCCGCCGTTACCGGCGGTACTCGGACCGTTCTTCACAAAGATCGTCGTGTCGAGGAGCTTCCCCATTTTAGTCATGTTCACGACGTTATTGGAATGAATGATCGCGGTGTGACGGAAACCGTGTTCCATTTCGTGGGCGCGCCGGATCGCTTCGTCGACATCTTTGCAGCGGACAAAAGGAAGGAACGGCATCATTTGCTCGACCGAGACAAAGGGGTTGGTATAGTCGGTTTCCCCGTAGAGCATTACCACATCGTTCGATACCGATTTGCCGATTCCCGCGGCCAGGACGGTCGCGTCTTTTCCGAGGAATTCACGACTCGGTACGTCATGGCGGTTAGCCCCTTCCCCAACCTGAATGATCCCGCGCTGGGTCATCAGATCGGTTTCGCGGGCGTTGAGGCGGACGGCACCGGCACGCTCCATGGCGTTCATCATTTGGTCGAAGGCCGACTCAACCACAAAGACTTCTTTTTCGGCAAGGCAGAGGAGGTTGTTGTCATAGGCGCCTCCTTCGATAATGCAACGAGCCGCCCGGTCGAAATTGGCCGTTTCGTCGACGACAACCGGCGGATTCCCCGGTCCGGCAACGATGGCGCGTTTACTTTGCGACATTGCGGCTTTCACCACACCTTCACCGCCGGTAACAACCAGGATGTTGATCAGCGGGTGTTTGAAAATACGGTCTGCCGTCTCGAGTGTCGGTTCGGCAATCACACACATCAGGTTATCGATCCCATGTTCGGCGTAGATCGCCTTATTGAAACGGCGAACCCCCTCGACAGCGATTTTTTTGCCCCCCGGATGGGGATTGAAAACCACGGTATTCCCCGCGGCGATCATATTGATGGAATTGTTGGCAATGGTTGGCAGGGAGTGGGTCACCGGTGTGATGGCACCGATCACGCCGAAGGGGGCATGCTCGATGACTGTCAGGCCGTGGTCACCGCTGAAAACTTCGCTCGAAAGAGCCTCGATACCTTGAGCGTTATAACCGACGTTAAGGAGTTTGTCGATCTTGTGTTCGAGACGACCGATTTTCGTCTCGTTCATTTCCATCGTGCCGAGGTCGACGCTCTCTTCGATGCAGATACGGCGAATCTTATCCAAAATCTTTTTTCGTTCGGCACGGGTCCGGCGAGCGAGATCTTCAAACGCTTCGCGAGCCGCAGTCACCGCTTCATCAACATCGGTAAAAACACCGTAACGCCCATTGTAGGAGGTGCCGGAGCCGCCGCCGAGTTTGTTGGATACGTTCGTTCCGAGTTTTGACAGCACTTCCTCTACCACGCTTCGAATCAGCGTCTCGTTAATCCCCTGCATATTTATTCCTCAAATTCCTTGTCTAATGAAGTTTCAGAGCTTTTCGATCGATGTGGATCGAGTCGATGATCCCCACGGTGGCGCAGTCGGACGGAAGTGATTTGGTCTCCGGTGTCATACGCGCACTTGACCCCTGTACCACAAGAACATATTCACCCTCTCCGGCACCGACCGTGTCGATGGCAACGAGTGTCTTGTGATTCGAAACCAACCGTCCGGAATCGGGATCGGCCGGATCGAGAATAAACGGCTCGATCAGAAGCAAGCGATGGCCGACCATCGCTTCGGTCTTTTGCGTAGAGACCACCGAGCCGAGAACTTTCGCGATAAACATAGCCGCCCCTCCTTAGAGTTTTAGTTACGCTCTGCGAGTTTCCCCGCGGTTTGACGCGCGACGATGATCTCTTCGTTGGTCGGGATCACCCAAATTTGTGTACGGCTTCCCGGAGCGTGGATCGCGCACTCCTGCCCCATCACCGTTTCGTTTTTGGCCTCGTCAAGAACGATTCCGAGTTCCGCCAGGTTGCTGCACGTCTTCGAACGGATAACCGGCTGGAATTCACCGATCCCACCGGTAAAGACGATCAAGTCGGCGCCACCCAGTTCGACAAGAAATGCCCCCAAATAGCGGCGGATGTCGCCGGCAAAGACGTCCAGCGCCAATGCTGCCTGCTTATTCCCCGCCAGGGAAGCCTCGTAGATGTCACGGCAATCGGAGCTGACCCCGCTCAACCCGAGTAAGCCACACTGGGTCGAGAAGATCTCGAGCATTTCGTCCAAGGTCTTACCGAGCTTCTTCATAACATGGCCCATCATGAAGGGATCGAAATCGCCGACGCGGTTGTTGTGGAAGAGTCCCGTTTGGGCGCTCGAACCCATGCTTGAACCGCGGCTTTTGCCCTCGGCAATTGCGCAGACCGAACTCGAGCCGCCCAAATGGCAGGAGATGAGCCGTAAGTCTTTACCGAAGATTTCCCGGCTGCGGGTTGCGATATAGCGATGACTCGCCCCGTGGAAACCGAAGCGTTTAACCGAGTACTTTTGAGACCAATCGTAAGGAACGCCGTAGTAGCGGTTGTGTTCCGGAATCGTCTGATGGAAACCTGTCTCGAACGCCGCCACCAAGGGAATCTCGGGGAATTGCTCATGCAAAAGACGCATCGCCCGCACATAGGGGGGATTATGAGCCGGCATCACCTGGTTGAGTTCCTCCATCGCGTCAAGCAACTCGGAGGTCACCCACTGAACCCCCGTAATATTATCGGCCATCACCGCCTTAAAACCGATTCCGGCAACCTCTTCGGCCGATTTCAGACAACCCAATTCCGGATCGGTGAGCTGCGCGAGGCACTGACGCACCGCAACCGCGTGGTCGGGGATCGGAACATCTATCTTGGAGGTCTTCCCGGCAATCGTCACCTCACACGGAGATAAAACCTCCCCGATCCGCTGAACCCTGCCGCGGGCCAGAAGCGCTTCGGTCTCCATATCGTAGAGACTGTATTTAAAACTCGTTGACCCCAGATTGGCTACCAGGATTTTCATTCATTCCCTTTCGTGACCTTCGCTTCGGTTCAAGAACAGCCTTCTCTCCGAAGGGATCGGTCTGGTCAAAAATCAGCCGAGGTACGCAGCGATAACGCCGTCGGCCGGACGTGGAATCACGTGAGCAGCGACCAGTTCACCAACCGCCTGCGCAGCCTGCGCACCGGCATCGACCGCGGCACGGACACTGCCGACATCGCCGCGAACGACCGTGGTCACCAGACCGCCGCCGATCTGAATGCGTTTCACTACTTCAACATTCGCGGCTTTTGCCATAGCGTCGGTAGCTTCAACCAAGGGAAGGAGACCCTTCGTTTCAATAAGTCCAATTGCGTTATTCATTTCTCTTGTCCTTTCAGATTTTCTTCGTAAGTCGAATCGGGGAGGCTCAGTCTTTCTTCGTCGGCTTGACAAGCGTCGCCGGAAGAACCTTCGCAATGTCGCCATGCGGGCGCGGAATCACCTGAACCGAGGTGATCTCGCCGAGCCGCCCCCCTGCCGAAGCGCCCGCATCGGTCGCGGCTTTGACCGCCGCCACGTCGCCGGTAATGAAGGCCGTCACGATACCGCTACCGACCTTATCCCAACCCAGAAAATCAACATTGGCCGCTTTCAACATCGCGTCCGTCGCCTCAAAAAGGGTAACGAAACCCCTTCCTTCGATCATTCCAAGTGCTTCCATCGCCTTTGCCATAGCTTCTCTTTCTCCCGTGTTTAAGGAATTGGTGAAAAATTCGGGTTTATAGACTTTCGTAAAACTTCGTTTGCAAACGGATCGTTTACCTGATCAACTCGACCTTCGTCGCGTGTTCCAGATCGGCTGCGTTCCCTTCATCGGTATCAAGATGAACTTCGAGCTTGATCCCGTCGCCGACACGAACCAGTACCCCCTCGAAAGTGGTGGTACAACTACCTGCCTCGACCCGGAGCTTCATACGATCTTTGTCTTTGACTCCGTAGTATGAGGCATCGGCGGGGCTCATATGGACGTGGCGCTCGGCTCGGATCACGCCGTGTTTCAAGTCGACGACACCGGCCGGCCCGACCAGAACGCATCCAGGGCTACCCTGCAACTTTCCGCTCTCGCGCACCGGCGGGTCGATCCCGAGCGAGATGGCATCGGTAAAGGAAAGCTCAACCTGCGACTCTTGACGGGTCGGCCCGAGAATGCGCACACTTGGAAGCATTCGCTTACGCGGACCGATGACCATCAGTGTCTCGTTGGCGGCGTAAAAGCCGTCTTGATAGAGATCTTTCATCTTGGTCAGGGTCTTTCCCTTGCCAAAAAGGGTTTCGACATCAGCGTCGGTCAGGTGAATGTGCCTGGCCGAAATGCTGACAACGAGTTGATTGCGGCCGACGGGTGCGGCTGCCCCTGCGGCAGCGGTCAAAGAATCGTCACCCAATTTTTCGATCAGAACCTTGCGGATAATCGCTTCGATCGTTTCGCGGTTCACCATATTCATTGTATTATATCCATCTTGTGCAGATGCCCTGCCCGCCAGAAGTGTCTCGAACAATGTGTCTTTGTTATGCCCCTAGCATTCCATATTATACCCACATTTCGACCGGATAAAATCGGGTGTCGTCGAGTTTAATCGGATATTTTTGGAGGATTTGGGGCAATTTTATCGGTAGGAACATAAAAAAACACCTTATTGGGAGATAAGGTGCTCTTTTATTCATCCTATTCGTAAAAAACGAAACCAGACCCTCAGCCGATCCCTCTTCGGCTCCAGGATCCGGTCCTTTCTCCGGTCAATTCCATTTGCGTTGTGCAACGGCGTTACATCGTTACATAATGTCGAGAACGAAATGAGCTCCGCGATGGTAACGGCGGGGATTCGGATAATAGTTTTGCCAGTAGGGATTATAGGTCGGCACTTGCATGTCGGGGCGATACCGATAATAGAGGTCATCGGTACTCCGATAATTGTCGATCGGCCTGAAATTTTGTGGATAGTAGACGTAGGGATAATGGAAGAACCGTCCCCAGTTCTGGGCGTTGTAGTTTGCCGACGCCCTTACCCCGAGCGGCTGCTGCGCCGAAGCCTTTTCACACCAGAGCGTCGCGGCAAAAGCAAGAAGAAAGACGGTGATCAAATAACGGATTTTCATGGATCGATTCCTCTCGAAAATATTTTTCCGTAGTATGGATACAGGCAAAACCACGCTCTACCCTCTCCGCTTTTCGGCAAACGAGCTACCTTTTCATCGCTCAAAAGGAAAAAAGGGCCCCTTATTTCCATATCGATACTTCTCTTTTCGGAATAATCGGCGTGATCATAACGGCACGAAGTGCGACAAAAGAGAGGTTGGGAAATGCGCGGTCAG
This sequence comes from Thermoguttaceae bacterium, assembly GCA_050943135.1. Taxonomy (GTDB): domain Bacteria; phylum Planctomycetota; class Planctomycetia; order Pirellulales; family Thermoguttaceae; genus RUG695. The sequence continues at coordinate 78,500 of JBMNOP010000012.1, read as the reverse complement.
CTGCGAGAAATCCACGGCTGGACATTTTCGGCCGACAAGAAAGGTTTGATTTGATGCCAAAGAAAAAAACCTAAAAAACCAAAGGGCGCCGCGGCAAAAACCGCGGCGCCCCCTCTCTGTTCAACTCCCCGAAGGGAAATTGTCGAGACTAATTAAACTATCAGAAGCCGAGGCTATACTTGACGATCAGCCCGGCGGCAACAACCGAAACCATGCTCATGAGCTTGATCAGGATGTTCAGCGAGGGACCGGTTGTGTCTTTGAAGGGGTCGCCGACGGTATCACCGACAATGGTCGCCTTGTGGACGTCGGAACCCTTACCGCACCCTTCCCCGAGGGCACCGGTTTCAACATATTTCTTGGCGTTGTCCCAGGCACCACCGGCATTGGCCATGTAGATCGCCATGCAGAAGCCGCTGGTCAGAGCGCCGACCAGAACGCCGACGACGCCAGTCACGCCGAGGAGGAGCCCGACAAGAACCGGAAGAGCCAGACCAAGGAGCGAAGGAATAATCATTTCCTTCTGTGCGGCACGGGTCGAAATGGCAACCGGCCTCTTATAATCGGGCTTCACTTCGTAGTTCATGATTCCGGGGTTTTCGCGGAACTGACGGCGAACTTCATCAACCATACCGGACGCGGCACGACCGACAGCCTTCATCGTCAGCGCACCGAAGACGAAGACAGCCATCGCACCAAAGAAGACCCCGACGATCACCTTCGGGTTGATCAGGTTGCAGGAGTAGTAGTTCATCCAGTCAATCATGTTGGCCGCTTTGACGGTGGTCATTTCGACAGCTTCATCTTCAGTGGTCGGAATGAACGGGCAGGCTTCGGCAACATCGGCAGGGATACGGGCCGGACCAGCCTTGCAATCGACCGATTTCCATTTTTCGTTCGATTCCTTCCATGTTCTATCGGCACCGCGATAAATCGGAGCACCTTCGTTCGGATTGTTCGCCTGGCTCGGCATGACGAGGTAGGCCTCGGGGAACCATTCGTGACCACTGGCTTTGGCAGCATCGCGCTGAGCCTTGGTGTTTTCGTCGTACCTGACGACAAAGCGGTCAGCAACCTTGTAGAAGCCGTACTCGCCGCCCATTCCCTCGATCTTTTCCACGGCCGTCGCACTCCAGCGTTCGAACCCGACGCGAACCTCTTCGACGTAGGCAGCCAGAAGGGCCAACGCCGTCAGGGCGGCGGAACCGATCGCGAAACCTTTTCCGGTCGCGGCAGTGGTGTTTCCGAGCGCGTCCAGGGCATCGGTCCGTTCACGGACTTCAGCGGGCAGTCCGGCCATTTCGGCGTTTCCGCCCGCGTTGTCGGCGATCGGGCCGTAAGCGTCGGTCGCCAGCGTCACACCGAGGGTCGAGAGCATACCGACCGCGGCGATGCCGATACCGTAAAGGCCGAGCGAAAAGAGCTTGACATCCTGGAAGTTGAAACCCGTGGTGAAACCGAAGGCAAGAATCGTGGCAACACCGACGATGACGACCGGTGCACTGGTCGAGAACATCCCTTCGGCAATGCCGGCGATGATGACGGTCGCCGGACCGGTTTTCCCTTGCTTGGCGATCGCCTGAGTCGGTTTGTATTCATAACTGGTACGGAATTCGGTCCATTTACCGATCAGCCAGCCGGCGAAAAGACCAGTGACAACCGAAAGACCGGCCCACTTGGCGGTCGAGCCGTGGAGCATCACTAAGGCGATCAGGATCGAGGCAACCGTGATCACGAGCGAAGGCCTATTGACGCCCTTGGCGAGCGCTTTGAGAAGGGTTCCCTGATCGGCTTGCTCGTCGGTCTTGACGAGGAAGATTCCCCAAATCGAGGCAACGATACCGACCGCAGCCAGGATGATGGGAAGGAAGAGGGCGTTGAGCTGCATCGAAGCGGTAGCGTTGGTCGCCGTGAAGGCGGCAACACCGAGCGCGGTAGTCGACAGAATCGCACCGCAATAGGATTCGTAAAGGTCGGCCCCCATACCGGCAACGTCGCCGACGTTGTCACCGACATTGTCGGCGATCGTGGCAGGATTACGTTTGTCGTCTTCCGGAATGCCGGCTTCGACTTTACCAACAAGATCGGCACCGACATCGGCAGCCTTGGTATAGATACCACCGCCGACGCGCGCAAAAAGCGCCTGTGACGAAGCACCCATGCCGAAGCAGAGCATCACGACCGTGATTTCGGTCAGGCTCATTGTCCAATTCACGTACGGGAAAACCCAGTAAAGGATGCCGAACCAAAGGACAATGTCAAGAAGGCCGAGCCCGACAACTGTCAGACCCATGACCGCGCCCGAACGGAAGGCGATCTGAAGGCCTTGGTTAAGAGAGTGTTGGGCACCGGCAGCCGTACGACTTGAAGCCCAGGTGGCGGTTTTCATTCCGCACCAACCGGCCAAACCCGAAAAGAAACCGCCCGTAAGGAACGCCCAGGGGACGATCTTATTCTGGACGCCGAGTCCCCAGGCCAGGAACATCAAAAGGGCCCAGATGACGACGAAGAAGATACCGACAACTTTGTACTGCTGTTTCAGATAGGTATCGGCGCCTTCACGAACAGCCGCAGCGATCGACTTCATTTCGTCGTTCCCCTCATCGGCCTGCATCATCGTTTTGAAAAATTTGTAGGCGAAGTAAAGGGCGGCGATAGACCCAGCCAGAGCCAGGAGCCAGAGAAAACCGTAAATGCCGAAGAACGGAGAACGTTCGTATCCGGTCATAACGATTTCCGCCCCGGTTCCGACCGCTGCTTCCACCGCGGCAGCGGCATCGGCCGCAGATTCATCGGCACGAAGACCAGTCAGCGCGACACAAGGGGCGACGGCCGGCAGGGCCATGCCGAAGCACAGCGCTTTGGAAAGACTCGATTTCATCATAAATGAAACTCCTTGAACAATATCAAATGACATTTGCCGGGGAGCGATAGAACTCCCTGATCCGGTAAGTGTAAAATCGCAGTACATTATCCCCAAAACTCGTCGATTGTCAAGAAGCGTAGAATAAATAAAAATGTAAAAGTTGAGCCGGAAAACTCTTTAAAATTTTCTCCGGTTTTTCCTTGACAATCAATCGATGGGAACTTAATATGGTGATAGTAGTGATTATTTGGTTTGCGTTAACGGTTTGAGTCCGAAAAACAAGGGCTTTGCGCGTTAAACTCTGTGTGGCTTGCCCATTGTGTTATTTATAAAAAACGAAAAATTTTCCGCGGGAAAACCACAACGTGACGCGTAATACTGTTATCCGTTTCCCGGAGTCGTTTCGGGAACAACGGCGAGATTAACACAATATTTTCGGCATCATCTATGTAACTTACTAAGGGGGCAATATGTCGCGAGTCATCAACGGAATTCCGGTCCAACTTTCCTCTCTCTTTGAGGCAAAGGTCGACCCTGCGGCCGACCGGATGGTCACCTCTTTCCAGACCGATCCATCCCTTCTGAAAGAGGGCGATCTTTTCATCTCTCTGGCCGAAGATGCCACAACGGCGGCCGAGGAGTTAAAGATTGCCCAAAAGCAGGGGGCCTGCGCCGCGGCCATCGGATCCTCGCTCCCCGCTTTCGAATCTCCGCTCGAAAACCTGTTTCGGGTCGAAAACATCAAAATGCTCCCCGGCCACGTAGCTCAGGCCCTCTATGGGAACCCCGCCGCTCAGATGAAAACGATCGCCATCACCGGAACCAGTGGCAAAACGTCCGTTTCCTATATCATCGCCGGCATGCTTGCCGAAAGTGGCTATCCGGTCGGGCTGATCGGCTCGCTCGGCATCTACGACGGCCGGGTTCTTCTGCCGAACCGCGAAACGACCCCGCAGCCCCGTCAAATGGCCGAGCTGATGGCTCGTATGGTCGACAACGGCTGCACCCACATCATCATCGAAGTCTCGAGCGAGGCGCTCGAGCAGTATCGCCTTGCCGGCATCAAGCTCGATGCCGTCTGCCTGACGAACGTCCGGCGCGACCACCTCGATCTTCACAAGACGGTCGATCTGTACCGCCGCACCAAGATGAAGATCTTCGATTATGTCAAAGAAGACGCGCTGGTCGTCTGCAATCCGAGCGACCGGGTTACCGGTGCCATCCTCCATCTGATCAAAAACCCGACAATCACCATCGGGATGCATCCGAACGAAGCGATGGTCAACGGAATGCGGGTCGAACAGAATCGCGGTGAGCAGACCTTCTATATCATCGCCGGAAGTGAAGCCATTCCGGTTCGCACCAAGATCATCGGCAAAGAGCATATTTGCAACTGCCTGATCGCCGCGGCGCTCGGGTTGAGTTGGGATATTGACATGAAAACCGTTGTCCGCGGTATCGAACGCGTCGAACATATCCCCGGTCGTATGGAACGGATCGACTGCGGGCAGCCTTTCGGGGTCTTTGTCGACAACGCCTCAACCCCCGAGTCGCTCACCGAAGTCCTCCGTACCCTGCGCGAAGTGACCGAAGGGATGATCTATACCGTCCTGAGTGCTCCGGAAGATAATGATCGGAGTAAACGCCCTTTGATGGGGCGCGCCGCCGAACTCAACAGTGACCTGGTCATCCTGACCATCGGCCGCCAGGCTGACGCGGCGGCCGGTGTCAAAGATCTGCTCCAAGGCATTGAAAACAATGCCAAGTGCTTGATGCGAACGTTCCGTCGCAGTGACGCCATCACGTGGGCTCTCTCGAACGCCGCGCCCGAAGACACCGTTCTGGTTGTCGGAAGCGATCTGCCCCCGGGAGCCGATCCGGAAGAGGTTGTCTCAGATCGCCAATTTGTTCGGCACTGGCTCTATGAAAACCAGCCCTGCCTCGAATCCTTTTGGTATTGATGGGTATCTTACTTGATATCCTCTACCTGCTCTTTTTGATCATCGCCTCGCCGATCATTCTTTGGCGGATGATTCAGCACGGCAAATACCGGGAAGGGCTCGCCGAAAAGTTTTTGGGAATCTCGCCGGAAACTCCCGAAGGGGTAGGCCGAGTGGTTTGGTTTCACGCGGTCAGTGTCGGGGAAGTCAACCTCTTGCGGCCAATCCTTCCTCTCTTGCGACAATCGCGCCCCGACTGGCACATCGTCATCTCCTCGACATCGAAAACCGGGCGCCAATTGGCCGAAACACTCTTTTCTGACCTCACCGTTTTCTACTGCCCACTCGATTTCAGTTGGGCGGTCGGCCGCGCCCTGCGTCGCGTCCGTCCCGACCTGCTTGTTCTGGCCGAGCTCGAGCTCTGGCCAAATCTGATCAACATGACAATATGTCGGGGTGCCAAAGTTGCCATCATTAACGGGCGGATCAGCGACAAAAGTTTTAAAAAGTACCGCAAGATTCTCTTCTTTCTCCGTCCCCTGATGAAAAAGCTCGCGCTGATCGCCGCCTCGGACAAGTTGGCAGCCAGGTATTTTCGGAGCCTCGGCGCAGACGAAAAACGCCTTCACATTACCGGCTCGATTAAGTTCGACGGCGTCCAAACCGATCGCCAAAATCCGGACACCTCTGCCCTAGCCCGACTGGTCGGGATCCGCACGGAAGACTCCGCCGATCGGCCCGCGGATACGGTTTTTCTGGCCGGGAGCACCCAAGAACCGGAGGAAAAAATGGCGCTCGACGCCTTTCGCGCGTGGTCCGAAAAGTTCCCTGCGCTGAGACTGATCTTGGTTCCCCGTCACCCAGAACGATTCGAAGCCGTCGTCAAGCTTCTCGATGAGTCGAATCTGCCCTGGTTCCGCCGGACAGCTCTCATCGAGCCGGTCGACCCGGGTCGGGTAAAGATCCTTTTGGTCGATACGATCGGGGAACTTGGGGCGTGGTGGGGAACCGCCTCGATCGCCTTCGTGGGGGGGAGCATAGGAAAACGCGGCGGGCAGAATATGCTCGAGCCGGCCGCCTACGGCGCGGCGGTCTGCTTCGGCCCGAACACCAAAAACTTTCGGGAAATTTCGGAACGGATGGTCCGCGACGGCGCGGCGGTCGTCGTCCGCAACGCCGAAGAGCTCAACACGTTTCTTGGCCGATGCCTGACCGAACCGGAGTGGGGGCGTTCCCTCGGCGAAGCGGCTACCCGACTCGTTCTCTCGCAGCAAGGAGCCTGTCGAATAACCACCGAACTCCTTGCAGAATTGTAGTAATACACAGGGTCGCTACGCCGCAGGGGATATTACCGCGGGAAAAAGCGCAAAGACCAAGCATAGACCTTTTCTCGCCCTCCCTTTCGAAATGTATAACAGGATTCGCTTCGGGTTGTTTTTCAGGCCTTTCCGGACTCCCCCTGCCCCATTGACCCCATGGTCGTTTTTCCTATAATGGCTTCACCTTTGTCATTTTTCACTATTGTTCGAGGGTCACACATGACACGCCGTTTTATCAATCGGTTACGTGAGAACGAAAACGTTATCGAGGTCTATCAGATGATGGAACGGTCGCTTCGTACAAACAAGCATGGTGACCTCTACCTCCAGTTTACCCTGACCGATAAAACCGGATCGATCGACGCTCGTCTCTGGAATGCCGAAAACAAATTGCTCACCGAATTCGAACCCGGTTGTTTTGTTGCAGTAGACGGTAGAGTTCAAAGGTTCCAGGGCTCGATTCAGCTCATCGCCAAAACAATCAACCGCGTCTCGGCCGAAAAGCTCAACCCGGCCGACTTTGCCCGCGGAGGAGTGGTCGATGTTTGCGGGCGGACCCGTCAGCTCCAAGAGCTTCTGTCGGAAATCAAAAATCCAGACATGAAAAATCTCGCCGACTGTTTTGTCACCGACGAAGTTTTCATGGAGGCTTTTTGCAACCGCCCGGCAGGGATTAAACTTCACCACGCCACGATCGGAGGACTTCTTGAACACACCCTGAGGATGATGGAATTGGCTAAAAGTGTCGGGGAGATCTACTCCGATATACTCGATCCCGACTTGCTTCTGTTGGGGGCGTTTCTTCACGACATTGGTAAAATCGACGAACTCTCCGCCAAAAATGGGTTTTCGTATACCGACATGGGTCAGATGCTCGGGCATTCCCACCTGGGTGCGGTCCGCTTGCGTGAGAAGATTGCGGAAACGGAAACACTGACCGGCACCCCGTTTGACCCGGAATTGGCAATGCTCCTGACACACCTGGTCATCTCACACCACGGGACATTGGAAAACGGAAGCGCCAAGGTTCCGATGACACTTGAGGCTGTCGCTCTCTACTACATCGATTCCCTTGACGCAAAACTCGCCGAGTTCCACCGTAATCTCTGCGAAGATGTCAACACCGACTCTCGCTGGACGAACTTCATCCCGGGGCTCGAGCGAAAGCTCTATAAAAGCAGGAACTGATCGGTTTTTCCCGTTCGACCGTGGAAATCCCCGCGGCCGAACGGCTTCGGGCTCAGTCGTTCGGCGAGAAGCGGAGTGGGAGTCCGTCATCGATAAAGTCTCGTTTTCTACTTTTCACCGGGGCGGGAAGACCGATCGCCGGGGCCGCGTTTGAGTACCCCGGTGCCACTCCGCTCGAAAGATAGCCGTCCGGCGACGAAGAGGATGTACCGGAACGGATCGCGCTCGGCGGAAGTTCCTCGGCCTGTTCGGCAGGAAGCGTCGAAGGTTTCTCCACCGTCGATTTGTCGGTCGGAAGTTCCGGCAGCGGTGATTCCATCGGAGAAAGGCTTCCTCGAACAGGAAGCGGCTGCGAGAGGTTTCCGGCACCGCCGTGCTCTGGTATCGTCGACCCGTTCGAATCACATAACGGCGTGTTACACTGCGGTGTATCGCATGACGGAATGTCACAGGAGCCGTTGAAGAGCGCAACGTCGTCGGATCCGTAGGAAGGCGCCCAAGAGATGTTCTCGGCGACCAGACCGTCGGCTCCGTTCAGGTTCGCCACCTGATAGGGGGAACCAACCATCGGTACTCCTGTCGGGAGCGGAGTCATCGCGGCTTTGAGAGGGCAGTCAGCTGTCGCGGCCTTTCCTTCGTTTCCCTTAAAGATTTTCCGGAAAGCTTTGGTGAGCGAGAAGCTCATGCCACAGAATCCGCCACGTGGGACATCGATTGCATTCTCGTTCGAAACGGGCATCGTTTCGGGGTAGTATCCGTTGGCATAAACATCTCCGTCGGTCGGCACAGCTCCGCCGAATCCGTAATAGACGCCCGGGTCGGAAACATATCCGGCTTGCGGTGCCACCTCTTCCGATTTCCGGTCGAAGAACGGCTTGCCCAGAGGGCAGTTACCCGAAAGACAACTGCCGAACGGTTTCTGTTGTTGGAGTGCCGAATACGTTTCGGGGTGCGTGGCACGGAAACTTTCGAGCGAACCGGGATGATACTCATGTCCTCCGCCGGAAACCGGGGATCGATCGGGGTATCGCGAAGCGGTCTCGTTCCAAAGCCGCGACGACATCCCCCCGGCCGGCGAGTACGGCTGATACGAGTAGCCACTTCCCCCCAACGCGGGAGTCCCTTTGTAGGTATTGCGGCTGAAAATCAGCGAGCTCGGCCGATGGGCAATCTTGTTGGTGAAGATGCGTGCGTCGTCCAAGATCGGCTGAACCTTTTCGGTGGCCGATTCGACATTCCGGACAATTCCCCGAACCTGATGGCCGATATTTTCGTCGGTCATCATACCGAGCGGCGTGTCTTTGTTGTCGATCTGCTTGATAATATCCTCGGAGAGGGTACTGATGTTCCTCACCATTTTTGTAATATCCTGACTGCTGGCATTCATGTTCGAGATGAATTCCTGCCCGTCGTCGGAAAGAACCTGGGTGAAATCCTGAACGTTATCAAGACTCCGGTCGAGTTTGTCGAAGGTGGTGTGAGAACGAGCCACGGCTCTTTTGAAGCTTTGGAATAGGTCGTCGCCGTTATCCAGGAGCGCGTTAACCTTGTTGAGAATTTCCGGGAAATCTCGAGAACCCCGTTGGATATTCTCCCGAACCTGTGGGTCTGAAAGGATGCTGTCCATGTTCGTGGCAAGGCTCCGGGTCGTCTTCAGGGTTTCGTCCAACTCATTGAAGATCTTGTTCAGATTTTCCTTCTTCATATCGATTTCTGGTTTGGTCCCCATCAGCGTATTCAGATTTCCGATGAACCGACTGGCCTCTTCGGCCGTGCTGTTGATCGAGTGAATTGCCGCCTTCAGGTCTCCTTCAATGTTGCTGACTGTCCCCATGATATCGCTACCGGAAGTTCCCACAATCGTGTCGTTCGGAGTGATTTCACGGATATCGCCGACATACCTGGGATTCTTCACGAACTCGATTTCGGCTTCCCCCATCAGGAGCGACGGTTTAATACGCGCCTGTTCGTTCGAGAAGATGCGAGTCTTCGGATCGTTAAGGGTAAAATAAACGCGCACCTGCGAGCCGTCTTCGCTATCGAGCAGATCGGTTCGGAAGACACGGCCGATTTCAATCCCGCTCTTCGTAATGCGCGAGGTATTCTTGATTCCGGGAGCCTTATCGAAAAGGATCGACATCTTCTGCCCCTGCCCGAAGTGAAACAGACTCGTCTGGTTAGAACCGAAAAGGATCGTCATAATGACGATCGTCGCAAATACGACGATCACCGTCAGCCCGATCATAAATTCCATACGTCTGTTAGCCATCTCGATAGCTCCGGTTTCTGTTTTCTCTCAACGCGCGGCGCGCGCTTCGGTCATTTCCATTAAACGTTCTCCGGCCAGCCCCTGGACAAACTGCGAGACACGTTTGTCTTCCGAAAGGTCGATCTCATCGGCCGGTCCGTCGTAGACAATCTGATCTTCACCTTCTTCCAGTCGACTTTGCGGATAAAACATCACGATCCGGTCGGCGACCTTCTTGGCCGATGTCATATCGTGGGTCACGACAATTCCCGTAACCTTGTGATTATTGCGGGCTCGAATCATCAGCTCGTTGATCACGTCGCTCATGATCGGGTCGAGTCCGGTGGTCGGTTCGTCATAGAGCATCAGTTCCGGGTTTCCGGCCAGCGCACGGGCAAACCCGACCCGCTTACGCATCCCGCCGGAAAGTTCGACTGGCATCCGCTGTGCGACTTCCGGAGTCAGTCCGACTTCGTACAAAAGATCCGCCACCCGACGGTCCAAGATATTTTGCGGGGTTCGAGGGTTTTGTTGCAGAATCGGAAACATAATATTCTCTCCGATGGTCATACTGTCGAAGAGCGCCGCCTGCTGGAACACAAAACCGATTCGACTTCGTACCTTGCTCAGTTGGCGCCCGTTCAGTTGGCCCAGATCGATCCCGTTAAAAAGGATTACCCCTTCGGAATGTGCTATCAGGCAAATCACTGTCTTCAGAAAGACCGTTTTTCCACAGCCGCTCTCACCGATGATCGCAACCGTTTCTCCCTTACGGACTTTCAGACTGATTCCCCTCAATATCTGCTGTTCGCCGATCCGGACACCGAGGTCGCGCGTTTCCAGGATGGGTGGCCGTCGGCGCAGAACGCGCCGCGTCCCGTCGGCCGTCGTGTAGACCTGTCCTTCCCACACCGGTTCTTCTCCGGTATCGGAATAGGTTTCCCTCAGATCTTCTTTGTCGGCCATCATTCCTCTCCGCGAAACGATTCTCGAATTCTTGTTTCTTCTCAAACAATTGATTTCGGGCCACCGCCGAACCAGGCGATATGAATCTTCTCGAGGCATATACCCAGCAGCAGGTCCAAGATCAGGATCATCACGAATGAAATCACAAACGATCGGGTCGACGCTTTTCCAACCCCTTCGGCGCCGGCGTCACAATGAAATCCCTGATAACAACTGATTAAGGCAATTGCCCCGCCGAAGAAAACGCTCTTGAACATCCCGGCAAAGACGTCGTACTGGCTCACCGCCTGGCGGGAATATTCCCAGTAGTAGCCCCAGTCGACCCCCAGAAGCTTGACACTGAAGAGTGCGCCCCCCAAAACCCCCATTGCATCGGCCATAATCGTCAGCCCCGGAATCATGAAGAGGCAAGCAATGAAGCGCGGGACGACCAGGTAATGGATCGGGTTCGGCCCCATGCTCGCCAGAGCATCAATCTGCTCGGTGACCCGCATGGTACCAAGTTCCGCCGCAATCGCACTTCCGACCCGGCCCGCAAGCATCGTTGCCGCTAGAACCGGACCGAGCTCTTTGACCAGCGAAAGGTTGATTGCCGCGCCGAGCCGCGATTCAAGCCCTACAGCCTTAAAGTGGGGATGTGTCTGCACCGCCAAAACCATGCCAATGAACGTTCCGGTCAGCATAATGACCGGAAGGCTTTGAACACCGATACGGAAGCACGCCGCGATGAGCGTACCCCTCTTGGCAGGACGCGCAAAAAGCCAGTAAATCGTCGAAAGCGAGAAAGCCGCTAACTGACCGGCAAAAATAACGCGGTTACTAAGGCTTCTGCCGATGGCCCCAACACCGGAGGTCAGCCGATCGGCAAGAGTCGGTTTTTCAGCTGTCCATTCGTTTGACATTCTCTGCTTCGTCCTTTACCCATCTTTTCCAAACATCGCATCTCCTGGGTCGCGCTACCGGGAAAACCATAGATTTCCCTCTCTCAAGAGGGTATCTCGTCTCTTTTATCGACCCGGTAAAACCGTTACTTTAGCAGCAATCGTTATAATCGGAACATTTTAACTCCCCGGCCGGGCTTCATTGCTTTTCGCTATAGGTGTGCTATAATGCAGGAAGGGAAGGAGGAGCGAAAAGACCAATGAGACCGAACAAACCGACATCTTGGAAAGAGAGGGCTCTGCTGGGTGTTGGGCTCGACGATACCGACGGCGAAACCCGACTGACCCGCGGGAAAAACTTCGTCCTCGTCGGCGGAAGTCATGAGACCCATTCCGTCATGCAAGAGACTGCCATTAAAGTTAACGAACAGCTCGGTCGCCAAGGGAAAACCCTTGGTGAGGTTTCTCCGGCCGAACTTCGCGATATGATTGTAGAAATCACCGATAAAATCGGTGTCCGTCCCAATTCCGACCGACATGCGGAATAAGTCTGCGGTTATTCATCAACTCCCTGTTGCAAAGACAAGACGATGCCCTGGTTTTACGAAGAAGGTTCCCTTTCCAAAGAAAAAGTTCTCAAACTGACCGAGCGCGCCGCGCAAGAGGCGATTCGCCGCTTGGCTCCCCGTCCCCGACGGGTTCTCCTCCTCCCCCCGGACATCACGCGTGCGCACAGCGGAGCCGGTTGGATCACCGAGTCGCTCTATCACTTCTTCGAAAAGATGGGGGCCGAAGTTTACCTGATTCCCACGCTCGGGCAACATGTGCCCCACACTCCGCAACAGAACCAATGGATGTTCGGTTCGATTCCGGAGGAGAGAATCCTACCGCATGACTGGCGCAACGGCTCGCGTGTGATCGGTGAAGTCAGCGCCGACCATGTTAGAGAGGTTTCGAAGGGAAAAGCCGACTGGCCGATTCCGGTCTCGCTCAACACCGACCTCCTCGATGGGGGGTGGGACCTGGTGATCAACGTCGGGCACATCGTCCCGCACGAGGTCCTCGGGTTCGCTAATCACAACAAGAACTACTTCATCGGGCTGGGGGGAAAAGAGACGATCTGTGCCTCCCATATGATGGCGGCCTGTTGCGGGATCGAGAACAACCTCGGTCAACTGATCACGCCACTGCGCAGCTGCTACGACAAGGCCGAGAACGACTTTCTCGGCGATCTGCCCGACCTCTACATCGAAGTCGTGATGGCCTACAACGCCGACGGAGTTCTGGAACACACCGGTTTTTATGCCGGAGACGACCAGGACACCTATCTGATGGGGGCTGAAGCCTCGCGTCGGCAGAATATCACAATCGTTCCCCCGCTGAAAAAGGTGGTCGCAGTCATGCAGGGGGATGAATTCCACAGCACCTGGGTGGCAAACAAGGCAATTTACCGTACCCGTATGGCAATGGCCGACGGCGGCGAGCTGTTGATCATTGCCCCGGGGCTCCGCCGCTTCGGCGAGCAAGACGACGTCGATCGGCTGATTCGCAAATACGGATATTCCGGAACCGAACGGATCCTTCGTCTCTGGAAAACCGAGCCGATTCTGCAAGACCTGACTCACGGGACTGCCCACTTGATTCACGGGTCTTCGGAAGGACGCTTTAAGATCACCTATGCCCCCGGTCATCTACGAAAAGAAGAGATGGAATCGGTTGGGTTCGGATACGCCGACCTGCAAGAGACACTGATACGGTACGACCCGGCCAAAATGAAAAACGGGTTTAACACATTGCCCGACGGCGAAGAGGTCTACTTTATCTCGACGCCAAGCGCCGGGCTTTGGTCGACCGCGGAAAAATTGGAAAATCGGTAATCATGAGCGGTTATATCCGCCGGAATATCCTCGAAATGCCCGGCTACACCCCCGGTGAACAGCCACAAAAAGGGGAAGCCGTCAAAATGAACACGAACGAAAACCCGTACCGGGCCAGCGAACATGTCTATGAAGCCATTCGCAGGGTCGCGGACGAAGGGCTTTCGCGATATCCAAACGCCACCGGGGAAGAGTTTCGCCGGGCGGCCTCGAAGGTTCTCGGCGTTCCGTCCGACTGGATCCTCTGCGGAAACGGTAGCGACGACATCCTGACGATTCTCACGCGGGCTTTCGTTCCGGAGGGAGGGCTTCTTCGTCTCGCCTACCCGAGTTATATCCTTTACCGCTCCTTGGCACAGATTCAGGGGGCGGCAAGCGAAGAAGTGCTCTTCGGTGCCGACTGGTCCCTTCCCGACTATTTCGGGGCAGCACCTTCCATCGGTTCGACACATCATTTGCGACAAATCCCCAACACCAAGCTCGGACTGGTCTATCTCCCGGTGCCGAACTCCCCATCAGGGACGATCATCCCTAAAGAGCGGATTCTGACGTTTGCCGAATCGCTCCCCTGCCCTCTTTTGATCGACGAGGCATACGTCGATTTTGCCCAAGAAAATTGTATTGACCTGGTTCGGACATCTCCCAAGATTATGGTCAGCCGGACGCTGAGTAAGGCATATTCCCTGGCAGGGTTGCGGTTCGGATTCCTGATCGCCCGTCCCGAAACGATTCTCGAACTGATCAAAGTCAAAGATTCGTATAACTGCGACTCCCTCTCGATTGCCGCAGCCGCCGCGGCCATCGCCGATCAGCCGTGGCGGGTCGAAAATCGCCAAAAAATCCTCGCGACGCGCGAGACGCTAATTGTCAGGATGCGTAAACTCGGCTTCACGGTGCCCGATTCCCACGCCAATTTCACCTGGAACGTTCATCCCGATCAGTCTGTCTCGCACAAGGCGATTTACGAATATCTGAAAGCCCACGGCTACTTGGTCCGCTACATGGTCTATCCCGGCTGGGAGAAGATCGCCGGGCGAGACGACGGCCTGCGGATCACCGTCGGGACCGACGCGCAAACCGAGGAATGTCTCGATCTGATTGAGAAGTTTTTATCTTAACCCTTTTGGAGGGGTAGGAGCAGTTTATGGCACGCCAAGCATCTGTCACACGCAACACCAAAGAGACGAAGATCGACCTCTCCCTCGACCTCGACGGGGCCGGAACCTCTCAGGTCCAAACCGGGCTCGGTTTTTTCGACCACATGATGACCCTTTTCGCGGCCCACGCAATGATTGATCTGGTTCTCGATCTTGATGGCGACCTGGAAGTCGACGGGCACCATTCGGTCGAAGATGCCGGAATCGTGCTTGGTCAGGCTTTTGCCCGGGCCCTGGGGGACAAAAAGGGAATTCGCCGTTACGGCTTCTTTCTCCTTCCGATGGACGAGACGCTCTGCCAAAGCGCGATCGATTTCAGCGGGAGACCGAGCTTTGTTTTCAACGTGGATTTCCCGACCTCTCGGGTCGGGAATTTCGATCTGGAATTGGTCCGCGAGTTCTGGCAAGGGTTCGTAAATGCCGCCGCCGCATCGCTTCATATCAACGTTCCCTATGGGACGAACGGCCACCACGTTGCCGAGGCGATCTTCAAATCGACGGCCCGTGCCATCCGTGCGGCGATTGAAAGCGACCCGCGCCAGACAGGGATTCCGAGTACCAAAGGAATCCTTTGATCGGGCGGCCGATTTGATCGGATTCATCGACCGAACCCCGTGGCTCTCCGAACCGGAGGCCATTTTTGCATCAGGCGAGAAACTCCCTTTACAGAAGATTAAACAAGAAAAAACGTCAGACTTTCAGTTTCAGACGGAGCGTGATGCCGTTCCGTTTGCAAAGGATCGTCAGCGTTTCGGCAAAGAGACGAACGCGTTTGTTCCTTTGTTTTTTCTCGGCGCTCCGCCAGGCGGCATGGATGATCTTTTCGGGAAGCTTTCGTGCTTTTGCCAGAGCGGCAACCTCTTTGAGATATTTCCGTTCCCCCTCTGTTTTCGGATAAAGCGTTGACGTCAGCCGCTCGTAGTTGATCGGCTCGGCGGCAGAAACCACGCCCGTCTCCGCAACGCAGAGCGTCAGCGCAAGAAACTGGAAACCTTTCCGTAAAAACTCGCGTCTTTCCATAACCTGCTCCTTTTTGCCGTAAAAAGAACGTTCCTTATTCCTTATCTATCGGCATTGCCCCACCGAATGATTAGTGGATATTTTCGGGTTGTGCCGTTTGTTCGGATTTTAAGAGATGGAAGAAGGAGTACATATCGACGACTTCGATCCGAGCTCCCTTTTCCGGGTCGGCTTTCAGGTTCTCGCAGAGCTTCTTGATTTGGGTCGGTGACCAGAGGATCGTTCGATAAACAAGAAACTGAGGGGTGTCGGAAAGTTGAACGTCATTGAGAATAATCTTGGCGGCGTCGACAGCGTCGGGCGTGTTCGGCAGGTCATATTTCATCCCGAGCCACGGCATCCCGTCGGTCAGTCCGGTTTGTCCGTAACGGTGCTGAACGATCCCGTCGGGGGAAAACCGGGCGTAAACCCGACGAGCTTCTTCGTTCATCTCGGGGGCCAGTCCATCGATGAGAAAACCGGTTACCGAAAGATCCCACTGTCCATAGTATTCACGGCAGTGTTCGCCCCAAATTTCGAGTGCCGAGGAAAGGCCCGAATAAGGGCGGGGCGGAACCAGAGACATCACATTGACATATCCCGCACCGGAATCACCGGCAACAAACAGATCGTTTGGCGTGGCGGTTCTTCGCAGATAGTCCATTCCCGGAGCAAATCGATCGGCCAGGGAAGGATTAAACGCCCAGGTGATCGGAATCGACCCGCGATTCGGATCGGACCAGATCGTTGGCATTATCTGATAGACCCAGGCGGCGCTATCATAATCGCCGACATAAAGGGTGATATACGCTTTATTCACCGGACGACGGTTCGAGTCGAAGAGCCCCCGTTTTTTCAGGTCGGCAAGGGTCGGTTTGGCAAACGGATATTTCTTTTGTAACGGAAAGTGAGCAAAAAAGGAGGCGTTGGCCATGGCCCCCAGACCGAGAGCGTCGGCATCGAGCCAAGCGTTGAAATTCGAAAGGATTTCGACCTGCTTCCACTCGGTACTCACCGGGTCGTGTTTCCCTCCCGTTTTACCATAATCGGTGTACTTGGTGTTCCATAGGATAAACCCGCCGACATGGATCATCTTCTTGTCGCGGTTCTGCCTTGAGACCGCCCCGAGGAACTCGACCAGAGTACGAGCGTCGGTTCCCATCGGTTGTCCGGGGTCGTCGTTCGGCACTTCGTCGTCCCAAGGAGAGAGATCGACAAAGGGGGCCCGACGGGCAATGAAATAGTCGTAGTTGGTCAGCGTGTGATCCTGTATTTCGTTCGTCGAAACGAGCCAGAAAGCATCGGTGTAGTAAGCAAGATTTTCGCAGTCACATTTTCCCTTTTCGATGTAATGGGCGATCAGCCAGCGATAAGCATCGGCTTTGGCGCTGCCGGTCGATTCGATCTCGGTTCCGGGAATCTTCCCGGAACCGATAAAGAGAGGCGAACCGTCTTTGGCCAGAAGCCGCTTTTTAACCGGAAGACGCGGCCCGGTCGGGTCGGTCACCAGACGCGAGTAAAGGGAATCGGGGTCAGGATCGAAACGGAGCGGGAGCAAATTGTCGGCTCCGGCAATCGACGCTGCCACGCAGGAAGTGGCCGGAACACGTTCGTCGTAGACGACAACTCCCCGATAGCAACCCCGAAGCAGGACAAGAAGTTCACCAAGTGATTCGATCTGCCGAACCTCTCGATCTTGAAGCCAACTGGGTGAACCGTCGGGCATCGGGGAGCGGAAAAGGTCGAACCAATACCGATCGATGGAAATCCCGTGTTGTCGCACGTAGAAGATATAGATTCGGGGTCGGTCACGGTTGGCAAGCCCCTGGAGTGCGGCGATAAGGAACGTTTCATCCCAACTGCGGCGCATCTCTTTCGGACTGTCGCGATCAACATTCCGAGCATATTCCAGGTCATAGACGATGATCGGCTCGTCGGTCCGTTCGGCTGCGGGCAGGAGCACGGAAAGCAAAAGAGAAGAGGCCATAGCGGCAAAAAAGAAAAAATGTCCGGCGGACTTCATGGGAAAACCTGTCTGAGCGTTTTGCGATAGGAAAACTGTTCGCCGGAAGAATCTTCTTGCCCCCGACCGCAGGAAAACCGGGGAATAAAAAAAGCTGCACGGGATCACCGTCACAGCCATAAGAGCCAGAGGGGGGAATCGAACCCCCAACCTCAGCATTACGAATGCTGCGCTCTGCCAGTTGAGCTACTCGGGCAAAGGGACAACGGCAAAGTGTGCCATAACCCCAGAGGAATCTTACCCGGTTTGGCTGTTTCGTCAAGGAGTCAAGTATTATTCTTTGAAAATTCACGAAGATCGATTATATTTGACGTGCCGATTTCCGGCTTTTCCGAAAGGAGGCCGAAGGTTCTCGAATTCGAAATCCCACAACCCCAAAGATTTTATGACATCTGAACGCCATATTCTTATCTCGCTCAATCCGAAGGCGGGGCGCGGTTCCTCGGCCCGCGCGGCGGAAAGGGTGTGCGACATCCTCGCTTCTCGCGGATTTACCGTGGAACTCCTGACCGATCTGGACGAGGTTCAGCAGAAGGCCGGCGTGCTTCAAGAGGCAGGGCAGCTGCACGCCCTGGTCGGCATCGGGGGGGACGGAACCGCCGCGGAGCTAACCAACCGTACCCCGCCCGGAACGCCGATTACCCTCATTCCCGCCGGGACGGCCAACCTGATCGCCAAAGAATTTCGTCTTCCCCGCAATCCGGCCAAGGCGGCCCGGATGATTGAAGCCGGAAAGAAAATCACGCTTGACGTGGGTCTTGCTGACGGACGTCTTTTTCTGGTTGTACTCACTGCCGGAATCGATGCCGACATTGTCGCGCAGGTCCATCGGAAACGGGAAGAGATGTTCACCCATACGATCGGAAAAGGGGGGCATATCGGGTATCGTTCTTACCTCAAACCGATCTTCCACTCGATCCGACACTACCCCTACCCGCCGATCCGAATCGAAACGATGCAAGAGGAAACTTACCGACCGCACGCCAGGGCGGTCCGCTGGGCATTTCTCTTCAACATTCCCCGGTACGGATTCGGCGCGGCCACGACCCCCGGCTGTAACCCGCAAGATGGCAAACTCGACTTCTGCGGATTTCTTCGCCGGGGCTTTGCTGCCTCGCTCTTGGGGGTCTTCCTGGCCTTTCTGGGAAAGATTCATCGTTTCTTCCCCGGCTATGCGTTCGACGCTTCGACTCGGTTCCGCCTTTCCCCCCTTGCCGAAGGAGATCGAATCCCCTATCAATTAGACGGCGACCCGGCTGGGAATCTTCCGGTCGAAGTTCGGGTCGTTCCCGCCCGACTGACACTCCTGGTCGGAGAAAAAGAAGCGAGGCGATTTACGTGACAGGAAAAACCATGAATCAAAACAAGCGCCTGAACCCGATGCTGATCATCGTCGGAATTCTCCCTCCCGTTCTTTCCCTTTCCGCCTGCATCGCGACCGCAATGCTTCGCATAAACATTTATCGAACAGCGTTGTGCGACATGCCGATAAGTTGGTTATTCGGCATTTTCTTGTTGCCGATAAGTCTGGGCGGTTTCGTCGCGATTTTAACCTTCCTGATAAAGAACTGGAAACAAGTCAAAGATCACACAAAAATCTTGTTTGGACTTTTGTTTTTATTGTTCTGGAATTTTTCTTTTGGACTTCTGTTTTTATCGCTCTGGATTTTTTCTTCCGGAATTTTTCCTTTTTTGTTTTTTCGTTGTTTGTGATTGCGAATGAGGTCGGCAAAATCATCCGGCACTTAAAAGGCGTGTGAAACGCCGAGTTTAACGGACGGATTTCCCGCGTTATCATCAAATACGGTTCGTTTTTATCAAGCGGAAGTCCGAAGCGTGCGATTGTTCCCCGATCGGGGACGCAAAAAGTAAGATCCCCCTCCTAAAATGGCCGGAAAATATGTCCGCCCTGTCAGATAGCCTTCGGGAAGAAAACCACTGGAAGACCGAACGGCCAAAGGAAAGAGCAAATGATTCCGATAACCATCAGAATCAAATTCAGGCGTTTACTTTTGTTCACGGTTTTCTCTCTGTTTTCTAATGGTTTTTTTGTTCGGAACCGATCGTCCGGCATTGGGGTATGGTCTC
Organism: Thermoguttaceae bacterium; assembly: GCA_050943135.1. Lineage (GTDB taxonomy): Bacteria > Planctomycetota > Planctomycetia > Pirellulales > Thermoguttaceae > RUG695. The sequence continues at coordinate 58,948 of JBMNOP010000012.1, read as the reverse complement.
GACAAAAAACACGATTGCACCGCCGAAGATATGCCATCGCAGCCTAAGGCCTCTCACCAAAGCATCTTACCAGACCAACCGAAGACTGTATTAATATCCAAGAAAATACTTCGCATAAAAGATCAAGAGAAGATAAAGAAGATAAGACCAAGCCGGGATGATAGAAGAGAAGTTCACAAGGAATAACAATAACAAGGATATCCAACCCAGAAAAGAGAAAATATTCTTTGTGATTCGTTTTCTGTTTATAATCAAGGCAGTCAACATCGCCCCGGAGCCGATCGAGCCGACCGTAAAATACCCGGCCGTTGCAAGAAACGCGGCCAATGTTTCCCACTGGCTCAACCTCCCCCCTCTTTTTTCCCAAAAATAGATTCCAAAGGTACAGAGACAAAAAAGGAAGGGCAAATGATTCCGATCGCCGCCAAAATCAGATTCGAAACTTTGTCTTTCGTCATCGGATTACCTTGGGACAGTTCTGTAAATCCCGACATTTATTCCCCCACGAATCCCAATATAAATCGAAATCGGAACGCTTTCAATATTGAAGAGAGAGAGCGACAAAAATTTTTCGAAAAATTTTGAATCATCCGTTTCCGAATTTCCGGAAATGGCGGCAGAATGTTGGGTAAAGTTTAAGGTGTCATGATAGAAGGACAGATCATGTTGCGTTCCCGCTCTGAATTTATCCCCGAAACGGTATGAGTTGGAAGAAGAAAAACTCTACGATACTCCCTGCTTAGGTTCGCGAAAAACCGATCTGCTTGGGTATGAGGAGGCGGTTACCCCAGGCCCATCCACTCCACTTTGTGTGCTCATTCGGCATATGATGATCCCGTACTGATATGTCGCGGTCATACACAATAGTCCGCCTGTGATCGCCAAGGTGCCGTCCCCCTCCTTCCGTGTCCGGCGGAACGAGCAATGTATAATTCATGTTACCCCTCGGATTACGTCTTTCGGCGGCTCCCCTTGGTGATATCTTTCCTCTCACAGAACAGATTCGGAGCTGGTATCCGCCGGAAACCTGTATGAAGGCGCCCCGAAAGAAAACGCGCACGTTTCAAAAGAACGTGCGCGTTTTCTTCGTTCGGTGGTACGGGTAAGAGTCAGATTTTGTATTCGCTCCGGTCAAGCTTCGGAACCTGGAACGCTTTATAATCGTCGAGACGTTCCTGATAATCGGAATCGCTCTCCCCTTCCCTGCGCTCGGTCAACCGGTCGGCGTAATCGAATTCCGGCGTGTCGTCGCTTTCGACATCGAACCACTCTTTTTTGAACGGCACCGTCAGACGCAGGTCGGCGGCAATATTCGTCGTCAGGGCAATCACAGCGTCCCAGAGGGCCACATCGCCACGGCAACGGGTCACGAGTTTCGGCAGAACCGGCTTTTTCCCGGCGTCGGGACCGACAAGGGTCGGGTCTTCGTAGGTCTGGTCTACCAAATCCGGGTCGGCCGTCGGGTTTTTCCGAATGCAATAGGCCCAGTGCTCAATCTCTTCGCAATAACCGCGCGAGACATCGGTCGCGTAGACCCCCTGATAGCCGATCGCCGAGGAAAGTTTGTCGCCTTCCTCATCGATCACGATATCAAGTTCGCCCGAGGCGGATTTTGCTACACGGGTCTTGTCGTTGATCGCGCTCGTTCGATAAAGGAGTCCTTCTTTTTCGGTTTCGATCAGAAGCGTCCCTTTCGTTCCGAAAACGGTCTCGCCATAACCGCCAAAACCGTTCCCGTTGATCGTCGAGTAAGCCACGGTGATTTTGCGCTGCGCGCCGAGTTCGTCCATCGGATCGTAACCGGGCGCCGGATAATCGTAAACCGCGGAAATATGGTCGTCGACATCTCGGTCCAGCGACGAGAAGAGGGAACGGGAGGCCGTCGCTGAAACCGAAATCGGGTATTGTTTCTTCCCGCCATGAGCCGCGGCGATGAAGATCGATGCGGCATCGAGCTGGTGACTGCCAAGCTCTGCCATCAGACCGCCGCCGGTACGATTCCAGAGACGCCAGCGAATCAACTCCTCGATCGCCGGACGTTCGTACTTCAGGCCGTTATCTTCACGCACTTCATGCTCGTAGCCGTACCCGTCGGCCGACTTGTATTCGCGATCACCGAGTTTCCCCCCCTTCAGGAGGACCACATCTTGGAGTTGGGCGCGTTTCTGTTCGAGCTTTGGAAGCCAGGCGGCAAGCTCTTTTTCGAAAGCGACCTTCTCTTTCGAAAGGCGTTTGGCGTCGGCGAGCAGTTTCGGGGTCTTTTTCTCATCGGGGAGCTTGCTGATGGTGCCAACCAAATGTTCGTTTTTCACGATTCCCGCCTTGAGCCGCTCGACTTCGGCCGACCAGGCCTTCCACTCGTCTTGCAGGCGCGTGGCCTCGACATCTTTCGCTTTCGCGCCGGGAGGAAGCGGCATCTGCCAACTGTCGGAACCGGGAAGATTGCCGCGGTGCCACTGGGCACGAATGTAATGCAGATCCCCCACGACGCCGCGGTTGATCAGGTCGGTCGCGTGATCGTAGAGAATGTTGTAGTGCCGCTGATGGCCGATCGCCAGATGCTTCTTGTGAAGGCGGGCCGCGCGCGCCATTTCTTTACAACGGGCCACCGAATGCCCCATCAGCTTCTCGGTCAGGACATGGCACCCCTTCTCCATCGCAATAATCGCGGCGGGTGCATGCAGGTGAAGGGGAAGACCGATAATGACCCCTTCGATCCCGAGCTTTTCGGCGTCGTTCAGCAGGTCTTTGTAGTCGTTGTAGATTTTAATGTTCGCTTTGGCCTGTGCCTCGGTCTTATAGCCGTACTTTTTCATCAGGCCGGGGCGGACCTCCGCGGCCGTGGCACTGTAGACATCACCGTGAAACGCGCGATACTGATTGTAGGGGCGAATATCGGCAATCGCGACCACCTTGATATATTTCGGGTTGATCCCGCCGATCAGGACGCACCCTTCATCTCCGGTTCCGAGAATCGCGACCTTGACAGGATCCTTAAATTCTCCGTAGCGAAAATAGTACGCGCCCATTCCTTTTCCGGAGGCAAGGTTTTCCTGAGACGACTTTTTCAGGAATTCCCGGCGCGTCACGGAACTTCCGATCGCCGCCAGGAAATTTTCTTTTCCAATCGCTTTCTGTTCCGGCGTTAAATTCATCTTCTTCCTCGTTGATATCTTATGGCGCTGAAATCTTTGTTCCGACAGCCGCAGGGCAGGGGACTTTCCGTCTCAAACGCGTGTGTTTATAATTGATAATCGTCCCGTTTCTGTAACACCGGTTCAGGCGAGCTTGTATTTCAATTGGTCCAGATTCGGTTTTCCTTTCAAATCGGTGAGATCGTCTTCCGGTGTCTCGTCGTTCTCGGGCTCGAACCAGGATTCTTTAAAATCAATGCTTTCGCCCTTGTCGGCGGCAATATTCGTGACCAACGCGATCACGGCGTCACCCAGCGCGATCTTTGGATTGCAGCGCGGTTGCAGGATCGGATTGGCATTGTTCGGGTTTTCGCGGATGCACCAAGCCCAGTGTTCGATTTGCTCTTGATAGCCGCGACTAACGGTCGGTCCGTCGCCGGCAGCGCTGGCGACGGCTGTTTGCGCGGGCGCGCTGGCTTGGGTGTCGAGCGCGACGGCGCCGACATCTTTCTTTTCGACCTGGCTCGTCGAAGAACCGCGGAGAAGTTCGGCGGTCTGTTCGCGTTCGAGGATGATCGTCCCCTTGGTGCCGAAAACGATTTCGCCGTACCCACCGAAACCGTTGCCGTTGATCGTCGAGTACTGAACCGTGATCGTCCGTTTGCGCCCGGCGATGGTATTCGGATCATAATTCGGTGCGGGAAACTCGACCAATGTGGTGATATGGTCATGAACCTGACGGTCGAGGCCAAAAAGGTTTCGGTTGGCCGAAACATAAACCTTGAGCGGATGAACCTTGCCGCGGTCGGGAAGGGTATTCGGATCGTCTCCGCGCAACGCGGCGGCGCGACGGTTGTTGGCGGCAAGGAAGATCGACGCCGCATCGAGCTGGTGACTGCCGAGCTCCACCATCAACCCACCACCGGTTCGTTTCCAAAGGCGCCAACGGATCAGCTCTTCGGCGGCCGGACGTTCGTACGCATACTTTGTTCCCCTGCCGAAGTCCTCGGAAAGATAACCGTATCCGGCAGGGGTTTTGAGTTCGACCCCTTTATATTTCGAACCATCCTGAGCCAGAAGTGCGTCCGAAAGTTCCGCCTCTTTCTGAATCACCTTTTTTCGCCATTTTTCGATATCCAGGCCACTGGCTTCTGCCAAATTCTGTTTCCAGGCAATGAGCTCGTCGTTGAGTTTTCCCGCCTGTTTGTCGTTCGGCTTGAGCTGGCTCGGCATCGGCATTTGCCAGCTATCGGCCCCGGGCGCATTGCCGCGGTGCCACTGGGCGCGAATGTAGTGCAGGTCGCCCAAAAGTCCTCGCTCGATCTGCTCTTCGGCCTCATGATAAAGAACGTTGTAATGGCGTTGGTGACCGATCGCCAGGTGTTTGCCGAAGAGTTTCGCAGCCCGGGCCATCTCTTTGCACTCGATGATCGAGTGCCCCATCAGCTTCTCACAAAGCACATGAAGTCCGCAAGACATCGCCTGAATCGAAGCAGGCGCGTGCAAGTGGAGAGGAAGCCCGATCATCACGGCTTCGATCCCAAGCCTGTCGTGATCACGGAGCAGGTCACGGTAATCGGCATAGACCTTCACGTGCTTACGGGCTTCGTCTTCGGTCCTCCAGCCGTACTTCTCCATAAGGCCGCAGCGCGCTGCCAGGGCCGCATCGCTGTAATTGTCGCCATGGAAGGCACGGAACTGGTTATAGGGACGGATATCGGCGATCGCCTTAACCTGAACATAATCGGGGTTGATTGCCCCCAAAAGAACATTCCCCTCATCACCGGTGCCGAGAACCGCCACGCGAACCGGATCACCCTTAACCTTAGAATACCCAAAATAGAACGCTCCGAGCCCGGCTGTCGGAACTGCCGCCGCCAGCACACCCGCTTTTATAAAATTACGACGGGAACAACCGTGCTGAGTTTTGTCTGTCTGATTCGTCATTCTGTTACCTTGAATACGTGATGAAACGGTATTATTTGTGGAAATATTGCAGGCGACCCGCCTGGGATGCGGGGGATGTTACGTGCCGGTCTTTTCCGAAGCGGGGGAGAGGGATTCGGCGGAGATTTCCGGGGTCATCGGATCCTTCTTGAATCGATATGCTCGAACCAACTGCTTGCCGCCGAAGTTCCAGAGGAACCAGTCTAAACCGCCCCAGCGGCCTGCCGGCAGGATGATCAACAGAAGAAGTGCGAGAAGTTCAACGGTATCTTTACTTACCACCATCGAATGACCGACCACCTCCGGTGCGTACGGGTAAACGGTCGGCCAAGGGAACTGGGTCAGAACAACGTTCACCATAAAAATCGCACCCCCCAACGCCGCCAGTCGGGTGCAGAACCCGAGGAGCAGGCAGAGCCCGATCGCGGAAAGTCCGATTGTGACACCCAGGTCGAGAAGTCCCATACGCGAGGGGGTGGCAAAATCTTTGATCACCGGGATTTTTTTGATAAAGGCAAGGCCCGGAATATGGTCCGATCCGTAGGCGATCGGCGGAAGTTCACCAAGGGCTTTCTGTTCGGCAGACAATTCGTCCCAAAGAGCGAGCTGCATGTTGGCACCCATCTTTTCGGGAACCGAAGCCATTGCATCCCCTTCGTTGCGGAGCTTGATCATATTGTCCCAATCCCAGACCTTCTGGTGTTCGGCTCCGTTGGTCTTCACTGCCTGTTTTGCCTCAAACCGTTTGCGGCTCCCCATCAGTGCGCGGATCGCATCACGCTGTTCAAAGGTACACTCACGAAGAGAATTCACATACTGATTGAAAATTGCATCGGTCTTTTCGCGCTGCTCGGCGCACTCTTCCCTTTCCAACCCGTATTTGCCCAGAAATTCATTGTAGTATTTGTACCAGGCCGCTTCGAACACGGGAAGAGTCCAACCGAGTGACCGACCGGCTTCGAATTTGCCGTCAACCATCTTCCCTTCGATGGCTTCGGCCATCTGTAGACGCTCGACACCGGTCAGGTCAGGGAGCATTTTGTAGTAGAGCTCTGCCGTCGGGCCCTTTGCGACACCAAGGAACCCCTTCGCGCTGAACCCGTTGGAGGGATCCGTCTTCCAGAGCCCTTCGTAAAGAAAATGACACCCGATCGCCATACGCAGGATGACAACGGCGACGATAAACACGCCCGTCCAGAAACTGACCTTCTTGACGCCCAAAAGGCACCTCCCTCGGATTTCCGAAAATCAGACATACGCGCTTCAGCGCGTATGTCTGGTTAGATGGTTTGCGTTAAATTTGCCGAACACAGGTAGTGTGATTTTAGCAGAAAAAGAAGATGTTTACACCCCCACAAGGTCAATAACCGCCCATGCCACCGTAACCACCGCGGCTACCGCCGCCCATGCCACCGCCGTAACCGCCACGGCTACCGCCGCCCATGCCGCCGAAGCTACCCATGCCGCTGCTGCTGCCGCGCATACTGCTGATGCTTCCCATGCCACTGCCCCCGCCCCCGCCGCCCATGCCGCCGAAGCCGCCGCTCATCCCTCCACCGAAGCCCCCGCCGCTCATGCCGCCGCCCGACGAGGTGTTGTATTGGAACATACGGAGCATGCCGCTAAATGCGGCGTTCGGAGAGATCAGCACATAACGCCGGTCGGGGGTCACCCCTAGGTTCGGCTGCATCTGCGCCCCGACGGAAATGGTGCTAATCACCGGCATATAACCGGAATCGGTTCCGAGTGTATACTGAAACTCGGGGGTTGTGAAGTCGGTATCGGGCTGCTTTTCCGGTTCTTTTTCCCCGGTGGTGTATGAAGCCGCATAGCTTTGGTTTTCCGCGGCTCGGGCGGCTGCCGCTCGAGCTGAACGGTCTTGGTAAGCTTTGACCCTCTCGGAAATTTCCTTGTTCGTTTTTACCCGAAGCTGTTCGACAAGCGCCGTAGCGGTCAGGAGTTCCTGTTTGACCTCTTCACTGCGGCGTCCGTTTTCGAGTTCCACGGTAAATCCGGCTTTCCCGTCTTTCAATTCGAGTGGGTAGCTGGCGGTTTTCTCATTCTCCGTGCCGATTCCGGTGATAATGTTCACCGTGACTTTCCCCTGCGGGAGGTCCCCCCAGGTTCGGCTGACGATGACGTCATAGTTTCCGGTAAAAGCCATCGGGCATGTATAAACCTTGCACCGTTCCCCTTCGTGCTGTGCCTCCAGCGTGGCAGCGGTTACCGCCTCGGTTCGGAGGATCCCTCCCGCACCGGTTCGCGGCTGGGCAAACCAACAAACGGTGTTGACCGGTTCTTTGACCGCAAGATCGACTTCGGCATCACCGCTCCAGCGAACCTCAATCACCAAATCGCGCACCAGCGCCTCAGTCAATTCTTTTTCGTATGCGGCGAGTTCTTCGTCTCGCCCTGCGGCCTTCATCTTTTCGATCAGCTCGCCGGCCATTTGGCTTCCGGCTTCCCAGACATCGGTTTCAAGACGCCCTTCCCAGGCACCGGAAGCGATACCGATCGTCACCCATTTCTGGGCATCTTCGTCACCCGTTTCCCGGGCCAATGCCAGCGCGCGGACGTAGGGTTCGGGACGGGCCGGATCGTACTTCGAGACTTCGCGATAAAGCTCCAGGGCTTTTTTGCTCGAGCCGATCGTCTCCAAATACCCGGCCACGCCGAGGATCGTCACCGGATCGTCGGCAAACTCGACCGCCGAAAGGATGGCCCGTTCGATCTCCGACTGCGGAGCATCGGTCTGCATGAGTGCGATCGCCAGGGCTTCGTACATCCAGCCGGTCGCCTTATCGGCGCGCAACGCGGCTTTGATTGCCGCCGCGGCCTCGTCGAATTTTTCCTCTTTCATCAGGTCATTGACCTCTTTGACGAAGTCCATCTGAAAGTTGTAGAGCGCCTCTTGATACTCTTTCCGCTGCCTGACCCGCTGAGCCTCTCGCTCTTCGTCGCTTTCTTCTTCGCTCGATTCGTCGGCGATGACCGGTTCTTTCGGCGCGGCGACGAAGTAGTTGTCCCACTTTTCGTCGAGATCAGCCGACACGGTTACGAGTGTTCCGGCCGCTTGAGTCGTTTCGGAGGTTTCAACCGACACGGGACGCTTGTCGGCCTTGGCGGGAACATTAAAGTTTCCCCCCATGCCGCCGCGGCCGCCCATGCCACCCCCCATGCCACTCATACCACCCATACCGCCCATGCCGCCAAAGCCAGTGTTTCCTCCCAGGCTGCTAAGGTTTCCGGAGCTCGGTACAAGGGTCAGATCCGAAACCGGATAGTAACGGAGATGATAAATCTCTCGCCAGAGGTCGTCCGAGGATTCGAGGTTATCGATCGTCTCTCTAGTGGTGATATACAGATATTCGTCACGGACACACGCCATCAAGTCGTAGGGGCGCAGAACCAGGTTCAGCGCCGTCCGGAAACTGACCGAAAGGAGGGTGTCGTGAATTACCATTTCATCGAGGGAGTTTTCCCCCTCTTCAATCGCGGCGCGGTCAAAGACGATGTTGATTCCTTTTTCGCGCTTGATCTCGTTTATCCAATCGGTCAGCGGACGGCCTTCCTCATCGCTTTCGTCAACACGCACGTCGATCGTGTCGTTCAGCGCCCGAATAATCTTCTTACGGGTCTCGGATTGGGTGAATAGGGAAGCGTCGGAATATTTTTCTTTCCGCGCTTTGGAAAGCGCGAGCCAGGTATCGGCGTCGGGATAGATGATCGGTGGTTCGTCTGAGGTCGGGATGTGCGAGCGTTCCACCGACATCAGCACATCGAGATAGCGAATTCGGCGGTATTTGCGAAGAAATGCGTTTTCGGTGTAGGCGTCGGTCAGGCGAGCGACATTTGCTGCCTGGGTCGGGAGCGCGAGATCGTCGATCAGGTCGGCAGCGGAGCTCGCAACATCGGCAGCAAGCGTATACTGCTCTTCGGCGACCAACGAATTGAAGCGCTTCATGATTTCTTCGACCTTTTTCTGATTTTCGGCACGCTGATTCGTGATCGAGGCAATCGCGGTCAGTTTCGCCTTGTTGCGCATCGCATCGAGGTCGCGCTTATCTTTGGCGAATTTCTCTCGTTCCAGGAAACGGGCGTTCGCTTCCAGGGAGGCAAGGAGTTCTTCCCGATCGGCATCGGCCAGGACGGGATCATTCTGGACGGTGGCAATTGCCAGCTTGATATTCTGAATTGCACCGAGCGGGTCTTTGGCCGCCTGTTTCCGGGCGCTGTCGATGGCCGCCTTGATTTCCGACTTTATCTGAGAGGTTTTCAGGCGTGTGTTGGCGTCGGAGGCTCCGAGCAGATTCGCCGTTCCGGGCTCCGAACCGGATTCGCGGGCATCGAGAGCCGCCTCTGCGGCGGCAAACGGGTTTTGCGCATTGGGACCGCCGGAAACGCCGCTCACGGGAGATCCGTAGGCCGAAAATGCGACAAGCACCATCGAAAGAAGGAAAAGCCGGTTTTTCATAAAATGAACCTCTCCATCCGAAATTTGGGTCAACGGTAAAATGAATTCTGTGGTTCGGTTTGGGGAAGAACAGGCAAGATACGTCCGCACAACCCCTACAACGCGCAAATTTATGCAAACTGTCCGGGCAGAAAGCTACCCTATATTCCTATTATGTTTCGACTCACCCGGACGCGGGAATAAAGCCAATAACCGTTTCGTCCCTTATTCCGAGGAACACGGATCAACCATTTGACACAAAAGAAAGAATGTGCATTACTCTCTTTTTCGGTTCATTTGGCCTGACCGGCATTTTCGCGGGAAAGGAAGAAGGGAAACCGCGGCGGGCGGATCGCGGCGAGCGTTGGCCGACAGCCGACTCCGCCAGGGGAAACCTATACGGAACGAAAGAGTCGAGCCAATTGCCCATGTTGTAAATATTACCTAGTTTTTATTAATTATCAACAAAAAGAAGGGCATACCCCCCTTTTTTTCGAAAAAAGCAGGGCAGGAAAGGGGGGAAGACCGTTCGAGAGGGATTTACGCCTGCACAACCGTATTGATGTTTATTTGCGCGGCTGTTTTCTGTCAGGGGCGCTCTTCTGTTCGGGCGTCTTGTTTTCAATCGACGTGGCGGCGGGAGTCCCGAGAAGGACCGAAGCTTCCCGGTGCTGACCGCTTTCCGCGGCCTGTTTCCCCATTTTTTGCACCGTATCCTCCCGGTTTTGCAGGGCGGCCTGGTATTCACGCAGGAGGGAGCGGTTGGTGATCGGCAGGGCAATACCTCCATCTTTGGCGGCATCGTGAACCATTCGAACCAGAGTACGATTCTCTTCTCGCGGTTTGTCGGCGACAAAGTCGAAGTCCAAGGAAACCGGTGTGCCGTCGGCCCGGGCGAACGGGAGCGAAAGCGCGATCTGCCAACCCGGGGGAAAGTCCCCAACACCGATCAGAAAAGTTTCCCGATCACTTCGGATCGGAGGAATCCTTTTGGGATAGAGCGACTCGGCGCCGATTCGCGCGGCCAGCTGCTCCTCGACAAGTGACTCCTCGCCGGGCCAGTAAACTGCGGCTTTTGCCGATTCGGCCAGGCTCGCTCCCGCAGCGTTGCCGTCTTTGACGCGCAAATCGACGATATGTCCGCCGGTCTGATAAACAAGACAAGCCAGCACATTGTTGTTGGTGACCGCCCCGTTGGCAAAAGCACTGAACGTGATCCGGTCTTTGACCAGATCGCGGGTAAGCAATGCGGCCTCGTGCCTGTCAAAAAAGGTGGCGGTGCTGACACCCCGCCCGATAAAGACGATCGACTTCGGATTCGACTCGTCAAGCGCGCACAGCACCTCGCGAGAGACTTTGATCATATTTTTTAGATCCATTGCCCCGAGGGGTGTCTCTTTGACCAGGTCGGCGATAGCTCGGTCGGCCAGTTCGGGCGAAGCAACGGCAAAATTGGCGGTCGAGGGGATCGGTGTCATTTCGTTTGAGGCGACAAAAACCTGTACCCGTGAGCCGGCGGGTAGTGCGGCAATAAACACACCGACCGCCTTTCGGGCCTCTTCACGGACCAAACCCGAAAGCTGACTTGCCGAAAGATCAACGGCAACGACCGCATCGACCGCGACCACGTCGGAAGACGAAGGAGCCGTGAGCGGAACGACAAAAACTGGCAAACCGTCGTCGGGCCGAAACGTTTCGATCGTGTTGTTCCCACACAGAGGGAAAACGGCGCAGAGGGAAAAAAACAGGGCAAAAAGGGAAAAACCGTATTTCATTGGATCACAACTTTCGGGGGTGCGTTTTCGTAACATCCATCGACATATTTTACCTTCCGCCGGCAAAAAAACCAACAACGCAAAAAAATATGGGGCATATCCCTCCTCTCCGACCAGAAAATATGGAACGTGCGAAGGGAGACGGCGTCCGGAAGACTGATTGTAATTTCCTCTCGAAAGGCTATAATGAGGCTCGCCGGTCGAGTAAAATTACCACATAAAACATGAGGTGTCGGCAAACATGAGGTGTCGGCGAGTTTCCTCCTATCTCCACCCGAGGATTTCCGGCACCGTACGAAATCAAAAAAGGGAGTTGTCAGGTTATGTCATCTACCGATGCGGGAACAGAACTTCGTTTTACGCGCAAAAAGAAAGAGCTTGAAATCGACACGCTTTTTCGGGCACTGGTCAAATTTCAGGGGAGCGACCTACACCTGAAGGTAGACCGTCCTCCGTATATCCGCGTGAAGGGGAGTCTGCGCACCCTCAATCGCGGACCGATCGACGACGAAGAAATGGAACGCCTCATCTTCCCGATGATGGACGAGCGAAACCGGAAGATTTACAACAACGACGGCGGGGCCGACTTCGCACACACATGCCTCTGCGATGGGGTTCAGTGGCGGTTTCGTGTCAACGTTTTGACGCAGACGGGGCATATCGGTCTGGTCGCCCGTCGTATCAACAACGAGATTCCCGAGCTCGAAAAGCTTCACCTTCCGCCCATCCTCTACAACCTCTGCAAGCATGAACAGGGAATGGTTCTTCTGGCCGGGGTCACGGGGAGCGGCAAGTCGACAACGATCGCCTCAATGCTCAACTGGATCAATCGAAACTACTGCAAACATATCCTGACCCTCGAAGACCCGATCGAATTTATGTTTACCGAAGACAAATGCCTGATCAACCAGAGAGAAATCGGGCAAGACGTCGTCGATTTCAGCGTTGGGATGAAACATGCCGTGCGAGAGGACCCCGACGTGATGCTCGTCGGGGAGATGCGTGACCGCGAAACATTCGAAACGGCGATTCATGCCGCCGAAACCGGGCACTTGGTCTTCGGAACAATTCACGCCTCTTCGGCTCCTTCGACGATCGGTCGTATCCTCGACCTTTTTCCTGCCAACATGCACAGTGCGATTCGCAGTGCCCTGGCGCTGAATATGAAGGGGATTGTCGCCCAAAAGCTTCTCCCCTCGGTTCTTCCGGGGGTGCAACGGGTTCCGACCTGTGAAATTATGATTTTCAACAGCATCGTGCAGAAACTCATCTTGGAAGAACATGACGAAAAGCTCGCCGACGCCGTACGTATCGGCGCTCAGGAAGGAATGCAGGATTTCACGATGAGCCTCAAAAGCCTCGTTCAGGCCAAAAAAATCGACCGCGCCACAGCATTCCGGTTCGCACCGAACATCGAATCGCTAAAAATGGCGCTCAAGGGTATCGAAGTCAAAGAACCGGGTATTCTGTAAATATGGCATCTATGAAACACCGATCGTTACGCCGCATCCTTCTTCCGGCACTCTTTTCGCTGGCCTTTCTCCTCCTTGCCGGTGTCGCCGGAGCACCGGCCGAGGCGGCAGACAAAAAAGACGAAGCCAAGCCAGATGTCGATTACTACGACCAAGACAGCTGGTACGGAAACTTTTTTAAATGCTTTCAGATTTGGCGCAAAGATCTTCGCTACTCGACCCAAAGCCAAAAGAACATCGAAGCTATGGGAAACGAAGCTTATCGCAACGGGTGGCGTAAAGAGGGGGGGCGTTATTTCAGTGCGGTAAAACTCACACTGATAATGGTCGTCTTTTGGCTTTGGGTTGCAACATCGACCTGGGTCAACAACGACGCCCAACGCCAGGCTGATTTGCATCGTGTCAAGTGGAATACCACCCTAGTAACATCCTTTCCCCTGATGTTTCTCGTGGCGCTTTTCATCCCGGTTTTCTGGGTCGGGTTTCCGCTTTTGGCGGTCGGTTGGATTATCCCTCTGCTCTCTTACATCATCTACCGGAATTCCAAGCTCCTCGAAGCCGACAGGGTCATGACTCCGGGGCATATCGCCTTCTTGGTCAAACGTTTGGTTGGAATGGACGTGAGTAAACCGAAACCGATGATTTACCTGACCGGTGCCCCCATTGAGATCCAAGCGTCGGGAAGGCGCGTCTCGGAAGAAGCTAAAAAGGGAAGGACCATCGCCGCACGCAATCAACAGCCCGGATTCAACCATTTCAAAGAGGTGGTCTATCAGGCGATACGCTATAATGCCGTGATGATCCGAATCACGAGCGGTCCCGCTCAGGCCGGGATTTCTTTTCTTATCGACGGGGTATGGATCCCCCTCAATACCGTCCTCGACCCGGCCGGAAAGCGTCTGGTTTCCCCTCAAGACGCTCGGGGAATCGTTCGGGCAATGAAAGTTCTCGTCGGCGCCGATGTCAACGAACATTCCCGCCGCCAAACCGGCGAGTTCAGAATGAAGTATGACCGGAAAAAAAAGATGGATGCTCTTCTGGCAACCCAGGGAAAAGGGGGAGCGGAGGAAACGCTCGTGCAGCTCCGGCTTTTGAATCTTCCGTTCACAAATCTCGAAGAACTCGGAATGACACCTAAGCGGCAAGAAATGTTTCGCAAGGTTCTTGCTGCCGACAAGGGGCTCTGTATCCTATCAGCCGCTCCGGGTCAGGGGCTTCGGACCTTTACCGACGTCGCGTTTAATTCCACCGACCGTTTCACACGCGACTTTGTCACGGTCGAAGATGTCCAGTCTCCCCAAATAACGATCGAAAATCTGACGAAAGTTACCTACGATTCCGGGAAAAAAGAGACGCCGATGACCGTCTTGCCCGACGTTTTCTTCAAGGAGCCGAAAGTCCTACTGATACGGGATATGGTCAACCTCGATACACTCAAACTCTGCTGTGAAGAGGTCGGCCACGACCGACTGATCTTCAGCTCGTTCCGCGGGATCGACTCGGCCGACACCATCATGCGCGTGTTACAAACCGGCATCCCCCGAAAACTTTTTGCGGAATCCCTCTTTGCCGTGGTTTCGCAACGCCTGATCCGTCGACTCTGCCCCCACTGCAAAGAAGAGATCCCCGCACCGCCGGATCTTATCCGTCGTTTGGGGCTCAACCCACAGTCGGTCAAAACAATTTATCGCCGACGCGTGCATGCGCCACCGGAACCGGGCAAAAGAGACCGCTACGAGCCGTGCCCCTACTGCCTTGAAATCGGTTACTGGGGAAGGGCCGGAATCTACGACGCGATCATTGTTAACGATGAAATCCGTCAGGTTATCCTCAAAAACCCGTCGGCCGATGCCATCCGGAAAGCCGCTCTCAAGTCGGGAAGCCGTGGGTTTTTTACCGACGGTGCCGATTTGATTGGCAGCGGGGTTACATCGTTCGATGAATTCCGACGGGTTATGCAAGGGAGAAATGAGTGATGAACACCCTTACCCTTATTCTGTTTGCCCTCTGCGGCGTTTTCATTTGCTCGGTCGCGATCGTCTTTTGGAAGAAAGGCTTCTGGCCGGGTCTGGCCGGAACATGCGCTTTCTTCCTGGCCCTCTGTTTCGCTCTGCGCTACGATGTGGCGGCACAAAAGGTGCTCATCCCCCTCGAAGATATGGCTCTGGCCTCCATGCTCGTATTGCTTCTTATCGGAAGTATTATTTTCGGGATCATCACGTCCCGAGCTCGACCGCTAAAATTTTATTTCTCCAAAAAGTGGGATAAAATCATCGCAATCGTGCCGTTGGCCGTCATGACAATCGTTTGTGTGTCTCTGATTACCGCCTTACAGAGATACGAACTGAAACACCCTGATCAACCGAAAGTCGTCGGACCCGATACTCGCCTCGACAGCGACTCCCAAGAAAATCAAAACGACGCAAAAGGGGCCTCCGAAACCAAATCTGCGAAGACACCGGCTCAAAGTCAAAGCGGGGAATCGGTCTCGCTCCGTAGTCAAATCGGCGAAATCAACAATAAACTCGGCCATTTCGACGGGATAGAGGTTATCGGTCTGTGTGTTGATATTAAACCGTTCTTTTCTCCGGCGTTGCAGATTGCCCTGGTCCTGGTTTTCTGCCTCTGGGTAACAACTGGGGCGTGGGTCGCCGAAGATGTTTCGAAAATCAAGATGATTTCACAGCCGACGGCGTGGAAGCTAATTTTCGCGCTTGTCTATCCGATCGGTATGACCATCGGAATTCTGTTACCGATTCCCTTCGTCGATGCGTTGATCCTGATCACCCTTTTCCTAGTTCCGACCCTCATTTACGTTGCAATTCATAACAAGAATGTTCCCGATACCGGCAAGGTTCTCACCCCCGACCACCTGAGTCGCTTCTTCGGGCAAATGTTCGCGGGAAAGAAGAAAAAAGGTGGGCGGCGGTTCGTGGCAATGACGATCATCGACCTTTCCGCGTACGGCAAGACCTTTCCGAAAGATGTCCTGAACCAGTGGACGGAAGCCGCCCGTTCCCTTCCCGGCTACACGCCGTTCGGAACGATCGTGAATAACGCCTTGTTGCGCCGCGCAACGATGGTTGAGTTCACTTACAACAGCGAACAAAACGTACTGAAATATTTCATCGACGGGATCTGGCACCCGGTCACCGATGTTTTCCGGCGCCCGCTCTCGCCGAAAGCTTCGCGAGAACTCTGCACCTCTATGCGTGCGATCCTCGGGGACAATTCTCCGTTGGAAGCCGAGATCCAAAGAAGGAGCAAACAGGAAAAAACCCCGAAGATTCAGATCCCTCCGAAGGTGATGGGGCAGTTCTTCATCGAGTATGACAAGCGCGGGGGAAAAAAGAGAAAGATGGGTGCCAGACTCGTCGTCCAGACCAAGGGTTCCGGCGAAAGCGCGATGATCAGCTTCGAGCGGTTGACAGTTCGGTTCGGTTCCTACGAAAAAATGCGTGTCGGCGCCAAGCGTGCCGAACAGATGAAATCGCTCTTGGGCCAGCCGAAGGGGCTTATCGTCTTTGCCGCGCCTCCCGGCCAGGGATTACGGACATTTACCGATGTTTCATTCTGTGAAACCGACCGCTTTACCCGAGACGTGGTAACGGTCGAGGATATTCGCCACCCCTACATGCCAATCGAAAACCTTCATTTAACCACCTACGACTCCGCGAAGGGAGAATCTCCTCTTACTGTTCTTCCGGGGGTCTTTTTCAAGGAACCGAAACTCCTCTTGATTCGGGATATCGTCAACAAAGAGACGCTTCAGCTCTGTTGCGACGAAATTCAGAACGAGCGAATGATTGCAACCACCCTGCGTGCCAAAACATCGGCAGAGGCGTTAATGCTCCTGCTCCAAATCGGAATTGACCCGAAAGTTTTGGCCGACTCGCTGACGGCGATCTTTACCCAGCGCCTGATTCGCTTTCTGTGCCCGAAATGTAAGGAAGAAATCCCTGCCACCGAAGAAATGTGCCGTCGCATCGGAATCCCCAGGGGACGCGTGAAGTCGTTCTGGCGCCGGCGTGTCCGTATGCCGCCGGAACCGGGAAAACGCGATCTCTATGTCCCCTGTAGACATTGTATGGACATCGGGTATTTCGGACGTGCCGGTCTGTATGACGTGATTGTGATCAACGACCAGATTCGTCAGATTATGACGACCAAACCGAGTGAAGAAGCGATCCGGCACGTCGCGATGAAGAGCGGCGGTGGTTCATTTACCGCCGATGGTGTACGGATGATTGTCGAGGGACTCACCTCGTTTGAGGAACTAGCGCGTGTACTGAAACTGTAGCCGATAAGAAGACGGTAACATAAACCGGTCTGAAGAAATCGAAGGAAAGAAATAATATGTGGATCGATTTTTCTCAATATCCGATGTTCTGGCTCTGCTGCCCGATAGTCCTGCTTTGTCTTCTGGGTTTTTGCAGAAAAGAATCGTTTTGGTCGATTCTCCTACTCCCGTTTTGTCTCTTTTTCGCCACATTCTTTGCGCTTGGCTACTTTGAACCGCTTGCAAATCTCCTCGACAGGTATATGCCGAAAAACGCGTTTTATAATGATCTGATCGCCTTTATCGCGATTTACGCCGTTGTCTTCGCAATCAACATATTCGTAACGCAATTTCTCTCTAAGGTCAACCTTTTCTTTCCGGCCAGGGTAAATCTGATCGGAAACATCTCTCTTCTTTCGATGGTTTTTCTGGTTTTCTACTTCTGCGTTGTTCCCCTCTTCTTTTACCTGATTCCGGAAGCCCCGCCGCGAACCAACTTGGATCAAATAAAACCTATGCCTCAGTTTTCCATCTACGAACACCTTTCGCGTGGGTCTCTTTCGACGATCGGGGGTGACACAAGTAAAGACCATTTCGATTTTACTGATTATTACAAAGCCGAAGTAGGAAAAAACGCCAAGATTTACTCTCAGGTCTTGGCCGTTTCGGGAAATGAAAGAGCACGCGGAGACGAATGGAAGAGCACCCAAAAGGTATCTCCGAATGTGACGGCCGAGGAAAAGAAAGAAAAGAAATAACCTTGAGATGGAAAATTGTTTTTCCGGGTAAGAAAGAAAGAATCCGATGTTATTCGATGATTCGACAGAAAACGGCGGGCACGGTTTTCGGATTGGGAAATGGGCGGAAGAAAACGATACGCACGACGAGTTTTCCGCCGTAAGTCTTTCCGCGATTTTTGCATTGCTCGGAGGAGTTCTCTCGTCTCTTTATCTTGTGAATCGGTCGTTCTGGCCGATTCCCGTGATCGCCCTTTTGATTACTCTCTGGTCCCTTCGAAAAATTTACCGCGCCGAAGGCCGACTGACCGGTATGACGATAACACGTTTAGCGCTTGTGTTAATTCTTATTCCATTGACCGCCGCACCGATCCAAAGATATATTTATCGTCGGGAACTGATTCGACAGGCAAGGGAATTTTTCCCCCTTGTTATTCAGGCCGCTCAAAAAGGGGATTCGCTTGCGTTGATGCAGTTCCAAAAATACCAACCTTCCCGCGAAGAGGTCACCAATGAATCCGATTATTGGAAAACACTCTTCTCGGATCCGGTGAGAAGCATGGAAGGCGTCTCTCTGATACAAAACAAAATCTTTGTCACACTCCTTAACCTGGGAGAAAACGCATCGGTAACCTACGACCGAACGGTAAAAACCGACTATGAAGCAGAATATGACGTTGATCGAATATGCTGCCTCTACGCGGTAACGTACTCCGAACACGGAAAGAAAAAAACGTTTCTCTTCCCGATGCAAGGTGGGCGATATCGTGACAAAAAAAACGGTACGGCTTTCTGGCGGTGTGATAAATATCACTCCTTTCCGGTTTCGTTCAAGGGGAACCGCGAATGAGTCTCGATTACCGAGATGTCTTGGATGAAAATGGACTTGTTTCGAAGAGGATGCCGCGATACGAAGCGCGACGGCAACAGTTGGATTTGGCCGGAGCGGTCGACGATGCGATTCGGGAAGGACATCACTTGGTTGCAGAAGCCGGAACCGGGGTCGGAAAGAGTTTCGCCTATCTGATTCCGTCCATTCTTTACGCGGTCGACGACCAGAATCATCCAGAAAACTATCCGCTAGGCATCGAGACTCCCACACCGCGTCGCGTGGTCATCTCGACTCACACCATTGCGCTTCAGGAACAGCTTTTTCATAAAGACATTCCTTTTCTTAACAGTATCCTCCCGCTCGAATTTACGTCGGTTTTAATGAAAGGGCGGGGGAACTATCTTTGTTTGCGGCGTTTGCATACCGCGATGGCACACGAACAATCACTCTTCTCCACCGAGGCAGAAGTCGAAGACCTGCAACGAATCCAGGTTTGGAGCGAACAGACCTCTGACGGGTCTCTTTCCGACCTTAATCCTCAGCCATTACAAGGAATTTGGGATGAGGTCTGCTGTGAACAAGGCAATTGTGTGGGACGTTCCTGTAGGTACTATAAAAATTGCTTCTATCAGGCGGCAAGCCGGCGTGTCGAAGGAGCCTCGATCATTATTGTCAATCACGCACTCCTTTTCAGTGACTTGGTAGTCCGTGCTTCCGGAGGGTGTATTATCCCAAACTATGACACCCTTATTTTCGATGAAGCGCACACCATGGAACAGGTTGCCGGCGATCACTTGGGGATCTCCCTTTCTCAGGGACAAATCAGTTATCTTCTTTCGCGGCTCTGGAATCCGCGCACCAGAAAAGGGCTCCTTGCCGCTTCACTCAAGAAAATGGCTCGGACGTCCGACTTGCCCCCCGGAGATGCCCGTGTTCTGACCGAAGCTTTTGCCGAGGCACGGGATTTGGTCGAAGAGTCGATGTTCCGCGCCGAAGAAACCTTCGAAGAGTTAAAAACGTGGCTCGCGAACCGTCCTGGCTCAAACGGCCGGGTCATGGAACCCGGTATCGCCCGTCATAACCTCGAAGAGGTCCTCGTTCGGCTCGCCGGTGCCCTTCACAGCGTGATCCACACCCTTACCGATCCCGCAATGAAAGTGGAGTTCGGTGCAGCCAGACAACGCGTCCTCGCGATCAAAGGAAATCTGACCGCTTGGATCAATCAGGAAGACTCCGAAATGGTCTATTGGCTGGAAAAAACAGAAGGAATCAGAAACCAAAGTGTGAAAATGATCTCCGCGCCGATTAATGTAGGCTTTCTTCTTCAAGAGATGCTCTTTTCGGGGGTAAAAACGGTAATCATGACAAGCGCCACTCTGGCTACCGAACCGAGTTCAGTGCCCCATTCCGGAGAGTCTCCTGCACCGTTCGACTACTTTCGCTCCCGGGTCGGATTGACCAACGCCCGGACGCTTCGGCTGGGAAGTCCATTCAATTATCGGGAAAATGTTACGCTTATTATTCCAAAAAATATCACGATTCCGCGAGACACAGGGATCGTCAACGATTCCCCTTTCTACGAGGCTCTTTTGAAATACATCAAAGAAACAGAAGGGGGGGCGTTTGTTCTCTTTACCAGTTACGCGCTGTTAAGGCGTACCGCCAAAGCGCTTATGCCGAAACTCCTCTCGCTCGGGTACCCTTTCTTCATGCAAGGGGAAGGGATTTCGCGCTCGAAAATGGTCGAAAAATTCCGAAAAGACCGAAAGAGTGTTCTTTTCGGCACCGACTCGTTTTGGCAGGGGGTTGATGTTCCGGGCGACGCGCTTCGGAATGTGATTATTACACAGCTTCCTTTCGCAGTACCAACCTATCCGCTCAACGAGGCCAGGGCCGAGGCCATCACCCTGGCCGGAGGAAACAGTTTTCGCGAATATACCATCCCCGAAGCTGTGATCAAGCTCAAGCAAGGATTTGGCCGTCTGATCCGCACAGCCGATGATAAGGGAAATGTGGTAATTATGGACTCGCGCATCCTCACCAAAAGTTACGGAAAAATTTTCCTTCGTGCCCTTCCGGACTGTCGATTCCGGCAAGACTGAATCACCCGCAAAGATGTGTATATTACCTTTTGGTATAGATAAAACTTTTGTGTAGACAAAAGGACGCCGCATAGGTTTCCGAACCATCAAACCATACGGCATCCTTACTTTCGGTACTTCGCTCCTCAGGAAAGAGGCATCAGGATATAAGAATATCCGTCTTTCGTCTCAAAGAGAATCGACTGACGTTCTTTCAGATAAACGGTAAGAACCAAATCCCCGGGAAGGACGCGAAGGAAATCTATCAAAAACCGAGGGTCGAGTTTCATATCGATCGGTTCGGCGTCGTAGGAAATGGGAAGTGTGTTGTGTCCGTCACCACCGCCGGCGCCACTGGCCGAGATTTTCAGATTCCCGGGCTCAAAGCTCAGGGTAACCCCCGGCTGATTTTCGGTCGTCATAATATCCGCCAGTCTGACCCCCTCAAGGAGATCGGAATCCATCAAGTCGACATCTACCCGATCCGACTTCTCCGGAATAATAGTCTTCCATTTTGGGAACCGACCCTCTACGAGACGGGAAGAGATCACAATGTTGGAAGTCGCAAAGACGATCTTTCCGCTTTCGATGTGGATCTTCACCGGTTCTTTCGTCTGAGAGATCATCTTTTCGACAAGCCCCAAGACTTTGAGCGGAACGATCGCCGTTCCTTCGGAAAAATGGCCTCCGAATGCCGTGGCTACCCCCTCCTGATTTGTCAGCCGCCGCCCGTCGGTTGAAATGGTACCGATTCTTCCCTCCGTCAGTTCGAAAAGAACTCCGCTCAGCGAGTATTTGGTATTCTCGGTATCAATGGCGAAAGTCGTTCGACGGATATGTTCTTGCAGCGTGGTTCCGCTAACCTCATGGTACACCTCGGCGGTAAAGGGAGGAATCTCCGGAAAATCTTCCACCGGTTGCGTCGGAAATTGAAAGAAAGCTTTGTCGCATCGAATCGTTAGGCGATCGCCAACCGCCTCGATTTCGAGTTTGTCGGCCCTGCTTTCCTGAAGAATCGATTTCATGATACGGGTCGGAATGATTGCCTCTCCACTTTCGGCAATGTCGGCGTGATCGACAATCAAACGAATCGAGGTATCCATGTCCGTGGCACTGAGAATGGTATTACCGTCGCTGACGGTCATTTTTACGTTCTGCAAAACGGCTTTGATATCTTTCAGGGAAACGACGGCCGCTGCCAAAGAGAACAACGTAGAAAATTTTTCACGATCGCAGGTAAGTTTCATAGTGGCCTCGGAGAAAATGTTTATCGGTATACGAAATAAATCGCAAAAAATCTCCTCCATGAGATTCGAAGAGCCGGAAAAGGCGTCAGTATCAAAGGAAAATCCTTTCCTCCCACACATTCTACCAAAAATTATCCGGAATTCCAGAACCGTCTCTCATTAAATTTTCCGATCTCATTTCAAAACCAAACGGAACCCAAAACAAACTATAAGAAACCTTAATTCCAAAATACCAACCATCCTTTTATTATCTCAGCTTATAAGGTATATTTTCAAAGAGTAATGTACTAATAAAGGGTTAGAAGAATTTGCAGATAAAGAGGTTAAAAATCGTTTTTGCATTTGATATAAAGCGTGAAACGAAATAAAACACTTGTGGAAAAACTGTTGACCTATTGAAAGAATCCTGATGAGAGACGGTTCAAGGAATGTTGGCTCCGGAAAGAAAACGGATTTTTGCTCCGAAAGGGAAAAGTTATCGACCGAAACGGACAGGTTATTAACAGGTATTCCACCTTACCTCTCCTACTCGAGAGTTTCGAGAGGGGGGCAAGGAGGTGAAGAATCAGTTCGTTGAATCCAAATAAGGGTCTTGCCCCATTCCTTTTTGCATCTTTTTACGCTCCTTCTCGTAGTAGAGCATTGTTTTTCGCGAACGGTAACTCTTCTTTTCGACCTTTTTCTGTGCCCGGTAGAATTTCCGTATCTTATGGTTAAAGAGCCGATCTTCGGCACCTTCTCCTTGGGCGGCAAATTTATCGGCTTTCTTTGGCCCGTAGGCTTTCTCGATGATCTCGTCTTCAAGGGATAGGTATTGGCGAAAAGAACCGGGATCTCCCTGACGACCGCATCGACCGATTAGCTGCCGGTCGATACGTGCCGACTCGTGCAGTTCCGTGCAGATCACGTGGAGTCCCCCAATTTGGAGAACTTCTTCCGGAAGGCGAATATCGGTTCCGCGCCCTGCCATATTGGTCGAGACGGTTACCTTGCCCCACTGGCCGGCGTCGGCCACGATTCCGGCTTCCGCTTCGATGTGGTTGGCGTTGAGTACTTGGTGCTCGATCCCAACCTTTTGAAGGAGGCTCGAAAGAATTTCTGACTTGTCGATAGTGCGTGTTCCGATCAGTACCGCACGACCCATCGAGTGGAGTTCCTGAATTTCTTTGACGACCGCAAGCCATTTTGCCTTTTCGGCAGGATAGACCAGTGTATTGAGTTTGATTCGTCTTGGGGGGCGGTTCGTCGGAACCGGAATCACATGGCAACGGTAAATTTTACGCAGTTCTGTTTTTGACGCCCAAGCGGTACCGGTCATTCCCCCAAGGTGTTCGAACCGCAGGAAAAAATCTTGTACGGTGATACGCGCTGCCTGGCCGGTGGCAACGGTGATTTCAACCCCTTCCTTAGCTTCCACCGCCTGATGAATTCCGTCCCGCCACTTTCGCCCCTCACCAAGACGGCCGGTAAATTCGTCGACGATGACAATTTCGCCGTCGCGCACAACATACTGTTGATCCAGCTTATACTCGCGATCGACTTTAATGGCCCGCTGGACATATTCGTAGACATGGAAAAGGCCCGTCGTGGCCATTTCATCCGGTTTCGGGAGTTGTCGGGCCTTGAGCCGTCCTTTGCGTGTCAGTTCGACGGTCTTCTTTTCGTGATCGTACTCGTAATCTTCGTCTTCTACAAATTCATAGACGTTGTCGGCCGCCCATTTAAACGCGGCCACTTCCTGTTTTTGCTCTTCCGTCGGAAGTGCGCTGATGATCAGAGGAGTACTCGCTTCATCGATGAGGATGCTGTCGGCTTCGTCGACCAGGCAGAAGTAGGGGATTTCCCGTTGGGTCGGTTGTTCGTTGTTGACTCGTTTATTCTCGAGCATCGCGCCAAGGATATCGGTTTGACCTTCGCGAATACGGCGCAAAAGAAGCCTATCGCGTAGAAAGTCGAACCCGAATTCCTTCGCGGTTCCGTAGGTGATATCACACTGATATGCGTCGCGCCGCTGCGCGGTCGGCTGTTGGGTCTGGATCACACCGACTTTCATGCCGAGTGCCTTATAGATCGGCCCCATCAGATCGGCGTCACGAGCAGCAAGGTAGTCGTTTACCGTCGCGAGCATCGCGCCTTTTCCACTGAGAGCCCGTAGGTACATCGGAGCGGTCGCTGTCAGGGTTTTCCCTTCCCCGGTTTGCATTTCAACGATCGAATTGTTAAAAATGGCGATCCCGCCAAGCATTTGAACGTCGAAATGACGCATTCCGATATTTCGAACCGCAGCCTCGCGAACCAGTGCGAACGCTTCGGGAAGGATTCGGCCGAGCGGCTCGCCGCTACGGGCGCGATAGCGAAGCGAAAGGCTCTTCTTACGCAGTTCTTTGTCGGTCAGCTTCTGAACTTCCGGTTCCAGCGCATTGACCTTATCCAACTCGTGGGACCAGCGGGCAAGGTAGCCTCTATGCGTGCCGATGAGGAGAAGGTCTAAGGCTCTTCCGATTCCCGATGGTATGGTGGTACCCAAATTTTCCTTAGCTCCTTTGATGTCCCTTCGAACGATATTCTCTGTGAAAAATCATTCTTCGATGACCGTTTGAAATTTAATCCGGCTACGCCCCGGCGTCGCTTCTTGCGAGACATTCTGGAAGACACCCTGATTCTGTGCGCTTTGCGTCAGTCCGCTGTAGCCGCTTGGAATATCCGACAGGGGCATGGGATCCGTTTGAGGAACGGGGGTCGGGGTCGTCTCTTGATATCCGGCTGGGGAGATTTCGGTCGAAACCTCGGTGCCATTCGGATTACGGATGATCTCTTCCTGATTGAGATATTGGCTCGTAGTCGATCCTTCAGTAGTCGGAGGGGCCGGCGGCGGCATACCTTGAGGGTCTGCTTGCGGAACTTCTTCACCCGAAACAACGCTTCCGTCGGGAGCCGACTCGGACCCGGTCACCGAAACGGTGGTCGGCGCGAGCGAGGCGGGAGCCGGGCAAGAGCCCTCACAATCGCCCATTACCGCTTCGGGGGGGGATTGCGGGGTGGGCAACGGTTCTTTTTTCCCGCATTTGAAAGCGGCGCACCCCCCCACAAACGAAATGAGGAGTGCCAAAAAGAGAAGGCTCATCATCACCGTATTCTTGCGGTTGCCGGAGAGGTCTTTTCTGCCCATATTCATCATCATCTTTAAAACCCTACGGTTTGAAAATAAAAGGGTCGCTACAGCGTATAAACGGAAATGTAGATAGACTCCCATACACATTATATATCTTATACCGTTGTTCTATTTTGAAAAACTCCCCAGGCAGGGAGATCGGTGATTTTTTATAAAAGGCGGTAAGATTGTAACGGTTAAGGAGAATAGATAATACCACAAAAATAAAAGGGAACATGATTCACCAGAAAAGTACGGTAAGCGGAAAAGTCCGCTACAACCGCTACGAAGATTAAACAATGTATTCCGAGAACCCTTTCTCTGCTAAAAAAGGGAAGAACTCACAATTTTCAAAGAGACAAATTTTCCCCCCTGCCGATTCAGCTGGAGAGAGGTGAGGTTTTTGCTAACAAGTCTTTGTCCGATTTTGTCGGGTAAACCCGAGGGTAAAAACAAAGAAGAAGGGATGCGTCTTGAGCGGATTAGGAGTACGGTATGTTAGTTTTGTCAAGGTATAAAGATCAAAGTATCTACATTGGTGATGATATCATCATCACCGTCGTGGATGTCCGTGGCGATCGTGTTCGTATTGGGATCGACGCCCCCGCCGATGTGCCGGTGCACCGGCAGGAAATCTACGAGGCGATCCGCCGTGAACAAAAGGGGGAGAAGCCCGGAGAAGCCGGCAAGGTGGAACAAGTCAACATGAACACCGTGGAGCTGACGTTCAAATAGCTTTTTGCTTTTGAGCCGAAAATTTTTTCTAAGGCCGGGTTTTCATAATCCGGCCTTGTTTTTCGTACCCTACCATGAAGGCTTATTTCTACGTCAGAGTCTGAGTGGAGTTGATTGAAAGCCCCGGAAAGATTATACTCTCCGTGCCGATGGATAAGATCAAAAAGCAGATCATTCCAAGCATTTTGTTCGCTTAAAGCGATCAATAATCCGCCAACAGTCCTGTCACATGGGCGTTTAGGAGAATCTATGACTCGGAGATTCGCCGCGATACTTCTTTTTTCTTTTTTCCTCTGCACAGGAATTGGGGATCTTGCCGTCGCCCAGTCACCGGGGCCGGTCTCGGAAAGAGAATGGCGTCTCGCAGACGGCAGCGTGTTCCGTGGGACAATTCAGCCGCAAGGTGAAAAAGACTCGGAGAGTGTTCAAATTGTTTCCAGGGAACAAAATTTTGAGGTAAAGATTTCTGATCTATCCCCCACAGATCGGGCATATGTCCGAAATTTTTTCGACTCGTTGCTATCCGAGGCAGACATCGACGTACTGCCTGAGGAACCGGTGGAAATGACCGTTGTGATGAACGACGACTTCAACAAACCGGGAGTCGCTCCGGGAGATCACCGCTCGATGGTGGTTAACGGCGTAGAATATCGGTTCTGTTGGTGTCCCCCGGGAACCTTTATGATGGGGAGCGCCGAAGATGAAAAAGATCACGAAAATTTCGAAACACTTCATGAGGTGACCTTGACCCGAGGGTTTTGGCTCTTAGAAACCGAGGTCACTCAACTTCTGTGGCGTTCCGTCACCGGGCGGACGGTCAAAGACGAACTTCGGCTGTATCAACCGAACGTAGGGGGAGTGTTCGAACCCGACGAAATCAAACGGGTCGACCGGCTCGGTTACGGCAGCTCCTATCCGATCTACTTCATCAGTTGGAACGAAGCAACTGATTTTTGCCGAATCCTTTCCGAGAAGACCGGTCTGAACATTCAGCTTCCGACCGAAGCTCAGTGGGAATATGCCTGCCGAGCAGGGACCCTCGGTCCTTTTGCCGTGACTCAGGTTAGCGAAGTCACACTCAACGCGGAGGGAGTGACAACAACTCGCCTTTCCATGACCGACCCGGCCGACATGTGTTGGTACAATGAAAACAGCAATGCTGGGGTTCAGGAAGTCAAACAACGTGTGCCGAACGCCTGGGGGCTTTACGATATGCACGGAAATGTTTGGGAAATGTGTGCCGATCGCTACTCCAAAGATTATTATTCGAGGTCTCCGGCGACCGACCCGACCGGCTCGACGTCGGGAGAATATCGTGTTAATCGTGGCGGGAGCTGGTTTAGTTATCTGAAATTCTGCCGTTCGGCCTGCCGATATCGCAACGCTGAGGATTATCGTTACAACAATCTTGGGTTCCGAATCGCGATCAATCCCCGGTAAGCATGAAGAAGTTTTTCGTCATTCTTTTTCTCCTTCTCTTTTTGGTTGACCTTTCGGTCGCCGACACGATCGAAGAGGACCTGAAAGAGTACCGTGCGGCCATGCGGATCCTGGCCGACGATTGCCGCCGTCAGGGAATGGATCTGGAAGCCCGTGTGACGCAAAACCGCATCTGGGAAGATCCACCCTACGGCTTTTTTATTCCTCGCCCGGCCGAGAGGCCGCTCGGGTCGCTCCCCGAAGATGCCGCGCCGCGCCAACGGAAATGGTTCCAAGAGATGCGCCGCATCGAAGCCGAGTATGGCAGCCGTTTTCTAGTCCGAGCCAAAGGGTCGGCAGCCGCCGGAAAGGGACACAAGGCATTCGAGGAGGCCAGGCTTGCTTTTTTCATCGACCCGGAATCGGAAGAGGCTCGGGAAATTTTTGGTTACCGTCTTTATGAAGGGGTGTGGCTTCGCGACTGGGAGATTGGCCGAAAGAAGAAGGGGTTGATCAAAGACCCAATCTACGGTTGGATCACCGAAAGGGAAAAAGAACGCCTCACCGCCGGGTCGGAAACCAATGGCCCGCGTGCCAGATCGGGAAAAATCACGGTCGAAACCGAGCACTTCGAGGTCAAGACGACCACATCGCGTAAAGAGGCTGCCGCGATGGCGAGACATCTCGAAGAGTTCCGCTCGGTCTGGGAAATCCTCTTCTTTCCGATGACCGTTTCCGAAAAGGAGGCCGCCGCGGTTGTCTTGGGAAAAAAGGAACAGGCAGGAGGAAAACATAAAGTGGTTATTTTCCGGAACCGTGACGAGTACCTGCGCGAAATCCTTCGGCTTGATGCCGGAGGGGAAATCAGTTCCGGTGGTTATTTCCCCGATAAGAAGACGGTTTATCTCTATCGGCCCGATCCGAACGAAGAAGACGAGACGCCGCTCAACGTGATGGCGATCCATGAAGCTGCCCATCAGTTTTTTGCTGAGACCGGATTTATTCGCGGCGCCGCGCAGCGTCGGCGCGCCAACCCGGGAGAACAAGCCCAGTTTTGGATGACAGAGGGGATCGCATGCTATCTCGAGACATTCAAAGCCTCCGAACGGGGTTGGACGGTCGGCGGAACCGCATCGTATCGCTTTCTCCGCGCCAAAGAGCGGGCCGATGAAGCCGATGGACTTCTGCCGATTGCACAGCTGGCGGCGATGGGAAAGAACGTCTTTCAGTCGGACCCGCAACCCGCAAAACTTTACACCGAATCAGCGGGTTTGGTTTCGTTCTTTTTCCATGGCGAAGGGGGAAAATATCGCGAGGCTTTCCTTTCGTCGCTCCATGCCCTCTATCAGGGCAAAGAGTCGCCCGACCTTCTTGAGAAATCGACCGGCACCTCGTATAGTCGCCTTGACGAGGAATTTCAAGACTTCCTTCGCCGGGCTCCCTTTACCGAGTAGAAGAGCCGCCCAATGACCCCAAGCATCGAAATCCCTCCGCGAAGCGGAATCTTCCGCCTTCTTCGGCTGACACTCCTTTTTCTGCTGACGGCAGCGGCTACCCTCTTTCTTCTGCCGCTTCTCGGACGAACGAGTTATTCCCCATTGGTCTGGCGTGACATTTTCGTTGCTGGGGGGGCCGAATCCCCGACGGCGCAGATCCTCCGAGAACGGTTTTGGAACACGACCCTGGCCTTCGTTGCCGGTGGTGGGTTGGCCCTGGCCGGGCTGATTTTGCAGACACTTTTCCGCAATCCGCTCGCCTCGCCGTTTACCCTGGGGATTGCCGGCGGTGCGTCGTTCGGCGCGGTCTTGGCGATTGCCTTTACCCCGTTCCTTTTTGTTCCGGTCGGATCTTTTCCGACTGGACTTTGCGGGGCGCTCCTCGGAGCGATTCTGGCGACCGCCTTAGTTCTTCTCTTGGCGCGAGGACGTGATATGGCATCCGAAACCGTCCTATTGGCCGGGATCGGGGTCAACTTTTTCTTTTCCGGGCTGATCCTCCTGATTCAGTATCTTTCGGAGGAGGGGCGGCTCTTTCGTATGATTCGCTGGACCATGGGGCAGGTCAGCCTGACCGACCCTTCCCTGATGATTCCGGCGGCGACGGTGGTACTCTCGGTCGCTCTTTTGCTGGTCGTTTTTGCCGAAGAGATGGATATCCTTCTTACCGGCGACGAACGAGCCCTTTCGCTCGGAATCAATCTTTACCGATTTCGTCTTTTCCTTTTTCTCCTTTCCTCGGTTTTGGTCGGCATGGTCGTTTCAATTTGCGGACCGATCGGCTTTGTCGGACTGACCGCGCCGCATTTCGCCCGGCGCTGGGTCGGCGGGGTACATCGTCGGCTGATTCCCGCCTCACTCCTTTTCGGCTCACTCTTTCTGGCACTCTGCTATACAGCGGCACGAACGGTTCTCTACCCCGATATTCTTCCGGTCGGCGTGATTACCTCATTGCTGGGGGGGCCGTTCTTCGTCTGGCTCCTAACCCGTACGAACAGGACCGCCTCTTGACGCCACCCGTTGCGGGTTTTATACTCAAAGGGGCGGAGGACGTCTCAACACGGGGAGAGGAGTATGCAAATACCGGAACATATCGCCATCATTATGGATGGAAACGGGCGTTGGGCCGAGCATCGGGGCCTGCCGCGGTTTGAAGGACATATCGCCGGGGCGCGAACAGTCGAGCAGATCGTCGAAGACGCCGACGATCTGGGAATCGAACAACTGACGCTCTATTGTCTTTCGAGCGAGAACTGGAAACGCCCGAAAGCCGAGCTCGATGCATTGATGGTCCTCCTCAAAAGTTACGTGATTGCCCAGCGTCCCCGAATGATGGAAAAAAGTGTGCAGTTCCGAATGATTGGGCGCCGTGCCGGAATTCCCGACGACATCCTTGCCGAGATCGATAAGACGATTGCGATGACCGCCGACAACCGCGGCATCATTCTCTGCCTGGCGATCAACTACGGTAGCCGGGGGGAACTACGCGACACTTGTGCGGCGATTGCCGAGCAGCTTGCCGATCCGGAAAAACGTAAGATGCTTTTGAGTGAGGCTGGGGTCGGGTCGATCGACGAGCTAATAACGGAGTCGTTCATCTCGTCGCGCCTCTATACTGCCCCTTACAAAGATCCCGACCTGCTGATTCGAACCGCGGGGGAATTTCGCCTGAGCAATTATCTCCTCTGGCAGATCAGTTATGCCGAGCTATGGGTCACCCCGGTTCTCTGGCCCGATTTCCGCAAAGCGGATCTCGAAGAGGCAATCCTCGAATATGGGAAAAGGAACAGAAAGTTCGGCGGTCTTCCCGGTGCAAAGAGCCAAAAACCGTAATCGTCGTTCATTCTTCCCGGCCGTGGCCGAAACAAAAACGGAGCCCCGATGAAAGTCTTGCAGGTTATCCCGACGCTCGATCGAAGCGGAGCGGAAAAGCAGATGACTCTTTTGGCCGGCGGCCTTCCAAAAGACGAATTTGAGACGGCGGTTTGCACGCTGACCCGATCCGGCCCGTATGCCGACGAACTGCATCGGGCGGGTGTTCCTCTTTTTGGAGTCGGCAAAAAACACCGGTTTTCTCTTTTGGCGTATAACAGATTAAAAAACGTGATCCGTGAGTTTCGACCCGACATTGTACATACATGGATTTTTGCCGCCAACGCCTACGGCCGTCGCGCGGCCGTCGCGTGCGGTGTGCCGAAAATCGTTTGCGGCGAGCGGTGTGTCGACCGGTGGAAACAGGCGTGGCATTTTGCCGTCGATCGCATGCTGGCCAAAAAGACCGATGTGATTGCGGTCAACAGCGCCGGGGTTCGTGATTTTTACGTCGCACGGGGATTTCCCGAATCTCTCTTTGAAATCATTCCCAATGCCGTGACCCCTCTCCTGCCGAGTCCGGTCACGAAAGAAGAACTGATCCGGAAGTTGGGGCTTCCGATCGAGCCGGGGAAACCACTTCCGTTTCTGATCGGGTTGGTGGCTCGCCTGTGGCCCCAAAAACGAGTGCGCGATGCGATCTGGTCGGCAGAACAGTTGAAGTTTACCGGTCTCGATTTTCACATGCTGATCCTTGGAGACGGCCCGGAGCGGGAAAACCTCCTCCGATACCGAGACGAAATCCGCATCTTTGACCGGGTTCACTTTCTTGGACATCGAGACGACGTCTACGCCTTCATGCCCCACTTCGACCTGCTCTGGTCCGTGAGCGCCTACGAAGGGCTTTCGAACACGGTGATGGAAGCGATGTCGGTCGGAGTACCGGTGATAGCCTCCGACATTACCGGACATCGGGAGCTCGTCGTTCCCGGAGGGACGGGCGTTCTCATTTCGGAATACGGCGGCGACCCGGTACGACGACGAACGGCATTTTGTCGCGAGTCCTATGCTCTTTTGCAGCCAGACGCCACGCAGCACCGACAAGCGATGGGGCAGGCGGCTCGGCGGCGGATCGAAACACAATTCGGGCTTTCTCAAATGATCGAGCGCTACGCGCGGCTATACAGGAGTCTATCGGGACAATGACAGAGAACAAAAAAAATCAAGCGGAGGCGGAATACCGTATCGAACAGGATACAATGGGACAGGTTCGGCTCCCGAAAGAAGCGTATTACGGAGCGCAAACCCAACGGGCTGTCGAGAACTTTCCGATTTCCGGACAGAAGACCGCACCGGAATTGATACACGCCATCGGCCTGGTGAAATGGTGCGCGGCCAAAGTGAACCGCGACCTCGGTCTTCTTGCGGTCGGGCACGCCCCCCTTGCGGCAAAAGAAATCGACGCACTGATGGCGGCGGCCCGAGAAGTGGCGGAAGGAAAATGGGATGCCGAGTTTCCGGTCGATGTCTACCAGACCGGCTCCGGCACCTCAACCAACATGAACGCCAACGAAGTGATCGCCAACCGAGCGATCGAACTGGCGGGGCTTGACCGATTCGATTCGGTGAAGAAGATCCATCCGAACGATCATGTCAACCGTGGGCAATCGACCAACGACATCTACCCGACGTCGATTCACGTCGCGTGTGCCTGTGGTATCCGAAACCTGCTGATCCCCGCACTCAACGCGGCCGCGGCCGCACTGAGCGAAAGGGCGCGGGCGTGGGAGTCGATTCTGAAATCGGGGCGCACCCACCTGGCCGACGCCACACCCATTTCCCTCGGTCAAGAGATCGGCGGCCTGGCACGGCAATGCGAACAGGCTGCCCGACGGGCCGAATTGGCAATCGGAGAACTCCTGGAACTGCCCGCGGGCGGGACGGCGGTCGGTTCCGGAATCAATACACACAAAGAATTCGGCAGATGGATTGCCGCCGCGCTGGCCGAAGAGACGGGAATCCCGTTTGTCGAAGCCGTGAACCACTTCGAGGGAAACGCCGCACGGGACGGGCTGATGGCCTGTCATGCCTTGTTAAAGAGTATCGCAGTCAGTATGACCGGCGTTGCGAACAACATTCGCTGGCTTTCGAGCGGGCCGCGATGCGGTTTTCAGGAGATAAACCTCGCCGATCTCCAGCCGGGAAGTTCTATTATGCCCGGCAAGGTGAATCCCGTCCTCTGTGAGGCGCTTATGCAAGCGGCCGCTAAGGTTATCGGCAACGATGCGGCGATCGGTCTGGCCGGTGCCTCGGGGGGGCAGTTCCAACTTAATATCATGATGCCGATGATGGCAGACACCGCGCTCGAATCGATCCGGGTTTTGGCCGGTGGCGTGAAGGTCTTCGCCGAAAAGTGCCTGGCGCTTATGGAGCCGAATGAGGCACAATGTCGCCAATCCCTTGAACGGAGCCTGATGACGGTGACCGGGTTGAACCTCTACATCGGCTACGAAAAGGCCTCGGCGCTTGCCAAGAAGGCGCTCAAAACGGGCCGGACGATCCGGGAGGTCTGTGAAGAAGAAAATGTCCTTTCGAAAGAAGAGCTCGACAATGCCCTCGATCCGCGGCGGATGATCAAGCCGCACGAATAGCATCCCTTTCCAACCGACTTGTCCGGCGGAAAACGGAAAAAGGGCTTGAAACATATACTGTTTCAAGCCCTTCGCCTTACAAATCCCTTGAGCGATTCCTACGCAATCCACCGGCTTACCGCAACACGGCCGACATTCCGTCCCTCGACCGAATACTGTTGGTCACAATTGATTTTGATAACGGTTTTACATATCTGAAGACGAAAAGAAGCGAAGTTGTTGATTGGATACTCTCGGTTGACGTCACACACAGTAACCGGCACATTCTGCTTTTTCTATCTGTGTCATTCCGAGGGGGAAGAGTCCGGGGAACTTCCCTCCGGACAGAGTGTTTTATTCCATTCAAGCGCGAGCATCACCACATTGATTCCCGAACCGATTCCCAGGAGAGCGACTTTGTCCCCCGACTCGACGATCCCTTGCTCGATGCCGATCGCCGCAGCGGTCGGCAGGGCCACGCTCCCGGTGTTGCCGAGATAAGAGAATGTGCGGAAATTCTTTTCCGGGTCGAGCCCCAGTCTTTGGAACAGGAGTTTTTCGTGTGCCACACCGACCTGGTGGCAGAAGGTGTGGTCGATCGATTCGGGTGTCCATCCCGTTTCGACCTGAAACAGCCGAAATGTTTCGGCCGCCGCGTCGACTCCGGCGTGCAGCAGAGCTTCCGAATCGGTTTGCATCAGCTGCCCCGATGCGTTGCCCCCGGCGGTGACGTCGACTTGGCTCCGACAGAGGTCGGCATAGCGACTGTCGGCCAAAACCGTTCCTCCGAGAAGGCGATTCCCCGTGCGGGTCAAGTCGTCGTTCGTCAGAAGAACCGCGGCGCTCCCCGAACCGATCGTCAGCGAGGCGAACGCCGGTTTCAAGCTCTTGCGTGTGATCGAGATGTCGGAACAAAGCATCTCGATGGTCGATTCCATCAGGGCGCGGCTTGTCTCGGTACCGACCACAATCCCCGAGTCGATCTGACCCAGTTCGATCATGTTGGCGGTCAGCAGAATGCCGGAAAGAAGCCCGAGACAGGCGTTCGAAACATCGTGGACGACCGAGCGGCTCGGCAATTCCAGGCGGCGGTGAACATCGCAGGCGGTTGCCGGCTCTTGATAGTCGCGGCAGACTGAAGCGTGGATCAGCGAACCGATCCGATTCCGGTCGGCACCCGTCTCGCGCAAAAGCTTGTTAACCGTTCTGACCGACTGATCACCGGGGAGTTCTCCTTTCGGCCAGACGCGTCGCTCGCGAATCCCGGTCATCAGCTCCAGTCGGCCATAGGGGAGTTTCAGCCGCTCGTAGAGGGGGGCGAGTTGGCGTTCGAGGGCCTCGGTGGTAACGACTTCCTCGGGAAGGGCGTAGGTCATTCCTTCCACGAAAACATGTTGATAGCGCATAACCGCCTTCCCCGCCTCGTTAAAAGATTTTCGTTTCAGCCTGAGGGAACGCGCGGCGGAATCTGGCTTCGACTTGGAGAGCCTCTTCAAGTCGGTTGTTTTTACGCAGTTCCGAAAACCAATGGTGGTAGTAGAGGGGAAGATTGACTCGGAATTGGTCGAAGTTTGGGTCGAGCGCCAGTCCCTGTTCGGTCAGGCGAATCGCCTCGTTGTAGTTCTTGCCGCTCGAAGCCAACTCGATGGCAAGGTTGTTAAGGGTCGCCTTGAAGTTCCCGAGAACCGTTTTGTTGCTTGGGTCGACCGCCAATGCTTTCAGATAGGCGTAGATCGCACTGTCGAATTTGTTCTCTTGATAGTAGTCGACAGCACGGTTATAGTAGATCGTGGCGACAAATTGAACCGGAGAGACGGTGCGAACCGGTTTTTTCCCCGACAGGGCGAGCGCCTGTTCCGGTGTAACCGGCACCTTTTCGCTGCTGACTTCCATGAGAGGATTCGTGGAGAGCTCGCCTTCTTGCCGTCCTTCCTCCGAGGGATATGCCGAAGTTGATTCAAGATAGTTGACCTGTCGAATAAATACCGCGTCACGTACCCAGAGCGCGGTTCCCGGTTCTGTTTCCGGAATCGGAACCGGCCGATCGGGGAGGAGTTCCCATTTCGGACAGGTGGTTTCGATATCAAGGTAGGAGTCCCCGCAGATAATACGGCTCTTGGCGTGCCCGGTCATTTCAAGTCCGTAAGAGGTCAGTCCGACATCCCCTGCCAGAGCATTGAACAACGCCGTGGCGCTGACGCAGTTATAGATTCCCGTCTGCAGGCAGACAGCGGCGCTTGAAAGGTTCAGGTCGTACGAGCCGGTTAAAATTTCGCGATGAAGGTATTCGTAGACGTGTCGCGCCTTTTCGAAATCGTCGTCAGTTTGGCCGATCTCTTCAAGCAGTCGGGCCAGATGCCGGTCATAAATTTCTCGGCAGACCGCCCGCTCCTGATCCGAGACCCCGTCGGCAATCAGAACCGCGTCAAGAAAATTCAATTGGTCCCATTGGCCGTCGACCGCGTCGGCGAACAGAAGCCGCTCTCCGGCGGAAAGGTGGTTGATCAGGCAGACAAAGTAACGGTCGGGCTCGGCCGAAGTTTCGGCGGTTTTGGAGTCGAGTTGCGGGATCACGTCGGCGGTTCCGGCTGGCCGGATCAGTACCAGATGGGAATCTTCCGGAAACTGAAAGGATTGGATGGTTTCTTTGGTACGAAGCCCCAGGATCGCTAATTTTCCACGGGTGCGCAGATCGGTGTTGTCGGTTGCTACCGAAGCAGGTTCTGCCGCCAAGCCGAGCGAAAAGGAAACCGCCAAAAGGAAACAAAAGATTCTACTTGCTTTTAAAGGGGAAATCGCGGTCAATCTCATTATGGTTAAAACGCTTGGGCGCTCTTCAGCTAAATTCGGCAGGAAGGTAAGATGAACGGCGGCGAAGCCACGTCGGCTCCAAACCCGCCATGTACATCTTACGTTATGAATTCCTTTTTATTTGAAAATCTCTCGAAAAATTTTAAAAACAACTCAAGTTCTTTGCATTTCCTGGTTTTTCGAGCCAAATCAGGTTCTAATCACGCTCTTTGTCTTGATTATAACTGATAATTTTAAAAAGAACACCCAAAGACCCCCAAACTACACGAATTGCTTATTTTATCGTGGGGCACGACGATTTTTTTACAAAATGGGGAATAAACCGATAATTCTGAATAAAACGACCACTGATTAACCGACAAAGATAAGGAGATAATATTTTGTTTCAACCAGAAAGGTGTGGCGTTTTATGAAAAGCGGCGCAATTTTGTTGGTCCGTTTTTATTCGCAGAGATTCCTGCTTGTTCTGGCCGTTCTGACGGTCATGGCGATGGGGACATCCATCGATGCCCAGCCGTTATTGCTTGGTGGTGCGCTGTCGATGAGTTCACCGTCCTACCCCGCGTCGAACGGATGGGCAGTTAAGATGTTTACCGAAGCCGGTACGGAAATGACCCGGAATTTCGGAGATTTGGCACTTCACTCCGAAGCCGAACAGCGGTTTCGGTTCCGCAATATCTACAAAGAAGACGTCGTGATCCTCAGCGCCCAGTCCAGCTGCAGCTGTACCAGTGTCGCCGTTCCGAAAAAGGTGATCAAAAGCGGTGAGACGGGGGAGATCATAGCTCGGGTCGATACTTCGGGAAAGGTTCATGTCGGGAAGCGAAAGGCGACCGTTACCGTTCACTTCAGCAATCCCCTTGCGGCCGAAGTTCAACTTCAGGTGATGGCACACATTCGTGCCGATGTCGTCTTTGATCCGGGGGTGGTCGAGTTCGGCAGTGTCGGACAGGGGGTGCCGGTCACCAAAACGGTTTTCCTCCAGTATAACGGTCCGCTTGCGAATTGGCAGTTGATCGGTATGAAGAAAAACAGCCCTTCGATTCGGGCCGAGGCGAGGGTCGTCTCGCGCAACGGCAATCGAAAGACTTATAAGGTTGATGTCCAGCTACTGCCGACCGCCGAACCGGGGTATATCAACGATCTTCTCCATTTCACTTCGAACGAAACGGGGAGTCCCGGAATCTTTGTTCCGGTTCACGGACAGGTCATTTCCGCGCTTTCGGTCAAACCGACTTATCTGCAATTCGGTGTGATCCACCCCGGAGAATCGGCCACGCGCAACCTGGTTGTCCGCGGCTCGACCCCGTTTCGGATTGCCGCGATTTCGTCGGACGACCCGCGTATGCAATTCAAAACGGCGAAACAAGATAGTTCCGTCCATGTAATTCCCGTAACCCTGACCGTGTCGGCCGACGAGACGCCGGGGGAATTTCGGAAAAGCATCAAAGTCAAAACGACCATTACCGAACTTCCGGCACTTGATATTGCCGTCTTCGGAACCATTTCCGACGATACGTCCGCAGTCACTGTGCCGCCGCCTCAGACGATGAACGCTCCCGCGATGATTTACGCTGCGGTCAACGAGTATCAGCAGGCGCAGGCCGGGCCTGCCCTGGGCGGCTTTGACGGCGATCTCTCGGTCGCGACCGTCACTCCCGCGCAAACCGAAGCTTCCGAGCCGACCGAAACGGTCGTGAAAACGGAACCGGCGGCTTCGCCTGCCTCCGATCAGCCGGTTTCGGCTTCCATCAATCGCAAGTTCGGACATCGTTATCCGTCGGCAAAAAAGATCGACATGCCCACTGAAGAGGAGCTGATGGCCGACCCCGACGCGCCGGCCATCCCGTTTACGCTCGAAGGTATTGCTTCCGACCGTGCCGTGGCGAAGGCGAACGCGGCAGGGGCCGATAAGTTACACGCGGCGGCGGAGCAGATCGCCATCGACGCGCCCGGGTCCGATAACGGGGCAGAACGCCGTAAAGCCGAGATTTCCGACACCGACAATCAAAAGGCGGAAGAAACATCCGGTTCCGAGTCCCGGGTTTCGTCGCAGCCCAAATCCGAGGAACCCAAGCCGGTCGACCCGAAATCGGAGTGTGATGAGAACGGCTGGTTTCCGGCCAAGAACGCTTCGACCACTCAAAAGAACGGCGAGAAGGCTGTATCTCTTGGTCGGGCGAAGGTTGCCGGTACCGAGCCCTTTCCGTTCAAACGCCCCGAATTGAAATAAGGGCAGTCGTTATCCATTTGATGAGATTCTTGTGTTCAAATGTCTCGTTCTGCGGGCGATGTACAACTTTTCCGTGAGGTACTTTCGTCGTTAAAATCTATGGATATCAATCTACGGATTTGCGAGAAGGGGTATCGGGGTTTGCATCGCACAAAAAGCAGTAACGCAACAACAACGGAAGATCCCGGATGTGAAGCCGGGTTGAGTATTGGCTTGGGCATATCCACAATCGGGTAAGACCGTGAGAACGGTCGGGCCGGGCCGCTTGGCGACCCGGCAAAACGCGATCTTCCGAAAGAGCTTCTCTTGCATTTTTCCCCACGCTGTTTAAAATGGCAGCAGGCGTGATGGGAAAACAGCAAGAGAAATTATCTTAAGGAGAAAACGATGTCTCGACCTTTAAGCAAAGTCGCTCCCGAATGGTGGGATTACACAACACTCGATCCGGAAATTCTCGCCGACGCGGCCAAACTGACCGAAAAATCCCTCTTCAAACTTTCGCGTCCCGGATTCACGGTTCACTATTACGAGACGATTGAAGAGTTTTATGCCGCCGAGGCCCTCGAGTATGTTGAGGCATGGAAAAAAGCGACGGCCGACAATCCCGTCGGAATTTGCGGTCCAATCGGACCGACGGAACAACTTCCGATTGTTGCACGCATCGTCAACTCGCTCGGGATCAGCCTGAAATACGCCCACTTCTGGGGAATGGACGAATGGGTCGAAGACGGCGTGCCGGTCGACATGGACCACCCTCTCTCGTTTGCAAAGGCCGACTTCGAACTCTGCTTTAACCGAATCGACCGAAAGCTCCGGATACCGAGAGAGAACATTCATTTCCCGTCCGGTGACCTGAAAGCCTACACCCAAACATATAGCGATATTGTCTGCGACACCATGCAGGGCGGCCAGGGCGATACGAAACACTGGGCATTTAACGACCCGGTCCGGCGCAAGGGAAAGTTCAAGGACGCTCCCCCAACTCCAGAGGAATACCGCAAGCTTTCGGCGCGTGTTACGGAACTTCACCCGATCACGATTCTTCAAAACGCGCGTACCAGCGGCGGCGGCTATGTGGCCAACGTTCCGCAGTTCGCCGCCACGGTCGGCCCCGTCGAAACCTGGAAAGCCAATAAGGTCAGCATCTGGCAGGCAGGCACCCACGACAATCCGTTCGGGATGCGTCTTTCTGCGTGGATGATCGCCCGCAAGATTCCCGATTCGGCGGTTCCGATGTCGCTTCTGGCCGATCACCCGAACGTTCATTTCCATTATTACCGGCCGGCGATCAAGACGGTCGGAGCCGAAATGCACTGAGTCGAAACGTGTCGAAACGGAAAGAAGGTTACCATGCCGACGGCATTTGCCATTGCTTGTCATCCCGATGATATCGAATTCGTGATGGCCGGCACAATGCTCCTGCTAAAAGATCGCGGTTGCGACGTTCATTACATGAACATCGCCAACGGTTCTTGGGGAACCGCGACGATGCGGCGTGAAGAGATTATCCGCACACGCCGCGAAGAAGCCGCGGCCAGCGCCGCGCAGATGGGTTTTGTCTATCACGAGTCGCTTGTTGACGACCTTGACGTTTACTATGACCGTCCGACCTTGACCAAGGTAATCGCGGTCGTCCGGCAGGTCGATCCGGACATCGTCCTCCTCCAGTCGCCGGTCGACTACATGGAGGACCATCAGAACGCGGTACGCCTTGGTGTTACCGCCACGTTTTGCCGCGGCATGGTCAACGCACCGGTCGATCCGCCGACCCCGCCAACCTTCAAAGACGTGGCCGTCTATCACGGCCAACCGCATGGAAACCTTGACCCGATGCGTCGCCTGGTCCGTGCCGAACGCTATGTCGATATTTCCTCTGTATTACATCGTAAACGCGCGGCACTGGCCTGTCATAAGAGTCAAAAGGAGTGGCTCGATATCTCGCAGGGGTACGATTCCTACCTTGATTCCATGACCGAGGCCGCAGCCGGAGTCGGGCGTCTGAGCGGCAAGTACGAGTTCGCCGAAGGGTGGCGCCGTCACAACCCACTCGGTTTTTCGGCCACCGAAATCGACCCGCTCGGCGAGCTGCTCAGCGACGTTTCTTGGGTCGATCCCGCATATGCCGAATGGCTCAGGAGTTAGTTTCTCCGGGCGTTTGGTTTTCTTCTTCCGGCTCGATATGGACCACCACGTCAACGATGTTGTCCACGCGGTTTTTGATGCGGTTGCCGAACCGATGAGAAAGTTCGTGGGCATCGCGAACCTGCATGTCCGGGTCAACCTGGATATGCAGGTCCACGGCAAAGTGACCGTTTCCCAGAGGCCGGGTTCTGATCTTGTGTATGCTCCGTATGTCCGATAATTCATCGGCGATTGCCCGGATTTGATCGAGCTTTTCCGTCGTTTCCCCCTGGTCAAGGAGCGTTTGTATCGGAGTGCGAATGATTTGCCACACCGAGTAGAGGATCAGGCAGGCAACGAGAATCGTGCCGACCGGGTCAACAAAGGACCATCGTTCTCCGAAAAGAAGACACACTGCGACCGAGATGGCGGCGGGGATCGAGCTCAGCGCGTCGCTACGGTGATCTATCGCATTGGCGGCTACTGCCGAACTGCGGGTTTGGGTAGCGACACGGAGAGTTATACGGTAGAGCCATTCCTTTATGACAATCGAAACCAAAGCGGCAAAAAAAGGCAGTTTTGTCGGAAGGGGGATTCTTTTGCCACCCACGAAATCATGGAGTGTAATACAGGCACCGCGGATCAGGCCGAGGGCAACCAGCAAAAGAACGAGACCGATGATGAGGGCCACAAGCGATTCGATCTTGCCATGTCCGTGCGGATGGTCCTCGTCGGCAGGTCGTTCCCAATAACGGGACCCGACGAGAAGTACCACATCGGTTGCCAAGTCCGAGAGACTGTGCGCGGCGTCGGCAATCAAAACCTGACTATGCCCAAAGACACCGGCGCAAAACTTGATTGCCGAAAGGAGCAGGTTGGCTATCGCCCCGATCCAGGTGATCCGCCGTATCGCATGGAGGGGACCGGTTTCGGCAGAGGTCATCGGGAACTCCCCAAGTTATACAGCGCCGCGACTTCCTGTTTGGTCAGGATCCGGTATTCCCCTGGCGCCAGATCGGCGAGCTTGACCGGTCCGATGGCAATCCGACGGAGCGTGAGGACTTTATGCCCGATCCGGGCCAACATGCGGCGGATCTCGCGGTTTTTTCCTTCGCGCAACACAATTTCGAGCGAGGAGTGACGCGGATGGCGGGACTTGATTTTGACTTCGTCGGCTTGGACCATCCCCTCGGCGATATGGACCCCCTTTTGCAGGCGGCGCGGCAGATCGGGTTCGACTTCCCCGGCAACCTGAACCAGGTATTTCTTCGGGACCTCGAAACGGGGATGCGCCAGCAGCTCGGCAAAAGCGCCGTCGTTGGTCAGCAGAATCAGCCCTTCGCTGTATTGATCGAGACGCCCGACCGGAAAAACGCGCCCGAACTGATCGGGCACCAAATCGATGACACGACGTCGCCCTTGTTGATCGCGATGGGTACAGAGAAACCCTTTCGGCTTATTCACCGCCAGATAGACCGGTCGTGTTTTCGGTAACGATTCCCCGTCGACACGGATCCGTTGGGTGAGCGGATCGGCACGAACGCCGAGTTCGGTCACGATTGTTCCATCGATTTCGACACGTCCCGACGAAATTAATTCTTCGCATTCCCGACGGCTGCCGTAACCGGCCGCGGCGAGAATTTTCTGTACGCGATGCCCCTCGGCGGTCGGTTTGGTTTCATGCGGCTTGGAAGCCGGCTTTTTCGCGCCGAGAGTGGGGCGGGCAAAGAGAGACCCGGCATCACGCCGTGCCTCACCGACCGGGCGGCGCTTCTCACGCCGCTGTCCGCGGGAAGGGGAAAGGGGACGGGAACGGTTCCGTTTGTCGGCAGAGCGGCCCGCATGATTTTTTCGGGAAGAGGGGGTGGAACGTGCCATCATTCTTTGGTTCTTCTTGATTCTCTCTTTGTGGGAGGCGACCGCGTGTTACTCTTTCCAGTTGTCGGCAATCCAGTCGGCCGGCCTGACCCAGCGGAGTTTTTTCATATTGTGCCAGCCGTCAAGAACCTGGTGCGGGTTCGGCTGACCGTGGAAGACCATGATTTTCGTCTCCGGACCGGGCCGCCGCGGTTCGCGAAAAAGACTCATCGGTAGGGGGCGAATCGCATGTTTCTTAAAGCTCAGGCACCAGTTCGGCTCCCAGTAGTCGAGCAGACCTTTTTCGCGCATCGCAGCGGAAAGATATGCTTGTTCGTTACGGTATTTCTTCCGAACGTCGTCTCCGTGGGCCAGGATGTGATCGAGCACGTCTTGGTGCAT
The DNA here is from genome assembly GCA_050943135.1 of Thermoguttaceae bacterium. Lineage (GTDB taxonomy): Bacteria > Planctomycetota > Planctomycetia > Pirellulales > Thermoguttaceae > RUG695. Next base: position 16,324 of record JBMNOP010000012.1, on the reverse strand, counting down.
GCCGATTTCGAAACGGAATACCGACGAGTTCCCGATCCATCCGCCCGAAAGGTTCCAGTCGCGGATAATTCGGAACGCGCCGGGCACCTCGAAAAATGGGGTCAGGTCGGAAAGAACGATCAGGTCAAGGTCAAGGAAGAGCGCGCGCCCTTCCAGGTCGGCGAGTTTTTCCGCCAGCATGGTCAGCTTCCGCCACCCCCGCTCCGGCAGGGAAGGGTCGATCGGCATTTCCGGCAACGGGCGGATTTCCACACGCGGGTCGATCCCTTCGGGATCTTCCGTAAAACAAACGAACCGGTGTTCGCGCGCAAGATGCTTCCGAACCGCCGATGCCAGAATGTTGACATACATCGGATCGTAACGGTTTCCCCATTTCATACAGATGACGTTTTCCATCGGCCGTTCTCGCTCATTTGGGAACGTGTTTTTCGGAATGTCGGTAAGAAACGCCCCCGGGGGGCGGTAACATATTTCGACCGCCCGTAAACGGTCAGGCGAATGTTACCGGACGTCCTGTTTTGGCGGCTTCGTAGATTCCGGTGATCACCTCGACGCTACGGCGTCCTTCGTGGCCATCGATCAGGGGTTTGGTTCCGGTCTCGATGGCTTGCATCACGTTGGCAAACTGTTTGGCGTGCGGTTTATAACTGATGGCCGCCGGGTCGGCCGCGCCGCCGCCGCCCGAAAGTTTTCCGGCCATCGACTCGCGGATCGCGGCATCTTCGTCTTTCGACTCGGCGAAATCCCACTTGATAATATCTTCTTCCTCAATGACGGCCGAACCGGTGTTTCCATGGATTTCTATCCGTTTCAGGTAACCGGGGTAAGCGGCGGTCGTCGCCTCGATCGTTCCAAGCGCGCCGTTCTTGAACCGGAGCGACGCCACGGCGGTATCTTCGACCTCAATCCGTTCATGGGCCAGGAGCCCGGTCATCGCGGTCAGTTCCGCCACCGGCCCCATCAGCCAGAGGAGAAGGTCGACCGAGTGGATTGCCTGATTCATCAGCGCCCCACCGCCATCGAGTGCCCAGGTACCGCGCCAATGGCCGCTGTCATAATATTCCTGCGTCCGATACCATTTGACGATGGCATCGCCCAACGTCAGTTTTCCGAAACGGCCGGATTCGATCGCTTTTTTCAGTTGGGTGCTCGAGGGATGAAACCGACTCGGGAAGATGGTCGAGAGCGTCACACCGGCTTTGTCGCACGCGGCAATGATCTTGTCGCACCGTTCGAGAGTGACTTCAAGCGGTTTCTCGACGATCACGTGTTTTCCCGCTTCGGCAGCCATCACCGCCGGGTCCATGTGTGCACCGCTTGGCGTGCCGATCGTCACGATGTCGATGGCCGGATCGGCGAGCAGTTCGCCGAGATTCTGATACGGAGTCCCGCCGTTCTCTTTGGCGATCCTTTCCGCCGCCAACGGAAGTTTGTCATAACAGCCGATCAGTTCCCCGCCGGCTGCGGCAATCGCCTTGGCGTGGAACCCTGCAATCATTCCGCAACCGATAATACCGAACCCCATTTTTTTCATGGCAACAACCTCCCGTCTGGACTTTTCGAAAACCAACGAACACTGAAAAAGACCCCTGCCGACTCGAAGGTACAAGCAAGAACCATGACCCGAAAGGAGTCTTGGCGGAACGCATGGGAACGATGCCCCTTGCCGAGTCAACTCTACAAAATTTTAATGTAAAAGCCTGCCTTGCGCAAGGGAACCGCTTCGAGAACCCGGAAAAAGATCGTTTTCACCGCGGCGGCGAGGTTTTGTTCGGTTATACACCGGGGTTTACGGATTGACCTACATAGGACTTTGTTATGTCAACGATGTCAACGGGCACGACGTTCCTCAAGACATGAAAAAGTTGCCAAATGGTTTCGCCGCTTCCGCCCTGTTGACGGCGACACCGTCGCGGTTTGCGTAAGTGTTTCCCATGTGGCGTTGTGTGGCCCAAAACGCTACCTCATTGGCAAACGGCTCCACCCGAGGGGTGTGGCGCTGATAAAGAACAAGGGCAAGGCGAAAAAGTGGTTCGCGAGGCGGTCAAACAAGGCAGCGGACTCTTCCCAAAGGCCCTGGGACGATCGGGTTCGACCGGCAGCCTCCGCTCGGAATGTCACGGAACGCGACCCGTCTTCTCCTCGCTCTCGGTTTCATTTTTCTGATCCGGGTAATGTTTGTGCCACAGGATGCCGGCATCAAACGACCGGGCCGGTCGTGCGACCGGCTTCCGTCGCTCACGCTGCCGGTCGATAAAAAAACCCGCCTCTCGGCGGGTTCTTCTATCGGATCCCCCCGGTTCTGGCTACCGGGAACGGCCTTCAGCCCCCATTCGCCTGAGCACAGGGGTTACAAGCCGGTTCGCACGGGTCGCACGGACGGCAAACCTGAACCTGAACCGGAACCTGATAGGTCACTACCTTCGGGACGGTACGCGTTACGGTGCAAGGAACCTGCTTCGCAACCAGACGGCATGTCATCACTTCCTTCTCGAACTGGACCTTTTGCATGACCGTGTAGTTGACGGTGCGAACGCGGGTCTCGGGAACCATACGGCAAACCTTATAAGGAATATTGCGGACGCGGGTCTCGGGAACCATTTCGCAGACTTTGTAGTTGACGGTGCGAACGCGGGTCTCGGGAACCATACGGCAGACTTGGTAGTTCACCACTTTCGTTTCCGGAACCATGGTGCAGACTTTATAGCAGACAGTTCGCGTGCGGGTTTCGGGAACCATGCGGCAAACTTGGTAGTTCACCACTTTCGTTTCCGGAACCATGGTACAGACTTTATAGTTCACAGTACGGGTGCAGGTGCGCGGAACCATGCGGCAGACCTGGTAGTTCACTACTTTCGTTTCCGGAACCATGGTGCAGACTTTATAGCAGACGGTCCGCGTGCGGGTCTCGGGAACCATGCGGCAGACCTGGTAGTTCACTACTTTCGTTTCCGGAACCATGGTGCAGACTTTATAGCAGACGGTCCGCGTGCGGGTCTCGGGAACCATACGACAGACGGTGTAGTTGACCGTGCGCGGCTCCTGAACCATTTGGCAAACCTTGTAGCAGACGGTCCGCGTGCGGGTCTCGGGAACCATACGACAGACGGTATAGTTGACCGTGCGCGGCTCCTGAACCATTTGGCAAACCTTGTAGCAGACGGTCCGCATGCGAGTCTCGGGAACCATGCGGCAGACGGTGTAGTTGACCGTGCGCGGCTCCTGAACCATGCGGCAGACTTTGTAGCAGACGGTTCGCGTGCGCGTTTCAGGGACCATACGGCAAACGGTATAGTTCACCACCTTCGTTTCGGGAACCGTGCTCCAAACCGGGTGGTTGACCGTACGATAGACCGTCTGGGGAACCATACGAACGTACTGAACTTCGCGGGTACAGGTCATCGGAACCCAAACACGGCGAGAGCATTGCTGTGGAGGAAGCTGAACCTGAACGTCCTGATATTTGTAGGAAACCTGGCACGGATTGCACGGGTCGCAAGACTTCGCGCAAGGATCGGCGACCGCAACGCGGCGGGTTACGACTTGGCCGGGAACCGTGTAGGTCTGTGTCTCCCAACGGCCCGACTGATAGGGGACCGTCTGGGTGCAAGCCTGCGGGACCATCTGGGTATAGGCTACCTGACGTTGTTGCACCGTCATCACCGGACGACACACCGTGTAGGTCTGCTGACGGGTTTCATAGACCGGACGGCACACGGTATAGGGAACCTGCTTCTGCATGTCGACCCAAACCGGTCGGCAAACCATATATTGCTTTTGGCGGGTTTCATAGACCGGACGGCACACGGTATAGGGAACCTGCTTCTGCATCGTCTGCCAAACCGGACGGCTAACCATATAGGTCTTTTGATGGGTTTCATAGACCGGACGGCATACGGTGTAGGGAACCTGCTTCTGCATCGTCTGCCAAACCGGACGGCAGACCGTATACTGCTTTTGACGGGTTTCGTAGACCGGACGGCACACGGTATAGGGAACCTGCTTCTGCATCGTCTGCCAAACCGGGCGGCAGACCGTATACTGCTTTTGACGGGTTTCATAGACCGGTTCGCATACGGTGTAGGGAACCTGTTTCTGCATCATCTGCCAGACCGGACGGCAAACCGTATACTGACGCTGACGCGTCTCGTAAACCGGGCGGGCGACGGTGTAGGGAACCTGTTTGCTGCGGGTTTCCCAAACCGGGCGGCAGACCGTATACCGCTTTTGACGGGTTTCATAGACCGGGCGGCAAACCGTATAAGGGATCTGTTTGCTACAGTCGCGCCAAACCGGGCGGTTCACGGTATACTGAACCTGCTTGACACAGTCTTGCCAGACCGGGCGGCAAACGGTGTAGGGAACCTGTTTTTGGCAAATCTGTGGAACATAGCGGGTGCACAGGACACGTTGCGGCACGGCGACTTTTTCGAGTACAGTCCTTTGGCAGGTAACCTGTTCCTGCTCATAAACCACCTTACGGCAGGTCTTCATCACGGTACTGCACTGCTGAACGAAGTCGCAAGCCGACGGGCGGCACCAGCGGTATGATGCCGCTCCGCACCAGGCCGCTTGTGCCCGGTTTCCGCTAAAGACCGACGTCAACGCGAATAGCGCTGTCATCAAGGCCAATTCGACTACCTTCTTCATTTCTCCTCCTTCATTACAGATGCCAGATAGTTGTCTGCAATGTCTTGATCGGAAGCAACTCTATCCTCTCTCCGTAGAGGCTTGTATCTTTTTCGCCCAACGCGTGGGATGAAATTTAACAATTCGACCCTTCCCCAATTTGAATTCTAATCGATCAAAAATATACTTTCGGTTTATCCAACCGAAAAGACCCAGTTTTCCTGTTTTAACGTTCCGGTAATGACTATTCTCCCGTTTCTAGGGGCCGTCATCAGGATATCGGAGAAATGGGTAGGGGCTCTTGACCCAAATGGGAGAGGAAGGGCAAATAACGGGAGGATTTTCCCGGTTCCGGAGCGAAAAAGCGGCCCCCGAGAGACAAAAGGTAAACACGCGGGCTCGAACTCGTCCGGGGTGCAGGGGCAAGGCCGGAGGGAATGCGGGCCGGTAGGGATTGAAAGGAAACGAAAAGAGTGCTAATATGTTACAGTGAGCTACCCGGTAGTGTAACGGCAGCACCAGGGATTTTGGTTCCCTTAGTCAAGGTTCGAATCCTTGCCGGGTAACTTCCGCCCGTTTAGGTCTCCCCTAGACGGGCTTTTTCTTCAAATATTCGGTCTATGGGTATTTTGACCGAATGCGCTGGTCGCCACGCCCCATTTTGTCCTCTCGCCTCGCCCATCGAAATGCACTTACCCCTGCGCGCAGGCTGGGAGGTGCACCACATCGGGGAGAGCGCCGGATCAAAATTCTCGGGCCGACAACACTTTTTCCATCAACCTGACGGAAGAAACCGGCCGAAAGCCCCAAATACGAAACAATCTCTTCGCAACAGAGGTTCAAAATACCCCCCCAAAGGGAGGCCCGGGGGCAGTAAAGCTGTTCAATCCGATAACATGCATCCTGGTTTATATGACTGCCCGTCTTATTGCCCTGAGAAACGGCTTTAAACGGTGGGGGCGCCTCTCTTCGGAATTTTAGGGTATAATCCTCTTGACGGCCGCGTGGTGCGTGCCGAGTTTATTTTTAAGATAGGGGGGAAGGTAAATAAGAGGTTTCTCTGGACGATGAGCAGTGAGCAGCCGCAGCGGACGGGGTCGTACAACCATATCCGGCTGATTTACGCCGGTCAATCGAGTCAGTTATGGCAGGCGCGCGATGAGCGGGACGGAAAACTCGTTGCGATCAAACGGCTTCTTCCGAACTGTGTTGACCGCAGCCATATTGCCATGCTCAACAGAGACCGTCAGGTCGTCAAATCGCTCGAAGGCTCTCCTTTGTTTTTGCGATTCTACGATTCGGGAAAAGACCGCGGAATCCCCTACCTGGCACTCGAATGGTTTCCCGCGCCAAGCGTCGGGCAACTGGTCAAACGCAAATACGAAAACTATGCATCGGTTCTTCCCCAACTGATTCCCGCTCTCTTCGAGCCGCTCATCCCGCTGCACCAGGCCGGTTGGGTTCACTGCGACATCAAACCCGACAACTACCTTTTTTCCCCCGATCTCGGGGTAAAACTGATCGACTTCGCCATCACCGAGAAGAAGGGGAAGAATCTGCTCAGCCGCTTCTTTCCGAGATCGTCGGCGATCCGTGGTACAGCCACCTACATCTCTCCGGAACAGATCGACCGTCGCCCGCTCGACGGGCGAACCGACCTCTACTGTCTGGGTGCGACGATCTTGGAGCTTCTGACCGGTATGGCCCCGTTTGCGGGGAACTCGATCGCCGATCTCCTCCAAAAGCATCGGTCCCCGAACGTTCCGTCAGCCGCTGCGAAGAACCGAAATGTGACTCCGCAGTTCGACGCGTTTCTCCGCTCGCTTCTTTCGCCCGACCCCAATGGACGTCCCTCATCGGCCCAGGAGGCCTTGGCGGTGGCCAAACGGCTTCCGATCTTTCTGCAGCCCCCTGACCCTGAGGTGTCTCCGTCTCGGTAAACAGCAGCCCGCAAGTAGGGTGCAACCAATACACATTGTCATTTTTCCCGGCTCTGCTATAATGAGCTTTTTAGGGTGTTTGTTTTTCACCTTCGCTTTTCCCCCTTCGGGCGGCGGCAAGGTGCAGTGGGAATCTGTTTCCCCGATTCCGATTTTCGACTTGCCCTCAGAATAAAACAACCGACTGGAGTCATCGTGGCCGCCGATTCCCCTCTGTCATTTGAACAACCGATCTATGATCTGGAAGCCCGTCTGGAAGAGATGCCCAAAAGCAATCCTTCCCCGGAAATTCGGGAAGAGATTCAACGCATCAAGCTTGGCCTGGCCGAACTGAAAAAGAAGATTTACTCCAACCTAACCCGTTGGCAGGTGGTTGAAGTCTCACGCCACCCAAAACGGCCGCAAACTTCCGATTATCTTGACCTGGTTTTCGATGAATTCGTGGAACTGCACGGTGACCGTCTTTTCGGCGACGACCGCGCTCTGATCACCGGCTGGGCAAAACTCGACGGTATGAAAGTGATGGTGGTTGGGCATCAGAAGGGGCATAATGTCAATGACCGGATGGTGTGCAATTTCGGCTGTGCCCACCCCGAAGGATATCGTAAAGCCGTTTCCAAGATGAAACTGGCAGCAAAATTCGGGTTGCCGGTTATCTGTTTCATCGACACGCCGGGCGCTTATCCCGGAATCGCCTCCGAAGAGCGGGGGGTGGCCGAGGCGATCGCCAAATCGATGTTCGAGATGTCGATTCTGCCGACGCCAATCGTTTGCGTGGTGATCGGCGAGGGGGGAAGCGGCGGGGCGCTCGGGATCGGGGTCGGCGACAAGGTCGCGATGCTCCAATATTCCTATTACAGTGTCATCAGCCCGGAAGGGTGTTCCGGAATCCTCTGGAAAAGCGAAAAGTTCAAAGACAAGGCTGCCGAGGCGCTCAAATTCACTTCGTCCGACCTCTTGAAACTAGGCGTCATCGACAAAATTATCGAGGAACCGCTCGGGGGGGCACATCGTGACCCGCGCCTGATGGCTTCGAGATTAAAGCAATTTCTTCGAACACAGGTCCGCGCCTTGCGCCGAGTGCCGGTAGCAACCCTTCTGGACTCCCGATATAAGCGGTTTTACGATTACGGCCTCTTCTTCGAAAACCAAGAAGCGGCCGAAGCCTCGGTCAACCGGGGAAGCTTCTTTCCCACGAACCCGGAGTCGGCAACGGAGGCCGACGGATAACGGGCAGAAGTTCCGCCCTCGGCGAAAATTTTCCCAAAACAAAGACCCCCAAATCGTCATACGCGGTTTGGAGGTCTTCATGAAGAGGCACGTATTTTTTTGGTGCGCGGCCTACCGGTTCTGGAAGAAATCTTTCAGTTTTGCTGCGACCTGCTCTTGTGGGATCGGGGGCTTCTTGCGAGGTTTCGGCTTCTTCGGCTTCTCTTCCTCTTTCGCAGGCGGGCCATCATCCTCCTCATCGAGGTTAAGGTTGAGGACCGGTTTCGGTTTTGGCGCCTTTTTCATGGTGCCGGTCGGCGCGGTCGGGGAGGGTTCGTCTTTTGCCTTGTCTTCTGTAACGGCCTTCGTCTCTTTTTCGGGAGCGATCACGTTTTCGACGAGATTATCGAAGATATCCTCCCCTGAATCTTCCTCTTTTTGTTTTTGCGACTCTTCTTGGGACGTTTCGGCTTGAGGGGTTTCCTCTTGCGTCTCTCCTTGGTGGGGGCGTTTCATCTCGATCGTCGAGCCGCTGGGAGCGGCCTGGATCGCGTCGTCTTCGCTCATGAGCCAGCTCGAGACGTCTCCGCCTGCTTTGCCGACGGTGGAAAGAGAACTCTGTTCGACGGTTCGGGCAACCACCTCGGCGATCGATTCGACCTTTGGCTTTTTGCCGGTCGACATCGCCACGGTAATGACCACCTCGAACTCGAGCGGACCGATGGTCAGAAGGTCCCCGTTGCGGAGTTCCGTCTCTTCGTCGATCTGAACACCGTTGACGTAAACCCCGTTCCGACTCCCAAGCTCGCGTACACCCACATACCCTTCCTCGGTAAGAATGACGCAATGATGGCGACTGATCAACTCGTTTTTCGATTTGAGCTGACAGTCGTCCGCTCTTCCGATCATAAACTTAGGGCGATTGATCGAAATTAGGTGTCCGCGCTGTCTCCCGTTGACTACCTTTAACTGTACCTGCATTTTTTTCAACCATTCGAACAAACCGATACACTACTACCAAACCGACTGGGTTCCGAGGGATGAAAAATAAAATGATAACCGGAGTATGTCCCCGGACCCAAAACCCTTTGGCGCGTGCGGATTTGTCCTCACGAAAAAAGCCCTAGTTTCCCCTTTACCTGGTACACTTATCGACCACAAGTCAATTTTAACAAAGGAAAAAAAGGATTTCAACACCTTTTCCGAACCTTTTCTGTTCGATTTCGCGCCATGAAACAACCGGTCCAACCGCAGCCGATTCGACGGGAACACCCCATTCGGATCGTTAAACCGAGGAAAAGCCGAGAAAATCTATACCCCGTTTCCGCGCCGAAGAGGTCGATTTTTTACTTTTCGACGCGCCTTGAAGGAAGATTCGCTCAAACCGCACCGAGGCGGTACGACAGATGGGTGATTCCCTACCCGAAACGGTCGCTTTGTGGTATAATGGGCGCCCGGTCATGGAGAATCGGCTTTCGCGCCTGTGGTGCTCGGCGGCGCCGGGGTCCTTCATCTTTCCGTGTCGCCCCATTTGACGAACCGGGCCTTAACGGGCGCACCTCAACGTAACGGGAATTCAGCCTGATGTCCGACGAGAACCATATCACCAACTCCTCGGCCGAAATCGGTACCGAATCTGAAAGCTCGGCTTCTTCCCTGTCGGAAGTCCTGGCCCAATACCAAATCAAGCTTTCGGCCAAACAGATCGACCTGATCGATCGCTACTGCCGCGCACTCTGGGAATGGAACACCAAAATCAACCTGACTCGTCACGACGACTACGAGAAGTTCGTAACGCGCGACGTGGTCGACTCGATGCAGCTGGCGGCCCTCCTTCAGCAGGGGGAACACGTCCTTGATGTCGGGACCGGCGGCGGTGTTCCGGGGATTCTTCTGGCGATATTGCGGCCCGACCTGAACGTCGAACTTTGCGACGCGACCGGGAAAAAGGCGAAAGCGGTCGGTGCGATTGTCGATGAGATCGGGCTCGAACTGAACGTCTGGCATGCGAAAGCCGAGGAACTGCTCAAGGTACATCGGTTCCACACGCTCGTCGTTCGGGCGGTCTCGAAACTCGACCGTCTCTTAACCATGTTCGCGCCAACCTGGTTCGCGTTCGACCGTATCCTGATGATTAAAGGGCCCTCCTGGGTGGAAGAGCGCGGAGAGGCTCGGCATTTCGGGCGTCTGAAGAACCTGGCGCTACGTAAGGTCGCCGACTATACCAACCCCGGTATAGAACGTCAGAGCGTGATCTTGCAGGTCTGTCGGAAAAACCGGCTTGCCGAAATAGAACAGCGGGCCAAAGACCTTGCCGCCGGCCTTCCGATTCAAGACCGCGCCGAGGTCGTCGCCGTTGAAACCGAGTCGGGGTCGGCCCGGCAGACGGGCGGACCCCGGCCGTCGCGCCGCGAGGGACCACACCGGCATGACCACGGTCGACCCGACCGCCGAAAGTTCCAGGGACCGGGCGGTTCGGCCCGGCGACCCGATCGGCCGAAATCGAACAGGCCGCGGCGTAATCCGTAACCGAAAAAGAATCCACACCGAGTTATTTCTTTCGACGTTCGTTGTATGACACTCATGAAGGAGTTTTCACAGATGTCCCGTATATCCCGTTTCCTGTCGGCCGGAATCCTTCTGCTGATCCCGGCACTCCTTCTCAGCGGTTGCGGCAAGAGCGAAGAGACCGAAGACGAACGCCTTTTACGGGAAACCGACGAAGCGCGGCAACAGCAATTCCGGGAAATTTTCTCCGACGAGATCCGCTCTCTTTCCGAAGCCGAGCTGGCTGCATTACCGGCCCGCAACACCCTGCCGACCGAAACGATTATTCCGAACGCGCTCTCGGTGCGTGTCGTACAGCCGGAACGTTTCCTCCTCTATGCCGACGCCGACAAGGTGATCCGTTTTTTTGGGAACTCCCCGTCGATGGTTCCGTTCTGGAACCAGTTCGACCAACTCGATCTGATCATCACGAGCACCGAAGTGGCACCCGTCTCTCTCCTGGACCCACAGAGCGGCGAAGAGGTCGGGGAGAACTATCCGCTCCCTTGCACCGCCGTCTACGCCAAAAAGAAGAGCGCGGTCGATCGTGAAGCCTTTTTGGACGCGCAGTTCGGAAAACTCCCGAAAAGTCAAGTCCACTCCGTTGAATGGGGAGGACGCCGAGTCACCTTTGCCGAAAACTCGCTGATCGTACCGCTCGACGCCTCAGGAAAGAGTACGGCGCGGATCGATGGTATCGCGACTGCGGTCGCGTTTCCCACGGAAAACGAAGCGTTGGCGGTGACCGGCCCGATCGATTCCGTCGAAAAATTTTTTAATGCCGGCGACGGAGAAAGTCGCGGCGTATTGGCACAGCGGGTCGGCCGAGTCGCGACCGACAACTTCGACTTTGCCTTTTTCTACGATTATTCCTCCCCGCAGAAAGAGGCAATCACTCTGCCGGTCCCTCCCGATTTGGCGATGACCCTTCTCGAAAATGCCCGGTTTCTCCTCTTCACGGTCAACGCATCGGCTACCGAGGGAACCGATGCGCTCCGTCTCGAGATTGCCGCCGACGATTCGCCACGGCTCGATAAAATCGATGAGTCGCTCGGCAACACACTCCTTCAGATCCACGAGTTGCTCGGCGCCGCAACCGACCGACAGGAAGAGGGCGAGGCCGCCGACGCAAAAAACGGTTCGATGGCGCCGCTTCTGCAGCCTTTGAGCGACGCGATTCGTGCTTTGACCAAAGAGCGGCAAGGGAATCGGATCGTCGCTGCCATGGCGATGTCGCCGGAACGTGCCGAGCTTTTCGGTAAACTGGTCGACCAGGCAAACCTCATGGCTGATCTTTCGGCAAAGAACGGGAGACGGGCCATGACCGCGCGCAATCTGAAATTCGTCGGCGACATCCTCAATGCGTACTATGCCAAAAACAACTCTTTTCCCCCGTTGGCGATTACCGGCACCGGCGGCACACCACTACTGAGCTGGCGTGTGGCTCTCCTCCCCTTTATGGGGCCGGAGGGAGAACAACTCTACAACGAGTTTCATCTCGACGAACCGTGGGACAGCGAAAACAACATCAAGCTACTCGGACGGATTCCGGCGGTATACCGTTCGCCCCTTCTGACCGACGGCGGGGGAAAAACCCTGTTCCGTATATTTAGCGGTACGGGAACCCCGCGGAACATGATCGGTGAACCTGCCAAAATGCAAAACTTCGAGAATCCTGGAAAGACCTTCTTGGCGGTTGCCGTCGCACCCGAGCAGGCGGTCGAGTGGACCCGTCCCGATGAACTTGCGTTCGATCCGGAACGATTCGGCGAAATTTTCGGCGACTTTGTTTTAGCGGTTCCCGTGATGGGAGAAATCTTTACCGCGCCGTTCAGCGGAGCCCCCGACGAAGTAAAAGCCCTTTCGTCCTGGATTTCCGGCACACCCGAAGAGAGTCCCTCGGCCGAAGAGGGTGCGGAACCGAGCGTTCCGGGCCCGGAAAGCAACACTTCGCCGCTTGAAAACTGAACGGGCGAAACAAATTTCCCTTTCCAAAAGGGAAGGGAAAAGGTATAATGCGACGGGTGTTATTCCTGGAACCGGGCGAACCGGTATTTCGGGAAGACAGAATCAAGTGAACCATTAAAAAGAACCCATGTTCGTACCGCTGGGCATAACCGCGGCCCTCAAAGGAGTGTTTACAGATGGCCAATATTGCTGAATTGATACGACAGTTTATCAACATTCCCGATGCGTCTCCCGAGACCATGGCCGAGGTCGAGAAGATTTGTGAGGTTAAGATTTTTTCGGCCGACGACATCATCCATCGGGAACACGAACATTCCCGTTATCTTTACATCGTGATCTCGGGGCAGGTTGACATTCAATACCTCCTCCAAGACGGTCGCCGCAAGACACTCGACACCTGTATGTCGGGGGACTACCTCCTTTGGTCGGCGCTGATCGAGCCACACCAGACAAATTCGATCGGTATTGCCCGCACCACGGCGGAACTTCTGCAGGTGGACGGGAAACGTCTTCTGGAAATCTGCGCGCGTGACACCGATTTCGGGTTCCGAATGATGAGCCTGATCGCTTCGGTGATTCGTCGGCGTCTGCAGGCGGCCCGGTACCAGCTCTCCTTCCACACACTCTGAACGCGAGCCACTTCAAAAACCGAAAGCGTGACACGATACCGTCCCCCGCCCGAGACGGGGAAGAAAGGAAGAGGCACGGATTCCCTTGGGCGCAACTTCTGTTCTGATTCAAAACCTGCTCATCATCCTTGCCGCGGGCCTGGTGTCGGCGATCATTTCAAAACGCCTAAACATTTCGTTGGTCGTCGGGTACCTGATTGCCGGCGCGCTGATCGGTAACGGCGGGTTGAAGCTCTTTGTTCATGACGAGCCCAAAGAAGCGCCAGTCGAAAGCGTGATGGTTTCCGACGAAGAGACGGAATCCGGCGCAATCGACGCCGAGGCGACCGACAACGGGATGTCCGACGACGACATCCTCAGCGCGCTGGCCAATCTCGGGGTACTCTTTCTCCTCTTTTCGACCGGGATCCAGTTTACCCCTTCCGACATCATCAAAAACACAAAGTTTCTGTTGTTCGGTGGCCCGGTACAGATGGTCATCGTCATTGCGGTCGCAACCCTACTGACCTACAAGCTCAGCGGCGACTGGCGGATCGGGCTTCTGGTCGGGTTTGCCGTCTCTTTCAATTTGACGGTACTCGTCTTTAAATCGCTCGAAGAGTTCGGGCAGATCACTTCCCCCTATGGAAAACGGGTCGTCTCGATCCTTCTGTTCCAAGATTTGGTGACTCCGCCGATTTTGATGTCGATTCCTCTCCTTTTCCCGGCCGAGAGCTCGAGTGGCGGTATCGCCGACGCCTTTCTGTGGTTGGTGGTCAAAGGGCTCTTGTTCATCGCGGTGATCGTCGTGGTTCGGCTCATTTTCACCAAACAGGTCATCGGCGTCTTTTCGCAACTGAAAAGCATCGAGATCATGGTCCTCTTTACGGTACTCCTTCTTCTGTCGGTCTGTGTCATGGCCGAGGCACTGCAGATTCCCCAGGCGGTCGGGGCTTTCGCCGCCGGTGTGGCGCTGAGCGAAAATCGGCTGACAAGCCAGATTGCCGCGCTGGTGACACCGTTCCGTGAAACCTTCTCGGCGATTTTCTTTGTAACGCTCGGTGCCCTGTTTGACCCTTCGGTTTTGACGGCGTCCCCTTACATGACGCTTGGTCTTCTTTTAGGGGTGCTTCTGTTAAAGACCATTGCCTTTGCCGTTGCTTTTCTGGTAACCGGCCTTCCGCTTGTCCCGTCGCTGGCTATGGGGCTTGGGCTCTCGCAACTCGGGGAACAGACGTTCATCATTCTCCAACAGGAGCCGTTACGAACCGCGAATCCCGAGTTGTACCAGCAGATCCTTTTTACCGCGCTGGCGAGTACCATCCTGACCCCGTTCTTCCTGAAACTCGCGGCGAATGTGGCGAAGAAACATCCGATGGCCGAAGAAATTCCGCTTTCCGTAACCAGCGACCTCTTACCTCGCGACGACTCGAAACGCCATGCCATCGTCGTCGGCATGGGTCCGATCGGCAAACAGGTCACTTCGTTCCTGGCCGATTCGGGAGTGGAGCTGAGTCTGATCGACACCAACCCGGGAAACATCCACGACTTGGCCCAGAAAGGATTTCGAACCATTGTCGGTGACGCTTCCGAAACACGGACACTGAAACTCGCCGGGGTTGATAACGCCCACATGGTCGTTGTCACGCTTCCGAACGACATCTTCACCACCGACACCATCCGCGCCATCCGGCAAGTCAAACAGAACTGTTCGATTGTGGCGCGGTGCCGATACCGCACCTTCGTGCCGGAACTCGAACGGGCCGGCGCCGATATGATCATCTGCGAAGAAGCCGAAGCAGGCGGGAGACTGATCGAGAAGATGAAAGACCTGATATGAGCCGGTCGCTTCGAGCCGAACTGAAAGAAGCCGCTGAACCGAGATATCAGGCGATGATTCGGCGGTTCGTTCCGACACGGCGGCAGATTCTCGGGGTACGCGTCCCGACCCTGCGCAAAATCGCGATACGGCTCGCACGGGAAGGCGTCGACGCGATCCCTCTTAAAACGCAGTCGACCTATGAAGAAGTTCTGATCGCAGGAATGCTTTTGGCGCGTTTCCCTTATCCCCGCGCGATCCTGTGGGCGGAAATCGATGCGTATCTCGACCTGGCCGACGCCTGGCCGATCGGTGACACGTTGGCTGCCGAACTCAAAGAGGTCAAAAAAGATCCGGAACCGTACTGGAATCGGATCAACGAACTTCTTCACGACCGTCGCGAGTTCCATGTCCGGTTTGCCGAAGCGCTGCTACTCAATTATTTTATACAAGAAGACTATATCGACGAGGCGCTCGAACGGCTTCTGACGGTTGACCACCCCGGCCGTTATGCGCGGCTGGGCGCCGCTTGGGCACTACAGCGGTGCTGGTTTGCCTTTCCCGAAAAGACCCTCGTGGCGCTCGAACACCCGGGACTGCCGAACGACATCCGCCGAAAGGCGATCCAAAATATCCGCCAAGCCTGCCGCCGTCGCGGAAAAGCGCCGCCGCTTTAAGCGGGGGTGGAAACCGGGTGCGCGTGATTTACAACCGTCCGACCGACCGGCGTTGGTCTTCGGCGAGTTTCAGGTATTCATCTTTGGTGATCACGGTATTAAAGAGCCCGACATCCTTTTCCGAGTCGTGCTTACTGTCGATCCCGGTATATTCGAGGCTGGCATCCTCGTATCGTTTGAATTTCCAGACTGCATCGTTCATCAGCGGGCCGTTAAAGAGGTTCAGGCTGCGGAGCAGGTCGAAATCGTCGACCGACAAGCCCGGTCACCTTTCGAAAGAGTTCTGGTTCCAGCCGGGTGATCACATCTTCGAGCGACAGTTCCCGATAATCGCTCAGGTACATAAAGATCGGAATCCGGGTCGCGAACTTAATCAGTTTCTCTGATAACGTAAAATATCTTTCGCAAATTGTAAAAAAGTAGACATGGTCTACGCCACTCGGTAAAATTGAATTTTCAACAAACAAACAACCGAGGAGGCGCAAACCATGTCTGACACCATTGTACAACTTAATGAATCCGCGTTAAAGGGGGAATTGAAAAATTTAGTGAGAACCAGTGTGGAAGAAACGCTAAATGCCCTTCTTGACCATGAGGCGGAGGAATTGGTCAATGCGGAACGTTACGAGCGGACCAGAGGAAGGAACGGTTACCGATCCGGGCATTATGATCGCAACTTTACTACGACGTCCGGCGACGTGACGCTGCACATTCCCAAATTGAAGGGGGTTCAGTTTGAGACGGCGATCATCGAACGCTATCGTCGGCGCGAGACATCCGTGGAAGAGGCGCTTATTGAAATGTATCTTGCCGGGGTTTCCGTTCGCCGCATTGAAGACATCACGGAAGCTCTCTGGGGGACCAAAGTCTCTCCGGGCACGATCAGTCATCTGAA
Source organism: Thermoguttaceae bacterium (assembly GCA_050943135.1). Classification (GTDB taxonomy): domain Bacteria; phylum Planctomycetota; class Planctomycetia; order Pirellulales; family Thermoguttaceae; genus RUG695. The sequence goes on along the minus strand of JBMNOP010000012.1, from coordinate 32 downwards.
CAAGAAGGCCTATGAGCACATCGAGTCGTGGC
>JBMNOP010000013.1:0-97256 GCA_050943135.1 Thermoguttaceae bacterium | reverse complement strand
TTACCTGATTGTAAAAGTTCTCAACCATCCAAAAAGCCAAACGCCACATAAAGAAGCGTAAAACCAATGGACGGTAAGGAAGATTCTACACCAGCAAAAAAATCCAACAAGGGGGGAAACAAAAAAAATGAAAAAAATTACGCTTTTCCGTGGCTTGGCAAGGTCATCCGCCCGTGATTCGACGCCATGGTTCAGGGTGTGGGTGGTTTTCGCCCGGTTTTCGGGACAGTTCGCTTTCGGGTCGTTTTTCAGTTCTTTGCCGTCTCCGGCGCGCCTTGCGGGAGAAAAGAACCCGCAACAACGAAAAACGAAGAAAAGCGGCGCGCAAGTCATAGGCAAGCCGCGTTTTCGCCTACGGAAAAGCAGCTACTCTTCGATGATCACGAAGCGAAAACCGACAAAACGGCTCGACCGCTCGGCCTCATAAACCCCTCGGTATGCCGAACGGGCCTCTTCCGGTTTACTGTCCCAACAACCGCCACGGTCGACCTTGACGCTCCCCTCCTGGGGACCGCGCGGATCGGTCGCCTTATCTTGGGTGTAGTCGTACCAGGAATCGGCGGTCCATTCCCAAAGGTTACCGTGCATATCGTAGAGCCCCCAGTCGTTCGGTTCCTTTTCACCGACCGGGTGGGTTGAGCCGGACTCGGTTTTTTCGCCGATCCAGCCGGCCGAGTCAATATTTGTGTAATACGGGCCGAGAGTGCCGGCTCGGCAGGCGTATTCCCACTCGGCTTCGCTCGGAAGCCGAGCCGTGAGATTTCGAGGAAGACGCACCACGGCAGACCACGCATCGCAAAACGCGAAGGCATCGTTCCAGGAAACGGTGTCGACGGGAAGGTTTTCTCCTTTAAAATGCGAAGGGTTGACCTTCGTCACCACGGTATACATCTCTTGTGTGACTTCCGTTTCGAGAATCCAGAAGCCTTTTGTCAATTCGACTTGATGGCGAATCTCGGCCCCGGCATCACGCCCCTCTTCTCCTTCACTACTTCCCATCAGAAATTTACCGGCAGGAGCCCAGCGAAATGGAAACGGGATCCCATTGATGGTAAGAACCAGGCGATCCCCCTCAACCTCTCCCGGACCGACACCTTGTACCGGTGCGGCGGTCGAACGACAGGAGGCAAAAAAAAGAGTCGTCATACAGACCGCGGCAACCAATGCGGGTTTGATAGCAAGAAATGTTTTCATCGGAGGAATCTCTCGGTTTGTCTTCACACGTATGTGTATCTATGTGTTTACGCTTGCGGGGTTTGGTCGTCGGCGCTCCCGTCGGCAACCTCGACGTCTCGGGGCCAGGCACCGAGGCGGCGCTGTCCGGTCGCCATCAGGTAGAAAATCACAAAGAGCGAAATCCATCCCACGCCAAGGAACGCATTGAGAACCGCGGAAACAGACTGCAAAGCAAATGGCCAATCCTTTGTCGAGGAGATTGTCCGCGACAGAAGTTCCGGGTCGGCAGAAGCGGATCCTCCGCCATAAAGACTCGCGCACATCGGAACGATGACGACAAAGGTCAGAATGACGGAAAACAAGTAGTAGAAAATAATTCCGACAACCAATGTCCAGACATTCGATCTCATAAATTTGTACGACGTCTTGAGCGCCCGCAGGGGACCGTAGTCACGATCGAGAATGATCGGAACGGAGATTGAAAATCTCAAAGACATAAAGACCAAGCCCAAAAAGAGTATCACCGCGACTAGAGAGGATATCACCGTCTCGAACTGAAGCGCGGCGTCGGGCCGCTCCAGTGCCGTCCACACCCAGAGCCCTCCGACCAGCAAAAACCCGCCCCCCACCAAGCAGCCAATGATAAAACTAAGGGCAAAGAGTTTCACAACGGTCTTCAGAGAGCCGAGCGAGAGGTTTTTCCAGGAAGCATCGTCACTTCGAGCCGTGTAAATCGCCCAGCGCATAATCATCCACGAGACGAGAGAAGCGACAACCAGGAAAAGCCAAAACATCGAAGACGGAAAACAACGTGAAAAACGGGGGCCGCAGGAACCACAGACGCCGCGAACATCACTGGTTTCGGTAATCGCAGTTTCGGAACCTCCTTCATCTGACTCCTCGACCGCTTCCGTTTCCTCGGTAGCGGTTTCCTCAACCGTGTCCCCCTCGGAGACACTCGCGTCGGGAACGCCACTCTCCTCTTCGGTCGGAGCAGCAGGTTCTTCCGCTTCGAACTCGGCGGGAGACTCCCCTTCGGCGAGCGCCCCGGTTTGGCAGGATTGTGGGGAGCTCTCAGATTCGGGCACCCGGAGCGCGCCGACGAACGACAGGGTCGCGACAACGAGAGAGAGAACGAACAAGCGCAGGAAATAGCGCTTTGCGAAAACAAACGATTCCCCGAGCCAGGGGCGAAAGGGAACCTTCGAGTGGATCAATTCAGGCATACTCGAATCGGGGGAAGCTACAGGCTGCGGGGGAATCCCAAAATTTTCCGGGTCGGAAAGAGGGGAATCGGAAAGACTGTTCGGATTCTCGGACATGGTGATGATACCTTTACCCTGGTTTTTGCTTTTGCGAAACTCAATGGTCTTCCGCAATGCGGAATATACCCTAACCATTGTACGATATAGCATGCATCGTTTCAAGCCAAATTCATCATTTTTGGGGGGTTTCCCAATCCAGAGAAAATCGGTATACTCCTATACCGGTCGCCTCGTCAGACCTGTCCGCTCATCGGCAGTCTCCCGCAGACGACGCTTTGATAGCCGGGTTTAACTGCAAGTTTTTGAGGAGACCATGGTCAGCCTAAGCAGACAGGAAATTTTTCAAACCGCCGAACATGTCGTGGTCAAGGTTGGGACAAACGTGCTGACGGGAGCCGACGGACGACTGAATGTTCCACGGATCGAAAAACTCGTCGAAGACCTGGTCAAAATCCAGGATCGGGGAAAAAAGGTGATTCTGGTCAGCTCCGGAGCCATCGGCGCGGGAATGGGGATTCTCGGTCTCGATAAACGCCCGACCGAACATCCCAAGCTCCAGGCGATCGCCGCCATCGGTCAGGGAAAACTGATGCAAACCTACGAAGAGGCCCTGGCTCGGTACGAGAAGCATTCGGCGCAGGTCCTCCTGACCGCATCGGACCTGATTCACCGGGACCGGTATCTGAACGCCCGCAATACGTTTATTTCCCTTTTCACCTACGGAGTCTTGCCGATCGTCAACGAGAACGATACCGTCAGCGTCGACGAGCTGAATTCTACGTTCGGAGACAACGACCGCCTTGCGGCGCTGATCGCCAACCTCTTTATGGAGCCACTTCTGATCCTGCTGACCGACGTCGATGGACTCTACGATGGCGATCCAGCCCTCGATTCCTCGAAGTTGATCCCGCTGGTCGACCGATGGACCCCCGACCTGATGACGATGGTTGCCGAAAAACGATCGGGACGAAGCAAAGGGGGAATGTCGAGCAAACTCAAAGCGGCCCAGATCCTCACGACGGGGGGGGGGAGCGTCATCATCGCCAACGGCGACGATACGTCGACCCTGACGCGAATTATGAACGGCGAAGAAGTCGGCACCGCATTCTTTCCTAAAGGACGCCTCTTGGCACGGAAACGGTGGCTCGGTTTTGCCGCCGTTCCGAGGGGAGCTGTGGTGATCGATGACGGAGCCGTTCGTGCCCTCCTGGAAAAAGGGAAAAGCCTTCTTCCTGTCGGGGTCACCGCCGTTAAAGGCTCGTTCGAAAAGGGAGAAATTATCGCAATCCTCGATGCCCGGGGGAACGAGGTGGCCCGCGGACTTTCAAACTACAGCCACGAGGAAATGGGACGGATCCATGGTCGCCCCTGCCACGAAATCGGTGAAATCCTCGGAGAATGTCCCTATGAAGAAGTGGTTCACCGTGATAACATCCAGCTGATCAGCTGAAAGTTGGTCCCGGACGGAAACCGGAGAAACGATTTCGTACTCCCGCACGCCCCCTGCCCCGTCCCGAGGGACTGCCATCGGGAGAATCGCCGGAGAGGATAATCTATGAAACTTTTTCGATCTGAGCCGAACGACACCCCTCGTACGATCCCGGATCTCCCTCCCGCCGCGCGGCTCGAAGCGGCCCTCTTCCTGAGCCGCGAGCCGATGTCAAACCGACGCCTTGCGGTTCTGGCGGACCTCAAAGACGTCTCCGAGGTCAAACCCCTGATCAGCGAACTGAACCGACGTTACCGTGCGGTCAAAAGCGCTTTCTGTGTGGTCGAGGTTGCCAATGGCTATCAACTCCGGACCCATCCGGCATTTGCTCCATGGCTTTTCCGACTCCAAGAAGTGCCGGTTGAAGTTCGGCTTACCCGTACGGCTATGGAAACACTGGCGATCGTGGCATACCGGCAACCGATATTGCGTGCGAGTATCGAGCGGATTCGCGGCGCGGCATGCGGCGATATTCTCCGCCAGCTGATGGATCAAAATCTGATTCAGATTGTCGGCCGCCTGGAAGAGCCGGGCCGACCGTTCCTGTACGGGACGACCAAACGCTTTCTGCAAGTCTTCGGACTGACCGATCTCGGCGCTCTTCCCCGACACAAAGAGAAGGAAACTCCCCCCGAAGAAGAGACCGAACCGCAGAGCAGTAAAGAGACGCCGACACCCGAACCGCAACGGTCCGATCAGGGGAAAATAGGATAGAAGCGAAACAAAAGTAAAAAAATTCTGTTTTTTTTGCAAATAGGATGAAACAAGGTTGACAAACGGAGCTTTTTTATTCATATTGCCGATAAGAAAGGTTACCGGTTGTTCCGTATAAAAATTGAAACCCCGTTTGATAAAGGACTTTACCGTGGAATTCAGAAGCTCTGATATTTCGAACATGGAAAACACCCTCTGTTCCGTCTTTGACGGATTCGATCCGATCGAAAGCACGACCGGCGTTCTTCCGATGCCGGTTGCCCTCTCCGATGATGACGACTGGGACGAAGATGATGACGACTGGGATGAAGACGACGAAGATTGGGACGACGAAGACGACGACTGGGACGACGAGGATTGGGACGACGAAGACGAGGACAAAGAGGAGGATGAAGACGAAGACGAGGACGACCAAGACGATTGGGACGATGACGAAACCGAATGGAAAGAGGTCGATGACGACGAAGACGACCTCGAAGAGGACGACTGGGACGAAGACGACGATGATGACGAGCGCTAGTTCCTCGTTTATTTTCCTCTTTTAGAATTCCGAACCCCATTTCGCCTTCCAGGAAATGGGGTTTTGTTTTTTCCGAGAGACACCATGGCAGCTAACCTTACCCCACAGTACCTCCGAGCCGAAGAAAATTACCGCCGATCTGCTACCCCCGAAGAGGAGCTCAAATGGTTGCAGATAATGTTCGCCGAAATACCGAAACACAAGGCGAGCGAAAAGATTCAGATGATGCTCAAGACAAAGATCTCGGATGTCAAGAAAGAAATCGAGACAGCTCGTACCGCGCCGAAAAAGGCCAGTGCCAAAAGTGTCAAGATTCCTCGTCAGGGTGCCGGAACCGCCGTCATTATTGGGGGACCAAACGCGGGGAAGAGCCAGCTACTGGCCTCCTTTACCAAGGCAAAACCGGAAGTCGCTCCCTACCCGTTCACGACACTTCAGCCGATGCCGGGGATGATGCCGTGGAATGATGTGATGGTTCAACTTATCGACACGCCGCCGATCACGCCGGATTTCCTGCAACCATACATGTACGGATTTATCCGTGCCGCCGACCTGGTCCTTCTGATGGTCGACTGTGGCAGCGACGACGGAATCGAACAGTGCGACGAACTCCTCAAGCGTCTACACACAACGAAAACACGTCTTGCACGGGCGTCGTCCCTCGATGAGGAAGATGTTGGGCTCTCCTTCACCAAGACCTTCCTGATTTTTAACAAAATCGATCTGCCCGACGCCGAAGGGCGAATCGAGCTGTTCCATGAACTCTGTCCGACCGATTTTGAAGAATTCCGGATTTCGGCGACCGAAATGACCGGAATGGAAGAATTGCGTGACGCCATCTACAAGTCACTCGGTGTATTGCGTGTTTATACCAAATCCCCGACGAAAAAAGAACCTGATATGGACAAGCCGTTCACGGTTCGGAAGGGAGATACCGTTCTGGATCTGGCGGGAATGATCCATAAAGACTACGTCGAGAAGTTTGCCCGTGCCCGAGTTTGGGGAACGGCGGTTCACGACGGGACGCCCGTCAACGGAGAGTACGAAATCCAGGAGGGCGATGTCATTGAAATCCACGTGAACAACTGAACCACCGACCAAATCTCCCCCTTTATTTAAACTTGTCCGTCTTGTAGAAGATCGCGTAAAAGGTAAAATGGCCTGAGGGCCGTTGCTACCTGAGGAATTCTCGTTCACGACGGCGTCACGGTTCGCGCCTGATCCAAATATCGATACAGAAAGACAGAGAGATGGGCGGTCTTCACGAAGAATGCGGCGTAGCCGCAATTTATCACCTTTCGATCGGCGAGACGTCGCCTCTGGCACCGCCCCAAGGGCGTAACGAGGTTTCGAGACTGATCCCCCGTATGTTGCTGGACCTCCAAAACCGGGGTCAACTTGCCGCCGGAATCACCTCATATAATCCTAATCGTGAACAACTCATTAACACACATAAAGATGTCGGCAGTGTGTCCGAGGTTTTCCATCTGAGTCATCGCACCAATTACCACAAACTGATGGACCGTTACGCCGGTTGTGCGGCCATAGGTCATACCCGATACGCTTCCACCGGTCAGGAAGACCGGAGTTATGCTCAGCCCCTCGAACGTCACCATATTAAGAAATACAAGTGGTTCAGTTTCGCTTTTAACGGCCAACTGAGCAACTACCGCGACCTGCGTGAGCAAATCCTCAAAGACGAAAACGCTTCACTGGCGCGCGACACCGATATGGAGATCTTCCTCCATTTCCTCTGTACCGCCGTCTCTCAGGAATCCAAAGAGGGCGATCCCGATCCCTTGAAAGTCTGCAAGCGTGTTTCCGAAAAACTGGATGGTTCGTACTGTCTCGTTTACCTCAACGCCCACGGCCAGCTCTTCGTCGTCCGCGACCCGTTGGGAATCAAACCGCTCCTCTACGCCTTTGACGGTTCTCTCTTTGCCGCGGCCAGCGAGAGCGTTGCCCTCTTCAATCTCGGGTTCACTTCCGAACAGATCAAAAACGTGGAACCGGGTCAGGTCATCATCGTCGATGAAAAGGGGATCCGGTTCGAACGGTTCGCCGAAAGTAAACGTTCGGCTCACTGTTTCTTCGAATGGGCATATTTTGCCAATGTCGCCAGCACACTCGATCAGCGGAGTGTCTACCTGGCCCGCAAAAGGCTTGGCGAAGAGATGGCAATCCAAGAAGATATCCCACTCGACAAAGATTCAATTGTGGTTCCGGTTCCCGACACCGCCAAGGCGGCGGCCGACGGTATGGCCTATAAGCTCGGGATCCCCTGCCTCGAAGGGCTGATTCGTAATCGGTACAGTGGTCGAACCTTTATCGAAAACGGCGAGTATCGCTGGAGGAAAGCCAAAACAAAGTATACCCCTCTTGAAGAGGTCCTGAAAGGGAAACGCGTTTTCTTGGTCGAAGACTCGATCGTCCGCTCGACCACGATGCGTGTCCTTCTGAAACGGATCCGCGACGTCGGAAAGGCGAAAGAGGTACATGTTCGTCCCGCCTGCCCGCCAATCATCGCCCCTTGTTTCTACGGGACTGATATGTCGACCTACGGGCAACTCTTTACAACCCCTTTCTTCTACAAGACGGGCAAACCGGTCAGCCAATGGCGGGTTGATCCTGCCCTGGAAAACGAAATGGCTAAAGATCTCGGCGCCGATTCGCTCCGTTTCCTTTCACACGAAGCGCTCTTCCGCGCGCTCGACCTGCCGGCCGATCGTCTCTGCCTGGCCTGCATCAACAACGAATATCCGACCCCGTGGGGGGGGAAACTGGCCGCGGAAGCATTCAAACTCTATGAAGCGAATCCGTCCTCTGCGGAAATTCAGAATGGGAAACACGTATGTTAGAACCGCGGCCGTTGAAGTTGCGGTGATTTTTCTTCTGTGCCTTCTCTATGGTTTTTGGCCTGTTCCCGACGTGAACGAACCTTATTACGTTGGGAAGGCGATTCATTTCTGGAACCGAGGAGTTTTCGCAAGCGATCCATTCCTTAATTCCTCCGATTCCCACTACCTGTTTTACTCTCTCTTCGGCTTTTTTTCTCTCTTTCTGAAACCAACGGCACTCGTTTGGTTCGGACGGATCACCATCTGGCTCTTTACCTCGTTCGGGTGGCAGCGTCTTTCGAGCACGCTGATTCCGAAACGAGGCTGGTCGATCCTAACGGCTGCAGCCTTCTTCTTTTATCTCGAACACTTCCATCTGGCCGGGGAATGGGTCATCGGTGGCGTTGAGGGAAAAGGGCTCGCATTCCCTTTCCTTTTTTGGGGGCTCGCGCTCTTTTTACGGCGCCGCTATACAGAGGGCTTCATTTTGATGGGGCTCGCCTCGGCGTTCCATGTATTGGTCGGTGGATGGGGGGTTCTCGCCGCACTCGGTGCCCTGATGGTCTCGGGACTCGAAAAGCTTCTTTGGAAAGAGACTTCCGAAGAACCGGTTGCGCTGTCTGCTAAGCGACTTTTCTTCGGTCTGACGGTCGGCGGCCTGATCGCGCTTGCGGGAATCATTCCGGCATTGATGCTTGACCAAGGTGTCCCGGTCGAAGTTCAGAGACAGGCTCATCGGATATACGTCTACGAACGAATATCACACCATCTGGTTCCCTCAACCCTGCCGTGGATTTTCCGTGTCCGTTTTCTCCTTCTGGCCCTCGTCTGGTTCTTCTTCTGCCGATTTCAACCAAACGAGACGGGAAGCGCCCGTGCGATCTGGCGACTCTGGAACCGATTCGTCGGCATTTCGCTCTTGATTGCCGGGATCGGACTTTTCTGGGATTACGGAATTCCGCTCCTGGTCAGGGTCGGTTGGCTGCGCGACGGGGGCATTGCCGCCGACATGCTTCGTTTCTACTGGTTTCGCCTCTCCGACTGGACCGTCCCGGCCGGAGTAGCTTTCGGAAGCTGCGTACTGTTGGCCGCACTCTTCGAAAAAGACGACTTTGCCATACGAAACCCCTTACTGGAAATGTGGGCACCGATACTCATTCTTGCGGGGGTGTTCTTTGTCGCCGCCAAAAAGATCTTTCTTGCGTATGCGGCGTCGCTCACCAAGGCGGCGCCTGTTTCCCCTCCTTTTCCGGTTTCCCCCGAACCTGTTGACGCGATCGCGTTCCTGGCAATGATTTTGGCTTTCGGCATCTTCGCTTGGTTGCCGAAAACCGTGTGCCGCACAAGGACGGGCAGACCGAATGCCTTTGTCGCGGCTGTCTTCTTTGCGGTACCTTTCACCCTGGCGGTGCTCGCTCCGGCGTGGGGTGTCGTCGAAATGACGACGATGAAAACCGGGGTGCTCGTGCCGCGAAGTAACCCGCCGAAAGAGTCGATCTCGAACGGCTGGCTCAACGTCTGCCGTTGGGCACGGGAAAATACCCCTGACGACGCCGTCTTTTTGGTGCCGAGGGGGTATGGGTCGTGGAAATGGAATTCTCATCGTGCCGAGGTCGGAAACTGGAAAGAGATCCCTCAAGACGCCGCCTCGATGGTAAAATGGTTTGCCCTGATGGAAGATCTTTATACCACCGGAACCAAGAAAGGAAAAGACCGCTGGAACAATCCTCTGATCGCGGTCATCCTTGCCAAAGGAGAAAAGCGAATCCTCCGGCAGGCCGAAAAATACCATATCAACTACATCGTCGTCGAACAGCCCCCCTATCACCTGGCATCACAACCGAAGGCCAAAGAACGTTTTGACGAGATGATGAAAAAATACAAGGTCTACCAAAACTCGCACTTCATCGTGTTCAAAGTTGATTAACCTCCAGGTGTTTAGACGCCCCGAGACCCGATCGGACCAAAATCGATGAAAACCATCTGAAGCGCGTCACACATTCGGCCTTCTCATGGGTCTGTTTTCAGAAAAATTCAGTTTTTCTTTCCAAGGGTTTTGCCGGAATCCGGTTCGGAGTCCTTTTTGCCAATAATCGGCGGCAGGTCTTCGCCGGAAAGTGAATAACCGCCGGAAAAAGATGGTTCGGTTTCATGCCGACTGTGGAGCGGAGGTATTACCGTCGTGTAGGATTCGCAGTCGGGGCATTCGATTTTGGAACCGATTTGCGAACGTTTGGCGTATAGCAGAGTGCCACACAAACCACAATAAACGGGGATAGGTTCATCGTCCGACGGGGGGGAAGGGGCGTTCTGCTTCGAAAGATCGGATGCGGACTTTTCGGTTTTCGGCGGGATCGCCCCGGCTTGCCCGGAAAAGGGGGGGGAGGCCGCGAAGCCGTGGTTCGGCCGCGACGCGGCGGAATGAAAGGGTTGAGAGGGAGCGGAGGGTCTTGATCCGTAGCTCAGCCGCTTCTGTCTCAAGGCGTCATGCCGCCGGGCGCGGTCGTACTGCTCTTTGGTGACGGTCACTCGCCTTCCACAGTCGAGACAGGAAACCCGCATACCGACCTGCGACCTCTTCACGTAGAAGAGAGACCCGCACAAATCGCAATAGAAAGGGACTAACTCTTTCCGAGCCGGAAGTGGGGGACTTTGCTTGGTTCTTTTTCGTTCTGGCCCTGCTGATCTTTCGCGCGGCCGGGAAGAAATGCGGGACGATGATGAGCCCGATGCGGACTTTCTCCGCTGCTTGTGACGCCGACGTTCGGCGGCAAACCAATCGCGTGTTACTAAAAAAGATGTGGCGCAGTCGGGACAGTGGACTTTTTTGCCAATCTGCGATTTTTCGATACGCAAAATCGTTCCGCATGTGGCGCAGGGTGTCGAAACCATAACCTTCCTTGGCTTGTACCGGATCAACAACTCCGAAGGCTTCGAGGCAGTGGACGGAACGATATCATAAGACTCCGGCGGGGGGGCGTCGGGATCCTCATCCGAAGCGGTGCACAAGGTCGGGTCGGTCCATGAGTTTTTCCGCGCTTCCTCGCGTCGGCGTAAGGCCTCGTCATACCACGACCGTGTAACGGTAAAGGGTGTGTCGCAGTCGGGACAGAGCTTCCGCTTGCCGATTTCGGCCTCGAAAACCGCAATACAGGTGCCGCAAACTTCACACCGATATTCGGGGGGGAAATTTTTTTCGCCCCGTCTGCGGACATCGTATGGTTCGGAATCGACCCCGTAGAGGCCTCTGGCACCCACCGCACAGCGGTCAGGCTCGCTTCGTTGTGGGACGATCAGTTTTCGGCCGCAGTAACGGCAGTAAAACTCCTGGCCCGTCATCTCTTCCGAAACGACGGCCTCATAGGTACAGTTAGGACAACGGAACCGAATCTCACCCATCGAAAGCGCATCCCCCTGGGCCGACACCGGCTCAAAAATGGCGCACCTCGACATAACAAAACCGCCCAAGGTGCGTAAAACCTGTTAAACGAACCGTGAGGGAAAATCAGACGTTTTCCGGGTTCGGAACAACAAATTCCCCGCGGTACTCGCGCGTGAGCATCGCGTTGGCCCCATCATTGTCGATGAAGACTTCCTTGTCGGGATCGAATGTGAGATCGACACCCATCGAAAGCGGAGTCTTGGCAAGATCGACCCCGTTGGCGGTCAGGTGATCGAGGGTTCGCCTGAGCGTGGCGATATTGTCGTCATGGCCCGGAATATCGGCAACGATTTTTTCAGCTTCCTCGGCAGAAACGAGGTTCTTTTCGCCCAGGTAGTAGGAAATGTTCCCCAGATGGCTCAAACCGGCAGAAAGGTGCCCGGCTAGTGCGTCGGCGTTCAGCTTGTCGGGGGTCCCGTCGATGACACAGTCGACGAAATTATTGAAGTGGTAGTCATCATCGCCGCCGCTGAACCGGGTGACTTCTTTACCGTCCCGATCGAAAACAACTACAAAGCCGTAGTTCATCTGGAGCATATACCCTTCGGATCCATAGGCGATCACACCGACGCCGACATCCATAAGCGGGTCGGTTTCAAGGCCACGGGTTTCGAAAACAAGGGTGCGCCCATCACGGTAGTTGTAAATCGAAACTTCGGTATTCGCGGTATCTCCGGCATCGACGAAGTTGTCGTCGTGCATTTCGGCCTGATAACCGAGACGACCACCGTAGGAGACGACCGAAGAAGGGAATTCCGTCACGCCCAGGAAGGTGCGGGCAATGTCGGTCTGGTGAGGTCCTTGGTTGCCAAGGTCACCGTTTCCGTAAAGACGTTGCCAATGCCAATCGTAATGGAATCTGGGGCGTGTCATTGGATCGACGATCGGAGCCGGACCGCTCCAAAGGTTGTAATCGATTCCTTCCGGGATCGGATAGGAACCGAACGGACCGATCGACCTACGGCGCTTGTAACAAAGGCCACGGGTCAGTTTGATTTCGCCGAGTTTTCCGTCGGCGGCATACCGGAATGCCTCTTGGAGGGCGGGATTCGAACGGCACTGCGAACCGACCTGGCAACAACGGTCGTACTTCTTGGCAGCGGCGACCAGCGCCTGGCCTTCATGAAGATTATGGCAGATCGGCTTTTCAAGGTAGGCGTCTTTCCCGGCCTGCATCGCCCAAATTCCGGTGAGCGCGTGCCAGTGATTGGTGGTGGCACAACTGACGATATCGAGGTTTTTATCGTTGAGGGCCTCGCGCATATCGCCGATTGCCTTGGGACGAATCTGGGTCGCTTCCTCAATCATGTTGGCGGCGGCGTTGGCATTGGCCGGGTCGGGATCGCAGACGTAGAGGATTCTCGTCCGCTGGTCTTTGAGGAACTGGGGAATATGGCTTCCGATTCCGCGACCGCCGCAGCCGACAATCATCACCCCAAGGGTTTCATTCGGGCCGAGGGGACGGCCCTTGGCGCGCGCTTGTTTCTGAGTCGTCGCGGTACCGAGTGCCGCCATAGCCGCCGCGGCCAGGATGGAATCGCTCAGGAACGCTCTTCTCGACAGTTTTCCCATTATCTTTTTCCTTTCTCAAAACAGACATCTCTCAAATAATTTTGGATTACACATCGGCAAAAAATCCGAGACGACAATCTATGAATGTTATTTTATTCGGAATCGCAGGTTTTCTTCGGGGAGTTGACGAAATCCTCAAAACGGGAAAGTCGTTCAAATCAACACTTGCTGACGCGAGAGGATGGCATCGACCTCTTTGTGGCAGAGGATGAGCGCGTCGCGTGCCAGCGCGCCGTCTAACAGGGGAGAGGGCGTGCCGCTCGTAAAGGCCTTTTGCGCTTCGGTCAGCTCGTTGACGAAGGGGGTAATCTCATCGGCATCACCGAACTGGGGCTTTTCAACCCCGCCGTCTTTGGTCAAAACCGTAACCGGAAGCCCGCTGAATGAGTCGAAGGCGATTGTTGCGTCTTCAAAATGAGCCTCAAAGCTGTGCATGAAGGGACGTCCCTGCTGCATGATACAGCCGCTCGTCGCGGTAACAACCAACTCGGGATCGTCGTAAAGGAACTGCGTGCTGAAATACTCGGGGACCTGACCGCGACAACGACCGACCGATTGAATCGCTTTCGGCATCCCGATCACGGCGCGAATGAAATGGGCGTCATGAACGTGAAGGTCAAGGAGCGGACCACCGATTTTGTTCATATCGTAGAAGTCGGTCAGCCAAACGGGGTCGGAAATCACGCGGTTGAAATGTCCGCCGAGAAGTTTGCCGTATTTCCCCGACTGGGCAACTTCGGCCACAAAACCGTACGAGTGGTAGAAGGGAAGGACGTGCCCAATCATCAGCATTTTGCTGTTTTTTTCGGCGGCTTCGACCATCGCAACCCCCTCTTCGGGTTTCAGCGCGATCGGCTTTTCACAGAAAACATTCTTTCCGGCGTTGAGCGCCGCGATCGTTGCCTGAGCATGCTGATTCGGGGGAAGGCAAATATCGATGACATCGAGATCGGGGTTTTTGAGCATATCGTCGAGATTTTCATACGTCGCAATCCCGGTCAGATCCATCATCGTCCCTTGAGGGCCGAAATTCCCTTTGATCTTCGTCCAATCGCCGGCCAGGCGTTCCTTAAAGAAGGACTCGCAAAGTGCAGCGACTCTGACTCCTTCCATCCTCTGATAGGCCAGATAATGGATCATCCCCATAAACCCGATACCGGTAATCCCAACACTCAACATCGTGTTCGCCTCCATCTGTTCTAAGGTTCCCCGTCGAGGGGATCATTCGGTTCGGTTCGCCGACCGCACACCGAAACAAAAATACGCAACCATCCCCCGATTCTAACCTTTTCGAATTCAAAAGTTAAGTCTCGATGGCAAAAAATTGAAATTTTTGGGAGAGTTTGGTAGACTGAGTCGGGGTGGTGGGGGTTTCATTCCTCGGACAAAGGGCGGTCCCTTTTCCGGATAGGGGGTTATTTCGTGCAATCGAAATTCAGTACACATCTCCGTTTCGAAGAACTCGAAGAGCGTCGGCTGTTGGCGGTTTATGCCGGGTCGGCCACGTCGTGGGGGCCCTTATGCACCGCCGGGGAGACGGAGCCAACCACCTGGCTGGTGACAACGCCCCACGATCAGACGGAGGGCTACGAAGGGCTTCTCTCGCTACGTGAGGCGCTCGACTCGGCTCAAAACGGTGACACGATTCGATTCGACGTAACTCTGTCGGGAAAAACAATCCTCCTTGCCGGCGAAGAGCTGGTTATTTCGTCCGACGTGACGATTGACGCCTCCGATCTCGCGAAGGGGGTGACAATCAACGCCGGTGGCCAAAGCCGCATCTTTACGGTCGAAGAAGGTGTCACGGCCCATATGACGAGCCTGCAAATCTGCGGGGGGAGCCTAGACGGGGCAGGCGGCGGCATCAACAATGCCGGTTCGCTCACTCTGACCGGCTGTCTCGTGGTCGAGAACAGCGCGACGCGCGGCGGAGGGATTGAAAACCTCGGAACACTCACCCTGATCAACTGCACCGTCTCGGGAAACTATGCAGAGGAATGTGGCGGGGGGATCGATGCGTTCGGCGGCACAGTAACCGTCTCGAACAGTATCGTTGCCGAAAACAGGGCGAAGACGGCAGACAACGATATCCGAAAAGAAGAAGGGGCTTTACTGACCGCAAGCTACGCTCTTTCTCCTTTTACCGACTGGACAACTTCGGACCACCTGGTCGCGTACGATCCCAACCGTCCGATTTTTGCTGACGCGGCCAGCGGAATTTATACTTTGGCCCCCGGTTCCCAGGCGATCGATGTCGGGAACAACACACTGGTTGCCACCGAACGGGACTTTAACGGCGCTGTACGAATTCAGCATCTCGTTGTTGATTTGGGCGCATACGAGGCCGGAATCGGTACCACGACCTATGTCTCGGGGTGGTCGACCTTCTACGATGCGGAAGAGCACCAACCCGAAATCGAGGGACTCGAAGAGGAAGACACGGTCGAATACAGCATCGACGGCGGTCAGACGTTTATCCCGATACCGCCTACCTTTATCGAGATGGGGTCCTACCCGCTTTCCGTGCGTATTTCCCGACCCCTGTATGAAACGTATACCGTTTCGGGGAACTACGAAGTTCGGGAAGTCCCTTCGTCGATTGTTTCTTCGCTCGAAGATTTGGTCGACCCGATCGACGGAAAGATCTCGCTACGGGAAGCTATCGCATACACACCAACAGGGGGGACGGTCGTCTTTGCCAAAGACCTGGGGGGAAAAACGGTGACTCTTTCAGGAGCAGAGCTGAAAATTTCCGAGTCACTTGTCATTGACGCCTCTGACTTGGAGGGGGGCCTTACAATCGACGCGGGGGGGACGAGTCGTGTCTTTGCCCTTTCGGGGGGAACGGCGGCCAAGCCGGTCGAACTGATCCATCTGACGATCACCGGTGGTATCACCACCGAAAACGGCGGGGGAATTCTTGCCCGCGACGCGTCGCTGAAACTGACCGATTGTACCGTGGCGACCAACACGGCCCTCTATGGCGGGGGACTTTATACCGACGGGGGTACCGCAATCCTGGCCAACTGCCTTTTCGAGAAGAATACCGCGACAATGGGGGGCGGGGTCCACCTGTCGACAACCGTGATGACGATCACCGACTCACAATTTCTTTCGAACACGGCACTCTACTATTACGGTGGAGGAATAGAAAACGCCTCCGGCACTCTGACCATGACCTCGTGTACCGTTTCGAAGAATCTCGCAGGAAACGGCGGTGGAATCGACGTCGACCGGGGAATGTTGACGATGACCGCCTGTACCATTTCCGAAAACTCGGCCCTGCGGCGACTCAACATCGATGACGGCTACTATTACGGTGGCTACGGCGGCGGAATCTATAACTACCGCGGTGAAATCTCGCTTTCCAACTGCGCAATCACCGACAACGAGGCTTCGAGCTGGGGAGGCGGGGTCGAAACCTACGGAAATATGAACCTGCTGAACTGCACGATCGCCTCGAATAGTGCCGAGTATGGCGGTGGAGTCGATATCGATGCCGGCCCGGAAGGCAGGGTTAACCTGTACAACACAATTGTCGCACAAAACACCGCCTCGGCCGAATCGAACGACGTCAGTCTGAGTTCCGGTACGGTCGCAGCGTATCACTCGCTCTCGTCGTTCGAAGATTGGACCGAGTCGGAATCGGCCTATTCTTTCGACGGCCTGACGACCATCTTCACCGATCCGGAGCACGGAGATTATACGCTCCGTCGGGGTTCTCGCTGTGTCAACGGTGGGAGCAACACCTATGTTACCACGACAACCGACCTTGGGGGAAACACACGCATTGTCGGCAACCTCGTTGATTTGGGTGCGTATGAACTTCAAAATTCGCCGAGCAAGCTCGAAGCCCCAGAAATTCTCTCCGGCACCGGCGCGTTGAGCCCCGCCTACGGACTCGGCCGCCATCGGATTGTCTGGTCCTCGGTCGATAACGCTTCCGGCTACGAACTCTCGTACACCGAAGACGGAATCTGGTGGACTTCGACTGTGGTCGAAGAGACGTCGCTGGTCATTTCGAACATCAGGAACGACACCCTGATCCAATATAAGGTGCGCGCACTCGGAGATTCCGAACATTACGAAACCTCGGAATGGAGTACCGTTAAGTCGTTTTACGTCTCTCCCTTCGATATCGACGGGGATGGAATGGTCGGCCTCGGAGATTATAGCGCGATGGCCGAAGCGTGGCTTGCCATGAGCGACAGCGAACACTGGGATCCCCGTTGTGATATCGACGGCGACAACATCATCGGTCCGGGCGACTTCGCGCTTCTCTCGGCCAACTGGCTAAAAGATTCCGATTTCATCTATCCGGAAGCCTGAACAAGTCTGCAAATAAGTCCGTAAAATTCCGGGGGGCCGAGGCCCCCTTCTTTTCGGTCCCCTTTGGGGTTAGTCGGTAACGGTGGTTTGGAACTCGTCGGAATTCCCGCGAAGTTCCGGAGCATACATTCCTTCGACCGTTGCAGGAAGCGCACAGACCGTGCCGGGTGATTCGGCACGAAGCCGATAAGTCTGCGTATGCGTTCCCTGGGCAAGACGATGCACGAAGAACAAAACCCGCGCGTCTCGGAACTCGACATAGGCGCCGAGCGGACCGCCGTCGTAACCGCTGACCGGATCGACAGGCTCGAAACCCGCGGGCTTGCGGTCTTCGATCAGGATCGACTCGTAGTCATTGCGACTGATCAGATTCAGTTCTACCTCAATCAGGTCTCCGCTCTTCACCACGGCACCATCTTCCATCAGTTCGCGCTTAAATTTGCGAACCCGTTTTTGTGCCAGTTCCCCACGGGACCCAACGGCGGTTTCCATCGCCGGTTCATCTTCGGTAAGCTTCCAATAGGTTCGGGTGATCTCGGTCTCTACGCCGGCTTTGCGGATAAACGGTTCCATTGTAAAGTGGGTTAAATAGGCATTGCAGTAGAGCGGACCGGTTCCGGTATAACGGATTTTTACCTCGTGGGAACCGGCCTCAAGTTCATCGCCTGCAAGAATCAGTGTGTTATCGATCTCGAACATCCTCTCGGGTGTTATTGTCTCGACCCTTAGGGACTGACCGTCCACGAGGATCTCGACCGTTCCGGTCTGCATCGCCTCGTGGGTGTCCTGGAGATATTCCCAGAGAGCGATCAGGCAGTAAGCGGTGTCGCGGGTCGATTCCCAGTAACCGGCATTCTTGCGGTTATTCAGAAGCCACTTCACCAGGCCGGGACAGGCCGGGTCCTCGGGCGCCACTCGGAGCAAGAAGCGCAGAAAGGCCGCTTGGGTTTCGATCGCGTTACCGTACCAGAACCAACGCAACGGACCGACACCCGCGGCCTGCAGGTCGAGCCAGGCGGTCTGGTTCGTCTCATCAGTTCTTAAATACTGGCGCAACATGCGCTCCACCATCTCACAGCGTTCCTGATTGACCGGAGAATGTTTC
This sequence comes from Thermoguttaceae bacterium, assembly GCA_050943135.1. Lineage (GTDB taxonomy): Bacteria > Planctomycetota > Planctomycetia > Pirellulales > Thermoguttaceae > RUG695. Next base: position 78,807 of record JBMNOP010000013.1, on the reverse strand, counting down.
GACAAAAGCGTCTGGGTGATCCCATACAGGGCGAGGGAATAGGGAGTCAGCGAGGTTCGGGAGGCAAAGATAAACTCGTCCATTTCGGACATCATTCGCTCTTCCTCTTCACCGCGGCGTGTGGCATCCCAACTCACAAGGGTGAAATACGCCAAAACATCATTGGCCGAGGCAACAGTTTTCGCGTTGTGCGGCGCTTCGTAATTCGGATCGTTTGCGGCTTTTCTTCCGGCCGCAAGAAGTGCATGTTCGTTGAAGAGATATTTTCTCAACCATTCAATTCCCCCCCGAAGGATCTGTTCGGGGACATCGACACCTCCTTCCCCAGCCAGGAAGAGGCCGTCGGTCACCAGCGCGGTCAGATGAGGATCGGAATGCTCTCCCCAACCGCCGAACCAGCCCCAACCGCCGTCGGAACACTGAAGTTCTTTAAGACGGGCGATTCCCTCTTCCACCCGCTTGGTAACTTCCGACGAGGAGAAAACCGGGTCTCGCGTAGAATCGTTTTCGTCGATCGGTTCACCGAAGATGTTCAGCTGCTGTCGCTGCCACCCCTGTCGGCGCGTCTGGGCATCACCCAATTCCTGGGGGTTCAGGTTGGAACGACGTGTTTCCAGCTCGGCTAAATCGATTCCCGAATTGCTCAGGAGTTTGCGGATCAATACCGTGGGCAGAAAACGGTTCAGCGTTTGCTCGGTACACCCGTAGGGATAATCGGTCAGATAGGGAATCGCGTCGAGCATCGCCCCGGCCAATGTCGGGGAGAAGCGGACAGTAAGCGAGGTCTGCTCCGGGATTCTCTCGGTGGGGACCGTCACGTCAAAGGTGTACTCACGTGGAGCGGTATCTCCTTCCGGTGCGGAAGGAATCACCGCCGAGACCGATTCCTGTTTTCGGATTCCGTGCAGATAGACGGGAAACGATTCCCGAACACCGTCGGACTCGCATTCCGTTTGTGCCGTCATCACGAGTGACGCTTTGCCGGCGGCAATCGCATCGACTTGCCAATCCACGCGCACGTCACCCCCGGCAGGGAGATCGACTTCCTGAACCGCCTGGGTGGCGTCGCACAACTTGATCACAGTAGCGTCTTCGGAGTCGGGATCGACATTCAGCGCGACCTCGGCCTTTTTGTCCGAATCAGTGTAATTGTGCAACACTGCCGAAAGGAGAATGGTGTCGGTCTGCGTCAGAAAGCGGGGACGCTGCATCCGCAGAATCAGATCCTTGCGTGTCACGGCCTCAGCGGAACCTTCGCCGACACGCGTTCCCGGAGCAAACGCCCAAACGTGCATTTTCCAGGACGTGATATTCTCGGGCATATCGAACGAGAGTTTTGCAACACCGTTTTCGTCTGTCCGAACCTGACCGATCCAAAGCGCGGTATCAGCAAACTCGCTTCGAATTTCCGGTTCGACCGGAGCAGGTTCCGCGCTGGTGTTTTCCACAAGGATGTCTTGGTCAGCGGACTTGGCTTCGTCTACCGCGGCCAACATCGATGCTGCGGGACTCCCTGCCCCGGCGAACTCCCGTCTTCCGCGAATATTGTCGGAAAGTGCCATCACACCCCGACTCACGGAATTTTCGCGGACCGTCACGCCGCCTTCGGTAAGAAACTCCTCGGCAAAGTCCTCAAAGATCCCGAGGGATTGCATCGTGCTCTTCCGCGGAAAGTCGATCGGGCGGAAAACCTGCTCGAGTGTGTGCTGCTGACTGGGCGAGTAGGAACGCGTCCAATCCCAGAAAAACTTTTTCAGGTCAGGTAAACTTTGTGCTACAATCCCGTCAAGCGAGCGATCATAGACAGCGACAGTGATCACACCGGTCACCGGCTTACCGTCGGGATCTGTCAGATGAACGGTCATCTTTGCGCGTTCGCCCGGCTTGTAGGAATCTTTGTCGGGCGACACCTGAACATCAATCACGCGCGAGACCGGAGGAATCGGGATATTTTTGGCGACATTGTAAAAATGTCCCTCCTGAACCGAGACGGCTTCGACCCAGATGTTCGGAATATCGGCATCGGTAATATCGATTTCGTAGAATGTCGAACCGCTCCTCAAACGCAGAAGCCGAGGTTCGCCGGCGTTCGATCCTTCATTGCGGACAAAAAGGAGAACCGAAGCGTTGGGAACCGAGGAACTGATACGCAACCGGGCCTTTTCGCCGGGACGGTACTCCGGCTGTTCCAGGACGATATCGATCGGGTTGGAGCAGGTGTTCTGGTCGGGAAGTGTACCGTCGGGCCCGGTCACCGTAATGAGCGAACCGCCGACAGACTCGTTCCCGTTGCCGTCGTTGACCACGCAGGAAAATCGGTAGAGCCCCGCCTCCGGCAAAGTGAACGAAAGTAAACCCTGCCCGCCCGAGTCAATCGAGATCTCTTCTGTCAGAACAGTGGTCTCTTGCGCATTGAAATTTCCGGGACGATCGGGATCTTTGACCATACGAACCCGGTTGACGGTCACACTCCCGCGGCCGCTAACCGGTCGGCCATCGGCTCGGCGGACCGCGACGGAATAATCAATTTGCTGCTGAGGGACATAAAAACCACGCTGTGCCCAAGTAACAACCTTGAACGGTTCTTTCACCACAAAAATTTTCCCCGAACCGGTCACCATCCGTCGTGAAGAATCGGTGACTTCGGCGACAACCTCGTAGGATTGATTCTGGCTCGGATAGAGCTGTGCGGCCAGCGAGGTGTCGATCGGAATTTCGATCGTTCCATCCTCTCCGATCTCGGCTTCGCCCGACGCAACGACTTCGTCCGACTCGCTCCACACATGGCGCCGGAGCGGCGGCAGGCATCCGATCGCCCAGCGGGACCAGTCGGGAAACCATGGTGCTTCGGGCATCAGCCAGCCGTAGCCGTTACCATAGAGCCAATCCCATCGGGCGACAGGATACCAGGGAGCATCGGCACGCGAACGCGTCACACGCCAATGCACACGAGCGCGGGTCACGGGGCTGCCGAAGTAGTAATCGGCACGCACCTTCACAGAGAACTTCTCCCCCAGAGTTACCGGCTCCTCGGGTGTGTCAACCTTCACTTCGAATTCCGGTTTCCGGTACTCTTCAAGACTGATGTTCCCGAAACCGATCGGACGCCATTTCGGCGACGCGGCTGAGGGAGACTTATTCCCTTTCGACCGAACATGGAGAAGATCGAGTCGGAATGTGTACGTGCCGAGATGAAACGACTCGTCAGTTTCGAGTGTGTCTTCCCAACCTCCGGTTTCGTCAAGCACAACCTCTTTCGAGACAATCTCTTTTCCGCCGGGACCAGCAATCACCAGTCGGGCGGGGACCCCCTGCCAGGTCCAGGTCTCCGGCAAATCATAACGAGAGGTTGCCGCCTGGAATCGGAAATGAACGGTATCGTTCGGTCGGTAAATCGGCCGATCAGAAAGGAAACAGGCGCGGGTTTGTTCGAATGGCGGCTGAACCATCCGTTCGCTCCAAATGTTGTCAAACCCATAGTAGGCGAACCGCCCGGCCCCCTCTTCGGTCGTGGTGAACGCTTCGACAAGCCAGCGGTATCGGGGATTCAAATCCGTCTGGTCTGTCATGAGCCAGCCGTCCTGATTCACCCGTTGTTGGGACTCTTTGGTTCGGACATGCCATTTCCCATTCCTGAAACCGCTCGCCGCGCTGTTGCGACCCGCAACCATCCGTTCCACCGAATAGCCGAAGAAGCGCAAGTCGGCCTCCGGAATCGGGGCGCCGGTTTTGGCGTCGCCGACATACCAGAACGTATTCCCCCGAACCCGCTTTTTCAGAATCATGGTGTCGCTGAGCCAAATCACAATGGCGTCGGAGTTGCCGTTTTCCATCTTGCCGCGCAACAGGTACGCTCCTGGCTTATCGAGCGGGAAATCAATGGTGATACGGGAATCGCAATGGTCGGGCGCCGGTTGCAGATCGACCGACCAATCGGCCACGTCGCTCGAGAGATAGCGGCGGGCCACATCGGGATCATTCAAAAGTTTCCAACCGATATCCTCCAGACGGATTTTGTTGATATCCCACTCTGCGGGCGGATTTCTGGACATATCGTTCAAATAGGCCATCGCATCGTCGAGGAAACGGCGAACATCGATCTCCTGGACCCGGAAACGTGCTTTAGTTCCGTTGCGGAACTTCCAGAGGAAAGACGCCTCGGTTCCCGCGACCTTCGACTCGGTTGGAATGAAAGCACCGTAGTTACCGGTCAGCGTGTCGAGCTGTTTTTTGGCACTACATTCATCGTCGGGGAGAGCTGCTTTGAATTCGAGGTCGGCCAGCTTTCGGAACACCTCTTCGGCTTTCACATACTGGCGACGGTTCATATAGGCACGCCCTAAATCGGACGCAGCCCGAATTTGCGATCCAAGACCGATCGAGTCATCGTCCATCAACCAACGCAACGTCCAAAGCGGGTTTTGGCCTTCGGGAAAAGCAAACCGTTTGATTCCGCTCGCCAACCGGGCAATCGTCTCGTTGTCGGAAAGAGTCGTAAGAGAGCCGATCGCGGCCAAAGAATCGTCACCATCGGTTTCCGGGCCGGGGAAAACCGGGCCGGGGAAAAACCGATACCTGCCTAAGGTTTCCGGCCCGAACTGCTCCATCAAAAAGTTCGCGTAAAGAATTCGGGCGTCTGCCGCGTTCGCGGCGCCGGAATTTGCGGCTTGTTCCAGTAGAAAACGCCAACGTTCGCCGTCGTTCTTCGCCGATTCGAATGTTTCGGCCACGCCATAGAAGATCGGATTCCCTTCTTCGTCCACCGGTGCGTAGGAGTCCGTCTGCCAGGCCGACGGTATCGAACGATCGTAGTCGGGGAGCTCTTCCAGGCGGGTCAGCTCCTGCAACATGGCCCACTGATTTTTGACCTCACAACAAACGCGGGCAAACCCGGAATAGAATTCAAAAACAAGGGCCGGATCGATACTCTGCCGATCGGGAGCATTTTCGAGAAGCTCCATTCCCTTCGCATACAGCTGAAGAGCGCGTACACGATCACGTCGGTCAGCGTAGGCCATTTCTCCGCTGCTCGAACCGCGAACAAACTGACCACCGCGCATTACCCCCCACGAAGGAAGCGAGGCGTACTGCTGGGCCACTGCCCCATAAACCTGCCAGTCATTCGGATGGGCTTTCACCGTCCCTTCGAGGAAAGCGTCTGCATCATTACTACGGTTGAGCATGTCCAGGCAGATACGGCAAAGCTCGATACCGCGGGCCAAAGAGGGGGAGGTCGTCTGAGGATTGACGATCCAGGGAGAAAGAAGGTTGTACGCGTCAAGATAGAGGGCGTTTTCCGCCACCATCTCCTCGCAGATTGGGACCGGATCGGTTTGGGAAGGGTCATCGGTACCCAAGGTCGCCGTCACTTGGGCTTCCGCAGTTCTTCCCCCACAGAAAACCTGGGCCACAAGAAAAAAATCGATGGCGGCAAAAGTCAAGAAAAACAGATAAAGTGCAATAGTGGGAAAACGATGCATCGATCTCATGGTTCGGCCTTCGGTGTTCTGGTGGGATTCCGTCCACACATCCTCTGATTGATTCCTCTCCCCATCTTAACAAAAAAGCTCATTTTGCTCCAGTAAACTTTTTCCATTTACCGACCCGTCAGAGCTCTGATCCCTCCCCCCACTACCGTTACCGCCAGAGGCCTTTTGTTGCGAGCAAGAGGGAAAGAAAGGAGCTCGCAAGCCGAGCGGTCGGGTCTTCCCGTTGATTCTTTCTCACGGGCAGGACAAGCCGCTTCGCTTCGGAATGGTGGGGAGGGTTCTTCGAGAGCGTCTCCCTTCGATTTCTCTGGAAATGGAGTAAAATGGAGAGCGGAGACTTCCCGTCGGTCCCTCCCCTCGTCGGCTGTTCCGAGTCGAATGGTTTCGTGCCGGGCGAAGTTCAAATCAACCCCTAGGAGCGTTTCATGTCCCTTTCCTTCGATGCCGGTTTTCCGACAACCCGTCTGCGTCGCTTGCGTCAACACCCCCTGGTCCGCCGTCTTTCGCAGACGGTCAGCCTCACTCCGACAAAGTGGATCCTTCCCCTCTTTGTCAAAGACGGGGACGGTTCGATGCCGATCGCCTCGATGCCGGGTCATCGGCAACTGTCGCTCGCCGACTTCCGCACCGAGGTCAAACAGCTCAAAAACCTGGGTATCGGCGGAGTGATCCTTTTCGGCATCCCGAGCAAAAAAGATCCGATCGGCAATAGCGCAATGAGCGACGAGGGAATCGTCGCCCGTGCAGTCAAAACCGCCAAAGATGCGGTCGGGGACGACCTCTTGGTAGTCACCGACGTCTGCTTCTGCGAATATACCGATCACGGTCATTGCGGTGTCCTCGCAAGGCGCGGTAACCGGTACGAGGTCGATAACGACGCCACACTCGAAAACCTGGTTCTCCAGACGCTTGTTCACGCAAGGGCCGGGGTCGATATGGTCGCACCGAGCGGAATGATCGACGGAATGATCGGCGCGATCCGCGATGGATTCGACCAAAACGGTTTTACCGACCTGCCGATTATGAGTTACGCCGTAAAGTACGCCAGCGCTTTTTATGACCCGTTTCGCGATGCCGCTGAAAGCGCACCGCAGTTCGGTGACCGCCGCGGCTATCAGATGGACCTGGCTGCAGATGGCGGGCAGGCGCTGCGCGAGGTTGCACTCGACCTGCGCGAAGGGGCCGATATCATCATGATCAAGCCCGCCCTTCCTTATCTGGACATTGTCGCACGGGTCAAAGAAAACTTCCCGGGAGTGCCGCTGGCAGCCTATCATGTTTCGGGGGAATTCAGCATGATCAAGGCCGCAGCTGCAGCCGGCTGGATTGACGAGAGGCGAGTCGTTCTCGAATCCCTTAATTCGGTCACCCGGTCCGGTGCGGAAATCATTCTGACCTATTTCGCCAAAGAGGCCGTAGCCTGGCTGTAAGCGGGACGATGTCGGAAAATCTGAAAACAACACTCTTCATCGTTTTGTCGGTCTACGCCGTGATGGGGGTTGGTGCCTTCTGCGGTAAGATCGGATGGCTGAACACGCGCACGCGTAAAGATCTGCTGGCGATCGTCATTAACGTCCTGTGCCCTTGCCTGATCATCAAGAACGTACTGGCAAATCCGGTCTTCAATGATCCGAGGAATCTGTACGGTCCGCCGCTGATCGGGTTCGGGATCATTTTGGTCAGTGTCATCTTCGGCTGGATCCTTGCCAAAGCACTCCCGACAAGCCTCACGACGCTCGATACGACCAAAAAAATCGGCACGTTTGCCGCGTGCCTGGGAATGCTCAACTACGGCTATGTTCCGATCCCTCTGATCGAAAACCTCTATCCGACCGACAAGGGGATATTGGGTGTCCTCTTTGTACAGAATGTCGGAACCGAATTCGCGCTCTGGACCGTCTGTATTTTTTCATTCCTCGGCCGATTCGACAGCCAAACGGTTAAGAACCTGCTGAATGTGCCGGTCCTGGTAATCGTCGGGTGTCTGCTGATCAACATCTTTGATCCGTTCCAGTATCTGCCGCTCACTTGGCGTTACGCCATCAAACATCACGGAATCGACATTCTCTTCTGGACACCGATCAACATGCTCGCCATGTCGGCGATTCCCCTTTCGCTTCTCTGTGTCGGCAGCACCATTGCCGAGCAGCTTCACTTGAGCGATTTTGTGGAAGACATCGGAAAGACTTTCCGCCTTGCGACCCTCTCGGTCCTTCTGCGGCTCCTCATCTTCCCCTGTCTCATTCTGCTGGCAGCAAAATATATCCCCTGTTCGCGGGAAACGAAGATTGTTACGGTCATCTACGCGTCAATGTCGTCGGCGACCTTTCCGATTGTTCTGGCCGAAACTTACGGCGGCGACGTGAAAACTGCCCTGCTGACGTCCCTGAGTAACTCGTTGGTGGCCATCGCCACCACGCCGTTCTGGATTGTGACAGGGCTAAAATGGATTGGCATCTGAAATCACCGGGAGCAAAAGAGGAAAATGACACCAAAGTTGCTTGGCGCCGCGTTCGATATGGACGGTCTCATGTTCGAGACCGAAAGCGTTTACCACAAAGACGCCGAGATTCTGCTCGGGCGCCGCGGGTTTCCCTATACCGACGAGCTCTGTCTTGACGTGATGGGCCGCCCGCCGCAGTACTGTTTCGAGAAGTTCATCGAAACCTATAACCTTCCGGAAACTTGGCAGTCCCTTTCCGACGAATCGGAAGAGATCTTTCTGGAACTCCTCAAAGAAGGATACGATACTATGCCGGGACTCGAGGCCCTTTTGGACCGACTCGAGACGTGCGGCGTTCCGAAATGTGTGGCAACAAGCAGCTCCCGAAGAATTACCGAGGCGATTCTGGCCAAAGACAACCTGAAATCTCGGTTTCGGTTCGTGATCACGTCCGATGACATTGTCCACGGTAAACCGGACCCGCAAATCTACCGGATCGCCGCCGATCGATTCGGAATCCGGCCCGAAAATCTCGCCGTCTTCGAAGACAGCCGGGCCGGTATCCAAGCCGCCAAAAGTGCCGGGGCCACCTGTTTCGCGCTCCGTGCCGAACATAACCGTGAAGTTGATCTTTTGGAAGCCGATCTGGTGGTCGAAACTCTCGCCGACCCACGAATCCTGACCCGTTTCGAAAGCATTTAACGCCTCGCGTCCGGAATAACGCCGAACCTGGAACCACGCAGACGAACTCCATCGCCCGGAAAGGAAAGAGAATGCCGACCGACGTAAATATTTTTCTGACCATTCTCCTTCTCATCGTCGGGGGGGCCATCTTGATCTCCGGCGGAGAGGTCTTCGTGCGCGGGGCAGTTCGGCTGGCAACACTCTTTCGGATCTCCCCTCTCATTATCGGTCTGATGATTGTCGCACCGGCGACCAGTGCCCCGGAATTGTCGGTCTCGCTGATCGGCGTCTTCGGGAAGAATCCGAATCCCGACATCGCCATCGGCAACGTCGTTGGGAGTAACATTGCCAATATCCCGCTGATTCTGGGGTTGTCGAGCCTGATTCGGCCTCTGGTGGTCTCCAGTTCGATAATAAAACGGGAAATCCCGATGATGATCGTCGCCTCTTTTCTCTTGTGGGGGATCGGATTCTTTACCGTCAAGACGGGACCCGCCGCCGAAACACTTCACCGCCTCCCCCTCTGGGGCGGCATTCTCTTTTTGGCCCTGTGGGTGTTCCACAACGTGTTGATCGTGAAAGAGGCAAAGAGAGAAAGGAACAAAGAGATAGCCGATCAGATCGTTGAAGAGACCCAGGCACGCGGAATTCGGCCGACCGGCCTTTCCGGATTCCTGGCCACTCCCCTCCTCTTGGGGATCGGATTGTCGATGCTCGTTTTCGGATCGGACCTATTTGTTGCCGAAGCGAAAATCATCGCCGAATATTGCGGGGTCAGCGAACTGATCGTCAGTCTGACGATCCTGGCGGTCGGCACTTCGCTTCCGGAACTGACCGTCGGACTGATCGCGGTGCTTCGAGGAAACGTCGACATCGCGGTCGGCAACGTTGTAGGAAGCAACATTTTCAATCTCCTGGCAATTCTCGGAGTCACGGCCGTTGCCGCCGGAGGACTGATCATCTCGGACCAGGCTTTGATGTACGACATTCCGATCATGTGCGTCACCGCTTTGGTCGGGGGATACTTCTGCGTCACCGGTCGGACCCTTTCGCGCAGGGAAGGAACGATTTTGCTGCTGGGATACATCGGCTACATCATCTTTCTGGTCAATCGCGGATAAGTTTTCCGGTTTCGTCGCTTTCTCTTCGCCACCGGTTCCTGCGCCGTGACAATGGGCAACATCGTGTCATAAATGGCCTGCCGGACACTTGACAAGAAGTTGGCACAACCCATACTGATGAACGAATCAACCTTCCGTCTTTCAGATAGGGAAAAAAATGAAACTCTCGATCAACACGCTTTTCGGCCGCCCTGTTTCGGCGGCGCTTTTGCTTCTTTGTGCGGGACTTTCGGCGCAAGACCCGATCCCGCCCCCTTCGCCGGTCAAGAATCCGGCAGCCGTTTCGTTGGTCGGCGATTGGCAGATCAAGGTAACCTACCACGGAAAATCGGCGATCTTCGATATCGTTCCCCCCGAGATGGTAACCGTGACCGATGAAAAGTATGAATCGCTCCTTCCCTTCAGCCCGGCGGGTCCCCCCTGGCGACGCGCAACGGTCTTAACCCCTCTGACCGCCGAAGAATGTTCCGTGGAAAATGGACTTGTGCCCGGTTCACTCTCCGTCTCTTTCGAACCGGAAGGGGAACCACTGGTGCCGGGTGTCGATTACATTCTCGACACGGTAAACGCCAACATCGGAAGGAAAGAAGGAGGAAGGATTGGGAGCGATACCCCGGTATATATCACGTATCGTTACATTCCGAAGCGGATCGACTCGGTGGTTTATACGGGTCATAAAATGCGTCTTGTTCCCGGTATTCCGCGCGCGTGCAACCCGATCCCCCCTTCGCTCGACGGCGGGGAAACGCGACTGGTCAACATTTTCCTTTCGAGCGAGACGAAAGAGAAGCTGACCGATGAGAACCTATTCCCTATTCTCGATGACGGCGAACTCCTCATCCCGCGCAAGGCGGTGGCGAAAATCCTCCTACCCAAAACATGGGAGAAGCTCAACAACGGCGAACCGATCAAGATTCTCGCCTGGGGTGACAGTGTGACGGCCGGGGAATATGTCCTCGACGAGGAAAAGTGGCAAAGCGTTTTCATCAAGAGGCTTCGGGAACGGTTCCCCAACGCAGAGATCGAGCTCGTCAGCGAGGCGTGGGGGGGACGAACCACCGCCGACTATCTCCATCAACCGCCAGGATCAGAACACAATTACCACGAGAAAGTTCTTGGCGTTCATCCCGACCTGATCGTCACGGAATTCGTCAACGACTGCGGGGGCGCCGTCGACCAACTTCGAGAAATCTATGCCGGACTCAAGCATGATTTCGACAAAATCGGTGCCGAGTGGATTATCGTCGGGCCACACTACATTCGGCCTTCCTGGATGGGGCTTACTTCGCAGAAGAATATCGACGACGATCCTCGCCCTTACACTGCATTTATCCGCGCCTTCGGAAAAGAAAACAACATCCCGGTCGCGGAAACCCCGATCCTCTACGGCCGACTCTGGCGACAGGGAATCCCTTACGTCACCCTGATGGTCAACGATATCAATCACCCGAACCCCTACGGACTCTCTCTCTTTGCCGACGCATTAATGGTGCTGTTTGGGAAGGAGTAGAGCAGAATCTGCGCCGCGTGCGGATAACGAAACGCCCCGGTGTGTGTTGTTCGGTCAGCGGCCATTCGGTTGACTCGCGAATACCACGATATCACCATTCACGTGCGCCGCCTGGTGCCGAGTCGCCTTGGTGTCAACCCGTCGGGAATTGACGAACCCTCTCTTCTCCCCGGCGGACGACTCGGCAGCAGGCGGTTTTCCTCGGTGTTCTGGTGGGTCGGTGGAAAGGTAAAAGAAGCGATTTCCCTCTTATCCCTGTTCGTTTAAGAAACACGCCAAAACGAGGAGTGCCCAGATTCGGGCGGCGTGGTCGAATCTGCCGGTGAAATGCTCGTCCAGAAGACAGTTGACTGTCTCGGGGCGAAAGTAAGGAGTCAAAGGATTCGAAGAAGCTGTTAGGATTTCGCGGGTGGTCTCTCTAAGCGGGCCGCGAAACCAGTGGTCCAGTGGTACACCGAACCCGGTTTTCGGACGGTTATCGAGTTCGGTGGGAAGAAATTCGCGGAACGCATCGCGCAGTACCGCTTTTCCTTTGCGGCCGCGGATTTTATCGCGGATCGGAATCCGATACGCCAGATCCGCGACATTGTCGTCAAGGATCGGGGATCGGACTTCCAGCCCCCAGGTCATCGAGGCAATATCCATTTTGGTCAGGATATCACCGGGCAGATAGGTCAATACATCGGTCAGACTGATCCGGGTCACGCCATCACGCCCGGCCGAACACTCCATCGCGTCGGTCAGCCAGTCGAGCGCGTCATAACCTGGTTCTTCCCTTTCGGCACAATCGTCTAACGCCGACTGGAGTTCGGGTGTGTAAAGCTCTTTGCGCCGCGTCCGATTAAAGAGGGCGATCCACTGCAAATACCGCTCTTCGGGTGACATGGTGAGCGCCTCCAGGAAACGCCTGATCCGGCGCGGAACGGAACGCTGACGGGTCGAAAAGGGTATCGCCGCACGAAACGGCCCGGCAAGAAAACGGCGAACCGATTGCGGCAGGTGATCAATCAGACGCCCAAGCGCAACCGCCTTATACCGATCGTAACCGGCGAAAAGTTCGTCGCCGCCGTCACCGGAAAGAGCGACGGTGACTTCCTTGCGAGTCAGCTGGCACATCAGTCGACACGGGATCGCCGAACTGTCGGCGAACGGTTCGCCGTATTGCCGAGTGATCAGCGGAAGAAGCGTCTCGATTTCCGGAGCAATGAAAAGCTCACGATGCTCGGTGCCGAGCCGCTCAGCGGTACGACGGGCGATCGGGGTTTCGTCATATTCTTTCTGTGCGAATCCGACCGTGTAGGTTTTCACTTTATGCGAAGAGAGCCGTTGCATCAGACCGGCCACAATCGTCGAGTCGATCCCGCCGGACAGAAACGCACCGACCGGAACATCGCTGCGGAGCCGGACCCGAACCGCCTCTTCAAGGCGATCGCGCAACAGCTCGATCCACTCTTCGTAGGGGCGATCTTCTTCGATATCAAAGTCGGGCTCCCAATAAGGACGAAAGGAACACCCCGTGTCGGGGGTCCAAACGGCCAGGGTGCCGGGGGTGAGTTTGTGGATTCCGCGATAGATGCTCCGCGGGTGAGGAACGTATTGATAGGTGAGGTACTCATCCAGGGCAATCAGGTCAAGCTCGGTCGGCACATCGGGAGCGAGCCGAAGTGTGTTCAATTCGCTGGCGAAAAGAATGCGATTCGACTCGGCCCGGTAGAAGAGCGGCTTTTTCCCGAATCGGTCTCGGAGAAGCAGAAGCTTCTTTTCAGATGCGTCCCACAGACCGATCGCGAACATTCCGTTCATCCGTGTGGAAAATCCTTCACCGTACTCGCGATAAAGAGCAAGGATCACCTCGGTATCGGTGCCTGTTTGGAACGAATACCCTTTTTTTCCAAGGTCGGCACGCAGTTCGAGAAAATTGTAGATTTTCCCGCTAAAAACGATCTGTACGGTACCGTCGGGAGAGGCCATCGGCTGACGGCCCCTGGTCGAAAGGTCAAGGATCGAAAGACGGCGATGCCCGAGTGCGACACCAGGCATTCCTGCACCCTGTTCCTGGGGTCGTGCATAAAAGACACCGCGGTCATCCGGACCCCGATGGGCCAGGGAATCAGTCATACGCTCAAAAAGAGGACGCGCGATCTCTTTTCCGCCGGAACACCATAGATAACCGCAAATACCGCACATCTCGTTTGTGTGAGTCTGTTTTCGGTTCAGACCAAACCGGCCATGGTGCCGACAAGGGTTTTCACCGCAGCGACACTCTTCTCGAACATTGCCCTCTCGTCGGCATTGAGCTCGAGTTCGACGATCTTGCGCACGCCCCCGTCACCGAGAATGACCGGAACGCCGACATAATAGCCACCGACTCCATATTCCTTTTCGCAATAGGCGGCACACGGAATCAAACGGCGTTTGTCTTTGATCACCGCTTCGGCCATCTGAGCCGCGGCGGCACTCGGCGCATAGTAGGCGCTGCCACGCTGAAGAAGCGCGACGATTTCGGCTCCGCCGTTGCGGGTTCGCACGACGATTTCGTCGAGTCGCTCCTTGGCGATCAGTTGCGAGACCGGAATTCCACCGACCGACGAACAACTCGCCAGCGGCACCATGGTATCGCCATGCCCACCCAGAAGCATCGCGGTAACGTCTTCGACACTGACATCAAGTTCCATGGCGATAAACGTCGCGAATCGGGCGGTATCAAGTACCCCCGCCTGACCGATCACCCTCTCTTTCGGAAACCCGGTCACTTGGAGCATACGCTGTGCCATTGCGTCGAGCGGATTGCTGACCACGATCACCACGGCTTCGGGGCTCGTCTTGGCGATTTGTTTCCCGACGTCGGAAACAATCTTGGCGTTTGTGGCCAGGAGGTCGTCGCGGCTCATCCCCGGTTTGCGAGGGATTCCGGCGGTCACGATGACCACGTCGCTTGCGACGGTGTCGGCGTAGTCACTCGTGCCGATGACACGGGCGTCATATTTCATGATCGGGCCGGCTTGGGAAATATCAAGGGCTTTCCCTTGTGGCATATCCCCCGCTTCCGGAATGTCGAGGAGAACTACATCGCCCAATTCCGCCGACGCGGCCCAATGCGCCGTCGTCGCTCCGACATTTCCCGCGCCGATCACACTGATTTTCGCCCGTTTCATCGTTACTCTCTTCACTAGGTCGTTGCCGACTGTATGTCATGATTGATGGATGGTAAATTTCCGGACCTTGCCGAAAATCCTGGCGGTGGAAAGCTCCACCGCTCCTACGGGGATTTATTATAGAAGATAACCGTGAATTGGGAAGAGTTGCGTGGCACGGGCAACCTGCCCGTTCGGGGTGAAAAGTGACATAGTCTATGGTCGCTCGGAGCAAGTTTGTAACGAAAAGCCGCACCCTTTTCGATTTTCAAGGGAGCAGCTTTCGTGTTATACGGAGACGGGTTTTGCGGTCAATCGTCAAAACCCTCTATCTGACCACTCCAGCCAAGTTTTTCACGGAGGGTGCGGTAATAGCCGCGTTCGGGAACGCGGACCAGCTGAAGGAGCGAACCGGCACGCCGAACCATCACACGGTCACCGGGGAGCATGGTTAGGGATGAGTCGCCGTCGGTAACAACGAAGATCTCACGGTTCAGGATCCGCAACTCATAGGTGCGGTCGGCAGAATCGACCACCGGCCGATAGCTGAGTGAATGGGGATTCAGTGGCGAAATAACGACTACATCCAGCCCTTGACGGATAATCGGGCCGCCGGAAGAAAGATTGTGCGCGGTCGAACCGATCGAGGTGCTGATCAGAACACCGTCGCCATGGTAGGTCGTGGCAGGCTCGCCATCTACCGAAAGCTCGATGTGAAGGATCTCAAACGGAGGACCCCCGAGAAGAGCGACTTCGTTGACGACCAATCTCCGCGCCACGCAGAGTTCCCCCCGATCATTGGGGGGGCCGCACTCCGAAACGCGGTCGGTTACTTCGGAAAGAGACCGCCAAAGGAAACATTCCAAGAGGATGTTATTCTGGACAGGGAAGTCGTGGTAATCGTGCTTGTCAAGAAAGGAGATCAATTCGTCTGGCATCAGGCTCGAGAGGAACGCAAGCGAACCGACATTGACCGCCAAGATCGGGATTTGATTTTCCCCCAGCTGGTGAATGGCGCGCAGGACCGAACCATCTCCGCCGAGCACAATGGCATAGTCTGCCTCCACGGCAGACATATCGACGCTGCCGGTGAAATCCTCGGCAATGATCCGAACCCGTTTCGTGAGTTCCGGCAGGAGCCGTGCCGCGGTTTCGGGAACCGCCACACGACCTCCGTTGCCGAGCCAAACCACTCTGGCTTTCTCTTGCTTTTGGGAAGCTGCTACCATATTGTGTACTACCCGGGAGGCCAGCCGAACTTACGACCGCCGATCAGATGGTAATGAAGATGGGGAACTGTCTGACACGCGTCTGGACCGCAATTGGAGACGATCCGATATCCATTTTCCGCCATCCCTTTCTCCGCGGCCAACTTGTTCATGACGCAGTAAAGATGACCGATCAACGGAGCATCCTCTTCGGTGATGTCATTCGTTGAGCGCAATTCTTTTTTCGGAATCACGACGATGTGGATCGGGGCCTGTGGCGCGATATCACGGAAAGCGAGGCATCTATCGTCTTCGTAGACGATATCGGCCGGGATCTCTTTGTCGATGATCTTCTTAAAAATGGTTTTTTCAGCCATGGTCGGCGGTCTCCCTTCTTCTCTCGCAAAACGATTTTACAAAGTTCCCCTTCACCGAGAAGGGGGCAAACTCCGGACACCTAGCTGCGGGTTAGCACTCGCGCCTTCTTTATGGAACGCTTCGCTGCGGATATTGCCTCGACGGATTCGGGAAAGAGCTCGGCTGTCTTTTTGCGGTTCCGCTCTTTGACCGGTTTGTGGTTCGACTTGGTGATCGGCTGAACCGACTCGTCGGCAAAACACAGGTCAAAAGATTTCGAGGAAAACCGCGCAACATTGGCCATGAACTCCCCGAAGATTCGACGGTCGAGAACCGTCGCTGAAACCGCCTCCGGATGGAACTGCGTGCCGAAAGCGAACCAGTCGTCACGAATATATTCGATTGCCTCAATGACCGAATCGGGACACTTGGCGGTTGCTAAGAATCCGTCAGCCACATCATCGACGGCCATATGGTGCATGCTGTTGACCAGAACCGCATTATCCCCGTAGACGCGATCCAACAGGGACCCCGGTTCAACCACCAGGGCGTGGCGGTGATACGGGTCGTGTGGATCTCGGTGAGGAAGCGCCGAAGCTATATCTTCGGCAACGTGAAGAAAGAGCGTTCCGCCAAGTGCGACATTGAGCAGTTGCATTCCGGCACCGATACCGAAGAACGGAATACGCCGTGCATGGACTTTTCGGATCAGCTCGCGGTCGAAAGACTCGCGGCGAGGCGACATCATGTGGATCGAGGGATGAAGCATATAGCCGTCACGACGGGGGTCAAGGTCGGCCCCGCCGGTCATGACGACACCGTCGACCATGTCGAGAATTTGATCGATATCTTGCTCGTCTCGATAGGGGGGGAGAATAACCGGGAGCCCGCCCGCCCTGATGATGGAGTCAAAATAACCCGCAAAAAGATAACTGACACAAGGGTCTGCCTGATGTCGCCCGGTTTTGTAGTCTGCGTTGATAGCGATGATAGGTTTTTGGCCTGCCATATCTCGAATTTCCTCCCGAGATATTGCGGACGCCGAAACATGCCCGAAGGGAATGCTCCGTAACCTCAAAAAAACGCCGGCACTCTTTAACACCCCTGTTTATTCCGCTCCGATAGGGGAAATCGTCACATCTACCCCTGCCGGTGCCCAGAAGAACCGGATCGCGGACAAAGAGCGCCGCTCCCTCTTTCCCTTGCTCCCCCCTGTCCGTTTTGTCGAAGTCGTCCTTGATGAAAAAAGGACGGCTCGCAACCCAAAAACGGAACTCAAACCAAATCGATGGTTAGAATATAACGATTATCCTAACTATGACAAGCAAAATAGCATATTTTGTTTGGAAATCCCCTCGAACCACTAAATATGCCACAAAAAATTTGATCTTTACTTATTTTCCGAAATGAGGCAGAATAATTTTCCAGAAAACGGAAGGAATTTGCTTTCCCATATCACATATCAAATTTAGACGGAACCCCCCCGGTCTTATCGGTACCGGGTAGCCCCAAGGGCCCCTGAAGGATCAAGGAGTGCAGAATGAGACAATTTTATCTTGGTTTCTTGCTCATGCTCGCCATGCCGCTCGTCGCCAATGCTCAGCAGGCGCAGTCGCAGGCGGCAAACGCTCAGACAAAAACGCGGGCACTGATCATTGCCGTCGTCGATCTGCCAAGCCTGATTAAGGCGCACCCGGTGACCACCGACGAGGTCCCGATGCTCCAAGAGCAGTTTAAGAAGGAGGCTCTCGAAGCTCAAAAGGCTCAGCAGGATTTTCAAAAACAGATGGAGAGCGTCACCCGAGAATACAACATCGGGACACCCCAATTCGAAGAGGCCGTCCGTCCCATCAAGGAGGGAATGCGCCAGTTGGAAGCCCAAATGCAAGACAAACAGGCCGAAATGCAGAATCGCCTTGTTCCGCTCCAGTACAAAGTTTACTCGGATATCCAAGAGGCCGTCAAAAAGGTTGCTTACGAAAAGGGCGTCATTATTGTCCACGCCAAAGTCACGGTTGATCGTACCGGGATGTCCGAAGAACTGGCCGCGGTCAAAGAAGCCGATGCCAACGGCACGCTGGTGTGGAACCGTCCGGAATGTGACATCACCGAAGATGTTAAAGCGACGCTGGTTCAGGTCGCCGGCGCCGCCAAAAGAGGCTCCGACTCTCTGAACAGCCTTGCGGCCCAGGCCGCCGATGCTGCCAAAACTCCGGCTCCACAACGTCCGGCCGCCGGAACTCAACCGCGTGCAGCAAACAGAGCAAGCGGCAGCCGCCTAAACTGACACGCCGATGCAAGATCAGATAAGTCCTCTTCGAATCGCACAAGATCTTTACGGCCCGCAACGTAGCATCGTCCGGCGGGCCACCGTCGCCGGGTTCGGGTTTTGGACCGGGAAAGATGTTACCCTTGAATTTCTGCCCGCGCCCGAGAATTTCGGAATTCGCTTTGCCCGTTCCGAATCTGAAGAGGCTCCGGTGCCGGCACACTTAGCCTATCGGGCCGAAAAGCCTCATCAAACCTCACTCAAAGCGGGAAATCTCCGGTTCGACATGACCGAACACGTTTTGGCGGCGCTGGCCGGTTTTCGGATCGATAACTGCCTGATTCGGATCGACGGAGAAGAGATGCCCGGAATCGACGGCTCGGCCCGGCCGTTTGCCGAAGCGATCCGCAGTGCCGGGATTCTGGAACAAAGGGCGGCGAAGTCGTTGCGCTCCGTGCGCGAGCCGATACGCATCGAAGAGGGCGAAAGATGGATCGAAGCTCTCCCTTCCAAGGCCGGGGAAGTCAGTTACCGATACGAACTCGACTATACCCGACACAAAAGCGCCTCGCCGGCCCTTCAAAAAGAATCGTTTGAAATCTCGTTCGCCGCAGCGTCAAATTCACCGCAGGAAGACCCCGTTTCTCTTTTTGAAAAGGAGGTTGCCGGAGCACGAACTTTCCTCACCTCCGCTGAAGCCCATAAACTGATCGAGATGGGACTCTGTACCCGCGTCTCGCCGAGCGACGTCCTTGTGTTCGGCCCCGATGGACCGATAGACAACTCCCTGCGTTATCCGGACGAATGTGCCCGCCACAAGGTTCTCGACATGATGGGAGATTTCTCTCTGGGTGGCGCGTTTATTGTGGCTCGGCTCCGTGGCCACTGTACCGGGCATGTTCAGAACGCAGCGCTTCTGGCCAAGATTCTCGAATGTACGCAGCCCGAATAGGTTTTAGGAATGGCGAAGGAATGAAAAAGGTTAGACAGGCACTCGTCGGCGCCGGGCGTCTCGGCGGATTTCATGCCGAAAAAATCGCACGCTGCGCCCTCTCGGAACTGGTGGGAGTCTACGACCCTTGCCGTGCCAATGCCGAGTGCATCGCCCAAAAGCATGGGGTGCCGGTTTTTGAAAGCCTCGGAACGCTCCTTCCGGTAGCAGACGCGGTAACGATTGCCGCACCGACTACCGAGCACGCAGCCCTGGGACGTTTTTTTTTGGAGAGGGGAAAGCATCTTCTGATCGAAAAACCGCTGACAGCAACAGCCGCCGAGGCCGCTGCCTTGAAAGCCACGGCACAGTCACGTCATCTTGTATTACAAACGGGGCACACCGAACGTTTTAACCCTGCTTGGCGTGGAATCCTGCCAACCGTCGAGGCAATGACCACTCCGATCATTTTCGACGCAACGCGTGTCAGTCCCTATTCGTTCCGCTGTACCGATGTCGGTGTCGTACTCGACATCATGATTCATGACCTGGAACTCGTTCTTTCGGTCTGCCACTCGCCCGTCACATCGGTCAGCGCCGTCTCATTTGATGAATTCGGCGGTCACGAAGATACCTGTGCGGCGCAAATTCATTTTGAGTGCGGCTCCATGGCCCGCTTTTTCGCATCCCGAACCGAACGGCAACCCAAGCGCGAGATGAGCATTCACAGCCGGGGCAAACGCATTTTCCTCGATTTCTCGCTGCGGCGTGCCGAAGTCGTCTCGACCGATCCAAAAATCCTGGCCGGTGACTACGCTCCAGAGAAAACCATCCGGGGCGAGATTCTCCCTCCGCCACCGGAATTCGTGAAAGAACATTACGAGACCGAAATCTTCGAAAGGAATCCGATCGACCCGCTTCAGGTGGAAGAGGAAGAATTTGTCAAGTCGATCCTGACCGGAGATACCGTGTCGCAGGATTTCGGAGCCGAAGCGGTTGCGCTGGCCGAGCGGATTCTCGCGGCGTGCCGAAACCGAGACCGGTCATGAAAACAGATGGGGTCGAAAAATGGGGGGCCGTCATTGTCGCGGCACACCCCAACGACAAGGAAAAAGAAGTACTCCGGCGCCGCTATCTGGTTATTCGGCGATCCGACCGGGTCATCGCGCCGCGCCGACTCTGTTTCCCGGGGGGAGAGATCAAACCGGGCGAAACTGCCGAAGAGGCCGCCAAGCGCGAATTTTTCGAAGAGATCGGCGGACAGGTCGCCGATCTGCGTCGCGTCTGGGAAAACATTACCCCCTGGCACGTGCATCTCGATTGGTTTAGGGCCGATCTGCTCGGCTCGGCCGAGTCGCTTCGCTTCGATCCGACGGAGGTCGAGGAAATCCTCTGGATGACGCTCGTTGCGCTCGTCGACGATCCCGATGCGCTCGAGAGCAACGCTCCCTTTTTGCGAAACATCCTCACCGATCCGGCCTGGCGGGAAAAGATGTTCTGACCCTTTCGGAAAAAACTTTGGAACGGCACATCGTAAAATGCCCCGTGTCCTTCAGGAGCGGGGATGGAATTTCTCGTGAATCGACCTCATCCGGCAAAAATCGACATGTGTGTATTGCTGTGTCGTCTGAATCGATGCGTGCCCAAGAAGTTCCTGGACTATTCGGATATCGGTCCCCCCGGCAAGCAGATGGGTTGCAAAACTATGGCGAAGCGAGTGTGGGCTGACCGAAGCGGGTGCGCCGACGCGCAATGCGTATTTTTTCACAAGTTCCCAAAGAGCCTCACGTCGGAGAGGTTTTCCCGTACGGGTCAAGAAAAGAGGGAGCCGCGCATCCTCCCCCCTCAAAGGAAGTTTTCCGATGTTTCTCAAAATCTCGGCACGCTGCACCAGCCAGGCGGCGCAGGCCGTGACCGCCCCTTCCCCGAGCGGAACCATCCGCTCTTTGTTCCCTTTACCAAGGCAACGGCAGAAGCCTTCCTGCGGCTGATAGTCACCAAGGGTGAGCGAGGCGATCTCGGAAGCGCGGCAACCGGTAGCGTAAAACATTTCAAGGATGGCACGGTCACGAAGCCAGTTGCGGTCCCGATCCGAAACCGGGGCGCTCAGAAGTCGATCGACCTGACGCAATGTCAGCACCGACGGAATCCGCTCCCAGAGTTTCGGGCTTTCGAGAAGGGCCGTTAAATTCTTTTTGATCACCCCTTCGAGTTGTAGCCAGTTGTAGAAAGCGCGCAACGAGACCAGATGACGGGCACAGGTAGACGGAGAGCGGCCCTCGCCGCGGAGCGAATCGAGGTAGATCAGAAAATCGGAAAGGGTCAGGTCGATCAAAACCCGATCTCCAAGCCAGTGGAAGAAATACTCGATATCGCGACAGTAAGCATCTTGTGTGTTCCGGGTCAGTCCACACTCGTGCCCGATGTATTCCAAAAACCGGCTTTTCATTTCATTCCGGTCAACCCGAATCGAGTCGCGCTGTGGAACAAGCCGACGGCGCCGCGATTTGGTTTTTCCCGTTGAACCGGTAAAGTCACCCATTCATTTCTCTCCCTGACACTCCCCCTCTCTCTACTATTCTACCTTATTCCGCGAATAAAGTGCCGAAAAATCGTCTCGGTCGAAAAACTCCGTAAGAGAAACGGAAGAAGAACACCTATTCGAAAAATAGACCTTGTTAGGAAGCGTGGAAAACTGTAATCTCCACGCCGATTGTTACTTTCAAGGGAAATTGTCTCCCGTTAGTGATGTGCTTCAAGGACGTTTATGCCGCTTTTGGGTCGGATGATCAGGAAAAATCAGCTGTGGAAACCGGCGTTGGTCGTCGTTACGCTTATTTTTCCGGCAATGGGAATGATGATTTCGACACGCGAAAAGTCTGCCTGTGCCGCCGACAGAAAAATGATTCTGACCCCCGAAGAGGTCGCCGGCGTCTCGATGCAAGATATCGACGGGATCGCCGAAACCTCGCCCGGCTACGTTCTGGGTCGCGACGGCAAAGGTCTTCCGATCGACACCGGCGACGATTGGATTCCCGATCTTTCGCTCAACAGCGAAACAACTGCCGAATCAATCCGCTCGGAAATCCTCGGCAAGACGGCCGCTGACCTTCCCGACTCCTCGCCAGACAAAATCCCCGGCTTTTTAAGCAACCCGCCCCAACTTCTCTCCGAAGAATATCCCGAGCTACCCGCATCCGGTCAAAAGAAGTCCGACGATGACCCGGAAAACCGGATCGTCTCGAACATTTACTGCTCAGAGGGGATGGAAATGCCGATCACGCGGTTCAACAATCTGATCAAAACAAAGATCGGCAACTCGTTCAGTCAGCAGGTTCTCGAAGAAGATAAACGCCGACTTCTGCAAACGAAACAGTATGTCGATGTGGTCGTGTCGACGACGCTTGTTCCCGACGAGCCGGACAAGGTCATCGTCAACTTCGATTTTACTCCTTTGCGCAAGATCAAGTATATCAAAGTGATCGGCAACCGGAAAATGTCAAAGACCGAGATCCTCGAAGAACTGAACATGAAACGAGGAGAGACCCGTATGGATCCGTATGACGTCGAAAACGGCCGAATCCGGATCGCGGAGCTCTACAAATCGAAGGGCCTCAACGAACCGTACGTTGAGGTCCTCGTTGGCGACCGTCCGACCGATGTCGGGGTGGTCTACCTGATCAACGAAGGCATCAAGCAGCGGGTTCGCGAGACGACCTTTGTGGGGAACTCTCTGGTCAGCAGTGCTCGTCTGAAGAGCCTCGTTTCCGCAAAACCCGGTTTTCTCTATCTCATCGGAGGGGAATTCTCTCGGGAGCGACTCGATGAGGATGTGGCGAAACTTCTGGAGTACTATCGGAATCTCGGCTGTTTCGACGCCAAGATTGACCGTGAGTTCGAAGTCGGGAATCAGTTTACCTTTTTCAATCAACTCAACGAGTGGATCACGGTAAGATACGTGATCGACGAAGGGCCGCGGTACAAGATTCGTAATTTCCTCTTTGAGGGAAACAGGGTTATTCCGTCCGAAGAACTCCGGAGCAAACTTAAAGTCAAGCCGGGAAGTGAATACAACTTCAACGATCTGGAAGCGGACCGCATCGCTCTGAAATACGCCTACGGTGAGCAAGGCTACGTGTTGGCCGATATCCAACGTACCCAAATCTTCACTGAAGACGAAGGGATGATCGACCTGCGTTACGACATCAAGGAAGATTACCGTTATCGCGTCAAAGATATCCAGATTCGCTACGAGGGGGAAGAGTCGCGCACCAAGGCTTCGGTCGTGATGAATATGCTCGACTTCGCACCGGGACAGGTTCTCGACAACAAGAAAATCAAGAGCAGCGAAAACAACCTTAAACGGAGCGGATACTTCAACGACAAGCCGTCGGAAGGGCCCCTGCCGACCGTCTCGATCGTGCCCGAAACCGAAAACCTCTATTTTGCCGAAACCGACGCAAAAGGCCCCAAGACATTCCAACGCATCGAACGGACTGCGGAACGTTCTAACGAACACCGTGAAGAATCGAAGAAAGATAAATCGGGGGACGCGCCGAAAGAACCGGTCGAACAGAAAATCCTCGGCCAGATGCCGGAGACGACCTCTGTGTTCGGCCTGAAGAAAAAGGAAGCAACCGCACCGAGCCGCACAGTATCGGCAAATCGCGTCTTGGCGAACGATTCTCCGACCGGGGATTTTGACCCGGGGTTCCAGGTTGTCGATGCCGCACAAGAAGCCAACGAAAAATTGGTCGATTTTACCGCCGGTGCTGGGGCGATGATTCGCGGGCAGTCGGTACGGGTTCCGACGGGATTCGCCGACACCACTCCTTCGCAACCGCGCTCAAACGCATGGAACGGTTCCGATTACATCGGATATCAGGGGGGCGGCGCTTCCGGCGAAAATATCTACAGCGATACTTCAATGTATAACAACGGTGCGTACAGCGATCGCGATACAGCAATTATGCAAGCGCCCCCGCCGACCACAGGAATCTATAGTTCGACAACGGTCGGATCGTCTGCACCGGGATTCGACGCCACCGGCCGCGACTCGGTCTTTCCGGGTTCCACCGAACAGCCGGCCCTCGACGGCCGTCCTTGGAGCGATTACACAACCGGAGAAGAACCGGTCCGCGACGCAACGGTCGTCGCCAGTGTGATGGAAGGACGTACCGGCATGTTCCAGGCATCGATCGGGGTCAACTCGAACTATGGGCTTGTCGGAAACGTCAGTTTCACCGAGCGGAATTTCGACATGATGAAATGGCCGACAGCGTTCTGGCGCTGTGACGGTTGGGCTGACGCGTTCCGCGGGGGCGGGCAGATCTTCCGTGCTGAGGCCTCGCCGGGAAAATATTACTCTCGTTACTCGGTTTCGTGGGATGTTCCCTACATTTTTGATACCAACTTCAACTTCGGGGTCACGGGGCTCTACGCCGACCGTTACTACGACAACTGGGACGACTCACGTTATGGCGGTGAGTTGCGATTCGGTCGTCAGTGGACCCCGCGCTTCTCGACCACATTCAATGCCGGTGCGTACAACATCAAGATTCATAACCCGCGGGTCACATTCGTCCCTGACATCAACGAAGTTCTCGGAAACAACTCGCAGTTCCTCCTCGGACTCAACGGTTGCTACGATACACGCAACCATCCCTACCTGCCGTCGGAAGGATCGGTCATCGACGGGGGTGCGGAGTACATTCTGGGTTCGTACCACTATCCGCGCCTTTCGGTCGACGGACGCACCTATTTTACCATACACCGTCGCATCGACGGTTCTGGGCGTATGGTTCTCGGTCTGCGTTCGGCCGCCGGCTGGACGGGCGACGAGACCCCGATCTACGACCGTTACTTCGGGGGTGGATATCAGAACCTCCGCGGATTTGAGTATCGTGAGGTGAGTCCTCGTTATAATAACACCCATGTCGGGATCGGCGGTAATTTCGAGTTCTATAACTCGGCCGAACTTTTGGTTCCGGTCTCCGGCGGAGACGAGTTCCAGCTTGCCTTCTTTCTGGATACCGGTATCGTAACCAAATCGATCGACAGCTGGGACACCTACCGCGTTGCACCCGGTATCGGGATGCGAATTTCGATTCCGATGCTCGGACCGGCACCGCTGGCGCTCGACTTCGCCTTCCCGGTCGTCAAAAACGATGCCGACGAAAAGGAGATATTCAGTTTCAGTATCCAAGGAAGCCGTTAATGACCGACCGTTTCCTGTATAATGTCCACGATGAAAGCGGAACCCGACGACTGGGCGAGGCCCTGGCCGACACACTCCCGATTGGGAGCGTGGTCAGTCTGATCGGACCCCTCGGTGCGGGGAAAACCTGCCTGACCTCGGCAGTCGCCCGCCGATTGGGGGTCCCCGACGGTCAGACAGCCAGTCCCACGTTCGTTCTGATCAAGGAATATAGATCAGGGCAAATACCCGTCTACCATTTCGATACGTATCGTCTGAAAGACGCCGATGAGTTTTTTGAGCTTGGTCCCGACGAATACTTCGACGGGGACGGTCTGTCGTTCGTCGAGTGGGGAGACCGTTTCGCCGAGGCCCTTCCCCCGGATCGACTCGATATCGTCATCACTATACTCAGCCCGTCGGCACGGCAGTTTGAACTGACTCCCCACGGCAATTTTCCACCCTCCGTCTTAAATACGCTTCGGGAAAAACTCGCCTGATCCTCTCCGGAAAACCGACGGATGGGGCGACGAACCGATACCCTTCTCTTTCGAAAAAACCTTTTCTTCCATCGAGTGGTTCACCGTTTTCACGAATCCCGTCTCGAAATGAAGGAGCGTTTTAGGGAACGAGAAGGGCAAAGACAAAAACTTCCCGTTGACGCCAAAAGGCGAATTCTTTATGATTCCGCAACCGTTTTCCACCGAAACTATGCGGAATTGTGTGTTATGAAAAAGACTGGCTCTCTGAGCGGAAACCGTTTACTTTTGATTTTGACCGTGGCGGGTATCTTGGCGGCGGGAGTCTACTTTCTGGCCGATCGCATCTCTCATCGTGGGGAAGAGTCGCAACAGACTCCGGTGTTCGGCGGCTGGACCTATGACCGGGAAGATCAAAGATTGGCTGCGGCGGCGCTTGTCAAGGCCGGTCTGACCGATTACCGATGGAGTGACAATTGTCTTTGGGTTCCCACCGCACGTCGAGGGGAATACGAAAAGGTTCTGGGAGAAAACCAGGCACTTCCACAAAAACCGAGCGCGCTCAAGCAAAACGCCCTCAATGAAATCAGCGCCTTTGAATCGGAAAGCCGAACAAAACTCCGTGACCTTTATTCGAGTGCACGGCAGTTGGAAAAGACGCTCGAATCATTTCACCAGATCGAATCGGCTAGTGTCGGGCCTCATTCCCGACGGGAGCAGTCGGGGCTCTACCCGAAAACGGTCGTTACTGCGGCAATTTCGATCACACCGAAAGAAAGCTGTTCCATCACACCGGAGTTGATCTCTTCCATCACCGTTGCGTCGCGTCACCATCTGGGAATTACCGACAATAACGACATCTCGATCATCGATACCGTCAGCGGCCGTTCCTGGCTCGGAACCGAGGGGAGCGTCGGCAGATTCGACAGCTCGTCGCACGCAATGGAAGAAGCTCGTCTCGAAAACCTCTGGTCGGCCAAATTTCGGGAAGCATTCGGCTATATTCCGAACCTACGTGTAACAACAGCTGTCGGACTCGAAGCGGTCCGCACCGAAAAAGAACCCGACGTTACCCCAACCACCGCAGCACGCCGGCCGATCGGCTTGGAATTTCGCGACGAAACAGATATCGCGGCGGTTCCGGAAACGGAAATTCGATTCGTGCCCCAAACGATTGCCGTCTCGATTGCGGTGCCGGAAAGTTACATTCGCCGTCTTTCGGACGCAGAGACCGACTCCCCCGAAGAGAGAAAGTCCCGCTTTGAAGAAAAAAAGCGCGAGATCCTCTCCCAAATGCGTCAAACCGCCGCGGTGGTAATGCCGACGCTCGGGGATGACGATGGGGAAACCCGAAGTATCGATATTTCCCTCTACACCGACCTTTCGGACGAAGAGCGGGTCTATCGTCCCGTTCCGGAGAACCCGGAACCGAAAACCTCGGGATCGGAAATCATCGGGGGCGTCTCCCTTCTTGTTGAGTCTCCAAACGAGGAATCGGCCGAAGCACCGAACGATCTGACGGCGATACTCCACGAATGGATGACCGGTCCCCTGAGCAAATATTTTCTACCGATCTTAGCGTTCGTGGTCGGAATCGCGCTCACCGCCCTGGTCTTCTTCCGGTCCGGGGGGAATGCTAAGAAACAAAATGTCTCGCAGCCGGAGACGGAATCGGCCGATACCGTTCGAGCAAAGGTCGCCCCGCAGTCCGAAAAAAGCGTGGACGTTCCGGAACCGTCGAGACCTTTAAAGCAGGCCGTGTCGGAAATCGGAGAAGAACCGCGCACCGACCGACAGAAAATGAAGGAAGCGGAATTACGTAAGATCTTCGATGAATTGGACGCGGAAGATTTGCACGACGCCTCCTTCTCCGACAAAGATGACGACGCGGGCGAAGAAACCATCACGCCTTCCGCAGCTGGGAAGTTGCACGAAAACTTCTTTTCGGCGGACACGAAAGACGGCACCCCAAGAGATTTTCGGGTCGACTCCGATTCCTCACATATTGACAGACCTCATTTCCGCGTCTCGGAAACGGAAAGTGGAATCTCCGAGGACCTCTTCTCCTATGACGCCGAAGAATCGTATAGTTCAAAAACGATCCCGGATCGCTTCTCCTTTCTCAGTGAACTCGATTCCGAAGAATTGCGGGAGCTTCTGAGCAAACAGCGGCCACAGGTCATCGCACTGATCGCACGCTGTGCGTCTGAAACGAACCGAGCACGTGTACTCGACGTACTCGCCAACCGTCTTCGGGCGGAAGTCGAAAAGCGAATACACCAATCGGGTGAACCCGAAGAAGAGATTGTCACGAAGGTCGAAACGTCGTTGCGTGAAAGTCTCGGCATTGTCGGCAGCAAGGATGTCTGACCGAAAAATTTTCGGAGTGAAGATAAGAAATAAAAATATTTATGGGCTATACAGATGAGAACGCAGACGGGCTTCGCCCATTTCCGATGAGACACCTCTCTCGCAGCGGTTCGGACAATCCGTCGGAAACACTTCGGGAAGAGGCGGCCCGGATCACCGAGACGGCACGCGGGCAAATCGACCGTTACCGGCAGGATGCCGAATTGGCACTTCAAAAAAAAGAGGAAGAGTTAAACACGCTACGGAACGAACTCGAGCGACGGGCCGCCGAACTTGAGCGTCGGGAACAAAATCTCGAGAAACGGAACAGCAACGACGGATGGGATCAGGGTTATCAGGAAGGACTTGCCGCCGGCCGCGAAGACGGTCTGGCCGAAGGAAGAAAGAGTGCACAGGAAAATTGGGAACATGACTTTGCCCGGGTTCGGGAAGAAAAACTACGCCAATGGTCCGATTCGAAAGAGCCACTCTTCGGCAAACTGGTCGACGAACTCAGCAGCGCACGCGAGCAACTCCTTTCTTATTGGGAGAAGAATATCCTCCAGATTGCCGCGGTGATCGCACACCAGGCCATCGCCCGAGAACTACCGCAGATAAAGGATGTTACACTCGGACTTTTGCGCGAGGCGCTGGAGCTGGCCATCGGTTGTACCTCGATCAAGATCCAGATGAACCCGGACGACCTGAAAGAACTCCGACCCTCGGTCGAGGCTCTTCTGAAAGAATTCTCTCAAATCACCCTGGTCGAGATTCTCGAAGATCCGCGAATTACCCAAGGCGGGTGTATCGTCGAGAGCCCGGTCGGAATGATCGACCAGCGTTTAGAGAAAAGGGTGCAACGTATTATCGACGAGCTCTCACACTGATCTTCGGCACGTAATGGACTTGTTATGAATTGCGACCCATGAACGTTCGCGGCGAAAGAGATGTTCGGCCCCGAACCCGTCACTCCTGCCCGGCAATCGCCGTCAGTCCTTCGAGCGCCTCGCAAAAGGTCGAAGGTTCGTCGACCCTCTGACAGAGCCAGGCATCGATGGCCGGTTTGAGTTGAATCGCCCGATCGATTTCGGGATTGGTTCCTTGACGATACGCACCGACCGAGATAAGGTCTTCGTTTTCGGCATAGACCCCAAGGAGTCTGCGCAGTGATGCCGCAGCAGCGAGATGTTCCGGCGTACAAATATCGGGCATCAGACGGCTGATGCTTTCGAGCGGGTCGATGGCTGGATAATGCCCCCGTGTGCTCAGTTTGCGCGAAAGCCAGATATGGCCGTCCAACAAACCGCGCACCGCATCACAAATCGGGTCGTCCTTGTCGTCCCCTTCGACCAGAACCGTGATAAACGACGTGATCGAACCCGTCTGAGCCCGCCCGGCCCGTTCGACAAGTTGCGGGATCGAAGAAAAGACACTCGGCGGAAATCCTTTGGCCGCCGGGGGTTCTCCGGCGGCCAGACCGATCTCGCGCAACGCCTGCGCGTAGCGTGTTAGTGAGTCGATCAGAAAGAGAACGTTCTTCCCCCGGTCACGAAAATATTCGGCGATTGTCATAGCTGCCTGTGCGGCGCGCACGCGCATCAACGCAGGTTCGTTTGAAGTGGAAACAACAACGACACTTTTGCGTTTTCCTTCCGATCCGAGATTCCGTTCAATGAAATCGTTGACTTCCCTTCCCCGTTCTCCGATCAGCCCGATCACGATCACATCGGCGTCAGTATAGCGTGTCATCATCCCGAGGGTTACACTCTTGCCGACCCCGCTCCCGGCGAAAATTCCGATCCGTTGGCCGTTGCCGACCGTCAGAAAACCGTCGATCGCGCGTATACCGGTCGAAAGAACCGTATCGATTCGCGGGCGTGTGCAAGGATCGGGCGGACGCCGATCGTAGCGCATTCGGTACGAGAGGACCGGTTTCGGTCGATCGTCGAGCGGTTGGCCGAACGCGTCGACAACCCGCCCGAGGAGTTCGTCCCCAACCCGCAGACGTGGAATCGTCTGGAAAAGTTTCACACGTGTTCCCCGACGAATTCCGGTCAGATCGGAATAGGAACAAAGGAGGGTGACATTGTCACGGAACCCGACCACCTCAGCCAGAATCAGTTCGCCCGCCGAGGACTCGATTTGTGCCAAGGCTCCGATCGGCACCGGAAAACCCGTGGCGGAAACAGCAATCCCCTCGGTACTCACCACACGCCCAATGATTCGAGCGGGCATAATACTTCTGATCTGGTCGCAGATTGGCTCTTGCACATCCATTCCTTTATTTTCCGATAACCGGAGACAGAACAAGCCTGCCGGAGCGGCTCCCGGGGAAGTATCATCTTTACCGGAAAAATTGTCAAGAAGACTATTCCCCGAAGGAGGGAACCCCACCTGGGAGAGGTTGGCGGTATGGATAAAAAGAACGAGGCTCGGCGCTATTTCGTCAGTGCGACAATCGCAACATCGGCCAAGACGTTAGGCGCGTCTTCTTCCGGAATTTCGATCTCTTTCTCGGTGTCGAGCGCGATCATTTTCTGAATCCGATAACGTTTGTCGTTGCAGAGTTCGCGAAAATCGGCAATCGTCAGGAAGCGGACATCGCTGGTATTGAACCATTTCCGGCCGGGACGCGTGTCGGTCTGCGGTGCCGTGCCGAACATTTCCAGTTGGGTACGGAAGCGGTGATAGCCGAAATTCGGGAAACTGACAATCGCGGTGCGACCGATCCGAAGCATCTCTTCGAGGACCAGTTCGACGTTGCGTACCGTCTGGAGTGTCTTCGATAAGACAACAAAATCAAACTGCCCGTCTTGGAACGACTGGAGACCCTTATCCATATCGGCGTGAATAACGTTTAGACCACGTGCGACACATTGAAACACATATTTCTGTTCCAACTCGACACCGACGACACGATTGTCGCCCCGCTCGCGGAGCCGAAGGAGGAGTTCCCCTTTGCCGCACCCCAGGTCGAGGGTTGATTTGCCGGACGGTATCAGTTCGATAATCCGATCCAGATCGATTCGATGTTTCAGTCGAGAAGAAATCGGGCGCTTTTCCGGAAATTCCGCCAAGGCGGACGAAGATTCGTCGGGTGCCTTGATCAGCGGATTCGATTCCAGATTGTGAAGGAACGCATTAACAAGCCGCCCGTAAAAATCGATCTCGGGCTTGAGAAGGAAACCGTCGTGTCCGGCCTGGCTCGCCACATCGCAATAACTGACCTCTTTCCCCGCCGCGAGCGCCGCGTCGACAATCTCTTTGGTTTGAGACGGTAAGAAAAGCCAATCCGACGAGAAACTAACACAAAGCCAGCGGCAGTCCGATTTTTTAATGTCATCGGTCAAAGCTTCAAAAGTCTGAGACTGGTTGTAGTCGTCCAAGGCTTTCGAGAGGGTACAGTAACTGTTGGCATCGAAACGTTCGACGAACTTGTCTCCCTGGTGCGCCAGGTAGGAACCGATCGGATAAATCGTTTCGAATGGAGAGTCGACTTTACGGTCCGACTCCGATTTGCGACTCATCGCCTCACGGGACAGGTAGGTAATATGCCCGAGTTGCCGGGCGATCGCCAGCCCCTTTTTCGGACCGACGGGTTTATCGTAATACTGACCGTCATGGAAGTTCGGGTCGCTCGTGATCGCATTACGTGCGATCACATCGAAAGCGCGTGCTTGTTGCGAGAGGCGCGCTCCGGTGGCAATCATAACATTGCCGCAGAGCGACTTGGGGAATCGAACCGCCCAGTCGAGTGCCATAAACCCACCGAGCGACCCACCGACCAGAGCGAAGAGGCGGGAAATTCCAAGATGCTCGGTGATCAGCTTGTAGTTGACGTTGACGATATCGGCGATACTGATCGCCGGAAAATCTTTCCCGTAAGGACGGCCGGTCGTCGGGTCGATACTGTCGGGACCTGTCGTCCCGCGGCATCCGCCCAAGATGTTGGCACAAACGACGAAGTAGCGGTCGGTATCAATCGCCTTGCCGCTGCCGACCATCAGTTCCCACCAGCCGGGATCATCGGTGTCGTTATGTGAAGCGACGTGCGAATCGCCCGAAAGGGCGTGACAGATAAAGATGGCGTTACTCTTTTCGGTGTTCAGCTTACCGTACGTCTCGTAGACCACTCTGACATTCTCAAGTACTCCCCCCTGTTGGAGCTCAAGCGGTTCGGGA
Source organism: Thermoguttaceae bacterium (assembly GCA_050943135.1). Taxonomy (GTDB): domain Bacteria; phylum Planctomycetota; class Planctomycetia; order Pirellulales; family Thermoguttaceae; genus RUG695. The sequence goes on along the minus strand of JBMNOP010000013.1, from coordinate 46,455 downwards.
AGAACCCAGTGCTCGGCATAAAGGAGCGGCTTGTTGGATCGGTCGCTATCGCTGCTGTCGAAAAAATCGTTCGCCATCAATAAATTCTTTACTCCAGCATAAAAGATTTCAAAACGTCAGAAGACGCGGGACGGTAGTTGAGCGGCTCCATGGAGGCTGACGCGCGTCCCTGACTCAGACCGCGCATTGCCGATGTATAACCGAAAAGGTTGGCCAACGGCGTCTCGGCTTCGATCACCGCCAGTTTACCGCGATTGTGTGTTTTGGTCACGATCCCGTGCCGCTGATTTAAGTCACTGACGATGTCTCCGACATACTCGTCGGGGGTAGAGATCTCTAGACGCATGATCGGTTCTAACAGGACGATCCCTCCCTCGGCCAGTCCCTTACGACAGGCATCGGCGATGGCGATACGAAGCGCCGCTTCGGAGGTTTCGGCCTCGCTGAACGCACCGCCAACAAAAGTCATCCGCAACCGGGTGAGCGGGAATCCGAGCTGGCCGCCGGCTTCACTTTCCTCTTTCATCGATTCCAAAATCAGATTCGAGAACTCCGGTTTCGGAAGTTCGCCGGTATATTCACTCCGGACCTCAACCTTCTGCCTTTCCTCGGACAGTGGCTCGAACCGAATGGTAACCTCGGCCCAATGACGCGAACCGGCAATATTCCGATGGCAGACACCGGTCACTTCTGTTTGTTTCTGAATCGTTTCACGATAGCTGACACGCGGGTTATGTACACGGACATTCAGTTTGAATTCCCGAAGGAGTCGGTGCTTGATCACTTCCAGGTGAAGCTCTCCCATCCCGCTGATGAGGGTCTGCCCGGTCTCCTCGTTTTCGACCGCTTTAAAGGTCGGATCTTGACGGCGCATCATTTCGAGAACTGTCTTGAGCTTTTTGTACTCTTCGGTCGAGTCGGGTTCGATCGCCATCGAAACAACCGTTTCGGGAAACGTGATCGACTCGAGAACAATCGGCGCCTTGACATCGCAGAGGGTGTCCCCCGTTGCGCTGAAACGCAAGCCGATCACCCCGCAAATATCGCCGGCCGAGACCTCTTCGACCTGTTCGCGATGGTCGGCCTGAATCCGCCAAATTTGGGGGATATTCTCTTTTTTGTTGCCACGCGGGTTCAGCACGCGGGAATTCGACGAGAGTTTCCCGGAATAGACACGCAGGTAGCTCAAATCGCCGTGACGGTCCGAGACCACTTTGAACAGGAGCGCACAAAACGGCTCGTCCGGATCGGCGCGGCGGATCGCCACGGGATCGTCGGGGCGCGTCGGATCAACCCCTTGAACGGGCGGAACATCGAGCGGCGAGGGAAGATAGTACCCGACCGCGTCCATCACCGTCTGAACGCCGATACCGTCGAGCGCCGAACCGCAGAGGATCGGAACCCCCATATCGGAAAGGACCGCGTTGCGCAAAACGACACGGATCATCTCTGCGGGAATTTCCTCTTCGGCCAGGAGCATTTCTGTCAGCTCGTCACTGAACATCGAGAGCTGGTCGAGAAGCTTGTCACGATAGAATTGTGCCTCTTTGAGCATCCCCTCTTCGATCTCGGCACAGGAGATTCTCTCGCCGCGGGTTTCGGCATCGAAGGTAAGCTGCTTCATTGTGGTCAGATCGATCGTGCCGCGAAAAGCCTCCGGAACGTGAGGGGGCCCCGAACCGACGGGAATCGCCACAATCAAGGGCTCGGCACCGAGGCGCTCGCGGATTTCATCGACTGTTCCGTAAAAATCGGCCCCTTCACGGTCCATTTTATTGATGAAGGCGATCCGCGGAACATGGTAACGGTCGGCCTGACGCCAAACCGTCTCACTCTGGGCCTCAACCCCTTCTCGGGCACTGAAAACCACCACTCCTCCGTCGAGCACGCGAAGCGAACGTTCAACCTCGGCGGTAAAATCGACGTGCCCCGGAGTGTCGATCAGGTTAAAATTCCAATCTTTCCAATTGAATGTCACACAAGCGGAATTGATGGTGATCCCCCGCTCGCGCTCTTCGGGATCGAAGTCGGTCACCGTGGTACCGTTGTCAACCATCCCAACCCGATGGACATACGCCGAGTAGTAGAGCATCCGCTCGGTCACCGTCGTCTTGCCAGCATCGATATGAGCTATCACGCCGATATTGCGCAGGAGCTTCAGATCACGGGTGTTTTTCTGATTTTGTTTAGCCATCGGTCAGTCTTCCAAGATGATAAAACATCCCAAGCGATAAAACTAGAGACCGGTATCGCAACGATATCGGTCTCTGGGGTCGGGATACAGATAAAAGCCGATCACGCGAAGTGCGCGAATGCTTTGTTGGCTTCGGCCATTTTGTGGACGTTTTCGCGCTTTGTGAACGCGACACCTTCTTTGTTGTAAGCGGCCAGAAGCTCGGCAGCAAGCTTTCGAGCGCTCGGCTGGCCCTTCTTGTCACGAACCGCTGCCAGTATCCAGCGGATGCTCAGCGATTGCGCACGATTGGCGCGAACCGGCATCGGAACCTGATACGAAGCACCACCGACGCGCTTTGAACGGACTTCGATCGCGGGCTTCACATTGTCGAGAGCCTTGGTGAAAACTTCAATCGACGGAACGTCAGCGACTTTTTCAGCGAGAATGTCGAGAGCGTCATAGAATATCTTTTGCGCGGCCGTCTTTTTGCCGTCCCACATCAGGCAGTTGATGAACTTGCTGGCCAAAATAGAACCGTAAACCGGGTCTGGTTTGAGCTGTTTTTTGCTGGCGGTGATTTTTCCCATCTTTTTTCTCTTTCAATGTTAAACTTTGTTCTGTTTTGGATAACCGTTCTTGAGCTCCTCCGAAAAATACTCCGACGGGCTGCTGTCATAAAAACCGCTTTCTCAATCGGAATCGGCCCAACGGCTTGGAAAGATGCGACGACGAAGAAATTACTTCTTCTTGGCAGGCGCGGCCGCTCGCTTGGCACCGTAACGGCTGCGAGCCTGGCGACGTCCGTCAACCCCGGTCGCGTCGAGCGTACCACGGATGACCTGATAACGAACACCCGGCAGGTCGCGAACACGACCGCCGCGGATGAGGACGATGGAGTGCTCTTGCAGTTTGTGGCCTTCACCCGGGATATAGACGGTTGCCTCTTTCCCGTTCGACAGGCGGACACGCGCGATACGGCGAAGCGCGGAATTCGGCTTCTTGGGCTGCATCGTGCGAACCAACAGACAAACGCCGCGTTTCTGCGGGCATTTCTCCAAAACAACGGACTTACTGAAGCTGTGTTGCTGCTTCCGGTTCTTGCGAACCAACTGGTTAATGGTCGGCATTAAAGCTCTCTCTTCTAATGCAAATTCTCGCTGAATACCTCGTATGACCCCATTATCCACAATGGGGGACTCTAATCAATTTACCCTCCCCTCCAAAAATGTCAATCGGGTCCGCCCCATTGATGAACAGGAAAAACGGGAAGGATGGACGAAGGCCTCAGTGGTTCTTGGCCTATGTTTTTCGGTGCTTTTTCGAATGGTCGGGGCTTTATGAAAAGAAAAAAAAGCTTATTATGGAATAGTCGTAAATATCCGTTATCTTCTGTTGTTTCGGGGAGGATCAAGAAGATGTTGCGAACCATGTTAAAGTCAAAAATTCATCGGGTGACGCTGACCGGCTGTGACCTTAACTACGAGGGAAGTATCTCGATCGATTCCGAACTGCTCGAGGCTGCTGATATTCTTCCCGGAGAACAGGTCCACGTTCTCAACGTAAACAATGGGGAACGCCTGGTGACCTATGCCATCGCCGCACCTAGGGGGAGCGGCACGATAATGCTCAACGGACCGGCAGCTCGCTGTGGAGTCGTCGGAGACATCCTGGTGATCATCACCTATGCGCGGTACGACGAGACCGAGCTGGCCGACTACAGGGCTAAAGTCGTCAAGGTCGATTCCGAAAACAGGATAAAAACGGAACAATAGGTAATGTGAAAGGTTCCCCCGAGAGATTTTTAGCTCCCCCTTGCCGTTTATGGAATCCCCCCTATAATCTACCGGAGAGTCCAGAAGATCAAACATCCAATATCTCAGGGATATCACTAGGAAATAGAACAATGTCGCGGATTTGTGAGATTTGTGGAAAAGGGCGCCAAATTGGCAATCAGATGACTACCCGCGGGCGTGCCAAGCGCCTTAAGGGGGTTGGTACCAAGGTGACCGGAGTCACCCGCCGTGAGTTCCGCCCCAACCTTCAAAGCGTGCGTATCACGACCGAAAACGGCACCAACAAGACCGTTCGCGTTTGTGCCCAGTGCCTTCGCTGCGGCTCGGTAACGAAGCGTGTCCGTGCAAAACCTTTCGCCTCGGCTGCGAAATAGTCCCCCCTTATTTATAATTCATAACCCCTCTTCCGCCTGGGAGTCCGCAAAGTGAAAGTGCTTGGCATTTCCGGAAGCCCCCGTCTTGGTGGTAATACCGACATCGCAGTAAAGCGAGTTTTGACTCGTCTGGCCGAGTCGGGGGTGGAAGCCGAGTTCGTTTCTCTCGCCGAGTACCCGGTAAAACCGTGTATAGCTTGTTACGCATGCGCCAAGGAGCGTCGGTGCGTGGTCCCCGATCCCAACTTCGAAGTTCTTTTCCCGAAATTCGCGCAGGCCGACGCAATCATCCTCGGTTCACCTGTCTGGTTCGGCTCGGCTACTCCTCAGCTGATGGCTCTCCTCGACCGAGTCGGGTCGGTGGCTCGTCGGGGCGAAAACGTTCTTCGCCGTAAAATCGGTGCCTCGATCGCTGTGGCGCGCCGGGCCGGGCAGAATTTCACTTTTGCCCAAATCAACATGTTCTTTCTCGCCTCGCAGATGATCGTCCCCGGTTCTTCTTACTGGAACGTCCTGGCGGCCAAAGACAAGGGTGATGTCTGCTCTGACGAGGAAGGCCTCAGGACCCTTGATACCCTCGCCGAAAACATTGGCTGGCTCTTGAAAAAACTCCGGCCTTCTCCCCATCCGTAAAGGATGTTCCCGGATTGATTTTCGGCAGGGCCGCGCAACTCCTCCCTTTCGTGAAGAAGCGTTCCCCTTGTAGGAGAGGAAAAATGAGTTCGTCCCGGATCACCCTTCGAGCCCCGGCTAAACTGAACCTTTTTTTCGAGATCTTGGGACGGCGTGTCGACGGCTATCATGAAGTGGTGACGATTACCGCACCGATTTCTCTGTGCGATGAGGTCCAAATCGAATTGCTTCCCGGATCGGGAGAATGCATTACTCTGACGTGTGTCGATGAGTTCGGACGGGATCTTTCGGCGTCGGTCCCGAACGACGAGGGGAATCTGGCCGTTAAAGCGGCCCGTGCCATTTCCGAAACCTCCGGAGCCTCTCCTTCTCTGCGGATTCGACTTCTCAAACGAATTCCGACCGAGGCGGGACTCGGTGGCGGTTCTTCCGACGCCGCCGCGGTATTGGTGGGGCTTAACCGACTCTTAGCGTTGAATTACACTCAAAAACGACTCGCCGAAATCGGGGCGCGTCTCGGCAGCGACGTCCCCCTCTTCTTTGAAAAAGGATTCGCTCTCGGCAAAGGACGCGGCGAACAGACCGAGCCGTTACCGAGTGGAATCGCCCCCCTGACGACGGTTCTCATAAAACCGCCAATCGGACTTTCAACCGCCGAGGTTTATCAGGCGGTTCCGCAAGCGGGGACGGAAATGCGACACTCTCCTGAGTTGCTGATCTCCGCACTCCTGCGCGGAAACGTCGATGAAATCCGTCCCCTCCTATTCAACCGACTGGAAAAGACAGCCCGAACGATCTTGCCATGTCTCGACGAGATCTTCACACACCTGCTCCCCTACGGGGACTTCCGTCTTACCGGAAGCGGCACGGCTCTCTACGCGCTTGTACGTGATGCCGAAGAGGGGACCGTACTCAAAGACAGGATAGAAAGAGGGGGGATTCCCGGAACAGTTTTCGTCTGTTCGACGATTCCCTCCCCCCTTTCCCCCTCGGTCGATTGTGGTATATTGGCCGGGTGAGTAGATTTCTAGATCGGCGGGTGCCGTTAGCTCCTGCGCCGATGTCATTCGGTTAACATTTTAGCGAAATAACACGGAGTAAATAGTGGGAACCAAAAAGACGGGTAAGGGTCGGCGAAAGCTCGGTAGAAAAAAGCGACGAATGCGCTCGAAGATCAGGCATCGTAAAGACTAAGCTTTTTTCTTCCCGGCCTATCGGCGCCGTGCCGGTATTCTGAAGTATGACGTTGTAAACCCCAAATCCGACATTTTTGCTTGGATTTGGGGTGCGTGTTTTACAAGGGCGTTAAATTCTTCTTCCCGTAACGGAGAGTTTCCGAATGCACGATCGGCAGCGCTGGCGTATTGCGGAACGATTTCTTTCTCTCCGGCAATTTTCCACGGATGAAGGTTGAGTTCTACCTGACGCTTCTCCTTTTTTCTTTTGAGCAATCGCGGCAGAGCGTCTAGGACGGCGTTTATCGCACCGCAGTCCATTCGTCCCGAATCGATGACACCGAAATAGATCGGTGCCGATGCGAAGGCTTCGGGTGTTTTGTGAATGAAGTGATCGAGAATTCTCTTTTTGGCGTATCCTCCGGCACGGGAGAGGACCGGCGGTCGAAACAGGCGCGCAACACAAATAACCGGCTCAGAGGGGATACGTAAGACAAGCCCCGCCTGCTGCGCCTTTTGTCCGAAGAGTTTCATCATCGGGGGAAAGACATGAATATGCTGGTGCGAGTCGAGGTGATCGGCCGTGGTCCGCGGGGCCAGGGAAAGCAACCTCTCAAATCGACGATACTGAGCCTCGAACTCAAGGGCGACTTGTGCCGACACCTCGGCGCGGCAGCTCGAAGTCAGGAGCCGCAGCAAAGAGAGAAACCCGTTTTTGAACCTCCCGTCCGGCGCGGCCAAGAGGGGAATCGATGTAGCGGGCGAAACCGCTCGGCCGGAGGTCAGACAGAAGTGCAGACCGAGCCGAATCGGTTCATCGAGTGAATCGACGAGCCGCACGGCATCCTCGGCCGAATGGTGTGTGACCATTAGTGAAGCCGACTTTAAGAGTCCCGCCCGCGCACAGGCGACGATCGATCGGTTTGCCGACGGGGAAAGACCGAAATCGTCAGCATTGAAGATCAGTTCCGTCATCCTCTTTTCTCTCATAGCCGAAAGCCGCGCGTACCACGCTCTTTTCGTCAATTCCCCATACCTTTTTCACTGTGTAAAGGGGACGCTGCTTGACCTCATTGTAAATCCGGCCGATGTACTCCCCAATCACCCCGAGGGAAATAAGGGTCGCTCCTCCCAGAAGAAGGTTCAGCAGGATGATCGAAGTCCACCCCGCTGTCTTCGGACCGAGAAAACAGAACTGGAAGAACGCCCAGCACCCATAGGGAACGGTAATCAGCAAAACAAGCGCCCCGAGATAGATGATCCACCGGAGTGGCTTGGTCGAAAAACTGATAATCCCGTCGAGCGCCAACTCGGCAAGCCGCACGAAGTTAAAGGAAGACTTCCCCGCGTAGCGTTCCTGGCAATCGAAGGAAATGCAGGTCTGGTTAAAACCGAGCCAGGGGATCAACGCTTTAAGGTAGCGCGTCCGTTCGGGCATCTGCACAAGAAGGTCGACCACCTGCCGATCAAGAAGTTTAAAGTCGGGTGCGGCGGTCTCGATTTTCGTTCCGGAAAGGAGGTTCATGACCTTATAAAAAATCGCCGAAAGGAGACGCTTCGAAAAAGATACGTCGTGGCCGTAGCGACGAACCGTGTTGACAACCCGAAATCCCTGTTGCCACGCCTCAACCATCTCCGGGATCAACTCGACGGGGTGCTGCAGGTCAGCGTCGATAATCACCACCGCCTTTCCGCACGATGCGGCCAGCCCGGCAGAAACCGCATGTTGATTTCCGAAATTCCGGGCAAACGACACCCCACGCACCCGCGGATCTTTTTGGTGGAGACGATCGATCACATTGGCAGTATCGTCGGAACTGCCGTCATCGACCATGATGATTTCCCACGTCAGTTTCGCGGTGTCAAGACAGGTGGCTGCCCGCCGATGAAATTCTTCGAGATTCGCCTCTTCGTTGAAGGCCGGAGTTACGATGGAAAGGAGAGGCACGGTGCCGTCGTTTTGTGTATCTGACATTTATCTGTCCGCAAACCGAGAAGGGAACATTCCATTGAAAATGACCCAAAAGGCAAAACGCGAATATTCGGGGATGGTACCCACAATTCTCCCCGGATCATAACGATTCTATCTGTTGCTCCCGAGGGAGAACTCCATCCGGGATGGGAAGAGTCTTGGGAGAGTGGGGAAAGTCGGGCAACTCATCAATAATTTCCCCGTACTCGCCGCGCGGGACTTCGGGGCTGTCGCACCCCGAAACCAAAAAGAACGCCGAGGTCAACAATAAGCCTCCGCACATCGGAAACATAAGGGATGTCTTCATCGTCGTCCCCTCTACTCTTTACGCGCCGACCGATACCTGGCCGCCGATCAAGCGGTTGACCGCATTGACCATTGCCATCACCGAAGCTTCGATCACATCAATCGAGATGCCGTGGCCGCGGTAAACGGTGCCGGGGACCGCGGCTTCCTCGAGGTGGACCACAGCTTCCCCCTGTGCATCGGGCCCGCCCGAAACCGCGTCGACTTTATATTCGCGGATAACCAACTGGTAGCCGGTCGCCATCTGAATTCCTTCGAAGAGCGCATTGACCGGCCCGCCTTCCCCCTGAACCTCGACGGTTTTCTTGACGTTGTTCTGTGAAAGGGTCAACCGCAGCGTCGGCTTCTTTTCGGTACCAATCGACATCTCGTAATCAACATAGTGCCAATAACGATCGACCGTCTCGGACTGAAAATTTTTATCACGAATCGATTGTTCGATGAGCGCGAGAATATCGACGTCGAGGACATCCTTTTTTCGGTCGGCCAGTTTTTTGAACTCGGTAAATACGACATCAAGTTGCTCTTGGGTCAGGGTATATCCGAGATGCTTGGCACGGTCGGCTAACGCGGCCCGTCCGCTGTGCTTGCCGAGAACCAGGTCACTCTTGAGAAGCCCGACACTTTCCGGCGTCATGATTTCGTAGGTCGTCCGCTCGCGGAGCATCCCCGCCTGATGAATCCCCGATTCGTGTGCAAAGGCATTCTGGCCGACAATCGCCTTGTTACGTTGGACTTTCAGACCGGTGATCCGCGAGACCAAGCGGCTCGTCGGAACGATCCTCTTGGTGTTGACCCGTGTGTCGGCCTTGAAAATATCGCCACGGGTCTTCAGCCCCATGACCACTTCTTCGAGAGCGCAGTTGCCGGCACGCTCACCGAGCCCGTTGATCGCGCATTCAAACTGCTGGGCACCGGCCTGAATCGCCGAAAGGGTGTTGGCGACCGCCATTCCCAGGTCATTGTGACAGTGGACACTGATAACGGCTTTATCGATATTCGGCACCCGATTTCGAAGGATTCGAATCCGCTCGAACATCTCTTGCGGCGTCGTATAACCGACCGTATCGGGAATATTCACGGTACTCGCCCCGGCGGCAATCACCGCCTCTACGACGCGGCAGAGGAAGTCGATCTCGGTTCGGGAGGCGTCTTCAGGAGAGAATTCGATATCGTCACAGTAGTTGCGGGCACGCTTGACCCCTTCAACCGCCCGGGCAATGATATCTTCCTGGGTCATACGAAGTTTATATTCGCGGTGAATCGCGCTCGTTGCCAAAAAGACGTGGATTCGGGGGCGCCTGGCGACTTTCAGCGAGTCGCGCGCGGCGTCAATATCTTTATCGACACAGCGTGCCAGTCCGCAGACGCCTGCGTTTTTGACTGTTTTGGAAATTTCCAAAACCGACTCAAAATCGCCGGGCGAGACGATCGGAAAACCGGCTTCAATGACATCGACGCCAAGCTCTTCCAGAGCTTTAGCCACTTCCAGCTTTTCTGCCAGGTTCATGCTCGCTCCGGGGGACTGTTCCCCGTCACGAAGGGTGGTATCAAAGACCGTAATAAGCCGTCGCGGCACCGCGATCGGGGTTGTCTCTGCGGATGACTGTTCCATCGTTTCCTCGATTGATGACATCTCTGTTAAACCAAACCCATCAAAATGGGGGGAAATGACCCTTGCCAATTATAAGCAAACATCGGGAAATTTCAATAGCATCGCCGGGCGCCCCGGCGGCATGGCCCGCGACGCCGACCGGGAGAAAAAAGGATTCGCTGTTTTTCCTGCCTCCTTCATTTAACCCGGAACCAGACTGTTCCTCCGGAGGGGATATTCCCCCGCAAAGGAGGCAAAAAGATTTTTGACAAAACGACTTTGTTCGCTATAATGGGGGTGACTGTTTATCGAAAGTTCCTATAACCCCGTGTTCCGTTAATGGCAGACCTCTCCGTAGACGAAATCGCCCAGCGGGCTTTGGCGCTTGAAATTCTCACGCCGTCGCAGCTCGAAGACGTTTGGAACTCCCTCGGCACCCAAAATGTCGACCGGAACCGGTTCCTTACAGCACTTCTGCGCCAAGGCCACCTGACCAAGTATCAGGTGGAACGGCTCGCCTCGGGAGAGACATCCGGCTTTTTCTACGGAAAGTACAAGGTTCTCTATTCCACCGGGGCGGGGACGTTCGCGCGGGTCTTCCGCGCCGTTCACTCCGAAACGGGGAAAACCGCTGCGGTCAAAGTTCTCCGTAGCCGTTACTCTTCCGATGCCGAGGCAGTCAATCTTTTCGAGCGGGAAGCCGAGCTCGGCATGCAACTGCGTCATCCGAATATCGTTTGCATCCACGGCTACTATTCCGAAAATAATACCCATTACATCGTGATGGATTTCATCGAGGGGCAGACGCTCCGACAATATCTCAGCCTGCACAAGAAGATCGAATACAAAATCGCCACCCGAATCGTTTCCGACATCTGCACGGGGTTGGACTATGCATTTAAACGCTCGCATCTTCACCGCGACATGAAAATGACCAACGTCCTGATTTCCACTTCCGGCAAAGCGCTTCTGCTCGATTTCGGGCTGGCGGCCGACGCTGATTCCAAAAACGAACAAAGGAATCAACGCGCTATCGAGTATGCTGCGCTTGAAAGGTGCACCGGTGTTCGGCGTGACGACAAACGGAGCGACATCTATTTCCTGGGAGCGATGTTCTACCAAATGCTCACGGGAATCGCCCCACTCGGGAATGTCAAGGAGCGAGCCCAGCGGCTCAACAAAGACCGTTTTCTCAAGGTCAGGCCGATCCGGCAGGTAATGCCGAGGATCCCGGCGGCACTGGCGTACATTGTCGATAAATCTATGTCGCTCGACCCGGAGAAAAGATACCAGTCCCCTGCCGCGATGCTGGCCGACCTTCAGCATGTAACACAAAAGCTCGAACAGCTCGGCACCTCCGAGGATCCCGGAGTCGAAAATCCGTCCGCCAGTAGTCTGAGTCTCGTTCAACACGCCAAAAAAACTTCCGATCTGCCGGTTGTGTGCGTTGTCGAGTCGAATATCAATTTGCAAGACTCGTTCCGCGACGCCATGAAGAACGCAGGGTATCGCGTCCTGATCTTCTCAACGGTCGAACGGCTTCTCGAACGGTTTGCCAGCGATCGGCTCAATGTCGACTGTGTTCTGATCAACGCTCATTCACTCGGTAAAAAGGCCGTTTTGGGATTTAACGAACTGGCAAAAATTCCCGCGGCCGAAGAGGTTCCGGCCATTCTTCTGCTTGATGAAAACCAGTTAAAGTGGGGAGCGAAAACGGCGCGATCCCGCTGGCGTACGACCGTCGGTATGCCGATCACCATGGGGCGCATCATCTTTATTATCAACAAGCTCCTCGCCGAGAAAGCTGCGCAAAAAAAGCGCGAGGAAAGCACTCCTCCGAAGGCGGCGGCGCGAGTTGCCGAGAAAGCGCCGGAAGCCAATGCCCCTGCCGTTCCATCCCCTCACACCCCCCCGACGCCCCCGGCCGCACCCGCCGAGTCGGCTCCGTCCGCCGCAACGCCCGATACACCGATTCCAAAGACGGTGACGCATCAATCCGAAGGGGATCTTTTCGACAAACAAATCGAGCGATCTGCCGATACCATCGTCGCGCGTCTTGAGGAGTCACTGATCGAACCGCGCCCCGAATCATGGCCTAAGCCCCCGCACTCCGATCCCGTACAGATCGAAACCTATCCGGACGACGAAGAGTTTTTCTTCGATTACGTTGATGACCGCGATCTCTGAAAAATCGTTTTCGTAGGGGTTTGCAGAAAACTTTAACCGAATGACTAGCAAGACTTGCTGAAAGTGATAATGTATTGATTCCGAGATAATTCGGTTTTAAAAGGTTTACACAATCTGTTTTTACAGACTCACCGGTTCGGAATCGCTTCAAGGATATGGAGGGAAATATGCCCAGAGAAAGAGGACAGCACGGGGATTCGAGAGTTTCGCGCACCGCAACGCAAATGCCGTATGACCGACAACTTCCGTACAGCGCCGAGGCCGAAGCCGGTGTGATCGGTGCGATCCTGCTCAATCCGATGGTCTGCGACGAGGTTATATCTCTTGTCCGACCGCATGAATTCTTCAAAGATGCGAACCGCCGTCTGTTTCAGTGTCTGCTCGCTATGCATGACGAAGGGAAAGGGATCGACCTGACTCTGTTGACCGAACGGCTCCGGCAAAACGGCGAAATGGAACAGATCGGTGGCGAAGCCTATATTGCCGAGATGATGACATCGGTGCCGGTCGCGGCTCACGCCACTCACTATGCCAAAATTGTCCGAGACAAAGCCATTCTGCGCGAACTGATCGAAACAAGTTCCAAAATTCTCGTGGGGGCTTACGAATCGGACAAAAAGCCCCGAGATCTGATTGCCGAAGCCGAAGAGGAAATTTTCCAGATCAGCAATGAGCGGAGCTCCCAAAATGTCAGGCCGATGCGAGAGATTATGGGCGACCTGTTGTTCAAAATCGACAACATGACCGAAGAGATGGACGGTCTCTCCACCGGATTCACCAAACTCGATGAAATCCTGAATGGCCTGCGCGCGTCGGAATTGATCATTTTAGCTGCCCGGCCGAGCATGGGAAAAACGGCGTTGGCAACCAACATCGCCGACTACGTCGCCGTGGAAACAAAGCAACCGGTGCTCTTTTTCAGTCTCGAAATGGAGAAGAAAGAACTGGCTTTGCGCATGCTCTGTGCACGGGGACGGGTGCCGGGAAAACGACTGCGTGGTAATTATCTGGACGATATCGAGCGAGATCGATTCCTTGAAGCCGCTGCCGCACTGGCCGCAGCTCCTCTGTATATCGATGACTCGTCGTCACACACCGTTTCGGAAATCGCCGCTGCTGCCCGCCGTCTCAAACGCAAATCGGGTCTGGCGATGATCGTGATCGACTACCTGACCCTGATCGAACCGGACAATCCCACGGAACCGCGTCAGGAACAGGTCGCGAAAACAGCACGCCGACTCAAGGGATTGGCCCGGGAACTCGACATTCCGGTCCTCTGCTTGGCCCAGGTCAACCGCCAGGCCGAACAGTCTAAAGACAACCGCCCCCGCCTGAGTAACCTGCGTGAATCGGGCGCCATCGAACAAGACGCCGACGTGGTCATCTTTGTGCATCGCGAAGAGTACTACGTAAGAGATGAAGAAGCGTACGATAGTGACCTAAAAGGAAAAGCCGAGATCATTATCGCCAAGCAGCGTAACGGCGCGACGGGAACCATTGAACTGCGGTGGGCCGCCGAGTACACCCGATTTATGAACAAAGAAGAGTTCGTGGAAATCGACGGCTATAACGAGTTCCAAGCGTCCGGTTCCGACGATTTTTAATTGGTACGACACCTATTTTCCGCTCGCCGGCGTTCGATAAAGAAAAGAACCAAAATTCCATGTCTTCCCAAGAACCGATTGTAATCATCACCTCCTGTGACTTTGCCTACAGACCGTCCGAACCGGTGCTGGAAGATGTAAATCTGACGATCGTTGCGGGGGAATTCGCCTCGATCATCGGTCCGAACGGCGGGGGGAAAACCACACTCGTCCGTCTGATGCTCGGGCTCCTTACCCCGCAACGGGGAAGTGTCACTCTCTTCGGCGGGAACCCCGCCGAAACACGCCTTCGTGTCGGATACGTGCCGCAGCAGGTTCACAGCGACCGTCTCTTTCCGATTTCGGTTCTCGATGTGGTTCTGACCGGCCGAATCGGTGCAGCGACAGAAGAAAAAGAATCTGTTGCCGACCGTCTCGGGCGCGCGTTTTTTCGATACACAAGAGCCGACACCACGGCTGCGCGTGAGGCACTCGAGCAGATGGGATTGGTCGACCTGGAAAAAAGAGCGTTCGGCGACCTCTCGGGGGGGGAACGGCAGCGGGTGCTGATCGCCCGCGCCATCGCCGCCCGTCCGGAGCTTCTCATCCTCGACGAGCCGACAAACAACATGGACCCGCGGGGGGCCGACATCCTCTACCAGCTCCTCGAAGAGCAGAACCGTCAGACGACGATTCTGATTGTCTCTCATGACCTGGGGGTCGTCTCGCGCTATGTGCGGAGCGTTATCTGTATAAACCGCCGAGTGGTCGTTCATCCAACCTCGGCACTCAACGGAACGATTATCCGCGACATCTACGGCTCCGACCATCACTTGGTCCGCCATGACCACCGCTGTTGCGAGTCGGGGCACAGGCGGATCTCCGACTGAAAATTGAGGTGACGAGAAGATTCCGAGGAATCCAGTCCCTTTTAACCTTCATTCGGCATAACACCGGTCTCAGTCGGGAAAGTCACGCAGAGGCGTCTGGCGATTCCTCTGATAACCGTTAGGCGGCTCATAAAGGCGCCCGAGCTCGGGAGTTTCCGGAACAAGATAGGCGTGCGGATCAACACCCTCTCTCCATAGCGTCTGGATTCGGGAACGTATCCACCTCGCGGTTTGAATCGCCTCGGTGATCTCTTGGGGCGTCCAGTTTCCGAGGTAAGCTTTGGCATGAAAATCTTTTCCCAAAGTGATATACCCCAAAGCTAAGGGGTTCTCTCCGCGGAGAAACCTGCCTTGCCCCGGAATGAGCGTTTCGGCAAGTTTCGCGTAGAGCGGAAGCTGCAGATTTTTCCACCGCTTATTCTTTTCGGCGGGGATTCCGATCGGGTAATAGAGGTCTCTCGCATGATCCCGATGTTCGGTTTCCACGATATTTTCCTGCCTGATGTTGAGGAGCACCTCGTCATCCTTGGTCTTACGTTGGGTCAGCGGTTCCAAAACGGAACTCCATATCGAAGGTGGTTCGTGCGTCCCTTCTCTTTCTCTTTCAAAAGTCTTGTAATCAAAAACGAACCACTGTTCCATCGTTGGATTGTAGTCGATGCGGTCGACCGACCCGGACAACGTGACCGGCGTAAAGATATTTTCGCCGACAAAAGGGGGACTCTCCGTCAGAAGGGCTTGGGCTTTCTTTTCTGCGAAGATAATCTTGGCTCCCGTTTGGTGCCATTCGGCCTGCCAGCGAGCAAACCCCCTGAGGCGTCGGCGGATTTGTTCAAGTTGCAACAGGGCAGTTCCGGCCGCGTGGCGCGATTCGTATTCCCTAAACTTGGCATCGAGCTTTCCGGAAAGAAACCGATAAATCTCTTCATCATCGGCGGATTGGTTTATGGCCTCGTCACGACCGAAATCGGCGAGAATGTCGTGTGTGATGATACCGAAAAAGTTCTTTCCGAATTCCCGGTCTGCATCTTCCGAATTTCTGAGACCGTAGCAACTATCTTTTTCCAGAAAGTAGTTGTAGGGAGAATACAGAAAGGAAGCAAAATCTGTAATGCTCATCTTCTCCGGCAATTCACCGGTCATCCGGAGAATCGGAAGAGAGAATACGTCTGTCTCGACCGGTTCGTCGGCTTCGGCCGCCTCGGCAACCTCGACAACTTCGGATATCTTGGCGGTAATGCAACGTTCGCCGGTTTCCTTTTCCTTCGGAAGCAACTCATCGGGAAACGGAGGCACGGGGCCGAAAAATCGTTCAATACGCTCGGCAACCTCCATTGAATCCCCCATCAAAAGGAGACGACTCGGTAACATCGAGCCCCCGTCGGAACCGCCGCGGGCAAAGAGAATGCGAACCTGTCGCTCGGCGGGGGAATGGTTTTCGAGAATCACCGATAGGAAATAGGCGTCTCGCGCGTAACGACGGGCATTATCTTCGATGGCAAGATCCCGACGGATCGTGTCGGGCAGAAACGTATGACTCGACTTCGACTCGGGGATGATTCCTTCGTTGAAACCGACCAGAATAATGGCAGGAGACTCGTCGAATCGCGCGTCGAGCCAACCGGACATGGAAACCGCATCGTCGGTTTGCGGATCGGGAATATTCCCCGAAGCACATCGCAGAAAAAAGGAAATCGCCTGATCGGCGGAAACTTGATCGGGCTTTTCGGAAATGTCCGAAACCACATTGAAGACGTCGTAGAGAATTTCCAGACCTTTGTCGATCTGATAGTCGCGCAGGAACTCTTCTTCGCTCCCCGTGTAGTTCCCACCGGGGTTCCACTCGCCGGTATCGGAATAGAAATTCCCGAGGAATTCGGCGACTCTCCGAGGAAACTCGGTCAGGGGCGCCGAGACGGGACGACTCCCGTCGTCGGTGATCGGCCGGAAGAGTTTCCCGACCTCGTCGAGCATCAGACCGATGTCATGACAGCCGTCGAAAAGTTCCCGTTCCGAAAGCAAGAATCGTAGGGGGATATAGCTGTTTTGATACTCGTCGAGCCTGCTGAGCCAATCCAGTTTTTCCAGCTCGGGGCTCCCTCGGCGCAGTCTCCGTTCAACATCGGGGTGACGTATCCATTTCGCAAAATCGTCATACGATCCGGTTCGCAGATAATCGGCCGTCGCGCGCAGAAGAAGAGCGACCCGATTTTCGGAAAAAGGTTTCCCTTCGCCGAAATGAAAAGGAACTCCCATTTCGGTCAACGCCTCCGTGAGCGTAGGGAGCGTTCCCGTGTCGAGCATGCTAATCGAGACACGGTCGGAATGAAAAGCGTCCGTTCCCCGGTCCGTTCCGAAGAGACCGACATAACGCGCCGTCCAATTCCCTTCTTGGTCTGGGTTGGCGGTCGGAATCAACACGGAGTCCGGAATTTTGATCTTCCGCTCTTGCCACCGGTCCGGCAACACACGACCATATTCGTCGAAGAGAGGTTCCTCCCGTTCCGGCGCCTGAACGAAAACAGTAACCATATCGTCGATCCGGTTAAGCATTTTTATTTGCAAACCGTTCAAATCGGCCGCCCCGAAGAGAAGAATCTGCCTCTCGGTTCCGCACCGTTTTTCTTCGACGGCGGTTAGCCGTTCCTTTTGCCTGTCGCAGAGATTGTTCTCTTCAAGAACCTCGAGGTAATGCTTCTGAACATCACAGAGTACCGCCCATCGCCCAACCTCCTCCGGTAAAGTATTCTTTGCCTTGATTTTATCGCGCGGAGAGGAAAAATCGAGACCTTCCGAGGCAACATCATGATAAAGCCGTGCCAAGAGGAAAGCGATTTCCGTCTCGCCGGTAAAGCCGGTCGGTTTCGGGAAACGATCGGAAAAAAGGGCATCAAACCCGCCCGGAACGCGCCGAACGGCCTTACGCCATGCGAGAATCTCCTCTGCCCGAGAGGCAAAGGGCATTGAAGGCGTGTAGAGAAGTTCGGGTAACGCTCCGACCGTCACGGTCTCGGGAGGGATCCAGGCCGAATCAAGTTTTCCCTCGCCGATGAGCCGTTCGACTTCGAGAACGAGGTGTTCTTCGAACAGACGCATCGCCTTACTCGACGGAAACACACAAACCGCGTCGGAAAGATCTAAGCGCCCCTCTTTGATCCCCCCGATAAAATCCTCTTCCAAAAGCCTACGAACCGACTCCCGAAGGAACGGGAGCTTCCAATCGATAAAATACCGCCGCACGAGAACCTCCCCCTCAAAAGCGGGTGTTTTACTTATCTTGCGAAGCTACGGACAGGAGGCGGAGTGAGTTAACAAACAGAAAGAGAATGACAACGATTGCGACAATCGACTGTACGTTATTCAGGGAAATCTGCGGAAAACCCGGAACCTTTTTTCTCCAGCTTCCCTTTTCCTTGTCACCCGAATCGACCCCTTCGGCCGACGGTTCGGAAACCGTTTGGGCCGCCATTTTCGGATTCGATGCGGCTTTCTCCAACCCGGCGTTCCGGAAATCAGACTCACTGTCTCCAGCGGTCCTGTATTTTACGGATTTCTTTGAATTTGTCGAGGCGACTGCCACATTCGACGCACCGGTCGCCTGGATCTCGGAAGAAGCTTCCCCTTTTCGTTTCGACGCGGCAAAGCGGGCATCGATATAAACCTCCGGATGGCTCCGTCCGATCGCCTTGCGCTGTGCGGCTAAGGTCGGGGAGGAGATCGCCGGGTAGGGAGGAAGCGTGTACCCCTCTTTGTGGGCATTTTTATAATCGGCCTGAATCCTCAGGAATTCCTTCGACGGAGGCGTTGTTCTCGCGTCGTCGATGTCGGTCACCGTGGCAGGCTTGTAGAAGGCCGGCAGGTCTTTCGTGGGCGGGTGTTTCGAAGCGCTCGTATAGACCGGCACCGACGAGATCGGGAATATTCCGGAGGCGCGCAACGCGTTTTGCGCCGGAACCGACGGCATCGCGATTTTCTTTAAGGGGATTTCTCGACGGGACGCTCGAGCAAAAAATTCGGGCGCCGAATAACGGTAATGCATCAGCTGGAACTGGGCCTGGGTCAAAAACGCCTGAAGGCGGAGACAGAATGTCCCCATCGCCAGATGACCATCGGAGCCCCACAGAATCCCCGCCAACTCGCCATATTGGTTGATGATCGGGCCGCCGGAATCACCGTAACGTACGCCGGTACAAATTTGGATGGTCTCGCAGGGAAGAGTGCCCTTCGTGTCGGGGCCGCAGTTCCATTTCGTCTCGTTCCCGTCTTCGCTCGATTCGTTCGGACGGCCGTAGCCGAGCACCTGGCCGGACGAGACCTGATAGCCGGTCAGGTCGGTATGCTGTCCGAACCCCGCAACCCACAACTCGTCACCCAGCTGAGGGACTTCCAGCGAAATGGGGAACGGAAGAAACGGCGGTCGATAGACAACGATCGCGGCGATATCCCAGACCGTATCGGCCATGATCACTATGCCGGGGGTCTCGAACCGACTGAACTTCACCAGGAGCGGACCAACAGCCTCGCTGACAACGTGCCAGTTTGTCAGAACGATCCCGAACTCACCGACCTCGGCCACATAGCACCCCGAACCATAAAAGACGGACTGTACATGAGTGTTGGTCGACTCATGCGAGTCGCCCTGCCCGACGATCTTTGCCGCCGCGGGATAGATCGATCGGAAGGGATTGATTTCCTGAGAGCTGGCGTCGGGAGCTCCCGGCATCACACCGCCGTTCGGCACCCCGGCAGAACGGGAATCCCCCCACAAGGAAGAAACACAGATCACAAAGGAGAAGAGGAACAAAAAAACAGAAGAAAAAAATGAGAAAAGCGTTCCGGTCGCGGCGACTTTAGCGATAGTAACGACACCGCCCATTTCCGAGAGTATCCCTGCGCCATAACCACACAGTTTTTTATGCAGGGTGCGTAAGGGGTTCATTGTCTCACCGCTGTCTGAGTTCCGGAACGGAACGTATCGATACCTTCTCTTAATTTCGGCTCAAAGAAGGTACCGTTCAAGGAACTTTTTTTAAAACGGCAGACTCCCTTTAACTGGTTTAATCGGTTTCAAATAAAAATTCCGCCGCTTCTCCCTCGTTGAGAAAGAGGTTCAGCAGATCGAGTGCAGCGGTACTCTCTTCGAACATCCCGAGACTATTGTTTTCTCCCGTTTCGGTGATGAAAATTTGGATAAAATGGGTATATTCTTCACAGATGCGCCATTTGTGGTCTTCATCGTTTTTCGCGATGTACCCCTGCCAAAAGCGGGTCAGTCGATCAAGGGCTTCGCTTTGACCGTCGAGAACGGCCGCGACCATCTCATCGATCGTACGCAAATCCTTCTCTGCCTCCGGATAGACCGCCAAGAGACGTTGGAAAGGAGAAAAAAGGGGGTTCCGCCCGGTTCTCACGACCAGAGGGGTCCGGAACGAGACTGCGGGTGGGGTGTCGCGGAAAAAGTGAACACCTTCTTCCGGATCATTACTCAAAAGCCAGCGCCGAAGTTTTTCGGAAATTTTCGGGGGAGGCTGGATCGGCTCTCCCGACCGTCTGAGTCGGAAGATCCGTTTCGTTTCCTTCTCCTCTGCCGTTTCTTGTCCGGATGTCTGCTCTGGTTCATCAAGCTTTTCGCTTTGAGAAAGATTCGGGCGGGTCTTTCCACGTGCCGCATCCGACTTATTCATGGCAGCCAACCAACGGGTTCCCAAACGGTCGAGTTCATCGGCGCTCGGTACGAGGGGAACCTCGCGTTGAATCTTTTCGGCGTAATCGTGATCGTAACTCATCAGACGGCTCTGGAAAAAATCGAAATTCCCGGATCCCAAGACTTCCCGAATGAACCGCTGCCAGCCGTGTTCGGGGAACGTCTCCCGCGTCTGAAGAATCAAATTGTCGAGATTCAGGTGGGGAACCGGAAAGAAATTACGCGTTTCGGCACCGCTGCGCTGTTTTTCGGAAAAACCGATCACGCGAAAGTAGCGGCTCGGTTCGAAAAAGAGGCTGGACGAAAAGGTCAGTTCCGGTCGAAATCGAATCGGAAACAGGTTAAAGAGGGCAGAAATGACATAGAGAGGTTGCGGCCCCCCGGTAAAGGTCGTGCTCAGCGAATGGAGGACCGTGTCGGCCAATTTTGCCAAAGGTACAACTCCCGGATAGGTGACCCCCCAGCGAAGAAGGGGTATATCGAACCATTTTCGCGATCGCTCGACAAGAATCGGCTCAACCGCGCCGACCGGTTTCGCGGCAAAGGGAAGACCCCCCTGGCGCAAAATCGCGTGGTAAAGGAGAACCGGATTGTTCCCGAATCGAAGAAAAAGATCGGGCGGAACAATCATATATTGCAAATAAAACTCCTTGATTTCCGTGAGTTTCAGCCTTCGATTCTTCGCCGAGGGAAGGAGCCGCCCCATCGCGTAAGCGCCGCTCGGCAAATGATGAAAGAAGAGGTTGAGCAGATCAAAGTGCCGCGCGTGTGGTACCGAGAGGGATTTGGTCGACTCAAGAATCTCTTCCAGATCGATCGGAAGGACGCCGCAACTCCAAGCTGCAGGTACAAGGGGCCCCCCCTGTGCTGAAACGGGAATGAAAACTTGTTCAACTTTCGACATCTTTTGTAGCGCCACCCGGGGAAATTTTCGCCCCGTAACCCATCTGCAATATACCCTATGGAAATAAAAAAGTTCGACCGGCCGCTCCGTCAAAACGCAAAAAGTCGCAAAACCACGTCTTGCCATATGCGGCCGCTCGAACTTGCGTGGGATTTGGGAAAGGAGGTTAGTTCCCAAGGATGACTCCCAGCAAGAGTAGATTACGGAACGGGGGCGGATAATTCCCAAACGAAAAAGAAAAAACTTTCTCGCGTCGGCCTCTCGAATAGAGGGAGAGCAAAGAGGCACGCACCGGTCCCTGTCGATACGCGCCCCCTAAAACTACTGACAGAAAATCCTCTTGCTATCGGGCAAAACGGGTTTTTACGATCTGTTCCACCTCGGCAAGCCACGCGGTCCGCTCTTCGGGAGAACTCATGATAATCGACTCGAAATTGCGACGGAGGAACGTTTTGCTTCCGACCAGGCCGAAGACGATGGTTTTCCAGAAATTTTCGAGCGGATCGTGATAGACTTCCTGCTCGATTTTGCGCGGGGTATTCGATGTCGAGAAGACCAGAGCCGTCTTCTCGGTAAAGTGAGGAATCACACCCTCGGCAGAAAAACTGTAAGCGAACCCGGAGCGGAAAACACGATCGATCCAACCCTTGAGGATCGCCGGGGGAGTTCCCCACCAGTTTGGATGGACGAAAACAAATCCCTCGGCGTCCCGTACAAGGTCAATCTCTTTCCGGATCGGTTCGGGAAGTTCTTCGATCGCAAGCCTCTCCTCACCAAACGGCATCACCGGGTCGAAATGCTCGGCATAAAGGTCGCGCAGAATCGGTTCGTGCCCAAGTTGGCGCAAGGCCCTGCTGGCCGTTTCAACGATCGCCCGGTTGAAACTGTCGGCCGGATTCGGATGGCCCAAAACCACTAAAACTTTCATTGATCTCTCCTTCGGAAGAAAATTGTCTCGGTCAAAGTGCGCGGGGACGCTTCTTCGCATCCTGCCTTTTGTTTATTTTATCCGGTCTATCCCAAGCGTCCAGGCTTAACCGCCCGCGCAATATCATCGCCCCTGTGAAAGTGCGGTGCGGTATCGGGCAGATTAAGGACATTGAGACCGGCGGCCCCCCCCGACAGCGCCGGTGACAGGGGAAAAAGGAAAAGAGAAAGCGGTCAACGGTCAAAGAACACGTCTTGACGCAGCTCCCCTTTTTTGGGATACTCGCGCCGGGAGTCGTTATAGTGTTCCTCCCGAAAAATAAAATTTCACCCGTAGAAGACATTTACGGTTCAGGCCGTCACGACACTGTGACAGAAAAAGGAGTTTCATCACGATGCGTACGCGTAAACATTCAACCTTGGCTTTCCTGATGACAGCTGTTCTTCTTGCCGGCGGTTGCGGCAAGAAAGCCGAGCCCACCAATGAACATACCGAGCCCGTTCCGGCTGAGCAGTCCGATAGCACGGCGCTCGATCTTCGTTCCGACAAGACCCCCGAGGGCGTAACGAATCACTTCTTTGGCGCATTCTTCTCCGGAAAAGACAGCGAGGCCTGGGCCTATCTGACCCAGGAGGCGCAACAGGCGACCAAGGACAGTTTTGAAGCTCAGGCCAGCGACACCATCCGTTGGAACATCACCAAGGTTGACCGTGACAACAACAATGCCTACGTGTATATCAATGTGAGCGACCTGAACGATTCCGGCGATGTCACCAGCGAAGAACTGATCTTCGCGCTGCGCAACGAAGCGAGCAAATGGGGAGTCGCCGGGTTTAGTGCCGGCGATATGATCGTCAACTTTGAAGAGAAAGTTCTCGAAACGGTCAATTCCGTCGAGACACCGACCCGCGTCAGCCAAAATCCCAACGGCGCGATGGCCAAATAGTCAGCTTCGTTTTACCCCTTCGATCATCCCCGGTATTGTGGCCTCGGTGGCCTCAATGGCTACCTGGTAGCCGAGGTCTTCCATCGCGGCAGTGGTCAACGGGCTGATCGAAACCAGACGCGTACGGCAAAGACTTGTACCGAAAAGCCGAACAGTTCCCGCCCCGGTGGCGGAGCTGGTGATGAAGGTGAAGTCGATCTCTCCGCAACTCATCCGCCGGGCGATTTCTTCGTCCGGCTTTTTTATGTCCCGGGCATGGTAGACCTCGACCCGACGAACCTCTCCTCCGAGTTGGGCGAGCCCCTCTTCCAAGATCGTCCGGCCACGATCGCCCCGTACCGAAAGGAATCGGAAACCGCGACGTGCCTCGTCGGCCAGGGCTTCCAACAGCCCTTCGGCGGAATGATTCTCCGGAACGACATCGGGCGAAAGCCCGGCATGCTGCAGTTCCTGTGCCGTTCCCGGGCCGACCGCAGCCAGCGGAAGAGAATGCAAGAGCGCACGACGCCCACGGCCGTCTCGATCGGCCAGATCCAATGCACGCAGAAAAAAGAAGACACCATTGGAACTCGAAAAGATAACTCGGTTCACCTTCACCAGAGGCTCCGACGCGACCTCTGCCAAGACAGGTGGTTCGACCGGAACGATTTCCTGAACGGGCTGAATCAGAACCATGGCTCCTTCGGCCTCTAAAAGAGGGCGCGACTCTTCAGCCTGACGCCGAGGTCGAGTCAGAAGAACCGTTTTGCCGGCCAAAGGTGATAACATACCGAAACCGTTCTATCGCCCCAAATGGATTTTCTGAAGTTCAGGGGCAAGTGCGGGCGAGAGGACTCGAACCTCCACACCTTACGGCACCAGATCCTAAGTCTGGCGTGTCTGCCAATTCCACCACGCCCGCCTGTGGTTCGCCTATTATCGTAAGCACACTTTAATCGAATGGCAAGTCTTCCACCAAACGATTTTACCCGATAGTGCGCAGGTCGATTTCGGCGAGAACCGCATATTTCGGGCCCCTGCGACTGAGCTCGCTTGCGAAGAGCGTCACCGCGTCAACCGCCGAAACGCCGAAAAAGGGCGGTTCCTTTTCGGGGAGCATTAACGCGCCGATCCCCGCGGAATCTCCCTGTGAACCTCGTTTGACGCGACCGATCGTCAGATGCGGCGTCAATCGACGCGTCTCACGCGGAAAGCCGAGTTTGGCAAGCTCCGTATCGATCATTTCGGCGAGGATGACCGACTCTTCTGTCCCTTCGGTCACACCAATCCAGAGGGTTCGGGGATCGGTTTTATCGGGAAACGCGCCGATTCCCTCAAAGACCAGGTCGAACGGATCGGTTTGGGCACACGCCGTTTTGATCGCAGTGATCACCTGGTGCATCTGGTTCATCGGCACGTCACCGAGGAACTTGAGCGTCAGGTGAAATTGATCCTGCGTTACCCACTTAACCCGCTGCAAATCGGTCACGTGACGGTCGAGATAGCGGGAGATCTTGGAACGAACCCGAGAAGAAATTTCAAGTGCGATAAAAGAGCGGACTTGATTTTTCATTTCGCCCCCACCTTTCGCATGACAGCCTCGACCGCCACCGGAGGAAGGAACGAGGCGAGCATCGCGGCATCGGCTTCTCCGGCAATCTCTTTGATCAGAGAACTCGAAACGTGCGCCAGTTCACCATCGGCCACAAGAAAAAGCGTTTCGACATCGGGGGCAAGTCGGCGGTTTGCCATCATCATCGTGATCTCGGCAGAAATGTCGGTGAGCGGACGAACGCCGCGGATCATGATTTTGGCCCCGCGCTCGCGAACATAGTTAACCGTCAGGCCTTCGTAAATTTCGACCGAAACATTTGGGAGCGAAGCGGTGGAAATCCGAACAAACTCGGCGCGTTCCTCCGGCGTAAACCAAGGGAGCTTCTCGCAGTTGGAGCCGACGGCGACCACCAGCCGGTCAAAGAGACGGCTTGTCCGCTCCATGATGTTGAGGTGTCCCAGGGTAATCGGATCGAACGACCCGGGATAAATCGCGACCATTGCGTTGCGCATGGCAAATTTCCTTTCCGCCCCCCTTCCCCGGAGAGTTCATTAATTGTACATGCCCCTTCGAAAAGAGCAAGAGCCGGGATTTCCTCGGGAGCGAGGGAAGAGAAGCCGATACTTTCCCGGTGGATTGAATCAAACACCCCATGAACACGGGGGTATTTTCGGGCATTCCAATAGACGGACGATCGGCCCTCGCATATAGAGCGGTCTTTTGACGAAAAGTATTCTTTAATGTCTCAGGTGAAGATATCAAGGCTCCTCTGACTATTCTCCGAGGGGAGCACCTCGGCAATAAAACGAAATCCCGCCGTCCTTTGGGATGACTCAGTCGATGATTATGGGATGACGAACAAAAAAGATTATTGATACGGTAATTTTGGAAAATTTCCTTCCTTCCTCTGGTAAAATCCGATTCAATGACTAAAATAGTGAACAGTGATGTTGCGTTGCCAAGGCATTGACCGTTTCGTGCCTTCCTGACCGCGCCTTGAATTTGGGTTGGTCCGATTCGTATCATGACGCCGACACAACAGCAACGCTAAAAATTGTCATTGCTTAGGGGCAATGGCTTTCGCTTGAGTTGTTGACCGGTCAAGGAAAACCTCACGGATTCTCGACAGCGTTGGACTGGTCGATTATACCGAGGGCGAAGACGGGATTGCATTTTATCCTTGGGTCAACGATTGACGGGAAACATTAAGGACAAAACACACTGGACGTAACCTATCATGGTATGCGAAAAAGCCCAGATATCTCACGGATTCTGGGGAAAATTAACTTCAATACATAAAGGGTTTTAACCGATGCGAGAGGCTTTCAGCTATTACCTGCACTATAGGACGGGGTTCGATTATTTTATTATTGGGGTAGGCGGGGTGATCTTTTTGCTAATACTCTTCTTGGCATTGTTAGTGCCAATATGGTCAAAAAAGGATTTCTTTCGGAATTACAAAAAAAGAAAGCGAACGTTAGACTTACTCTCCTCAGCAACACAACTTCTTCCGCTATTGGGACTTTTGGGAACTGTCCTGGCTATGTTGGGGACGTTTTCGGGAATTGGTGCGAGTGGCAAACAGATAGACCCAACTAAAGTTATATCGGATTTCGCTCCGGCACTGACGACAACTGCCACGGGGATCATGTGTTTGCTTTTCAACCTTTTTTTCCTGATGCCCTCTTATTTTCTCTTGGACAATAGCTATTGCGTTAATCGAGGGGATGAGGAACAGGATTCATAATACTGGGCACCAAGAAACAAAGAGGGACGGATATACATGAAAAAGGGAGGGGTTTATGCGTATTGAAGGCATTGTGGCTCGTTTTCTTCCATTGCTGGATTTGACGACATTACTCCTCGGTTTGTTCCTGGTGCTCCTGAGTGTAGCAAAATACAACGAGGATTATGCCAAGGGGGGCCAGGAGCCAGAAAGCGCAGAGGTCCAGGAGCAAGAAAGCATGGATGATCGAGGGACAGAAACTAGTATTGGTAATCTCTTTTCTGAGAAACAGATCAAGACCATCTGGATTTACTGTAATCCCGATGACGATGGCCAACCTATACTACTAAACGATGACTTACAGCCGGTTTTATCAGGCGGTAACAAGCAGATCGTCACGATGGGATCCGGAGGCAATTTCGGAACATTAATAAATGCAAAAACGGGGGAAAATGATCCAATGAGAACTCTCATCTTCTTTGTAACAGGTGAAGGGACGTTCGATGAGGATATAAAAAACGACATAACCCGTGAGATCGATACACACTGGAAAAGTTACACAGATAGAATTGCATGGATCAGGGGGCTCGACTTGGATTTCGACCAGAGCCCACAGAACAATCCCTGAAAGGTAAAGAATGCGTGAAAGGAATAAGAATAAGATGAAGTTGGGGCCGATTGGGTGGATATTATTCATACTGTTTTTATCATTATTAGCAATATATTGGTCGAAAGGTTGCGGATGGGGGATTGGGAAAGGTGGTAACGGCATAATAGGTCAGCAATCGTCAGTGAAGGGGCAGGTCGGCGGAACAGCTCCCTCGGCCCCAACAACAATAATACTGTCGTATGAGAAAATCAGCCGCCATTCAGATGGCTATAGGGCGACACTCGAATATGATAATGACACTCGAACAATTCAAGCTGAGGATATCAAGGACTTTCTTTCTCGGTTGACGGCAGAGCTTGACACATTAGCTGGCTCCGGGAGTGAAAATTCATCCGGCAAAGAGTTTACCATCCGAACTAACCCGGAAGACGAGCTGGGAGCACATCGCGATTGGATTAAAAAAGAGATCGGTGATAGGCTACCCGGCATCAAGATCCTGGAACAAAAAACCGAGAAGAATGGGGAGGCAAAGAAATGACACAAAATACGATAAAGAAAAAAATCGGTTGTTTTGGTGATAAGAGAGCTGGAAAAACATCTTATTTCCAGCGAGTCCTGAAAGCGTTAGAGTCAAAAGGATTTAAACTACACAAAGATGCTAAAAAACTTATCAAGAAACCAGAAGTAATTCCCACGCCCGACGATCAACAAAAATATAAGGCCAAAGGCGTTTTCGAAAAAACTGCGTACACTTTTACGTTTTTGGATTGTACAGGTGAGACCTGTGAATGGGTATATAATGATGGCTACGGAGGAAGCGATGAGGATAACAAAAAAAGAAGCAGCAAAGAAGGAAAAAAAGCTCTGCTAAAAAAGGTCATCGAAGACTGTGATCTTTATATCTATTTCGCAGACCCTTTTGGTGATGAAGCCTGGAAGCAAGGGAAGGATAAGACACAGACCAGCCGCATTAAGCATATTCAAAAGCATCTTGATAAGCAAGAAAAAGAAATCAGATTTATCCTACGGGAAATAAAAAATATAAGGGGGCACAAATACCTACCCATTGTATTCGTTCTTACCCACCGTGATCTCCAGGAAAACAAAAACACCACCGATGTTTGTGCCGCAGCAAGCGATGAAACAGGAGACTATTCTACCGACGTAATCGAATGCATTAAGACCGATATCAGGAACTTTAAGACCGCTATCGAGAAACTGTATTCCAAGCAATTCACAGGTTTCGTGAATGCGCCTTGTCAGGCGAAGATTTTTTATATATCAAATACGGACCCAGAAGCCAAAGACAAAGAATATATCGAACCCCTTGAAGCGTTGATTGAGTTGGAGAAGGAATTTGAGAAGATAGACAAACAAGTCAGTGACACT
Source organism: Thermoguttaceae bacterium (assembly GCA_050943135.1). Classification (GTDB taxonomy): domain Bacteria; phylum Planctomycetota; class Planctomycetia; order Pirellulales; family Thermoguttaceae; genus RUG695. Next base: position 18,031 of record JBMNOP010000013.1, on the reverse strand, counting down.
TCAAAAAAAATCCTCTTTCTCGTCTTACTCGTCATGGCGGCAATATGTGTGGCGCTTTTGCTCGGCTATTTCGGCTATTGCTACTTCACTTCTGATAAGACTGAAGGTGATAGGCCAGGAACGGTAGTAGCCAAACATCAAGAGACCGCTGCGCCGGAAAGCAATCCAAAACATGAGTTGGAGACAAATGGCGCAAATGTTCCAGATGCCACCGCGAAAAACCAACAACCAACAGAAGATCAAACGGCAAATAAATCTCCCAATGTGATTGATGAATACAGAAAGCTTGTTGCCGAATACGAAGCGGATATCATTGAGGCTATCAGATACGGTGACAATAGCGAAAGTAACACAGATGGGCAAATGGATTCTTTGAATAAACTAAAGGAATACGTTACAAGTAATAGGGAAACCCTGGGTAACAGGGAGATACTAGAGAACCTGTCTACTACCGATAAAGGCGAATTCCGCACTGAAGTGATAAATGCACTGACAGACAAAATAAAAGAGGTTGATATTGATTCCAGAACCAAGGAACTTGGAAATGCAATCAAAGCACTTAAGAAACTCCTCCCTGAGGAAGAACTTGTGAAGGGGCTCCCTATTAAGGTTAAAGCCTTGATGGTCCCATATCTCAAACTTCGTGCTGATTGCGGTTCCACATTGAAACTTCTTGAGAACAACATAAAAGATCATTACGAAACCCAAGTTTCAGTTGCTCGCACAAAACCAGACAAAGATTCCTGGGATGGTGTGTGTGTAATCTTCATTGCAGAAAAGAAAAAACCAATTAGTTATATTCCTATATTGTCTAACGAAGAATCTACAATCCGTACGATCCCTGTTCAGAAGAATCTACGCCCCATCGATCTAGAAATAGCGATTGAGAAGGCAAAGACAAAGAGGCTCTTTGGACTCTTCCCGAATACCGGATCAAAATATTACTCTACCCAGAATCGTAATGATCTTGATGACATACGTCTTTTCAACCTTGACTCGAAAAACGATGTCTCGCTTGAAACTTTAGGCCTGCCATTGTTACTCCAGCGTGACAAAGTAATCGAAGACTACGAAAAGGAACACGGCATAAAAATCACCATCCATAAAAACAGCAATGTTCCACAACTTCTTTGGGATATCGCAAAGCAGGTGGAGAACTAGGGCCAATGCAATACGCCGAATAATTAAAACATACTGGCCGGATATATGCAATGAAAGATGATCATATGAGATCGTTCAAATTAGATGTTTATTGCACGTTTGATTACTGTTGGATACCCCCTGATGGCTACGTGCCACGGAATACCAATATTGTCGGAAAGCAGAACCAAGATGAGGAGGCTCATAGCCTAGCCAGGTCGATTCGCAACCTTAAACTAACGGACATAAAAGGCAAGGCTCTGTTTTATTTGAAACACGCTTCACACAGTTATTTAGTTCTTATTGAGAACAATACCCCAGTCGTCGTTACAGAAAGCACTGTGGAGCCTCCCCTCACTGTAGGGGGCAATACATCGCCCCAGTATCCGGACCAAACTATCGCACTTCATGGATCGATGCCCCTTTCTGGCTCTGACAGCCCCCCAACAACACTGCCACATCCCGGCCGAGTTGATAATAGAGCTTATAGCTTTCACACAACATGGTTTTCCCTTAGGGGCATAACGGACCAAACCTTGGCATGGCCACGTATTATTATTGTCGTGTTCATTTTTCTGACATTGGGATTGGGTTTTGTTTCATTCCTTCAACATCGAGAAAATCAGTCTCTAAGGTCTGAACTGAACAAAAAACAAAGTGACATTATAGTAGTAAACAATTCCATCGAATCTATGAAATCGGTTGCTTCCATATGGAATAAACTGGCGACACCTTCATCTTTCGGTAGGAATCCAAAGGGTTTTTTTAATGAATGGTCGGAATTCATAAAACAAAAAGAAATAAGAGAATACCTAGATGATTCCGACGAGCAAAAGAAGTGTCTCCGCATCGACTGTTGGTTTGCCGACAGGCCGAGCCCTCAAAAAAGACAAATGGACCTTGATATACAGTCTGTAAAACTTTTGGACTCTTTGTTTTCTGAACTGAATGAGAATCAGCCTGACATTGAAAATCAAAGACAAGGTAAGTGATTTCTAACATCAAGAAATCAGTGCTTTTATTATACATCAGTAATTTATGATACTTGCGAAAGGATCAACCGATGGGAAAAGTACTCGCTGCACTCGTTGCACTCGCTGCACTCGCTGCACTTGGATACTACTACTTAGGACACGAATACGTTCAGGACCAATGGAAGCAATACGATTCAATAACACCGCTCGAAGAGCTTTCCACTGAAACCATCGTGACCGAGTAGCAGACTGAGAGCGTTTGGGGTATTTCTTTTTAGCAAGAAGAACAGAAAAACCTCAAACCCCCTTCGAAAAGAGCAAGAGCCGGGATTTCCTCGGGAGCGAGGGAAGAGAAATGGAACGGGTGTATACTTGTCAATTTGCCGCGTTGCGCCATAATGCCGAGAAGCCATCAGGTCGGGGAATCGGGGGTACGGGGGAGACTCCGGCAAAAAAATATTTCGCTGTTAAAGGAAAACTCAAATGACGCGGCTTTCGACCGGGATTCCCGGATTGGATGAAAAGATCGGCGGCGGACTGATCCCCGGAACAATGACGGTTCTGGCAGGCTCGTCGGGGATCGGCAAAACGCAATTCGGATTGCAGTTTCTCAATGCCGGTGTCGCCGACGCGGGGGCACGCGGCGTCATCTTCGACATGGCCGCCCGCGGGGATTCCCAAAATCACGAAGACTATGCGGCACGCCTCTTCGGGTGGACCCCGTTGCAAGAAGATGCCGAACGTCGCTTCGATGCCGAAGAATTCTTCTCCGAAAATTACATCGTCGGCGACTATTTCGGTGCGCTGGCCGGCCGGGGGAAGCGTGTTACACGCCGAGACCTCGATTTCGACGATTGGCGTGAATGGCAGGGGTCTCTCTCGCGCCGTCTGGATGCCGCCATTGCGTTTCTCTTTACCCATTTTACCCGGGGCGTACGCCGTCTGTTGGTCGACGGGATCGAACCGGTCACCCATCAGGGGGATTCGATTCAATTCGAACTTCTCGAGTATGTCTACCATCAGATCCTGCAAAAAGAACCGGAATGGGTGGCGCGCGACCTGTTCCGACAAGATTTCCTTCGCTTCGAAAATCAGATCCACCCAAGGCTCTGGCCCGCGAGCTCGGTTGGGACGATCGTCAGCTATACCGCTCCGGAAACATCCCTCGAAGCCCTGATCGACAAACCGTTCGACGAAGGTGACCTTCTGGCCCAGGCGAACACAATCATCTACATGGGAAAGATTCGCGAAGGAGTCAAGTTTCGCCGCGCCCTCTATGTGGCCAAACATCGCGGAAGCGTCTGTCCCGACGAAATCCTCTTCTACGATATCGACGACAAAGGAATCTCTCTCTCGGCCGAGTAGCACGGGAAGTCTGCCGCGGCGAGGTATCCTTCCCTCGCTACTTCATCCCGACGAGGAGTGCGATAAAGAAAAGGCACCCCATGAAGATCGCCAGAATATACCCCACGGCGAAAATGGTCCAGAACCAAACAGGAACGACTTTGTACCATGGCTTTTCCTGTTTCTCTTTGGGATCCTTTTTCACGGGAGTGATCGGACGACGCACGGCGGACTCGGACGCCGCGGCGCCCATTTCACCGGCGGACGAACGGGAATGTTCCCCGATCCTTTCGGTTCTGATGTCATCAAGGGCCAGTGCCAACGGGTCGATCTTGAGTCCATCGTGATTCAACCGCTGGGAAAGAACAATTTCATCGGTTTTTCGGATATCGCCGCTTCCAGCCAGGGAACCGCTCCCGAGACTGGAACCGAGCAGATTCACCACATTCTCGCGACCGATGCCGACCTGATGGTCTTCTTCCCGATCGCCCAACCCGGTCGCGTTCCAGGGATCGTGGAGAAACGAAAAGCTGTCGGAAAAGAAGCCGTCGTCGTTCTCGTCGCTGTCTCCGGCTTTAAAACCGAGCTCTTCGGGCTGAGCATAGCCGTGATGAACAAGCCAACGTCCGAGAATATCGGTAACATCATGCGCCGTCTGGAAACGGTCGTCCGGTTTTTTCGCCATCATCCTCGCGCAGATTTCGATCAGGTCGTCGGGACAGTCGGGGCGGTCGAGCAATATGCTCGCCGGGGTTTCGCGCTGATGGGCCAGAAGGCGCTGCGGAATCGTTCCGAACGGGAACGGGGGATGCCCCGTCAGGCAGAAGTAGAGAGTGCAGCCCAGGGAGTAGATGTCGGCGCGCCCATCGATGTTGCTACTGTCAATCGCCTGTTCCGGTGCCAGATAGTCGGCCGTGCCAAGGATACTGTCTTGCTTCGAGGAAGAGCCTTCTTTCCCCTCCTCTTTCAGAAGCGCCAATCCCAAGTCGAGGAGTTTGGCCACTCCTTCGGCATTGGCCAAAATGTTTTCGGGTTTCACGTCACGGTGAATCACACCGATCCGATGCGCATGAATCAGCCCTTCGGCGGCTTGGCGAATGTAGCTGACCGCATCTTCAAACGGAAGTGGTCCTTCCTTGTCGACAAGTTGACGGAGATTATTCCCCTCAAAGTATTCCATCACGATATAGTGCATATCGTCGTAGCGATCGATGTCGTATGCCTGCACGATGTTCGGATGGTTGAGCGCCGCGATCGCCTGAGCTTCACGAACAAAACGCTCGATATACGCCGAATTGGCCATCTTCTTTTTCGGCAGGATTTTGATCGCGACCAGACGGTGCATCAGAGTATGTTCCGCCAGATAGACGGTACTCATCCCCCCGGTACCGATATGGTCCAAAATCCGGTACTGGCGGAGAAAAAACCCCTTGTATTTTCGCTTCATCAGCTGGCGAACGTGCCAGCGTGTAATCAGGCCTTTTCGGACCAACATGCCGGCCAGATAATCGGCGTCGTTCAGCCGCGATTTATCCCCCTCTTCGGAAAGCGATTTCAGGGTTTCGTCGAGCCGTGACTCTTCGGTTAACTGGCTCTTGCGAAGAAGATCGAGAAAAGTTTCTGCCGAAAGTTTTGCCATCGGTCTTACTCCAGGGAAAAGTTGTCCGGACGCTCTTCGGCCGGTTTTTCGGTGACGGGTTTGAACCAAGGGGCGCCGAACGGCCCGGCGGCGGCCGTGAAGGCCGTCCGACTGGTATCGGACTTGAGCAGATGAACCACGGTGGCAAAGAGGGAATCGGCGTAATCGGCCTGATGGACGATGAGCGCTTCTATCGAGGCCGGCGGCTTGACCGCACCCCAGTCGGAAAACCTGGGGTGCGCCACAAGGATATGTTCAAGACGCAACCGCAGATCGGTATCGAGCCCCACCTCGGAAGCGAACTTCCGAACGATGTCCCGGCCGAGCACCGGATAACCGAGAAGATCACCGGAGGGCGTGTGCAATGGGATCCGTGACGAGGGATCCATCTCTTCCACTTTTCCGATTTCGTGGAGAATCGCCCCGGCCGTTACCAGGTCGCGCGAAAAGAGGTTTTTCGAAGCCGGGTAACTCGTGGCAAAATGTTCGGCCAAAAAGACGGCGGTTTTGGCAACCGAAAGGGTGTGTTCGAGAAAGCCGCCCGGATAGGCATGGTGATTCGAACGCGACGAGGCAACGTTTAAGAGCTGCTCACGGTACTCTTTAAAGATACGCAGAACAAGTAATTGCAGCGGAGAACCTTTTGCCAGCGCGCTCTTGGCAAGGGCGCGAATTTCGTCGTAGAGGATCTCGGGTCTGACCAAGGCCGACGGGATTCCGAATCGTTCCGGAAACCCGTCCTCGAAATCTTTTTCTTTCGTCTCGCGAATCTGGAATATCTGAATCTGCGGACCGTATTTGGTGATACGATACGTCGCATCGATCTTGTAGAGCACACCGATTTTCCAGACACTGCGACACTCCTCGAACAGGGGGGAATCGTCCCAAAAGACCGAATGCACCTGGCGATTTCCATCGGTAAAAACGACCCGATAGAACGGTTTACCGTCTTTGGTTTTCCGCGCTTCCCGTTCGAGCAAATGGGCATAAAAAACCCCCCGCTGGGCGTTGACCATCTCGGAAAGAAGAGTGATGGAACGATTCCTCAAAACCATATTGCCCCCCACGTGTTTGCGAGACGTTACTCTTTGACCCCTACGACGAAGATGTCGCTGATCGACTCGAGCTCGATCGGCAGTTCGGTATAGACCTGTCCCGAAGCGTCGGGCCGACAGGTTCCGGTAACCGCCTCCGTCGAACCGTCGCGGGGATTCCAAATTTCGAGCTGCTTAAACTTGCCACGCAGTTTCAACGTGAACTGAGCTTGTTCGTTGGCGGAATTGGCAAGATAATAGATATCCCGCCCCCATTTGACCTTGTGCACATACTGGCACATCCCCTCGTGCGGATAATCCCAACGGGGAACGACGTCTAGCACCGGCATCACCGTCCCCTCGTTCGGAATCATGTCCAGATCGGGGGAAGGAAGAAGTCGGTTGACCGCGTCGCGCAACGCCTCGTCGGTCGGACGGGGGAGAAACACTGCCCGCAACACGCCGTTTTGAATCTGCTCGATCGGTTCTTCATACACAATCGGGTTCGTCGGCTCACGCCGATAGAACCCCGGCTTGTTAAATTCACGCACCTTACGGAAAGATTCGGGCAACACAATGTCTTCCTGGCCCGTCAAAAGGGAAGGGCGAAACGCTTGGGTCGTCGGGTCAATGCCGAAAATCTCTCGCACGGCTGCGCAGACTTCGTCATCGGCATCACCCTCGGTCGAACGGGAAGGGAGGCGTGTCGTGCCGAGGACCTTGCCGCCGGCACGGTAAAACTCGAGAATCTTACGCATATTCGCGGCCGAAACCACATCGGCACCGGTCAGGACCACCAGCTTGAATTCTTTGTAATCCCGCTCGTTATTCAAACGGAGGATCGGTTCGTTCCCATTCATTTCCACCGAGCACTTTTCGTTGAGCGTCTGCGGATGCAGAAAGAGGAAATCTCGATAGATCTTTCCGGTCAAGCCGGCCCCGATTGCCAGGTAGTCGGTCTCTTCGGGAATAAAAAGTCCACTCGGAAAATCCCCCTTGATCGGATAGCCTGTTAGAAAATCATACTGAAAATGGAACCCGGCCATGAGCGAATCAATCGGATAAAGAATCGCGATGTCCTCAACCGTTCGGGCATGACGCAACAGGAGCGAACAGCGGCTGACCCAGTCGTTGTAGTCTTTCAGTCCCGCCTCGAGAACCGGATTCTGCCAACCGATCACCGGGTAGATGTAACAGTTCTCGGCATCGGACCACTGACCGTGAGGAAGAATAAAACTTCCCCCGCGGGCAAAGATCTCCATCAAAGCACGGTACATCATCGGGATATCGAACGTGTCGTTCCGGAAATCGCCGTAGACTTCGACCGCCACGGTACCCTTATCGAAATTTTCGGCGGCGCTGGTCGGAACCTTAAAACCGTCACGTCCATGACCGTAATAGTGAATCGCATCAAAGAGAGGGATATCGGAATAACGATGCGTAAGCATCGCGTCGCCGCACATATCGAGCGGCCCGATCGTATAAGGCCCCTGCGGATGCCCGCTCGAAAGAACCCCGTGTTTGGCGCCCCACTCGTGGACCAGTTTCGGATACGCTTCCATAAGGAGGTAGTTACGCGTCGACCAAAGGCGGCAGCGGGCGCTCGGGGTCTCGTCACCGATCGAATAGAAGAGTGCGGGATAGTCAAGCGCCGGTTCCCGATGATGGAGTTTCCGATAAGCATCGTTGAACTCGAGCGCCCAATTGCGATCACCCTGCGCCCCCTTCGTCGGAATATCGTCGAAGAAAGACATCGGGATCGTCGTTCCGAACGCCTCGGGGAATCGCTTCGAAAACTGGTCGTAGGTCAGGCTCATAAAAGCGCGAACCCCGGCGGGGGAAAGGTAATCGACATATTTGAACGGGTCCGGCACGCAGACGAAAACCATCGCCAGCCATTCCCCTTCCGGAACATCCCAGCAGAGCATATTCCCCTGAATCGCGTCGCTGATCTCGATTCGTTCTTTGGTGGCGGTATTCATCGCCACGGCGGCCTGCAATACACCCCCGTCGATACCGTAGACAACCTTGTCGGTCAACGGAACCGGAAGCTCGGCTTGAAGAGGTGCCGGACCGGTCACCTTCCATTCAAACTTATCGAGACGCTTGGTCATCGCCTCGGGGAACTTCCGACGGAGTTCCCCGCCGGCCGAACCGCTCGGGAATCCGATGTCGTCGTAGAACACAATCTTCATACCGGCGGCTTTCGCCTCGTCGAGCATCAGACCGAACGCACGGACATATTCCTCGGAAAGGTATCGCGGTTGGGTTGCGTCTACCGGAAGAAAGGCGTAACCGCCGAACCCGTACTCTTTCCCCTTAAAGATCATCTCGTGGATCAACTCCGGGGTCAGGAGCGAGTTGGTATGCCAGAGGGGAACCCCGCGCAGCGGGAGCGGATCACCGGGCAGATAATCGGGCGCCTGACGGAACAGGTCGGCCGGTTCGGACGGTAAAAAATCCTCCTGCGCCGACACCGTCGATGCGGAAAACATCAGAAAAAGCGCGGCCAGACCGCAACAAAACATTCGAAAGCCTTTCATCGATATCCTCGCGAGAAACAGATAGAATGCCCCCTTCCCTGCACGCGAAAGGGAAAACGCGTGTCGGGTCCGCCGCGGACATAGCGACAGGTTGGCAATCAGAGATAGACCCAGTCCGATGCTTTTTGGCCGGGAACACCAAAGTAAACTTTGCTTTCCGGCACAATGTTAAGATCTCCCGGGCGAAAGAAATTCAGTTTCAGGGTTTTTCGCATCACCTTCCGCCCCGTCAAAGGAACCCGGTTCTCTTTGTTGTAGGCCTCGACATCGTCGTCGGACCAACGGAGCGCGTTGGTCAGCCCGCTGATGTAGATGGAAAAATCGTTGACGCGCGGGTCGATATCGGTCCAGGTGACAATCCCCCAGTATGTTTCGCCGGGCGCGATGTCGACCGTCGGGAACGAAACCGAGTTTTGGAACGTCCGGTTCGGATCCTCGATCGCCGCGATCCGGGTAAGCGCCAGGGGGAGATATTGATCATCCCACGTCTTTTCGACCCGTTTGGTTTCTTTGGCACCGTAAAATCCGTCGTCGGCTTTTTCATAGTCAAGGTCGCCAATCAGGTTACGGACAGCCAGGATAAAGCGCGGTGAAAAACGAACGGTCCCCCGCTCGTTGATCTGTTCGTCGGTAAGGGGTGTCTCTCCCGATGTGAGCGGCTTGGGATCGCCGAGCGGCTGAAGGTCATACGATTTGACTCCGTCGCGGGTTTCCCCTTCATTGACCTGCATCAACCGGCTGGTTCCGTTGAGGTAGTCAATTTCGTTAATAACGTAAACGCCGTCAAGGTTAAACGCTTTCTGTTCGTGGGTAACCGCCTCAACTCCCCGGTATCCGGGACGATAGACTTCGCTCAGCTTCTGGCCGGCGGTGATTTCGGCACGGTCGTCGTCGCTCTCGTATTCCCCCTCCTGGCGGAGCATGACGTTGACGGTGTTATCGACCTCGTACTCTTTGGCGCTCGAAACCCCGCTACCGACGAACTGACCGGTATTGGTGACCGAGTAGACCATATACCAAACTGTTTTGCGATCCATCTTCCCCTCATCGTTCGGGAAATCGACCGGAATGAACCGCACCGGTTTAAAGGAAAACTGCAGACACCATACCTCTTTCGAAAAATAGACGTTTCGGGCCCAATCGAAGGATTGGTCGTCTTCCCCTTCGGCCTCGGCGACAATTTCGGGAATGTCGGACCATTGAAAAGTCTCGCTGTAGTTGATAAAGGGGCGAATCGTCGTCATCACCCCGGGGGCCGGCTGACGCAACTCTTGTCCCTCGGCGCGAAGAGCCCACATACCGAAAGCACACAACAGGACCGGAACAAAGCGGCACGAAAAGGAAAAAAATCTGTTTTGAAGAATTGGTATCATCTCTTGTTTCACTCGACTTCTTCGGCACCGTAAACTCCCCCGGGGCTAATTATAATATCAACAGGGTCGACGCGTCAACCATTCCGGCCTCACACGTCCCCTTTTTCGCTTATTTTCCCTTTTTTGACGGGCAAAATCCGAATCTTCTACCAAATTGACCTGGCAACAGCCACCAAAAAAGAGTAACCTTCCTCCGGGAAGGGGAATTCCGAGCTATCAAGGAAAACCGTTTGTTCCTCCCCGTCGGCAATGACAGAGTCCAAACCGTCGCCCGAAACCGAACCGAACCGAAAAGAGACTCTCCACCGACCGGTTCTCTACGAGGAGGTGCTCGACGCACTCTCGCCCGTGATGGGAGGGACCTACGTCGATGGAACGCTCGGTGGTGGAGGTCATTCGCTTGGCATTGCTGATCGAATCGGGCCGGAAGGCCTGATCGTTTCGATCGATCGCGACGCCGCGGCCCTCGACCGGCTCGAGGCACGTCTGGCCAAAGAAACCGTACCGGGTCGCGGCACGGTACGAATGGCGCAAATGAACTATGCCGATTTTCCTGCCGTTCTCGAGATGCTCGGGATTGCAGCCGTCGACGGATTCCTCCTCGACCTCGGACTTTCGAGCGACCAGTTGGCCGACCGATCGCGCGGGTTCAGTTTCAGCGCCGATGGGGATCTCGATCTTCGGTTTGACACAACCGAAGGGGTTCCCGCCTGGCAGCTCCTCGGCCGTTGGTCTGCCGAGGAGATCGCCGATGTTATCTTTCGCTACGGCGAAGAGCGGTTCAGTCGACGTATCGCACGAGAAATCGTCAAACGTCGCGAGGCCGCACCGCTACGAAAAGCCGCGGAGGTCGCCGAGATCTGCCGCAGGGTCATTCCACACACCCAGGGTCGAGGCCGTGATCGGATTGATCCGGCCACCCGAACATTTCAGGCACTCCGGATCGCCGTCAACGACGAACTCGGGTCCCTGGAACGTTTTCTGGAGCAAGCGCCCCGTTACCTTAAACCCGGCGGAAAAATCGCCATCATCAGTTTTCATTCCTTAGAAGACCGCATCGTCAAAAACGTGTTTCGCGACACGCCGGAACTTGAAGTCCTGACACGCAAACCGATCGAGGCGAGTCCGCGGGAACAGGAAGAGAATCCGCGTTCGCGCAGCGCAAAACTCCGCGTCGCACGAAGGGCCCTCTGAACCACCAAATTACGAGGAAAGCGATGAAAGACCGTTTCAGCAATTTTATCGAAAGTCGGCAGGACCCGCACCACGACCCGTACGAAGAAGACGATGACGCATACGAAGAGGACGAGTCTCGGCAAGATGCGGCGGACGATGATGTCGAAGAAGAGGTTCCCGCCCCGAACGCTCCCGAATCCCGCCCCTTCGGTAGCACGCTGAATCTCCGTTTCGGTGGAGGGAACACCCAAAACAACGGCAGCGATCAGAACAGCCACAACGCCCAAAACGGAAACGCATCGCAGAACGGCTGGGGCGAGTTTATCTCCAAACCGGCCAGTCCGGAGGTAATCCGCGACGCACAACAGCAGGGAAACCGGGCACCGCAACAAGAGGTCCACCAGCAACCGAGACAGGAAATCCGTTGGCAGCCACAACCGATTTCCGTCATGCCGAGGCAAGCCACTCCGTCCCCGAGTCCCGCTGCGGTGGAGCCGGAAACGACCGAACCGGCCCGCACGGCGGAACCGATCGATTTCAGTCCGATTGAGGAAGAGGAAGAATCCCCGAAGCGACGGGGGTGGCATTCGATCCTTCCCGGATGGCGGCGGAAAGATGAGTATGGAGAGGATGAAGATCTTACCGAAAACCTCTCCCAAGACGATGTGTCCGAAAACGACGACGAAGAGGAGCTCCCCCACCGCTTCGGCTGGCTCTCGCTCCTGAGACGTCACCGGGCGCAACCCGAGGAAGAAGATACCGTATCCGAAAAGAAATTCGCCCATATCGGCCAAAGAATCCGCAAAGGATTTTCTGCGGTTTCGAACAGGGTTCGCGGACGTCTTCGAATCGACGAGTCGCTCGACGAATTTAGGCAGGAAATCGCCGCCGACAGCGACACGTCGGACGAAAATCTTCGGAACCGGTCCGGTCGACTGACAAAGATCGGGATTGCCGCCGGTCTCGCGTCGATTATTGCCATGGGCGGATATGCAGGGGTCAAACATCTGAACCATGGGAACAAAGGGAATCCCGAAACAAACCAAGTGGTCGAATCGACGGGAAAGACCGACGACACATTCGGTTCCTTGACTTCTCGCGCCGAGGAAATCTCGGCGCAAGCCGAGGGCCTCGGTGATGCCCTGAGTGATAGACTCGAAAATACCCTGCAAGGGGTTGCCGAGGTGGTCACGTCCGGTGGGTCGATCGATGATCTGCTCGGAGACACCGATTCGGCAAATAGAGCCACCGATGCGCTTACCGACTCGCTCGATGCCGTAACCGATACACTCGATGATTCGCTCGATGCCGCGTCCGATGCACTCAACTCCGCGGCAGAGTTGGCCAAGACCGATTCGCAGACTGATCCTTTCGATTTCGATTTCGGTAACGCCGAAACCACACCGATCGAGACCGCGGTAGCCGACTCACCCCTCGACAACGATATTTCCAATGAGCCGTCGACCTCCCCGACATACCCCGCCTATGGAGAGGGTCGGGGAATTCCGACCCCGTCTTCGGAAGACTTCCCGACGATGGATCAAATCAAATCGGACCTGGCCGAAACGGGAGAAAATATCAAGGAAGCTATCAGGTCGGGATTAGAAAAAGCGGATTCCTCGCTCCAAACCGCGGGAGAAAAAACCGGAGAATTTCTCAGCAACACGGCAGAAAGGGTCAACGATTCGACGCGACAGCTCGGCGAAAATATCAGCAGTGCCTATCAGAACACCAAAGAAAAAGCCGCCGATACAATGAACGAACTCCAAAATGATTTTGTCGAGGCGCGTGACCAGATTCAGAGCACGGCAGAGCAAGTCAGCCAACAAGTGGGCAATTCTCTGCAAAACGTTCGGGAACAAACCCTCGATTCGATTCAGCAATTTAACAATCAGATCGGAGGCTCACTTCAAAGCGGTACGGAACGGAGAGAACCTCTCCGACTTTCGCTCGGCCAAGAGAAGAAAAGCGAACCACTCTTTCTCTCTCCGACAACCCGGGAAAGTCATGCCACCTCGTCGCTAGGGGAAAATGCCGTCGCTCAGTTCCAACCCGTCGGCACCTCGGCAGACGGACGCAATACACTTCTGCATACCGCTGCCCCGGCGACCGCCTCGGTCGCAACGCCCCTTGCAACCGGCAACACCGGAGACAACACACAACTTTCTTCGTTGGGACCTCACGTGGGACTCGCCCCCGTGTCCACGCCCGATACGGCGAGTGCCGCAGCCCAGGAAGCTGCGCTCGTACAAACACAGACTCCCGACGAGACATTCGCCACGGATCCCGACCTTTCGAGCATCGGATTTGAGGCTCCTCGGGTTGAGGGCGGATCCCCGCTTTCGAAATCCCTTTCGCCGTTCGGCGGCCAATACTCCCTACCGGAAGAAGTGGTTCCCGCCGGTGAGACCGCCATCTCGGCCGCGGGAGAAGGACAAAACGCAACCGGACTTGCGAATAACCCAAACCTTTCGTCGCTCGACTACGACCCTACCAACCAAAACGCCTCGGCCGGGTACAACAATAACAACCGGAACAGTTACAACCTTCTGAACGGAGAGAGCCTTAGTAACACAGACAACATTGGCCGGGCCGACGGACCGAACAACCATAAGAAAGGATACGTGCCCGCGTCTGGCTACCGGCAGTACAAAACAAAGGCGGGAGACAACCTGATCGTGATCGCCGAAAATGAACTTGGAGACGGATCACGGTGGTCTGAAATCAGTAAACTGAACTCCGACAAGAACCTTCGCGGCCGTTTGCAGGAAGGAATTACGATTCTCCTTCCGACAGATAAAGTCGAATGATCATCCCGTTCGACCGTAACTGAAACTCGTTCCGACAAGGGCCCGGTTTTCAAGGCCGGGCTCTTTCGCCTCACGGATTTCATCGGAAACCGTTCAGGCGCCCCGCGTCAATCGGCAAGCCGTTCGGTACGGGAAGCGCGCGATAGGGAGAAATAGGCATGCCGTAAAAGTTTGGACCGGAGGGGCGGTTCTCCTTTCCGACTCAGGCAACGTTACGAAACTTTCGGTGTGGGCAAGTTACCCGACGTCCGGTTCGGCGTTCGGTACCCCCCTCGCTCCGATCAACGGGGGGAAGTGTGTGTCGTCTTGAGCTTGCTGAGATGTTTCGGGCCGACAATGGCCCCGTGGGAGGCAGGAAAAAACAGGTATTGGAGCCCCGGTCCTGCGACATGGTAACGGTGTGGACGTGGACTAATCCACCGGTTCCCGCGTCTTGCCGCTCTCCGGAAACGTCTCTCGACTGATCCTGAGACATCAACCCAAAGAAGATGAGAGGACCGGGTAAGAGCCGTTCGAAAACCCCCGACGAAAAGGCCGAAAGGAGGAACCTCCCTTTCGGCCTTTTCGTTGGGTCGGGCACACGCCCCGAGGTGCGCGTACCGAAGGAACTATAACTTACGGAAGAAGCGGTGTTCCAGCGGTCGGTAGAGGAGCGGTTTGCCGTCGGGCCCGATCCAGTCCTCTTCGCGCCACGGTTCCGTCGTCTGGTCGGGGTCCGGGACCATACCGTCTTGCGAGACCCAAACGCGCATTTTTCCGGCGGTACGGTTATCCCAGAGACAGTAAGGGATCGCGGTCACGTTTTTACGATTCCGTGTTTTAGTGGTAATAACCACGGTATCACGACTCGCAAACCCGGCGGTCGGATCGTCGGCGTTTTGCGCGGCGACAAAGCCCTTTTTCTTTTCCACTTTAAATTCGGGATCGCGCGGCAACAGAATCTCATCGACCGAGATGTCCGGGTTGTCGCACTGCTCGAAACAGTAGACGAGCGGCCCGCGCTGAATGGCCACACACGCGCGGTTACCTTCCACTTTCGGGTTGGCGATATACCGACGAGGGGTCATATCGAATCCGAACGCGGCTTTGGCTTCCTCCTGTCCTTCCGCCAGGGCAAGGTCTTGTGTCAGGTATCTTCCCTTCCCGGGATTGCGGACCAAAAGGCGCACGGCCGAAGCGTTTTGCGTCTCGTGTGGCTTGACTTTGATTTCCACCACGCCGTCGTACGGATATTCCGTCTTCTGCTCGACGGTATATTGCCGGCCGTTGAGCGAAACCGTGGCCGTCCCCTCGATAAACAGATTCACCACGAGGGTATCCGGTTCGGTTTTACCGGCCTCTTTTCCTTCGTCGGAAAGGGAAGTCGCGTAGATGTAGCCGGGCATAGAAGCGATCATGCGGATCACATTCGAGGGACAGCAGGCACAACCGAAGAAAGGGCTCCGGTGGTATGTGCCATCGGAAGCAAGCGGATTTCCGTAAAAGTAGCCGTTTCCCGAAAGAGCATAACCGGAAACCACGCCGTTATAGAGCGCGCGCTCCATGACATCGGCAAACTTCGCCTCGCCACTGGCCAGGTTCATCCGGTGCGCCCAGAAGGTCAGCCCGATCGCGGCACACGTCTCGCAGTAAGCCGTGGCGTTCGGCAGAAAATACTCGTTGCGAAATCCCTCGTTCGACCTGTCGGAACCGATTCCTCCGGTGATATACATCTTGCGGAGGGTGACGTTGTCCCAAAGGCGGTTCATGGCCGCCATCAGTTCATCATCTTGGTAATAACCGGCCACGTCGGTTGCCCCCGCATAGAGATACATGGCGCGAACCGCGTGCCCGCAAACTTCCGACTGCTCACGCAACGGCATATGGTCTTGGCAGTAGTCGCCGTAAAGGCCTTTTTCCCGCCCCTCTGCAACACCGCGACAGTCAATGAAGAATTTGGCTTTTTCCAGGTATTTCTTGTCGCCGGTATACTGATATAACTTAACAAGCGCCAGTTCCAGTTCGGGGTGCCCGGGGACATTCCGCAACTGGTCGGGGCCCGGCCCGTAGCGTTTACAGATCAGATCGATCAGTTTCCGGTTGACGTTCAGGAGCTTTTCGTCACCGGTGGCCCGTGCCATCGCTACGGCTGCCTCGGTCATGTGACCGGCACAGTAGAGTTCGTGCATGTTTGCAAGATTGGTCCATTTCCGGTCGGGTTCCCGAATAATGTACCAGCACATCAGGTAGCCGTCGTCTTGCTGGGCGGCGGCGATCAGATCGATCCACTCTTTTGTTTTCTTCTCGATCGATGCATTCGGCGCCTCAGTCAGGGTATAAGCGAGCCCTTCGATCACCTTGTAAACGTCGGAATCGTCGAAAAAGATTCCCTGAAAATCTCCTTCGGCCCCCGCGGCGACGCGGAAGTTTTGGATGCGGCCTGTCCGGTTTTCGCACCAATCGATGTTGTGAGCCGCCGAAACCTCGATATTCGTTTTAATCCGAGGAGCCCAGAACCCGTCGGTTGCATGGACGTTGTTAAAGGGGACCGCTTCGAAGAGCCGTCCGCTGTCCTCACCTAAAGCGGTGGAAACGGCAAAACCGCAGACCGCCAGGATCAAAAAAATCTTTTTAACCATACCTAACAAACCTCCGTCTTGATCATCATGCGACCGCCGAATCGGAAAATACGGGGTAAATTCCGAGTAAAGTGATTCGGTTCGCCCTCTCGTTCTCCCGATTCTACCCGTTTCGCCGTTCCGGTTCAACAAGCCCTGAATATATTGTTAATGGGCAGAAAAAATGGCGCTCGCGATGCATGATCCCGAAACTTCACGGTCCTTCGGAAAGGAAACTCGGGAACAACCTGTTCGTGCCTCGGTAAATTCTTCTTAAGTTCTCCATCTTTCCGCGTAATTTTCGGAATTATCGATAAAACCCCAAAAAAGCTTAGGTTCGGCGTTAAACTTTGCCGAATATGTAGCAGGTAACTCCTCACCGGAGGCACCCCAAGGATCGATTGTTACTCAAGCCAAATGGATTTGGAGGATTTGAAATGCGGCGTTTGTTTGCAACGGCATTAATCGCAATGACAGCGGCATGTGTACCGCTGGCTTTTGGTGGAAATCAGGAGGAGGCAAACCGCATTGCAAAGTCAATCAGCGCGGTCTATCCTCAGTATACGGTTGAAGTCGCGTACAAGAATGGGCGCGTCCGGCTTCGAGGCGAAGTGGCCAACACAACGGAGCGCCAGCATATCACGCAGATGGTCAGCCAATTTCCCGGTGTTCACTCGGTTTCGGCCGACTCGATTCAAGTCGTTCCCGACGTGGACGGCGGCCCGCAGGGCGGTTTTTCTTCTGTCGCCTCTTCGCAGGTAATGCCGGCGGTCCCGACGGCTGAAACCCAGACGGTTCCCGAAGTCTATCGCATCGCCCAGGCTTCGACGTTCACTCCCGACCAGACCATCCCCGCGATATCCGTTCCTTCGCAGAACGCCGATGGATTCGCCACCACTTACTCCGGGCCTTCCGATGGCATGGTCAACCCGGTCTCCGGCGAGTTTGCGATGGGCGGTTTCCCCGAATCTGCGCAACTTCAAACCCTTCCGGTAGCGGTCGACAATTATCAGACCGGACTGCCTCAGGGGACCCGGATAGGCAGCTATAGTGCCGCGCCGGTCGCCGCCGGCCGTTATGGTCAGGGTGGCGAACCGAACCTTCCGAACTACGCTTGGCCGACCACTGCCGATTATCCAAACTACGCGCAGGTCGGTTATCCGAAGCAGTATGCCGCCGGCGCATTCCCCTACATCGGTCCCTTCTATCCCTATCCGCAAGTCCCGCTCGGATGGCGCAAGGTCACGATGGAATGGCACGACGGTTATTGGTGGCTTGACTTCAACGACGGTTCGGTCAACGGGCCCTTCTCGCCCCTCTTCCGTCAACCGACCAAATATCGGTAATCGATTCGCGGCAGTCGCGTGAGACGTGCCCGAAAGGAAGCAAAAAAGGGGCCCA
>JBMNOP010000029.1:0-5528 GCA_050943135.1 Thermoguttaceae bacterium | reverse complement strand
CTTGCTTCCGATCGTGGACGTCTTTGCTTGTCTTTCTCTCTTGACTTTCATCTTCTGAATCACTCCGTTTTCAGCATCTACGTCGTTTTCGGAGTGAGTGGTTGCCCAGGCATTCATTTCTTTCGGGCCGTTCTTTTCGGGCATTTCTCGGCCCTTCCCTCCTCGTGCGGGAAGAATCGGTCGGCCCATCTCCTTCCCCATGCAAGGGAGTGCGGAATCTTCCGGTTTTTTGCCGGGATGGCTGAGCCTGTTAAAACAGGTAGTTTTTCTGTCCGAAAAGTGAAACTTTAAGGATTCTTCCGCTAAAAAACAAAAAAAACCTCAGCATCGGTTAAATTTTAACGATTATGGGGACGATACTGATTATAAGGCTTGTAGCGGAAATACCCGCTATAACGGTAGTTTTTAATGGGTTTACTTCACGGACAGGAATAAAACCATGAGTTGGAAACTTGAACTAAAAGCATTGGTTACAGGATTCGTCCTGCTGGGGTTTCTGGTTGGATGCCAGCCCCAGCAGCCGAAATTCCTCTTTCCCAGGGGAAACGTGGCGGGTCAGTACATCGCGGAGCAGACACGGATCGAGTATCCGGACTCTTGCGTCGAGACACTCGACGACGTCGTGAACTGCCACGAACCCCTCACCCTCAGCAATCCCGACCCGGAGAGCGAATGGCAATTGACTCTTGACGAATGCCGCCAGATGGCCCTCGACAACAGCAAAATCCTTCGCCAACTTCAGGGGATCAACTTTTCCGCGGCCGGTGTCAACGGGATGCCCGGATTGCTGCTCAACTATCCGTCGAGCACACTGACCGTTTGGGATCCGGCGCTCGTCGAATCGAACCCCCTTTCCGGTGTGGCCGCCACTCTGTCGGCTTACGACGCGATCTGGAACTCGAGCGTGAACTGGAACAGCGCCAACCCGGCGACGAACGAAGCCGGCTCCTATCGTGACAGTCGGACCTACGCGACCCACACCGAAATGGGCACGTTCCAATCGACTCTTTCGAAAGTGACCGCGACCGGGGGCACCTTCTACGCCCAGGCCGGAGCCGCTTACGATTACTCCGACGCAAGTTCCCGTCTGTGGGGGTCCCACTGGACGAGCGAACTCTTGGCCGGATTCAGTCATCCTCTCCTTCAGGGGGCCGGGACCGAATTCAACCGGATCGCCGGACCCGGTGCGACCGTCGGCAACTACAACGGTGTTGTGCTGGCGCGTATCAACGAGGATATTGCCCTGGCCGATTTCGAAATCGGTGTGCGCGACTTCCTGAAAGATCTCGAAGAGACCTACTGGAACCTCTACTACGCTTATCGTAACCTGCACGCTTCGGGTGTCGGTCTTGAATCGGCCCTCCAATCTTGGCGGACGATCAAAGCGCAGATGGACGAAGGGTATTTCCAGGGGACCGCTCAGAACCAGGCGCAGGCCGCACAGAACTATCAACGTTTCCTCGTTGCGGTTAAGGAGGCACAGAACAATCTTTACAAGAATGAACGCCTCCTGCGTTACCTCCTCGGGATTGCTCCGACCGACGGCCGTTTGATCAAACCGATCGACGAACCGACCGTCGCTCATGTGAAGTACAATTGGACCGAAATCGAAGCCGAAGCGCTCGCCCGCACTCCGGAGCTCCGTCGTCAGAAGTGGACGGTAAAGAAACGGGAACTTGAACTGATTGCCGCCCGCAACTTCCTCCTGCCCGAACTGAATTTCGAAGGTCAGTATCGGTTCCATGGGATGGGGCACGATCTGTTCTCCTACAAAGACCGTACCGACTACGACCCCTCGAACTACAGCTACTACACCTCCTCGGGGAGTGCCATGCGCAGCCTGACCCGCGATGGGTATCAGGACTGGACCATGGGCATGTCGATGCAGGTTCCGATCGGGTTCCGCCGCCAACTGGCCGCCGTGCGCAATGCTGAGTTGATGCTCTCTCGCGAACGCGCCCTCCTCCAGGAACAGGAACTCGAAACGATCCACAACCTCTCTGACCTCTATGCCGATCTGGACCGGACCTATCATCTGGTCAGCGAATACCTGGCTTTGCTCCGGTTCGCCCGTCAGGAAGTCAGCGCGGTTCAGGCAGCGTTCGATTCGGGAAAAACATCTCTCTTCGAGCTCCTCGACGCGCAACAGAAATTGGCCGACGCCGAAACGAGCTACTACCGGATGGTCATCGATTACAACGTCGCCATCATGAACCTGAACTACCGCAAAGGTTCGTTGCTCGAATACAATGGTATTACCCTCGCCGAAGGTCCTTGGCCGACCAAAGCCTATTTCGATGCCAATACCCGAGCCCAAGAGCGTGATGCCGGTCATTACATCAACTACAAGATGACCGAGCCTCGGGTGGTCAGTCGCGGTGCTTACCCCCAGATTCAGGGAACCGATCCGACCATCGTCCCGACGAACACCACCAACCCTTACCTTGAAACCCAACTTCCCGAAATCGGGGAAAACTGAACCGGGAAAAACGGATTTTCATTGAAGTCATTGCTCTCCTGTCCGTGAGCTAGGGGGGAATCCCGAAAGGGGTTCCCCCTTTTTTCGTAGGGTGCGCCCGGAGACGCGGAATTTTACGGTTGTGTCGGGAATACGTAAAGTCAATCCGTGGTTGACGTCAACAACTCGACGCGACAGTCTGTTCAGATCCGTATGGACGGCAACAGGGCGCTTTGGACAATATCTTCAAAAGAACGGCTCCGGCGAACCGCCAAACGTTAGAGGAGATGATAGTGTCAAGAATCTTTCGCAAATTTATTTTTACCACTCGGTTGACCGTCGGCTAGCCGACGATAGCGTTCGATGATCGCTGTCTCAAACGGAACCCCCTTCAAATTGGGAATGTGCAACGCCACGTCGCCGGACGTCGTAGTGAAGTTGCGATCATAATGCCCGGATCGATAACCGTTCCTTCCTCTGGGCCGCTCGTAACGTTCCGCATTGACCAATTTCTCCGCCTCATGGTCAAGAAGAGCATTTAGCGTTTCTTCCACACTGGTTCTCACTAAATTTTTCAATTCCCCCTTTAACGCGGATTCATCAAGTTGTACAATGGCGTCAGACATGGTTTGCGCCTCCTCGGTTGTTGTTTGTTGAAAATTCAATTTTACCGAGTGGCGTAGACCATGTCTACTTTCTTACAATTTGTGAAACTCACTTCGCGTTATCGTCCGATTTACATTGGGTAATTATTTTACTTTAAAAATTCTGAGGTAAGCACCATGACCAAACGAAAATGCCTGAGTATCATTCTGTTTGTTGTTGCGGTTCTTTGCCCGTTCCTCTTTTGCCTGGGGTTAATTGGAAGCCTAATGAGGGAAGGTGGACAGCGCAATTGGTGGCAATGTTTGTTGGGATCTCTTTCTCCGTATAACATTTGGGGTGCCGGTCTTGTTGGATTCGCCTCTGCATTAACAGTATTGATTATCAACCGAAAACAGCTCAAAACGGTATTCGCCTGGTTCGGTCTCTTACTGTTGCTTCTCGTTAACTCCGGTCTCATTTTGCCTATCTCGGCTTTTGTTTCCACAATTAACAGGACATACCAATACCCGCATCCAACGGTATTCGACCGCGCCGACGTCAGCGACGAAGACCTTGCGCGACTTGAGGGAAACCGATATATCAAAGAAATCCGTTTTCACTCTTGTTCGACTATCACCGATAACGTGGTTCGGTCGCTTGCCAGGATTCCCCGTTTAAAAAAAATTGTCCTGTCGGAAAACCCTCAGCTCAAGGACCTCGATTTTTCAAGACTCGGCAATCTGAAAAAATTGGACGCGCTCACATTATACAACAACGGGGATATTTCGGCGGAAAGCCTTGGAACGGTCGCGGTTCTTTCCCGCTTAAAAGAACTTGATTTGAGTGGGTGTTCCCAAGCTGACGATGAAGTGCTCTCAAAGATTGCCGTTCTGAAAAATCTCCGCCGCTTGGAATTGAAAGAGTGTGAAAAGATTACCGATGCCGGTATTGCCGAACTCTTGCAGTTGCGTCATCTCGAATTTCTCTCGATTCAAGGCTGTCCGTCCGTCACTCCGGAAGGCGTAAGGCGGGTCAGGAACGAACTTCCCAAATGCGAGATCGACTGGAAGGACCGTCCTGCGGGCAACTGAAACATTCCTCAGTCTGTTCTTTTGGTCATACAAAATAAGGAAGCCCACAATGAGCAAACGAAAATATTTAAATGTTATTCTTACCGTCGTCGGATTTGTTTCCCCGTTCGTCTTTTTATTGAGCCGCTGGCTTCTCTTTTTGGCAGAGGGCCACGGCCCTTCCGTTGCCGGAAGAATGTTGGGGATTGGGGGGACGATTGGTCTGTACGGGGCCGGACCGCTCGGGTGTCTTGCGGTTTTGGCCGTTGCGGTCATTAACCGGAAGAAACAGAACATGTTTGATTGGCTGGGAATTCTTTTTTTGTTTCTTATTAATCTCGGCTTAGCTTTTTTCCTTCCGATAAGCAACATTGTCAGATCCTATAAACTTGGATATCCGGTTACAATGACTTTTTCCGTGAGACCCCGAGACGGTGAAAAAACGTATTATCATCTCACCGAACAAGACTGGATAAATATCGGATCTTCTCAGAAACCGATTGCCCTCAATTTTGCTTCATCTGACATAACCGAGGACGAGCTTGCGCGGCTTGCGGGGAACCGCCAAATCAGACAAATTCAAATACACAGCTGTCCGAACATCACCGATAACGTTGTTCAGCCGCTTTCCGAGATTCCTAATCTGAAAAGGGTTGCTTTAGTCAATTGCCAACAGCTGAAGGATCCTGATTTTTCGGTTCTCAACAAACTAAAAAATTTGTCCGATCTCAATCTAACCTGCTGCGTAAATCTTACCGAAAAGAGTTTAGGTTCTATTGCTGGGCTCCCTCGTTTAAAAAAACTTTATTTGAGCGGATGCCTCAATGCCAACGAATCTGTTCTCTCAAAAATCAGTCGGCTTAAAGGCCTTCGCCTGCTCGATTTAATGATGTGCAGAAATATCACGGACGACGCCGTGGCGAAGCTTTTGCCGATGAAGCATCTACGGGTTCTTTCCCTCCACGGGTGTCTCTTGGTAACCGGAAAAGGGGTTGAACAGCTGGGGAAACTTCCGATCAAGGCCATCGATTTTCCTGTTCATCTCTATTCCGATGAGGGAATTGATTCCATTGCAAAGTTTTCGAAGCTTACAACCCTTTCCCTCACTTCTTCCGCTCGTGTGTGTCATAATCCGGAAATTTATTTTTTGGTAATTGCTTACGGTTTGGACTAAAACATCGGGTTGTTTTGTATTAATCGGAGTGTTTTTCTTCTCCAAGTTGTTGACAACTTGGAGAAGAAAAACAGTTCCCAAAGTAGAGAATGTTACGTCTTCCAACAACATCGCTACGGACTATTGATCTTCCTCTCCGTAATCGTAGGTCGGTATTAGGTCGGACATGTAGTCCACCAACCGCTCGAATAAGTCAGGGTCGTGACGGTGATTATAACGGAATTCCAGCTCTTTCAAATAC
>JBMNOP010000023.1:0-29852 GCA_050943135.1 Thermoguttaceae bacterium | reverse complement strand
GTATTTACTGCGACATCAACGGTGATGGCGATATTTCGAACGGTGACCGTGTCTTTATTTCCCGCAACTGGCTCTCGGAGGCAGGCGACGCCGACCTTACGTATCCTCCCGCGCTTCAAGCCGACGCTGTTTTCGCCGAATTTGCTTCGGCCGATCTCGATGTTGACCTGAGCGTCTTCTGATCTCGCGTCGTGAAAACTCCGCTCTTTGTCGGAAGTTGACGGGTCATCACTTCAAGGAGCTCCTTCGGGAGCTCCTTTTTTTGAGAGAAGCGGGGAAGAGAATTATCCTGCGGAAGGGAGGGTGTGCCTGGCCGTTGTCTTGATGTGCCGTGATGACCACATGCGAAAACCCCTGAAAAACGCCGTACTCGAACAAAACATGGGATGAAATTAAGGGGTGTTCGTTTGGCGGCGGTCTTGTCAGAGCCCCTTCCGCTTTTTTTGGGACATTCCGGCCTCGGTCCCATTTTCGAACCCTGCAGGCTCATTTTTCTCTTTATCCCAATAGGGAGAGATTGCGCGAAGATTGGCGACGATTTCGGGGAAGACCTCGAGAACCCGATCAATCTCTTTTTCGGTGGTGTATCGGCTCAAACTGAATCGTACACTCCCTTGGATCGCCATGAAGGGAACCTGCATGGCCGTTAGGACGTGCGAAGGATCGAGCGAACCGGAGGTGCAGGCCGAACCGCTCGACGCGCAGATTTTGTGTCCATTGAGGGAATAAAGGATCCCTTCCCCTTCAATCGAGTGGCAAGCGATGCTCAGTGTGTTCGGCATCCTGGGAGCGCCCCTTCCATTCACTTCGACATGCGGAATTGTCGAAACGATCCCCTCTTCGAGCCTGTCGCGAAGAAGAGCAATCCGCGCAACATCCTCCGGATGAGTTGCCGCCGCCAGCTCCATCGCTTTGGCGAGCCCAATGATATACGGAATATTCTCGGTTCCCCCACGGCGTCCGAATTCCTGATGACCGCCGTAAAGGAACGGACGAATCGGCGCGCCTCGTCGGATAAAGAGAACTCCGACCCCTTTCGGCGCGTGGATCTTATGTCCGGAAAAAGAGAGAAAGTCAACCAGACCGAACCCGCCCGAAAGGTCGATCGGCAGTTTTGTGACCGATTGTGTGGCATCGGTATGGAAGAGGATTGCCGGATCAACCTGTTTGACAATCCGCACAAGTCGTTCAATCGGGAAAATAACCCCGGTTTCGTTGTTAGCATGCATCAACGAGACAAGGAGCGTCTCGCCGGGAGTTACGGCGCGAACAAATTCGGAAATATCAAGATTCCCCGCAATATCGACCGGGATTTCGCTGATCTTGTACCCCCGTCGTCCCAATTCACGACAGACTTCGAGCACCGCGGGGTGTTCCACTCGGCTGGTGATAATATGTTTCCGTTGCGGATTGGCCGCCGCGGCGCCAAAGATTGCCGCATTGTTACTCTCGGTCGCGCAGGAAGTAAAGAGGACCTCTTCCGGCATACAGCCAAGCCGGTCTGCAACGGTCGCACGCGCCCGACGAAGCGCTTTCTGTACCGTTTCGGCCGACTCGTACAGGGAACTCGGATTATAATATTCCGTTTGCAGGTACGGCTTCATCGCATCGAAAACTTCCGGTGCGATGGCCGTAGTCGCGTTATTATCTATGTAAATTATCTCGTTCGTCATTTCTCTCAGGACTCGAAACAGATCGACATGGGGAGTTTCGGCACTAACGTACCCGCCCTCCGCTCAAAAGGACCCGCAACGGTGCAAAACACCAGGCCGAGCCACCCCAGGCAACCAGTTTATACAGAAGCGTCGGAATGCAGACAACCGAGCGAACCGGACGTTCGATCTGGCGTAGTGAGACCGAAACAACCTTTTCGGCAGGAGACCAGAGAATGTTCCAGACCCGATCTTTGACCCCGGAATTAATCATTGTTTCGGAATCGTGGAATTCCGTCCGAATGAAACCGGGTGCCAATGCCTGAACCCGAACACCTTTCTTTCGCACATCGGCTTGCAGTGACCGAGAGAAGGTGAGGATATAGGCCTTTGTTCCGGTGTAGTCGGCCGCCCCCCACCCTGCCAGGAAACCGGATACCGACGCGATGTTGATCAACCGTCCCCGACGGCGTGCCGTCATCGGAATGAGCGAGGCACGGGAAAGACGCATCGTCGCGATGCAATGGACCTGAATCATACGGGTTTCAAGCTCAATATTGACTTCGGGAAATTGACGATTCCCACCGAATCCGGCGCTATTGACCATATATTCCAGGTTTTTGATCGACTCGATTCGCCTTTCGACCTCCCGGAGCTGTTCCAAATTCGAGACATCGGCCTGCATCGTTTCGACGCGAACCTTATATTTTTCCCGAAATTGCGCCGCCAGTAAATCAAGCCGGTCTTTCCTTCGGGCGATGAGGAGCAGATCATGCCCCTTCTCGGCAAACCGGCGGGCATAGATCGCCCCGAGCCCGCTCGACGCGCCACTGATAACCGAAACAAGTCTGTCATGTTCCCCGATCGGTTTTTCCCCGTTTTGCGCCGAATTCTCTGCCACTTCTGACATGGTCGCTCTTTCCTGTAAATGAATCTTCCATACACCCTCGAAGGGCAACAGCCCCCACCGCCCCCGGTCTATTATCTCGTTTTTCCGAAAAAGAGCAAGTCACCGAGCCACTTGACAAGGTTGGCGGCTGAAAGGGGCAGGACGGACCCGACGGGGTCGTCCGGTCGTATATCACGAGGGTTGCCGCCCGATCGTCGAAGAGAATTCCCGCGCGGCTTAGGCAGGGCTAGGATAAAGCATATCGGGACTTTCGGCAGTTTTAAACCAGTTGGCAAAAAGGTATGAGAGTTCGCCGGGTCCGATGAAACCGTCGCCGTCGATATCACAGCGCGGGTCCCAATTCTCGTCCCCTTCCTCGGAAAACCAGACTGCGGAGAAAATGGCGTAATCTCCGGAACCGATGAATCCGTCCCCGTCAATGTCGGTGGGGTTAACGACCAGCGAGACAATTTCGGACCAGTCACCGGCAAGAGTTTCGGGACCATTGCCGAGCGCGCGGACACGGTAATAGATCATCTGGCCATAGTTCAAACCAGAGACGAGCGCACTCGTTTCTTCGGTCTCCAAGCTCGTCCATGACACGCCGCCATCGGAGGACCAGGCGAGTTCGTAACCGGCGGCATCCGAAACCGCATCCCAGGAGACAGTATGGGTATTCTGCCCCGACGAGGCTGCCGAAACGGTTCCCGGCACGTCGGGCTTTTCGGCATTTTCATTGGTGATAACAATATGGACCGGTGCCGACCAAATGGCGTCGAACTCATTCTTGACAATAACCACGGTCACCATATAGGTTCCCGGATCGGTATACGACGGGACTTCAAGGCTGAATGAGCCATCCTCGTGGTTGTAGATAATCGTGTACTCGTCGTTTCCGGAATCATCAACCCCGCTTACCGTTGGCGAATGCGCCTCACCGTCCCAAGCACCGCTGTAGCCGGTGACGCTGACACCGGTCAGGGTCTCGACAGGTTTGATGCAGGTAAAGTCTTCAATCCATCCGCGGCCGCCGCCGTAATCGGTGATCCGATACATGCCATATTCTTCGTACCACTCGATCGAAAAAGTTTTTGTTCCGGTGTAATTATCGTCGGAATTGGAAATGACCAGCCCCGTATAATATTCGGGATCGGAAGGATTCAGATCGGCATCATAGAGATACCCCCAAACGGTAACCGTGTGCCCACCGGTGCGACCGGTTGGCATGCTCGAAGTATACCAACCGATCGCCACCGCCACACCGTGCCCCTCTTCGAGATAAGAAGACATTTCTAAGAGCAGTGTTTCCCCATATGTCTCGGCATGAAGGTAAACACGTACATCGGGAATCGAGATGCCGGGAAAGAGCCCACCGCCGTCTCCGCTTACCTGTGACCAGCCCGCAGTCCCCTGAATGGTATATTCCCGGGAGGTAAACCAAGGAAACCCGTAGAAGAGATGCCCCCCGAGGTTGGTAAAGTTATCGATGTAGTAGTCGTAAATTTCGTATTCGTCGGTAAAAAGCCAGTCATCGGGCATCTCCCCCGACGAAGCGGTCGAATATCCCCAGTTGGTATAAGCGAGCACATTGGCCGTGGCAGCCGCCCAGCAGAGTTGTGAGTCGATGCCTAGGCCGTATTTGTTGACATCGTAAAAGGTGCCGACGTAAAATTCCTGAATCGACGACGAAGTAGAAACGGGTGTGCCGATAAATGCCATTTCCGCCTCAACGATATTCTCGGCCGATGTAAAAGGGACATCAGCCAAAATAACCGCCGCCGCACTGAGCACGAGACGGTCTTCGAGCGATTCGGCCTTGAGGATTCGGGTTTTGGTCGGGACTCTTTTCATTTTCCGGAACATCTCCTTCGGAACGGAGCTCTTCCCCTCCCCAGTGTAGTCTCATTTTCCGTTTTGGGTGCGTTTTACCCAAGCCGAGGCAAGGATATCGTCTCCCTATTGGGAAAAACACGAAAACGACACAGACACCTGTCACGGGCACAAGACAGGAACACGCGTCCCGTCGATGGGCAGGATGCCCGCAGGTGGGGCGCGAGGAAACAACATCCGACGAAACGGTCGGGTGATTATAACTTGTTGGAAAGGCATTCACAAGGAGGAAGAAAACAAAAAGGAGAAAGAATTGGTTCGGAAAGAAAAAGGGTCTCGTAAAAAGCGGGAAAGACACGCAGCTCCACACTACGGGGGATGGACCTGAATATTGATCTGGATTGGTTCATGATTTTCCGCTACAATCGGCCCGTTGTTTTTGTGAGGGAGTCAAGGCATGGAAGCCACGGGAACAAGGATGTCCGTACCCCTTGCGAAAGAATGAAGGAAACCACGGAGGGTTCCGCTTCTTTTACTTTTTTGTAGATCGGATGGCATATGCTCGGACAAGGATGTCCGGCGGATCGGCAGGAGTCTCCTTTTTCCCAGGTGCATTGGGGGAAAGGAGATTTCGCTCCGTTATACAATATGTTTTTTTCTTTGGTTTGTGTGGCATTTTTTGCTGTACTTAGCCCGATCTCTTTTTGTGCTTCTCCCGCCGAAACGGTGATTCCGTTGCGTCTGAATTTGAGTTGGACCAGTGAGTCTCCGCAAAAGTGGGAAGGGGAGATTTCCCTGGAAAACGGTATTTTCGTGAGTCTTATCCCCCTGGGAAGCGACCCGAGTGCCCCCGTCACCTTTTACCCCTCCGAAGATAGAAAAACACTCTCTATCTCTTCGCTTGAACCTTCGGCGTACTGCGGCGTGCAAGTGACAACCGCCGCAGTACAAACGGGGCAACTCTCGCTCGCGTTCCATGCCACAGACGGTAACGATAGTTTCTCTCGGACCTTCCTGTTGTCGGAGTTACGGCAAGAGACCGTTCGTATTCCGCTCGACGGTGATGGACATGACCTGGTGATCGAGCGAGCCGCGGGAGATCGAATCCCCGTTTCGATTCTTCATCTCGACCATAACGGTTCTCCGATTCGCGGGGGGGTTCCCTCAATGGTTTTTGAAGACGGCGAAACACTCCTGGTTCGGGTTCCCGTGAACCGGCTTCCCGCGGGGAGTGCGGGACGTCAAATCATCGCTTCGTTGAAGTCTACCGGGACGAGCGTTCCGGTCTGGACATCGTCGGAGACGCTCGACAGCCTTGCCCCCAGTGCGGTCATAGAGTTTCCGGTTCCGATTCGCAAAATTCGTGGCACGTTCGACCTGACGCTGGAACTGGTTGAACCGAAAAACGCCAGGGGGAAATTTTTTTTAACGCAAAACCCGTTTGCGCCCGGCGTCAAAGAGGAATCGGCTCCGATTCGCCGCGTCATTCAGGGGATTGCCCTCTCGCCGACTCCCCACCCGCCGCCTGAGGCTGCGGTTGCATCGAATATGTCAAAACCGATCGATATGCGTGACGCGCTTCTCGACACGATCGATCCGACCAACCCTTCGTGGTGGAAAATTTTTGCCCGCCGAAACGGTGAAAAACAAACCGGCGCACCCGACAACGGTGCAAAGACCGACGACTTACTTAGCGCCGAATTTCTGAAAATGTGGCAGTGGGGGGAACTCCAAGCCTCGGTGAAATCCCTCACCGAAATGTCAAACTGGGGGCGATGGGATTCCCTCTGGCAACGCCCGCTCGGAAGCGGTCATTTAGTGCCGCTCGACTCGAGTGACCCGCGCGACGCTTCGTTCATCAAACTCCTCTCGAGCGGTAATCCTGCTGACCCTTCCTGGGAATCGTATACCGTGCCGATTAAGGAACCGAATAAACCGCATATCTTGGAGATCGAGTATCTGCCCGAGTTCCCGCAAAAGCTCGGTGTCAGTATCTTGGAACCTTCCGTCTCGGGAGGGATTTTCCCGCGCACACTCGATACGGGTCTTATTGTTGGGAAAGATCCGCTCACCGATGAGGTTGCGCATCGCGTACTCCGTTACAGCATTCTCTTCTGGCCCAGAACCGCCGCACCGACCATTCTTCTGATCAACCGCGACACTCAGAACCCGGCAGTTTATGGGCGCATTCGCATCTATCGCGCCAAAGATCGATTCACCGCCATGATGCCGCCGGGGGAACGGGGAAAACGTTCGATGACCGCAGTTATGTCGCGTCCGACTTTCTGCGATCAGTTTCTGGCCGAAAACGCGCCGGCGACCGCCGGAGTAGTCGGTGCACATAGCTGGAGTACCATCGAACAGGGGGCCGAACGACTGACCGGCTATCTGAAAGTCTACGGGTGGGATTCTCTCCTCCTTTCGGTGATGGGGGATGGTAGCACACTATACCCCAGTCCGATCCTCCGACCGAATCCGCTGTTTGACTCAGGGATCTTTTTGACCGAAGGAAACGACCCGGTTCGGAAAGACACGGTCGATTATCTTCTGCGCCTTTTTGACCGGGAAAATCTTACGCTGACTCCCCTCTTTTCTTTTAACGCACCCCTTCCGATCTTGGAATCGGAAATCCGTGTGGCGACCAGAAACCACTCTGCTTCGGACACCGGCATCGCAAACACTAAACGAGATTCGGATCCCGATGTGTATTATCTTCTCGGAACGAAGGGGGAACGGGTTACAAAAGAGACGGGTGTAGGATACAACATTCTCCATCCGGTGGTTCAGAGGGAAGTTCTCCGTGCACTCGACGAGTTCGCCGCGCGCTACGCCGACCGCTCGGCGCTTCGTGATATTGCGCTCGATCTTTCGGCCGACACATTTGTCCGACTCCCTGATAACATTTACTGTGGACTCGACGACGAAACGATTGAACGATTCGCGCGCGAGACAAAGCTAGAAGATCGATGTCCGGATAAGCTCCGTGAAATGCTACACGATTTTATCCACGCCCAAGACAAAGAGCGTTACTACCGCCGTGCGACGATGATTCGAGACTATCTGGTCGAAGACTGGACCACCTGGCGTGCGCTGACGGTCAGCCGATTTTACCATATGGCCGCCCGGCAAATTCGCAAACGCATTCCGAAAGCACGTCTTCTCTTGGTCACACTCGGCAGTGAATCGGCCGACGGGTATCCGGCGGCGGTCGCCTCGGCCGAAGAATCGGCCGAGGCCGAGTACCGTGCGCTTCTGCGTCACGGAATTGATCTGAAATATATCAGAAGTTCCGAAGAAGTCGTCTGGATCCGTTCCCTCCCGGTTGATTCCGGTTGGCGGACCGCCGGTCTTTCCGCCGACCTGACCGACCCCTATATAGGGCTTTCCGCCACGGGAGAAGACGGCGCACTTTTCTACCGCGATGTCGCGCCGATCAACATCCCATCCTTCGACCGTGTCAGCCCCTACCATCCGACGGTAACACAAATCTCCGGAAATTTTTCCTACTCCGACTACCAGAACCGAGAAAGATGGGCTAAGCAACTTGCGGTAAGCGACGCACGCAGCTTGATGGACGGCGGTCAGATGATTCCGATGGGGGAAGAAGAGTCTCAGGGGCACTGGATCGCGGCATACCGCGCTCTCCCGGCCGAACCGTTTAAGACATATATTCCGAACGAAGAAAACTCATCATCCGGGCCGGTCATTCTCCGTTGGCTTCAAGAGAAAGATGGCTTTTGGGGATATCTGGTCAGTACCGCACCGTTCCACTGTGGAGTAACACTCACATTGAACTGCTCTCCCCGCGCCGAGACGACATTCTATGCCGGCGGGCGGGAATTGACCGAACCGGAACGGCAGGACACCGGACTGCGATGGAACTGCTCGCTCGGTCCCTACGACCTGATCGCATTCCATGTTGCCGACCCGAAAGTTACCATTTGTCGGGTCGACACATCCTTACCTATCGATATTTGCGGTGAAGGAAGGGTGCTGGAACAAGAAGGGAAAAACTTGATCGATCGACTCCGCCTGGCAGCCGACGGAGTTGAATCGCCACTCCTCAACGCGGGTTTTGAAGAGAAATTCCCTGAACCCGATTTCGCGTTGACCCATGCCGAGGCCGGAGAAAAAGAAAACAACTCGATCCTCGGCTTGGAGATTCCGAAATTCAAATTTGCAAATCCGTTCGCCGAAGGGAAAGAGGTCCCGCCTACCGACCCGATTTCGGCAGAACCGGGGTTACCTGCCGGGTGGCATCGTTTCGGCGCGCCGGAGTTTAGTGCCGTGCTCGACGCCCAATGCCGAACGGAAGGTCAAACAAGCCTTAAGATGACATGTCACGAGTCGGCCGGCGGGGTTGTCGGACAACCGTTTCGACTGCCGAATACCGGACGCCTTTATGTCGACGCCGACTTTGGAGTCCCCGCCGATCTGCCGGAAGAACTTCCCTTCTTTATAACCTTGGCTGGCAAACAGGGAGGGAAGCCATGGCAAAAGCGTGTCTACGCTGGTCGAGATCTGCTACGTCGCGCCCATGAAATGAAATTCAGCGGTTCGCTCCGGAAAAAGAACGGGGTGATCTGGATTCGCCAATCGTTCCTCTTCGATCGGCTTCCGACCGAAGAGACCGAGGATTTTACGATTCGGCTCGAACTTCTTCCGAACGGAACCGTCTGGGTCGACGATCTCCATCTCTACAAACTGGCGTTCAACCGGGCCGAACAGGAATCGGTCAACCGGATGATCGGTGAATTGGAGACGGCTCTCCGAGAAAAGGACACCATGCTTCTTTTAAGACGAATCAATACTTCGGCCGCAGCGATGCTTGCGACACAACTTCCGAACGGCTCCCCCGAGATGATGCATCTGGCCATGCGAGACAGGCCCAAGACAGAAGACCCCCAAATACAGGAAGATCGTAAGGAAATAGTCGGAGAAGGCAATGGAGAAAAGAAGCCGGAACGGGAAAAAGAGAAAAGCTTCCTACGGAAGATTTTTCCCTGGTAAGTCTTTCGGGGAAAGTTTCCCCAAAAAGAACCTCCCGTAACTTTCGGTAAAAAGCCCGGTGTGCGGAGACCGGGCCGATCAGCAAAACACCGTGAAAAACCCCTTTTTAACCTCTCACGATTTTACCGAGAAGCCAGCTTTCGCGTTTCAGACGCAAGAGTGTTTCTCGCACCGGCAGTTCTATTTCCGGCTTGACGACCAGAACCAGCCCGATCCCCATATTAAAGACGTGCCGCATT
Source organism: Thermoguttaceae bacterium (assembly GCA_050943135.1). GTDB lineage: Bacteria > Planctomycetota > Planctomycetia > Pirellulales > Thermoguttaceae > RUG695. Next base: position 20,232 of record JBMNOP010000023.1, on the reverse strand, counting down.
TCGGCGTCGTCAATGTTACCAAGTTTCTGGACCCAATCAAAGACAGGGGGGATCGGCCAAGAGTTCTCTTCGATATGGGCCGTGAGCCCCTTTGGGAGGATTCGGCTGAGATTGTCGACCAGTCCGCCGCCGGTAATGTGGGCGATCCCGCGAATCCCGTTGTTTGCCTTGAATTTTTCCAGAAGGGTCATCACCGTCCGAACATAGATACTCGTCGGCCGGAGAAGGAGATCGGCAACCGTTTTGTTGTCGAATTCGGGAAGCAATGTGTCGACTTCGAGCCCCCCCATTTCAAAGACGGCTTTTCGAACCAAACTGTAACCGTTGGAATGGAGTCCATTCGAGGCCACACCGATGACGATGTCGTTCTCTTTGATCGCTTTGCCGTCGATAATCTCGCCCCGCTCGGCGACCCCAACGCAAAACCCGGCAAGGTCATATTCTCCCTCATTGTACATGTCGGGAAGAATCGCCGTCTCGCCGCCGATCAACGCCACGTCGCTCGACTTGCAACCTTCGGCGATCCCCGAAACGATCTTCTCCAAAAGAGGGGGATTATCTTTCGGCATCGCGATATAGTCGAGGAAAAACAGGGGCACCGCACCGCAACAGACTGCGTCGTTGACGCTCATCGCGACCAGATCAATTCCAACGGTATCGTGCCGGTTGGCGGCACAGGCGATCTTAATCTTAGTTCCGACCCCGTCGGCGCAACTGACCAGGACCGGATCGTGATATTTCTTGACCGGCCCGCCTTGGACGGCTTGGCCGTTCAGTCGGAAAAGCCCGGCAAAACCACTATCAAGTCGCATCACACGGGGGGTAAAGGTTTTTGAGACGATTCCGGGAAGTCGCTCCATCGAAGTAGCGTAAATCGATAAATCAACGCCCGAATTTTTATAAGTTGCCTTCTCTTCCGCCATAGTTTTTACTCCTGAACATTGATTAAAAGCGCGCCGCACGCAACGATATTTTTACATAAACTACGATAAAAATCAATCCGTATCATGCTGTCACATTCTATTCTCCCCCTGGTTTTAATGTTAAGATAGGAGGTTTTTTCCAGTTTTAACCGCTACCAAATCGCAAAAAAGGTACTTAAGGCTAAACCCTCTTATCCGTTAAAACCCGAATATCCGAAATTACTGCTGCAAACAAAATGTTTAGCACACAAAAACGTTATGTAAAGGAGTTGCCATGTGCCTCAAACGGAAGATTGCCACGTCACTCTCTGTTATGGCCCTGCTGACCACAGGGTGTATGGTCGGTCCGGACTATCAACGCCCCAGTGCCATTCTAAGCGATAATTACACGCAACTTGAAAACGAGGGGGTCCACAGAAAACTCTGTGCCGACCTGGCGGAATGGTGGAACGGCATCAATGACCCGGTCCTGAGCGAATTGATTTATCAGACGGTCGGGAGCGGTTCAGAGGTCGGTGGAAGCCTCACTCTTCAAGAGATGGCTTGGCGCATTCAACAGTCACGTGCGAGACTCGGGATCACGACGGCCGAACTCTTCCCACAGATTCAGGAAGACGGCTCCTATGATCTTCGAAAAAATTCGGAAAATCAGGTCGGTCCGGACGCCGCTCGGGAAGCGAACCAGAACTGGGATCTCGGCCTGAGTATGACATGGGAGCTCGACGTCTTCGGACGCCTGAAGCGATATACCGAATCGGCGACGGCAAGTCTCGAGGAACAGGAAGAACTCTATCGTGACGCATATATCATTCTTCTGGCCGATGTCGCCAATAACTATGTGCAGGCACGCACTTTGCAGGAACAGATTGAAATCGCCAAAAAGAATATCATCATACGGCAGAACACGCTGCAACTGACCGAAACGATTCTCGAAGTCGGCGCTGGGAATACACTCGATGTCAGCCAGGCACGCGGGAGTCTCGAGAGCGTGGAAGCCGAACTTCCGAGTCTTGAAGCAGCATACCGCGCCACAGTAAACCGTCTGAGCGTTTTGACCGGGAATCCTCCGGGATATGTCGACGACGTGATGGCCGAGGTTCGACCAGTTCCGCAAGCCCCGGAAGAGATTATGGTCGGAATTCCGGCCGAACTTCTCCGGCGTCGACCCGATATCCGTGCGGCCGAAAGAGCACTTGTTGCACAAAACGCGAATATCGGCGCGGCCATGGGCGATCTGTACCCGATATTCTCGATCAACGGCAGTTTCGGCGTAAACGGTTCAGACATCTCCGACATGTTTGAAGGAAGCAGCACCGCCGGCTCGATCACCCCGGGATTTCGCTGGAACATTCTGAACTTCGGTCGTTATCGTAACAACGTCCGACTCCAAGAATATCTTTATCAGGAAGGGGTCGCGCAGTACCGACAGACTGTTCTGTTGGCTGCCGAAGAAGTCGACAATACCCTTTCGGCCTATGTCAAGGAACGTGTCCGGGTCAAGAAACTCAAGTCGGCGATGGAGGCATACAACACCGCGTTGGAGGTCTCGGAAGCCAGATATCGGGAAGGGAAAACCGACTTTCAACGTGTTCTTGACTCTCAGCGGGAAAAGCTGATTTTTGAATTGGCGTATATCCGCAGCAATGCCAAAATTACCTCGAGTGTGATCGATCTTTACCGAGCCCTCGGCGGCGGATGGATGCACAGTCAGAATGATATGATTGCCGCCAACACCACTCAGTCGGCAACGAACGCCGATCGTGGAGAGAATTCAAATTCCTTGATCACGACCGATTCCGGTAACGAATCGACCGACGAAGAAGTCGATAACCTCCTCTGAAAATTGCGTTTTGTTTCTGTGTTAAGTATCAGGGGACACCAGCGAAGGTTGGGGTCCCCTTTGCTTAAGGGCCGGAGAGGTAGAATCCGCAAAATCGTTGTGATCAGCCATCGATTTTTGACTCATCGTCGATCACTTCCGCCTTGAAAATGACCGAACGCAAACCGTCGCTACGAGATCAAATCGCCACATCCGGCTTTTTGATTCAATCACCGTGGTAAAAAAGGCCCTCCACACCGTGAGCCGGGGCAAACATGTCAAAGATAAACTGCTTTCCACGCCTCGTCGCAGAGTCCTTTCGGTTTAGCGTAATCGGCGTAAAAACCTGTCCCGGCCTGAGTATCGGACGGGGCCGGGTCCCTTGATGCCGTATCTGCCGTCAGCCCCGATTTATGGTCGTTTTGCCTTGTTGGCTAAGCCCCCAACGATACCGCGCAAAAACCCCTGACTCTTGAACTGATTGAGAATCAAAGAGTGATGGTTCCCCATCGTTTTCACGGCCCCTTTCATCGGAGAGTCTGTGAAGAAAAGTTTGTAAACAGCCCGCCGGAATGCGCTTGCTTCTCTAAGTGGAAAAAGATTTTCTTACGCGCGGCGAGGACACGATTTTTGGGACTCAAACCGCTGACCGATGGAAAGTGAAAGGGTTACTTCCCATTATCGCAAACGGCGATCCCCTCGATTTCGACTAAGAGATCGTCTCGGCAGATGTCGGTAAAGGTATAGACGATCGGTGTGCTGCGGAGCGCCTCATCGACAATGGAGCGGACCAACGGATAATCGGCCTCTCGTTTGATATAAACGCGCGCCGAGGCCAGGTCGTCAAGAGTGGCGTCGAATCCGGAAAGACCGTGACGTTCCAGATTCGGACCGGAGATCAGATCGACAATGTTGTGAATCGTACGACGGGTCTGCGCTGCGGGATCGCCAACAAACTGCGTCTCGGAATCGTTAATGCTCGCTGTTCCGGAAACATAGATGCGGCAGTTTTCGCCGTGAACCAGAGCCATTGCCCGGGAAAACTTCGGGCTTTGCGGACTGTATGCTTCACCGTAATCGAATGCGGAAGTTTGCCCCGGGTTCTCAAGGGGAACCAGAGCAAGCCCCGGGGACTTTTCGGCATCGGTACGGACAGCGATTGATGCCATCCAAATTCCGATTCCGTCGGCACCGATTCCGGTGCTCGCTGGATAAACAACCCCCTTTTTCCCCTCGGGGACGAACTTCCGCAAGAATTGAACTCCGTTAAAGAAATCGGTTCTGGCGCGATTAAGCTCTTTGTAACGTTGCGTGGCACCCTCCGGACGGGTAATACTCCCCTGATAGAGCCAGGTTCGGAGCAGGTCGGAAGTATCAAATCCGCAACGTCGCATTTCGACACACATCTTCCTGAAGGTGTCCATTGATTCTTTATATGCGGTGTTCGATTCTTGCGCCGGGGAAAATCCGCCGAAATATCCGTAGGAAAGTTCCCCGACATCGTAAATGACCGCGTGGGGGCCACGACGGATCACGCGGATCCGACGAGTTTCGCCTTTGACGGCTGAAATTTCAAAGACAAAAGGTTCCGATTTTTCACAAGGACACTGCGGCACATAGGTGATGACCGGAAGATAGTCGCCGAAATACTCCTCCAAGAGCGGTTCGATAACATGTCGGTCGGTCAAGGAGCGGAGGAAAACCGTCTGCGCAATGACGCAACCTTGCAATTTCTCGCGTTTGAGGAGCGTATCGACCTCGTGAATCGCCGACAGAGCAGCCTTTCGAAGATCACGGTCTTCGGTCGGAGCTACCACCGCGTGAAAGCTGATGACTCCGTCATTATCGATGAGTGAATAGCGGCTACCGCGAACCGACGTCTTGTAAAACGGTTGTTGGTGCTTGCGAACCAAATCGAACATGGCTGAATCCATCCTAAACACAAAGGCAATGCGAACGAATCGATCTTACAAAAAAAAGGGACACATGACGCGTCCCTTTTTGAAATTTGAAAACCCTAAAAACTAACGTTTCGAGAACTGGGTGCCGCGACGAGCCTTCCGGAGTCCATACTTTTTACGTTCGACTTCACGCGCATCACGGGTCAGGAGACTCTTTTCACGGAGTTTCGGCTCCACCTCCGGATCGTATTCTTTCAGCGCGCGGGCGATCCCCAGCTTGCAGGCATCGGCCTGACCGGTGGTACCTCCGCCGTGAACCGTGATGACCACATCGACGACATCACGCTTTTCAGCCGCCAAAAGAGGTGCCAACACGGCATTACGAAGCTGAGGCGTACGGAAGAATTCTTCGAACTCGCGATCGTTGACGCTGATTTTGCCGCTACCGGCACGAACGCGGACGCGGGCGACTGAAGTCTTGCGGCGACCGGTTCCCAGCTTGTCGTTTTTACCGTTACCCTCGATAACGAAATTGCCACGTTTGATCATTTTAACTCGATTCCCTTGCTATACGATGTTCTTGAATTGTTGATTCTCACTTTTTGACGGCCAACTCAATCGGCTCGGGCTTCTGAGCCTGATGCGGATGGCTCTGCTCGCTGGTGTAGAGCTTCAGCTTCGCGAGCATCTGGGTCGCGAGTTTATTTTTCGGAAGCATGCGGCGGACAGCCTCTCTCAGGATCATTTCGGGATGCCTGGCGAGACGTTCTTTCGCGGATTCGCTCCGAAGACGGGGATAACCCGTATTCCATGTATAGCGTTTATTCTCCCACTTGTGGCCGGTGAACCGGACCTTATCGACGTTTGTCACAATGACGTAGTCACCGCAATCGACATGGGGGGTATAGGTTGGGCGATGTTTGCCCATCAGAATCGTCGCGATATCGCTCGCCAGACGCCCGACGACCTTGTTCTCGCCGTCTGCAATCCACCATTTCTTTTCGACCTCGCCGGGCTTGGCCATATATGTTTTATATGATTTTACCATTTGATTAACCTGTCAAACTTTTCGGTTTCGAGAATGAAACAATCAATGCTGATGAAAGGGGACGTTCCCGCACCCTCCTTTCAAGCCGTAAAGAGAAAGCCACGGGACGGCTGAACGGAACCGACACCCGCACCTAACTCCTGAATAAGGGGAGTGAAGGCGACCCTCTTTCCACAGACTCAGACACCTGACATTTTAGGCTATATCAGTCTGTCGGCAAGGGGGGCTGACCGCCACAAAGAGTTTTTTCTTCCGACCGGCACGTCGGCGGAAAACTCGGTAGCGGCACATGGCTAATGAACATTTTTCAAAAGCGAAGTCAATCTTTCCAACGGGAGAAATGACTCTACGATGACGACCATCGGGCGTACTCCGAAACAAGAAATCTTTTTGATCACCCTTCCCACCCCCCTTTTTGCATTCGGTCGGGTTTCGGCAGCGAAAAATTCCGCGACGGCAGAAACGCTCAGGGAGAAACTTCCGAGCCCACCGGCTGGTTATGGCGAGATCCCTCTCCGATGGCGGACCGGGACGAAACCCGATGTTAACCAGCTCGCCTGTCTTCCACATCTTTTACGGGGAATCCGGATATACCCCCACGGCTTGAAACGGTGTTTTCGGAAAAGAAATTCGGGATATAATAGGGCAGACCAGCAGAGTGAGAATCTCTACCATCGGGATTTCCTCCGCCGATTCCTCGAAAAAAGCCCGACGCCGTAGCAAATCCGAGCTGTTTATGATTCATCGCCACTCCCTCTTTACCTATCTTCTTTTTATCATTCTTCTTTCCTCATCGTTTGTGTTGGGGATCGTCATTTTGGGAAACCGAAACCTGACAAGCAACATGATACGCGAACATCAGATGGAAAAGTTCAAGCTGATGACACAGACAGCTTCCGACGAAATCGAAATACGACTGACGAGTGTAGAAGAGGTGATTAACCGAAACGCCCGTCTGTTCAGGGACCAAGACCCCCACTCCCGCGAAGAAGCCACCAAAATTCTTGGACAGTCTCTCGAGGCGTTTCCCACAATTTTTGCGATGGAGATCATCTTTGCCGATACCGAAGCAGAACAGGTTAAAGAGGCGGGATATGCCGCCCTCTACGCTTACCGTCATTCGCAAGATCTGCCCGCTTCAGGAAGAGAAAAACAAGGAGGGCGGGACGATCCCGAGTCTGTTCACCATTCCTACGAAATCGTTGACAGGTCCGACGTGAGTGGCGACTACGGGTCGCAGTGGTATATCCAGCCGATGAAGTCGGGAGAGCCGACGTGGTCACCTCCGTACTACGACCCGCAAATTAACGTACTGATGATCACCTATTCGGTACCGATTTATGATCGGCCAGGCCACATCGAGGCGATCATGACAGCCGACGTCTCGCTTGAATGGCTCAACCGGCTGATCGACACCTTCGACATCGGCAAGTCGGGCGAACCTGTTTTGCTTACGTCAGACCAAATCATCTACCGTTCCAAAACCGAGACCGATAAAGGGCCACATCTCGTCGACTTTGTGGATGTCATTGCCGGCTTGGAGTCGGTGACCGACACCAAGGATGTCAAAGGGGATAATTTCACTTCGATGTTCGACGTTCTCAAAAAAGAGAAAGCGGGAGAGGTTCGATTCAGTAACCCGATGAACAACGAAAAAACCTTTCTCTATTTCGCGACGCTGCCGAAAATCTCTTGGAAATTGGGATGTCTCGTGTTAGAGAAAGATGTAATGGCCACCGTCGGGCGCACAACCAACCTGATCATTAGGTTGTGGTTGCTCGGTGTTTTCCTGCTCATCGTTCCCTCGTTCCTGATTGCCCGTTCGGTAGCACGCCCTCTCTCGATTTTGACCAATTCGGCACAAAATGTGGCTCTCGGAAACTTCGACGAACCGCTTCCGACAATCGGTGGAACAGGAGAAATTCCGCAACTCTTCAGTGCATTCGATACGATGCGCAGTAACCTGAAACGATACATCAACGATATCGCCGAAGTGGCCGCCAAAGAAGCGAACATGAAATCACAACTTCAGATCGCCCACTCGATCCAGCAGGGAATGGTTCCGAAGGACTTCGAATCGGCTCGAAAAGCCAACCTCGATATTTTCGCCCAGATGACTCCGGCCCAAGAAGTCGGAGGGGACCTGTACGACTACCAGGTTCTCGATGACGGTCGGATCTACTTCGGGCTCGGTGATGTTTCCGGCAAAGGGGTTCCGGCGTCGATTTTTATGGCAATGGGTAAAACGCTCATCCATTCAGGAATACAACAGGACGGAAACCCCGCCCAGGTACTCACTTGGGTCAACCGCCAGTTAGTCACCGGTAACGATGCAGGACTTTTTATCACGGCGCTCTGCGGTGTCTATGACCCACATCGTCATGAGATTACCGTCAGTTGTGCCGGGCACAACCCGCCACTTATCCGCCATGCCAACGGATTGACAGAAAAGATCGATATTACCAACGGCAAGTTTCCGCTCGCAATCATGGAGAATGTTGAATACGAGAATTTCACGTTCCCCCTGCCTCCGGGCGGAGTGTTTTTCATTTATTCCGACGGAGTCACCGATGCGGCCGACCCGGGCGGAAACTATTTCGGGGAAGAAAATCTCCGGAAATGCCTCGGACTGGCTCCGACCGACACGGTTCGTGCGTTGGTCGAGTCGATAATGAGCGAAATAAAAACATTTGCCGACGGTGCAAAACAGTCGGACGATATCACAATATTGGCATTCAAAGAAACGGCGTGATGATCGGAACCTTCGAGCAAGATCCTCAAAAAATAAACCACGTGAGGTCCGGGACAGTGAGGTCACGTATCTTTTCGTCGAGTCTCTCCTCTCGGGTGATTATATTTCTTTTTCTTTTCGGCATCAGGGTTTGGCTGTCTTGGGCCGATGTGCCCGAAGCCCCATGGTCCGTGGTTGACCGACTCGGATGGATTGCGAACGTTACAGACGAAACCGGAGGTCCCCGTACAGATAGAGGCTGTCGGGGTTTCCTATTTTCTCTGGCCGCTACCGATAACAGGGATTCCCCGAGTACCGGAATCCGATCACCCCGGAACTCCCCGACGAGCTTTGCTCCCTCCCAAACACCGATCGCGCCGGAACTGGCCGGACCAGAGGAGATTGACTGGTTGGTCGGAGCGACGACGGTTAAACGACTTCGCTGGAACAATATTTCGCAAAAAAGAGGAAAGGCTTTGGGAATGAACGGAGGCGGGACACATTTCCTACCGCATCAAGGAGAAGGAACTTTATCCGGAGGTGCCGCTCAACGCGATTCGTCTACCGGAATCCCCCGAAACATCGAATGAGTCGGCTTTAAATGGATATAGATAACTTTCCCGAAGCGGATGACCGGACGACCTCTCCACGAACACTGATGTTGCCGCGAAAAACCACTTCTTCCATGAGACTAAGACCACGAAAAACCGGGGCAAATGCGGGAAAACGGCAACAGTGTCAAAAGACCGCAACGGAAAAACTGAGAGAACCGTAAATGAACGAAGACGATATTTTCCAATGGCTTTGTGAGGAGGAGCCCGAAAGACTCACACAACTTTTTCGATGGGCCGACGCTACGCGCCAAAAAAACGTCGGCGACGCTGTCCATCTGCGCGGGTTGATCGAAATTTCGAATATCTGTCGCCGGAACTGTCTGTATTGTGGCGTACGGAATGGGCGAGCCAATATCCGGCGATACCGCCTGACCGCTGAAGAGATCATGCAAGGGGCACAGCTCGCATCGAAATTCGGATACGGCACTCTCGTTCTGCAAGCGGGGGAAGATTTCGGACTCTCCGGCACGTTTGTTGCCGATATCGTCCGTGAAATCAAGAAACGGTTCTCGCTGGCTGTCACCCTCAGCCTCGGCGAAAGGCCAGAAGCGGACTGGCGACTTTGGCGTGAGGCAGGGGCCGATCGCTACCTGATCCGTTTCGAGACGGGTAACCGCGCGCTCTTCGAAGCAATTCATCCACGGGCTGGGCAAAACGACACTTCCGACTTTGAAAGGCGGATCAATGCGTTGCGCGTTCTCCGCTCGCTCGATTACGAGGTCGGTAGCGGGGTAATGATCGGTATCCCGGGGCAGACTTATCGTGACCTGGCTCACGACCTGGTTCTCTTTAAAGAGCTCGATCTGGACATGGTCGGCACTGGTCCGTTCTTGGCCCACCCGGAAACACCCCTCGGCCGAGCGGCCGAAGTTCTGGCCCGCGCTCCCGAGGCGTCGCCCGAAGAACGACGAAAACTCGCTGCCGAGGTAGGTTTCGATTACCCGATTTCCGACGAACAGGTTCCGAACACTAATTTGATGGGGTTCAAGGTGATCGCACTCACCCGTCTGCTCCTCCCCGATACGAATATCCCCTCGACCACCGCGATCGCTACCAACGACCCGGCAGGTGGACGGATTACCGGGTTGCGTAGCGGTGCGAATGTCGTGATGCCAAACCTGACCCTGGCCCAATACCGCGCACTCTACGAAATCTACCCGCACAAAGCCGCTATGTCAGAATCCCCCCTCAAAACGCACAAGATGGCCATCGCGCAAATCAGAGAGGCTGGTCGAGTGCCGGGAATAGGTCCGGGGGGACGTCTGCGAAAGAAAAACGACTGAATTTGATGCCAAGACAGCTTGAACAAATGCGCGCTCACTTCCGATCGAAGAAGAACATGCGTTTTTCGTGTCGGTCGATTTTCCTCCGAAATTCCACTTCCTTTTCCGAACGAAAAAAAATCAAAAAATCCCTATCCCCCTAAGTCTCTTTTTTTGTTATTCTTCCCACGGAATCTGGAAAAGTGCTTACGGAACGCAAAATGGGCAACATAACAAACAAAAAAAAGAACAGAGTCGGCTTTCCGATCCGAATAAGAAAGGTAACACCCCTTCTGGCGGGGTTTCTCCTCCTATTTTCGGCGCTCGGTGCGACGGGGCAGGATGAACGCCATAGGCTGATCGAAAGAAACGATGTGCGGGCCCGCCGGGACGGATTTGATATCGGACCGAAAAATCCCCGACCGCAACTGATCTCCTTTAACGTCCCCGAAGGGGGCATTGTCGAAATCGCAACCGAGTCGGGTTTCACGCCGAACGAAGCGGTTCCAAACATTTTCGGACTTCTCCAGGGGGAAGTCTACCGATTTAAGATCACCGATCTACCCTATACTCGGAGGGGGGTACTCTACCCGACACTCGAATTGCTGAGCACATTGACCCCTCCACCCGGGCGCGAAGCCGATTTTCCGGTTCCGATCGAACTTGACCGAGAGGATATTCGACTGGCACTCGCGGGAAACCTTATAACACGTGTGGTCTATTTGGAACCGCCACACAATGCCATTCCGGTCGACTCAACCGCGAAACAGGGAGAAATTCTTTCAGAGGCACCCGTCTCGATTGACCCTGTCACCTTCGCTGAATCGCGGGGACGGGTCATCGCCATTTTACGGGTCGGAAGCCGCGTTCCTGACCAGCAGACCGACCTTTCGGCGTTCTGTTTCGGGTATCCCGGTGTCACCTTCCCCGAAAAGCCGAGCAAACCTCTCGGTCGCCCGCTCAACTCTCCCCTTCCCGAGCATATGGAAAAAGAGCCCAAACCGGAACAAGTCGAACAAATTTCCATCGAATAAAAACACCAAGACCGGCTTCGCGATCATTCAACAAGCCGCCAACACCTGACGGGTACCGAAATGTTCCATTTTCCATGCAAACCTTGGCGTGCCGTAACGGCCCCCTCCCTTCTGCTGGCAACCGTTCTCCCTTTCTGTGTGTCATGTCAATCGAAAGGATATGTCCCGAGAGCTGACGATCCGTACGCTGAGTATATTCCGCGAACAAAGGAAGAAGAAGAATATTATCGCGACGTCCTCTCCGGCGACTGGAAGAATCAGCCCAATCTGCTCGGTTATTTCGGGCTTGGGAAAAACCAGGTGTCGACCACCCCACCCCCTCACTGGACCATGCAGCCGCCAGCAGGTGCCAAGACGATGGAAGAGATTCGTGCCGATCATTACGAAAAGCAAGCTCTCGAACGGCAAGCAAAATCCGGAAAGATGGCCTTGCCAAACGGTCAGGTCTATAAGACCGCCGACGTGGCGAACCCGACGCCCCCCGACACGGTAAAAAATTCGAATCGTGCTGCCGTGCCCGACAGCGCCGAGGGTCGAGAAACCGACTCTTCAGACACACAGCGGACTAAAGAGAACAAACATTTTTTTGAGAAATGGACTCGTTTTCAGCCCCACTCCGAGTCGCGGCTGTCGGCCGGAAACGAGTCCTATCATTCGGATGATCCAGACTTCGTCGAGCTGAACCGAGCTATGGTGATTCGCGGTCAAGCACTCACCGATGAGTTGGGGCCGCGTACCGGCAGTGGGATCACCTCGACGGCCGAAGCCGTCAAGGTGCCACTCAAGATCTATCCACAAACCGCTGACCGCTGGCGGCATGTTAACGGACTTCTGGTAACCGACGACGTTCCGAAAGATCTGCCGGACGACGAGTATGTCGTCGTCGGCGGCGATGCCGGGGGCGAGGCTTTTACCCTCCCAAACTGGGATGTTCACAATCTCGAAGCCGATGAAACCATCGCCCACTTCGATACGATCCGGGGAGAAATCAAGGTTGAACCCTCCAATCGATTCGTGATTTACATGCCCCGTTTCGGTACGATCCGCCAGGTGGTCGGTCCGAAATCAAATTCGCAGAACACTCGATTGACCATGGTAGGGCAAGAAGTCGCTCCGGTCGAAAACCACCGGAGCGAAGGGGTTGATTTCCGTTCACAGGAAGAGAAAACTTCCTCGACCCGTGGTGAGCTACAGATCTCCAATCTCCGTGCAAACCAACCCGGAGGAGAGCTGACCGGCGAAGAGGGACTCATCGAAGAGTCGCAAAAGGTGCTGATCGCCTCGGCCAACAGCCTGTTGCGCGAGGATACCGTTTCTGATCAGAACCGAATCGAACTCACACAGGGAGCCGCAGCGGCAACCGCGTGGGGAAAGACACAGGGGGTAGCTGTTCAGATCGACAAAGTCTCGGCACAGGGAAATGTCACGTTGCAAGGAGCAGCCACGATTTACTCGATCAAGAACGACACCAAGACCTCACAGCTTCGCCTCTTCAAGTCGGCCTCGAAATCAGAGGCCGCGCCGGGAGAACTGATTGAGTTTACGCTCCGCTACGAAAACGTCGGCGGCGAAGTGATCGGGAACGTTACGATTCTCGACAGCCTTTCGGCTCGTCTTCAATATGTCGATGATTCCGCCATCTCGTCAAAAGCGGCAGACCTCTTGGTAAAGAACAACGAAAAAGGCTCATTACTGCTCCGCTGGGAAATCACCGATCCGCTTGAACCCGGAGATTTCGGCGTGATCACGTTTCTCTGCAAGGTAAGGTAACCTCTCCGATGAGAAAGGCTCTCCTTCGTATCAATCTCCTCCTTTTACTTCTTTCAGCACCAGTTGCCGACGCACAGGAAAGAAACACGGTAATCTCCCCTCCCCTGCCCGAAGGCATCGACAGGCAAGAGGTTCTCGACCAAGCCGCACGTCGTCAAGAGAACCGGTTTACTTTCGAGGATTTGGAATATGCACAGATGAGCCGACTCGGGATTCGGCTTCTCCGAGGAAAACATATAGAACTCTATACCGATCTGGCCGAATCAGACGATCTGCGACAGATCGTCCCTCTCCTCGACGAAGGGATCACGCAACTGACTCTCTTCTTCGGACTTGACCCCGCCCTTTATGAAAACTGGCACGTCGAGGCTTTCCTGATCAGCGATCGGGAACCCTTCGAAATATTCGGTGCGATGAAGCACGCCCCCGATTTTGAACACGGCTATTCACTCGAATCGCGCATCTGGATTTACGACCATAAACAGGCGTATTACAACCGTTTTCTTTTATTGCACGAGCTGGTCCATTCCTTTATGAACCGAACCTTCGGCAGTCTGAATCCCCGTTGGTATTCCGAAGGCATTGCCGACTATCTGGCACTCCACCGTTGGGATGGGAAAAACCTGACGCTCGGAATTTTTCCCGACAGTCCGGATGAGGTCCCTGGGTTTGGCCGGATTGACCGAATCAAAAAAGCCGGACGAGAAAAGAACCGGAAAACACTTGATGACGTTCTCAACTTGAAAGCCGATGATTTCCGAGACAACGACTCATATGCCTGGAGTTGGAGCCTGGTCACGCTACTCTTTCACGTACCGCGGTATACCGAAGCGGTCAAGGCCATGCCCTATCTGATGACACGAAGCGACGCAAACAAACTTTTTACGCAGCTTCTCGGCGACGAAAATGCGAAACTAAATCGAGACTGGTACGAATGGATCGCATCGATCGATTATGGTGCCGATTTCAGCGGTTTTTCAAGAGACGATCTTTCACCCCGTCCGTTAAAAAAGTCCGCCGAATTGACCCTTTTGCCAACCGTCTGCGGTTGGCAGTCAACCGGAATCCGTCTTGAGGCCGGCAAAACGTACGCTTTCGAGGCCAGGGGGAGATACAAAGTTTACGATGGGAAACTTGACCGTGTTTTCCCATGCGAGGCGAACGGCATTTCGCTGCGTTACTGCGCAGGTTCCCCACTGGGACAGGTCTCGGCGGCGATCCCCCCTGCCTCGCCGCGAGCTGTTAATCCCTGGAAAAACGCCGTTCCCTTAAAAAACGGCAAGGTGAAATTCACCCCCGACACCTCGGGACAGCTCTTCTTTCGATTCAATATTCCGACCTCTGCCGCCGCGAAAAGCGGGGGTAGTCTCGCGGTAAAAATTGTCGAAGAGCGTTGATTCTTTTCTCTCTGTCAGCTAAAATATGGACAAATCGAAACAATAGAACCGGTCTGCAATACAATTCCCGCTTCGTTCCAAGGAGTATCCTATGATGAGCGCGTTCCCCGAAATTTCCAAAATCAAGTACGAAGGTCCCGATTCCAAAAACCCCTTGGCGTTTCGCTATTACAATGAAAGCGAACTGATTGAAGACAAATTGATGCGCGACCATCTCAACTTCGCTTGCGCGTTCTGGCACACGATGCGGATGAACGGCACCGACCCGTTTGGTGCGGCGACCATGTTCCGTCCCTGGGACGATGGGTCCGATTCCATTGCCAACGCGAAAAATCGAGTGCGGGTATTCTTCGAGTTCCTTGAAAAGATGTCGTTCCCCTTTTACTGCTTCCACGATCGTGATGTGGCTCCGGAAGGGGCCTCATTCAAAGAAACATGCGACAACCTCGATGCTGTGGTCAAAACCTTTAAGGAAGAACAGGAGCGAACCGGAATCAATCTTCTCTGGGGAACGGCCAACCTTTTCGGTAACCCGCGGTTTATGCACGGAGCGGCGACCAGTTCCAATGCCGACGCATTCGCCTATGCAGCCGCACAGGTCAAGAAGATGCTCGAGGTCACCAAAGAACTCGGGGGACGGGGTTACGTCTTTTGGGGAGGGCGGGAAGGGTATCAATCTCTCCTGAACACCGACATGAAGCGAGAACTCGATCATCTGGCCACTTTTATGCGTATGGCGGTCGATTACGCCAAGGAGATCGGATTTAAAGGGCAATTCTACTTTGAGCCGAAACCGAAAGAACCGACGAAACATCAATACGACTTCGACTGTGCGGCTTGCATCAATTTCCTGCGCACTTACGGTTTAGCCGACGATGTCAAGATGAACATCGAAACAAATCACGCTACCCTGGCCGGGCATACGATAGAACATGAACTCGACTACGCGGGAAGCCAGGGTTTCCTCGGTTCGGTCGACGCCAATTCGGGAGACGATCTCCTCGGCTGGGATACCGACCAATTCCCGACCGATATCTATATGACGACAAAAATGATGTACATCATTCTGAAGTACGGCGGGTTCAAAACCGGAGGTCTCAACTTCGATGCCAAGGTTCGCCGCGAAAGCTTTGAGCCGATTGACCTTTTCTACGCACATATCGGCGGCATGGACGCTTTCGCCAAAGGGTTGAAGATCGCCTCCGCACTCCGCGCTTCCGGTGAATTGAGAGAAATGACCAATGCGCGCTACGCGTCCTGGAACCGGGGGATCGGTGCACGAATTGAGGCCGGAAAAGAGGACTTAGCATCTCTCTACGACTACATCACCGAAAAAGGGGAAATCGATCCGAACGTCAGTGGACATCAAGAACTTTTCGAAAACATCTTGAACCGATACATCTTCGGCTGACTGCTCGTTTGAATCAGGCTTTTTTCAAAGAAGTGCCCGCAAGTGTCTCACAAAAACGATACATGTTTGCGGGCCTTCTTTTATCTCGGCACATCAACATGGATCTGGAATCCGGGTTTTGACCGATTGTCGTCACTGGTCATGGCGTAGAAGATGCGGGTTTCCGTAGCCAAAGCACCTGAGCTACAAACGGACGACCGTACAACCACTCCTGCTTTCGGCTATATCCTTCCCACGACCGGACAGATCCGGAACTTTCGCTTGTTAGAAACGTATGTCACCGGGCGCGTCCAAAAAAACGCGTCTCGGGAAGAACCGATCCATCCCGAGACGCGCGATGTTCATCTGATCCGGACTAGCCGGAACAGGAATCAGAAGTCAACAAACAGGTCCTCAACAAACCCCTCATCGGCGAAGAGGTCCGGAAGCGCCGCGTCGGAAGCATCGGCAACTTCAAAGGTATACTCGGCATAGTCGTTATCGTAACTGACCTGATCAAGCGCTTCACGATTGTCAAGCTGGACCTTGACCGTGTAGGAACCGACGGCCTGCTTACCGATGGTAAAGTTGAATGTTCCAATATCACCGACTGCCAGACCGGCGGCACAGTAACGTTCATAGGTGTCGAGAATAACCGTTCCATCGGCACGGACAACCTGCACCGAGCTATAGAAGTATCTCGGATTCGGAATGTTACCCTGGTTCGTGTAGCTGATCGTGAAGACCGGAATCATCGCGGTAGTGATGCGTTCAACCGCCATACCAGTGATCTTATCGACAACGGTTGCGTCGACGTTGACCATGTCACAACGCTCAGCAATCACAGGTTTAGAAACGGTGAAATTGAAGAGGAATGTGTTGTCTTCGCAACCCTCACCCAGCTCTTCAACCATCCCGCGGCTATCCATAATGACTTCGACAACATAGTCTCCCGCTGCCAGTTTCGGCATCAAGAACGAGAAGGTTCCGGTTTCGCCGGGATCCAGACCGCCGGCACAGACGCGATCGTAGTAATCACCATTCGCATTGAGAATGATGTAAGAGATGTCCATATCGTCTCCGGCATCATGTTTCCAAACACGAACCGTACTGTAGAACGGAAGGTCGTTTGCCATCGGCATCGTACCGACATTCCTGTAAGTTACGGTCACAATCGCGGTATTTTCGGTCGTCATTCCGTCGTTGTTGATATCGATCACCTCATCGGTGTATTTGTCAACAGCCGAAATCGATTCCGCAACCAGGTCGACCGGAACATCGCCCTCGACGACCTCGAAACCATAGATGATTTCGTTGTCGGTCTCGTCGGTTTCGGTAACAACCCCACGGTGATCCAGAATGACATGAATGAAATACTTGCCGGCGGCAAGCTTCGGCATCAGGAAGCTAAAGGATCCCGAGCCGCCCTCGGCTGCCACAAAACCGTCGCAAAGACGTTCATACCAGCGACCGGTCGAATCCATAACGTAGAAAGTGCCGTCCTCGCCATAGACGCGAACTTCGTTGTAGAAGTATCGCAGCGAAACATCTTTATCGCCGGTGTTCCAGTAGGTCACGGTCACACGGGCGTTGTTATTGGTCGAAATACCGGCATTGGCAATGTCGAGTACATCACCGGTGAATTCGTCAACCGCCGAGAAACTGTCATTCGACACCACGAGATTCGGGCCAGTAACCGCATTCGACACACTAAAGAAAACTTCGGTGTAATTGTCGGCCTTGCTGATTTCCTCCACCACCTCGCGGTTATCAAGCTGAATCTGGATAACATAGTTCCCCTCGGCCAGTCTCGGCATGAGGAACTTGAACGAACCGGTTGCGCCGACTTCTTGAAGACCGACACTGTAACGTTCGTACCAGTTTCCTGCGGAATCCTTGAGGATATATTCGCCGGTATCAACGTTCTTCACGCGGATCGCGCTGTAGAAGTAGTTGTTCGGAACAGCAACCTCACCGTTGTTCCCATAGGTAACCGTTACCTGGGCAACGTTTTCGGAAGTAATCGTTCCGCCGTCAACGACAAGTTCTTCGGCGGTGTACTTGTCAACAGCCGTGACCGAAACCGTATAGAGGTTCGGCAGCAGATCAGTCGGCCCCCGTTGCAGGAAGATGTCCGTGCCTTCGCAGAGGAGGCTGTATTCGCGTCCGCCGATCACCAGACGGTCATCTCCGCCGATGGTCAACGTGGCCGGAGCGAAGGGCATAGACCCCGCACCACCGACAAAGGTGAATTCCGCGTCCATGTTGATGTTGCCCTTGGTAACGCCGCTGAAGATGATGATCTTATCTTGACCGTTACCGAGAGCCGTCGCGGCGTCAAGCTTAACGGTGTAAGCACCAATCGCCATCAGATTAGCGTTCTGGCCGAGTGCAACGCCGTACTCGCCGTAGCGATCGGCTTCGAGCTGCGAAAGTTCGAGAGTGACATCGGTATTGGGAAGAACGACATCGATCATTACTGTCGTTTCGGCATTTGTGTCGGTAAAATACCCCATTCCGATATTGTAGATCACAATATGTTCTGGCGTGTCGGCAAGCACTCCCGAGAAGGTCGTGCCGCCTGCGCCGTAGGCGGAACCATAAAGGGAAAGGGTGTCCTCACCGTCACCGAAAACGATTTCACCACCCAGGGCGAAAGTATCGAAGACAGCAACCTGGTCATCACCGGCACCGACCGAAATGTCACCATTCACCGAACCGCCGCCGACAACGAAGGTGTCATTGGTCGAACCGGAATAGAATCCAGCCATCGTCCCGCCGTTGTTCAGGAAGTTATCGGCACCCTGACCGTCGGTGCTGACAACATCGCCGTAGAGGATACCGACGTTTTCGAAATAGACGACACCGCCGATGGCCCAGAGCTTCTCCAACCCGGAATCGCCGGTTGGAGCCGAACCGATCACACCGTTTGCGTCATTGCGGACGTAGAGTGAAGTCGCGTCGGCCACGTCGTGCATTCCCTTCATGCGGGTAACGATCTGTTCGGCATAGTGCTGGTAGGTAGGACCACCTGCCTGCAACGTGGCCAGGAACGCCGTGATGTTCTCATCAGACCCGGTGTTGAACGGATTCGACGCAGCAGTTTCTCCGTCATAGTAGTAGTAGTAAAGCTCTTGCTCGGTCGGAACCGGAAGACCTCCCATGACCATGGGCCAGAGGATTTCGAAAATATCGTACATACTCGAAGATGTCGAGAAGTTGAGATGGCCGATCGTGCCATCGTTCTCGATGCAGAGAGTATTCGTGTAACCGTTGTCAAGGTAAGCATCGATCTGAACCATCAGCTCATCAACATTCCCGCCCGTGGCAAGACGGACAGCCGCGTTGGTATCCTGAACCAGTCCCTGGGCCGTATCACCGATCTGGATAAAGAGTTGGTTAACGTTCGTCTCTCCGCCCAAATTGAGGAATCCGGTACGAGTGAAATGGTTGGCGTCAAGCGAGGGGGTCGCATGTTCAAAACCGGTAAAATCGGCATGATCGGCAACCACATTGAAATCACCGGTGAATTCTTCGGCACCGGCGAAGTTTGCCATGCTCAGGAAGATATCCTTTCCGGCAGAACCGATGTTCACCACACCGCCCAGGTAACCGTCAACAAACCGACCATCGAGGATATTCGAGGCGTTGGTGTTATCGTAATTGATATCAAGCGATTCGCCGACATAAATCGTCGATTGATTATCCCATGTCGTATTGCCGATCACATTGATCGCCTTAACGTAGGTCTGTCCGCCTCCGGTATTCCCCAAAACGGTTCCTGTCCAGACTTGGGTTACCGCAGTATCCGCATCATCACGCCAAAGTGTAATACCCGCATCGGTGTCGTCGGCACCGGGAGCGATCGTGACGATATTGATGGTGACGGTGTCGGAAGGTTCCTGGTAGTTATACAGTTCGAGGTAACCGGCCAGTTCACTCAGAGACTTGAACCCGTTGGTGTAAGCATTGAAGAGGTTGAAACCGGGGTCTGACTGAGAAACGATACTCCCGATCAGGAAAGACTCGCCACCGATCACAACATGAGTGCCGGGATCCAACGGGTTAAAGTTATCGTAATCGACTGTGTATCCGTCAGAAGCCAGTGTGTCGTAAATGGTAACATTTTCGACATTCGACGTTCCGATGATATAGTAACCGGCCGCGGCACCGGAAAGTGCATAAGAAACCGTAACCTGATAAACGCCGACATCAGGGGCAGGGAACGCACCCGACGGAGTCACCGTAACATCGTCACCGGCAATGATCCCGTTGACCGTGCCAAGGGTAATGGTGGCGTCGGTCGTGCCGTCGTATTCCTTGTCGGCAACCGTCGTGCCGAC
>JBMNOP010000010.1:0-105656 GCA_050943135.1 Thermoguttaceae bacterium | reverse complement strand
AACGTCGAGATCGGCCGAAGCAAATTCGGCGAAAACGGCATCGGCCTGGAGCGCGGGAGGATACGTAAGGTCGGCGTCGCCTGCCTCCGAGAGCCAGTTGCGGGAAATGAAGACGCGGTCTCCGTTCGAAATATCGCCATCACCGTTGATGTCGCAGTAAATACGGTATTCGTCGTCACCTTCCTCGGCAAGCCAGGCGCTCGAAAGGAGCGCACGGTCACCGCCGGAAATATCACCGTCGTTATTGATGTCCATCGGGCAAACATTGAACGTCTTGGACGGGCTCCAGTCCGAATCGGTGTAGGAACCGGTCCCCAACGCGCGGACACGGTAAGTCACGTCGGTGCCGTAGGTCAGGCCGAGAACAACCGCTCTGGTCTCGGTCGTCTCAAGCGATGTCCAGGCGCCCCCGCCGGTGGTATAAGAAAGTTCATAACCGGAAACATTGGCAACCTCACTCCAGACGATCTGATGACGGTTCGCGCCGCCGGAAACATAAACACCGCGGATACCGGTCTGAATCGTCGGGGCCGCAAGTTGCCCACCACCGCTGGTGATAGAAGCGATAACCGATTCATCTGCCGGAGCAATGTAGTTCAAAGCATCGGCACCGGTGAGCGCATAGGAGACCGTGACGTTGTATTCCCCAACTTCGGGAGACGGGAATTCGGCGGCACCGGTGACGGTGACATCGTCTCCCGCAACAATCCCGGCAACGGTACCAACAGTGACTTCGGCGGCGGTTGTGCCGTCATAGACTTTGTCGGCCACCGAAGACCCGGAAACCGTCAAGGCTTTCGCGTCGATCATAACACGGGCCGAACCGGTGAAATCTTCGTACCCGGCGCGCTGAGCCAGGATGTAAACGAAATGCGTCCCGGCCGCGCTGTAAGAGAGAACGTCGGTGCCGTAGTTCACCCCGTCGGAACTGTAGTTGATCACATCGCCTGCCTCGGTCCCGCCGATCGTGATCGTGTGGGCTGTGCCATCGTAAGTTCCCGTCCAGTCGGTCAGCGTCAGCTCAAAGGTCTGGGGCGGCTGCGGATCCGGCTGATATTCGTAACAACCGATATCTTGGACCTCGTTGTAGATACGGAGATAGGGATCGTTCCGAA
Organism: Thermoguttaceae bacterium; assembly: GCA_050943135.1. Taxonomy (GTDB): domain Bacteria; phylum Planctomycetota; class Planctomycetia; order Pirellulales; family Thermoguttaceae; genus RUG695. The sequence goes on along the minus strand of JBMNOP010000010.1, from coordinate 104,541 downwards.
GGTCATACTGGTGGTAATGGAACGTCGCGTCCTCGGCAACCTTGTCGATGGCAACCGCATCGGAGACCAGGGTGTAATCCTCGGCAGCGGCATCGGTAAAGAGCGTGTAGCGATCGGCCCATCGGACGCAGTTGACGTAGGTGTATCCGGACCCCTTGACACCGGCTGTTCTATAAATCGTATTGCTCAGCACAAAGGAGGCCCCGTCATGATACATGTCGTTGTAGGCCATAACCCCGGTCGTGGAGTTCTCCGAGTAGTTGTTGAGCAAGATACAACCGACCAGATTCGGAGTCGCCTCAGTACCCGTGTTGTAGAACCCGCCGCCGAAATTAAGCGAACCGGTCGCAAAGTCGTCGTAGTCGATGCAGGCGGCAACGTTTTCGGTGATCGTGCAGTAGTAAATATCGATCGCCGCCTCGTTGTAGACGCCGGCACCGTTAATACGGGCATACATGTTGACGACTTCGTTACCGGCATCGAACGAATTATTGGCGATCAGGTTGTTGATCAGGAGGGTCCTTCCGGTATTGTAGATACCGCCGCCGCGGCACCAGCCGTTGTTTTCCACGTTATGGTCGCCCAACGTGTTCCGGGCAATGATGGTATTGTCGACGAGCATTCCGTAAGACTCACTCCGCGGGTTGAGCGAGACATTGTTGTAGATCCCGGCACCGTACTGTTCAAGGGCACAACCGCGGGTCGAGTTATCGCTCACTTCGGAATAACTGATCTCGGTCAGATCGCCCTTCGAGCAAATCCCGGCGCCATATCCGCGACCGAACCCCCACTGGGTGTTATCGTCTTGGTAGTTGGTCGAGGTGAGCGTATTGCGGGAAATCGTCGAGTCGAGAACATTCAGAATGGAACGTGTCCCGACAAAGATACCGCCCCCCTGGAGGGTTATGTTGATATCGCGTTCACCGACCTGGATGACGGTGTTGTCGACCACTTCGGAAGAATTGAGCGCAACACTGCTGTAGTAGAAGGCGGCTATCCCACCGCCGCCGCAGGCGCTTGTGGCGACCGCGCTGGAGGCACGAAGAGTATTGTTCGAAACGGTGGAATTCGAGAGAGCGAGATTGGCATTCTGGAATGCAAAGATGCCCGCACCGCCGGTCGCGGAGGAGGCAAGCTCGATAGAACCGTTGACGAAGTTCAGACCATCGACCGAAACGTCGATCAAGTATTCTTCGCTGTAGTTGTGTTCCGGACAGTCGGGAACCGAGGGGAAGTTCTGGTAGTTCCCTTCCAGGTTCATCTGATAGTTGTAGGACTTCAGATAAAGGGCACGGCCACTTCCCATGGCATCGAGGGTGATGTTATCGGCAACGATGTTGACATCAAAACTGATGTCGATCTGGCCGCCAGTCAGTTCGATCGTTCCACCGGCCAATCCATCGGCAAAGGTAACCGTCGGAGTCTCGGTGAAACCGCCGACCGCCGCACAGGCGAGCGCCTCACGTAGCGAGACGAAACCGTCGGTAGGGTCGATCACATCGTCAAGAGTGGTAACAACGAGCGAATCGGCGCTGATGCCGCCTCCGGTATAGGCGCCCGGATTCGCGCCGATACCGGCATACGCGGCGATACCGTTGGTGTCGATCGTCAGATCGAGAGTATCGGCATTCACGAGGTTCCCGGCATCATCGAGAATCGGGGCTTCAACGAAGTAATCGCCGGCCAAACCGATGATCGTGTTGGTCGTCTCGGCCTTTGTGTAGATATCTTCTTTACGGAGGAGCGGGTAAATGATGGCCCCCTGACCCCACAACGCCATTCCGTAACGGTCGAAAATGTCGGCCGTCGCGGCATCGGGAGAGTAGTTGTAGGCGATGATCGAGTTGGTAATCGTCGTATCGGTAATAAAGTATTTGTGATTGTATTCGCCGGGATTGTTCGGGTCGTAGGTGGAACCGCTGTTTTCGTCGCAAAGGAAGAAGTTGTAGTTGGTGATGGCGCCTTGCGGCGAAGAGTTTCCGACAACAGAGCAGTTGGTCAGGATGAGGGTTCCGCCCTGATTACCGATCACCGCGCCGTAACCGGTCGCCGTATTACCGTAGAAATTGCAGTTGACCGCGTTAAGGGTCGCGGCGCCGTTGTTCGACTGGCCGTTGATTTGGGCAAACCCACCATAAGTTGCCGTGTTATTGTAAACGTTGCAGTTGGACATATTGAGCTGGCCGAAAACGTAGAACCCGCCACCCCAGTTGGCACCGGTGTCGACTTCGACCGCGCTGTTTCCATAGATATTACAGTCGTTGAGCGTCACCGTAATACCGTTAGCGATCTGGCCGATACCGCCGTATTGTACCACGGTCGAATAACCGCCGGTCAGATTCAGACCGTTAAGGGTACAAGAGTTCGAAAACATGAAGAGGACGTTGTTACCGGGGCCGGCAAGCGTCACGGTGCCGCCACCGTCGATCGTGACGCTGCGCGTCATCCGAAGACGTGACGTCAAGTTAATCGTGCCTTCCCCCTCGATGATGATCGTATCACCGTTGGAGGCACCTGTGATCGCGGACTGAAGAGCCGCATAAGTTAAATCGGTTACCACAATCGTCGCGCCGGTCTCGGCGGGCGCTGCAAGTTCGGCAGCGGCAGTTTCGCCTCCCGCAACCACGGCAAGGAGAAAACGGTCCTCCAAACTCTCCAAACGGAGGGATCGTTCACGAATCTTTCTTTTCATGATCATCACCTTTCATAACAAAATAACGGGGAAACTAAGCACTTAAAAAATCGAAGCTGCGTTTATGGTTACACTTCGGGAACAACACCTCAGACGATTACGACAAAAACCCCCGAGAATATGCAAACGCAAAAAACCGCACAGAGAGCCAAAGCGAAACCACCGACGCGTAGGGGATTATAGCCGATCAACCCGCTGAAAACAACTCAAAATGCGGAGTTTGCCGAAAAATCGAAACATTTTTTCGGCCTCAACAGTTACCCGTTTTACCCGCTTTAACTGTTTTACGGTTGTCTTTGTAACCGCTAAATTCTCGAGGGTAAATCGGAAAAAGTTGCTATCCCGAACCGCCGACGACTGCCGCGTCACAATCCGGGACAACTTGACAAAATCCAGACATTCTTTGAGCCCGAAGTTTTTATCGGTCGGGTTGATCGAGAACGACCGACGGCGACGAAAGTCCGCACGTATTGGAAACCGAAATCGTCACCGGACCGACTCCCGCTCTGTATCCGGGGATATGAAAAGCCAGGGGAGGAACCGGGTCGAGCGGGGTGTCGCTGTAGCGGAGTCCTTGATAAAGATTCTTTCCGTAGGGATTGCGATTCTCCTCGGGAATGTTCCAGGTGGCACCGTTCCAAGAAATCGCGGCGGCGGCGAATCCGCTTTCCGGATCGGCGATCAGATCCCAGGTCAAAAGGCCGTCCTCGGTCAGGCGGAGATCGAACGGAGGGGACGGGGGAGTTCCATCTTCGAACGAGGCATCGAGACCGTACCGCCGCCAGACTTCGGAAAACTCCTCGCTCGGGAGCCAATGTCCGTTTTCGAGATAGGGTTTAATCGAGGGATCGGTAGTTTCGTCGGCCGACAAGATCACCCCTTCCGGAGCGGAACGCAACAGACTCTCTCCCGGCGTGAGAGGAAGGCGGGCGGCAAGAATCTCGTCGAGAAACCGGATCGCCGGGTATCGGGAATCGCCCGTTTCGTGCCCGGTATGCGGGTCGACCAGAAAACCGATTTTCGCCCCCTTGGCACGGTATTTCGCCAAGAGAGGAAAACCCTCTTTCCAGATTCTTTCCAGATTCCCTTCCCTTTCCCGAGTTCCAATGTTAAAGAGGATCGGCACCTCAAAAAATTCAGGCGACTCGGGAAAGCTCTCCGATGTGTGTCCGACGGTATCGGTATGACCCGACCGAAGCCAAGCGGCAACAACCCGTTCGGGATAAAGGTGTGTCATCGATGAGCACCACTGTGCCCCGCCGGAATGTCCCCACAAAGCCCAGGGGATTGTCGAGAGTTCCGGATGTCCCGTGATTTCGGCAAAATCGTCGAGCGCCGTCAAAAAGGAATCCGCCGATCCGTTGCGCGGATCGCACCAAAGCTCACAAGCTCCGGTCTGATTGTAGGAAACGGCAATCAGCGCCGAGTCATGCTTACGCGCGAGCGACTGCCAATGGAGATCGCAGACGGCGGTTCGCGCCGCTTCACACGAGGGAAGACCGCAACCGTGTTGATGGACAACGACTCCGCGGAGTGTTTCGACGTGAGGGGGTATCCAGATCTGCCAGAGAGCGTCGAACGCCAGGGTTCCCGGTACGGGAGCGTCGGGTGCCGGATAGTTCTTCGCGTAATAGGCGCCGTCGGCGTAAAGCGCCGAAACAGAGAGAAACAGAAACACAAAAAGAAGGAAAACGGAAGAAAGATATCTCTTGTTCATTGTTCGGGATCTCGATGGTTTGCGGTTCGATACATTTTTCGGATTTTTCGGCCCGGGGTTTCGAACCGGCAGGTTCGGCAATCATACTTCGGACTTCGGCGAACAAAGGGAAAATCCCCCCGAAAGGGGCGCGCGGTGTTTATTGCCGCGCGCGGGAATGGGGGCAAAAGGGAACCGAAAGCGCTCTCTTTCGGAAAAATCAGACCCTGCGCGGTTCAAATTCCCATTGACCGAGGATCGAGCGGTCGCTCACTTTTTCGACGGTAAGCGAAAGTCTCTTTGCGTTTGCCTCACCGATGATGACAGTTGTGTTCAGTTCGAGTTGCGGACCTCCGCCGACAACTTGCGCCCAGGGGCGATCGTCGGTCGCCGGATCGAATCGGAACCCGTGTTCGTGCGCCGCGATCACCAACTGTACTCCCGCGTCTTTCATAAAAGGCCCCCACAGGCGAGCGCAAGGACGCTGCCACGCGGCAAACCCCTCCATGACGTCGCCGGGATTCGCGCCGGGAACCGAATTAAAGAGGGGGATATGACAGATCGCAATAATGTACGGCGCGGTGCGGACCGGCTTCGATTTGAGGACCTGACCGAGCCATGCCGCCTGCCGTTCGCGGTACGGTTCGAAATTCGCCAGACCGGCAAAAACCGGGTTGGCATCCGGCTTATCTTCGCCGGTATCGAGTCCGATCAGGGCGACCGGCCCGTTACGAAGAACGAAGTTCCGGCCCAGATCATCGAACAATCCCTTGTGCTTCCAGGGAAGGAGTGCTTCGCTCTTCTCCCGTGCCCAGATGCCTCGAACGTCGTGGTTCCCGTTGTTGAACAGGAGGGGACGGGTCGCGGCAAACTCGCCATACTGTGGGCAAAAGATCGAATCAACGACCTGACGCGGCTCGTCAAACGAGTCGAGCAGGTCGCCGTTCCAGATGACCTGTTCCGGATCGATTTCGGCGATCCGCGTTATCAGGGCTTTCAGCGTCGGTTGCACCCCGTGTGTGTCGTTGATCACAACGAATTTCTCGCTTTCGCTACGTTGCGATGGAGTCTTGAACTTGTAAACCCGACTGTAAACCGGCTCTTCGGTCGTGATCTTATAGGCGTTTTCGAAGAGGACCTGACAGGTTGCCGTGCGGTAGTGGTAGATGGTTCCCGGTTCGAGACCGTCAAGACGCGCCGAAAGGAACGTCTCGGAAAGCGGGTTGAGCCCGAACACGGCACGATGACTCTTCTGTCCGAGGTTTTCGTCTCGCCCCCATTCGACCCAACCGGTTGCCAATTTCCCTTTTTCGGGACCGACGGCCCAAGCGACCGACATCCCGCGGAAACCGGGATTCTGCAGGACGGGATACGATGCCACCGGCCCGGAAAAATCGGGATAATTTTCTTCTTCGGCCCGAGCCGTGCCGGTCGCCGACTTCACGGCACCGAGCAGACCGAAGGCACCGAGCGCGGAAAGAAACGTACGCCTGTCGAAACCATTCTTTTCGGTAGTCATTCCACCAATTCTCCTGTTTCATGCCGTAACCGGTTCGAGGGGGACAACCGGGGATAAACAATCAAAGCGGGGCCAAAGGCGTCCCGCTTCTCCCTCCTGTTTTCCGTCCGATTCTACCCGAACGCAATTCTTTTTTCAATCGGCACGCGAAATCACTTGGAAACCGGAAGGAAAGCGCATCGAGCAAAAAATCGCCCCCAATTGACAAGCTCCCGAATTGACTTATAATCTGCGTGCTGTTTTGTAGTAAACGGTCACATACGGGTAGGTAGCTCAGTTGGTAGAGCGCCGGACTGAAAATCCGTAGGTCGCCGGTTCAACCCCGGCCCTGCCCACTAGCATTTGAGTCTTGTTTTTAAGCGGCGTTCGATCCTTTTTCTTCCTTTCTTTGCTATACATTATTCCAACGCATTCTGGGTATCTAAATGGCATCAAACAGACCCCAAAATGCGCATCAGGGGAAAGAGGAGGCAAGGAGATAGCCTACCCGAACATCCATCCCGAAAAGGCGTAACCTTGCCTAGGCCCACCTCAGCGTCAAGAAAGTCTATCCCGGCGAATATGGAAGCGAGGAGTCATATCAACACTACGGCTTGTTGATAAGGCTCTCTGACGAAGGAGTGCAGTGCAAAAAGGAATACCCCCAACGTCTCAATCCCCTCTTCTCCCCGAAAGAGAAGTTGCCGAAAGTCCGAAAGCATAGGGGGATTCCGGGACTATGAGCACAAAGAAGTACCTATCCCTCACGTCACCGAACTTTTTGACACTCATGTAGCGGATTATTGGGGGGAGAATTACCAAATCCGTCAACAACATCAACCTCATCTAAAAAAGCCTCAAAAATCATCAATAAGACATGTCCGGAGACTACTTCCGACGAGTCCGGCATCCCGAGATGCGAAATATTGGGATCATACGAGTCGACTCTGAAAAAGTCTGCGGAGCAAATTTTCCGACTCGATTAGAAAAAAACAGTTGTTGATCTGGTATTTGGTTTTGGTAAAATCGGTTTGTTTGCCCGTTAGCCCCCCGTTACGTACTGTGGCCAATTTCGGTTTCCCGGAAAAGGCCGAGACTGCCATCATAGCCGGAGCCCGTGTTAATCGAAGTTACCTCCTCCGAATGACATTCGGCAGGATCGTTCTCAATATGACTGTTACCGAAGGAGCTGATAATGACCAACCGTAAACTTCGCATGGAAACCCTGGAACGACGTACGCTTCTCGCCGTTGTGGCCGGAGGGGCGGAGCAAACGGTAGAATTAGGCTCCGGACCGATCGCCCCGACCGAAGCCGTAACTTGGGTCGTGAACACGACGGACGATCCAACCTCTTGGGAGGCGGGTGACGACCAGCTCTCCCTGCGTGAAGCGATCGGCCGCGCGGTGGCCGGTGATACGATCACCTTCGATTCTACGCTCGCCGAGAGAACGATTACTCTGAACGGAACACAGCTTGAAATAGGCGAATGTATTACGATCGACGCTACAGGAATTGGCGGGATGACAATTGACGGAAACGAGCAAAGCAAGGTGCTCTCCATAACCGGCGGAACGGTTGAATTTCCGGTGGAACTTATCGCTTTGACGATTACTGGCGGGAAGTCCGTAAGCAACGGCGGCGGGATTGCCAACTACTACGGCACACTGACACTCATAAACTGTATGATCACAGGGAATACCGCAAGCAGCAAGGGCGGCGGGATTTACAACAACAGCGGCACACTAAAACTCATAAACTGCACGGTCGCAAGAAATAATACAAGCTCCGGCGGGGGTATTTACAACAGCGGCACGCTGACGCTCACAAACTGCACGATCGAGGGGAATACTGTAGGCTACGGCAGCGGAATTTATAACTCAGGAACATCCTACCTTTACAATTCGATTGTTCGTGATGTAAAAAACTCCGGCAAAATCTACGCCTACAACACCCTCTCCGACTTCACTGCTTGGACAGAGTCCTCCGACTGTCTGATCTACGATTCCACCAAACCGCTTTTCGCCAACACTTCCGCCAACGACTACTCACTGGCCAACAAATCCCAGGCGATCAACGTCGGGAACAACTCTTACGCTACCACCGAAACCGACCTCGTGGGAAATCCGCGTATAAAAGTCGGTGTTGTCGATCTCGGAGCTTACGAGTACCAAACGGAATGTTCCTTTACCATCGTCACCACCCTTGATGACGTTGTTGACGACCAAGATAGCCTAATCTCCCTACGGGAAGCCGTAACTCTTTACGCGCTGAAGGGAGATACCGTAACCTTCGATGCAAGCCTTGCCGGGGGGACTGTCACTCTTTCCGGTTCCGAAATAGAAATCACGAAGGGGGTTACGATCGACGCTTCCGCGATCGGCGGGATCACGATTGATGGCGGTGGGTTAAGCCGTGTCTTTAACGTTTCCGCCGGAACGAACGGCAGAGTCTCGTTGGTCGGTCTGATGGTGACGGAGGGGAATGCCGAACAGGGTGGCGGGATTTACAACGATCCGTACAGTATCCTAAACCTAAATGATTGCACCGTGACGGGTAACACTGCCACGCAGTGCGGCGGAATCTATAGTTCCGGCACACTGACCCTAACGAACTGTATCGTCTCGAGGAATACCGCTGACTACGGCGGCGGGATTTACAACAATACTGGTACACTTGCCCTGACGAACTGCACGATTTCGGAAAATAACGCAAGATACGGCGGGGGTATTTACAACGGCAACTACGGCACGCTGACCCTGTCGAACTGCACGGTCGCGGGAAACGGAACGAGCTTCTCCGGCGATATTGACAACAGTGGAACATCTTATCTTTACAATTCGATCATTCTTACCGTAATAAATTCGAGCAAGATCTACGCCTACAACACTCTCTCAGATTTTACAGCTTGGACCCGTTCTGCCAACTGCCGAACCTACGATTCCGCCAAACCGCTTTTCGAGGACACCTCTGCCAACGATTATTCGCTGGCCGAATATTCCCAGGCGATCAATGTCGGGAATAATTCTTACGTTACTACCGAAACCGATCTCGCCGGAAATCCGCGTATAAAAATCGGTATTGTCGATCTCGGAGCTTACGAATACCAAACGGAATTTTCCTCCACAATCGTAACCACCCTCGATGACGTTGTTGACAACCAAGACAACCTGATCTCCCTGCGAGAGGCCGCGACTCTTTACGCGCTGAAGGGAGAAACCGTAACCTTCGCCGCAGGCCTTGCCGGGGGGACGATTACTCTTGCCGGTTCCGAAATTGAAATCGCCAAGGGGATTACGATCGACGCTTCCGCAATCGGCGGGATCACCGTCGACGGCGACGGATTGAGCCGTGTCTTTAACATTTCCTCCGGAACGAACGGCACGGTCTCTTTGGTCGGTCTGACGGTGACGGGGGGGAATGCCGACTCCGGTGCTGGGATCGACAATAATGGCACGCTGACGCTGACCGACTGTACGGTTGCGGGGAATACCTCAAGCTATGGCGGTGGTGGGATTACCAACAATGACACGCTGACGCTCACAAATTGCACGATCGCGGGGAATACCTCGAGCTACATCGGCGGCGGGGTTTATAACAGCAGTAGCACGCTGACGCTCACAGACTGCACGCTTTCGCGGAATAACGCAAGTGACACCGGTGGCGGGATCTACAACGGTGGCGACACGCTGACGCTCACAAACTGCACGATTGAGGGGAACAATGCGAGCTCCGGCGGTGGCGGCGGGGTTTACAATGGCAACGGCACACTGGCGCTGACGAATTGCACGCTCGTGGGAAACACCGTAAGCAGCTCCGGCGGCGGGATTACCAACAACGGCACCCTGACACTCACAAACTGCACAGTCGTGGGGAATACCGCAGGCTCCGGCGGCGGGATTGACAACAGCAAAAAAACTTCTCTTTACAATTCGGTTATTCTCGGCATAACAAGTTCGAAAACAATATCCGCCTACAACACGCTCTCTGACTTCACCGCTTGGACGGAGTCCTCCGAATGCCTAACTTACGATGCCGCCAAACCCCTCTTTACCGATCCCGAAAACGGTGATTATACCCTCGCCGAAGGCTCTCAGGCGATCAATCAAGGAAACAACGACTACGCCACTGTCGAGACCGACCTTGCCGGAGATCCTCGTATCTGTCACGACATCGTCGATCTCGGGGCGTATGAATACCAGAGGGGGCTCGAACCCTTCGCGTCCCCGACCATCTCCACCGGAACTTCCGGCGTTTATGTCTCCTATGGTGCGAACCGGCATCGGATTACCTGGAACGCGGTTGAGAACGCCGAGAATTACGAGCTTGCGTATTCAGCCGATGGTGGATTCACCTGGTTGACCGTTGCCGCCGCCGAGACGAGCGCGGTCATAACCGGACTTTCTTACGGTGTCGAGATAACCTACCGGGTTCGCGTCCTCGGAATCGGCGCGTACGCCGATTCCGAGTGGAGCGCATCGAAGACGTTTATGGTCTGCCCGATGGACATTAACGGCGATGGAGATATTTCCAACAGTGACCGCGCGTTACTTTCTCCGGCTTGGCTCTCCGAAGAGGGCGACGACAATTTCCGCCACTGCTGCGATATCGACGGGAACGGTGAGATCACAAACAGCGAACGTGCGTTTCTTGCGGCCAACTGGCTTGCCGAATCAAAAGACGACGGTCTGGTCTATCCCGTCTCGCAAGCCGCCGACGCCGTATTCGGCGAATACACTTCCGCCGACCTTGGCATCGAGCTTGACGTTTTCTGAGTTCACCCCCACCCCGCCGCCCGCCTTTCGCAAGTGGGCGGCCCCACCGTTCGGGGTGTGGCGGAGCCGCCCATACTGCGGGAAAACGGGTTATGGCCCGAACCTGCCCCCTTCTTCCCTCTTCCCCGGGGCGGTTATTTTATACCTTATACACAGTTTCGTTCTCCCAACGCAAGAACTTTGCACCATCCCACTCAATCACACTATGTCTCGTTTTGAATTTTCCGGACTTCTTTCGACAGCGTCAATTCGCGAGCATGTTTCTCTTGCCCAAATTATCAACGCAAAAATGTTTTGAAAATCGCTCGACAATATATGAAAACAGCCGTTGATCCGGTGTTCGATTTTGGTAAAATCGGTTTGTTCGTCTGTTTGCACCCCCTATCGGTGGCGCAAACGGCCCTTCCCGGCGTGCGGTGCCCAAAATCAAAACTTTTGCCGATCCTCGGTCATCGTTTCCGCGAGCCCCTTTGTCAACGCTTATCTCCGTCACAACGGCTCCCGCAACGGACGTGGTACCCGCTGCCAAGGCCGCAGGTGTCTTACCGTCGTAAGGATTATGAATAAAACAGAGGCATGGAGTATCCCTCGGTCGCGATGGCTTGTGACGATATTGAGACCTTCTGCCCGAACCCGTAAGGACTTCGAGCCTTTCCTTTGTCAATGTCTTGAACCTCAGGCTCCCGGAAAGAATAGAACTTCCGCTAAAAGATTCCAAGTGTATTTCAGATTCATAAAGGGAGAAATGCAGGCGGGTCGGATTCGTGGGACTTCCGACCTCGGAACCACCCGGAGATATCGTGACCACGGCGCCGAGTCTGTCGTAACCGAACATCGCGAGAACCGGTAGAGACAAGGCTCGGCATAACCCCCCCAACAGCCACATAAAGGAGGGGGAATCGATGTGGCCTCCCGGTACGTATCCGGATAATAGGTCGGAGGATCGAGGCCACGGAGCATATGGTGATCCACCGAATTATGGATGTCAAGGGGTTGACGGGATTGATGATGTGATTATCATTGATGGCGTAGTTCGAATACTCTGGTCGAATTACTCTTTCGTTCCGTCTCCGCTATCTTCGGGTAGCGGAGACGGTTTTTTTACGTCTCCGCCTCCGAGAATCCCGATTTTTGCGGAAAATCACCAGATACCGGTTACAAAATCAAACCAAAAGCGATATATTTTAGTTAGGTGAAGGATAAGGGGAAGCTTTGAAAGGTGGAAAAATCAAAGAGACGACCCGGGAGCGCCCGAGCTGAACTCCTCGGGTGAAAACAATAATGAGAAGCGAAGTCATCAATACCATTTGGGGCCTTGCGATCCCCCTCTTCGGGACGACGGCGGGCGCCGCGGCCGTTTTTCTGACAAGCCATGATTTGAAGCGGAGGACACAACGTATCTTCACCGGTTTTGCGGCAGGTGTTATGGTCGCCGCCTCGATCTGGAGCCTGCTGATCCCCGCCATCGAACGGTCCGACTCGATGGGAAAATTGGCATTCCTTCCCGCGGCCATCGGTTTCCTGCTCGGAATCGCCTTTCTTCTCCTGCTCGACTGTGTCACACCGCACCTTCATCTGTATGCCGAAGAAGTGGAAGGCCCGAAAAGTCGGCTCAAAAAAACAACGATGTTGGTTCTGGCCGTTACAATCCATAACATTCCGGAGGGGATGGCGGTCGGCGTGCTCTACGCGGCCTACCTGGCGGGTCAGACCGGCATCACGGCAAGTGCGGCCCTGGCACTCTCGATAGGGATCGCTATCCAGAATTTCCCGGAAGGAGCTATTGTTTCGCTGCCGCTTCGGGCGAAAGGAGAGAGTCGGAGCCGGGCGTTTCGGGCCGGAGTCCTTTCGGGGGCCGTCGAACCCGCCGCCGCACTTCTGACGATTGCGGCTTTCCCGATCATCGGACCGACTCTTCCCTATTTCCTTTCGTTTGCGGCCGGCGCCATGCTCTATGTGGTCGTCGAAGAGCTGATTCCGGAAATGTCGCAGGGAGAGCATTCCAACATCGGTGTCATTATGTTCGCCATCGGGTTCACGGTGATGATGGCGCTCGACGTGGCGCTCGGATAGCGACCGGAACCGAAAGACGGGAAAAAGGCCGCGGGGCGGTAACCGACTCGACGTTTCCCGGCTCTTTGAAACACCGGAACGATAAAAAACGGATGGGCGACCCTCCATCTTGCGGTGTTTCTCCCATTTTTTCGCCCCGTACGCGTTTCGCCCCCCATTATCACCAGACGATATCCATCCGAAAACCGTGTTTGACCTCGCGCCGAAGGGGGCGAACTCTTCACTTCCGGGCCGCTCGTGGTATAATGGGCGCGGCTCGGTTGCGCTGGCGGTAACCGACGGCATCTTCCATCGAAAGCTTCGCATTCCGCCCGATCTTCGGGGGAATCATGGCCTACGGCGACAATACCAAAGAAGGGTTTCCGAACTCGGAAACATCAGAGGAGATCCATTCACGATGGGTTGGGAATATAGCGAAAAAACAAAACAACTGTTCCTCGATGCGGTTCATAGGAAGCCGGGAACCCATTTGGGCGAAATAGAAAATCCGGACGGGGTCGGCGAACACGGTTCGATTGCCTGTGGCGATGCGCTCAAGTTCTCGTTCCGTGTCGAGAGGAACGAAGACCCTCTCAAAGACAAGATCGTCGAAACCCGTTACCTGACGTTCGGCTGCACTTCCGCCATTGCCGCTTCCGAGGCGCTTTGCTGCATCATCGAGGATCGAAAAGTCACACCGATCGAAGCGCTGAAAATCACGAACACCGACATTGTCGAATTTCTCGACGGCCTTCCGCAACAGAAGGTTCACTGCTCGGTGATGGGGGCCGAGGCGCTCCAGGCGGCGGTCGTCGACTGGGCCAAGAAGCGTGGGGTCGACCTGGCCGCGCTGGGGATCGAACTGACCGACGAAAAACAGGATGAAGGGCGGATCACCTGCAAGTGCTTCGGACTGACCGAACCGTATATCCGCCGCAAAATCAAAGAACTCGATTTGCACACGGTCGAAGAGCTCACCGGCGCGATCAAAGCCGGCGGTGCGTGCGGCGCCTGCCGTTATGCGCCCGGGGGCCTGCAAGATATCCTCGACGACATCTGGGGAAAAGACAAGACCGCCACACCATCGTTCGTTCCGCTGACGGTTCTCTCTGCTTCCGCCGAGACCGCGAAATCGACTGCCCCGGCAACCAACCCCGAGGAACTTTCCCCGTATCAGCTCGCCAAAAAAATCGAAAAGGTGATCGACGAGACGATCCGTCCCATCCTGCATAATGACGGCGGCGACATCGAAATCATCGACATTAAGGGGGATTTGCTCCTCGTTTCGTTACGGGGAGCGTGCGCCGATTGCGAATCGGCCACACAAACGCTTCGGTTCCTCGTCGAGGACACACTCAAAACCTTGGTCAGCGAAAAAATCAGGGTCGTTCAAGTTTAACGGTAAACAGTTCGGATACCTAAAATGAAACCTTCCCGCCTTTTAGATATCGTTCTCTTCCTGTCGCTTTCGGCAACGCTTCTCACAACACCCTCTTTCGTGTCTGCCGCCTCGGGCTCGAAAGGAGACCTCCCAAAGGACGGGTACACGATGTCGCTCGCCCTCTCTTGGAATCCGAAAAACCATACCCCGCAACGTTTACGCGAGGGGGACGAAGCCGCCTGTCTTTTCAAAACCGAAATTCCCCTCAGGGGAATCTCGGTTCAGGCCCCGAGCTATTCCAACAATTTCGGAGATCTGACCATCAAAATCTTCCGCTGGAAAGGGGATCCGGAAACGACCCTTTCCGAAAAACCATTGGCAAGCGAAACGTTCGTCGATTTCCCCGACAATTCTTCCCTGACACTTCGCGCGAAACTCAAACCGGGAACCTATCTCTGGATCGCCGGGCAGGCACGCGAACAGGTCGGGCTCTGGAAATCTCCGGAATCGATTCCGAATGTCCGGGCATTCTTTAATGGGGAAGAACTCACCGACGGCTGCTGGGAATTCAGTCTCCTGTTTCCGTCCGCGTTTCCGTTTGCCGGAACCCCTGAAGAGTACGAACGGTTCGCAAGCCTCCCGACAACCTCCCCGCCCGAACCGGAAGATCGTCCCGAGCTCGCCGAAAAAGACGTGATGCCCGACACCTGGGACGCGATCGACGAACTCGGACGCGAATTGCCGAACCATTCCGATACCGGTCCGCTCCGGTCCGGAAAACAGGTCGGCATCTTTTACTGGACCTGGCACGAGATGGCGCGTACGCAAAAGACCGCCGGGAACACCTATGGTCCGTGGAATGTCACCAAAATTATCACCGAGCATCCCGACGCGGTCGGTAACATCGACCATCCCGCATGGGGCCCGCTTTTTGCGCCCCACCATTGGGGGGAACCTCTTTTCGGGTTCTATACGACCTGTGACCCGTGGATTCTGCGCAAACATGCCGAAATGCTTGCCGATGCGGGAATCGATGCCGCGATTTTCGATGCCACCAACGGTACGCTGACCTGGATGGATTCGACGATTCCCTTGCTGGAGACCTGGGCCCGAGCACGTGCCGACGGGGTCCGTACGCCGAAGGTCGCGTTCATGCTCCCCTTCACCTCGCTCGACTATACCGCCGTCTCGATCCGACAACTCTATCGTGACATCTATAAGAAAGGGGTTCACCCGGAACTCTGGTATTACTGGAACGGTAAACCGTTGATTTACGCCGATCCCGACGCGATCAGCCGACTCCTCCCGAATGCAAAAGGGGAAGAACGTCAAGAATTTGAAGAGATCCTCGGATTTTTCACATTTCGACCCGGCCAACCCTCCTATACCGGCGGGCCGAAGCGTCCCGACCATTGGGGCTGGCTTGAAGTTTATCCGCAACATGGGTATGTCGAGCGCGACGACGGCTCTTTCGAAATGGTAGCGGTCGGCGTGGCACAAAATCATACGCTCGACCCGTTCAACGGTCCGCCCGGTTTGCATGCGATGAATGACCGAAATGTTTTCGGACGAGGATACCGGGTCGGCGACCCTGTCTCGACCGAACCCGACGCTTTTCTGGCAGGGGGGAACTTTTCGCAGCAATGGAGTCGAGCGTTTGAACTCGACCCCGACTTCGTTTTCGTCACCGGTTGGAACGAGTGGGTGGCCGGTCGGCACGACGTGTGGCAGCAGTTGCCGAACGCGTTCCCCGACCAGTACAACGAAGAGTTCAGCCGTGACTGCGAACCGGAACGCGGAAAGCTGATGGACACGTTCTACATGCAGCTGGTCGCCAACGTTCGGAAATTTAAGGGAACGCGGAAACTCCCTGCCCCTTCTCCTCCCAAGACGATCGACTTGGCCGGAGACTGGTCGCAGTGGAATGATGTCGGGCCGGATTACCGAGACTATTCCGGCGACACCATGCACCGAGATTTCGCCGGTTACGGCGGCACCCACTACACCAACGCGACGGGACGCAACGACATCCTTCTGTGTAAAGTCGCCCGCGATGCCGAAAACCTCTACTTCTACGTCGAGACGGCCGAGCCGCTTACCAACTACAGCTCGCCGAACTGGATGCGTCTTTTCATCGGCACGGCGAAAAAATCGAAAGACCCGAACTGGAAAGGGTTTTCGTATATGGTCGAACAGACCAAAGAGTCTGCCCTTCTGAAAAAGTATTCCGGAAAAGACGGCCAATGGGAATGGACCGAAATCGCCCAAGTTCCGCGCTACGCCCGCGGTAAGCGCCTGATGCTTTCGGTGCCTCGTACAGCGATCCGTTCCCTTGCGACGAATGTCAATATCCGCTTCAAGTGGTCCGACAACATGCAGGCCGACGGCGATGTCCTCGATTTCTACGAAAACGGTGACACCGCCCCCAACGGCCGGTTCGCGTATCGATACAAGGAGTAACCCGACCCCATAAAAAAACCGTCGGACTCCGCCTTGCGACGCCCCTCTTGCCTTCGCTGGTATCCTTTCCGCTACCGGGCCGATCCGGAACTCACCCGCAAGGAACGCGCGCTGCCGGGCACACACAAAAGAACCCTCTCTCCACCGAAAGGAGAGAGGGTTCTTTTATTTTCGGGAACGTTTTGAAAGCAATGTGTTACCCGATCAGAAGGATTTGCTTGTAGAGGTCGGCATAGCGATTTGCGCTCTTCTTCCAGGAATGGTCGATTTGCATGGCCGTCTGAACCATCTGGCGCCAAGCCTCTTGGCGCTCGTCGTAGCAATGAATCGCCCAGGTAACCGTCTTCCGGAGGTCGTCGGCGGTTCCCCAGTATGACATAAAACCGTTGGCCGTCTTGTTGGCGATCGTCTCGTCCGAGGCACCGACGACCGTGTCGGCCAGACCGCCCGTATGGCGAACCAGGGGGAGCGTACCATAACGGTGGCTGTACATCTGATTCAACCCACACGGCTCGTATCGGCTCGGCATGAGGAAGATGTCCAAACCGGCTTCGACTCGGTGCGACAACGGTGCGCTGAATTCGATAAGCGCCGCCACGTTGTTGGGATAGCGGGCGGCCAATTCGGTGAACCGCCGTTCCAGGTCGGCCTCTCCCGTGCCGAGAATCACAAACTGAGCCCCACGCGACTCGACGAAGTGCGGGATAATGTCGGCGACGAGGTCGAGCCCTTTTTGCCAGTCGAACCGGCTGACAGCCCCCAACAGCGGGACGTCGGGCAATTCGGGCAGATGACATTCGCGCTGCAGGGCAGCTTTGTTGAGAGGCTTCTTCTCGAAGACCGTCTCGACATTGTAAGTCGCCGCAATGTTTTGGTCGGTTTCGGGATTCCATTCGTTGGTATCGATCCCATTGAGGATCCCCCAAATCGACTCGCTCCGATACCGGAGTACCCCTTGCAGGCTTTCGCCAAAATCTTCGGTCTGGATCTCTTTGGCATACTCGGGACTGACGGTCGTAATGGCGTCGGCAAAGGTGATCCCCGTTTTGAGCAGGTTGAGCTGCCCATAGAATTCCATTTTGTCGAATGTGAAATATTTCCAATCGATCCCGGTCAGATCCATCTCCTGCTGCATAAAGCGGCCCTGATGGCGCAAGTTGTGGACTGTGAATACCGACCTGACCTTGTTCCAGAAACGCGAACTCCAGTTTTCCGGCATGGGGGTCGTCGGGATGTCGGAACCGAAAAGTTCGGTCCGGCTACCGATCGCCCGACCGTTCTGATAGACCGTCGCGAGATAGGCGGGGATCAACCCCGTCTGCCAGTCGTTGGCATGGAGAATGTCGACATCGATATTGAGCAGTTCAACGGCACGGAAGACCGAACGGGTAAAGAAAACAAAACGTTCACAGTTGTCTTGGTAGTCGACACCGTCGGAATTGTAAAGCCCGTCCCGGAAGAAGTAACGGTCATGCCGCATAAAATAGACCGGCACGTTACTGTTCGGAAGAGTACTTTTGAGGACTTCCCCCCAGACTTCGCGCGTCCCGACCGGAACACAATAGCCGATCCCCATCGTCTCGATCGGAATACCGGCATCGTAGATTTGCCGGTAGGCCGGAAGAAAGACGGAAACCTGATGACCTAATTTTTCCAGGGCAACAGGAAGCGCGCCGCAAACATCGGCCAACCCACCTGTTTTTGCAAACGGAACCGCCTCACTCGATACAAAGACAATATTCATAAAAACCCCCCTGAGAAAAAGAAAGGGTGGTCAATGGGGCTCGAACCCACGACCTTCGGAGCCACAATCCGATGCTCTAGCCAACTGAGCTACGACCACCACAACCCTAACGGATCTGCTTTCAGTTTACTCGTTTTTCGGGAATGGTCAAGAGACGGACGTCAAGATTCACAGCGACAAACCCAGACAGCCGACGTCTGACCAAACGGATGACATCCGGTTTTGATAAAGGAATCGCCTGGCGCAACCCCGTCGCTTCTAACCGGAAAAATCGGACAGGCGGGATCATCGTCAGTATTGTTGAGGATGGGGAACAGGACCCCGTTCTTGAGGGCCAGGACCGACGCGATCAAATCGGCGGCATTGCCGCCCGCGCCGGAATTGCCGGTATGCCCTTTGATGGTCGTCAGCGGAATGCGGGCGGCGAGGTCACCAAACGCGGCTCGGATCGCGGAAGACTCGGCGGCGTCGGCAACCGGTGTCGCGGCGCCTTGCCCGTTGATATGACCAACCGAATCGAACGAACGACCAACCTTCTCGCAAAGACGTCGGAGAGTGAGCGTCATCGACTCTTCCAGGTTGGCAAACGAGTCAAACTCGAAATAACGACCCGAACCCGGATCGGAATCCGGCGTCAACACCGCGCTGTTGGCGCCGCCAAGAACTTCGGCGTAGATGGGTACGCCGCGTTTCCGGGCATGTTCGAAATCTTCGAGGACCAATGCGCCGGCCCCTTCGCCGAGGACCGCGCCGACCCGCCGCAGATCGTACGGACGGCTTAACTCTTCGGGGGGAAACTCGTCGCCGGAAGCAGTCGATTCGTTTCTGACCGACGAAACGATCTGCAAGGGGTGGAGGCGACTCCCCGTGGCACCGACGACCATAACGTCGACATGGCCACGGCGGATAATTTCCACAGACTCTCCAACGATGGTGCTGATCGAGGATTCCCGATTCGTCACGTTGCACCCGAGCCCTCGAAACTGGTTCAGGATCGACAGGTGGCTCGTGATCATGTTGGTGAGAAATTTTAGTTGCCAGAGCGGGGTCATCTTGGTCATCCCCCGACTCGGCCAGAGGGAAAAATCAAAGCCGTCCTCTCCCAGGCAAGACATGACCCCCTCAGAGAGTTCGGCGATCGTCGTGATGATGTAATCGGCCCCGTAGGAAACCCCCACACGGGCGGGATCGAGGTCGCCGAGACCAATCCGCGCGTCGGCAATGGCGCGCTGGGCCGAGGCGACCCCCATCTGGATTTCCCGGGACATCAGTTTCAGGGATTTACGGAGATCCTTTTTGAGCGACCCTTCAAGTTCACCGAAATCGGCAATGTCGCCGGTAAAAAGGTCGACCGGAGCCGCGCAACGTATCGGAAGCGGTTGTTCGCCGCCGACATCGTAGGGGCGCACACCACTGACGCGCCCGACACAGGCGTTCCAAAAGTCATCGAGTGTCAACCCCAAGGAGCTGACAACCCCCATCCCGGTAACTACAACACGCCGAGCCATGGCTGGATCGGAACTCATAGAATACTCTTCAACTCCGTTTTACTATCCTCGGTAAATGAACCACCGCCTGCCGATTATATCACGGATTCACTTTTAGGAAAGAGTCCGGGAATCATTCGGAAGAACCCAAACTTCAGAACGGCAAAAGCCGGGTCGGGGAGACCGCCGGGATATCCCGTTTCTGAGAATCGGCCCTCTCGCTGCCGACAAATCGGAAATATTCATCTGCGCTTTCCGTCACATCATTCATCGCCGTTTTGGCGGTTTCGGCCTCGGGCAGCGCCGGTTCGGGCCGGGGAACGAGAACCGATTCGATCGGGCGGGCCGTCGTGACCGAAACCGGTGTGTCGGACTCGGCCCGTTTGATTCCGGGCAGAGTCTGAGTTTGCGGTTCGGTTTTCGGCTCGGTCGCCGGTTCCTTTGCAGGAGTCGCGGTGTCGTTCAGCATGGGGACCTCGTCGGCCTCGAGCATCGGAGGAGCCTGATCGGCGGCGCTCGGTGTGACAATCGTCGGAACCCGGTCGGCGGCGTCGTTTGAAACCTCGCTCTTCGGAGTCTCGTGCGGAACGGCGGGCAGTTGCAACGGTTCGGCGTCGGTAGTGATTGTCTCGGAATCACTCGGATAGTTCAGGGTCGAAGTCGTTCCGTTGAATTCCTGAACCGTATCGGTCGTCGCGGAGGATTCTTCGGTCTTTGTTTCTTCGGCCGGATTCCGGTTTGTCGTTTCGACAATGTTCATCTCGGGCGAAGAGACTGTGACCGGAGCACAGGCGTCGATCGGAACACGGCGGCAGACCGTCACGGGACGCTGAACCTTCTGGATCCTCGGCACTTGGCGCGCGACCTTGACGGTGTACGGCTCCTGAATCGTTTCGGTAACCATCTTGTAGGTGGTAACCGGGGTTTCACGCACCTCGTCGACCGTTTCCATGCGGCAGACCCGGACAGGCGTCTTCTTCACGACCTTTTCGGTGACCGGCTTGTAAGTCGTTACCGGAATCTTGTTGACGACCTGTTCTTCGACCATTCGCGTGACCGGAACTCTCTCGGTACGGACGACCTGTTCGCTGATCATCTTGTTGACCGTAACCGGGACTTCTTCAACAATGGTTTCGGGAACCATCCGGGTCACGGGAACCGTTTCGGTAACCAGGCGCGGCGTGTAGACACGTTCGGCCTTGTATTCGGGCTCGGCGCTCAGATCGGTCCAGTAGAGGCCGGGAAGACGATTCCGTGTACGACCGGTTTCG
This sequence comes from Thermoguttaceae bacterium, assembly GCA_050943135.1. Classification (GTDB taxonomy): domain Bacteria; phylum Planctomycetota; class Planctomycetia; order Pirellulales; family Thermoguttaceae; genus RUG695. Next base: position 83,486 of record JBMNOP010000010.1, on the reverse strand, counting down.
GGATCATAGTATTCCCCGCCCCGTTGCCAGGTCAGTCGGGTATACGTTCTGGCCGGCTTCTGCACATACCGCGTCTCGTATTCGCCGCAATCGCGCGTGCGCGTCTCGGTGGTGGTCACAGGCCGATTGACCTGACGGCAACGGCGTTCCATCACCGTTTCCTGAACCGGACGATTGACCGTCTCGACGATCTCTCTCTCCTGGTACTCGGTCACCGGTTTACGGATCGTTTTCACCTCTTCGCGTTCCGACGTTTCGCTTACATAGCGGACGACATCGTAACTGGTCTCTTTTTCGATGGTTTCCCATACCGGCTTCGAGACACGAACCGTCTCGCGGCGAACGGTCGTTTCGGGGACCCGCTTGCAAACCGTTCGGGTTCGGTAACGGGTTTCTTCGTCCCAGACCGTTTCGTATGTGGTAATTTCCTCTTCCCGTATTTCCGTTTCACGGACAACCTTAAATGCGGGACGCTGCACCGTGTAGTTGTTATAGACCGGACGCGCGGCGACAATCGGGGCCGATATCGTTACGGGGCGGACATACGTGTTGTACGACGTAACGACAGGTTCCGATATCACAAAGGGTTCGGCCACGGTGGCAACCGTCATCGGAGCGGGAACCGCATAGGTGAACGGCTGGATGATGGGTACCGGATCGGGGCGCCCACAGCAGGAGGAGACACTCGACGCCGTTCCGACGGCCAATACTCCGACCGCCAGAACGACGAAGATGATCATCCAATTCGTCTTGGTAATGAATTGCATTTTCTTAGAACTCCAATGCGTCAAATTGCTCTCGTTATAATCTTTTCAACCTACATTACCTGGCATAACCGGTTTCCTCCGTAAAACCGCCACTACTAGTTTAGTCGCTACAACCGTAACAGTCAAAAAAAATCTTGCCGTCAAATCGATTTTTTAAAGTTTTTTTGTTAAAACCGGTAAAATTTAACGATTACCGCTCCCGAACAGCCCGATTTCGGCAGGGGTCATTACTCAAACTACGAAGGAATTCAAGAAAAATTGATAGATTTCCCGTTATTTTCCCAAAAATCCCTCTTGGCCTCCCGTTACAACCGGACCGGACCGCTCGTTCTTCCCGCAGGAGGAAGGCCGGGGTGCCCGAAGAAGGGAAAAATCCGTTTCCTCGAAAAAATCCAAAAAATTCTCCGAATATTGTTGAAGCCGCTATTGAACTGTGCTATAATGCGCATGCCTTGAGAGGAACGCACACCTGCGGTTCACATCCGGGGGAGTCGTTACATGTGCCCGAAGGGTGCTGGGTTTACCAGCGGAGGTTTTGTATAGCGTCGATTACACTTCGGTGCTTGACGATCACACAACTTCTGTTGCATGCACCCCCTTGCCTTACGGGCTCCCAAATTGTTTGTTGGTGTGCTCCCTCCTCTCAGGGTTTTTTTATTTCTCCCCACACCCGCGGAACGTCGCGAGCCACCGGCAACCTGCTCTCCGAACCTCGGTTATCGACTTTTACCCTTTGCCGAAAAAGCCTTATGCCCGAACATTCCTCCCTGCCCGGCGTGATCTTCGATATCGACGGTGTCCTGATGAACAGCAACCCCGCCCATTACGAAAGCTGGAGAGTGATGGGAGAAGAATATGGTTTCGACTTTACCCCGCAACTCTTTCAAGAGACGTTCGGACAACGCTCCGATGCGATCATCGCCGCGTGTTGGCCCGGTCCTCTGACAAGTGAAGAGATTCTGCGCATGGCCGAGCGGAAAGAAGCGATCTATCGTGAAATGATCGAAGAAAACTTTCCGGCCATGCCGGGGGCCGCGGAATTCGTTCGGAGCCTGGCACAGCGCGGATTCGTCCTGTCGGTTGGTTCCTCGGGTCCGGAGCTCAACGTCTCGTTTGTATTGCAGCGGCTCGGAATCCGTCCCCTGCTGCGGGGTGTCGTTTCGGGAACCGACGTCTCGCGTGCCAAGCCCGCGCCCGACATCTTCCTGGCCTGTGCCGAAAAGATGCAACTTGCCGCGATTCGCTGCGTGGTGATCGAAGACTCGGCCAGCGGGGTACAGGCGGCAAAGGCCGCCGGAATGAAGGTCGTCGGCTTTTTCTCGGTCGGCCATAAGCCGGAAGAATACGAGGGGGTCGACCTGCTTGTCCGCTCGTTCGAAGAACTCTCGAGCGAGCGGCTGCTTTCCCTCTTCTGAGACCCCCGCATCCTTTTCACGACGGGTTTCTATGATATAATCGGTGGCTAAATCGTTATTCCGATAAGTGCCACCGAGAGAACGGCAGGAGTTTTTAGAAGTGACGAAAAAAGCAAAGAAGTCTGAACCGATCTGGGCCGAAGAGCGAATGATGACCGGTGCGGAAATCCTGGTCCGGACATTAATTCATAACGGGATCGACACCATTTTCGCCTATCCCGGGGGGCAATCGATCCCGCTCCATCAGGCGATGAGCCGGTATCGCGACCAGCTTCGCGTGGTCCTTCCCCGGCATGAACAGGGGGGCGGATTCGCGGCACAAGGCTACGCCCGAAGTACCGGGAAGATCGGCGTTTGTATGACAACCAGCGGCCCCGGCGCTACGAATCTGGTCACCAGCATCAGTGATGCCAAACTCGACTCGGTGCCGATGCTGATCATCACCGGCCAGGTCGGTACCGGCGTGATCGGTTCCGACGGGTTTCAGGAAACCCCGATGACCGAAGTCTGCCGGAGCATCACCAAGCACCATTACCTGCTGACCGACACTCAAGATGTCACGCGGGTCATCAACGAGGCGATCATCGTCGCAAACACCGGTCGGCCCGGCCCGGTCCATGTCGATATCCCCCGCGACGTTCAAATCGGGCAATGCTACCCCGATTTCGACGCAGGCCCCACCCTTCCCGGGTACGATCCGAAACCTCCCAAGGTCAAGGACAGTGAGGTCGATGAGGTTGTGGAAGCTATCAAAAGGGCGAAATGTCCGGTCATCCTCGCCGGTGGTGGCATCATGATGGCCGGCGCCTCACCCGAACTGCTCAAACTCGCCGAAAAGACCGACATCCCGGTGACGACCACGATGCCTGCCCTGGCCACGTTCCCACGCAACCACCGTCTGTCAATCGGGATGCTCGGCATGCACGGAACCGTCTACGCCAACTGCGCGGTTCGAGACTGCGATCTCCTCCTGGCGATCGGAACCCGGTTCAGCGACCGCGTGGTCGGAAATGTCTCACAGTTCGCCAAGGGCGCGTACATTGTCCACGTCGATATTGACTTTTCGGAACTCGGAAAGGTCAAAAAACCCCATCTGCCGATTACCGCCGACGCTCGGCTTTTCCTGGCCGCGCTCAATAAAAAACTCGCCTCGTATCAACACGCCGACCTTTCCGCCTGGCACGCAAAGATCGCCGCGTGGCAAAAGAAGTATCCGGTCTGCTTCCGTGACGAGCGGAATTGCGTCTTGGCGCAATACGCCATTTCGGAACTGAGCAAAGCCACACAAGATCGCGAGACGTATATCACCACCGGTGTCGGCCAGCACCAGCTCTGGACAACCCTCTTCTACCAATTCACCCGGCCGCGCACATGGCTTTCGAGTTGCGGATTGGGAACGATGGGCTTCGGGCTTCCGGCGGCCATCGGCGCGAAGATCGCCCACCCGACGGCGGAAGTCATCGATATCGAGGGAGATGGCAGTCTGCAGATGAACATTCAGGAAATGGCCACCTGCATCACCGAAGATGTTCCGGTGAAGGTGATGCTGATGAACAACCAGTTCCTCGGCAACGTGATGCAGTGGGAAGACGTCTTCTACAAGTCGAACCGCGGCAACACCTACCTGGGGCGTGTTACCGACCCGGAAGCAACCGGTACCGGAGACGGCATTTCCCCGGAACACCGGTATCCCGACTACCCGACCATCGCCAAGGGGTACGGTTGGGAAACCGCTTCGGTCACTCACCGGTCGGAGTTCCCCGCCGCGCTCGAGGCGATGCTCTCTTCCCGCGGTCCGTTCCTTCTTGAAGTGAACTGCCCGTACGGCGAACATGTTCTTCCGTTCATTCCCGGCGGATGCACCGTTGCCGACGTGATCTACAAGAACTTTAACGAAATGGAAAAACAATAAAGAGCGTTCACGTTTTTTGTTTTCTTTCCGTCGCCCGTCTCGCGAAGGCCCGCCCATGAAGAAAATCCTCTTTCCGTGGTTTTGGCTTTTGGTGCTGAGTACGGGCGTTCTTTTTTGCCCCGTCCGGGCCGAAGAGAGCGTGCCCGACCCGCAACAGGCCGATAGACCGCAAGCCGACCCGCAACCGACCGAGCCGATCGCCCGCGGGCTCGATCTTTTCTATGAGTGGAAAGACGAAGACGCCTATCGAATCTTCGCGGAAGCTCAGAAAGAAGACCCGACACTCGCCCCGGCAGGTGTGATCCTGGCACTCCTCTTCAAGCAGGAAGGGGATCTGCGACAGGCACACAAGTACCTCGGACGCGCCGCGGCCGAGTCGCCCGACGATCCGGAAACGTGGTATCGGCTGGCGGAACTGGCAGCCGACGACGCGCGGATTCCGGAATTCGGTCTTCTGCGCGAAAAGGGGGACATGCTCCTTGCCGCGTTCGCCGCGACCGAAGCGGGAAGAGATTCACCCCGTCTCCGTTTCCTGCGAAGCGAATCGATTTCGCTGGCAGCCCGCGCGCTGCAAGAAGCGGGGGACCTGCCCGCCTCGGAAGCAAAGATGCACGAGTATATCGAACTCAACCCGGAAAGCGGCGAAGGGTACATGAGCCTCGGGTATCTTCTCCTTCGGCAGGGAAAAATCGAAGAGGCCATCGGGCAATTTACCCGCGCCAAAGAGTTCGCTCCCGCCTTCTTTGCCGGTTGGCTGACCGCAGCCTCTCTCCTGGAAGAGGAGAGGAAACATGACGACGCGGTTCGGCTGGTCAACGAACATCTGACCGACGCCGACCTGACGGTGGCCGATCTTTCGCGACTGACCCGTCTTCTCTATCGATGGGGGCGGCTCGACGATGCCCGGCAGACGGTAAGCCGAATTCCGCCGAAGTCGCTCGACCGTCTCAAGTGGGAGGGGCTCCTCGCCTACTCGGACGGGAACGCCGAAAAGGCGGAAAAGATGTACCGTGAAGCTCTTCGGACAGCTCCCGACGATTTCGACGTTCTCAACGGACTGGTTCTCGCCCTGGCCGAACAGGGAAAAAATTCTCTTTTACCGGAAGCCCTCGAAAAGGCGAACCGCCTTCACCGAAAGTACCCGCTCTCGGACGAGGCCGCGGGGACCCTTGCCTGGGTCGAGTTTCATCGCGGAAATCTGGACCGTGCCGAAGACATCCTGTTTCCGATCCTCAACCGCGGAAGCCTGACCCCCACCAGTGCCTTCTACCTGGCCTGCGCAGCGATCTACCGCAAAAACAACGATCTGGCGCGTCAACTCCTCGGGAGCGCCCTGGCCGAACCCGCTTTCTACCCGAAACGAACCGATGCCCAAAAGCTGCTCGAAACGATCAAGGAGTAGCGTAAGCGGGCCGCCGCCCCCTACCGCAACAAATCGAGTGGTTTGGCGCGCCCGATTTTTATTGCGGGGATCACGGCGGCGGCCGCGGCCAGGAAAATCAGCAGTGCCAGGCCGGTGAAAAGGCCACGTGCCGGAAAAATCAACGGCGGGTCGACGGTGCCGAACATCGACTGACCGAGTTTCAGCGCGCCGGCGGCGGCCGGAATGCCGAACAGGAGCGAAGCAAGCGCGGCGGTCAGTGCCAAGAGGATCGCCTCGGCGAGAATCATTCGGGTCAGCTTTCCCCGTTCGACACCGACGGCACGGAGAATTCCGAATGCCCGACGGCGCGTCTGAACCGAATGGACCATTACGGCCACAAGCGCGATCGACATCAGGGCCAGGGTCACCAGCGGCATCGTGCTCAGCCCCCGGATCACCCCGTCGGCCCGTTTGGCAATCGAGTCGTGCAGCGAGGTGCGCGTCGAAAGTTTGACATACGCCGCATTGCCGACGGTTGCCCCGGTCGCGACTTCGCTCCGGGCATTTTCGCGTTCGGTCTTTTCGGCCAGATTCTTCCGCGCGATTTTATCGAGTGCCGCTTCCAACGCTTTGTCGTCGGCCCCCTTTTCGAGATCGAACCAGAAGTAGCCGGTATCGGTCAGATTGTAGTCGGAACGAACCAGTCGGTCCGAGGCAAAAACCACACCGCCCGACCGGCCATAGTGACGGCGTACCCCCCCGGTTTTCGAAAGCCATTGCCACCCGTTAAACGAAACGATTCCGACAATGGGGTACTCCAGAACCCGTGAATTCCGCTTCGGATCGCAGAGTTTGAGTCTGTCACCGAGTCGAAATCCGTAATCGACGGTGAGGGCGTCGTTGACCACAACGCCTCTTCCCGATTTCATGGCAGCAAACGCTTTCGCGGGCTCCCCTTGCAGAAATTTCAGCCCCACCAACGGACGAGGACCGACAAACGCTCGGTCGACATCCATTCCGAAAAGGACGACGTTGGCAAACTCGCCGCCCCGTCCTTTTGGAATCGTCTCGGGAGCAAATGCCGCTTGCTCGACCGCCACCGGTTCAAACCGGTCTTGCAACACATGGGGAATTTCGCGTACCAGTGCGGCATTCTCGTCCGAAAGTCCGATCGGCAGAAATGCGGCAAAGGCGTCGGGCATCTGTTTGTTCGGAAGGAACGGCCCGAGCATCGAGTAACCCCAGACCTGCATGAGCGTGAAGAGGCCTCCGCCGATCGCCAACATGGCGGCAGTCGCCGTGGTCCGCCCGATATGCGCCGAAAGTTCGTTCGCCGAAACGGTCCGATCGAACCGCAACATCCATGCCAGCGGCGGGAGCAACACCCGCTCGGCCAACCGAATCAGCGCGGGAATCATACAAAGAACGCCGAGCGCCAGGGCCGAGACTCCGAAGACGGAATGGATGACCGCGCGTCGCGGTACATCGGTATGAATGCCGTATATCAGAATCAGGTCGCTGGCAAGCAGCGCCACGCCGAGAAGGAAAAGACCCCGGCTCCGTATACGACGGCGGAAAGGATGGACTCGGTCCGGCGAGACCTCCTTCATTTCGGAAACCGCCTCGAGGGGCCTGACACGGATGGCATTGAGGATCGGGACCATCGCTGCGGGCATCGAACCGACGACCGTGCCGAGGAAGGAAAATCCGACCATCATCCGATTCAGACCGAAATCTTTCCCGCTCGAGAAACGGAGGATCAACCATCCCGCCAAGAGTCCCCCGAGCCAGCCGGGAATCGCCAGCAGGAACGACTCGATCAGAATCGAACAGGCGACCTGCCGCCGCGAGACCCCAACCGCGCGCAGAAGACCGATCTCGCGTCGCCGCTGTTCGACCTCGATGCTCAGAGCCGTCAAGACGATCATCAGCGAGGCGAGCACCGCGAGAATCGTACCGGTTACCGCCTGCAAGCGGAATGTCGACGAGGCCTGTACCCCTTCGAGCCGCTGCCGTGTGAAATCGGCTTTCGTGGTCAGCGGCACGTCCGGCACTTCCCACGCAAGGCGTCCTTTCCAACGGCGTTGGAACTCCGTCTCTTTTTCGGAAGAGACGAGCGTGATCCCCGCCCGATTCGTCTCGGCGGGTGTCCCGGCAATCAGGTCGGCGGTTCGACCCGGAACATAGAATCCGTTCAGGCGTTTATCGTCGAGGATTCCGACCACGGTAAGCTGGAATTCGTCGGTTTTCGTCAAAATCAAAAGCGGATCGCCGACTTCGACATGAAACCGTTCGGCCGCCTGCTCGGCCAAAACCGCTTCAAAAGCGTCGGGCCGATCCGCCGAAAACCAGCGTCCCTTTTCCAAATCGGCGGGGGGATCCGCCGCGTCGGTACCGGTAAACGACTCGCCGAGCCCCATCGGGGTTCCCATACAGGCCCGGTAAGCCGCAAGGCCCCGGCGATGGAGTACCGGGTCGATTCCTTCCGGAACCGTCTCTTCGAACATCTCGTCACCGGTATCGCCTGCCCGTTCGTCATGACCGATCGGAGAGACTCCCGTTTCGGGATCCTTACCGAAGACAAATCCACGAACATCTCTCATCCTGTCGAGGGAACGAACGAGCGGGTCACCGGCCATCTCGTCGAGGAGAGATTCCGGAATCGGCACCGTCCGTGTTCCGGCCCCCCGCCCGGAATCTTGTCTGTCCCCTTGATCCCGGGCCGATTCTTCCCCCTCCCGAGCGAACGGTTCGTCGTAGAGCGACGCTTCCTCGACACGCGAAAGAGAGCCGCTGCGGTCGGCGTCGGCCTTGAAAATCCTTTTGCGCATGTGCGCGGGAATATTTTCCGGAAGACGGTCGAGAATGATCGAACCGTCGGCGGCACGAGCCGAACGGAGCGGATCGAAACGTTCCCGCACCTGTTCGCCTTCCCTGCCGGGACCGTCGCCGGCCGCGGGGTTCGGTCGCCTTGCCAGCGGGCCGCCGAACGCCTGACCGCCGCGCATTCCGCCGAAACGGGCCGAAGGCTCGGCACCGAACATGAGATCGTAGCGCCCGAACGGTCGGTTGTCGGTATGAACGACTTCGACAAAAAGATTGCGGTACCCCCCGATCACCCAAACCACCAAGCACGAGGCCGCCGCAATGGCAAAGAGGATCAGTACCAAACGCTTTTTGTTCCGGGCAAGCCGCGAAAAAACAAGAAGTTGGGAAAGCCTGTTCATCGGACCGCCTCCTCTTTTGCGGATTCTCCTTCGAGGATTTCCTGACAGGTCGCCGCCAAGTGATGGGCGTCGCCGAACCGCGAGGTCTGCATATCGGCGATTAGTCTCCCGTCTTTCAGGATTAGGAGCCGCTTTGACCAGATCGCGACCGTCGGTTCGTGAGTCACCAGAAGGATCGTCCGCTTCTCGTTGCGGCAGAGGTTATCGAGTATCTCGCAGATATGCCGGCTGCTGACCGAATCGAGATTACCGGTCGGTTCGTCGGCCAGCAGGATCGCGGGATTGAGCGAAAGGGCCCGCGCCAGTGTCACACGCTGCTGTTCCCCGCCGCTCAGTGCGTCGGGACGATGGTCGAGCCGCTCGGCGATTCGTAACTCGGCGGCCAGTTCCCCGGCCCGCCGCGAGGCTTCTTTGCGGCTCTTTCCCTCGGCAAGGATCGGGATCATGATATTCTCTTTGGCAGTGAGATGGGGAATCAGGTTGAAACTCTGAAATACAAGCCCGATCCGCCGGCGACGAAATCGTGTCAGCGCGCCGTCCGACATCGTCGTCGGGTCGAGACCTTCCACGGCAATTCGTCCGGAGGTTGGGCGGGTCAGTCCCGCGATGAGATGAAGGAGGGTACTTTTTCCGGAACCGCTTGCCCCCATCACGGCGATAAACTCTTCGGCACGAACATCCAAATCGACCCCGTCGAGGGCTTTCGTTTTGCCGGAATAATATTTTTTCAGTTCGGATGTGGAAATTACAGGTTGTGTCATCGTTAAACTCCCGAGACGGTGTAGACCTCAACGGTCAAAACCCCCCGCCTCGCTCAAAGCGACTGCGTTTCGTGTCCTCGGACGGTCGAGACGGCTCGCCAAACCTTCAGGTCGATCGATTCGCTGACCGATCGGACCGAGCCGTCCGCCATCCCCGCATTGACGATCCCTTGGTGACAGCTCCCGGTTCCGTAATAGAGCAGTTCGCTTCCGCGAAACCAAATTCCGATTCGCGGGGCGTTTGGCACGGCATAGGTCGAAAACCCGGTGGCGTAGATACGTCCGGCAAGCCAGGGAGATCCCCGGTTCCCCGAGAAAGAAGTTTCGGTTTCCAATTTCTCTCGGGTAAATTTTTCCCAGTCGAACCCTTCCGCCTCGGAATACCGCGAAAGCGTTTCTCCCGCCAAATTTCCGACGACCATAAACCGATCGACCTGTTTTTCCGGGGCCTTGGCCTGGGCCATTGTGAGTGAAAGCAGCGCTTCCGAAACCGCTACGGTATTGCTGGTTCCGTCGGTGATCGAGTCGAGCGATCGGGGAACAAGCCCGAAGATGCCGTCATTTTTCTTATGGTCGAGACAATAACCCTCGCCGGCTCCGGACCCGTTACAGAACATATAATTCGTTCCCGCGTCGTCGACATACCCGAGCGACGGGTCACGTGGATGTTTTTGAATCTGCCGGATCCGCGGAGCCGTCTCGCTCGGGCAACCGAGGATCTCGCACGGAAAAAGGAGCTGTTCGTAAACTTCGCTGTTCGGCGCCGTCCCTTGGGAAAAGAGCCGGTACTTATAGTCGGTCACATCGACATCGGCCATAAATCCCCCCCACTCGATGTAGGGGAGAATTCGGGAATGGACCGAAAATTCGGTCTTCACCTCTTTCACCGAGGGGGCGGTTCCGCTCGAATCGTGATCGCACCAAGAGGTGAAAAGGGGAAACCCACCCATCGCGTGATGGTAGGTGTGCAGGGCCAAGGTCCACTGTTTGATGTTATTGATGCATTTCATTCGACGTGCGGCTTCCCGGGTCTTCTGTATCGCCGGCAGAAGAAGACCGATTAATATCCCGAGGATCGCAATGACCACCAGGAGTTCAACCAGGGTAAAACCACACCTCGGTTTTAAAAATCTTTCGGTATAAAAACTCATATTCTCTCGAAGGCAAAGGCGGAGTCAAAGAGAAAAAGCCCAAAGGGTACGAACCCGTCCGAAGGGGACGACGCCGCAAGCGAAAAGAATCAGAGCAAAAGAACCGCAATCTTGTTTTCGTTCCGCGGGGTGTGAACGGGAAAAAAAGATCCCCCGCTCCGCACGGGAGCGGGGCCAAAAAAGGGAGGCACGGAAAGAAGGGAAAGGGACCGGGTAAGCCCACAAAAAAACTCCCGACAGGTCGAAAGACCGCCGCCGACCGCCACACCGAGGGGAGAGGAAGCCGACGCGGCCGCGGCAGCGAGCGAAACGAGCGAAAAGAGGAAACCAAACCCGCAGGAAACCGGGAAGGTCGCCGGATCCCGAAGTCGGGCCTGCCCCGCAAAAGGCGTGGGCGGGTCGATGCCGACAAGTCGGTCGGCCAGCATATTGATCGGGTTTCCCGCGACATAGAAAACGTCGGCGGAAAACGAAACGTCTTCGACGCCGCCCCCGGGGTCGATTTCGTCGAGAAAGGCAAGAGCCTCGGCCACGCCATCTCCTGCGTCAAGGATTTCGAAACACTCGCGCGAAGGCGGGTTTTGCCGGTCTTCCGACGGTACGGGGAACGCCCGATACCGGGAAAGTCGTGTCGCGACGGCCGAACGGTAAAACGACTCATCAAAGCGATCCCCCAAAAGGCGGGCCGCCTGCCGCAGGTAGGCCTCGGCTCCCTTTTCGAGCGCCGCCGCACCTTCGGGCGTGTCGAGGCGGACCGACCGCTGCGCCCCCAACGGGACGAAGAGGATTATCAGCGCAAAAAGCGCCGCCGCAACCGTAACGCGGAATATAACAGACCTGCTCAATCTCAACCCGATCTTGTCGAAAAATGCCGTCGCGCCCCGTAAGCCGTGTTTCACCCCCGCACCATTCTAACCCCCGAAATCTTGCGTGTCAACGACCGCACTCCGAAAGCCGCCTTTTGCGACCGCCGAAACGGGTATTCCCCTTCTTTCCAAAATATTCGGCAAAAACATCACAAAATTTCGCCGTGAATTCCGGCAGGAAAGCAGCCTGCTTGAATTTCTTCGGCGATCCAATAGAATGGATTCCACCATCCATAAGATATCGCGGGCATTGGAAACAGGCCGCGACAACATGTCGCTTGACATCTCTGATATCCTGTTTTGTGAAAGGGCCACCATGCGGATACGATTTTTAGGCGCGAACCGAAATGTTACGGGCTCGAGGCACTTTGTCGAAGTCGACGGGTTCCGCTTCCTGGTCGATTGCGGAATGACCCAAGAGCGCGATTTTCTCGGCCGTAACTGGGAGGCGTGTCCGGAACCGGCCGAAGATATCGATGCGGTAGTATTAACACACGCTCACCTTGACCACTGCGGACTTTTGCCGAAACTCTATTTAGACGGGTTTCGCGGCAAAGTTTACGGGACCGCGGCAACGATCGACCTGGCAAAATTGATTTTGCGCGATTCGGCGCACATTCAGGAGGAAGATGCGCTCTTCAAACAGAAACGTCACGCCAAAGAAAAGCGGATCCCGCCCCATCCGGTCCGTCCTCTCTATACGCGAGACGACGTCGAAAGAACCATCCCGCTTTTCTCGCCGATCGACTACGAAGACGAAGTAAGAATCGCCCCGCACGTCTCGATCTGCCTGCGAGAAGCCGGGCACCTTCTCGGTTCGACTTTCGTCGAGGCTACGGTTGACGACCGAGGAAAAGAAAAGCGGATACTCTTCTCCGGAGATTTGGGACGGGCCAATCGTCCGATTCTGCGTGACCCGACCTTTTTTACCGATCCCGACCGACCCGTCGACGCCCTCTTGATCGAATCGACCTACGGCGATCGGATTTCCGAGCCGATCGAAGACGTGAACGATCAATTGGCGGTTGCGGTCAAACGCGCCATCGAACGCCGCGGTCTGGTCATCATGCCGGTTTTCGCCGTGGAACGCGCGCAAGAGATGATCTATCGGTTCGGAACACTCCAGAAAGAGGGGCGGACACCGAAAGACCTGCCGATCTGGCTCGACAGTCCGATGGCGGTGGAAGCCTCGAAAATCTTCCTGAGACACAAAGAATGTTTCGATTCCGATGCGCTTCACCGTATGACAACGCTTTCGCAAGATGTGCAGAACTTCAACTTCCTGACCACAAGGGAACAGTCGATGACCCTCAACAACATCGAGGGCCCCGGCATTATCCTTTCGAGTGCGGGAATGTGCAACGCCGGCCGAATCAAACACCACCTGGCCAACCATATCAGCTACAAAAGAAATATGGTTCTCTTCTGCGGCTACCAGGCGCCGGGAACCCTGGGACGGCAAATCGTCGAAGGGAACAAACAGGTTCGTATCAACGGGCAGCAGGTCGTGGTCAAGGCCGAAATCAGTTCTATCCACGGCATTTCGGGGCACGCCGACCAACAGGAACTTCTCGAATGGGTCGACGCCATTGCCAAACCGCCGAAACAAATCTTCGTGGTTCACGGCGAGATACGTTCCGCGACAACGTTTCGCAACCTTCTTCAGGAGCGTTATACCGAGAGCCTTGTGACGCTTCCCGCTTACGGCGATGAAGTGACCCTCTAAAAGATTCTTGTCCGCCATTTCAAGGATCGGGCGGGAGGGGGCGTCGGCCTCCTCCTTTCACATCGCCTTGCAAACTGTTCGGTACGCGGCGGCTTCGCTCGTTGGTGTGTACCAAGACAGGTAAGCCGTGCTGACCCATCGCGGCCTGTCGGCGCCGCCATGCAGCAGGGGCCCTTCCCTTCGGTGGTATCCTTCCCGCACCGGGCGAACCGGGGACCTCCTCCCATGAGAGATTCACCCATGCCGGGCACACAAAAAAGCCGGGACAGCCTGCCTGCGGGCACCCGGCTTTTTTTCGAAATCCGCGCCGGCCGAGGAAGGCTACTTAAAGATATCCGCTTCCTTGCCGCGTCTGACGATCTTTTCGAAATGAAAACGGCCGACGGTGAAATTGTCGGAATCGCTCAGTCCGAGCGGGCCGAGGCGGGAAGGTTCTTGCCGGAAGATAAGGAAATCGGCCGGTTTTCCGACGGCCAGGAAATCGCGCTGGTCCCCGTTCGAAAACGCCGGTTCGCCGAGCAGAGCGGCCGGCTGCGTGGTGCAGAGCGGATATGCCTCGGCAAGGTTCAGGTCGGCGACCGCCATCACGTTACACAAACCGCGCGCAACGGGATACGACCCGCCGGCCAGCAGATCGTTGTCCGCCGCCAAGGCGATTTTCCCGTTTTCGAGCACCTCGAGCGCACAGGGTCCCGACTTGTATTTTCCGGGGGGACAACCGGCAACGTCGGCCTGGTCACTAATCAGAATCGTTCGGTCAAGCCCTTTGGTGCGCAGAATGGTACGCATCATCATCGGCGAAAGATGGAAGCCGTCGGCAATCATGCTGGCGGTCAGCCGGTCGTCGGTCAGTTGCGCGAAGAAGTAGTTTCCCCATTTCGGAAAGTTACTGTGCGAGGCGTTCCCCAGATGGGTCGCCAACCGTGCCCCGGCCGCCGCGGCCTGTGAGATTTCGTTTGGGGTTGCGTTGGTATGCCCCGTGGCAACAAGGATTCCGAGCGCGTTGAGTCGGCTGATAAAATCCTCGGCCCCATCGTAGGTGGGCGAAAGCGTCACGATCCGAATCCGACCACCCGAGATGCGCTGCAGTTCCTCGATCAGTTCGAAATTGTAGGGAACACAATGCTTCGGCGGATGCGAACCACGCGGTCCGGTCTCGTTGGCGATAAACGGCCCCTCGAGATGGATCCCGACCATCACCGAATGGAATTCCGTGAAAGTCTCGAGGAGTTCCATCAGGGTCGTGACACCGTGTCGGTACGCTTCGGCCGAATTGGTGATCATCGTCGGACAGAATCGGAACACGCCGGTTCCGATCACCTGCCGAAAGACGGCGGCAGCCTGTTCGACGGTGATGCTCTCGGACGAAAAGTCGTACCCGAGCCCACCGTTAATCTGAATATCGAAAAGACCGGGCCCGACGATCGGCAGATCGTCCCCCGAAGGGACTGATTCCACCGACTGCACTTTGGTTCCCTTAACGATAATCTTGACCGGTCGGCCGGTATCGTAACGTTTTGCGATATATTCCATGATAATCCTCCGAATGACGCAGTTTCAGGAATGGATGTCGGAACCGGGTCCGAATTTCCGGTCGCGTTGCTCCAAGATCTCATCGACCGAATAGAGACGCCCTTCCGGGTGGTCGCACCCCCTACAGAAGCGGGCCGTCTTTTTCCAGGAGTTGGGCCGATCGATGTTCTGATCCCAAAACGGCCAGGTTCGGCACTGCACGGGACGCTGAGCGTAAACACGGCAACCGCGTGTACGCGGGTCGTAGAGAACGCAGTCGCCGTTCGAGAACTCGGTAAGACTCTTCTTCCCCCTCGCGCGGCGGACAAACCGATCCTCGAAAAGGCTCTTCGGCAGACCGACCGCCCGGGCGATTTCAGCGATTTCCTCTTCGGTGACCCAGACAAATCCGGGTTCTCCGGTACAGCACCGACCACACTGCAGACAACCGAAACGTAATCCGTCTTTGAACCAGACCTCTTCCGATTCCGCCATAAACCACACTCTCTCCAAATCTTATTTCCCGTCTCCCCCACGGGTATCAAGCTCCTATTTTACTAAAAATCACATATGGTGTATACTGTTCACTGTCAGGATAAGGGGGCGAGTGCGCAAATTTTCCGCGTTTGCCCCGTCGGTGCCGTCATTTCCCGATTTTCCGTTTCACGTTTTCCCCCCGATGCTTAACGTCCTCTACGAAGACAATCACCTGCTTGTGCTCAACAAGCCGATTCAGATTGCCACGATGGGGCTTCCCAAAGGGGAAGAAACCCTCCTGACCCGTGCCAAGGCCTATATCGCCGCGAAGTACCATAAGCCGGGAAACGTCTACCTGGGGGTGGTCAGCCGACTCGATGTTCCTGTTTCGGGCGTGGTCGTTTTCGCACGTACCTCGAAGGCGGCCGATCGTCTCAACGAGCAGTTCCGCGCCCATACGGTCGAAAAGATCTACCTGGCGGCGGTCGACGGCTGTATCCCCCCCGAGGGAACCTGCCGCGACCTGATCAAAGAGGACGAACGCCACCGAAAGTGTTACATCACGCGCGACCCGACCGAAAAAAACCGTCAAGGCGGCGCGGCGCGGGAAGCGGTCCTGCACTTCCGGCGTCTTTCGTTTACGCCGAAAGGTTCGCTCGTCGAGGTTCGGCTCGAGACGGGGCGCAAACATCAGATCCGCCTGCAACTCTCCCATCTGGGGTATCCGATCAAGGGGGACCGTAAATACGGGAGCCGGACCGTACTCGCCGCCGGGATAGCACTCCACGCGCAAAGTCTGACCCTCGACCATCCGATCTCTCAAGAAAGACTCACCTTTACGGCCGAACCGCCGAAATTCTGGAAGGATCTTGGCGTTCAATGACATTTCCCCCTCCCATTTACGAAAAAATCCGAAAAAGCCGTCTCATTCCGGAGGGGAGCCTGGTCAGTGCGCTCAAAGAGTTCCAAGAGAAACTTGTCGGACTCGGAGAACTCGCACCGGAAAAACTTGACAACGAATTTTTGGCGCTCCTCGAAAACAATAACCTGCTGAACCGATGGCAGATCTCACAACTCAAACGGGGACACAGCCGATTTCGGCTCGGGCGGTACCGTGTGATCGACTCGCTCGGTTCGGGGGGGTACGGCTACGTCTTTTTGGCACGGACCGACAACGACCCCTCGAATTTCGACGCGGTGGAATCGAACGGTCGTCGTCCGTACGATTCCGCCGTGAAAACGCTCATCCGGTCCGAAAAGCACGGACCGCTCGCGATCGAACGGTTTCGGCGCGAAAACGAAATCAATCGTCTTTTCGTCCATCCAAACCTTGTCCAACTCCGTGACGCGGGGGAAGACGGCAAGGTTTTCTATGCCGTCTACGAGTATATGGACGGCAAATCGGCCTACCAACTTGTCACCAAAAACCAGCGCCTTTCGAGCCGGGTCGCCTCGTTCATTATCAGCGAAACCGCCAAAGGGCTTTTCCACCTGCATCAGCACGGGTTCATTCACCGCGATATCAAGCCGGGGAATATTCTCTTTAACCGAACCGGTGAGGTTAAACTCGGCGACCTGGGTTTGGCGGTTCCGATGAATGCCGAAAAGTTCCGGCCGCTCCTCGGCCCGGACCCCGACGAATTTCGGACCGAAAACCCGGCCGAGATGCGTGTGGCGGGAACAAGCGACTACCTTCCCCCCGACCAGATCCTCGCACCCGGGGCACCCAACGTTTTGTGGGATATCTATTCCTTGGGTTGTACCTTCTTCTTCCTGGTGGCCGGTTTTGTTCCTTTCCCTTCCGGCACGGCACATCAGAAACTCCACGCGCACCTGGCGGCCGAGGTGCCCGATCCGAAAATGTACTGCCCCGAACTACCGTGGGATCTCGCCCGGCTGATCTCGGCGATGATGGATAAAGACCCCGGCAACCGTCCCGCGACCGCCGAAGAGATCTATAAGCGTCTCAAGCCCTTTGTTCTGGGGGGAAAGACCGAACTCAAATCGCTCCTGAAAGGGATGCTCTCTCCCAGCCTCGCGAAACCGGAATACGACCCGACCTCCGTACGAGCCAAAACCGCGTCGGACAGCGCCATCCTCGATGCGCTCGACCGCGAGGCCTCGCAATCATTCGAGGCAATCTCGGGATACGGGGAATTGCCCGAGCCGACGATTCCGCCGGTGATTCTCCCCGACCCGGACTCGGCACCGGAAAGAAATCAGGAAGCTGATCCGGACTCGGGTTCCGATCGAATCTATCGCGTTCTCGTGCCGATTCTCTGGGCAATCGTGGGTTTGCTTTTAGCCCTTTATGCCATCCTTCTTTTCCGGTAACGGGTTGTTTTGGTTCCCCTCGGCTCGCCGACGGTCCGGCCCCGGCTCCTCTTTACGCCCTTTTTAAAAAGGAAAAAACGGTTAAAATGGGCGGATGACCGAGTTAACACGTAACGAAAAACTGCGGGAGTGTCAGGCCGCGATCGGGTACAGGTTCAGTAATCCGAAACTGCTCGAGGTCGCACTGACTCACACCTCGTGCGCGGCGACCCCGGCCGACTCGAACGAACGGATGGAGTTTCTCGGCGACGCGGTTCTCGGCCTGATCATCACCGAAGAACTCTATCGCTCGTTCCCCGACCTGCGGGAAGGCCCTCTTTCGATCATCAAAGGGAACGTGGTCAGCCGCCACACCTGCGCCGGAATCGCCCACATGCTCGGGTTTCCCGGGTTTCTTTTTCTCGGCAAAGGGTTCAATACGATTCCCGAATCGATTTTGGCCAATGCGATCGAGTCGGTCATTGCTGCCATCTATCTCGACGGTGGATACGAACCGGCCAAACGGTTCGTCGAAGGGGTCTTTCACGACGACTTTACCGCCGCGAGCGCGTCGATCGGAAGCGACGATCACAAGTCGGAACTGCAGATCCTCTCGCAATATTTTCCGGAATCCCCCAAACCGATCTATCACATGCTCGATGAACAGGGTCCGGAACACCACAAATGCTTTAAAGTACAGGTGCAGATCGGGGACCGATACTTTCAGGCCGCCTGGGGGAACACCAAAAAAGCCGCCGAACAGAAAGCCGCCGAAAACGCGGTCGCCGAGCTTGGGGGAGGGTCGCCCCCCTGGCCCGACGGCGAGTAGCGGAAACGGAATTTCGGCGTCCCCGAAACGAAAACTCCGAGTATGACAAAAGCCATTGTTCTTTTTTCCGGCGGGCTCGACTCGCTTCTGACTGTCCGTATCCTGCAAGCGCAGGAAATCGAGGTGATCGGCCTTCATATCACCACCCCGTTCCAGGCGGCTTCGCCGACGGCCGCCGCCTGGGCCGAAAAGTTCGGGATCGAAATGGTAACCCGTGACCTGGGGGCCGACTATCTTACGATGCTGGCCAATCCCCGTTGGGGGTACGGCAAAGCGGTCAACCCGTGTATCGACTGCCGGATCATGATGGTTCGGGCGGCCGCCGATCTGATGCGAGAACGGGGCGCCGACTTTGTCGCCACCGGCGAGGTTGCCGGGCAACGGCCGAACAGTCAGAAGGTCCATCAATTGAACCTGATAGAACGTATGTCGGGGCTCAGCGGGAAGTTGCTCCGCCCCCTAACCGCCAAGAATCTCGCCCCGACCGAAATGGAAGTCTCGGGGCTGGTCGACCGCAAAAAGCTCTATTCGTATACCGGACGCGGGCGCGGGCGACTGATTCACCGCGCAAAAAGCGTCTTCGGCATTCATCCGGTTCCGCAACCCTCGACCGGGTGCCTCCTTTCCGAAAAGTCGTTCGCCCCGCGGGTACGTGATCTGCTGAAACGGAATCCGACCCCTTCCCTCTGGGACGTACAGGCGCTCCATTACGGTCGGCATTTGCGGCACGATCTGCGCCTGAAAGCGGTCGTTTCGCGCCGAGAGGCCGAAGGAAAACAGATCGTCGCCCACTTCCACCGGGAAGATCGGAGTCCCTCGTTTCTTTTGATCCCCGAAAACTTTATGGGGCCGAGCGTGCTGATCATCGCCTCGCCCGAGGCCGGGCCGTTTACCGACGAAGATCTCGCAACGGCAGGAGGTCTGCTTCTGCGGTTTTCCAACGCCGACAAGGTCGCCAAGATCGGCGGTCCGGCCACGGCAAACCTTTTCCGTGAACCGGGAAATCCCGAAATCCTTCCCATCTTTTCGAATGAACATGCCGACAGGTTCCGTCTGATCGCAGAGTAACACGGTCTTCCGGCTGCCGGCACGGACTTTGGAACCACTCGGGAAAAATCGTCGGAAAAATCGAACTCCGAAATAAAATCCCGTGCGAAAGAGTTTCCTCTTCGCACGGGATTTTATTTCGGTCACCGCTCCCCCAAAACTTCTTGTGTGTATCGGTTATCCCGGAAATGAGATAAAGAAACTTCGGGGGAAGAATCCGGATGACTTCATGAATTACAGATTGGCCATCTTTTCGATGAGATCGACCGAACGGCAGCTGTAACCCCACTCGTTGTCGTACCAGCTCAGCACCTTGACAAGGTTATCGCCGATCACGTCGGTCCATTCCGGAACGAAGATCGAACTGTGCGGATCACCCTTGACGTCGGAGAGGACGAGCGGGTCTTCGTTGTAGTCGAGAATCCCCTTCATGGGGCCTTCGGCGGCGCGTTTCATCGCGGCATTGACAGCGTCTTTGGTAACCGGCTTGCTTGTATTGCAGGTCAGGTCGACGATCGAACCGGTCGGGGTGGGAACGCGCAGCGAAATACCGGTCAGCTTGCCTTTGACCGCGGGGATGACCATACCGACGGCTTTGGCGGCGCCGGTGGTGGTCGGGATGATGTTCAGGGCGGCGGCGCGGCCGCGGTAGATGTTTTTGTAGGGGATATCGAGAACGACCTGGTCGTTCGTGTAAGAGTGGACCGTGGTCATGAGGCCCTTGTCGATGCCGAATTCATCGACAAGAACTTTCACGATCGGGGCAAGGCAGTTGGTCGTGCAGGAAGCGTTTGAAACACATTTGTGTTCCGATTTCAGCTCGGCATCGTTGACACCGAGAACGCAGGTCAGATCGATGTCATCTTTAGCCGGAGCGGAAAGGAGGACCTTGCGGGCACCGGCCTTGAGGTGGCTGTCATACCCGGCGGCATCGCCGCTGGCGCGGCTGGTAAAGCGGCCGGTACTTTCGAGAACGACATCGGCGCCGAGCTTGGCCCACGGAATGTCGGCAGGATTCTTTTCCGCAGTGATCGGGATTTTCTTCCCGTTGACGATGAGGTTCGCATCGTCGCAGGAGACTTCACCGCCCTTGAAACGGCCGTGAGTGCTGTCGTACTTCAGAAGGATCGCGAGATCTTTCGGATTCGAGAGGTCGTTAATCCCGACGACGTTAAATTTTTCGGGGGTCTCCATCATGCGACGAAAAACGAGACGACCGATACGACCGAAACCGTTGATGCCAACATTAATAGCCACTGTTAAAACTCCTTGATTATTTTGACCGGTTTGCGCCCGAAACCCCCTCGACATGAGGGATCGAACGGAAACGAAATGAAATTCCGCAAATCGCGGCTCCGACCCCGCCTACCCCCCTTTATACGGAGTACCTTGAAGAGAACCCCGCGGCTACGGCCCAAAGCGAACCCATTATAAACAATATTTCCTTTTCGGCAAGGGAATCCCCACCGGGGGAAGCGGTCCGAGGCGGGGGCAAAACGCGCAACACGGTTTTGCTTTTTTCGTGACGATATTCCGCGCATTTCCACGATTTTTCGCCCTTTGGCACCACCGCTTTTTCCGCCCGGCCTCCGGCCCCTCTTGAACGGCCGGTCGCTTCAAGTTACCATTAAGGCAGAGGATCGGACAATTATTTTCGCCCCGCGGCAGACGGCCGCGCCCGGGCGGCATGAGTCCAAGAGATCAAAGGAACCCGAAAAGAGAGACCAAGGAACAAGAGGAGGAACCGAGCAATGACGAACGAAGTTTTGGAAGCGATGAAACTCCGACGCAGCATACGCGCCTACAAACCGGACCAAATCACCGACGAGGAACTCGACACGGTCCTCGAAGCGGGAACATACGCAGCCACCGGCATGAACAAGCAGTCGCCGAAAATGGTTGTCGTGCAAGACAAAGAAACCCGTGACCTCCTCTCGCGCCTCAACGCCCAAGTGATGGGCATCGACAGCGACCCCTTCTACGGTGCGCCGACGATCGTCGTTGTCTTTGCCGACAAGACTCGGAACACCTATATCGAAGATGGGTCACTCGTGATCGGGAACATGCTCCTGGCCGCCTATTCGATTGGATTGGGTTCCTGTTGGATCCACCGTGCCCGCGAAGTCTTTTCCGGCCCGGAAGGAAAAGCTCTGATGAACAAGTGGGACATCTCGGAAAATCATATCGGGATCGGCCATTGTGCCCTCGGATACCCTGCCGTTCCCCTGCCGAGCGCCCAACCGCGTAAAGCCGACTACATTGTCCGGACGGGAAAATAGAAAATGATCCTTGCACTCATATTATTCCTCGGCCTTGCCGTTTCCGCCGTGCAGGGCGGCGAACCGCTTCCGCAATTCGGCATATGCTCGCACCGGGGATGGATGTCGGAGTTCCCCGAAAACACGATTCCCGCACTTCAGGCGGCGGTCGCGATGAAAGCCCAGATGATCGAGTTCGACGTCCGGTTCACCAAAGACCGCAAAATGGTTCTGTTGCACGACTGGACGGTCGACCGTACGAGCAACGGACGCGGGCCTATCCTCGACCTGACCTTCGACGAGGTTCGCGCCCTCGATTTCGGGTCGTGGAAATCCCCTCGCTTTGCCGGAACACAAATCCCGACCCTCGACGAGGCGTTGGCGGTGATGCCGCGCAACATTCTGCTGAACATCCACCTGGGGGGTGTCCCCCCCGAGATTACCGTCGAACTGGCTCAGGCGGTTGCCGAGAAGATTGTTGCCGACGACCGGGTCGATCAGGCGTTTATCGCCGGGGACCATGCGATCGCCGACGCGGTAAAAGCAAAATATCCGCAGGTCAAAATCTGCAACATGCACCGGCAGGGGGGAAGCGACGCCTACATCGACGACACAATCGCCCGGGGCTGCGAGTTTATTCAACTGTCGGGTGATCTGCCGACCGCCGAGGGAATCGCCAAGCTCAAGGCCGCCGGGGTAAAGATTAACTATTTCGGTACGGACGACCCCAACATGATGCGAAAGCTCTACGATCTGGGAGTGGAGTTCCCGCTGGTCGACAAACTCGAAGTCGGCATGAAATTCTTCGACGACTTTACGAACGAACACGCACGGAAAGGCAGATAGGCTCGCGTCCCCGCGTGCCGCCCGCCGTGGGACGAATCATAAAACCCCTCCATGTCAACGAAGTCGCAAAAAGAGCTCCGACCGCGGTCCGGGCTCTTTTTCTTTTTCGAAATTCTTTCTTCGGCTTCCCTCCACTTCCCCACATCTGCTTTCGGTGAACTCGGGAAAATTTGGAGTTGTCGATTTCCCCCCCGACCTCTATAATGCCCCGAGATTCCTCCGTTCTCCCGGAATCGGTATGCGGCAGGAGGCCGCACCAACGCGCCATTTCACCTATCGGAGAACGGTAAAAGTCATTTCGTCTTATGGAGCAAAAACGATGACTCGGCCGACAAAGCAACAAGGTTTCAGACCATATCTTTTCTTTTTGTTGATCTCCGTTCTTGCTCTGTTTACGATTTCGTGGGTGGTTCGGGCCGCCGACGAAAACATGGCGGCCGAGAAAACCGTCAAAGAAAAAGTCTCCGACGATCAGGCGGCTGTCGGTACCGAACAGATCGCCACCGACGGCTCGGACATTCCGGACGACATGAAGCCGAAAAAGGAATTCGTTCCGAATAAGGTCTTGGCCACGCGGGAAACACCGGCCCCCCCCAAAGAGCCAACCGTCGCGCCAAGCGAAGAGGCGGCCGATGTCGCGCCCCCGGCTCCCGCACCGGCCGAAAGCGCGGAAAAAGAGATCGACGTGCACGAGATCGTCGTCATGAAACAACTTTCCGGTCCGCGACAGACGGTTCGTTTTTTCTTGAAAGCCTGCGGCAGGAGCCGTTATGACGACGCGGTCCGAACGATGGATTTCTCGCACATGCCGGAATTGAACAAATCGAACCGTCAGTTGTACGCCTACCGACTGGCCGCCATCTTGGTTCGGCTCGACAATTTCGTTGTCGATGACATCCCGGAAACCTTTAGCGACAACGAATGTTACCTCTGGCCCGACCGCCAATACAGGGCAATCAGTCTGAGACGGGGCGAAGACGGCACGTGGAAATTCAGCCCGTCGACGGTTTCCGACATTCCCTCGTTCTACCAAGAAATCAAAGATAAAAAGCCCGTCTTCTTCAACAACACGTTTCTGGGTCAACTCCCCGATTTTTTTTATAAACGATTCGCCGGAATCTTGGTTCTGCAGTGGGCCCTTCTCGGCATCTTCTTTGCGCTGGGGATCCTGGCGCTGAAGATCACCCCGTGGGGCGTTTTCTGGACGATCCGCCTCTTCACGAAGTTCGGTCGGAGCCAACACGAGTACTCCAAGAGAATCCAATCCGCCCTTCGGCCGCTGGCGTATATCGCAATGGCGTGGACTTGGTATGCCGGGCTCCTCTGCACCTCGACCAACCCGAAGTTGCTGTCAGCGGCCTATATCATCCTGCATCCGCTTTGCGTCGTCATGCTGACACTGATGCTTTTGCGGGTCGTCGACATCTTCAAACTCTGGCTTCAGAACTACCTCAATACCGCGGTCAACCGCGTCAAAAGCGTCCTGGTCGACCTTTCGTCGGGTGTTTTAAAATTCCTGGTCATCTGTTCGGCCGTTATCACCATCATTCAGGCTTTCGGTATCTCGGCAATCGGGATCCTCTCCGGGATGGGGATCGGCGGTTTGGCGGTCGCCCTGGCCGCCCAGCAGACAATCGCCAACTTCTTTGGGAGTTTGACGATCATTCTTGACCATCCATTCACCGTCGGCGACTATATCATCGTCGGGAGTACCGAGGGGGTTGTCGAACGGATCGGTCTTCGTTCGACCTCGATCAAGACCTTCTACGACTCGCGCGTGGTAATCCCGAACGCTCAGCTGGCCACCGATGTCGTCGACAACATGGGGCGGCGTCAGTCACGCCGGTTCAAAACGACGCTCGGACTTCAGTATAACACGCCGGCGCCGCTTTTCGAAGCGTTCAGTGCCGGGGTTCGCCGTCTGATCGAGCTTCACCCCGATGCCCGACGCGATGACATCCGCGTAAGCGTCGACGATTTCGGATCGTCGTCGATCAACATCCAGATAACCTGCTTCTTTATGGTATCCGACATACACGACGAATTGCGGGCACGCCAGTCTCTGATCCTCGATATCGTTCGCCTGGCGGAAAAACTGGGCGTTTTGTTCGCTTTTCCGTCGCAAACTTCTTACATGATCCCGACCGAGAGTCCCACCTATCCTCTGGCCTCACAGATTAAGGAGCAAACGACCGCAGTCGCACTCGGAAAAGATTTCGCCGAAGCAATCAAGTACGAAAATTCCGCTTCGTAACCGGAACAAGACGTACAAAGCATTAAAAAAGGGAACCTCCCGGTTCCCTTTTTAATGCTCGGCCCGATCGCCGTGCCGCTCAGTTGCGGATCGCCTCAACCTTGACCACGGCCTCTTTGAGGAAATCGGCAATATCCGGAAGATCGTCACCCAGGTTGGTCGTCAGGAAGGCGTCGATCGCACGGAGCGCATTCCATTCACCCAAAAGGAGCGCACCGATGCAAAGAACATTGGCATCGTTGATCGCACGGCAAAGTTTAGCGGCAAAGACCGATTCGACCACCGAGGCACGGACACCCTTAAACCAGTTGCCGACAATCGACATCCCCATTCCGGAGCCGCAGATGAAAATTCCGCGTTCCCCTTCCCCGGCCTGAATCGCCTTGGCGCCTTCAACGGCGGCGTCATAGTAGGGAACCTCGTTTGCTTCGGTCGATCCACATTCGTAAACGGTATGTCCGAGGGATTCAAGGTACTTAATGACCGTCTTTTTGAGCGGGACGGCACACGGATCGGCAGTAACGACGATTTTCATGGAAAACCTCTCATTTCGTAAACAATGGCGCGGAAACGAAAACCATTACCGCGCCGACAAAAAACCAACACAAAACTCCCATGAGAAGCGGAGGACACGGGACTCGAACCCGCAACCCCGTGAGGGGCACCTCATTTCCAATGAGGCCGCTAGCCATTCGCTTATCCTCCAACGCGACACCGCACCCATTATAACGCGGCAACCTTCCCTTGCAAGGGGAATCGATTACGACATCAGATGATAAACGTTGTAAGTTCTCCCTCTTGCCAGATCACGCCGACAAACTCGCATAACTCTCTCCCCTCGGAACAAGACGCGGGCGTAACAAGGATCGGTTCACAGCTCGCTCCTTCCGAAACGGGGGGCATCTTCACGTAGCCGAGACGACGGAGTACCTCGAGAGTCTCGCTGCACGTCGGAAAGGGTCGCTCGTTTAATTTCTTGTAAAGGTCGAGCGCTTTCATAAACTCGACCTCGTCTTCGGAATAATCCCGTTCACAGGTCGTCGGATCAACCTGGCGGCGTCGTTTGACCCCTTTTCGCTTGTCCCAATTCGCGTCGGTCGAGCGGGTCTTCTTTTGGGCGATCCCGTCGAAAGTCTTGCGACTCGGACGTCGTCCGCGCTTCTTCGGCGCACCTGCCTCGGGGGTCTCGAGAATCTCAAGCACATCGGTCGTCGCGATGGTGCTGAGGAACCGTTTGCCTTTCGGCGTGCCGAGAGGACCGGCTGAAATCTCCGTCTCCTGAACTAAATATCGAATTGCTTCTTCAACATCGGTTAATTTTTTAATCGGGTCGGCGCTCGGGGCGGTTGAAATTTCCTTTGTTCGTGGCAAAACGGCGGCCTGATTTTCAATCATATTTCTTTCCATCCGGCTTGGCTGTTAAAATGGTGATAAAAAATAAATAAATCCTTTTCGATAAGAGAGGATAAATATATAATCGGCCGAAGATGTATAGGTTTTGTAAAAATAGAAAAAACTTACTGTTAAACCATTTATAACGATTATCCAATTCCGGTAATTTGAGTTTCAGCGGGTTTGCGCCCGAGTCGCACCCGTCCCGCGCCTTGTCGGAGAAACGAGAAGTGGGAAGAAAGCATATTGCCCCAAACGCCTGAAAACTGTATCCTCTGCTGTGCAAAGTTCAAGCGGCAAGACCGATTTTACAGGCATGTTGTGAGAAGAGAAGAAAGAAAAAGCGAAGAGCCATCGGTCCGAAGTGCTCCGTACGGTCGGGGCGCTTGGCGGGGAGTTTTGTTCGCTGTTTTTTTCTCGTTCCTTCTGACCGGCTGTTCGTCGAAGGTCGTCAATCTGGTCGCGGTCCGTCGGCACCCGGAACTCCTTCCGCCGTGTGTCGACGCGTTCGGACGGCTCGACCCGACCTCGGCGACCGAAACCTCACTCAAAGGGTTGGGACTCGAAAGCAGGTCGGCTTCGAACCTTGAAAAACTCGCCACGATTCAGGAAGAGGCCAACCGCCACCCCGATCCCGATCTTCTCCGGGCGTTTTGCGAAATCGGCTATTACGAGGCGGTACGACTTGAAAAGAGCGATCCCGAGTATGCCGGAGAGATCTACATCGCGATTCTCCTCAACAGTTGGCGTTACCTGTTCGATCCGGCGTTTGAAGGGCGGCGCAATCCGCTCGACGAGAAATACCAGGAAATGGTTTCCTACCACAACAAGGCCTCGGAACGCCTCCTGCGAAACCTTTTCGAAAACCTAGAGACAAACGGCGAGGGAACTCCGACCCCGGGAGATGACTGGGCGGCGCGTATCAACGGCCGTTATTGGCGGATCGCCTGTGTCATGGGCAAGTCTTCCTGGCGGGCCGACGAGATCGGCGACCTTCGTTTCTCCTCCGACTACAAGGTCGAGGGACTGCCGGCCCGCTACGCACGGGAAGGGATTGGCGTGCCGATCATCGTCACGCGTCGCCGCTGCGACCGCGCCGAAGAAGACCTTTACATGACCGGACTCTCTTATCCGATGACCCTTCTGCTCCGCCCGAACCCGAAAGGGAGCTGGCTTTCGGACGAAGCCGAGCCGAACGCCCCGCAGATTTTTCTTGAATTCCGCGACCCGCTCGCCGAACAGGCCGTCGATATCGGGTCGAGCCGGATCGCGCTCGCCGCCGACCTGACCACCCCCCTCTCGTACAACTACAACGACCCGTACATCAACAAGCTCGAAACACTCGGTCTGACCAACCCCGAAACCTTTCTCGAGCCGGCGAAAGGAGAAGAAGGGGAACGTCGGCTTGCCGGATTCTATATGATCTCACCGTACGATCCGGAAAAGATCCCGGTCATCCTGGTTCACGGGCTTTGGTCGACCCCGATGACCTGGATTCCGATGATCGGCGCGCTCCAGAACGACCCGGAAATTTGGGATCGCTACCAATTTTGGTTCTGGTGCTATCCGACGGGGTATCCGTGGTGGGTTTCGGCTGCGGGACTCCGTGCCGACCTGCAACGTCTCTACGACCGATTTGACCCGGCCGGAACGAACCCCTATTTAAACGACTCGGTCATCATCGGGTATAGCATGGGGGGGCTGATCGCCAACCTTCAGGTTCTCGAAAGCGGCGATGAAATCTGGAAACTCGTCAGCAGCGTTCCGTTCGACGAGAGCAACATTGCCGACAAAGACGCGCTGCGTCCCATTTTCTTTTTCCACCCGAACCGCCGCCTGACCCGGCTCATCACGATCGCAACTCCCTACAAGGGAAGCGACTCGGTCAACACGTTCGTCAAATGGTTTGCCGACAAGGTGATCACCACGCCCGATGATCTTTATCTGATGTCGCGATGGCTCAATGCCGCGCTTTCCGGCGGGAACAAGAAGAACTCGATCCTTAACGTCAAGAACAGTGTCGAATCGATGACCCCCGGTTCCCCCTTCTTCGAGGCGATGGAAAAGATGCAAATGCCCGAAACGGTGGCATTCCACAACATCGTCGGCGTCACCGAAACGGGACTCTTGATCAAAAAGAACGAGGGAGACAAGATCGTTCGCCTGGAAAGTTCCCGCCATCCCGACGCCGAGAGCGAGATCGCGGTCGAATCCTACCATACCTACGTACACACCAACCCGGTCACCGTCCGCGAGACCGAACGGATCCTGAGGGAACACCTCGCCGCCCGGGAAAACCTTTTGCGGCTTTCACTCGCCGCCGAAAAGGCACCGACACCGCCCCAATGACCCTTCATCCGATCCGTTCCCCCGATATACACTTCCGGTCATCGTCGGAAGCCGGGTCGAGGTCGGTTAAAAAACGCCATGGAAAAAGTATTTTCCATGGCGTTTCGTTCCGAAGACTTTCGACGAGCATTCAAGCTCTTACTGCTGCTGACCGGGACGGGGGGGCAGGTTGCTTTCGACCAGGCTCTGGTTCGCAAGCTCCGACATATTCGAGGTGTCGTACGCGTTGGTGAAAGCATCGTTGCCGAGTGCCTGTTCCTGGGAAGAGTAAGGCCCGTTTAGGCTGTTCCCCGGGATCATCTGGGCATCGAGCGGGATCGGCTGGCTGACATTCTGGAAGTTCTGGTCGGGGAAGATCATTTCGGGAATCGCCCCGCTATTCATTTGGCCGGGGAACGGCGTGGTCGAAAGGTTTCCCTGCTCGTCCGACCAGAGAAGACTCCCTTCGGTGACTCGGATTTCTTTTCCCGAAGCGTCGGTGATCATCGCCTGCTGTCCACCGGGGATTCCGCCCGGAGCGGTCATTTCCTGCTCTTTTCGAAGCCGTTCCATCTGTTCACGCTGTGCGATGGCATACCGCGCCTGTTGCAGTTCAAATTCGTAGGCACGCACATGTTCTTCGTATTCCCGCTTCGACATCCAGATCGGACGTTTCGGCGGAGGCGAAGGCAATGTCGGTTCCTGTCCGTTTTGTGCCTGTTGGTTGGTGTAGGCCGGAGCGCTCCCGGCGTTCGAGTAGTCGGGCAGCGGATTTCCGTTGTTGTCTTTTCCGGTAAAGACACCAAACCCGAACCGGAAGATCGGGTTGACCGAAATCCGGTTCGGATCGGTCAACTGCGGACGATTGCGCCGTTGGCTTTCTTTTTGGGCATTTTGAGCAAGGTCACGCGGCTGCTCGGAGGCCGAAGAGGACTGGTTGACCGACGAAGTTTTGTCGACGACCGAACCGCCGACATCGCGCCCGGCGACTTTTCGCTCATTGTTCGAACCGCTATCGCTCCAGGCCTTGATCGAACCGTCGTCGGCACGCGGCGTCTCTTCGCCCGGTGTCGACGTCTCGGCCACCGAAACATTCCCCGCCGATTGCGGAAAAGTCAGCGGTTGGGGAAGCGTATCGATCCACTCGGTATCTGTCCCGTTCATTTTGACGTGACTGACCGTACGCAGATAGAAGGGTTGATGGTCGTTCTCCCCGGCGGCGAACCAGTAGCCGTGTCCGTCGATGTTCAAGCTGGCAGCCTCTTCGGTAACCGGCATCCAAGGTCCTTCGGGACTCGATGCCCGCTCGATACTGACCTTTCCCTCGGCGGAACCTGTCGACAGACCACACTGCCCCGGTTGAAACCAGGTAATGGAAACGGCCGGATCCCCTTTTTTCGTTTTCCCCATCGAGACATGATTAATTTTTCCGGGGAACGGAACATTGGCCGTCGAGTTTTCCGACGAACGGAACGGATCCGACGACACATTCATTTCGTTAAGACGCGAAGTGAGGGGATCGCCTTTCGAGTCGGAATTCTGCGAAGCGGCGTTGTTCTTTTGCGTCAGACTCAGAAGCCCCTGAACGATTCTGTCTCCGCTCTGTTCCGGAGCGTTGGCGGCAGCCGCCGCGCCACTGCCGGTATCGATCAGAAACTTCTGGCCGCGCGAGGCGGTGTCGGTGCCGTCCTGATGAACCAGATGGAGCGCAAACCAATACTCCCCGTCTCGCGGGGCGTTAAAGTCGAAGTTGTCCCCTTCCGAGGCCGGACGAGGGGCACCGTATTCGTGCCAATTTTCCCCCTTGTCGTCTGAGTAGAGGAGACCTTTCGAGACGACATCGCCGGCGTCGGTAAAGGTCGAGGCGGGGAACGTGATCGCGATATTCCGACGATTGAGGAGAACCGGAGGCGCCGAGGGAACGGTAATATTGACCGATCGGGGCTCTTCTTCGGGCGCCGCGTCTTGAACCGTCGGCTCTTCAAGCGAACGAAGCCTGATCGGCGCGGGGGCGTGTTGGAAAAAAACGGCGCTTTTATTGCCGAAACTCGGTTGATCGTTTATAATGGGACTCTGTGCGACGACAGATCCGGGCCGGACGGCTGCCGACAGACAGAAGAGAAGCGGGAGGGCCAGAAGCCACCCTTCTTTGTTTTGCAATCCTTTGACACTGTTTCGTCGTTCCATAACAGGGGTCTCCCTTGTTCCGGATGACATCTATATTGTCATCCGCTTTAGTAAAGATGTTCCTCGTAGGAATCGGAACGACGATTGCGGAACCTGACTGTTATTTTAAAATTTCCCGAAGTAACGGTCGAGCGGAAACCAAGGATAAAACCGGTGATTCCGACTGTAACGATTGTAAGGGATCCTTTATGGTAAGTCGCAATTCAAGCCGATTCTCCCGGCGGATTTCGACGGGGGCAAATCCCGTTTCGTGCCTTTTCCGGCATCTGCGATCCCTCTTTTCGTCCGGCGCGACGCCCTTCTCGCTTCTCCTTCCCGGAATCGGGTTCTCCCCCCTCCTGGCCGCGGAACACCTTGACGCGGCAAAAATCACCGAACTCCTCCTCTGGACCTTCGCGTTTATCACCTACGTGGTTCTCTGTTTCGTGATCATCCTGCGGATCCGTCGCAGTATCAAAGAGCCTCGCCTGGAAATCAACGGCTACGAGGGAAAACCGGAACTCTTCCAAAACCTTTACCGAAAGAAACTGATCACCGAGAAGGAGTATCAAGAGATTCGTCGACAGATTCGCGACCGGCTTGTCCACGACATGCTCAACCGCCCGCAGCCCGAACTCCGGAAGCGGGGGGCCCCTCAACACGAAAAAAGTGTCGCCGATGAAGACGAACTCGACCGAATCCTCCGCCTTCGTACTCTTTTGAACACCCAAAACCCGGCCGGGCAAAAACGCCATCGCTGAAAAGGCTCTCCGATTATACCAATTATTCCTCTTCTTCCGATCGGAAAAAGTAAAAGGTGTGTCCGCGCTCCGCTGTAGGGGAAAACGGCGAATTTGCCGATATAGCCCGAAAGATTTTGTGCGTGTTTTTTCGTCTTCCCCCATTCCTCCCGACACGGCAGCAGGGGGAAAGGAGCGAAACCGACGATAAAGGTTTAAAGCATGTCTTTCGGACAAGACACTCCCACGAATCGCCCCGGCGGACAGCAATCGGTGAACCGCTGTTCTTTCTGCGGCAAGACGGCTAAAGAGGCCGGTTCTCTGATCGAGGGAATGGATCGGACGTTCATCTGCCGCGAATGCGTCGAACTCTGCCAGTCGATTCTGCGCCGTCAACGCAAACAGCAGTTCGGTCGCTCGATTTCGTGGTATGTGCCGACCCCCCGACAGATCGCCCAGCGCCTGAACGAATATGTCGTCGGTCAGACACAGGCCAAGAAAACGCTCTCGGTCGCGGTCAACAACCATTACAAGCGTCAACTCTTTTCCGAGTCGGTCGGCGGAGTGCAACTCGAAAAATCGAACGTGCTCCTTCTCGGACCGACCGGTTCCGGCAAGACGCTTCTGGCCCAGACCTTGGCCAAGATCATCGACGTTCCCTTTGCCATCGGCGATGCCACCACGCTGACCGAGGCGGGCTACGTCGGCGAAGATGTCGAAAACCTCCTGCTGAAACTGATCAGCGCGGCCGATTACGATATTGAGGTCGCCCAGCGGGGGATTATTTACATCGACGAGATCGACAAGATCGGCAAACGGAACCAGAATGTCTCGATCACCCGCGACGTTTCGGGCGAAGGGGTTCAGCAGGCACTCTTAAAGATGCTCGAAGGAACCGTCGCCAATGTCCCCGCGCAAGGAGGGCGAAAACATCCGGACCAGCAGTACCTGCAGATCGACACCTCGCAAATTCTTTTTATCTGCGGGGGGACATTTGTCGGACTCGAAGAGATTATCCAACGCCGGATCGGTCAGACGCGGATCGGGTTCGGTTCGGCGGCCGACACATTACAGCAGGCCGACTCCGATGGGTACCTGCGACATGTGGCCGCCGAGGACCTGAACCAATTCGGCATGATTCCCGAACTGATCGGCCGACTTCCGGTAACCGTCGTTCTCGACCCGCTCGAAGAAGACACGCTGGTGCGAATCCTGCGCGAACCGCGTAACGCACTGGTTAAGCAATACAAACGCCTTTTCCAGATGGAAGAGGCCCAGATCGATTTTACCGAAGAGGCGCTCCGCTCGCTGGCCCGCCAAGCCTTGGAGCGAAAGACCGGCGCGCGCGGTCTCCGTTCGATCACCGAGACACTCCTGCTCGACACCATGTTCCAGCTCCCCGACCAGATGAAAGGGTGCCGCTACGTGGTAACGAAAGAGATGGTGGAGGGGAAAGAGCCGATCCGCCCCCTTCCTTACACCACGGTCATCAACCGAACCGCGTAACCGATTTCCGTCCGCCGAAATTTTCCCGGTATGGGGTAAGGTTCGACGCGACAAATTCAGGTTTACCTGAACGCCGCCTCGTGCTAAAATGGTAAACGAGGTGGTTGCGGCAAGATTGGGAAATGGATTCCCCGTCCCGGCGTAACCAGGATCATAAAAAAGAAAGAATCGGAAAATAGAGTGTACAAAGCCCGTATCCGTGCCATTGCCAGCCATATCCCGAGCGGTCGACTGACGAACGAAGAGTTGGTCGACCGTTTCACCGGTTGGACGGCCGAAAAGATGGAGAAGAAACTCGGCATTGTCTCCCGTCCCATCATCGAAGATGGAAAAACGGCGGTCGACATGGCGGTTTCCGCAGGAGAGGTCCTTTTTGAAAGCGGTGTCTGTTCGCCGGAGGACATCGACTTTCTTATTCTCTGTACGCAGTCGCCCGACTACTTTCTGCCTTCCTCGTCGTGCATCATTCAAGACCGCCTCGGAATTCCGGAGACGTGCGGCGCTTTCGACTTCAACCTTGGTTGCAGCGGCTACATTTACGGCCTGGGAATGGCCAAAGGGCTTCTCGAAACGGGGCAGGCACAAAATCTGCTTCTCGTAACCTCCGAAACTTATTCCCGATACATCAATCCCAAAGACCGTGTCAGCCGTCCGCTCTTCGGTGACGCGGCCACGGTAACGCTCATTTCCGCCGACGCACCCGAAGATTCCCTTCCGATCGGCCCGTTCCGATACGGAACCGATGGACAGGGCGCCGGCCTTTTGATCGTGAAAGCGGGGGGGCATCGTCTCCCCTCGTCGCCGGAAACCAAAAAGACGAAAGTCGATGTCCGCGGCAACTACCATTCCGACGAAGAAATACAGATGAGCGGTCCGGGAATCTTCAACTTCGCGATCGAGAGGGTCCCGCCGCTGATCACCGCCATTCAGGAGGACTGCGCCGCGCAGAACCTTTCGATCGACAGTTACATCTTCCATCAGGCAAATACTTATATGCTCGCCCGACTGCGGGAACTCTGCGGTCTGAAAAATGAGCGCTACTATGTCAATATGCGCGAGCGGGGAAACACCGTCTCGAGCAGTATCCCGATCGCCATGCTCGATGCCGATCAGGAAGGCTTCATTCACCGGGGGGAATCGGTAATACTGGTCGGTTTCGGGGTCGGACTTTCGTGGGGTGCCTGCCGGGTCGAACTCGACGACGACGTGGTTTTCGTCAACTGACCCCCGGGGAAGTATTCGGGGAACGTGTTCCGTCGATCGCAAGACCGACGGAACTTTTTATTGGGAAGATTTCCGCAAAAAATCCGGGAAAGACTCACCCGGAACCCGCACAAGAGGTATCGTCAACGGTTCTCCGGTAACGGGAAGAAGGCTCCCCCGCACGTCGCGCCCCGTCGCGGGAACACGACGGGGGAATCACGCTCATCGACACACGCTGTTGCATGTCATTTTGCGCTCCTCGCAATCCTGCCACAAAAGCGAAAGGGGCAAATCGGCTTCTTTTCTCCCGTTACCGACCGGGACGAACCGGGTCGGCAGGACGCTTCGGGCGAACCGGCGGGTCGGTTTCGATCCGGTTCAGGACCTCGGCAATGGCCCGTTCGAGCTGTGGGTCACCCCCTTGACTGACGGCTTTCGGATCTTGCGCGACGACAATGTCGGGGTCGACACCGTGCCCCTCGATGATATACTCACCGTCGGGAGCGTTGGTCGCCGAAAGAGGAACATAGACCGTTCCCCCGTCGAGCAGCGGACCGCGGTCCGAGATACCGACCACACCGCCCCACGAGCGTTTCCCGATGATCGGGCCGAGCCCGGCCTCGCGGAAGTAATATGGGAAGATGTCGCCGTCGCTGGCGCTTGTCTCGTTGATCAGGCAGACCATGCGCGCGACACAGGCGTTATAGGGGTACGTTTCGGGGGTGTCGCGGTCGTTCCCCAAACGGGTGCCGAGGACTTTCTGGCCCAGGCGCATCAGAACCCACTGCGAGATGTTCCCCCCGCCGTTGTTCCGGTCGTCGATCACCAGGCCGTCCATCTGGCGCTGCGGATAATACCACTTCAAAAATTCGTACGAACCCTCGGCCCCCATGTCGGGAATATGGATGTAGCCGACTTTCCCCCCCGAAGCTTTCAGGACGCGGTCGCGTCGATCAAGGACGAATTCCAGATAACGGAGATTCGCT
Organism: Thermoguttaceae bacterium; assembly: GCA_050943135.1. GTDB lineage: Bacteria > Planctomycetota > Planctomycetia > Pirellulales > Thermoguttaceae > RUG695. Next base: position 48,441 of record JBMNOP010000010.1, on the reverse strand, counting down.
TCGCTCGAAATCGGTTCGTAGACGATTGTTCGCGCGTCGGTGCCGTCGGCATTCTTCGAGACTTTCCAGGTAACCTGGTTCGTCTTGCCGGAAAGGAGACGGTACGGGTTATCGGCGCCGAAGAGTTCTTCGCCGTCGATGGCCAAAAGGTAATCGCCCACGGCGACGTCGATCCCCGGTTCGGTCAGCGGCGAACGGTATTTCGGCTCTTCGTTCTGGCCTTTGTATATCTTGGCGATCCGGTAACGGTTCGCGTCTTGATCGAGTTCGAAGAGCGCCCCGGCCAACCCGGAGGGAACACGTTTCGGAAGGGTGAAATCCCCTCCTTCGATATAGGTATGGCCGCAGTTCAGTTCCGAAACCATTTCGGAAAGGATGTAGTTCAGATCGGAACGATGGACCGTGTAGGGAAGAAGGGTTCGGTAACGGTCGCCGACCTCTTTCCAGTCGCACCCGTGCATATTCGAGACGTAGAAGTAGTCACGGTAACGGCGCCAAACCTCGTTGAAGATCTCGACCCACTCCTCGCGCGGTTGAACGGTTCCCCACAACTCGGTGGAAACCGTCTTGGCATCGCCCGGCTCGGCAGCGACATCTCCGACTTTAAACTCTCCCTGACGGTAAATCACCTTACTTCCGTCGGGCGACAGGGTAAAGACCGGAACGTCTTTGGCATAACAGGTGTCTTTACGTTTTTTCAGGTCGTAGACCATCACGCTTGCCGGCGTTTCCCCGTCACGACCGTAATAGGGAGCGGGCGACGACTGCCAAAAGAGGAAACCGTCGGCGGCCGTCAGGTGGGTGTAATTGCCACTTTCGACATTGAGGCGAAAGACGCGGTCGGCCAGGCCGTCGAACACGATTTCTTTTTTCTCGTCTTTGGCATCATCGTCTTCGGAATCGGCGTTCTTGCCGCCGTCGGCAACTTGTTTTCCTTCTTTCTTCTCACCTTCGGCGCGGTCGGCTTTCCCCTCGGTTTCACCTTCTTTGTCGTCGTCGGCAACCTTCGCTTCATCGCTTTCCGGAGCGACGGGATTCTTCACATCGGGGCGGAGTGTTACACCGAAAATCCCGACCATTCGGTTTCCGGCAAAGTTCCATTCGATCTGGCTGATCTGCGGATAGAACTCTCGGGTACCGAGAAAATAGAGGATGTCGCCGTCGGGGGACCAGGCCGGAGAGAAATGATCGAACAGCTCGTCGGTGACACGATGGACCTCGCGCGTTTCGCTGTCCCACACGTAGACCGTACCGTAATCGACCCCGTTCTGAAGGTTATACGCCAGATACCGTCCGTCGGGAGACCAGGTCGCCGCGAATTTGGTGCCGCTGGTATTGTGCGCAACCCGCACCGTTTCAAAGGTCGACTCCCCTTCCCCGTCCGGCTTCTTTTCGAGAATGGCATAAAGATTGTTTTTGGCATCGCGTACCGCCAGCTTTTGCGAGTCGCCCGACCAGACCGGGTCGTTGAGCATCGAAGTCATCGAGTCGGTAATCTGACGTTTATTTTCCCCAAGCTGGTCAAAGAGCCAGAGCTGATCTTCCCCCGTTTCATCGGAAATGAAGGCGATCCGCCGCCCGTCTTTCGATGCAACCGCGCACCGTTCGTGGACGCCGGAGGTGCGGGTCAGGTTCCGAACCACGCCCTTTTCGACCGGAACGGTCCAGATATCGCCGCGGGCGACAAATAAAGCGCGTTTTCCGCCGGGAACCAGTTCGAAGAACTCAATCGACTTTCCGGCATCGACGCGGGTCGGCCGTGCGTCAAGCGCATCGGTCGGCACGTGAATCGCCAGGGCGGTTTCGGTCTCGGTCGCCGTATCGTAACATTTCAGCTCGCCGCCGACTTCATAGACGATCTTCGAGATTCCGTCGGAACTCGCCCAACGGATATCCCAGTCGTGATATTCGGTTTTCTGCTCAACCGCGTCTTTCCGCGGATCGTATCGGTAAAGGTTGAGCGTGCCGTCTCGGTCCGAGACAAACCAGGCGGTTCCCCCGGCCCACATCGGGTCGCGGTCGGTACGCGGTGTGGTCGGGATCGGTTGGTAGGTGTCCGACACGCGGTCGTAGATCATCAGGTACTGCGCCCATCCCCCTTCGTAACGCTTCCAACTGCGGAAATCGCGGAAGAGCGGAGAATAAACGATATACCGCCCGTCGGGCGCCATATCTCCCGCGCCGGCCGACGGCATCGGAAGGGGTTGCGGCAGTCCGCCGTTTACCGAAACGAGGAAAAGGCGGGTCAGGGAATCGACGCCGTTCGACATCCGGGCCGACCGGAACATCACCGATTCGCCGTCGGGAGTCCAACCCATCACCTGGCAATCGTAGCCGTGCCGCGGCGCGCGCGGCATCGGGGTCGGGTACCAGGTCAGGCGCTGCGGCTCGCCGCCGCAGGCGGGAATCACATAGACCTGTTCGTCACCGTCGTACTGGCTGGTAAAAGCGATCCGGCTCCCATCGGGGGAGAATTTCGGGAAGAGTTCCTGACCCGGATGCGCCGTCAGGCGCCGGGCTTCCCCCCCGTCGAGGGAAGCTTTCCAGAGGTCGCCGCCGTAGCAGAACACGACTTCGTTCCCGTAAACGTCGGGGAAACGGAGTAATTTCGTCGTCTCGGTAACCGAGGCCGCGCCCGCCTCCTGCGCCGAGGCGGTCACCCCAACCGAAAGAAGCGCGGTCAAGACCGCCGAAACAAGAAGAAGGTGTGGTTTAATGTTCCGGTAAAATTTAGAGTACGGCAACATAAGAAACTCCTGCATATCCTCCGGTGAGCCAATCTGTTGTCTTAATGGTCTTTTCCCGAGTCGAAAGCCCGGATCGCGCCCGGGTCATGCCTCTCAAACGACTCACTAATGGCAAAGCCACTATAAAACACACGTTATATTCATTATAACCAGAATAGGGAAAACGGGCAAGAAAAGTTTTGAAAACGGGAAAAGTTTGTCGCGCATGTTCGAATATCGCACAGAGCAGGAAAGGAGCCCCTTTCGGGGCTTCGTAAACTCCGGGTCTTGCGCCGGAACCGCGCCGTGCGGGAAGGTGATGTCCAGCCCCGCGATCTTTTTCGGGCCCCGCATCCCTCATCTCTTTTTGACCGTTGCGACAATCGCATCACAAAACCACATTAACTCAACAGGTTTTACATAGACATTATCAAGGTTTTTGATTTTTCGACGAAAAGGGGGAAAAAGGGCTGCCGCGGAACCCGTTGGAACCCCGCGGCAACAGAAATTCGCGCGATGACCCCCACGAGAGTTTTGTGGTTGACACCGACACGTTTCCGACGAAAGTCTGCTAGCGAAGCATATTTCCGGTAAAGTAGATGTAGATCGTCAGAATGCAGAGGATCAGGCCGACCGAGGCGATCAGATCCCACCGGTTCCAACTGGCGCGGGTTTCGGCACGATCTTCGGCGGTTCGGGTCGACCAGGTCAGTCGGTCGGTTTTTTCTTTCGGTGGTTTCGGTGTCACAAGGCTTACGGCCAAGATCACCGCGACCGAGGCTACGGTCAGCCAGATCGCCATGAAGGTGAAACTGGTGGTGGCAAACCAATTCAGAAACGGAGAGGAAGCGATCGTCTCGGCGGCGGCACCGGTTCCTTTACTGAGAATTTCGGCGATCAGGCGCGAAGCTCCCAAGAGGAACCCAACCCCCAACCCGGCCATGCACCCAGCCGCATTGACCCGCTTACAGAAGATGCCGAGGAAAAAAACCGCGGCGATCGGCGGCCCGATATACGACTGTACCGCCTGCAGGTAATCGTAGAGCGAACCTTTCATCAGAAGGATCACGACCGGAATCCAAAGAAGGCCCAAGATCACCATCGCCGTGGTAGCCAAACGCCCGATCCAGACCAAATGCTTCTCGGTGGCGGAGGGAACGATTTTCTTGTAAATATCGATCGTGAAGAGGGTCGAGCACGAGTTAAAGACCGAGGCGAGGGAACTCATCAGCGCCGCGAGAAGCCCGCCGATAACGACCCCTTTCACGCCGACCGGCAAAATATGTTTCACCAAGAGGGGGAACGCCTGGTTTGCCCCTCCCTCCTCCAGAACGGGAAAGAGCCGCACGTCTCCCTGGGCGGCGATGCCGTAGGCGGCCATCCCCGGAATGATGAAGAGAAAAACCGGAAACATCTTCAGGTAGGCTCCGAAAATCGTCCCGCGGCGAGCCTCGGTCTGGTTTTTGGCCGCAAGGGTCCGCTGCACGATGTACTGGTCGGTGCACCAGTACCAGAGCCCGACGATCGGCGCGCCGAAAAGGAGTCCGAACCAGGGATACGAAGGGTCACTGTTCGGTTTCCACAGGTTGAAGAAGTCGAGTTCTTCGTCGGTCGGCACGAGTTGCGGCTCGGCAGCGACGTCTACCCCATCGACTTCTTCCGGGGCAACCACCGCCATCCGGGGCGCGTCTTGGCAGAGTTCGCGCAGCCGAGACCACCCTCCGACCTCCCGGAGCCCGAACACCAAAACGCACGCCGCACCGAGCAGCAGCACCACGGTCTGGATGACCTCGGTGTAGAGAACGGCGCGCAACCCTCCGGCGATCGTATAAAGGCCGGTCAGAACGACCATGAAACAGGCGCCGAACCAGAAATTGTCGAGTCCGCCGATGATCGGGTCGGGAAAGAGCGCCTTAAAGACGATTCCGCCGGCAAAGAGGGTCACCGAAATTTTGGTAAAGATGTAGGCAACCAGGGAAAAGAGGGAAAGGAACCAGCGGGCGGCGGCACAGTAACGTCGTTCCAGGAATTCGGGCATCGTATAGACGCCGCTGGCCACATAAAAGGGAACCATCAGCCAGCCGAGGACCAAAAGGCACCAGGCATGCAGTTCGTAGTGGGCCATCGCCATCCCGTCGCTGGCACCGGTCCCCGCCAGGCCGACCAGATGTTCCAAGCCGATATTCGAGGCAAAAAGGGAGGCGCCGATCACGAACCACCCGGCATTCTTTCCCGCCAGGAAATAGTCGCGCGACGACTTGTTCTTCTGCAACACAACCCACCAGGCCACGCCCAGTAAAACCGCGAAATAAGCGAATAGCGCGGCCCAATCCCAAATTCCGAAACCTTGAGGCATTTCTCGCTCCTTAAATCACCCTTTCGATGATCGATTCCCTATCGGCATCAGAACGGTATGAAAGGGGCCAGTATAATCAAAAACGGTCGCCGCGGCAAGAATCGGAAGGGGGGAATTTTGCCACAGGCTTGCGCCTCCGAGAAAATATCCTAGAATATCTGGGACATCACGGGCGTCGAAAAGGAAAATCGACCGGAACCATCGGTCGTAAAAACCGTCGCGAAAGAGGTTTTACGGCCTCCAAAGCTCAGAGGGAAAACACAGGAAAGAAAAAATGAAAATTGCCGACCTGGAAATCAAAACGTTCGTCAACTCGGATTTCGGGGAAAATCTCTACGTCGTCCGGCAACGCGAAAGCAGCGAGTGCGTTATTGTCGATCCGGGGATGGAACCGGAAAGGGCCATCGCCTACATCAAGAAGCTCGGACTCCGGCCGAAGGCGATTCTGATCACCCATGGGCACTACGATCATATCGGCGGTCTGAGGCAACTCAAAGCCGAATGGCCCGATGCGGTCGTGATGATCGGTGCCATCGAACGATCGAAACTGACCGATCCGGCGGGAAACCTCTCATTCCATTTCGGTATACCGGTCCGCACCATCGACGCCGACCGTTCCCTGGACGATAACGAAACGTTCACCGTCGCGGGGATCACATTCACCGCGCTCCTTTGTCCGGGCCACTCGTCGGGGCACATGGTCTACAAGGTCGAGGGGGAAGACGGCGTCGTCGTGTTCGTCGGCGACGTGATCTTCGCCGGGAGCATCGGGCGAACCGATTTTCCGGACGGAAACACCGAAACGCTCCTCGACTCGATCAAAACGCGGATCCTTTCCCTTCCCGACGACACCACGCTCTTTACCGGTCACGGCCCCGCCACAAAAGTCGGCCGCGAACGGACCTCCAATCCCTGGCTCTGAAGCCGGGAGGACCGAATCCGGTTCGGGGGATGGCGACCGATGCGCCCTTCCTTCTCTTCTCGGGCCCCCGCCGCAATCGTGTCCGGGCGGCGACCCTTTCCGTGCGAACTTACTCCGACGACGGCCGACTTGCCGGGGGTTGCGGCAACCAGGGCCGCTCTTCGATGGGAAGCGTTACCTTCATCGTTCGAAGGGAGTAGAAATTTTCGCAATAGCTCGACGCGCTCTCCTCGGCAAGGGTTCGAAGGTATTCCGGCAACGTGTCGGGCGCAAAGCCGTTTTCCTCCAACCAACTCTTGATTTTCGGGTAAACGGAGGCGTTCGCGTAGCGCACATAAAGGAGCACAACAAAATCTCTTCCGTCTTTGTCCGTCACGTAAAAATCGGCACCGTTTTCAAAGAGCACCCGAACGAAACAGAGGCCGGCCTTTTTCGTGGCGAAAAGAAGCAGAGCGTCTTTTTCCGGAACACGGTAATTGATGTCGGCACCCGCCGCGATGAGCGCTTTGAAACATTCCAACCGCTCATCCTCTTTCTCTTTGAACATCTGTCGGAAGGCATCCTTTTCTAAGCTCTGTCGAGCATTGGTCTCTTCCGATACCTGCCGCGAGATATTCTCTTCCGTACTCTGGCGGATCGTATCGTACAGGGGGGTTGACCCGGAAATCGGGTTCATCAGGTTCGGATTGCCACGATGTTGCAATACCGCTTGCAAATAAGTCGGTTTATAACGGCTTGCGGCCAGCGACGTCACCGAATCCCCTTTAAGGTACGCCCGGGTACGACGGTGCCCCACGCCATAGGGAATGGTGTCTGTAACCTGAATATTAGGATCAGCCCCTTTTTCGAGCAAAAGACGGAAGGCTTCTTCGTTTCTCTTATTCAAAGCCCAAAGAAGCGGCGTAACGCCATCCTTTCCCCTGGCATTCGGATCGGAGCATTCGTTAAGAAGCGACTCGAATCGTGGCATCTCTTTACGGGAAATCGCCTCACAGAGTTCGCGTACCGATTGATCCTCAAAATAGGTCGCCGCCATCAGGGGTCTGATCAAACCGACACGAACAAGACCAGTGGGTCCGGACAGAGGTTTTGGGGTAAGAACGGCATGTTGCCCGGAAACCGGGGCCGAAAACACGGGCGAAAACAGAATTCCGACCGGCAAAAGCTTTAGGAAACCCCGCGTAAAGAAATTGAACAAAATCATCGTGCCATTCTCCATCTCTGTCTGCTTGCGCACCTCGTCGGGGAACCAAAACGCCGGAAAAACGCCGCCGAAACAAAAACAGGTTTTGGGAAAACGAAAGGAGTTCCAAAGGCTTTTCCCGATCGGCACATTCGGTCCGCCGCCCTTCCCGCGACCAAGGCCGAACGTCGGCCGCGACGGGAAAAGCCACGACGAGGCCACCGGGAAAACGATGGAACTCCCATCCGGAAACGGAACACCCCCCTCTTCGGCTGCATTATAGGAAAAGTCTTGGGAAGATCAACAACAAAAGGGTTTCGAAAAACGTCGACCAAGCGCGCCGCCGCATTCCGGCGATCGGTGTGGGAAAGGCAAAACCGCGCCGTCGGCCGGAAGGCTATCGAACCTGGCCGACCTCAAGGGTAAAATCGTCTCCGAAATCGAGCACGGGTAGTTCCTTGGGCGAAGGTTCCGCGGCCGGCGACACGATTTCGACCGGGGGTTCGGGGGCTGCTTCGGCAGGCGGATTTTCGTCGGCGGGTTCTTCGGGCGCGGCGTCTTCTTTTTTCTCTTCTTCGATGGCTTCCTCTTCGGCCACGCTCATCATGTCGAAGCCGGTCTTACGAATCTCTTCGAGCCGATCGATCGCGTCCTGGTCAAGTTCGCGATAGATAGCTTCGGAACGGACCGTCGGACGCTCGTTCCGAGCGATCCGTTCGCCGTGCTGGAGTTCAAACGGGACATCGTCACCACCGAACTGCGTCCTGTCGCTGAAAGTCGCCTCTCGGATCGGGCCGACCCCGAGCACCCAGCGGTCGCGCACCGACGAGGTCGAGTCTTTCTGCCCCGACTGCCAGACGATCGCACCGGTCTTTTTGTTGTACGCCCACATCATGAGCTTCACTTTCGCCTGCTGGTCGGTCCGCTTGATCAGCGCCACTTCCGGAATCGAGGTCGCGGTACCCATCGTCAGGAATCCGGGAACGGTTGTCTCTCGGGTACCGCAGATCAGTTCGTAGCGGTCGGTTCCGACGGCGCCCGTCGCCACTTCGAGGATATAATCGGCCTTCTCCTGTTCTTCTTGCAGAAGGACACCGTTAGCGGCCAGTTGCTGGCGGAGAATCGTGAGAAGATATTCTTTATCGGTCGCCGAAACCCCGTCGGACTTCATGAAGACCTTTCGCCCCGAAAGAGGGTAAAAGTTAAACTCGTCGACAGCGTCTTCCATTGCCGAGGAGATCAGCATCTGCTCGGTTGCCGTTCGGGTCGTATCGGTGAACTTCGTGGTTCCGCAACCCCCGGCAATCAAGACCGCCGAAAGAAGCAAAGCCATGTAAACGCGGAATTTCATCGCTATTCTTTAATGGGTTAACGAATAACTCCGAGATCGTAGCGTTTTTCGGGCGTGCTGTAAAGAGAAATTTTCGTCTTTAAGCTTTTGCCCTCTTCGAAGGGATATCGTCGGAAGAGAGGGAGACGAACGGGAATTTCATGCAGAGATCGAAGCCGTCGAGGCGACGCAAAAGGGAATGGAGCATCTTGGAATCGACGATACGAAGCTCGTCGCAAACGGCTTTCTCCTCTTCGAACCATTCGCCCAAATGGACCGAGGGAACCTTTTCCAAACGCTCTTTGAGGCGCCTGAACATCTCAACGAACCGGGAATTTTTCTCCGGAGCGTCGTCGCGATAGATGTAACCGCGCTGGGCGGCGATCAGATCGGTCAGGACAATCGTGTTCGAGATGTGCTCGTCTTGCAGACCGAGGGTACGCCCGAATTCGCGTATTTGCCGATGCGTCACCGGACGATTGCACTTTTTCACATAGGCTTCGAGGATTTTGGCGTTCGAGAGTTTTTGGTGATTCCCGTTAAACCCGATGTAGGGAGAACGTTGGAAAATGAGCTTCGGGCAACCGCGAACCTTCAGGCTCGAAAAGAGGGCATAGACGTTCGGGATCCCCTGCGCGATACATTCTTCGGAATATCGGTTGAAAAGACGATTCAGGCGAACCTGAGGAATCTTTCCTTCTTCGGCCTTGGCGATGAGCCGTTTCTCGATGGTTTCGAGAATCGGCAGATCGGTGTTGATGTAATCCCGGTGCACATAGAGCGTTTCGGTACGGATCCCCCCCCGATCCCAGAGAAAGATTTTGTGGGAGCACTGTTGCGAGTTCGACGTGGTCGATTGAATTTGCTTCACCGAAAACTCCCGTTTCGGGAACATTTTCTTGAGTTCGGCAAGAATCTGAGTTTTCGTCAGCGGACGTTTGGCAATCTTCAAGACGAGGAGTACCGACCGATTGAGTCCGAGGAAACGCGAATCGCGGCGAACCGTCATCCGTTCCTGGGAACGCCGAAGCTCCGAATCGACGCCGAAGAGCCAGCGAAGGAGCTCGGGCGAAAATTCCGACATTTTCGTGCTACAGTCCGCACAGGAACGGGCGGCACCGACCTTGCGGCGCACCTGTGCGGTAAATTGATCGAGTGTCAGCGACTCGTTTCGGTCTTCGAGGTCTCGGACAACCTCTTTAACCATCTTTTCGAAACGGTCGCACTTCCAGCACAGATGATCGGTCAGCGAGACATAACCGGAATCGCCGTTAACGAAGACGAATTCATCGGAAAGCATCTCAAAGTAGTGACGCAGAAGATATCGGATTTCCCGGTCAGACCAAGGAAGAACCTCTTTCAACCCTTTGACCACGTTCTCTATCCGATCAAACCCGCCGTTTTTTCGGAGAATCGAAACGATGATCTCCTTCAACCGGTCAAGACGCCCTTTGAACAGGGCGATCTGAACCCAGACCTTCCGTTCGATTTGGCGGATCCGTTCTCGGGTCACATTGAACTTTCGACCGATTTCGTCCAACGTGTCCCCCCGGGCGTGCATCATGACAATGCTGCGCTGACGCCCATCGTCGGGCCGATTTTGATATCTCCCGCGCTTCTTCCGGAGTGCGTCGGCGACCTGGTCCAAAAGTTTTGCGTAAAAATTATCCGAGGAAGAAAAGTCCAGTTCAAACGGAATACTCTCAGGATCAAGTCTGGGAAGATTTGCCATGGCCATCGACACAAAAAGATTGGTTGTTCATCGCGATAAAAAAATTTTCCGACGGGAAAATCTCCGAAAATAACAGGTTATTCCAAAAGCCCGAAGGTTCAACTCAGGACCTTATTCTATTTGAAAACGATTAGTTTGTCAATCGATTGACGATCTTTTTCGCAATCATCATCCTCCCCAAAAGGAAAGATGTTAAAATAGGAGGTTTTCTGCCGCTCCAAGGAAAGCCGCAAAGAAGCCGACCGGAACGGCCCGCAACCCGCAAATCGTTGCCGAAAACCGATAACGAACAAGGACGATCACAGGCGCCTGAACGCCGACATAACCTGTTTCGGGGCATCGAAATACGGGCGACGGAACGAGCGCGCCGGGTGAAGGAAACGCCACGGTCGAAAATTCGCGGCGATACCCCACAAAAAACAACGGGAGTATCCCTCGCAAGGGATTCTGATTCCGATTACGAAATTGTAACTCTTTTCCGGCACGGGACCGGGAAACAAAAACGCTTTTCCGCCCGGTGTTCCGGCGGAAAAGCGTCGGCATTCTCGTTACATACCCGAATCAGTCGAGGGTGTCACCGTCGGGGAAATCTTTTTCGGGTGCCCGGGTAAAGTAGCGACGCAGGAACTCGTTGTCGGTTCCCTCGTCTTGTTTCTCTTGCGGCTCCTCTTCCTCCTCGGCGGGAACTTGCTCTTCGCCGTCGTCTCGGACAAAATCGTTCCAGGTCGAGAACTCAAAAGAGTCGGCCTTCTTCGGCTCCCCTTCGGGGGTGTCGTCGTTGATGGCGGCAACCTGTTCGGCGGAAACGGCCTTCGCTTCGAAATCGTCGTCATCCCCGCCGAAATCGGTCCCCTCCTCTGCCTCCACCGAAAGGTCGGCAGACTGCGGCACGTCGGGCTCTTCGGAACTGAACGAGGGAGTCACGGGAGTATGATCGGCTCCGGCGCTGATCGACGGGTGATCCTGCGTAAACGTCGACTCGTCGGCAACATACCCGTCGACTTCGCCGTCATCTTCGGCATCAGCCTCATCGGTTTCGTCGATGTCCTCGGCATCATCGTCGGCCTCATCATCGTCGGTCTCGACCTCTTCGAACTCATCATCGCCACCGCCCAAATACTCTTCGTCTTCCCCTTCGAATTCATAGTCACCGGTTTCCGGAACGGTGTCGTCCTCACTGTCATCATCGTAGTCTTCGTCCTCCGAGTCGGTGTCGTCCTCGCCGTCATCGTCGTAGTCTTCGTCCTCCGAGTCGGTGTCGTCCTCGCCGTCATCGGCGTAGTCTTCGTCCTCCGAGTCGGTGTCGTCCTCGCCGTCATCATCGTAGTCTTCGTCGTCCGTGTCGGCGTCATCCTCACCGTCATCGCCGTAGTCTTCGTCGTCCGAGTCGGTGTCATCCTCGTCGTCTTCGCCGTAGTCTTCGTCGTCCGTGTCGGTATCATCCTCGTCGTCATCGTCGTAGTCTTCGTCCTCCAAGTCGGCGTCATCCTCCCCGTCATCGCCGTAGTCTTCGTCCTCCGAGTCGTCGTCATCCTCGCCGTCATCGTCGTAGTCTTCGTCTTCCGAGTCGGCGTCATCCTCACCGTCATCGCCGTAGTCTTCGTCGTCCGAGTCGGTGTCATCCTCATCGTCTTCGCCGTAGTCTTCGTCGTCCGAGTCGGCGTCATCCTCGTCGTCATCGTCGTAGTCTTCGTCCTCCGAGTCGTCATCCTCGTCGTCATCGTCGTAGTCTTCGTCCTCCGAGTCGTCATCCTCACCGTCATCGCCGTAGTCTCCGTCCTCCGTGTCGGTGTCATCCTCCCCGTCATCGGCGTAGTCTTCGTCGTCCGAGTCGGTCTCCTCGTCGTCGAGTAAGAAATCGGGGTGCCTCTCGTCCCCCTCCTCATCGGGAAACTCGTTTTCGGTATCCCGCTCATCGTCCTCATCTTCGGTTGATCCTGCGAACTCGGCATTTTGGTAGACCGGCGCGGCCGGACCTCCTTCGGAGGGAACAGCCGTCGAAACGGGCGAGATCACCCGAGGCGCGTCAAACTCGCTGGTGATCGGAATCGGTTTCGGCTCGAACTTTTCTTCCGGCTCGTCGGGCATCTGCCGCATCGAGGGGGGAAGGATCACACGGAACTGCTTGACCTTCATCGCCTTGTCGGGAAGGACAAAGACCGGTCGCTCGCGTGCCAGGAACGTTTTGCAGATATGCTGATGGCAGGTAAAGATGAATATCTGCCGTCCCGCTTCGGCAAACTCGCTTAACACGTCGGCCGCGGCGGCGGCCCGACGGTTGTCGAAATTGACCAGCACGTCGTCGAGGATCAGCGGCAGGTTGACGCCATGTTTTTCGAACGAGACCGCCAGGGCCAGGCGAATCGCGATAAAAAGCTGTTCGCGCGTCCCGCGCGAGAGCGAACCGATATCGAGTGTCTGACCGTCTTTGGTATCGACGTAGAGCGTATCTTCCCCGAGGGGGGTCCAGATTTTCTCGTAAAGCCCGTCGGTCAGCCGTTTCAGGAGACGCGAAGCCTCTTTGAGCGTTTCGGGCTGCCGTTCTTTTTCGTAGGCTCTTCGGATATCTTCCATGATCTTGCAGGCGACCGCGCGGCTCTGCCAGATGCGCGAGATCTCGTCGATCCGGCGAGAGATCGCCGCGCTTTCGAAACGGTAGCCGACCGCGTCCCTTTGGGCAGCCAGGTTGGCCAACTGTTCGGTGAGCCGACCGATTCGGAGCGTTTTCTCTTTCTTGTCGGACGAAAGTTTCTCGACCCGCTCGTCGAGCGCTTTGATCAGTGCCGGAAGGTTCGGGCGGACACTCTCGTCGTCGAGGACTTCGGCGATCTCAGCCTCTTCGCAGTAACCGCCGATCCCTCCTTCGATCTGACTTTCGACCGTGGCGATTCGGTCGAGGAGTTCCTGGTGCGACTTGTAACGCGCCGCGAGTTCCTTGAGATGGTCAACCGATTTCGAGTCGTAAAAGGAGAGGAAATCGTCCAGGTCGACGTTCATACGGTGGATTTTCCCGAGAATATTGTTCCGGTCTTTGCGGAACCCGCTCAGTTTCTTGGACAGGTCGCTCCGTTCCTGACGGATCAGACGGACCTCGTCGAGCAGATCGCTCAGGTGGTTGATCTGCTCGATCGCCGTCGCGTTATCGAGTGCGGGAGTCCTCGTTTCCCCCAAGAGGAGATCGAGTCGGTCGGTGATCCCCTTCTTCTCCTTGAGATAGAGCTTGAGCAGACCCTTCTTCTCTTCGATACGGCGGCGGAGCGTGTCGGCGAAATCGACCCGATGGAGAAGCCTTTTGACTTGCGAAGGTTTAAGGGTCGGCGAAAGGCCGGCGGTCTTGAGCCAGTCACTCCAGCGGTGATGGGCCGCCGAAACCGCTCTGCGGGTGGCGAGCAGGCGCTTTTCGAGAGCCGCTTGACGGTGAACCGCGTCTTTCCGACGCGCGTCGACCGGCAGAAGCCGTTCGAACGCGGCCAGGTCGGCCTCGGCCCTTTGCAACCGGCTTTCAATCGCCTGGCCGGGAGCCGGATATTTCTGATCGATTGCCGCGGCTTCGGCTTTCACCTGGTCGGTCCGTTTCATGACCGCCGCCAACTGCCGCTGGTTCGCTCCGAGTCTGGCGTAATTCCGTCGTTCGATCGCCGTCTTATAGAAGAGGAGCGAAACCGCGACCAGGATTCCCAGAATGCCGAGCGACGGCTCGACCGCCTCTTGCCCGAAGATGGAGAAAACGGCAAGAAGCCCGCCGAGAGCCACGCCGATACCGATCGCGATCGTGATCGGATAGGGAAGCGACTGGTTCGCGACCAGGAACCCGTTTTGGCGGGTCAATTCGCGTTTGATCTTATCGAGGTCGCCGATTCGTTTGCTGATTTCGAGACGACGGCGCAACTGCGCGACAAGTTCGCCGGTCGCGGTAATCGCCTCGTCGAGCGACCTTTGACCGCGCGCGGAAAGTTCCTGATCGAGTTCGGCCGAGAGACTCTTAACCCGCTGGTTCGTTTCGTTGCTGAGGTCGCGGGTCTTGGCATACCGCTTTCGGGCAGAGAAAACGGCGCGGGCCGGAATCCGGAAATCTTCGATTTCACGCGCTTCCGGAACCGACGCGGTCACACCGACCTGTTCGGCGGCCCTCGAAACCGGTTCCGAGGCGGGAAGACCGGTGGCCGGATCGACGATCGACTGCAAGAGGTTCGAGGTCAGGAGGGTTTTCCCGCTGCGCGCCCCGCGCAGGCGCTGTTCTTCCAAATCGAGTTCTTTTTGAATCGCCGCAATTTCGCCTTGAACTCCGGCGACCTTCCGATCAAGATCGGTCAGGTGGGGAATCTCGCCGAGGAGCATTTCGATCAGCGGCGCGTTACGCCAGATGCTCCGATTGAACGACAGGCTCTTGAGCGTTTTTCGTGTCTGCCTGAACTCGGTGCCAAGCGCGGCAAGCGAGCGGCGCACATCGGCAATCGCTGCGAGTTTCGATTCGGCCTCGGCCACCGCATTCGGTTCGACGACCGGTACGGCGCCGTACTCGGCGCGTTCGACACGCAATTCGGCGCGCAGGTCCCATTGCGGCGCGATCCGGGCCGCGATCTCGTAGATCCGCCGCCGCCGGGTATGCACCGCGAGCTTCTCTTCAAGCTTGCGAACCGCCTCTTCGGCCTCCATCTGTTCCGAGCGGAGGCCGGCGTATTCGCGCAGGTTGGCGGTGGCCGAAAGGGATTTCTCGTTCAGGGCGTCGCGCCTTGCCAAGAGCGAGTCGAGGATTGCGGGTTTCCCCTTAATATCGAAGATTTCGTTTCGCTCTTCCACAATCTGATGGAGAACCTGAATGAGCGAGACGCGATCGACCCCGACACTCAGACGGTAAAGCATCTGCGCGGCGTCGGTCTCGTTAAGACTTCCGAGTTTCTGGAGTTCGTCGAGCCCGATGGCAAAGACGTTGTTAAACGTCGCTTCGTCGACATTGTTGACGATCGACTGAACGAAATGGTCGCTCAGGCGCTGGCCGTCCTCTCCGGAAATGACGAGCGACTCGGCGATTCCCGTTCCCGGGACCGGGAAGAAGCGTCCGCTCCAGGCGGCAAGTCCGCCCGAAACGATGAAACCGGCTTTCTGTTCAAGGCTCGAGGCCCCGTAGAGCGCCAAGGCGCTCTTACGAATATAGCGACGTTCAAGACGATGGACACCGTAGTCGTCTTGCACCGTTAGGGCGCCGCCGATCCAGCGTGTATCTTCCGGAGAATCCTTCTTTTTCCGCCGAGGATCCGAAACTTCGATTTCGGTCGGGGAAAGACGGTTTTCGGCGAACGGCGATTCCGTGCGCGGCGCGAGCGCCATCTGGATATAGCGCGCCCGGTCCTGATTACCGCAGCCGTAAAGACAACTTCGGATGAACTGCATCAAGGTCGTCTTTCCGGCCTCGTTCGGGCCGTAAAAGACGTTGATTCCGCGCCGTATTTTCGGGAGATAGAGATTTTCCCAAATTCCGAACCGCTCGATTTCCAGAGAAACGATGCGCATGATTAATTCTCCTTCCTCTCGCGATAATCGAGGGCACCGCGGCGTTCCCGTTCGATGCGCGGGTCTTTCAGGATCGTCGGCGGCGCCTGACGACGAATCTCCTCGGGTTGGCCTGTCAGAAGTTCCGTGCCGAGAACCGCGGCCTCTTTCAGCGCTTCGCCGCGCAAGAAGGCGATTCTCTTGAGCCACTCTCCGGTACGCCGTTCTTTCAGATCGTTGAAGGTCTTTCGGTACCCTTCCTGTTCGTCGATCGAAAGGGAAAGGAGGCGGACGATTTCGGGGATCTCGGGGCGAAATTGTTTGTTTTCGGGAATTTCTTCGGGACGGGTGTTATCGGGCGTCTTATCGGCGGCGCGCCCCTCGCGTTCGGCTTTGACCTTCTCGATCAGCAGGCGGTTTTCGAGATATTCGCGCACATCTTCCGGAAAAAAATCGGAAAGAGAAAGCGGCTGGTCCGGATTCTCGCGGTAAAAGTGGGTGATCCGAAGGAAATCGCCAAGAATCGTCTGCTGATCGTAGAGGGAAGCGTCGAGCGTCTCGGGGATGACCGGTTCGATATCGAGACTGTATATCACGGGGTTCTCTTTGCCGAAATCGCCCCGCAGGTCGCGCAACAGGGTCGGGACCAGGTTTCCGTAACGCAAGGCGGGAATCAGGTCGGTCGGCAACTCGACCCGCCAATTCACGAAGAGGAGCGTGTCATCTTCTTGGGATTTGCGGTGCGCGCGCAGGCGGAGACGCATTTCGTTGAGCAGGTCATCTTCTTTCAGGGTGTCGGTATGGACCGAAACCCGTTCGTTCGACCAGGCGATCGGCGAGGTTCGAATCGCACGGATCACCGTCCGGCCGAACTCGTTGACCTCTACCAGCGAACAGCCGCAGTCGTTTCGGTCGGCCGACGAGCGGGCCAGGGTGACGCCGGGATAGTGGACCACCGCGGGCGTTTGGGAAAGCGTCTCGCGCCTTGGGCTGCCGCCGAGCGCCCAATACTGCATTCCGGAGGCTTTGAGTGCGTCGAGGGTCGGCTTCCCGTAAAAGACGCCGATCGAATAGAGCCCGCCGGGGTCGGCCGGGTAAGAGGAAGGATTGACGATCGTCTGCCCTTTTCCGAGACTCGTTCCGAGGATTCGTGCGTAGGGAACCCCTTCTTTGCGGAAGATCACCTCTTTGATTTCGTCGACCGGGAACCGATGGACGTTGTCGGGAAGCGGGAAGACATCGGGCCAGTTTGCGGCATCGTCGTCGGTACCGCACGCCCAAAAGACGGGGATCTCTTCCATCCGGAGCTTTTCGAACTGCTCGAGCAGAAAGAGCGGCCCCCAGGCGCCCGTTTTGAGCGGGTCGAGAACGCCGCCGACCAAAAGAACAAAGTCGACCTTTTCGGCAAGAGCTTCCTTGAAAAGCCGTTCGGCCGCCTCTTTCGGCGCGCCGAGTACCTTCGCTCGCAAATGCTCGGGCAGGTAAGACAACCCGGTGACGGGAGATTCCAAATGCAGATCAGCCGCATGGATGAATCGAAAAGGGTGATTGGTCATACGATCCTGTTCCTCTTGAATCACGTCGGTCGATTCCGATTCCGCCGGGAACCGGAAGAAGGACGTTCGCGCCGCCGTCAACGCCTCGGTGAAACGAACGACAAAAATATAAAGAAACCGAAAGGGACGCCCAAACCGGCACCAAACCCCTCGTTTTTCCTCATCTCTTCAACCGGAATAATTATAATATAAAAGTGGTAAGAGAGGAAGATTAGGTTTAATAAAACGGGTAAAAATCAGATTTTTGATTCGTTTTTCTGCAGAAAATGAGGGACTTCGGGAAGGGACGCCCCTTTTTTCCCGGTTCCGCACCGGTTCCCGGGCCGACGTCTCCGCACGCTTCCCCGTCTCTATCCCCTTTCGTTCGGCAAGGCGGGTCCTTCGTCTTCGACGGCAGGTTGCGGGGGAGGGTCGTCTCCGCGCCCCCATTCGATCGTGAGGCGCTCTCCTTCCGATTTGGCGACGCAGACGGCGCAACAGGTGTCTCCGTAGACATTCACGGTCGTTCGGAGCATATCGAGAGGGCGATCGACGATCAGAATGATCCCGAGTCCCTCGAGCGGCAGACCGACCGCGCTCAGGATGATCGTGATCATCACCAGACTGGCCATCGGGATCCCCGCCGTGCCGACGGCCGAAAGGAATGCGGTCAGGACGATCGTCGCCATTTGGACGAAGTTCATCTCCATCCCGTGCGCCTGGGCCAGGAAGAGGACCACGACAGTTTCGTAGAGGCTTGTTCCGTCCATATTCACCGTCGCGCCGAGCGGCACGACGAACGAGGCGGTCTCTTTCGAGACCCCTTCCTCCTCTTCGAGGAGTTTGAGCGAAACCGGAATCGTGGCATTCGACGTGGCCGTGGAAAACGCGGTGATCAGGGCCAGCGACATTTTCCGCAGATGTTTGAGCGGATGGAGCCGAAACAGAAGGAGGACCACCGAAAGGGTCACAAGCATATGGAACGCGAGCCCCGAGACGACGGTCACCAGATAGATTCCGAGCGAACCGGTCAGCTTGGCCAACCGGGCGGTGTCGCCCCCCATTTCGGCGATTTGTGCGGCGATCAGACCGAAAACTCCGAACGGCGCGACGCGGATCACCAGTTCGGTGACTTTCATCAGGAGTTCCGAAACGGCGTCGAAGAAGCGAACCAGCAGTTCGGCCTTTTCGCCCCGCATTCGCGAAAGAACCGCCCCGAGGAGGATCGCCATAAAGACAATCGCAAGCATCTCCTGACGGGCAAACGCCCCGATCGCGTTATCGGGAACGATCTCGATCAGAATCTGCGAAATCGATCGGGGACCGGTATCGAGAACCGAGTCGGGAAGCTTGGCCGCGTTGCCAAGATCGACCCCCGCGCCCGGCCGGAGAACCGAAACGAAAAAGATACCGGTCAGGATCGCCAAGATGCTCGTGGCGCTGTAGTAGAGGATCGTCTTGAGGCCGAGAACGTTCAGGTTTCGGCTTTTCCCCGCCCCGGCAATCGACGCGGTGATCAGGAAAAAGACGAGCGGAATCGCAATCAGCTTCAGGAGACGTAGGAAGATCACCCCCATCCAGCCGACGAGCGCGACACGATCGGAAAGAAAAATACCGAAGAGTACTCCCGCGATCACCGCAACGATGATCTGCTGACAGAGCGGGAATTTGGGTTTGATTTGATTCATCGGATTGTTTCCGGGCCGGGGCATTCGGAAAGAGATCCCCCGCCCCGATTCTACCCGAAATTTTGTGCCGACGACAGGGTCGGTAGGAAAAACCGACCGCGGCGACACGCTCGTCACGCGCCGCCGCGTAAGAAAAGGGGAAAATCTCCCGGACGGTTTATTTGGACGTCCGTCGGGGACGGACCGGCTTAAAAATGGTAACGCCGAGCGGGGGGACGAGGATTTCGATCGAGGCGGGGCGACCGAACGCGCCGAAAGGATCGGCCTGCACCAACCCGTTCCCGGTCCGGCTTCCGCCGTAATAAGAGGCGTCGCTGTTAAAAATTTCCTGGAACGGAACCGCTTCGGGCACACCGAACCGACGGCGGCGCAGCACGGGGGTCCAGTTCAGGACAATCACCAGGTAATCGGAAGGGTCTTTGGCACGGCGAATGTACGAGAAGATCGACTCCTCGGCGTTATTACAGTCGATCCACTCAAAGCCGCTCCTGTCGAAGTCGAGTTCGTGCAGTGCCTTTTCTTCCCGGTAAAGGCGGTTCAGGTCGGCGACGCACTTTAGCAGCCCGCCGTGGGTATTTTCGTTGTTCAGCAGATCCCAATCGAGACTGACGTTAAAATTCCATTCGCGCCACTGCCCGAAATCGTTCCCCATAAAGAGGAGTTTCTTCCCCGGATGGGTCCACATATAGCCGTAGAGCAGGCGTGCCGCGGCGAACTTCTGCCACGGGTCGCCCGGCGCCGAACCGATGATCGTCCCTTTACCGTGTACCACCTCGTCATGCGAAATCGGAAGTACAAAGTTTTCGCCGAACGCGTAGCAAAGGCTGAACGTCATCTGATTGTGATGGAACCTGCGGTGAATCGGGTCTTTCTTGAAGTAAGCGAGGGTATCGTTCATCCACCCCATATTCCACTTCATCGAGAACCCGAGCCCTCCGGCGTAAACCGGGCGCGTGACACCGCTCCAGGTGGTCGACTCTTCGGCGATCGTCAGAACTCCCTTATGGTGCGTATGGGCCTGCAGGTTCATCTCTTTGAGGAACTCGATCGCCTCGAGGTTTTCGCGACCGCCGTATTTGTTCGGAATCCATTCTCCTTCGTTCCGGCTGTAATCGAGGTAGAGCATCGAGGCGACGGCATCGACCCGCAAACCGTCGATATGGTACTTATCGAACCAAAACAGCGCGTTCGAGACCAGGTAGTTCCGCACTTCGTTCCGACCGTAATTGAAGATGAGCGTCCCCCAGTCGGTATGTTCCCCAAGCCGGGGATCCTCATGCTCGTAGAGGGCGGTACCGTCGAATCGGCGCAATCCGTGATCGTCTTTCGGAAAATGGGCGGGAACCCAGTCAAGGATCACGCCGATCCCGTTCTGATGGCAGAGGTCGATCAGGTAGCGGAGGTCGTCGGGCGTACCGAAACGACTGCTTACCGAGTAATACCCGATCACCTGATATCCCCAACTGGGCGAAAAGGGATGTTCGGCAACCGGCAGAAATTCGACATGCGTGTATCCGTTTTCTTTCACGTAATTGATGAGCGGCTCGGCGATCTCGCGACAGGTCAGAAACCGTCCCGGCTCGGAAGGGTCGCGCCGCCAACTGCCCAAATGGACCTCATAGATCGAGACCGGGCCATGAAGCCAAAAAAGGTTGTCGGCCGCGCGCTTTTGCATCCAATCGGCGTCGTGCCACTCGTAGCGGTCGAGGTCGTCGACGATCGACGCGGTGCGGGGGGGAAGTTCCGCCCGAAATCCGAACGGGTCCGCCTTTTCGACGGTGCCCATCGCGCTTTCGATCCTGTATTTGTAGAGGGTTCCCGGCCCGATCCCGGGAACAAAGGTTTCCCAGAGTCCGGAAGGGTAATGCTTGAAAAGGGGGTTCTTCGCGCCGTCCCAACCGTTGAAGTCCCCGACCACCGAAACGCGGTCGGCATTCGGTGCCCAAACAAGAAAATTGACCCCGCTCACCCCGTCCAAGACCCGAGGGTGCGCGCCGAGCTTTTCGTAACACTTCAGGAATCCCCCTTCCCCGAACAGGTAGAAGTCGAATTCGGAGAGGATCGTTGAAAAGCGGTTGTTCACTTCCATAGCCGTTTCTGCCGGTTTTTTGTTTTTGTCTCTGAAATTTGTGATCGATTGGGCTTCCGCGCCTGACTTTTTCCCGCCGCCCCGCGAAAGGCGCGCGTCTTTTGCCGCGCGGGTCGCCTCGCCGCCGGACAGGCCGCCCGAAGAGCGTTTTTCCCGTAGCGGGCGCAACCCTATTATAGCGGGTCGGGGCCGATTAGCCAGAGTTTAACGGTAAAGGAGGAAAGAAAAGAAAGAAGAAAGAGTCCGGTCGTAACGATTATACCGGCAGCTTTACGGTTTCGGCACGGCGGCGGCGTTGTCCGGATTGAGCAGGACCGGAGCGTTTTGGAAGCGCCATGCCATCTCTTGCAGAATGTAATCTTCCATGTCGGTGTTCCGCCCGGTCGGAATCCATCCTTTGTGCCGCGGCACTTCCCCGGCGGGATACTCGAACGACGAAAGATCGTCAAAGAAAAGAAGGTTACTCCCGCTCGCCCCGGCGGTCATCGGTTGGGCCATGTCTTCGAGTTCGTTGTAGACCGCCACGTGAATCGAGTAACCGTCATTTTCCGGAACGACACGCACCACGGCGCTGCGGCGGATCGTCTGGAAGGTGGCCTCGACCCGTTGCTCGTAGGTGACGGAATTCTTTTTCCACGGCTCGAAAAGCCCTGCGGCAATGACCGGGTCGGTATCGATCCGCCCCTCGGTTTGCGTGGTACGAACCGAACCGTCGGCACCCTGGTATTTGTAGGTTTGGATCGGGTATTCGCGCGGAAAGGGGAAGTAGTTGTCGATGACATCGACGATCGACTCCCACAGGTAATCGGGGTCTTCCGTCTTGACGAAAAGGGGGTTGAGCTTTTCGCCCGCGGTAACCGTCACCTTCGGCATACCGGCATACGAGCCGACATGCCCCTCGCCGGGAAAACTGCAACAGCCCACGCAAAACAGGGCGATTCCGATCAATCCGCAGACAATACGCAAGAGAACCCCCGCGGCCAAAGACTCCGAACATGTCCGAAACCGACCAACGGCATCGGACGCGAAGATCATCGTCTTTTTTCCGCCGGAGGGCAAGAGGGAAAATCGCTTACGGCGCGGCACTTTGGTCAGGCGACCGCTTTTTTAATCGTCTCCCGATTGAAAAAGTTGATCTCCATTCCGGCATCGACCACAATCTTCTGGGCGGTGATCCCGCTCGAAGCGGGACTCAGCAGGAAGACGGCGGTCGCGGCGGCCTCTTCGGTTTGCACGGCGCGACCGCGGGGGATCGTCTGCTCGGCAAAAAGGTAACTGTCGAGATAGCCGGGGATACCGGCGCTGGCCGAGGTTTTGAGAAGCCCGGGCGCGACGGCGTTAAACCGTACCTCGGAAAATTCCGAGAACGACTTGGTCAGGAAAGCGAGCGACGAGTCGAGCGCCGCCTTGATCGGGGCCATGTACCCGTAATTTTCGCTTGCCATCCGGGTCGTCGAAATCGAGACGGTGACCACCGAAGCGTCTTTGGCCAGGAGGGGGGCCAGGGCGCGCACCAGCGAGACGAGCGAGAAGCACGAAATATCCATCGCCTGAAAGAACGCTTTTTTCGGCGTCTCGTGGAACGGTTTGAGTCCTTCCGAAAAATCGGCGAAGGCGATCGAGTGCAAAAGCCCGTCGAACGGCCCGGACTCTTTCAGCGCGTCGGCAAGACGCGCGATCTCTTCGTCGGACTCGACATCACAACAAAAGATTTTGTGTTCCGGAAAGAGCTTGGCGACGCGGTCGGCGATCTCTTCGTCTTTGACGACGAGGATCGGCTCGGCCCCTTCGTCGACAAGCATTTTTGTGACGGCGAAGGCGACGCTTTTCCTGTTCGCCACACCAAAAACCAGGATTCGTTTACCGTTCAGTCGTAAAAAACTCATCTAAAAACCGCCGCTTTCAACCTCTCAGGCTCATTTGGTTCGCTTTCAGGAAATCGAGGAACTCCCGATGGAACCCTTCGAGCTCGTCCCCGGTCAGGGTGTGGTCGTCGGCACCGATCGCGAACCGGAACGAGTAACTTCCCATCCCCTTCTCGAGTCCTTTCCCCTTGTAGACGGTCAGGAACGAACGGTCTTTGAGGAGCGGGTGGGTGAACTCGTCCAGTTTGGAAGCGAGTTTCTGGTACCCCTGATCGGTATCCCAGACGATCGAAAAATCTTGCCACGAGCGGGGAAACTTCGGCGGTTCACGGAACGTCAGGCGCGGGAAGAGGAGTCCCGAGAGTTTCTGTACCGTGTACTCGAACCAGACCAGATGCCCCTTATCCTTCTCGGAAAGGAGGTTCTCCATCAGTGTTCGGTCGGCCAGCCCCATGGCACCGACCTTTTTATCGTCTTGCCGAATCTCGATCCAGAGCCCTTCGGTCTGCCACGGGGTCGGCGAACCGACACCCGTGACGTTGGCCACGGTCGAAAACTCGTCGAACGCGAAGATCCGGCGCAAATCGTTCAGCACGCCGCGGATTTCCAGGTAATGCTCTTCCGGGGTTTTCCCGGCGGCCATGTAGCTGATCCCGGCGAAGGTGCCCAGTTCCAGGCACTTTTCGGCGCTGTCTTTGACCGGCGTCGGGTCGTCCCACGCCCCTTTCGGCAGATAGACTTTCCCCATCTCAAAAACGCGGAAATCGTCCTTAAAGGGGCGATTTTTCGGCACCAGCGCCAGAAGGTTCGGCATGAGCGTTGTCCGCAACCGGCTGTTGAAAGGGGTCGGCGGATTCTTGAGCACGAGCGTCTGGCCCGGATCGTAGCCGATCTTGGCCAGGAAATTGTCGTCGAACCAGGCGTAATTATGGACTTCCAGGAACCCGGCCGAGGCCGACAAAAACCGCTGCACGCGGTGCGAAAGCTTGATCTTCTCTTCGACATGAAGCGGAGCGAGCGACATCTGCGGAAGAACCGGCGGGACGTTATCGAACCCGTAAAGTCGCATCACCTCTTCGACAATATCGGCCGGAATCGAAATATCTTTCCGGCTGCGGAACGGAGGAACCCCGACCCGAAGGGTACCGTCGTCGAGCAACTCGGCTTCGAACCGGATCGACCGAAGAATCTCCAAGACCGTCTCGTCCGGAAATTCGATCCCCGCCAGGGCGTTGAGTTGACCGGGCGGAAGAAGGATTTCACGAATCTCGTCGTCGAGATCCCCCCGGAGCGAGAAGCGCGACTCGACCTCGAACGGGATCGCCGATTCGGCGATCAGGTAAAGGATCCGTTCGGCAGCCTTCTTCACGTTTGCCGGCGGTTGGCTCTTTTCATAACGTTGGCTGGCATCGGTCCGCAGATCGAGCCGCCCGGCGGTCTTGCGGATACGCGCCGACTTGAAATTTGCCGATTCGAGGACGATCCGCGTGGTTTTCGGGGTCACCTCGGTCTCGAGCCCTCCCATGATCCCGGCGATGGCGATCGGCTTTTCGCCGTCGCAGATCATCATGTCTTCCGGAATCATCTTCCGCTCCTGTCCGTCGAGGGTAACGAACTTCCCTTCTTTACCCATCGGCGCGACCCGAATCCCGCGAATCGTGTCGGCGTCGAACGCGTGGGTCGGCTGCCCGATTTCGAGACTGACGTAGTTGGTCAGGTCGACCAGCAGATTGTATGTGCGCCGTTCGAGCGCGTGAAGGCGGCGCTGCATTTTGACCGGCGCGGGGATATTCACGCTTCCGGCCTTGACCCCGACAACGATGGCGCCGTAACACGGACAATGGTCATCGACGATTTCGATCGGGTAGGCAGGCAGATGCTCAAACGGCGAAAGGTCGTAGCACGGCAGCGGCGCGAGGGGACGGCGGAAAATCGCCGAGAACTCGCGGGCGAACCCGTAATGCCCCCAGAGGTCGGGGCGATGGGTCAACGACTTGTTATCGATTTCGATCAAGATGTCCCGTTCCGGGATCAGGTCCGAAACTTTCGTGCCGACCGGCGTTTCGGCGGGGAACTCGAAAAGGATTTCGTGCCAGTTACTCATCCCCATTTCGAAAGCGCTGCAGAGGATTCCTTCGCTCCGATGCCCGGCCAATTCCGACGCGGTAACCTCGACTTCGATATCGGCACTTTCGGCGCCCCCCGTTTTGGCGCGGGCCTTGGCGCCGATCGGCGCGAAGGCGGCTTTCAGTCCGACCGCGACATTCGGCGCGCCGCAGACCGTCTGAACGGGAGTGCCGGTTCCGATATCGACTTTGCAGAAGAAGAGCTTTTTCCCTTCCTTCTCCGGGAGCGTTTCGACCGAAACGATCCGGCCGACCGTCTTATCGGCGGTCAGGCGGTTAAGGGTCGTGACCCCTTCGACTTCGGCCGTCGCCATCGTAAGGCGATCGGCGATCACCTCGGGGGCCAGGTCGGAAAGGTCGACGAAATCGGAAATCCAGTCGAGCGAAATGAACACGAAAAATCCTCCTCAATTGTTAAAGTAACCCGACCGGAAGCGGTCGGGGCCGAGGGCGTTGTCAGATGGTTTCTCTGATATACGGTTTGCGCGGCGACTACCTTCTGCCGCCCCCCCTCGGAGCCGGACCGCCGGCAGGACGACCGCCGCCGACCGGCCCACCCGCGCGCGAACCGCTGCCGAGATTGGCGCGGGGAACATTCACGCTCGGGCCGGAAGGACGACCGACACCCGACGGCCCGCCCATACGCGAACTGCCGCCGACATCGCCACGGGGAATATTCACGCTCGGGCCGGAAGGACGACCGACACCCGACGGCCCGCCCACACGCGAACTGCCGCCGACGTCGCCACGGGGAATGTTCACGCTCGGGCCGGAAGGACGACCGATATCGGACGGCCCGCCCACACGCGAACTGCCGCCGACGTCGCCACGGGGAATGTTCACGCCCGGGCCGGAAGGACGGCCGCCGATGGCGCCGCGGTCGAGCGAAGTGGCCAGACTCGGCGGGGGTACCGCCGACGCGCCGGGTGTGCGATTCACGCTACCGGCTCCGCCGATCGTGCCGGGCCGGGAGATACCGCTCTCGACCGGACGATTCAGACGGACTTCGGATCCCCGACCACCGGCGACGCCGGAAGGGAGTCGCGAGGTATCGAGGGATCCGCGATCGAACGAACCGGAGCGAACCCCGGGATTATTCCCGGAACCGCCGACCGAACCGCGCCGGGAAGAACGCGACGAACGCGTGCCGCTGCCGCCGATTGCGCTCTCACCGACCGTGCCGGCTTCGATCCCGCCGCCGATCGTGCCGGGCCGTGCGGAACGCTCGATCCCGCTGCCGACCGTGCCGGGAGTAACATCAAGGTTAAGGCCGGGATCCCCCAACGCGCCGCGCCGGGAAGACCGCGACGAACGCGTGCCGCTGCCGCCGATTGCGCTTTCACCGACCGCGCCGGCTTCGATCCCGCCACCGATCGTACCGGGCCGTGCGGAACGCTCGATCCCGCCGCCAATCGTGCCGGGAGTAACATCAAGGTTAAGGCCGGGGTCTCCCTGCGCGCCGCGCCGAGAGGAACGACTCGGGCGAGAGGCCTCGACACTCCTGCCGGAAGAAAGATTCGCCCCTCCGGCAGACCCGCTGCCTACCTCGCCGATCGTACCGGGACGAGACGGACGTTCCCTTCCGCCACGCGGTGTGTCGGACCGGGAAGGACGGGTCCTTCCCCTATCGATTGTCCGATCCCCGACCGCGCCGGGACGCGCGGGATTTTCCGAATCGCCGGGTCGCACGTCGGGTCGGGTGGGACGGGCCCTTCCCCTATCGATTGTCCGGTTCCCGACCGCGCCGGGACGCGTGGGATTTTCCGAATCGCCGGGTCGCACGTCGGGTCGGGTGGGACGGGCCCTTTCCCTATCGATTGTCCGATCCCCGATCGCGCCGGGACGCGCGGGATTTTCCGAATCGCCGGGTCGCACATCGGGTCGGGTGGGACGGGCCCTTCCCCTATCGATTGTCCGGTCCCCGATCACACCGGGTATGCTGCCCGACTCACCGAAACTTCGACCGACATCCCCCGGCTTCCATCCGTCGTGCGGACGAGGACCGGGCCTTCGGTCACCATCGGGACGGGGCCCGGAACCAGGCACAACGCCGGGTTCAGCACCGGGACCGGGTCGCGGTCCGGGTTGAGGTTCGGGACCGGGATCGGGGCTGGGAGCGGGTTGCGGACCAGGACCGGGACGCGGACCGGGACCTGGGCGTGGACCGGGACCTGGGCCGGGACGTGGACCAGGACCGGGTTGCGGATCAGGACCGGGGCCGGGGTGCGGATCAGGACCAGGACCGGGATGTGGACCGGGACCGGGGTGCGGATCAGGACCAGGGCCGGGATGTGGACCAGGACCGGGGCCGGGTTGCGGACCAGGACCAGGACCAGGACCAGGTTGCGGATCAGGACCGGGGCCGGGGTGTGGACCAGGACCAGGGCCGGGATGTGGACCAGGACCGGGGCCGGGATGTGGACCAGGACCAGGGCCGGGGTGCGGACCGGGACCAGGGCCGGGATGTGGACCAGGACCAGGGCCGGGATGTGGACCAGGACCGGGGCCGGGGTGCGGACCAGGACCAGGACCGGGTTGCGGATCAGGACCGGGGCCAGGATGTGGACCGGGACCAGGGCCGGGGTGTGGACCAGGACCAGGGCCAGGGTGTGGACCAGGATCAGGGCCGGGGTGCGGACCAGGACCGGGGCCGGGGTGCGGACCAGGACCGGGACCAGGATGCGGACCAGGACCGGGGCCGGGGTGTGGACCAGGGCCGGGGCCAGGATGTGGACCGGGGCCGGGGCCGGGGTGCGGACCGGGACCGGGACCGGGGCCGGGACGGGGGCGGGGACGCGGACCATGGCGCCAACTTTCGCCGCCGGCATGCCAGCCGGGGCCACCCGCGTGCCAAATATCGCCACGCGGACCATCGCCGCGCCAGCCGTAATGATGGACTGGCTCGCGGAACCAGGGGCGATCCCACCAGGGGTCGTACGGGCGGAATCCGGGACCGACGTAGAACGCGAATCCGAACCCGATCCCGCAACCGATGTAGCAACCGAAACGATGGTAACGCAGGGGGTAATAGGCCCCCCAGCCGGAATACCACCACGGGTTATAATAGGGATACGGGGTGTAATACGTCAGGTACGAGCCGTGCCAGGGCCGGTAGTACCAGACCCTCGGGTGGAAGACGTACCACCGGGGGACAACCACCGGGTATGCGACGTAGTATTCGTTGACCACCCGGCAGCACGAATAGGCCGAAGGCCAAATTTCGCGATAATAGGTTACCACCTCTTCGGTCAGGGGGGCGGGAAGCTCCTCGACCGAAATCGGTTCTTTTTGCAGAAGGGGGTCTTCGTCGACCGGCTCGCCGGCGGCTTTGGCGTTCGAGGCCTTGATCGCGGCGGCCTCCTCTTTTTGTTTCTTTTCGACGATCTGCTGCGGAGGCGCTTTCAGGAACTCGTCTTGAAGCGGGTGCGGCCCGAGCCAGTAGATCTGCCCGGTCTCCTTGTCGACCATCGCGGCGATCAGGTTCATCTCACCCGATTCGATCAGGCGGCGTGCCGCATCGGACTGCATCAGGATCGTTTCAATCGACTGCCACGCGACCGTCTCGGCGACCACATTGGCCAGGTCGGCCTCTTTCATGTCGGGATACGCTTTCTTGGAACGCGCGACGGCGGGCCCGAGGAGCGAGTAGAGATACAGGTCGCGATCGGTCGGTTTGGTATTCTGCACCGAAAGGTTCAGGTCGTCCCCGAGTTCGGCGGTATCTTTCTTGGCGATCGCCTCTAACCGGTCGAAATTCCGCAACACGTAAAGGATGTCGTCGTTCGGGTATTGCGTCAGGATCACGGCCAGCGGGGTTTGCAGGTTCACGATCCCGAACTCGAGGTCGTCGAGGTCTTCCGACACGAAAACCCCCGCGCGAACCGGTACGGCGTAGAGCGTTTTACTCGGCAGATCGAGAAGAATGTCCGGTTCGGGTTTCATCTCGGACGAATAGAAGATCGACGCGAGGGGAAACGCGTTTTCGTCGACCGACGGGCGCGAAATCTCTTGGGCGGCGTCGGTCCCCTGTTGCAGATACCGGGCGTTCCCCGCCGCGAGCTGGCGCATCGCATCTTCGATTTCCGGCCTCACCTCTTCCGGCTTTTCGGCCGTTACGGCCTCGGCGGGCGGTGTTTCGGTTTCCGTAGGTGGTGTCGCGGCCTCGGCGGGCGGTGTTTCGGCGGGCGCGGCCTCCTCGGTTTCGGCAACAATGGTTTCGGTCTCTTCCGACGCGCTTTCCGCCGCATCGCCGGTCGGCACGGCGGGCGCCTCGCTCGAAGGCGCGGCCGTCTCTTCCGCGACCGGTTCATCGGTAAAGAAGAATTCCGTGTCGTCTTCGGCACATACCCCGTTCAGGAAAAAACACGCCGTGGCGGCCAAAAGCCCGGCGAAGAAAAAGGACCGCATGGTCTGTCGGAGCTGTTTCATTTCTTTCCTCCCCCTGAATTTCACATTGTTGGTAACGGTACGAATCGTTGATCAACCCTCGGCAATCGCTTTTCCCGAAAGAGGCGAGCGACCGGTCCCCCGCCACCCTCCGGTTCGGTTTACAGAAGCGTCGTAAACTGTTCGTTCACACGCAGGTCGCCCGCGTTAAGGTAGCGGATATCCCGAATCCCGTATTTCATCATCGCCAGACGGGTCAGGCCGATCCCGAACGCGAACCCGGAAAACTCGTGCGGATCGATTCCGCCGTGGCGGAGAACTTCGGGATGGACCAACCCGCAGGGGATCAGTTCAATCCAGCCGTCTCCGCAGGTGGGGCATCCTTTCCCGCCGCAGATCAAGCAGTTCAGGTCGAGTTCGAAACCGGGTTCCACGAAAGGGAAAAACCCCGGACGAAGCCGAACCCTGACATCGCGGCGAAAGACTTCGCCGAGGATCGTCTTCATGACAGCGATCAGGTTGGCGACCGAGATATTTTTATCGATCATCAACCCTTCACACTGGTAAAACGTATTTTCATGGCTCGGGTCGACCGCCTCGTAGCGGAAACAGCGGCCGGGGAAGATGGCCCGCAGCGGCGCGCCCGCTTTGAGGATCGTACGAACCTGGTTCGCCGAGGTATGCGTACGGAGAATCAGGTTGTTCGCGAGCCAGAACGTGTCTTGCATATCGCGTGCCGGGTGATCCCTCGGAATATTGAGCGATTCGAAACAGAAATATTCCGATTCGACTTCCGGCCCGTAGTAGACCGAGAACCCCATCCCTTCGAAAATCGCCTCGAGTTCCATTTGGGTCAGGGTGATCGGGTGAAGCGCGCCGAGACGACGGCCGGTTCCCGGAGCGGTCAGGTCGATCGCCGGGCCTTTCTTGACGGTGCGAAGCGGGCCGCCCGTGGCCTTTTTCAGTTCCTCGGTCGCGAAAGTTTTCAGTTCGTTATAATCGCTGTAGAACGCCCGTTTTTCGTCGGAAGAAAACGCCGAAAGGTCTTTCGTTTTGGAGAAGTTGGTGATACTCCCCTTCTTTCCCAAGTATTTTACCCGAACCGCTTCAAGGGCCTCGGCGCTTTCCGCTTCCGCCAAATCGCGTACAAATTGTTTTTTTAATTCCTGCACTGAATCGCCTGTAAAGATTTTCCGAGTCATGAATCGATGGCGGCCGGAACCTTAAGTTTTCGGCACACCCTACTTATATCGGTATCCCTATTATAATGGCGAAACCGTTATTTGTTTATACCCGCCTTTCCGGAAAAGTTCCCGTTTCACGCTCCCCCACCCAAAATAACGGGAATATTCGCCCGCTTGTTCCGAAAATCGAGGCCGTTTCGGCAAGCCTTTGCCGCCGAAACCGTTCCGACGCGCCGCCCGCGCCCCGTCTTTTTCCATCCTTTCCACACTCCTTCCTTCCTCCGCCACCCCGCGCCGCCCCCTTCCCCGCGGCGATTACCGACCGGCTCCCCTTCCCCCCTCCGGGAGCGGGCCCCTCGACACTCCCTTGACACTACTACGGGGAAAGAGTATCGTTATCGCCATGAAAATTCTTGACCGAACCGTTGTCCGCGGCTTTTTTGTGAACCTGATCCTTTGGTGCCTGGTTCTCTGCGGGATCATTATCGTTTCGGACCTTTTCACCCATTTCGACGACTTCTTCAATCGGGGAACCACGGTCAATCCGCTGGCGGCGATCGTGTCGTATTACTTCTTTTTCTGTCTTCGGCTGGCCGACTCGTTTTTGATCTTTTTGGTGTTGATTTCGGCGACGAACATCCTGATCAATATGTTCCGGCGCAACGAGGTGATCGCCCTGATGGCGCTCGGCGTCCCGCCGAGACGGATCCTTCTGCCGTTCATCGGCTCGGCGGTCATCTGCTCGTTCGGGATGTGTTGGGTGCGCGAATCGTTCATTCCGAACCGAATCATCAAAATCTGCGGTTCACGCGAGTTTTTTACCCACAAGATGACCTCGGTCGACCTAATCCCCTCGTCGGACGAATGGACCGACCTGAAAATCGACGGCGAGTCGATTTCGGCCGACGGCCGACGGATCAACCGTCCTGTCTTCACCCTTCCCGCCCCGCGCGACTCCGAACCGCGCGTCCTTCGGGCCGACGAGGCGGTCTGGCACCGGGCAACGGCCGGACGGGGCGAAGGCTACCTGTTGCGCGGGATCCGCGACCAAGCCGAATTCTTTGCCGAAGGGGCGATCGACAGTGCCGGGTTCACCCGGGGGAGTGCCGCGACCTCTGCGTCGGCCGCCGAACCCTCCGACCGATTCGACCCCGAATCGATCCTGGTCTACGCCCCGGGGGAAGCCCCGGGAACAGGGCCGGACGAATGTTTCGTTCTTTGCGGTGTCCCGCCGAACTTTCTGGCGGTCGGCGAAGAGTGGCGCAGTTACGCCTCGACCCCGTGGCTGATCGACGCGCTGCAAAGTTCGAGTCTTCCCTTCAAGCCCGACGATCTTCAGCGCCAGATTCATCGGCGGATCATGAAACCGATTTCCGACCTTTTCCCTCTCCTCCTGGCGATGCCGATCCTCTTTGTCTACAAAGACGGCAACCCTTACAAGCGGGGCATCTTCGCGGCACTCATCGCCACCCTTTACGTGGGGGTGACCTACTTAATCAATTTCACGGGGCGCGCGATTTTTTCCCCGACCTTCAGTGCCTTTCTGCCGATGATCTTCTTCCT
This sequence comes from Thermoguttaceae bacterium, assembly GCA_050943135.1. Lineage (GTDB taxonomy): Bacteria > Planctomycetota > Planctomycetia > Pirellulales > Thermoguttaceae > RUG695. Next base: position 16,266 of record JBMNOP010000010.1, on the reverse strand, counting down.
TCCGGCGGTACTCCTTCTTTTCAAAAAATTAGACGACTGCTGAGCGAAAGGGGGGCGGTTCCGCAATCCCCCCGATTAACTCCTTCAAACGAAAGACGCAATAAAGGGCGAACATTCGAGGTAGCCGCCTTCGGCCGTCCGAACCCCGAGTCTTTCCGGGCCGATCTTACGGGGAAATCTTCGGGGACGGTCTGCTCGCGGACAATATTTTCCCCGGGGAGAGAACCGGCTGCGAAAGAGAATCGACCGACGACACACCGAGACCGATCCGAAAAGCGAACGATCGGTTTGTTGATAAAGGGGCTCTGCGCGGTTTCCTCCCGAACGCCCAACACCGGCGCGGCATCTTTCCGTTGGCGTTTAGAACGGGTAAAAGAAAATCACGCGGCGACCATCGGGCATCTCCAAAAAGATTAAAAGCGGGGCATTCCTTTTTCTTCCCCCGGAAGTGATCGACCGAATCCGGTTTAACATCACGGCGGGTTATCGGGTTGGGGGCCGGGAACGAACCCGGTCTTTCGCGACGGGAACAACCACGCGGCGGTCGGAGCGACCCCTCTTTTCCCGCGACTCAACGGTTATCGCCTCACCCTTTCCGCGTCCGATTCCGCCCGACTTCTTCCCGGCGCGGGATCGAACACGTGTAACAGAGAGAGTTTAATCGCCCGCCCGAAAAAGAAGAGTGCCGCCGAAGACTCCGGAACCCGCGAACTTGCACCCCGCGGCTCATCGGACAAGCCCCCCTCCGAACGACGCGGTCTTTCTTTTGGCGCGCGCCCGGCGGACAGACGAACAGAATGCCCCCTCTCGGCAAACGGTCGGCCGAGAGGGGGCGTAAACGAAACGGACCACGGCAGTCGCCCGCATGAGGATCCCGATTCCTCGGGAACAGACTCATTCGGCCGGTGCGGCTTCTTCAACAGGCGCGGCTTCCTCGGCCGGGGCGGTTTCGATAACCGGCGCAACCTCTTCAGCCGGTGCGGCTTCTTCAACCGGAGCGACTTCTTCGACCGGAGCGGTTTCTACAACCGGCGCAACCTCTTCAGCCGGTGCGGCTTCTTCAACAGGTGCGACTTCTTCGGCCGGGGCGGTTTCTATAACCGGAGCGACTTCCTCAGCCGGCGCGCAAGCATCGGCAACCGGCGCACAGGCATCGACAACCGGCGCGCAGGCGTTCAACAGTTCGCCGCCGCAGAGGGCCGGCGCGCAAGCCGAAACGGGCCGCGGGGCGCGCGGGACATACCGTTTCACGGTGCGGGTACGGGTTTCCGGCTGCAGGGTGCAAACCTTCACGGTCTTGGTCCGGGTTTCGGGAACGCACGTGACCACGTCGACCATCTTGGTACGCGTTTCGGTCTTATAGGTTGTTACGTCGATCGTCTTGGTACAGACTTGCGGCTCGCAAACCGTATAGGTGCAGTTACGAACACGCTGTTCCGGAACACAGGTGGTCACATTGATCGTCTTGGTACAGACGCGCGGCTCGCAAACCGTGTAATCGACGAGACGGGTACGGGTTTCGCGGCGAATTTTGCAGACCGGAATCCGCTTAACACAGACGCGCGGCTCACAACGGGTCACACAGATCGTTTTGGTACAAATCTGCGGCTCGCAAACCGTGTAATTCACCAGGCGGGTACGGGTTTCGGGACGATAGCAGACCACATCGACCGTCTTGGTGCAGACCCGCGGCTCGCAAACCGTGTAGGTACAGGTACGCACACGCTGTTCGGCCCGGTAGGTGGTAACATCGATCGTCTTGGTTCGGATTTCCGGAACAAACGCGGTGCAGGTCACCGTCTTGGTCCGGGTTTCGGGACGCATAACCGTCACGCAGTAGGTATACTCTTCTTCCCGGGGCTGGCAGATCCAACGGCTGACTTCCTTTTGGATCGTCTCGACAGTCGGAACCCATTTCTTCACAGGCATCGCAACGGGCGCACAGGCGTCGGCGGCCGGGGCGCAAGCATCGGCCACAGGCGCGCAGGCATCGGCGGCGACCGGGGCACACGGGGCGACCTCTTCTTCGACCCACTTGCCGGAACAGACGGTCTGGTTCACGACATCTTTGACCTCGACACGATCAAAGACGGTCCGTTTCCCGGTACGCTGTTCGGTGGTCGGCACACAGACGGTATACTGCACTTCCTTCGTCTTTTGGACCGGAACGTTCACGGTATACTGAACTTCCTTCCGAGTCGTTACCGGCACACAAACGGTGTACGGAACCTCGCGGGTCTTCTGCACCGGCACGTAGGTTGTGTATTGGACTTCCTTCTGCACCTTTTCCGGGATACAAACGGTATAAGTCTCTTCACGGGTCTTTTGGACCGGAACCATCACCGTGCACGGGATCTCTTTCTGCACCTTTACCGGAACCGGAACAACGCAACGGATCTCTTTGAACGTCCGTTCGGGCACACAGACCGTGTAACATTCCTGACGTTGTTTCCTGACGGGAACCATCACGGTGCACTGGATTTCTTTGGGGGTTGTTACCGGAACGTTCACGATATACGTCTCTTGGCGGGTCTTTTGTACCGGGACGAGGGTCGTACACTGAATCTCTTTCTGAGTCGTTTCGGGCACACAGACGGTATACTCGACTTCCTTCCGGGTCGTCACCGGAACATTCACGGTATATTCGACTTCTTTATCGGTCCAAACGGGAACGTTGACCGTATAGGGAACCTCTTCGGTAACGACATCGCAGGTCGGCTCCCAGCAATTGAGATCAAACGCCCGACCGAGGGCGCAGAGGGAACCCGGGCAGCAGGGCACGGGCACGCAGGCCAAAGAGCCGTCGCCGATACACTCCTCGAACGAGGCAGGCGCGGCGGAAGCGGCGCAGTCGGCCGAACAACCGTAATCGGCCATCGCCTGGCCGGAACAGAGCGCCGCCAACGCGGCGAATGCAAAGAGACTGCGAAGTGATTTCATGGGACGAATCTCCATTCTTCTCCTTAAGATACCTGGGTTATTCTCGGGGTTTCGGCACGGCGGCTCACATTCCGCCTGCCGGAACTCGTATTAAATTTAGCGAATGACCTTGATTACGTTGAAAACCGCCACAAGCCCCGACGACCCGCGAATCCCTTGATTCAAGGGGCCAAAAGGTTTGTCATGCTGTTAAAATAAACAAAACACAGCCTTTAAGCGGTCTACGCAAGGTATTATAAGAAAAAAAAGCGGGGTGTCAACGAAGCGGAGCGATTAAAGCCCCGAATTTTTACGAAATCTCGCCAACCCCCCAAAAGCGCCGTTACGGTTATAGGGGTTATTAGGGGTTATAATGGCCGGGGAGGCCGGAAAAGTCATGGCGGGTTGAGGGCGACGAGACGAGGAAGCCTGAAACAGGGCACTGAAAAGGCCGGCCGCCCTCTCCCGTTTCGCCCGGCAAGTGGTTTCGGCTTGCTTCTAATTCCTTAAATGCCTTAAGGCGTTGAGCACCGCTTGACTTTCCTTCCTTTTTCCCTTAATTTTCCGGCTTCTGATTCCTTAAATGCCGCAAGGCGTTGAGTACAATGGTAAAGAGGTAGTATTGATTTACCGCCTCTTTTTTAAACATCTAAGAGGACGGGGGAAAAAATGTCCATCAAAGTAGATTTTTTGAAGATTCTCATTAGGAGCATTCCAAGTACAACGAAAAAGCAGCAAAAAGCAATCGAGACTTTTTTGCGTTATTTTGTTCGTGATCTTGGTATGGATCATTCTGCATCGCGTACTTGGTATGGGCCTAGGTTTGGGGGATATAAGTATTATGAGATTTCTCTTGATCCTTCTATTTTGGCAACTAAGATTGAATGCGCTGAAAAATTCGATAAAAAAGATCTGGTGGTTTTGTATGTAGACGTTGATGATCCGGTTAAAATTCATTGTTGTGCCGCCGATAAGTTTAGATCAATATACAAGGAATATGCGAGTAGCTGGCTTTATCGGGATGATGGTTTTGTAGAGGTTGTTGGTTATGATTCGATTAAATTTAAGCCACGACCTGTTTTACATCTTCCGGCAACCAGAAAAAACAATATAGTTGTGGAAAATACTACAATCACCACCACTTTTGTTACTCCTTGTTTTCCTCTTTATTATGGTCAGTATGGAGATTTAAATAACGCGCTTAATACTGGTGAGGATCCTTTTTATCATGATATTCCTTATATGGGGCGGTATGATGATGTGGTAGGTCTTGATTATGAGATTGCCGGTAGTGGAGATGATTTTGAAGAGATTACTATTTTTTCTTGCTTGTCTCGTCATTTGAGTAGGGCTTTTTCGTATATGTTCGATTATATGATTTTTCAATTATATAAGACGTGGCATTATGTTGCTCCTAATAATCCGTTTAGCGATGAGGAGCGGGCTGAGTTGGAAAAATGTTGGCAAGCGTTTCCTAGTATTGCTGACTTCTTTTCCAGGGGCGGTAGAGATATTCCGATCATGGTGAAGGAAGTTTGGCGACAACCCATTGCCCCGTATTATGTTCGTGTACGGGAGAATAATGAGTTTGTGGATAAGTGGATGTTTTTTCCTTCTTTTTTAGCTGCGGCATGTGAGATGGCGGAAAATGATTCTAAAACCAAAAGTAAATATATAGGTATGCGGCTTTTTGAGAATAATTTAGAAGATTTGTATTTATATGATTTGTATAGGAATGGTTTTTCTGGTTTTCCCGATCCTGGTGGTGTGTTTGTGAAGGGGTATTATTATGAAAGCCTTGGTTGGGGTCTTTGGCGGTTTTTTATGGAAGATGACGGAAGAATGGGGACAGTTGAAGATGCGATAAAGAGGAATGTGATTGGACGTAAATATCAACATGCATTAAGAGGTAAGGAAAGCGGGGAGTTTGTTGGTGATGATTGGTGTTTTGCCAGGAGAGCGTGGAATGTGCCTAAATCTGTGTTTGGGTATAGAACTAAAAACGATGTAGATTTGGTGGAAGAGTTGGGCGTTGGTGATTTTTATGACGATGCTCTTACGGACGGATTTTATAATATCGATCCTGCAAAATTAAAGAAAGATCAGAAAGTATTGCGTGTTGGATTGGATGAGGTTGAGCAATGGGTAGATGAGGCACAGGAAGAGTTTGCACAATTGGAAGAGGAATGTAAAGGTAAAGATGAGGCGGGTGAGGATAGGCCGGCTTCTTCATATTGGCCAAAGATTTGACGTTCCATTTTTCTAACCTTCTAATTCCTTAAATGCCGTAAGGCGTTGAGTACTTGTGGAGGACAGAGTTTTTCATTCTGCGGGAACGATTTCACCGGAAGCGGTCATTCGCGCGATTACTCGGAGCAGATACTCGACCACTCGTACAACTTGACGAAGGCGGGGTTGCAAGACATCCTGCCAGACAAGATCGACGAAACGGACACGTCAACGTTCGCAGGATTTCGCACGGCGAGAACAAAGTTTGACGGCACGTTCGAGAAGATCACGGACGCAGCGAAAACCGTCAATCTCAGCCATAACGCGAGGCTTACGGATTATTACCAGCCCCCCATCGAAGAATGTTACAAACTGAAACCCGCGCTGGAAGAAAAGGCCAAGAACGGCGACAAGGCCGCGAAATACTACCTGGATAAAATCAAAGAGATTGAGGAATGCGTTCAGAGCCGAAAAAACGTTTCCAACATCCTGAGCCCGGAGGAAACAGGATTCGACGTCGGAAGAGAAGGCCCGTTCTACGAAGTGATGGAGAATTACGTAAACTCCGCGCGGGAAGGCGAGGGAAAATATCAGAGGATAGTAGAGTGGGCGGGCTCTCAAGGGTGGGACTCTTACCACGAACACGCTTGCGACTACAAAATGGTCGTATTGCATTCGATGGGCTGTGACGTTACCGACCCGAAAAAAAGCGTGAGCCAAATAGTGGACGAGCTCTCTGATAGGGGGTATTATGTAGGTGAACCAAGATCAAGTTCTTTGCCCGGAGGAGTCAGCCACAGAAAAAGTATCGAAGAAGCGATCCAAAGGGCGAGGAGCGACCCGGACAGCTTCAAGGAGCTTTGCGGGACGCTCGTTCGGTATCAGGCCGGGGTCGTGCTTGCGCTGGAAAAAACCGATTTCAGAGGGAACGACAAATCGACCCGTTCCGTAATCCTGATGCGGACGGAAAACGGAGATATACCCGGCATCAAGGGGAAGGCAATCGGAGAAGTTTGCACGCATAAACCCGGGATAGCGGAATCTTTTTCGCAACACACAACAATTTGCGTCCAGGGGTCTGAATTGACGATGGTTCGTGTTCCTTATTCGCGAATCAACGGTTTTTGGTTCACGCACCGCAAAAAAGGTTCCCCGATGTTTTACGGAGACCGAGAAAACGAGTTCAATGTCAACGCGAACGGTCTTGCGGCATACCTGGTCGAGCACGACGTATCGGACAGCAGCAGCGTCGAACAGTTTATGCCGGTCTTCGAAAAGGCGGAAAAAGAGCACAAAAAGAAGCCAACAAAATAGAGCACAAGGAGTTTAATATGGGAAACTGGCGATTTACAACTTTTATGGGAGACCCTAAGGCCTGGTGTTTCGACCTCGGGGAAATCAAGAGGTTTGTTCCGTTCGGGCTTCCGGAAGACGACAACGAGCCTTTAAAGGATTTCCAAGGAATCGTAGAAGCAGAGGGCGGGGAGTTCGTGTACGGACGCGCGCGCAAAGCTGTCTTGCGTATAGGAGGCTACGACATAATTTGCAGAAAAGACTTGGATCTGGACCTCAACAGCCGGTCGCTTTATCTCCCGGACGACATCGAGCCGGGCGACGAGATAGACCCGAAAGATATTTATGACTATGTCTACTACAGAGGCAGTGAGATCGGCGCCTGGTGCAGCGACCCGCGTTTTTTGGCAATAGGGAATTTACAGTTCGACGCCTGGCGGGCAAAAATTCCGTACAAAAAAATCAGGAAAATCTTCGAGAACCCGCCGACAAGAGAGGCCGCGAACCGTTACCTCCAAAAAAACGATTACACGTGGCGTGAGCCGCTCGCTCCGTGGCAGGTTCAATACGTAACCGAAGAGCGTTGGAGGACGGCGATGGGCCGGACAGGCGATTACACTCCGCTCCTCGAAGGGGAATAACCAGGAATCCGGACCTTCTTGAAAAAATGGGAGAAATTCCGTGACAAGGGGGCGCTCGGCGGATTCCCGCTCAAGGACGCTTTCCCGAAAATCAAGATACCGCACGCGCCCTGTTGAGCGCGGGGTTGACGGCAAAAGAAGATAGAGGTGCGGAGCACGAGGGGTTTAATATGGGTAACTGGCGATTTACAACTTTTATGGAACAGCCTATGGCCTGGTGTTTCGACCTTGGAGCAATCAAGAGGTTTGTTCCGTTCGGGCTTCCGGAAGACGACAACGAGCCTTTAAAGGAATGCGAAGGGCTCGTAGAAACAGAGGACGGGGAGTTCGGATACGGACGCGCGCGCAAAGCCGTCTTGCGTATAGGAGGCTACGACAAAATTTACAGAAATTACCTGGGTCTGGACCGCAACAGCCTGGCGCTTCATCTCCCGGACGACATCGAGCCGGGCGACGAGATAGACCCGAAAGACATTTATGACTATGTTGACTACAGAGGCAGCGAGATCGGCGCCTGGTGCAGCGACCCGCGTTTTTTGGCGATAGGGAATTTACAGTTCGACGCCTGGCGGGCAAAAATTCCGTACAAAAAAATCAGGAGAATCTTCGAGAACCCGCCGACAAAAGAGGCCGCGAACCGATACCTCCAAAAAAACGATTACACGTGGCGCGAGCCGCTCTCGCCGCGGCAGGTTCAGCGCGTAACCGAAGAGCGTTGGAGGACGGCGATGGGCCGGACAGGCGATTACACTCCGCTCCTCGAAGAGGAATAGATGGTGTCAAGAATCTTTTGCGAAAGGGGGCCGGGTCGGTTGCCGTGTTGGGCAACTCCAAGGCGCGGGAAAACGGAAGGCAGCCGGATTTCCGAAGCCGTCCGACCCGAAATCGCGGGAAGTCGGGCTGCCTTGGATTTGGCCGGAAGGTCGCGATAATCGCCGAACCGGTGGTTAAACCGGTGAATCATCATGGCCTCGCAGAGGGGCAAAAAACCCTCCGCGCCCCGTTTGACAAACCGGTTTCCTTCGAGCCGGTAACCCCCCGATTCCTGGCTCTCCTTCGTATGGAAAAGGTGAGAGGCGTTGGACATATCAAACATACGTGAAAAACGGATTTGCCACGGATTCCTTTCATCCTGCATCAAGTCGGGAATTTTCTCTTGCCAAAGAATGGGAACACGTCGGTATACCGCTTTTGTGAGGGCGGCGTCTTTCCCGTTCCGGAAAATCGGGCGGTTCCGTGTGTTCGGGTTGAGCGTCTTGATTTCGTCCGCGGACAGCCGAAACCGACGCTCGGGGTCGTCCGGGTCGTGAACACTCCGATTGAAGGACGAAAGATCGGCGCCCCCGGTAACCGGCGCGCCTTTTCCGGTGACGGTCGGGAGGGAGGGTGAATTTCATGCGGCGGTTCACCGCGGGAAAAATCTTCTTTCGGTTTTCGAAGTCGTGGAGCGAAAAGAGGAGGTTCCCTTTCATCATGTCCCGAAATCCGCCGTCTCTGCCACCCCCGCGAAAAATGTTCCGGGGCGGCCCTCCGCGGCGCGCTTCCGGATCCCGCCTTCCGAGAAGTCTCCGGCCCCTTACCCCGTTCCGACGGGGTCCGACCCGTCGGGGATATTGACAGCCCGCGTCGGTAGTCTGCCGACCGAACATTTTTAAAAGCGGGTCTGTTTTCCACCGTCTTGTTGCAATGTGCGAGGCGGTGGGATATAAATTAGGGGACAGGGTTGCGTTATCAGTTTATCAAAAAAACATTTCGTGAGTGAAGATTATGGACAGTGACAGTACAGAGCCCGTTTTCGACAACCGATTTTCCGGAAAAGACTATGGTGCCCATCCGACCAAAACGGTTCGTGAGGCTGCCGAAGCGGGAGAAGCCGCGGTACGACGGCGTCTCCGTGAAATCGAAAAGGAAGAAAAATGGTACCGAAAAATCGCAAATTGGTTCCGAAAGGTCACCGAGCAGGGAGAAGTCGCGTTACAACGGCGTCTCCGTGAAGTCGAAAAGGAAGAAAAACGGTTCCGAAGAATCGTAGAGCAGGGGGAAGTCGCGGCGCAACGGCTCCTCCGTGAAATCGAAAAGAAAGAAAATCAGTTCCGAAAAGCCGCGGAGCAGGGAGAAGCCGCGGTACAACGGCTTCGCCGTGAAATCGAAGCGAAACGGCTCCTCCGTGAAATTGAAAAGAGGGAAAATCAGTACCGAAAAATCGCGGAGCAGATAGAAGCCGTGGCACAACGGCGTCTCCGTGAAATCGAAAAGCAGGAAAATCAGTACCGAAAAGTCGCGGAGCAGGTAGAGGCCGCGGCACAGCGGCGCCTCGGTGAAATCGAAAAGGAAGAAAAACTGTACCGAAAAATCGCAATGCGGGGAAACGCCGGGGCGGAAGAACGCCTCCGTAAAAGCGAAGAGGAAGAAAAAGAGTAGAAAGCCGTTTGTCCCCTGCCCTGCCCCTGCCGCATCCGCCGATCGGATCGGGCGGTAAGTCTCGATTCCCCCGTGAAAAAGGAGTCGCGGTCTGACACCGGCGGGTTCGGAACAAGCCCGAGTGGGCACGACGTTGTCCGGGCTCCGCGGTCAGCGGCGGACAGGCTTCGATGAAAACGTTCGCGTTGAAATCGTCCGCCGTCGCGGGGTCGGGGATCTTTCCGTCCCGCCCGGGGAAAACCGCTCCCCGAGGTCGCCCGGCAGGGGGACGCTCGGTTTATGAACGGGATTTTCCGGTCGACGGTCTTTTTTGTGACGGCGGGGAGATGCGTTGTAAGTCGCGGAAATGTTCTCGACCGATGCGGAACGCTTCCGACGGGTGCCTTTTCGCGGTGAATCCGTAGGACGAAGTCTGTTTTGGTGTCTTTTCCCGTTGACGGGGATAAAGAAGCCGAAGGCTCCCCGGCCGGGGTTTTGGTTCGGTTCGATCGATCCAACGACGAGGGCGCGGGGTTTGACGCTCCGGCATCGATGTTGGCGACGGCTCGGAGGCGGTGAGGAAACGGCTTCCGGCCGGAAATCTGTTCCCGTTCGGGGTTCGGCTGTTTGGCATTTCCGTTTAAGCGGATGTTCGCCTTCCGGAGCGGGAGGGATTCACGCCCGGGAAAACCGGCCGATTGGGGGCGGAGAGGGGCGCAAGCGATCCTCACCCGTCGGCGTGCCTGCGGGTGACCGGTCGGCGGGCCGGTTTCCTTTGCCTGACCGCGCGGCCGAGGCTGTCGGGGTTACGAAGATTGCGGCCGCGTGAAAGCGGGTTGATGCCGCCGCCGGAGAAATTTATCCGAATGAAAGTTTCAATCCCCCTCCGGGACGGTTGGTTTTGGCAGATCCAAAAGCGGGGGGTAGGGGGTGCCCGCGGCGATGGCGTCGGTCATTCGCCGGAAGATCGTTCGGATGACGGCGTGGGTGGGGTAGGAGTCGTCTTGGGTCAAATCGACCGTTTTGAGTTCCGGGAAATATTCGCGCATCGTTCGGTCGTGTTCGGGGTCGGCCAGGTCTTTTCGTTTGACGATCGGGAAGGTTCCCATCACATAATCGAGGGCGTCGAGCGGGGTCGGGAAATACCGGGTCAGTTCGGCGAGTTGTTCCGGGGCCTCCGGATGTTCGGTGGCATCGGTCCACTTTTCGAACCCGAAATAGAGGCCGAAAAACAGGGCGTCGAGTTCACAGCGGAGAAGGAACCGGCGCTCCTCGTTCCAGACAAGCGGCGGGAGGACGTCGCCCCGCGAATCGACATATCCGCAATCTTTCGCGAAAGGAGCCAGGTCGGTTGCCGTGTAGATCAATTCCAAGGCGCGGGGGAGGATGAACTCGGCGGGTGTTATGTTTTTACAGAATAGTGGTAAAGAATATATCTTGGAACGTGACATAATGGCAAACTGGGACACGTAGTAAAAGCTCGTATTGGTCCCACCCAGTTTTTGCCGAACAGCCCAATCACTTACAAAGGCGTTAAAATTCGCTAGAATTAAGACCTTATCGCGTTGTTTGTTTTTAGTGTCTAATAAAAAGACAGAATCACCAGCCCCCACGACCGGAATAATGTTGGATATCATTGTCCTTTCATCTGTCGTTCTTGCTATACGCCTCCACCCCATCAAATACTCGGTCTCTCCGGCAACTTTCTTCTGCACTTCCGTTTCGGAAACCCAGTACCGCGGGAGCGGAAGGTAGTCGGGGTCGCGAAGCCGTTCGGTCGGGATCGCGGGAAGTTGGGTTGACTTGGAGTCGGCCGGAAGGTCGCGATAATCACCGAACCGGTGGTTAAACTGGTGAATCATCTTGGCCTCGTAGAGGGGCAAAAAACTCTCGGCGCCCTGTTTGACAAACCGGTTTCCTTCGAGTCGGTAACCCTCCGATTCCAGGCTCCCCTTCGTATGGAAAAGGTGAGAGGCGTTGGACATATCAAACATACGTGAAAAACGGATTTGCCACGGATTCCTTTCATCCTGCATCAAGTCGGGAATTTTCTCTTGCCAAAGAATGGGAACACGTCGGTATACCGCTTTTGTGAGGGCGGCGTCTTTCACGTTCCGGAAAATCGGGCAGTTCCGCGTGTTCGGGTTGAGCGTCTTGATTTCGTCCGCGGACAACCGAAACCGACGCTCGGGGTCGTCCAGGTCATGAACACTCTGATTGAAGAACGAAAGATCGGCGCCCCCGGCAACCGGCGCGCCTTTTCCGGTGACGGTCAGGAGGGTGAATTTCATGCGGCTGTCCACCGCGGGAAAAATCTTCTTTCGGTTTTCGAAGTCGTAGAGCGAAAAGAGGAGGTTCCCTTTCATCATGTCCTGAAAGAAGAACTTGGTGGAATCGTCGGTCGCGATGCCGCTCGGAACAATACAGCCGACCCGACCCCGGGGGGCCAGGAGTTGCCGGTTCAGTTCGGCAAAAACGGTGTAGGTGTTCACGTCGCCCCGCCCGCAAAGCGGGTATTTTCCGGAAAGGCGGATATACGCGCTCTCCCCTTCGGCTTGTCGCGAATCGTTCAGAAATTCCTGGAAGAGCGTGGGGTCCGATTCTTTCAGCCGCTGAATCATTCGCCCCCGTTCCGCCTTATTCGGGGCTTTGGCGATATCGGGGTCACGTTGGGCGAACCACTCTTTTTCCTGAATCTTGATCCGTTCCCACGGCGGATTCCCGATCACCACGTCGAACCCGCCGTCTCCTTCGGTGCCGAAAACGTCGGCAAACTCCAGGTGCCAGTGGAAAAACCGGTAGGTTTCCGTCAGTCGGTCGAGTTCTTTTTTCATCCACGGTTCGAGGAAAGACGGCCCGTCGGTATCAACCCCTTTGAGGATATTTTGGGTGATCGGGTACCGGAATTCCCCGGCCTTCTTCCAAACGAACGAGGCGGCCCAAAGATCGGCCTTTAACTTCTCCCGCTGAAATGCCGTCGATTCGACGTATTCCCGGAGGGCGGTCTCTTTCGCGTCGTATTCGCGGGCCGTCTCGTCGGGCAGGTTTGCCAGGGTCAGGGCACCGGTTCCCAACGCTGCGAGCGAGGCGGCGTCGGACTCTTCGGCGTCGAAGTCAAAAAAGGTTTCCCCTTTCCGCTCGCTTTGGTTCTTTTTCTTAAATTCCGCGCAATACGCCTTATCGTCCCCTTCGATCGGCATGAAGGCGGCGTCGGGAATCCCCTCGTTCAACAGTTCGGGCGTCGCGCCCAAAAGGGAGTTCCCGCACTTGATCCGGTGGTCCAGGAAGAGAAGCCCTTTCCCCGGTTTGGTCGATTCGATCCAGAGCGAAATCTTGCAAAGCTCGACCGCCATCGGGTTCAGGTCGACCCCGTAGATCGAATGGGCGATCACGTCGCGGACGGCCGACTGATAATGGTCCGGGGCCGGTTCTTCGTCGCCGGTACGGATCTGTGCCAGCCGTTTTCCCAGCCGGTGCGCCGCGCCGATCAGGAAATGACCGCTCCCGCAGGCGGGGTCGCAAACCCTGAGGGCCAGCAAAGCTTTTTCCTTTTCCTCTTTCGTCCCCTTCCCTTCGAGCGCGGCGGCGATCACGGGGTTAAGCGCGGTGTTCAAAAGCGAATCGACCAGTTCGGGGGGCGTGTAATAGCTCCCGGACGTCTTTCGTTCGTTTCCGGCGACAAAATCGAGTCGGAACAGGTGCCCCCGAATGGTCGGGTGCATTTCCAGGAGCGACTCGTAAATACTGCCGAGTTCCTCGGTTCCGATGTTTCGGTAGTTGATCGGCTGAAGCAGGTTGTTCTTCGTGGTGTACGAAAGCGACCGTACCGCCGCGAGCAGGTCGATGTTGGCGATTTCGCAATCGTTCAGGTCGGCAATGAAGTCTCGCCGGAAAAAGAGGGAACCGAAGGCGGGGATCCCGAGCCTCGATTCCCCGGCCCCGAGTCGGTCGAAGATGATCCGAAGTTGTTTCCAGAGGTCGCCGTGGCGTCCGCCCCGTCCGCGCCGCGCGAGGGAACGGATTCGGGAAAGGGAGTAATACTTTGTGTAGCGATCTTTCTGCTCCTGCGATGCCGACGGCAGGAAGAGAAGGTCGCGATCTTCGAGGATTAACAGGAAGATCAGCCGATAGACAAGCCTCAGGAGAAGGCGGTAGTAATCTTGCGGACCGATAACCCCCTCTTTCAAATCCTGATGGAGTTTCGTGTTTTTCGGGTGCGCGAGGAACCCCGCCCCGAGTTTGTTGATCGCTTTTTGTACCTCCTCGCGCAACAGGTCGAGGGCACGAACCCCCGTCTCTTTGGCGGTCCGATGCCAGACCTCGAGCCAACAGTCGGTCTCGGGAATCGGTTCGGGCGCGACCGATTCTTCCTCTTCCTCGGACGCGGCCGGAACCTCGTCTTCGACCGGGGAGAAGCGGTTTTCAACGCGCGATTGATGGGTTAAAAGGAAAAAGAGATAGAACTCGCCGAACGCTTTCGTCTCCATGATCGTTTCGAGGTCGAACTCGATGTAGGCCGGCCGGACCAACGAGGCGTTGTCGCGCAGGATCCGGAATTTCAGGCCGTTCGAGACGAAGCCGTACAGGTGCGCATCGCTTTCGTTCAGGAATTCCTGGAGCAGGGAATGGGGCGAAACACGTGCCCCGGCCCTCTTATCGGTGTCGGGGGAATCGAGGCGTTGCCGAAAACTTACCAGATGGATGGCGACCGGTTCCGCGGCGCGGTGCGAAATGGCGTACCGCTTCCCGTTGACCTCGGGCGCCGGCCGATTCCGTTCGAGCCGTCCGTAGTCGAGGGCGCCGAAGAGGGGAAGGAGCCACTCGTTTCGGGTCAGCGTGGTCCCGTAATCGCCTTCGTCGAGCCGGCCGCGTTTGTCCTGAAAAATCGACCAGCATCGCTGAAGCTTCTCCCAACATTCGGTAATCTTCTCGTTGAGACGCTGGCCGCCGCTCAGGTGGAAATCTTCCGGGCGAAGTCCCTCGAGCCGTGCGTCGGCCCCCGCGCCCAAGACGAGAAGTTCGATCGGAAGGATCGCCCCCTGGGTGCGGACATTCTCAAGCCCGGTGTCCGACCTTCGTGAACGGGTCGCGTGACGGTGAAAAGTGCGGGACGAAGTCGAATCGATTTTTTTGGTACGTTTTTTGGCCATCGGTTTCTCGGGTGATTTCAAACGAAACGTCGGTGTCTTATTTTGTCCGGAAGGTAAACGCAGATTCCGACCATGTCGGCCGGAAGTTCGGGAAGGAGTTCCGGCCTCTGCGATTCCCGTAATGCGGAACGGACCCGCACATGGGCTTCTTTTAAGGTTGCGGTCCGCTCGCGCCGTTGCCGGACCCTTCCGGCCCGGCATCCCCTCCGGCGGTTCTGTTTCGTCGGGTAGACGAAGCCCGGAACGCCCGGCCGTCAGCACCAATCCGGGCGAATCCCGACCGGTTCGTCAGGGCGCGGCGTGGGAAAGGCTCCGCCGACCCGCCCCTTTCGCGAGCAGGCGGGCAGACAGCCCCGACGGAGCGTGAACTCAGAAAACGTCAAGCCCGACCTCAAGGTCGGCAGAGGCGTATTCGCCGAACACGACGTCGGAGGCAAGCGGGGCAGGGTACAAAAGGCCCTCGTCGCCCGCTTCCGAGAGCCAGTTGCGGGAAAGGAACGCACGGTCGCCGTTGGTGATATTGCCGTTCCCGTCGATGTCGCAGCAGGGAAGGAAATTATCCTCACCCTCCTCGGCAAGCCAAGCCGTCAGAAGTAATGCCCGGTCGGCCCCCGAAATGTCGCCGTCGCCGTTTACGTCCATCGGGCAGACCATAAACGTTTTCGGGGCGCTCCATTCCGAATCGGCGTGCGCACCGCTTGCGAGCGCGCGAACCCGGTAGGTCATCTCGGCGCCGTAAGAAAGTCCGGAAACGACCGCGCTCGACTCAAAGGCGGCCACGACCGACCAGGTCAACCCGCCGTCGGCGGAATACGAAAGTTCGTAGTCCCCGGCATCCTCGACCGCGTTCCAGGTGATCCGGTGCCGGTTCGCGCCGTAAGAGACATAAACGCCGGGCTCACCGGTTAAAAGGACCGGAGTCGCGAAGGGTTCAAGGGCCCCCTGATATTCATACGCCCCGAGATCGACAATGTCGTTACGGATACGCGGATTACCGGCCAAGTCGGTTTCGACGGTCACGTAGTCGTTGTTTCCCCGGTTGATCGCCTGAGGGCCCTTGGCAAGGGTATAGTCATTGTTTTCGGGATCGGCAAAGAGGGGCTTCGAAGGATCGTAGATCAGGCAGCCGGAAGACTCTGTCCAAGCGGTGAATTCGGAGAGGGTGTTGTGGGCGCGGATTGTGCCGTCATTACTTACACCGCGAACAATCGAATTGTAAAGGTAGGATGTTTCGTTGTTGTAAATCCCGCCGCCGTCGCCGGAGCCTGCGGTATTCCCCGCGACCGTGCAGTTGGTCAGAGTCAGCGTGCCATAGTTGGTAATCCCGCCGCCGGAGTAACTTGCGGTATTCCCCGAGATCGTGCAATTCGTCAGAGTCAGCGCGCGATTGTAGTTGCAAATCCCGCCGCCGGAGTAACTTGCGGTATTCCCCGAGACCGTGCAGTTGGTCAGGGTCAGCGTGCCTCTGTCGTTGTACATCCCGCCGCCGGAGGAGTAGGATCCGCTTACGGTATTCCCAGAGATCGTGCAGTCGGTCAGAGTCAGCGTGCCGATGTTGATAATCCCGCCGCCGCCGGAGCCTGCGGTATTCCCCGAGATCGTGCAGTTGGTCAGGCTAAGCGAGCCTTTGTTGG
>JBMNOP010000002.1:0-275918 GCA_050943135.1 Thermoguttaceae bacterium | reverse complement strand
CGCCCCTTTTTTTGCGGGTGAAAACGTTCCATCCGCAAAAACTTCATCCCACTTGAGACGTCCCTTCTCATCAAGGGTTCCAAGCAATGTTTGCCAGACGTCCACGAAGACTCCGGCTTCTTGCCATCCATTCAGGCTGCGCCGGCATGTGCTCCCTGAGGGAAAACGCTCGGGCATATCCCTCCATCTGGCTCCCGTCCTGAGCATCCAAAGAATGCCCTCAAGACAGGCACGGTTTGAGGCGTATTTTTGCCCTCCTTTGGCAGAAACCGCAGGTTCCGGGAGAAGGGGCTCCAACAGCTTCCATTGTTTATTCGTCAGTTCCGACCCGACTTTATACTGGCGCTTCTGCATAAAATATCCTTTCTTTGGGATAATGTATCGGCAAAAACGCTACATCCAGGCCATAAAGATTGTTCGGTCGTTCTCGAGTTATGAAACTGCTTCTAGTGTTGAAGAAACGCTAAATACCCGTTTTGAGATTATCAAGTGTGATGACCCCTATATGATGCTTCAGGTAAGCAGTTGCCCTGGAGCCTTTATCCGTTTCATATAATCCATTGACAGCCTGAAGGCATTCTCCCCATCTCACCATTCGAGAAAGTTTTGCCGTCGGGTTCGGCGGTCAGAAGACGGACTCCAAAAGGACGTTTATCGAAGTTGATCGAGGTGGTCTCGGCATTCATCACGAACATTCCTTAAAGGACACGGAGCGTCTCTCGCCCCGGATATGTCAAAACTGAATATCCGAAATCTTGTGCGCGGAATCGCCACCGACGAAGAACTTGAGCGGTTTTCGACGAGTCAGCCATCCGCGGGGAGTAACGATCGTTGTCGACATGCCTCATTCGCATAAAAAGAATATGCATTTGGGCGAATATTCTCCTATTACGATTGACATTAGCCCAAAAACATTGTATTATTAGGCGAAAACAGGAGGAGATGGGCGAATGAGACGGTTTGATTACGATGAGCTGAGAAAAAAAGCGTGGGAGAGCGAAGTACTCGCTCTCGTTGCGCGGATTCATGAGTACAAGGGTCGGTGCGAGATGTTTCTCGCCGGGAAGCCTGCCGTGCTTGAGGCATTGGTCGAGATTGCCAAGGTGCGGAGTACCGAGGCCTCAAACAAGATAGAAGGAGTCGTCACCACAAACACGAGAATCAGGCAGCTCTGCGAGGAAAAGACAACCCCACGCAATCGAGATGAAGAGGAGATCAGCGGATATCGGGACGTTCTGAGGACCATTCACGAAAGCTTTGGGTATATCCCGATCACGGCGAATTACATCCTGCAGCTTCACGATATGCTGTTCCGGTATTCCGGCAGGAGCATTGGTGGCAGGTTCAAGAACGTACAGAACCATATCAGCGAGACACTCCCCGACGGAACAACCTTTATACGTTTCACTCCTGTCTCTCCCTTTGAAACGCCGGATGCCGTGCGGGCCATGTGCGAAAGTTACAATCGGGTGATCGATGACGGCACCGTGAATCCGCTTCTGCTGATTCCCGTGTTTATCAACGATTTTCTTTGTATTCATCCTTTCAACGACGGAAACGGCAGAATGAGCCGATTGCTGACCACACTGCTCTTCTACCGAAGCGGGTATGCGGTAGGCAGGTATATAAGCCTGGAGGCGAAAATCGAAGGAACCAAAGACGCCTATTACGATGTCCTGCGAACCTCGTCCCTCGGATGGCACGAGGGGACGAACGATTATCTGCCCTTCATCAAGTATCTGCTGGGGACTCTGCTTGCGTGTTACCGTGATTTCGAAGAGCGGGTGCTGTTGGTGAACGAGAAACTCCCCGCCATGGAGCTTGTGCGTAACGCCGTGAAAACGAGAATCGGGAAGTTCACCAAACGGGAAATCATGGAACTTTGCCCGTCGATCAAGAAGTCCTCGGTCGAGAACTCTCTGAGGAAACTGACCGAGCAAGGAATCATCACGAGACACGGGAACGGGAAGAAAACATTCTATACAAGAAACAACTGATCAAAGGAAAGGGGTAAGCCACCTGTTACCGTGATAACCCTCCGAAACCGGTTCTCCCGTTGGGGGGGCCGGAACAACCGAATCCCCTCGGGGAACTGGGGAACCGGTTGTTTCGGCTGGTTCCTTCGATCGGTGTTTTTTTGGGGTGTTGCTCGATACGTTTCCGGTGGGCGGGCATCTTCCCCCGGTCACGATTGTTCGTGCCGTCCGGAACCGATGCGCTTACCCGACCTTGACAAAGTCCCAGGAATAGGCGCCGTCGGGTTCGGCGGTCAGAAGACGGACCCCAAAAGGACGTTTATCGAAGTTGATCGAGGTGGTTTCGGCATTCAACACGAACATTCCCTCAAAGACACGGAGCGTCGTCTCGTGGGTGTGACCGGCCAGCCAGAATCGAACGCCCCCTTCGACCGCCTTGACCAGCAGGTTTTTCCGGATCTCGTTCTCGTTGGTGATCGTCGCCCACGAATCCTCTTCGTTCGGATAGGCAATGTAGGGGGGAATGTGCGAAAGGAGAATGACCAGCATCTCTCTCGCCTTGGCCTGTGCGAGTTCCGTGTCGAGCCACTCGTTTTGGGCGGCGGTCTCGTCCGGTTCGGCTTCTCGCCAGAGTTGGGTGTTGAGGCAGATCAGTTTCCATCCGTTGATCAGCGCGCTCTGACGGTCGGGGCCGTAGGTTTTTCGGTAGAGCGTCAGCTTTTCGGGGGTTACCGGTTCGGGAATGTCGTGGTTCCCCGGAGCGATAAGCAGTTGCGGTTTGATCCGTTTCAGGCCGCTCACCATTTCGTCGACCGGGTCGCCGTACCGATGGATCAGGTCGCCGAGAATCGTTACCACATCGGGGTTCAGGTCGTTGATGACGTCGATCGCCCGGCGAAATCGGTCGAGCGTCGGACCCATTCCCTCTTCGCCGAATCCGAGTTGCGGGTCGCAATATTGTACCAGGCGGAGCGTTTTCAATTCCGAAGCCGGGGTAGACGACACCTCATCGGCCGAAACGGTGTCGAGCCCGACCGAGCCCAAAACGGTCAGGCCGAACGATTTCATAAAGTCTCTGCGAGTAAACACGATATCCCTTTCTTGGATGAACATAACGATTGTCGAAAAGGTTGGGAAACGGCACGGTTACCGCCCCAACATTTCCCGCTCCATTTTATTTCCTTCCGAGGCTGCCGTCAATCGTTCCGGGATGTTTACGATGGCTTTGTGCGGAAGGGGGGCGGCGGTGCGAAAAAGGGGGGGAAGGGTCGCGGCAATTCCGGCGGCGGAGACTTGTCTTTTTTCCGTCTATGGTTTAAAATCGAGCTCGGGGTTCCCTCGGTGGGGCTGTCTGTTGCCAAGTAGCGCGGCAGGGTCTGAACATTCGATTCCATCACCCAAATTGTCTATGCTTAAAAGAATCCATTTCTGGTTGCGAAACGCCCGGTGGCACAGTACGGCGCAATCGGTTCTTCCCGCCGTTTTGGCGCTGATTGTTGCCTGGGGTGGCGAAGGTTTTCGTCCTCTCCTCGGCATGTTGGCCCTTTTCGGCGTCTTTTTGGGGCATCTTGCGGCAAACCTGCTCGACGACTATTTCGATTTCTACTGCCAGTCGCCCGAGGCCAGGGAAAAACTCCTCACGCAGGGGGAACTCGCGCGGGGGATGAAATGCTCGTATCTGACCGGGGGGCAAACAACACCCCGACGCCTTCTCGGTGTCGCGGTCTTTTTGTGTGCGATCCTTCTGCTGATCGGCGCCTATCTGTTCGTTCAGCGGGGGTGGCCGATCGTACTCTGTGCCGGGGTCGGCGCCGTCTTACTCTTTTTCTATTCGGCGCCGCCGTTTCGGCTCAGTTTTCACGGGCTCGGAGAGATTACCGTCGGTGTCATCTTCGGCCCGATTGTGATGGCCGGTGTGGCATGGTCGGCTTCCGGGCGGCTTGATCCCGAAGTTTTGCTCTTGTCGATTCCGACCGGGCTCCTGGTAACCAATATTCTCTACGTTCACTCGATCCTCGACATGAATCCCGATCGGCAGATTCGCAAAAAGACGCTTGCCGTCCTGTGCGGTTCTCCCCGAAAGGGGTTGGTGCTGCTCGCGCTGATTCTGCTCGGCACTTATATCTCGATAGCCGCTTCGATCGTGTTGGGGAAAATCTCTCCCGTGTACGGAATTGTTTTTCTGTCGCTGCCGCTTGCCGTGGCGCTTTGGCGCTCGATGATTGCCTATGCCTTTCACCCGGAAAAGAGCGTGGTGCGGCGGCGCTGGATGGGGCCGATGGAATATTGGGACCTCTTTGTCGAGAAAGGGCACGACTGGTTTCTTTTCCGCTGGTTTCTTTCTCGCAATCTCGAAACCGCGTTCTGCCTCCTGGCGATCGTCGCGGCGCTCTGCCTTAAGTGCGGGTTTGGTTCATAACGGTTTTCCGGTAAACGAAGGTGCTTTATGTTTAAAAAAACAGCTCAACGTCTTTACTTCCTTCGATGGTATGCCTCGGTTCGTCTTCTCGGGCGGCGTCGCCCCTTGCAGTCGGTCTTGTCGGTTGGCAATGCCTGCAACCTGCGGTGTCGGCATTGTGCCGTCTATCCCCGCAAACCGGAAGATACCCTCAAAAAGAGTTACGAAACCATCCGCGAAGAATTGGAGAAGTGTTACCGTATGGGCTCGCGCTTCGTCGATTTTGAAGGGGGCGAGCCGTTTCTGTGGCGTGACGGGGAATACACGATCAATGACCTGTTCGATCTGGCCAAAGAGATCGGTTTCTTCTCGACGACGGTAACGACCAACGCACAGATTCCGTTCGATCCGTGCCGGAGCGATCTTGTCTGGGTCAGTCTCGACGGTGTCGGGAAATACCACGATCTGATCCGAGGGCCCGGCGCGTTCGACCGATTGGAAAAGAATGTCGCGCTTTCGAATCACCCTTACCTGAACGCCAACATGGTGGTCAACAAGTATAATTGGGAAGGGGTCGAAGAGACGGTTCGCTATATTGCCGATCATCCGAAATTTCACCTTCTTTCGGTCAACTTCCACAACCCCTTTCCGGGGACCGAAGAGATGAAACTCGATTGGGAGACTCGGTGCAAGGTGATCGATCTTTTGGTCCGTCTCCATAAGAAGGGCGCCCCCCTGATGAACACGGTCGGCGGGCTCCGCCGTCTCAAAGACATGCGGTTCAAAAAGCAATGCTGGATATCGAACTTTGTTTTTCCGGACGGAACGTTTCATCCACAGTGCGGCGGCGATCTTATCGGTCTTTGCGAGGAATGCGGGTTTGGCATGGCGACCGAAATGATCGGTGTTTGGAACCTTCGCTTAGAAACAATCCGTGCCGGATTGAAAGTCAGAATGTAGACTGATGGTAACAAACGGAAAATCTGATTCCAAACGTCGTCCGATCCTTGTCGACCACAGAGCCCGCCGTGGTTTTACTTTGGTGGAACTGTTGGTGGTGATCGCCATTATCGGGATCCTGATCGGTCTTTTGCTCCCGGCGGTGCAGGCGGCCCGCGAGGCGGCGCGCCGAATGAAGTGCCAAAACAGTTTTAAGCAGGTCGGAATCGCACTTCACGCGTATCACGACGCCTACGGGACTCTTCCGGCCTCGGGGATGAGTACTTTTTACGGTGTTCCGGGATACAAGGGCGGCCTTTACAGCGGGCGGCTTACCCTCCTCCCTTTTATGGAGCAGTCGGCGCGATACGACGGTCTGGTCAACGATTTGCGTAACGGTTTGACCGACGGATTCAACGCCGAAATCCCGACCGACTCGGGCCGTGTGCCGTGGAATAACGGCACGATCGAGTTTATGACCTGTCCTTCCGACCCGCAGTCGCGTCAAACCCTTGCCGGGTTTCCCGTCTGTTCGCGTCTTTCGGTTTGCCTCTGCGTGGGAGACGCGCTTTTTCCCGACGATACGACAGGCGCCGTGAAAAGGAGTAACTCGCGCGGTCTGTTTCGTCCCGATGTTTGGAAAGGACTCGAGAGCTGTGCCGACGGCACGAGCCATACCATGGCCGCCACCGAGTCGTGTATCGGCGGATTTGCCGAGGAACTGGTTCGGGGCGGGGTCAACGATTTAAACGAGGTGGTTCGGGACGGCAAGGTGATCCCCGCGCTTTGTCTCGAGAAAGGATACAACGAAAAGGATCGTTCGAGGATTGCCGTTCCTTTCCCCGAAGCCTACAGGATTCAGAGGAATAATTTTTTCTTTGACGGTGTCTGTATTACGTCGGTTTATACTGCCACAACACCGCCCAACACCCCCATTTGCGCCTTTTTGACGACGAAATCCGGTCAGCCGGTTTGGCCCGGCGGATTGATCGGCGGGGCCTCGAGCTGGCACGCGGGCGGCGTCAACGTCCTGTTTGCCGACGGCTCGGTTCGTTTCGTGTCCGATACGGTCGATTGCGGCGATCTGGAAAAGGAAGAGCCGGAAAGCGGGGCGAGTCCCTACGGTGTTTGGGGGGCACTCGGAACCCCGAAAGGGAGAGAGAGTGCGAGTCTTTAGTCGGTGATGGCAAAGCGAGGGATCGGCGAATCTCCCGCAAAAAATCTGTGAAAGGTTCTGTATGTCTCGGCAACGTACAATTCGAATCGGAACCGTCGTGATTGGTTACGGGAATCCGGTTGCCATACAGTCGATGGCCGCGAGCAAAACCTCGGACATCGACGCGACCGTCGAGACGGTCAATCGCCTTGAAGCGGCGGGTGCCGCGATTGTGCGCCTGGCGGTTGATACCGATCGTGACGCGGCGGCCCTTCCCGAGATTCGGCGGCAGACGCACGCGAATCTGTCGGTCGACTTGCAAGAGAACTACCGTCTGGCCGAAAAAGTCGCGCCTTATGTCGATAAGATCCGCTACAATCCCGGCCACCTTCATCATGTTGAACCGGACCGTCCCTGGCAAGAGAAGGTCGGCCGGATCGCGAAAATCGCCGAAGACAACGATGTGGCGTTGCGTGTGGGGATCAACTGCGGGAGTATCGATCCGGTCCTTCTGAAAGCTTACAAAGTCGCCCGGGCAGCCTCGGACGGTGAGAATCTTCCCGACCCGTTTGCCCCGATCTTGCAGTCGGCCATCGAGCATGCCAACCGGCTTGATGAGATCGGTTTTACCCGCTACTGCGTTTCCCTGAAAGATTCGGATCCCGAGACGGTGATTCTGGTCAATCGCCGATTCGCAGGTCTCCGTCCTGAAGTGCCGATTCATCTGGGAGTGACCGAAGCCGGGCTTCCGGCCTACGGAATTCCGAAATCGCGTTACGCGCTCGAGACGCTTCTGTCCGAAGGGATCGGCGATACCCTGCGCGTCTCGCTCACTGTGCCCAACGACCGCAAAGAGGAAGAGGTGGCCGCCGGGAAGATGATCTTGGCCAATGTGGTGACCGGAAAAATCTTAAAAGCGAGTGAATTGAATCTGCCCCGCCTGAACATCGTCAGCTGCCCGAGTTGCGCCCGAGTTCAGAGCGATGCTTTCGTGGCGCTGGCCGAACAGGTTCGGGAAGCGACTTCTTTTGCTGCCGACGTCCCGATGAAAATTGCCGTGATGGGGTGTCGGGTCAACGGGCCGGGAGAAACCGACGATGCCGATTTTGGACTCTGGTGCGGGGCCGATAAGGTGAACTTCAAAGAAGGGGAAAAGCTCGTCGGCTCGTACCCCTACGACGAGATCGTTTCGGTGCTGGTTGCCCGCCTCAGGGAGCGGCTTGCCGAACACCAAAAGTCTTAATCGTATCTTTTTCAAAACAAACTGTCGGCGGAGAGCCGTCGGATCGGGCTTTCACTTTCGGACGCTTCCGGCCTGCCCTATCTCTCTCTGCCGGTGATCGGAGGGAGTGTGCGTACGAGGAACCGGATATAGTTACCGGATCGTGAAAATTCCTTGGACCCGAATTACGGTTCCCTAAAACACTTTTCCATCTTTAGCCGTGCCGAGAATTTCCCGGCCGTTGTTGTAAACTTATCGGGCGACCGAAGCGAACGGGCGAGAAAGTTCCGGAACCCCTGAAAGGGAAACCATGAGGCAGGAAGATTGAATTCCCGTATGGAACAGGTTAGAATGTTTTTTGGGGAGGGGCAGTTAACGGGCCGGAAGCTATTTCCGGCGGAATTCGGAACCTTCTCGACAAAGCACCGCGACGAACGAAACCCCACCAACCATCGTCGTAAAAAACGGAAATTTGAGGGTTGTCATGAAAAAATTCTTTCTCTGTTTTCTCTTGCTTCTTCCCGCGCTTTCGGTGTTCTGCGCCGAGGTCCCCCCGGAAGACCGCAAGGCCGTCGAGGCGCGTGCCGCCGAACTGGCTCCGCTCTTGCCGCCCGAACCGGTCGCGCTCATCCCGCCGATCACCGACCGCGAAAAGTGGGAGACGTTCGCCCGACTCGAAGTGAATGCCGGGATGATTCGGCGGGCCGAACAATTCCTGAACGAGCCGATTCCCGAATTGCCGGAAGAGCTTTACAAGGAGTATTACGAGAACGGGAACCGTACGAATTACCAAAACCAATGGAATCTTTGGAGGAACCGGTGTCTTACGTTGGCAATGGCCGAAATGGCCGAAAATCAGGGCCGTTTCCTTCCGGCGCTTGAAGAAATCCTTCGGAAGATATGCGCTTATCCGAGCTGGGCTCTTCCGGCGCACGATCGCGGGGCCGAGATTTACGACGGCAAAACCCGTGCCGCCGGCCTCTCGGCGACGAATCTCGGCGGGAATCTCGCGATGATCGCCCGGGCGATGGAACCGGTTCTTTCTCCCGAACTTCGGGAGCTGATCGTCGAAAATGTCATGCAGCGTGTCCTCGAACCGCTCCGTGCCGAAGTCAACGGAGCGAACAACAGGATGATGTGGTGGGTTATGACAACCAATAACTGGAACGCCGTCTGCTTCTGCGGATCGACCGCGGCGGCACTTTCGATCTGCGACTCGCCCGAAGAACGCGCTTGGTTCCTGGCCGCGGCCGAACATTTTATGTCGACCCGTTTTCTGAGGGGATTTGACGGCCAGGGTTATTGCAGCGAAGGGATCGCGTACTGGAACTACGGATTCGGCAACTTTGCCGAGGCGGCCGAAATCGCGTGGCGCGGTTCGCAGGTCGTGAACCTTTACGCCTGCCCGAAAGTACGGGCGATTACCGAATATGCCCTGAAAATGGAGGTCGCACCGGAACGATACCCCGCGTTCGCCGATTGTTCGCTCACGGCCATACCGGACAGAGCCCTGATCGCCCTTCTAAGTCGACGGCTTGGTTTGGGGTTGACCGAAATCGAGCAGCGTTTCGGGTTTCCGCACAGGGCGGGGGACTCGCCGATTGTCGCGGCCGCGTATCTCTTTTCCTACCTCGATGCCGGGGGTGAGCTTCCGGCCCTGGTTCCTTCCGAGGGAGCGGCGCGGGCGGATTACCTGGTCGATCCGGTGAGTTGGTTTCCCGAAGCGGGAATCGTGATCTGCCGTCCGCCAAAAGGGGAAAACGCACAGATGGCCGCCGTTTTTAAGGGGGGAAATAACGGCGAGAAACATAATCACAACGATATCGGCACGTTCGTGATTTTGCGCGGCGGGGTTTGGCTGGCGGTAGACCCCGGGGGAGAGACCTACTCGCGCCGAACTTTCTCCGGTCAGCGTTACGAGGGGGAACTGCTCAATTCGTTCGGGCATCCGGTTCCCCGAATCAACGGAAAACTCCAAGTCACGGGAAAGAAGGCCGCGGCCGATGTCATCGAGGCCGAATTTACCGACAGCCGGGTCCTCTATACGCTCGATCTTTCGAGTGCTTATCCCGATTCCGGCGCACAGCGGGTTCTCCGACGATTCGTCTATAAGCGCGCACCGGCGGGCGAAGGGAATCGTGTGACCGTTGTCGATACGGTGACGTTTGCTCCCGACGCGCCGCGGCAGGCCGATTTCCCGCTCATTACGTTCGAGGACTGGAAAAAAGAGAGCGCAAATTCCTACACCGTTACGCCGCGTCCCGCAAAAGACGGTTCGGTCGGGCCCGGTATTCGGGTGACGGCGACGGCGGTTGATGAAGAGGGCGAGCCCGTCGTCGGCGAATTGGTTGATCAGATCGTCGGGAAGGACGATCCGCAGACACCGAACAAACCGACCCGCATCGCCTGGTCGTTCGAGCTGACGCGCGGCCGTACGTTCACGGTGACCACGGTGATCGAGTAATCCCCGCCATCGTTCGGCGAGACACAACGGGGGGCGCGCACCTTGTTAAGGGCGCGTCCCTCTCTGGTGTTGAAACCGACTGCCGCTGTCCGAAGGTCAGTCGTCGGTGCCGCTGAAGAAGAACATCTGTTCAAGCTGTTCGGGAATATCGTTCGGTCCGAGGTCGATCAAGTGGCGCATCGAATCTTCCCACTTCTTCTTGACTTCGCTTTGGTCGAGAATTTCCCGTCCCTTTTTCGGGTCATCCATTTCGTAAACGGCGAACAGGTCGTCGCCCGACAGCCAGATCGAGTAGTTACGGTAACCGGCCTCTTTGAGCAATGCTTTCATTTCGGGCCAGATCTCGTCATGGCGGCGAAGATATTCTTCCTTGGTTGCGGGGTCTCTCAGTTTCCAACGTTCTGCGATACGCATCGTTCCATCCTCCAGGCTTTGTGAATACGTTTGTTCCGAAATTCTTCCGGAACGGTTCTATTGGTAATCTCTCTGATTCGATACAGATCGGTTAAGGAGTTTTCGTCTAACCTGAATTGGCGGAAATTGCTTGAGAAGTAAACAATTCCGCCCGGCGCGATCAGCTCGGCCAAGAGACGAAGCAGTTCAACATGACGGCGTCGTACGTCCCAATCCGATTCGGTCGATTTGCTGTTCGAAAAGGTCGGGGGATCGCAGACACACAGGTCAAACGGTTCCTCGATGCCGTAACGATCCGGGTTCATCAGAAACTTCATCACGTCGGCACGGATAAAACGGTGATCTCCGGCCAATCCGTTCATTTGCAGGTTCGCCTCGGCCCATTCAAGGTAACGGGGGGAAAGGTCGACCGAAACGCTTGAAACGGCTCCGCCGTCGGCGGCGTAACATGTGAAGGTGCCCGTATAGCAAAAAAGATTCAGGAACCGTTTGCCGGCGGCTTCTTTTCGAACCATGGTACGGGTGAGTCTGTGGTCGAGGAACAGGCCGGTGTCGAGGTAGTCTGTCATATTGCAACGAAAAGCCAGGCCCCCCTCGTGGGCCGTGATAAATCGTCCGGTCTGACCGAGCTTTTCATATTGCGATAACCCTTTCTGACGGACCCGTCGTTTGAGAAAGACGTTCTCCGGGGCGATGTCGAGCGTTTCGGCGGCAGCAGCCACCATCCGGTCGAGCCAAAGTCGGTGTACTCCCGGTCTCCTGCCGTTGGGGCGGTCGAACTCGGCGATATGAAGGTATTTCCCCTCGTAAATGTCGATCACGAGCGGTACTTCCGGAAAATCGCGTTCGTAGAGCCGGTAACAGGTGATCCCTCGTTTGGGATAGTTGCGCAGATGCCGGGCACGGTTGGCCAGGCAGCGGCTGAACTCTTGAGCCTGGTATTCGGCATACTCGTCGAGCCCGGCGAAGACCGGTTGCGGCACAGACGTTGAGTCGGAAGACGGTGTTTCGGTGCGGTTAGCCGATTCCTCGGCGAGCGGTTTGGCAGGGACGGCGCGATCGGCCGCCGGCGGTTCGGTGTGGTGTGGTTCGGCGCCGTTCTTCCCGACATCGCGCGGTTCGGCGGCCTTGGGCGGTTTCGGGCCGAGGAACTGAAAGTAGGTGCATTCGATTCGCCCGTTATAGATTTTTCGGCGCCGGGTGGCCTCTTGGCCGATCAGTGACTCGAAGTCGGTCCACGCGGTGAAAATGTAGTGGCTCCAAGTCGGGAATCGGGAGAGTACCACGGGAATCGACTCATAAAGGGGAAGCAGATCCTCTTTTTCGCCGAGTCGCTCGCCGTAGGGGAGATTCGAGATCACACAACCGTAGGGACGCGGGTCGGAGACCTGTAGAAAATCGCCGACCTCGAAATCGATGTCTTGGCCGACCCCGGCGCGTTCGGCGTGGTGGCGAGAGTATTCGATGGCTTTCGGGTCGATGTCGATCCCGCGAAGCCGTTCGGGGAGCGACGGCAAGATTTGCGCACGGGCTTCTTCCCGGGCCTCGTTCCAGATGTTTTCCGGGAAAAGGGGCCACGATTGCGCCTCGAATCGGCGGTGAAGGCCCGGCGCGATACGGCGTCCCTGCAGGGCGGCCTCGATCAGAATCGTGCCGGAACCGCAAAACGGGTCAAGGAGGGGACGGTCGGGATTCCAGACCGAGAGGCGGACCAGCGCGGCGGCAAGCGTCTCGCGCAGGGGAGCCGCGGCATTCAGAAGCCGGTACCCGCGACGATGGAGTCCCCGTCCGGTCGTGTTAAGGGTGAGAGAGGCGCGGTCTTTATAAACCGCAAGTTCGACCGAATAGGCCGGCCCCGTTTCGGGGAGCCGGTCGAGGCGGTAAGTGCGGCAGAGACGGTTGACCACCCCTTTTTTGACCACCCGCTGGAGTGCCGGTACACTGGTAATCGTCGAGCGAACCGATCGCGCGTTGACCGTCACGGCCGCGTCGCACGGCATCCAATCTTCCCAAGGGACCGAGTCGACCGCGTCGAAAAGGGTGTCGAAATCGTTCCCCAGACCAAAGCTTGCCAGCTCGATCAGAATCTTTCCGGCTGTGCGAAGGTGCAGGTTGGCGCGAACAAGGTCTCTTTCCGTACCGGTGAACAAGGTCCGACCCGCGAGCGCATCGGAGTTGCGGGGGTTAAGCCCCAGGTTTTGGAGTTCACGGGCGGTGATCGCCTCTAGCCCCATCACCGAGGTAGCAATGAAGTTCAGTTCCATACGTCTGGGAGTCTCGGATTGTTTTCATCTTCCGGCAGAGAAAAGGGTGTCGGCACCGGAACGAATCGTCACAGAGATTATGGGAAATTTCGCCCGGCTGTCAAGCGATTGGGTTCGGAAGACTCTCGCCTGGCTTGCGGGACGGGGCGAAATATTTTCGGGATCGGGCGCCGAGAGCTTGTTTTTTGTCCCGAATAATGAATAATGGGATGAAGTTTGCTCTCTTTGAAACTTCATAAGGAAAATGCTTTGGAGGATTTTGAAATGTCTCGATGTTGCTGTCAATCTGAAAAGGTTTCGCGCGATAATGTTGCTTCGATTCTGGCCGCGGCGATGGAAGCGGGGGAAGGTATTTTGCGCCTGACCCCGAACTGGGTTCCTCGAGTCTTCTGCAAGCCGGGACGCCGGATCAAACTCGCGCCGACTGACTGGTACGCGCTTGGTCTTGACCGGGGGGGAATCGACGAACGGTGGTTCGGGAGTACCACCGAGGCTGAAAATGCCGGGCGTGCCGATGACGAAGGCCTCAGTTATATCCGCTTTGACGGAAAACGCTTCTTGCTGCGCGATGCCGTGGAAGAAGGGAAGGGAGGTATTGTCGGCGAGGCCATATGGAACCGGTATCAGCGCTGGCCCGTCTTCTCGAAGTTTTTCGATAACCTCGGCCCTCTGCCGCACCATATGCACCAGATGGACAAAGATGCTAATCTGACGGGGCAAGACGGTAAACCGGAAGCCTATTACTATCCGCCGCAACTGAACGCCGCCGAAAACCGTTTCGATTATACCTTTATGGGGCTCGAACCGGGAACGACGAAAGCGCAGGTGCGCAAATGTCTCGAGGATTGGAACAAGGGAGACAACGGTATCCTTGATCTCTCGAAAGCTTATCGGCTCAAGCCGGGGACCGGCTGGGTTGTTCCCGCCGGTGTTTTGCACGCGCCCGGTTCGGTTTGCACCTACGAACCGCAATGGGGGAGCGACGTGTTCGGTATGTTCCAGTCCCTGACCGACAAAGACGCCATTTCGTGGGAACTGCTTGTCAAGAATGTGCCGGACGACAAAAAAAAGGACCTCGATTTCATTGTGGAGCAGCTCGATTGGGAAAAGAACGTTGACCCCTATTTCAAGGATCATAACTATTTGGAACCGATCGTCGACAAAAGCGCTTCGAATTTTGAAGCCGGTTATGTCGACAAGTGGATCGTCTACGGAAAGATCGACGACAAACAACGCTTTTCGGCGAAAGAACTGACCGTGATGCCGGGGGCCCGCTGCAAACTGGTCGATACCGCCGCGAGTTGCTGGATTACCACCCAGGGGCGCGGGACGATGGGGAAACTTGCCATCGAATCTCCGAACATGATTCGTTTCGGCGAAGAGCCCGACGACGAAATCTTCATCACCGCCGATGCCGCCAAGAACGGAGTCGAGATCGTCAATACTGGGAACGAACCGCTCGTCGGTCTGCGTTACTTCGGCCCCGACGCGCATCCGTCGACGCCTGAGATCGGCGACTACAAAAAACCCGAGAACCAGTGCTGTTGCTGTTGTAAGAAATAGTTTTTATCGGAGGTTTTCATGAAAGCGAAGGATTTGAGTGAGGCCGACTTTGACAGCACGGTTCTCAACGCAACCGTGCCGGTTTTGGTCGACTTTTGGTCTCCGACGTGTGGACCGTGCCGAGCTCTGGCCCCGGTTATGGATCGTCTTGCCGACGAATTCGGCGACGAGGCCCTGATACTGAAGGTCGACCTTTACGACAACATGAACCTCGCGCAGCGGTTCAATGTTGAGTCAATTCCGACGATTCTCCTTTTCAAAGACGGAAACGAGGTCGCGCGCCTGTCCGGAAATCCGAAACAGGAGAAGCTTTCGTCTCTGATCAGGGAGCACCAATGAAAGTACGTTCCACCTTCATCACGCTCTTTCTCTTGATGGCCGCGGCGACTCTTGTGGCCGGGGAAGAGACGATCGATGACATCTATGGTGGTGCGGTCGATCGGCCGGTTCCCCTTTATGTGCGTACTCCCGAACAACCCGTTTCGAACCTGTCTCCTGCCCTGGTGATTTGTCCGGGGGGCGGCTATTCGGGCCTGTGTATCGATCCGGAAGGGTTTGGGATTGCCGATTGGCTCAATCAAAACGGCATCGCCGGGTTTGTCCTGCAGTATCGTCTTCCGGCCGGGCGAAAAGATGTTCCCCTTTCCGACGCCCAACAGGCGATTCGTTGGGTTCGCGCTCATGCGAAGGAGTATGGTGTCGATCCGGAAAAGGTCGGAATCATCGGTTTTTCGGCCGGCGGGCACCTGGCATCGAGTGCCGCGGTCCATTTCTGCGACGGCGATCCTACGGCCGACGCTCCCCTGATGCGCGTCTCGTGCCGCCCCGACTTTGCGATCCTCATCTATCCGGTGATCACGATGGCGGAAGGACTGACCCACGCGGGAAGTCGCGACAATCTTTTAGGTGAAAATCCGACCGAAGAAGATATCGCATTCTTTTCATCCGAACAGCAGGTCGGTTCGGAAACGCCTCCCGTTTTTTTGGCGCACGCCCAAGACGACACGGTGGTTCCGCCCGAAAACAGCCGGGGATTTGTCCGGCGGATGGAGGATTTCGGCCGCCCTTGTGTCTATCTTGAACTCGAAAACGGCGGACACGGACTGAACGGTTACCAAGGCCCGAGTTGGGAAAAATGGCAGCATGATGCGATTGACTGGATTGAAAACCTTTAGAAAAGTTAAAACAAGAGAAAAGCAGAAGACCGATGAAAAAACTTTCCATGTTGACGACTCTCATCCTTCTAACCACGGCGGCGGTGTTCGGGTTTGAACCGAAATTCAGGAAGATTGTCGTTTGTGATCATTTCAATTCCGAAGGGGCTGCCGCCGCCGACTTCAACAACGACGGCATCGTCGATATCGTTGCCGGGGGCGCGTGGTACGAAGGACCTGACTTTAAAGTTTCCCACAAAATTTACGAAGGCGAAAACTTCGATCCCGAAAACTATTCCGACTCCTTTGTGAATTTTGCCGACGACATCAACGGCGACGGTTGGTGTGATGTGATTGCCTGTCCCTTCCCGGGGAATCAGGGGTACTGGTACGAAAATCCGAAGACCCCCGACGGTGAATGGAAGAAACATAAGTCGGTTGCCGAACTCGGGAACGAGTCGCAAGAATGGGCCGATGTCGACGGCGATGGACGCGCCGATCTGATATTCAATCAAAACCGCCGTTTCGGATTTGCCAAGTGGGATCCGGAAAAGGCCGATCAACCCTGGGAGTTCATCCCGGTTTCGGAAGAAAACGAAAAATATTTTCGCTTTTTTCACGGGGTCGGGCATGGAGACATCAACGGTGACGGCCGCGTCGACCTGCTGGAGATGGACGGTTGGTGGGAGCAGCCGGAGAATTATCGCGATACCCCCTGGAGATTCCATCCCTTCAAGTTTTCGGAGGCGGCATCGAATATTCTGGCGCTCGATATCGACGGCGACGGACTCAACGATGTGGTGACGGCTCGTCATTGTCATTTCTACGGCTTGGAGTGGTACCGCCAATTGCGAGACGAAAACGGTGAGATCTCTTTTGAGAAAAACGTCTTGATTCCCGAAAATCCCGCCGACGATTTTTTCCCGAAAGTCAGCCAACTCCATGCCATGGCGACCGCCGACTTTAACGGAGACGGTGTTACCGATTTCGTCACCGGGAAACGATGGTGGGCCCACGGCTCGAAGAACGACGCCAATCCGAACGATCCGGCCATTCTGATGTGGTGGGAAGTCCGTCACGCCAAAGACGGCGAAGACGCTAAGGTGATCCCACATATCATCGACGACGATTCGGGGGTCGGGACTCAAGTCTGGACGAGTGATATCAACGGCGATGGCCGCCCCGATGTGCTGGTCAGTAACAAAAAGGGGATATTCGTTTTTCTTTCGGAAAAATAACGATTTTTCGTTCCGCGGGCGCGGTTTCGGACCGCGCCCTTTCCCATTCGAAATGTTCATCGGCGCGTTGTATGGCGCGCCTTTGCTTTGCCCAAACAGGATTTTTTATGAGACGCAACTTTCTTTCTCTCCTTCTGGTTTTTTTCGCCTTTGCCGCGATTTGCCGTGCCGATGACCCGCAGCGACCGAAACGAAAAGATGCCTTTTTCGGGATCCACCTCGATTTTCACTGCAGTATCGACGACCATGTCGGTCAGAACACGACCGACGAAATGGTGAACGCTCTCCTCGACGCGGTCAGGCCCGATTTTATTCAAATCGACTGCAAAGGCCATCCCGGTATTTCGAGTTATCCGACCAAAGTGGGGAATCCCTGTTCGAATATCACCGGTGACCCTCTGCGCGTCTGGCGTAAGGTAACCGCCGCACGGGGCGTTTCGCTTTACATGCACTATTCCGGTGTTTGGGACAACCGGGCGATCGCCCTGCATCCCGAGTGGGCGTACGTCAATGCCGACGGGTCGCTCAACCAGAGAGCGACCTCGGCGTTTGGCGGGTATCTTGATGAACTGATGATTCCCCAGCTTAAGGAGCTGGCGCTCGATTACGGCGTCGACGGGGTCTGGGTCGACGGTGATTGTTGGTCGGCGGCTTCCGATTACGGCGAGGCATCGGCGAAAGCTTTTCGGGAACGGACCGGGATCGACGTTTTGCCGAAATCGAAGGATGAACCGAATTGGGCCGAATGGTTGGAATTCAATCGCGACGTGTTCCGAAATCGGCTTCGGTATTGGGTCGATGAAGTCCATGCGGCGGCGCCGGATTTTGAAATCACCAGCAACTGGGCTTTCACCGACCATATGCCCGAACCGGTTTCCGCCGATATCGACTACATTTCGGGGGATTATACGCCTGCAAACAGTGTGAACGCCGCACGCCTGACCCCGCGTTTCATCTCGTCGCAGGGGAAACCGTGGGATTTGATGGCGTGGAGTTTTGCGCGCAAAGAACCGAACGCTCCTTGGCAACCGAAGGGGACCGCCCAGCTCATGCGCGAGGCAGCTTGTGTCCTCTCACAAGGGGGGGGCTTTCAAGCCTACTATTTCCAGAATCGTGACGGAAGCGTCGATATTCCGTATGTTTCGCAGATGGGTGAAATCGGCGAATTTTGCCGGGCGCGCAAACCGTTCTGTTTCCGTTCGGTAGCCGTCCCGCAAACGATCTTTGTCATACCGACCGCCTCGCACTATGACCGGGTGAATCAGGCGGGGGCGGGACTCTTCCCGAATGTGCTGACATGGCAGCGCGGACTGTGCAACGCGATCCTCGATAGCCAATATTCCCTCGATGTTGCGCTCGGAGAGACCTTCAAAAAGTGTGCTGCCGAGTATCCCGCCGCGGTTCTCTGCGAATGGGAAACTCTCCCCCCCGACCTGGTTGACTTTGTCGCCGACTATGTCTGTCAGGGAGGGCACCTTTTCCTGACAGGGGAGAAACTCTGTGCCCTTTTCGGTCAGGCGTTTCAAGATGTTGTGTGGCAGACCAGCGATTTTGATCCCCTTCTGGTCTCCGGCACTTTCGGAAGCGGACTGGTCGTAAAATACCCGCGGTGTTTCTCGGCCGAGTATCTTGCCTCGCCGAACGAAGAGACGCGGCAACTGGTCGAAGCGGCAATGCGTCTTCTTCTGCCGGAGCCGGCGGTAACGGTCGAAGGCTCGCATCACGTCGATGTTTCGCTCCGTCGTTCGTCGGACGGGCTTCTCGGTGTCCATCTGGTGAACGTCTCCGGCCCCCATCAGACCGATCCGTTCTTCAACGACATCCAACCGATCGGCCCCCTGACCGTACGCGTGAAAACCGAAAAAGCCCCGGAATCCGTGACCATGCAACCCGCGGGCACTGAGCTGCCTTTCCGGTGGGAAGACGGCTATGTCACGGTTTCCGTGGACCAGGTCGATCTTTACGATATCGTGGTGGTGAAATAACCGGCGGGGCAGTGCCGAACCCCCCTTTTTCTCTCGCGGACGTCCACACCGAGCGGGCGTCCGTTTTTTGTGCGCCGGGCGTTGGCGAACATCTGACGGGCGAAACTCCCAAAGTGCGCGTAGGGCACGACAATGCGGACTTCCAAACGGCGATTATGTCGATCGCAAGATGGAATCCGAGGGTGGCTACAACCGCAAGGTGAAGAAGCGATAACGTAAAATAAGTTTCGCAAATTGGCAATATGAAATAAAACATGGTTTTTAGGATTGGTTCTTATTTTACGTTATCTTGATAAGGAACGGCAATAGATGATGCTTGCAAGATCGAACATGTTATGGGGAACAAGTCTTTTCAAGCCCCGAAAAAAAAGGCGGATGACAAACAAACGCTTTGAAAAAGATGGATCTCGAAACCGCAGGTATGCTTCGTTTACTTTATTTCCATCACCTTATATCCATTATCCGTGATAGCGCGTGCCAGAACGCTGTTCGCAACCTGGGCAGACAGTTTTACAATGGCCGTCCCTTCTGTATGACGGACGATAGCTTCACTCACTCCATCAAGCTCCTCAAGCGCTTGTTTCACCCTTGCTTCGCAGTGTGGGCATAACATGCCTTCTATTTTTATTATCTTTTCCATTGTTTTTCCCTCTTTTCCTGGTTTCTGCTTTATTCTCCTGTCGCGCCTATCCGAATGAATATCACACAAATTCAGCCTTAGTGCGTTTGTTACAACGCAGAAGCTCGACAAGCTCATGGCCGCTGCACCAAGCGTGGGACTCAATGTCAATCCTGCCCATACAAACACTCCTGCTGCAACAGGAATGCAGATCATGTTATAAATCAGCGCCCAAAATAGATTTTGATGAATCGTCTGCAATGTAGTGCGGCTGAGGCGAACGGCCGCGGGGACATCCGTGAGGCGGCTGTTCATCAGCACCACATCTGCTGCGTCGATAGCGACGTCGGTTCCGGCGCCTATAGCGATACCGACATCGGCTCTGGTAAGCGCAGGTGCGTCATTGATGCCGTCGCCGACCATTGTTACAATGCCATCATTTTGTAAACTCCGTATAACGGCCTCTTTCCCGTCGGGTTTGACCCCTGCAATGACAGCATTCACGCCAGCTTGTTTGCCGATTGCTTCTGCTGTTTTTTCATTATCTCCGGTCAGCATGATAATGCGAATTCCCATGTTTTCCAGTTCGCTTATTGCCTGTCTGCTATCCGCCTTAATCGTATCGGCAATCGCGATAATGCCGATAAGCCCATTTTCTTTTGCAAAGAAAATCGGCGTTTTGCCCTCATTGGCAAAATTCTCTGCAATCGCAAGCATTTCAGGCTCGATCACAGTTGCTTTGCCCACAAAGTCCGCATTTCCGCCGTAAACGGTTTGTTCTTCTATAACACCGGACAAACCGCCGCCCGGAAATATCTCAAAATTACGGGTTTCGGCATAATCGATACCGGCCTCTTCCGCTTTTTTTACGATGGCTTTTGCAAGCGGATGTTCGCTCTTTCTTTCAAGACTGTATGCCAGCATGAGCAGTTCCGCTTCTCCGACGATATCCGTGACTTCGGGTTCACCCTTGGTGATCGTTCCTGTTTTATCCAAAACAACAACCTGTGTTTTTCCTGCCGTCTCAAGCGATGCTGCTGTTTTGAAAAGCATCCCATTCTTAGCCCCCTTACCGTTGCCAACCATGATTGCAACCGGTGTGGCAAGGCCGAGAGCGCAAGGACAACTGATCACAAGCACGGATATCGATCGGGCAAGTGCAAAACCGACTTCGGCGCCGGTCAGGAGCCATGCGGCAAAGACAACAACGGCTACGAACAGGACAACCGGAACAAACACACCGGCAACCTTGTCTGCTGCTTTTGCAATGGGGCCTTTCGTCGCCGCTGCCTCACTCACCATTTTGATAACCTGCGAAAGAGTGGTGTCCTTTCCGACGCGGATCGCTTCACACTGAATATAACCGGAACGGTTGATCGTTGCGCCGGTGACCGTATCTCCTGTATTTTTATCCACGGGGATGCTTTCCCCGGTCAAAGCCGACTCGTCAACGGCGCTATATCCCTCGACAACGATACCGTCAACCGGGATGCTTTCTCCGGGACGGACAACGAAAATGTCTCCTTTTCGGACGTCTTCGATGTCTATGCTGATTTCTTTTTCTCTACGGAGAATCGTTGCTGTTTTCGGAGCAAGGCTTATCAGGCTTTTCAGCGCATTGGTGGTTTTGCCTTTTGACCGGGCCTCCAACATCTTGCCAAATGTGATGAGAACGAGGATCATTGCCGCCGAATCAAAATAAAGCTCATGAAGATGTCGTTCCGGAGTTGCAGAAACCGTCATTGCCAGCAGAGCGTACATGCTGTATACAAAAGAAGCAGCCGAGCCGAGAGATACAAGCGTGTCCATGTTCGGAAAGCAGTGGATCAAGCCTTTGAATCCGTTGGTAAAGAATTTTTGATTGATGACCATTACAATCACGCACAGTGCCATTTGCACAATTCCGATCGCAATGGGATTATTGTCAAAGAAAGACGGCAGAGGAAGGCTCCACATAACGTGTCCCATTGACACGTACATAAGAAGCAGCAAAAAAGCAAGGGATGAAATCAGACGCTTTAGGAGTATGGGGGTATCCTTATCAGCCAGCAAGTCCTCATCCCTGTTTTCGCTTTTCTGTCCGCCGTCCTTTTTCGACGCGTCATATCCCGCCTTTTTCACCGCTGATAGGATAGCGCTGTCGCTGGCCATACCCTCAACACCCATTGAGTTTGTAAGCAAGCTCACGGAGCATGCTGTAACGCCTTCAACTCCGAGAACAGCTTTTTCAATTCTGGCACTGCAGGCGGCACAGCTCATTCCCGTTATATTGTATTGCTTCATCAGATATTGCCTCGCTTTTCGAATAAGGTTTTACTTTTGCCCTGTTGTTGCCTCTTTCTCCTTTTCTCGCTGTCACACAGAGCCAGCCTTTCCTGTTCTTTTGAATCTGAACATCAGAGAATCCTGCTTGAAGTATAACTTCCTTTATTTGTTCTCCTGTATGTATCGTCATATCTCCGATGGATTTAACCCACTTATCGTCCTTGTCTGTTTCACCGTTGGATTCATTGCAAATAAAGAAAGTTCCACCGATTTTCATTACATGGCATATTTTTTTAAAGCTCTCTGGCAGATCCGACCAAAAATATACAGTTTCGAAAGCGGTTACGATATCGAAGGAATTATCGTCAAATGGTAGTTCCATAACGTTTGCTTGGAGTACCTCACAACGCCCGGACTGAATTTCTTTTGCATTTACCTTTCGGGCCATTTCCACGCTGATTTCAGAATAATCAATGCCCTTCACCGTACCATTTGGAGATAATTTCAAGAGCTTCCTGATATTTGCACCACCGCCACACCCAACATCTAAAATGTCGGCATCGGTCGGAATATTCAGATATTGAAGTCCCCAATCCGCCAACGCACTATGCACTAAATTCATCATGACAACCATAATCTTTCCGCCCAACCCTTTTGGCTTGCGTGTATTTTTAAAGAATGACATTTATGTGCTTTCCTCAAGTGTATTGCTTTGTTAAACATCGAGATAACGTAAAATAAGTTTCGTAAATTGCAAGAAAGTAGACATGGTCTACGCTACTCGATAAAATTGAATTTTCAACAACAAAAAACCGAGGAGCGCAAACCATGTCTGACACCATTGTACAACTTAATGAATCCGCGTTGAAGGGGGAATTGAAAAATTTAGTGAGAACCAGCGTGGAAGGAACGGTTATCGATCCGGGCATTATGATCGCAACTTTACTACGACGTCCGGCGACGTGACGCTGCACATTCCCAAATTGAAGGGGGTTCAGTTTGAGACAGCGATCATCGAACACTATCGTCGGCGCGAGCCATCCGTGGAAGAGGCGCTTATTGAGATGTATCTTGCCGGGGTTTCCGCTTGCCGCATTGAAGACATCACGGAAGCTCTCTGGGGGACCAAAGTCTCTCCGGGCACGATCAGTCATCTGAACAAGAAGGCCTATGAGCACATCGAGTCGTGGCGCAGTCGTCCGCTTACCGGCGAATATGCCTATGTTTATCTGGACGGCGCCTATCTCAAGCGCAGTTGGGGCGGCGAGATTCGGAATGTCTCCATTCTTCTTGCCATAGGCGTTGACAGCGATGGCCATCGTGAGATTCTCGGCGCGGCGGAAGGGATGAAAGAAGACCATGAGAGTTGGCGTTCTTTTTTTGTCTGGCTGAAAGAAAGAGGTCTCAAGGGAGTTCGTCTTTTTGTCGGCGACAAGAATCTCGGCATGCTTGAGACGATTAACGAGGTTTTTCCGGACTCACGCTATCAACGTTGCATTGTCCATTTTTACCGGAACGTATTTTCTGTCATCCCGCGTGGAAAGGTTCGGGCGGTTTCCATGATGTTGAAGGCGATTCACTCTCAGGAGAGCAAGGAAACGGCTCGAGTCAAGGCAAAGCAAGTGGCCTCACAACTCCGTGAGATGAGACTCTCCACCGCGGCCAGGAAGGTTGAAGAGAGCATAGAAGAGACGCTGACGTTTATGGAATTTCCGAGTCAGCATTGGACTCGCCTCCGAACCAATAACCTGCTTGAGCGGGTCATTCGGGAGATAAAACGCCGGACGAGGGCGATTGAAGCGTTTCCGGACGGCCAGAGTGCGCTGATGTTGGTATGTGCCAGGCTCAGGCATGTTGCCGTTTCCGAATGGGGGACTAAACGCTATATGAATATGGATCATCTTTGGGAGATGGACGCAGAACGAGACGAATTGACCGTCGGCTAGCCGACGGTCAACCGAGTGGTAAAAACAAATTTGCGAAAGATTCCTGACACTATCGAAGAAGCCAAACAAAATCATTCGCAGACGGGGCAATGACTGCAAGATCGGCCACATCAAGATGCCGTGCGAACGATTGGACGGTAAGGCCGGAACCCCCCAAGGACAGCAAAAGCCGTATCCCGACACACAAGTATGTAACAAGATCAGTCACAATGAACGGGTACACACGAGGGGTGTGAGGGACGGGGATTAACATCCCCTCGGCTCGATTGTTGAGAGAAGTATGGCGAGGATGGTTTTCATACCGTCCTTCTTTTGATCTGTTCCGGAGGTCTTTATGATCATTTCTCGGTACGGGGTCTGAAACGGTTGAAAGAGAGTTTTTTTTCCGGACGGTTGCTGTTCCATCGGGAACTCGTCTTTTTCGAATGATATGCTTTGGATCCCCGCCAATCGGCCCGGTAGCCCGAGCCTTGCCGGTTCCCCCCAATGGAGATTGCCCGGAAGATCGTCGGCCCGGTGGCTTTTTTTCGTTTTCATTCCGTGTGCCGAGGCAGAAAATAGCGATAAACTACCTCCGTGTATACCCGTTGTGTGTTTGGAGCCATTCCCTTTGTTCTTGGCGCTGACCCGCTTTTCGGAAAAGCTCACCGTGTGTTTATCGATTAGAGGGAGAGTACATATTCGATCAAGTCGTCGAGTTCTTCCGGCGAAAGTTCGTCCAGGAGGCCGTCCCGGTTGCCATGTTTTCCTTCGATGAGCATCTCGCGTACCGTCGTCCAGTGCCCGGTGCTCAAATAGGGGGCGGTTCTCCAGACTTCGCAGAGAGTCGGTGTATCGAATCGTGTGCGCGGTTCGTTGAAATCCTGCGATCCGGTCGCGTGCATCGACAGATCGGTAAAGAAGGGTTCCGGGTGACAGCTCGCACAGCGGGTACGTGAACTTTCGAAAAGGATTTTGCCGCGACGGGCCGACCGACTCAGTTCCCCGGCTTCCAAATGGGGAGAGGGGACGGGACGAAGCGACTTGAGGTATTCGTCCATGGCGATGTAATCTTCTTCCGGCAGGGAGCCGAAAAGAATATGTTTGACCCCGGCGCGGACCGCGGTTTCGGCATCGGCTCGTACGCCGGTGATCATCGACGGCGGAGTTTCGTGTGCGTAGAGAAGACTCTTGGTATTCTTTGGGTTTCCCACCCCGTCGTTTTCCAAGTCCCAACTTAACGCATCCACACGACCTTCGGGGTGGCATGTAATACAGCTCTGCCAATGCTCTTCGCAATAGAGCGCGTCGCTGAGAAGATATTCCCCCCGCCGCAGAATCGTCTCGGGCGGTTTCGGACCGAGCCGCATAAAGGCGCGGGTAAACTCGATCCCCGGTCTCGGCGAGAAGGAGGGGAGGGGAATCCAGGCGGAGTCTGTGTTCTCGGCGTTCGTGTCGTTTGCAAGACGGGCGTTTTTTTCTGCCAGGTCGGTGTCTGGTATTTCCGGTACGGTGTGGGCATCAAAATACGGTTTCCCGTAAGGGGGAATCACATCGAGGGTTACCTTTGCGATCGCGTCGTCATAATAACCGATGACCCAGACCGTGTTTCCTCGCAGCACAAGACGCCGCGTTCCGCGGAGCCCGGTTTGTACGCGGTATCGGAGCGGATCGGCCGCCCTCGTTTCGGCCGATGGAGGCTCCTCGCCCAGTTTCGACCGAATGATTGCCATGAGGCTTTCAACCGAAAGGAAGAGGACCTCGCCGCTTCCGGAAAGAGCGATCGCGATATATTTCCCGTCTTTGCCGAAGGCGACGCCCCATGGGTTCGGCGCGCCGCGGTGGGTGTTGTCGAGAGGGATCATCTTGACGAACTTTTTCGCCGGAATATCGATGACCGAGATGATGTTATTGACAATCCAACCGTCGATCACCTGGCTGGTGACGGTTTGGTAGTTGGCGTTGGTCCCGGAAACGATCGCGAATCGTCCGTCGGGGGAAATGTCGAGGTCGTATAGGTTCGCGGTACCGTTGTACAGGTTGATCGGTGTCACGCTGCCGCTCTCCAGGTCGATCAGCCGTACCCGCGAAGTGGTGAACGAGGTGTCGGCCCGATGTTCGGGCAGTAGGTTGGCCACGACGAGTGTCTTTTGATCCGGTGTCACTTTAAGAGCCATCGGTTCGCGCCCGCCTTCGAAAACGCGGAGGGTCTCGCCCGTTTTGCCGTCGATTTCCCGAACCTGGCCGGCGAATCGATCGGCCACGTAAAGGCGAAGTTCTCCGTCGCGCCGGGCGGCGGCCGCGTCGCTGGGGGAATGGCCCGCGAAAAAGCTCTTTTCGAGACTCGGAGAGGTCGGCTGCCCATCATCGTCCCTGACCCGGATCAGGAGGAGTTTCCCCTCGCCGATACCGCCGACAACCGCAACGATTTTTTCGTCCGGCAGGAAGGTCATCCGAACCGGTTCGATCGGCAGAGGCAGGGTTTCGTCGGGGTGTTGCCCCCCTTTGGCGCGAACCCGAAGTTGCATGGCGTCCTTTTCGAGCAAGTAGAGATGGGTTCCCTCGCGGTCAAGGAGGATATCGCATGGGGAAAGGGGGTGCGACTCGTCG
This sequence comes from Thermoguttaceae bacterium, assembly GCA_050943135.1. Classification (GTDB taxonomy): domain Bacteria; phylum Planctomycetota; class Planctomycetia; order Pirellulales; family Thermoguttaceae; genus RUG695. The sequence goes on along the minus strand of JBMNOP010000002.1, from coordinate 249,726 downwards.
CCGTGGACCGTCGCGACGAGGGAAAGGAGCAGAAGAATGAGAGAAATATACCGCATTGTTTTCTTTAGTTGCCATTGAGGATTTGTTCGGACGAAGGGCGATTCGATAGCCCGCTCCCTCCCCAGATTATCGTTGACGTTGCGACCGATGTCAAGCATTTTTGACAAGGCACTCCTGCCCGAAGATCGGACGGAAGCCCGCGTTTAGGTATAGACGCACCGGGGGAGGGGTGGTATAATGGGATCCGAATTCCTCATCTTTCCCGGTAAATGTTTGGCTCTTGCCGGGGGGTGGGGAGGTGGTTCGTTTTGAGGAAATGATGAGTCAATGCTATAAGCTCACTTGTCGGTGCGGTGCCGAACATCCGATCGAAACCTCTCAGGCAGGCCGGGTTATCGAGTGTTCGTGCGGTCGACAGCTTGATATTCCCTCGATGCTCAAAATCAAGCGTCTTCCTCTTTGGGAATCTTCCGACACGTCGACCATTTCCGACTCCGCGGTGTCCGAACCGGTGGCACCCGGGGCCGAAAAGGTTGGCGCCACTCTCGTGGTGACATCTGAATCGGTGTCGGATTTGAGGGAAAAGAAAAAGAATAAAAGGGCGGCCTCGGGGCGACGTCCGAAAACGGGGAAGTTCCCCGCGGCACGCAAAGGATTGGTTATTGCCGGGACGTTTGGTTTTATCCTCTTCTCTGCCCTTTTTGCCTATAAAATCTGGAATCCCCCGAAACTGATCGACGTGCTGAATATTCAGCGCTATTACCTCGACAAGGGGAGGTTGATTCAGCGTGATTCCAGCCCGATCGAGGAAGAAGACGCCTACTTCTTCATCACCAAAGACAATTACATCGTGAACGACACGGTGATCGATCTGATGCTTCCGGCTTATGCGGTGGATTATTTCGATTACCTGAAAACCGGACTCGATTTCAGCGATAATTTTTACGACAAGTATGACTCTCTCGTCGTCAGCCACCGCATATTGACAACCTTTTTCGGTCTCCTTGCCGGAGGTTCTCTGGTTGTGGCGCTTGTCCCCCTCTTTCTGCCGAACGAACAGAAATCGGTCGGCGTTGCGCGGGGGTCGGATTGGAAGTCGTGAACCTCGGTTCAGCAATAGGAAGAGGAGGAGCTTCAGCAGTGGATTCACCGAAAATCAAACGTGCGCTTTTGAGTGTCAGCGAGAAAATGGGGATCGCCGATTTTGCCAAAGGACTGGTTTCGGCCGGCGTGGAATTGTTCAGTACCGGGGGAACCAAGAAGCACCTTGAATCGAACGATATTCCGGTCAAAGATATTACCGACTACACCGGGTTTCCCGAGATGATGTCGGGCCGTCTTAAAACACTCCATCCGAAGGTTTACGGAGGAATCCTCTGCCGTCGCGACAATGACGAAGACATGGCTTCCACCAAAGAGTTCGGGATCGAACCGTTCGAACTCATCGTTGTCAACCTCTACCCGTTTGAAATGACGGTGGCCAGGGAGGGGGTCACCGACGAAGAAGCGATCGAAAACATCGATATCGGCGGACCGGCGATGGTTCGTGCCGCCGCCAAGAACCATAAATTCTGCACCGTCGCGACCAATCCGGGTCAATACGCCGAGGTTCTCGAACAGGTTGAGAAGAACGGCTGCACGACATTGGCACTCCGTCGTTGTCTGGCCAAAGATGCCTTTTCGATGACAGCCGCCTACGACACGGCAATTTCGCAGTACTTCATCGGACGTAGCGAAAGCCCCGAGTTCCCCGAGCGTCTCACCAATTCATTTACCCGCAAGACGGTTCTTCGTTACGGCGAAAATCCGCACCAGCGCGCAGCGCTCTATGTCGACGGTAAATCGAAATCGGCCAGCGTGGTAACGGCTCGCCAACTGAACGGCAAAGAACTTTCGTATAACAATCTTCTTGATCTCGACGCCGCTTTCGAGATCGTCCGTTCGTTCCAAGAACCCGCCGCTGCCGTTCTGAAACACAACAATCCCTGCGGCGTGGCGATCGGCGGCGACCTCGACGAAGCTTTGCGTAAAGCGATGGCGGGTGACCCAATGTCGGCATTCGGCGGCATCCTCGGTTTTAACCGCAGTGTCGATGCTGCCTGCGCCGAGTACCTGAGTACGCCCGGTTTCTTCTTGGAAGCGATTGTCGCACCCGATTTCGAGCCGCGTGCATTGAAGATCCTGACCACCAAACCGAAGTGGAAGGCGAACGTCCGACTCTTGGCAACCGGTTTCCTGGACGAGTCTCCCTCGGACTGGCTTCTCCGTCCCCTCGAAGGGGGCGCGCTCTTGCAAGAGACCGACAACAAGCCCGACGACGAATCGGAATGGACGGTTGTGACCGAAGCCAAGCCGACCGAGAAACAGATGGTTGATTTGCGCTTTGCTTGGGCGGTGGTTCGTTATGTAAAATCGAACGCGATCACGATCTGTAGAGACGGGATGCTCCTGGGGGCCGGTGCCGGCCAGATGAGTCGTGTCGACTCGGTCGAGATCGCCGTGAAGAAAGCAGGCAATCGGATCACCGGATCGGTTCTGGCTTCCGATGCCTTCTTCCCTTTCCCGGACGGACTCGAAGCCGGTGCCAACGCCGGAGTGACCGCGTTCATTCAGCCCGGCGGTTCGAAGCGTGACGATATCGTCATCGAGGCATGTAACAAGTTTGGTCTTCCGATGGTCTTTACGGGAAGACGTCATTTTAAGCACTGATTTTCCCTGGAACGATTCCACGCACGCGTCGGTCCTCTTACCGCCTTGCGCCCGTTTGGGTACGGGGCGGGCTCTTTCCGAGAAAACGCGGGCGATCTCCCGGAGTGGATGACTTTGACGAACGCGCAGATTTCGCGGCAACTTGAATATATCGCGTCCCTTTTGGAATACCTGGAAGGGCCTTCTTTCCCGGTACGCCGGTTTTCCGAAATGTCCCGGGCGGTCGAACTTTTCGATTTTCCGCTTTCCCTTTTCAGCTCGCATCGTGAACTTCATAAGATCCGCGTCCTTTTTTTCCCGAAAGTGCGGGATGAACAGCTCGATGTGTTGCGCGGACTGATGATCGAATCGGTCGAGCCTGCCGACGAAACCTATGCGCGACAAACCGGCTTGGAGTACCGGTCCCGTTCCCCGCTGATCGCAGCGCTGGAAAAAGAGGTGACACCCGATACCGTCGCCCTGATACAACTCCCCGACATGGGAGCTGCGCGGGCAGCCGTGCTGCGTGATCTGCTCGGGATTCATCGTACCGAGGATTTGATCCGAAACTGCCGACAGCACATGATTCGGAAGCTCGACGGGTTCGACGCCGAACTCGAAAAGAAATGGTCGCTCGGTCGTTGGCATTCTTCCGACAATTTCAGCGATCCGTTCCCTCCGATGCAGTGGGCGATAGCCGAATATGTGGTTGACTATATCCTCGAACAGTTGAGTCCGCTGACCGAACAGACCCTCGACGCACCCCTTCTTTCGCCTTGGGAAGAGTTTCAACGCGCATCCCGGGCCGAAGGAACTTACGGCAGAAGGGGTGCCGAGCATTTCGGTCACCGCGAACAACACCCGGAAGGGCGCGATCCTTTTCCCCTTGAACCTGATCGTTGGGGGGCGCCGATCCGACCGGTCGCGAATGTTCGGCTTCGCCGATCCTGGATCGAGAGAATTCGCGATGCGCTGACGAAATCGCGCAAATCCAAGTTCGGTGATCGTTACTCCGGTCCGCCCGGTCGCATGCCGCTTGATCGTAATCGGTTTGGCGAGATTCCTGCCGATGCGTCGGCACCACGGCTTTTAGAGGGGATGGAAGCCGTCGGGGAGTTTCGGCGTCTGGACGAGGCCGTCGGTTCCTTAGAATTTCTTCTGGCAACACGGGCACCCGAAGAGCTTGCCAATCGTATTGCCGAATTTTCCTTCTTGCGGGTCCAAAGTCGGCGGGGCAATTTCATCAAGGCGGTCATTGACCAAAAAAAACTTGTTATTGCCGAAAAATATGATTTTCCCGGAGCCGAGGTGCGGTTTTATCTCTGCGCGCCCCACTCGTTTCCTGCCTCGCTCGTTCGCCGTTCCTGCGCCGAATCGCATTGGACCGAGCTGACCCGACGTGCTGCGGCCGCCGAACTCTTTCTCGACGAAACCGGACTTTATCGTGGCAAGAAAGAGGTTTCTCTTTTGAAGGAAGGGGATCTTTACGAGAATTTAGCTCTGCCGTACCTACCCGCGGAAATTCGGGACGGGCTCTTTGAGTTTCATATGCCACCCGGCGCACCGAGCCTCTTGATTCGGCGCGAACAGATACGGGGCGACTTGCATTTGCATACCACCTTTTCCGACGGCTCGGGTACGATTGAGCAAATGGCCGACAAAGCCCTCGCAAACGGATTGGAGTATATTGCCGTTACCGATCATTCCAAGCGGGTGGCCGTTGCCAACGGGATGAGCGAGCACCGGGTTCTTGAGTATTGGCGCACCGTCGACGCGATCAATCGACAAATCCGCGAGATGAATATTCCGTTGACCATCCTCAAAGGGGTGGAAGTGGATATCCTGGAAAACGGGGATCTTGATTTTGGTAACGAAATCCTTGCTCAGGCCGATTGGGTGATGGCCTCGCTGCACTACCATCGGAGTCAGCCGCGCGAAAAAATTCATCGTCGCATTGCCGCCGCGATGAGATGTCCGTATGTCAGTGCGATTTCGCATCCGACCGGGAAAGAGTGGCAGTCCGAATTTCGAATCAACATGGATTTTGACTACGTGCTCGACCTGGCGAAAAAGAATAACAAGTGTCTCGAAATGAACAGTCGGCTCCATCGCCTCGATCCCGATTGGCGACTCTGCCGCCGAGCGAAAGAGCACGGCGTAAAGATTGTCATTTCGACCGACTCCCACGCCCCTTCCGAAATGGACTATCTCCGTTACGGTATACAAATTGCCCGGAAGGCGGGGTTGACCAAAGACGATATCATTAACACGCTTCCGCTCGCCGAACTGATGGCCAGATGTCCCCGCCCGAAACCGGAACCGCAAAAGCCCGCATCGTAAATCATCGCTTCGGTCCGTTGCCGCGTCAGGCGATTCCTTTTTATGAGTCTTCGGTCTTGCGATTCCGTCAACCTTTCACCACACGATTCGTAGGCGGGAGAGGCTTTACTCTTTCCCGCGCGTGGAGTACTCGCGGGAAAAAAGGCGATCGCAAAAGCGAAGAGAAGAGAAAGGAGGTCGAGGCCCGCTAACGTAAAGTACCGATTTCTTTACGCGAGGAATCGGTTCCTTTGTTCTCACGCCGCTTCGATGGTTCCGACCAAGAAGGAGACGACTTCCTTTCCGATTCCCCGGTAAGTCGTAAAAAGAGAGTTTTTCGGAGTTCTGCATTTTCCATGTGATCATCACAAATCCGAACGATCTTGAAGAAAGTGATCGATGTTTGACAATCCCGATGATTTCGGTTTCGGTTCCCGTGGAGTACTCTCTTTTCGCCTTTGGGGAGTTCCGATACAGATCCGTCCCATCTTCTGGCTGGTAGCGATTCTGCTCTCCCCCTTCTTCAGGATGGGAAATCAGATCCCGGATTCGCGAATCCTTTTTTTGGGACTTTTGGCGTGGGTAGCCGCATGGCTACTGAATTTTCTTATCCACGAAATGGGGCACGCCCTGACAATCCGTCTTCTTTACGGTGCGCGTCCCCGAATCATTTTGTACGGTTTTGGCGGGGTCACGCTTTGGCAACCCTACTATTCACGGGTTCCTGCCGCTCGCGGACGTATCTTGACGTCGTTTGCCGGACCGGGGCTCGGAATCGCCGTCGTGCTTCTGACTGCCGGGATTTTCGCGCTTTCGGGCGTTCCGGTAAAATGGGGGGGAACCTCGTTTGGCCCGATTCCTATTCCCTCGGTCAGTGTCGACATCATCAATTCGCTCTCTCCGGGTATGTCGATGGGGCATTACCTTGCGATGGTCACACTCGAAATCTTCATCAACAGCTTCCTCTGGATGGGACTCTTTTGGGGGGTACTCAACCTCCTTCCGATCGATCCTTTGGACGGGGGGCATATCGCCCGTTCTTTTCTCGGCGGCCTCTTTTCAAGTCGTGGCGAGAGAATCGCCGTTTGGCTCTCGTTCGCCTGCGCTGTTGCGCTGGGGCTTTATTGCGTCGTGGAAGGAAACATTTTTATGGCGATATTTTTCGGCCTCTTTGCGCAGAGAAGTTGGCGGGAACTCCAATCCACTTGAGATTCCTGGTGAAACGGGTACAATACGCCTGTAAATTCCCCCTTTTGCGCGGGGAATGCACATCTCGGATTCCGGTTGCGGTCGGTCTCCCAACGGAGCGAATTCGGCGCGCCTGATTCCTGTGAAGACTCCACCGCTGAGACCCTTCGTGCAATGAAGAAAAACGGAGATTCCTTCCGATTCCCGACGGTCCGCTATGTCAAGTGGTTACGAATGTCGATTGAGCTGTGCGAACACCCCGGGATGTTCGCCGATCTTGTACCGCTTCCGAAAGGATTCGTTTGGGTTCCTTGGCATCCCTGTTTGGCCGATACCCACGGGGTGGTGAACTACCTTGCCTTTCGTGACTCCCTCGACGCCGATGTCTTTCCAACCTTTCGTTCCGAGTCGGCATGTATCGCGTTGATGAGGTCGATTGCCGCGCACAGCGGATTCATTCCCCAGGCAACATGGCTTATCGCCTGCCGTTGTGATGGGTGTACCCTACCGATGCTGGTGGACGGGCAAAATGAGTACCGTTTGCGGTCGCGAAAGCCGGAGACCGAAATGCTCGAGTACGTTGCCACGATTCAGGGGATTCGTACCGCCCAAAACGTTGCCGGAATTCAGAATGTGGCGGTCTGTCCCGAGTTTCGCGGACGTGGGCTCGGCCGGGCGCTTTTGATGAAGGCACTCAAGGGGGCTCACGATGCCGGGATTCGTAGGGCGACCCTGGAGGCGACCAGCGGCAACGCCCCGGCGCTGCATCTATACGAGACGATCGGGTTCCACCTCTATCAGACTCTTTACAAAGAAGTATACATTTCATGAATGAAGACCAACGGACGCACATCTTCGATAACGGACTTGTTCTGCTTACCGAACATATCCCCGAAAGCGAAGCCGATTCGTATGTGTTCCGGGTTCCGTTTGGCACTGTCGACGATCCGGACGACCGTCAGGGACTTGCCGGGATCATTGCGGAAATGATTGTTCGCGGCGCGGGCCGTTACGATAACCGTGAACTCGTCTACGCCTTTGAAAATCTGGGCGTCGATTCCTCGGAATCGGTGTATACGACCTTTACGTCTTTCAGCGGTTCGCTGGTGGCCGACAAGCTCGTTGATGCGCTGGAACTGACCGCCGATATTTTACGTCGACCCTGGTTTCCCGAAGAGGAGCTGGAGTCGGCGCGCCAGGTTCTCGCTCAGGAACTGGCCGGTCTCGAAGACGAACCCTCTCGACTTCTCCTTTACCGCCTCGGAGAAATCTTTTTCCCCGCCCCCTGGGGGCGCCCTTCGTTTGGCACGGCCGAAGGACTCGCGGCGATTACGCTCGGCGATATTGTCGAGACGTATAAGGCGTGGTATTCCCCTAACGGCGCCATCTTGAGTATTGCCGGGAAGATCGATCACGACGCGGTTACCAAGACGGTCGAACGACTTTTCGGCGACTGGAAGGGGCAGAGACGGATTATCCCCGACGGGGAAAAACCAACTCTCCTGAAACGACACATCCCGTTCGATTCGGCTCAAACCCATATCGGGCTTATCTGGCCCGCATTAAGGGTTGACCATGAAGATTATCTCCCGCTTCGTTGCGCGGTCGGGGTCTTGGGCAGCGGGATGAGTTGCCGCCTTTTCGACGCGGTACGTGAAAAGAGAGGTCTTTGCTATACCGTCGGGGCCTCGTATAACAGCCAGGAGCGAAACAGCAACGTCCTTTGCTACTGCGGTTCCGGCCTTGAGACCGCACAGGAGGCCCTCGACGTGATCCTTGCCGAACTCAGGCGTCTTACCCGACACGGAATCACACAAACCGAACTTGACCGATGCAAAATTCGGCTTAAATCCTCCCTGGTCATGGCTCAGGAATCGACGGGGGTCCATGCCGGACGGATGGCAGCCGATTATAATATTTTCGGACGTGTTCGTTCGCTCCAAGAGATTCTTGATCGGTTCGACTCCCTTTCTCTCGATGAGGTGAACGAAAAGATCGCCGAGTACCCGATCGGTCCGCTACGTATGGTCACACTCGGTCCGAGCGAACTCGACATTGATTCGGACCTCCTCGGTTGAACGCTCGACGTTCTTACGGAACCGTCTTTTCTTTCGTCCGCGAACCTCATTCCTGCCGGGCCTATACGTGGTGGCGGGGATCCCGTCGGAATTTCTTTTAGCCCATCCCCGTAAAACGAAGCATAAGCATGATATCGAGCGTAAGACCGAGTGTTGCGTGTTGTACCCAGCCCGAAAGAATCGATTGGGTTCTTAGCGCGACACATCCCCAGAAAATCGAGCCGCCGAGGCAACCGAGCGTTTCGGTGAGCGGGTGACCGTAATGGACCATTGTGGCAGCCATTGTCTGCACAAAGATCGCGATACCGAGACCACATCGCGGGGCGAGTCCTTTCAGGAGGAAACCGCGGAACATAAATTCCCATCCGAAATAGTAACAGACGGCGTACAGAATAAGGTGTAACCGAAACAGACCCCCCGACACATGGAGTGCAAAGGGGTTAAACGGATAAACCGGTTCGTATTTCTCGGGAGCGGTTCCCAAGGCCAGAAAGATCATCACCGGGGTAAAAATCAGGATCGACTGGATCGTGTATCGATTTCCGAACTTCAGCCCATAGTCGGAAAGATTTTCGCGAAACCCCCATTTTACGATGCCGATCGGAATCAGTCCCATCAGGATCAGTGCGGCGAAACATTTGATTTCCCCCGTCAAGAAGAGGGAGAGGGGAAGGGGTTTTTCCTCTTTCAGAAGTTCGGTTCCCCTTGCAATCGCTTCGGTATAGGCAGGGATCGTCATTTGCCACGAACCCCCCGAGGTTCCCGCAGGTAGCGGGTGAGAGGGCAAATATTTCCAAATCGTCAGTGCCAGCGCGGCATAAAGGAGAATGACAATCTCTTTTCTTCGGCCCTTTTCGAAAAGACGCAAAAAGTCGACCGGCCCGAAAACTTTTTCCGATGAAGGTGTTGTCATAAGCTGATATCCTATCCCGAAGTTCTTTGATAGATCTCCTTCATTTTACGAAAGTGAAACCGCTGGTGTTCCCATTATACAAAAAAGCGGGTCAACATCCAATGTGTTGACCCGCAAAATGGAGGGGGAAGATGGTTTTCGCGGTAATCAGTTGGACTTGATCTTGGCAAGCTCGGTGTAGTAGTTGTAACGCTTGTAGATGTCGTCCTGTGCCTGCGCCCCAAACTTGGCGGCGGCTTCGGGATCGATCCGATCGAGCTGCCTGAACCGGTTCTGCTTGGCTTCAAAATCTTTCAGAAGTCCCTCGGGAGCCTTACTTGCGAGTACGAACGGCTTTTCAAGGCGCGGGTCATACGACCAGAGCGGCCAGTAACCGCATTTGACGGCTTCTTTCTGGAGTTCCATACCGGCTGTCATGTTAATTCCGTGGTTGATGCAGTGCGAGTAAGCGATGACCAACGACGGACCCCGGTACGATTCGGCGGCGATCAGCGTCTTGATCGTGTGCAGAGGATTGGCGCCGATTGCAATCTGGGCGACAAATGCCGTGCCGTAAGAGACAGCCATCATTCCGAGGTCTTTCTTGCCCGTCGGTTTGCCGCCGGCCGCGAACTTGGCCACGGCGCCGAGCGGAGTCGCCTTCGAGGCTTGACCGCCGGTGTTCGAGTAGACTTCGGTGTCGAGAACCAGGATATTGACATCGCGACCCGAGGCGATCACGTGATCGAGACCGCCGTAACCGATATCGTAAGCCCAACCGTCGCCGCCGATGATCCAGTTGCTGCGACGGATCATGTATTCGGCGGAAGCCGCAAGGAGCTTCGATTTTTCGCAACCGCAGTCGCACCCTTCGGCCATCGCCTTGACTTCGGCAACCCACTTGCGCTGCTGTGCGATCTCTTCTTCGGTTTCCTGCTTGTTGTTCAGGATGTTTTCGACCAGCGCGGCGCCGAGTTTATCTTTGGCGCCTTCGAGAATTTCCCGGGCGAAAGCTTGCTGTTGATCGACACCGAGACGCATCCCCATGCCGAATTCGGCGGCATCTTCAAAGAGGGAATTGGACCAGCACGGACCATAGCCCTCGGCATTGCTTGTGTATGGGGTGCTCGGGAGATTTCCGCCGTAGATTGAGGAACAACCGGTGGCGTTGGCGATCATCATACGGTCGCCGAAGAGTTGCGTGATGAGCTTGATATACGGGGTTTCTCCGCAACCGCCGCAAGCGCCCGAGAATTCAAAGAGAGGCAGCAGGAGCTGCGAGCCTTTGATCGTCCCGGCCTTGACCTCGGTGCGGTCGTAATCCGGAATCGAGAGGAAGTATTCCCAGTTCGCTTTTTCGGCCTGGAGATTGGCGATTTTGTCTTGCAGATTGATCGCTTTCTTTCCTTCTTCGGTCTTGCTCTTGACGGGGCAGACGTGAACACACGTGCCGCAACCGGTGCAGTCTTCCGGAGCAACCTGAATCGTCGCAAATTGGCCTTTGAATTCGGCCTTGGCTTCCGCCGATTTGAAGGTGGCCGGAGCATCTTTGATGGCGTCGGTATCGTAAATCTTCAGCCGGATCGCAGCATGTGGGCAAACCAACGAGCACTGACCACACTGAATGCAGATATCTTTATCCCAAATCGGGATATCGATTGCGACACTCCGCTTTTCATAACGGGTGGTGCCCGTCGGGAAGGTGCCGTCTTTCGCATCGTTGAACGCACTGACCGGAAGCTGGTTGCCGCGAGAGGCCATGATCTCGGCCAAGGTCTTCTTAACGAATTCCGGAGCCGAGGGATCGATACCGTCGATACGGTGGAATTTCGAGGTTACCTCTGAAGGAACTTTGACCTCCTGGAGGGCCGGAAGTGCCGAATCGACCGCGGCGTAGTTCTTCTGAACGATTTCCTCGCCCTTGCTGCCATAGGCCTTCTTGATACCGTCTTTGATACGCTGGATAGCTTCGTCCGGTTCCATAAATTCGGCGAGCTTGAAGAAACAGGTTTGCATGACGGTGTTGATGCGCCCGCCCATGCCGGCCGCTTTGGCGACCTTGACCGCGTCGATGACGTAGAACTTGAGTTTCTTGGAAATGATCTCTTGCTGGAGTTCGATCGGGAGATAATCCCAGACTTCGTCGGCCGCGTAGGGAGCATTGAGAAGGAAGGTGCCCCCTTCGACGATGTTTGCCAGAAGGTCGACCCGTTCGGTGAATACGAACTGATGGCACGCAACAAAGTTGGCTTGGTGGATAAGGTAAGAACCCTTGATCGGGCGGGGAGAAAGACGCAGGTGGGAGATCGTGACGGAACCGGATTTCTTGGAGTCGTATTCAAAGTAACCCTGACAGTAATTCGGGGTATACTCACCGACGATCTTCGAGGTTTCTTTGTTGGCGCCGACCGTTCCGTCGCTTCCGAGCCCATAGAACATGCAGCGGCGAACATCGTCTTTTTCGGTCGAGAAGTTCGCATCGTATTTGATCGATTTGTTGGTAACGTCGTCTTCGATACCGACCACGAAATCGCTCATCGGCTGATCTTTGGCCAGTTCGTCATAGACGCCCTTGACCATCGCGGGGGTAAAGTCTTTCGAGGAAAGACCGTAGCGACCGCCGACGATGGTCGGCATCGTACCCTTCCAGCCTTGCGCCATCGCGGTGACGACGTCCAGGTAAAGGGGTTCGCCCAGGCCGCCCGGTTCCTTGGTACGGTCGAGAACGGCGATCTTTTTGACGCTCTTCGGCATCGCGGCCAGGAACGCATCGACGTCGAACGGGCGATAGAGTCGGACGTTGACCATACCGACACCCTTATCGTTTCCGACGAAATCGAGGTATTCTTCGACGATTCCGGAGCCGCTCGCCATGATGACGATGACCGATTCGGCATTCGGATCGCCGTAGTAATCGAACAGGTGATACTGACGGCCGGTGAGCTTGGCAAATTTGTCCATTTCTTCCTGGACGATTTGCGGAACCTTGGCATAGGCGGTATTGCAGGTCTCACGGGCTTGGAAGAAAACATCGGGGTTTTGGGCCGTACCGCGGATGACCGGGCGGTTCGGGCTGAGGGCATTTTCACGGAACCGCTTGACCTTTTCGATGTCGAACATCTGGCGAACGGTCTCTTCCGGAATCTTCTCGAGTTTGTTGATCTCGTGGCTGGTGCGGAACCCGTCGAAGAAGTGGATGAACGGGATCTTCGCTTCGTGAGTCGAGGCGTAGGCGACCAGGGCCATGTCGTGAGTTTCCTGAATCGTACCGCCGCAGAGCATTGCCCAACCGCAGGAGCGAACCGCCATAACGTCGCTATGGTCGCCGAAGATCGAAAGAGCGTGCGTTGCGACGCTACGAGCCGAGACATGGAATACCGTCGGGGTCATTTCACCGGCGATTTTGAACATGTTCGGGATCATGAGAAGAAGCCCCTGGCTGGCGGTAAAGGTGCAAGTCAGGGCGCCCGCCTGGAGGGAACCGTGAACCGCGCCCGCGGCACCGGCTTCGCTTTGCATTTCGACCACATGAGGGATCGTTCCGAAGATGTTTTTTTTCCCTTTTGCCGCCCAGTCATCTGCCAGTTCACCCATCGTGGACGACGGGGTAATCGGGTAGATAGCCATTACTTCGTTGCAAAGATGCGCGATCATGGTGGTCGCTTCATTACCGTCGGTCATGACAAAGCGTTTCTCTTCGCTCACAGCAGACTCCTCTCATGGGGTAAGATAGGAAGTGGACACATTACCAAGGCTCTTTTACGCTTCCATCGGCCGACCGGACGATATTATTGCCGAAGCGCAACAAAAGCTAAACGCTTTCATTCTACCCCTGATTTGCCTTTCTTCAAGAGCTGCGGGAACAAAATTTTTAGAATTTACGGGAGTGATATTGAAAAGGGGATAAGAGTTCCATAGAATAGGAAAATCAACCGTCGCGTTTTTCGTGCTTTCGTTTCGATAGGGAGTGGTACCGTATGAGCAATCTGTTTTCGCGTCGTCGTTTTCTCCGGGCTTCCGGGTTGACCGCTGCCGGCGTTTTTGTTTCCGCCGCAGGGGTTCCGCGCGTTCATGCCCGGGAAAACAACACCATCAAAATCGCATGGGTCGGTTGCGGTAACCGTGGGGGCGGTGCGGTGCGTCAGGCTTTGGCCGCCGATCCGAACACCAAGCTTTGGGCGGTTGCCGACGCCTTTGAGGACAAAGCCGTCGGGGCTGTCGAGGCTCTCGCTGCCACCAACGAAGACTGTCTGAGTGACGGTATCGAAGATCGCACTTTCCATGGTCTTGAAGCTTACAAACAGGCGATCGATTCTCTCGATGACGGAGATGTCGTCCTTCTGACGACTCCTCCTGCGTTCCGCCCTCTCCATTACGCTTATGCCGTCAATTCCCCCAAGATGATCAACGTTTTTGCCGAAAAGCCCGTGGCCACCGACATGGTCAATCTCCGGAAAATCCGGGAAGCGAACGAGAAGGCGCTCGCCAAAGGGGTCAAGGTCGGCGTGGGGCTGAACAACCGGAACAAGTTTCGCTGCGAAGAGACGGTCAAGGCGATCCATGACGGCAAACTCGGCGAAGTGGTCAACTGCTTTGTCTACCGTTTTCATGGGCCGCACAACCTTGGCCCGAAGGGGAACTATACCCCGCTTCAGCACCAGCTTCGGAACCTTTTCTGCTTCGATTGGACGAGCGGCGGTTTCATCGTCGACGCTCTGATCCATAACCTCGATATCGCCTGTTGGGCGGCTCAGGAATATCCCGCGTTCGCCCAAGGGTCGGGCGGACGAACTCATCGTCCCGATAAAGACCAGCTCATCGACCTGGCGAGCGTGGAGTATCTCTTTCCGAGCGGCAAACGCCTGATAATGAGTACCCGCACCATGCCGAACACGTGGAGCAACTTCTGCTGTGTCGTCCAAGGGACGAAAGGCGTTGCCCATGTCGGGGAAGGGGTTGGTGACCCGAAAATCTACAAGGGGTTCGAAGCTCTTTCCTTCTCGGGCCTACGGGGCGAACCGCTTTGGAAACCGTCCTCTCCCGACAACGACTCCTATCAGACCGAACACGACCGTCTCTTTGCGGCGATCCGTGAAGACCGTCCGTGGAACGAGATGGAACGGGGGATCATGGCAACCTTTACCGCCCTTTTGGGGCGCTTTGCCACCGAAACCGGGCAATACCTCTCGGCCGAGCAGGCGTGGAAATCGGAATTTCGTTATGATTCCGAAATCGCCTACGAGAACCTGGTCGATATCAACGGCCCTTCGGTGGTCATGCCCGACGAGAACGGCGATTACTATATTCCCCATCCGGGTGTCACGAGGTTCGTCTGACAGGCGGTCTATCCGCCAGACTACTCGCCCCCGAAGGGATACAGGCATAGATGACGGAATTTAAACAGATAACGCTCGACAATGGGCTTGACATCATTGCCGAAGTCAATCCGAACGCCTGTGCGGTTTCGGTCGGGTTCTTCGTCCGGACCGGCTCGCGGGACGAGTCGGACGAAATCTCCGGTGTGAGCCACTTTTTGGAGCATATGCTCTTCAAGGGAACCTCCTGTCGGTCGGCCGAAGATGTGAACCGCGAACTCGATGAGATCGGTGGGGTGTCGAATGCGTTTACCACCGAGGAAATGACGGTCTACTACGTTTCGGTTTTGCCCGAGTTGCAGACACGGGCGGTCGATCTTCTGGCCGACATTCTCCGCCCCACACTTCGCGAAGATGACTTCAATACCGAAAAGAAGGTGATCCTCGAAGAGATCAAAATGTACCAAGATCAACCCCCGTTCGGGGTTGACGAGAAGTGCCGTGAACACTTTTTTGCCGGTCATCCCCTGGCGCGAAGCGTGCTGGGAACCTATGAGTCGATCGGTAATCTGACCGTCCGGCAGATGCGTTCCTACTTTGAGAACCGTTATTCCCCCGGAAATGTCGTGGTTGCGGCAAGCGGTGCCGTCGACTTCGACAAACTCGTTGGCGATGTCCGCCAGCGGTGTGAGTCGTGGAGGCCGGAACCGATCAGTCGCGAAACGTTTCGTCCCGTCGGCCACGGGGGGCAAGAGGTCTATTTTCGTCCCGCTTCGACCCAAGAGTATCTTTTTCTTCTCTCCGATGCGCCGTCGGTCCGCGACAGCGACCGTTACGCCGCAGCCATTCTCGCGAATATAGTCGGCGACGACGTCGGCAGTCGACTCTTTTGGGAATTGGTCGATAACGGCAAAGTCGATAGTGCCTCGCTCGGTTTCTGCGAGTTTTCTGACGCGGGCTATTTTTGCATCAGTCTCTGCTGTGCGTCCGAAAGTACGGCGGAAAACCTGAAAATCGCCGAAGATCTGTGTCACCGCACTTCCCGTGACGGGGTAACGGCCGAGGAACTTGCCCGGGCCAAGAATAAACTCCTTTCACGCCTGGTTCTCGCCTCGGAGCGTTCCCGAGGGCGTCTCTTTTCGGTCGGAACCGAATGGCTTCAGGAACATGTCTATTATCCGATCAGCGGCGACTTAGAGATTGTCCGTAAGATGACCTTAGACGACGTGAACGCCGTCCTCCAAAAGTACCCGATCACGCCGAAACTGACCGTCGCGGTCGGCCCGCTCGAAGATTTGAGATAGTTCGCGGCTTCACTCCCAGAGTTCAGGCCCGGAATTTCCGTCGCGGTGGCGATGGTCTCAGCGATCGGTTTTTCTCTCGTTGAGAAGTCTCAGGTCTGTTTGGGAGAAGGGTTAAAGGGCATACCGTTTCCACGTCGCAACGGGTCGATTCGATCCTTTTTTCTTCGTTCCGCCGGTACAGTGGGGTTCCGATTCGAGAACCCGGCTTGTGCCGTCATCGACACCGCATTGCGAGGAAAGATTCATGGGTTGTGCGAGCATTCTATGACCGATCCGGAGTAAATGGCAACCGGTATCCTCACCTTTGTTATCAGGGGGCTCCAAATCATGTTTCTCTCTTTCGTTCCCGGAATCAATCGATTTTGTCCGGGATTCCCTTTTTCATGGTTCGTATGCTCTTTCCGAGAGACTCCTTTTCGTCATCGCAAGCCGAATCGGGCCGCCTGCCTCGGATGAATCTTTGGAAGGCCGTCCCGATGACCAGGACATTTTCTTGTCGGATGCTTGGCTTAACGGATTCCGGAAAAGATGGGTACGCGTCCTGGTTTCGAGCAGGGATGGGAACATGAGACCA
This sequence comes from Thermoguttaceae bacterium, assembly GCA_050943135.1. GTDB lineage: Bacteria > Planctomycetota > Planctomycetia > Pirellulales > Thermoguttaceae > RUG695. Next base: position 233,368 of record JBMNOP010000002.1, on the reverse strand, counting down.
TTACTGTTTCGCCGGGCGGTGATTACGTCATACGAGTAACCCCTCTTTTGCCTCTTGACTCGGCCCCTTCCCGAAAAACCGGTTTTACCGCTACAAAAGAACCATTATTAAATAAAAAACAGCATGGAGTTTCGTTTTTTCTTGATTTTCGGGCTGAAAGATTCTAGGTTTTGTTGAGTAAGGAGATCCGACGGTCGGTTTGACGTTGCGTTTTCGTTACATTCCCTAGGCTGTAATCTCGAACCAGAAAAATCCGCCGCGCACGCAGCAGGGCAGAAGGCTGTTCGGTCGTTTGCCGCGAGGTAAAATATGTCGAAGTATTCCGGGTTGTTTTTGTCGTTTTTGCTGATCTTCCTCTGTTTGTGGGTTAACATATGCCGATTTCCACAGGTTTGGGAAATGGTTAACGGAACCGATCGTTCTTCGGCGGATGAACAGACCGACGCCAATAACGAAGATACTCTTGAAACGAGGACTCCATCCCCCTTCGGCGAGGAGCCGTTCTACGCGCGCATGACCGGCGAAGATGAAAATTGGCCGAAGCCCGTCATGATCAGTGCGAATTATCCCGTGGTCAAAAAGGCGAACGGGGAAAAACAGGGCAGCGATGATTGGAGCAATGAGAGCAGTGCTCCGTTCCGTCAGGTCTCCTATTCCGCGAATCAATGTTCCGCTGAAACCAATGATGAATCTTTGGCCGATGAATCGTCCTCTTCCGAGGAGGTTTCCGAGGGAGAACAGACCGAGGAGATCGAGAAAGCTGAAACCGACGAAATCGTGCGGGTACATTCGACCTACATGGCGGCGAAATTTTCGGAAGAGTCGAGTCCTCTGAATTCCGAGTCTCCGAGTTACGAGGTCCGCTGAAAGAGCTTTTGTTTTTCCGGAATGGGTCCGACTTCTTTTCCCTCTCTTCTGCCGACGGCCCCTGGGTGTTGTTTCGATTTCTTGACTTAGAAAAAAAACGCCGTTAAAATGTCGGAGAATCGGGGGTTTTCCCCTATCGAGCTTCCTTTTTCCGGTTCGGGGTGATTCCGAACGCCCCTTTTTCCTTCCGAGAACCGACGTTTTCCGGTCGGTTCCGAGTACGTTTTAACTCTCCGTGATTGATATGAACCTTGCGCTTAAAACCGTTTTACTCACTTTGGTTTGCGCGGTGGTCAGCCCTTTTGCCGCTGCCGACGCCGTCTTCGAAACCGATACGTTCCGCTACAATATCGGGGACGACGGGAGCAACATTTCTCTCTTCGACAAGATCGGCGGGAAAGAATACCTTCGGCCGGGGGAACCTTCTGCTTGTGCACTGGTTCGGGTCGAGGGGAAAGAGTATCCCGCATCCGCGGCGACTCTTGAGGGGAACATCCTTTATCTGACCTTCAAGAACGGGAGTCTCCTTGCCGACATAAAAGTCGTTTCGTGTCACGACTACCTCATTTTTGAAGTCGTCGGGATTGTCGGCGAACCCGATGCCATCGTTTTCGTGAATGTGCCACTCGATTTAGAGGCGAAACCGTATGAACCTTTTGCCGCATGTGCGCTGGCGCTGACTCCGTTCACACACGTTCACCAGCTTCCCGCGCTGCACAATGCTTACCGGGCCGAAGCTACGAACCGTTTCGGGATGGTCGGTGCCAAGGCCGCATTGATCGGGTGTCCCCAGCCCGACATTCTTCCCGCAATCCGTGAGACGATGTCCCACGATGCCGAGGATATTCCCTTTTCCGATAAAGGGGGCGCGTGGGCCCTGAGCTCCGACGACGGTTACGGTTCCTACCAGATGAACTTCGGAACGCTGACCGAAGAGACGGTCGATTCTTGGATCGAGTCGTGCCGACGACTCGGCTTTAATCAAATCGATAATCACGGCGGTGGCTTTTTCAGTTTCGGCTCGCTGGATAACCGACAACCGGGCGGTTGGGATTCGTTTAAGCGGGTAATCGATAGGTGTCATGACGCAGGAATCAAGGTAATTTTGCACACCTATACGTGTTTTATCGGCAAAGATGATCGCTATGTCACGCCGGTACCCCATCCCGATCTCGATACCCTCCACGACTGGAGACTTGCCGAGCCGATCGATGCCCGGACTGACGAAATCACGGTACTCGAACCGATCGACCCCGAATTTTTGCAGGGCGGCTGGATGACGACAAGTTGCCGTACCATAAGGATCGGTGATGAGATTGTGAAATATACCGATGTTACCAAAGAAGCCCCATGGAAGTTTCTCGGTTGCCAACGTGGGTTTCATAACACCCGTGCCGCAGCGCACGATTCGGGAACGACGGCTTCGCTTCTGAAAACATTCTGGGACGGGATGTACGTTCCCAAACCCGATTCGCCGCTTTGGTATGAGATTGCGAAAAACCACTCCGATTTGATCAATCGGTGCGGCTTCGATGGGGTTTACTTCGATGCGATCGAAGGGATCCAATACATGTGGGGGGAAGAGAATTATTGGTATTACGGCGGCAAGTTCGTGATGGATGTCGCCAAAGACCTGAACCGCCCGGTTGGCATGGAGTTTGCCGGAATGATCCACCAATGGTGGCATTACCGGTCCCGTTACCAGGCATGGGACTACCCCGTACGCGGCTATAAGAGGTTTCTTGACGTTCACCTCGGCTCAATGAAAGCGGGTGAAGAATACCAGCACGGCTGCTGGCTGGGGCATGATCCGAAAATCGATAAGTTTGCCGGACTCAAAGAAGGGGGGCTCTATCTTCCCTTCCAGCTTGGTTGGTGGAATCTCTCGACCTGGAAAGATCCCTCAACCGAACCGACCTATGGCGATGACGTCGATTACATCGGTTGCAAGATGGTCGGGAATAATGCCGGTTTTTCGTTCAGCCATCCGGTTGACATAAAAAAGATTGACGCCGATCCGTTTCTGGCCGGTTGTGTTTCTCGGATTCACGATTACGAAAAGGCACGCCGTGCCGATCTTGACGAGTCGATTTTGGCAAAACTCCGGCAACCGAAACGTGAGTACAGATTATACCACGATGCCGACGGTACGCCTTGGTTTCGCGAAATGTTTTACAAGAGGCACAAAATCATCGATGTTTCCGATGACAGTGCGGCGTGGAATGTTGAAAACGAGTTTGCTTCCCAACCTCTTTCGCTGCGTCTGACGGCATTCTATTCCCCGGCGGCATACGATGATCCGATGAAAGCCGTCCGTTTCGATCCCGCGAAGGTTTCCAAGGATTGCGAAGGAAACCGCGGCGTGACCGGCACCCTTGAACCGGATGTCGACCGTGTTCCGGCGACCGGTGAGTCGGCGTTCGCATTCACGGCGTCTCATACCGGCGAAGTACCCGACGATGCCGCCTGGGTCCGAACCGATCTTTGGCGGATGCCGAAGTCCTCCGATCCTAAAACACTTCGTACGACCGGTTTTTGGCTCTGCGGGGACGGGTTGGGTGAAGTGCTTAATGTGCAGCTCGGCTGTTGCAGCCATTTGGTGAAAATCGACTTTACCGGCTGGAAATATATCGAGCTCCTTGAAGCCGATTCCACACAACTGAGCCATTATGTTTGGCCGCCGATGGGATATACCGTCTACACGCACTACCGCGAAACCGGCAACCTTGACGAATGTCGAATCTGGTACAATAACGTTCCCGCCGGAAAGACGGTGCGCTGTCTGTTGGGGCCGATCGTGGCACTTCCCTATCGGGAAAATGAGTTGAAAAATCCGATTGTCACCGTCAACGGTCAGGCGATCCGTTTCCCGATCACGCTCGAAACCGGGTCCTATTTCGAATTACGTGACGGCAAATGCATAAAATACAGGAAAGACGGTGTGCCGGCCGAAGAGTTTACCCCCAGCGACCCGATTCCGCTTCTGAAGAAGGGTGAGAACCGCCTGAGCGTTACCGCCGAAGCATCGTTACCGACCGGCAAGCGGATGGAACTGACCGTGATCGGTGAAGGAGACAGGTTGCAATAGCGGTGCAGGGGTCGCACAGTTTAGAGTGCCGGACCAACGGATGTGCCGGGGAATGACGTCGACTTGCCGATCCTCGCGGTTCCCGATACCGTTTTGCCGAATTCGGTTCAGTCGATCTCAACGCTGATCTCGATCCTATTTTGAGATTTCAGCATTTTGAGACGATGAGTTTTTAGATTCCCGTGACCCGGGATCGGTATTACCGCAAACCCGGTATCTTTTTTTGTCGTTATCTCCGAACGGTGAATTCTTGGCCATGAGGGCTGCGTGCAGGCTTCCGTTACGGGATTCACCGAAACGGAAGCCATAAAAAGCACTCCATGAGATTTTTCTGAGAAGAGGAGATGTTCCAACTCGAAAACGAATAACGAGCCCCCATTCACGAAAGAGCCTTAGAGGAGAGAAGTGTCAGGAATGTTTCAATCTGCGTTAGATCGTTTTTTGCGATATGTTCGTGTCGAAACGACGTCGAAGGAAGGTATTTCCGAGGTGCCGAGTACGCCGGGCCAACGGCGGCTCGGGGCGCTTCTTGCCGAAGAACTTCGTGCGATGGGGGCTGTTGAGGTTGTTCAGGACAAGCATGGTTATGTGACCGCAACCATCCCCGATCCTCGGCCGGCCGAGGAACAGGCGGCCGCTTCGATTCCGGTGATGGGGTGGATCGCTCACCTCGACACCGCACCCGATACTTCGGGAAAAGATGTGCGTCCGAAGCTGATCGATTATTGCGGCGGCTCGATCCGACTTGAATCCGGAGTCGAGATTCCCGAATCGGAAGGGCTGAAGCGTTGTGTGGGGGACACGCTTGTCGTTACCGACGGTTCTACCCTCCTCGGTGCCGACGACAAGGCGGGGGTGGCGGCGATCATGACGGCTGCCGACCGTCTTTTGAACGAAAAGATTGGCGGACAACCCCATCGCCACGGAAAGATCCGGATTGCTTTTACTCCCGACGAAGAGGTCGGGCGCGGAACCGATTTTTTTGATATCGAAGGGTTCGGCGCGGATTTTGCCTATACCGTCGACGGAGAACTTCCCGGTGAGATCAACAAAGAGACGTTTTCGGCCGAACAGTTTCTTCTCAAGGTCAAAGGGGTTGATATTCATCCCGGAACGGCTAAAGACGTGATGGTCAGCGCCGTACGGGCACTGGCCGGATTCGTCTCGGATTTGCCTGCCGACCGCTCGCCCGAGAGGACCGACGGGCGGGAACCTTACATTCATCTCTGTTCCATGTCGGGCGACGTGGCTTCGGCGGAAGCACATATTATTCTTCGTGGGTTTACCGATGCCGATATGGCCGAAAATCGTCGTATTTTGGATGAGATCCTCGCACGGCATCAGGTGCTGAACCCGAGCGCCCGGTGGCATGCCGAGTACAAAAAACAGTACCCGAATATGGCAGAAGGACTGAAAGAACATCCCCGCATACTGACGTGTCTGGAAGAGGCGGTTCGTCTTTCCGGTGCCGAGCCGTACTGGAAACCGATTCGCGGAGGAACCGATGGTTCGCGCCTGACCGAAAAGGGGCTTCCGACCCCCAACATTTTTACCGGTGGGAATAATTTTCACGCGGTTACCGAATGGCTCTCGGTGGACAAAATGGAAGTCGCGGTTCGGACCCTTCTAAACCTCGCATCCCTTTTCACGGAAAATGACGGGACCGATATGTAAGGTTATTCGGTCGCGGCGGCCTTGGGGCGCGACGTTTCTCCTACCGCAGATCGCTGATCCACGACTCGACAATGTAGGAGAGGTTCCCCATCCGGTCGATCTGTTCGAGTGCTTCGATGGTTCGTTCGGCATTTTGGGCTACCGTGAGGGAAGAAGAACCTTTCTGTGCCGCTTGGCGCAGCGCTTGTCCCGAATCATGGTTTCCGACAAGAACCGATTCATCTCCCGAAAGGAAACGGAGCAGGTCACGGTAAAAACGAGCGGCATAGGTAAGTACAATCGTCAGACGTCGACGTCGAGTCTGTGCGTCTTTTGTTCCGCTCTCGACGAAATCGTTGACGCTTTTCGAGAATTTTACGAAATCCGGGGTTCCCTTGACGAGCTCCATATATAGTTCGGGGCGAAACTTTCGGAGGGAATCGTCTTTGTGTAGTATTGCTGTTTTGCATGAACCGTCGCCATATTTGGCGAGTCGCACCCCTTCCTCAAAATCGATAGCCATTCCGTTGTTGACCAGAACGGTTGCCAGATCGCGTGTCGAAAGGGGTGAAAAGCGAACCGACTGGCAACGGGAACGGATCGTCGGAAGTTGCTTGGCAGGACTGGTGCCGATCAGTATCATCAACGCACCTCTCGGTGGTTCCTCCAGCGTTTTGAGAAGCGCATTGGCGCCTTCTTCATTGAGCGTATCGGCATCGTCGATGACCGCGACCTTTCGATTGCCGAAGAAGGGGGTCCGAAAAAGATCATGACAAAGCCCGCTTGTTCCACGGTCTTCCTTCGGACCGATCAAAAGTTCCAGTGGCAGTTGTGTGCGATCGGCCGGTTTGGCAATATAGTAAAAGTCGGGATGATTCGGGATCTCGACATGGAATGGGTCGTTTTCTGCTGCAGCCTGTTTCTTCTTCTTCTCTTTAACTTTTTGGGCCGCTCGTTCCCTGGCCTTGGCGACCTTTTCGCTGGTGATCACTTCCTCTTTGATCGGGACGAATCGAAGGTCAAAAAGTCGGCACGACTCACATTCCCCGCAGGGGGCGAACCCTCGCGGTGACAAGCAGAGAATCGTTTTGGCCAGCTGAAATGCAAAGGAACGTTTTCCGATTCCTTCCGGTCCGGTGAAAAGAAAGCTCCCTTCCAGACGCCCGCGCGTAAACGCACGAGAGAACATTTCAGCGATTCGATCGTGTCCTTCGATTCCCTGCCAGCTCATGGGAAAAGTCTTTGGGTTAATTCGGTAACAAAATCAAGTGGGTCAAGCGGCGAGCCAAGTACCATCTCGATGGCGATAAACCGACTGTGCAATTCTTTGGGGATCGGAAGAGAAGGGGTATTCAGATTGACCCCGATCCCGATGATGACCGTTTCCGGAGAGGGAGACTCGATCAGAATGCCGCAAACCTTCCGACCGTTGAGCAGGACGTCGTTGGGGGGCTTGACCTGTATTGAGAACACCTCGGGATGGAGCGCCGATCCCTGACGGCGAACTGTTTGGGCGACCGCCCGCGCCGCGGAAAGGGAAAGCTCGACGCTTTCACCATCGGAAATACCGAAATCGGATCTTCGGGCAGCATACGAGAGAAAAAGTCCGCCGTCGGGCGACCACCATGTGTGGGCACCCCGCCCGCGACCGGCAGTTTGGCGGTCGGCGGCAAAGAGAACCGGACCGGTCATTGGTTTGCGAATCCGCCTTAAATAGGCGCCGGCGCGGTCATTGGTTGAGGGAATCTCGCTGTAGCGAAAGACTTTGACCAGACGTGTTACCTTTGTTAATCGGTTCCAATTTTCGGTGCTCATGCCCCAAATTATAAGCGATTTCCGTGTTAAAGGAAGAGGCGTCCGCCAAAAGGAACACGGCGGAAATAATATGCCTTGACCGATTTTTCCGATTTTAGTATCCTCTGCCCAACTAGGGGTTTTTCTATGAAATCAACGATGAACGGAGCACTGAAAGGACAGGTGTTTTTACTCCGGACAAAGAGCTTTTGCCTCTTTGCCGCGGTGCTGTTCGTGCAGGTTTGTGTTTCTTCTTTTGCCGATGGATTTTATGCCGAACAATTCCGGCTGACGGCACTTGGTGATCCGCAGATCGAAATGTTCCCTTGCCGAGCTTCGATTGAGTCGCTTACCGAAGATATTCTGTCGGAAGATAGATCAGAGGACCCGATCGGATTCGATTTTTCCTCCTCTTCGCTAATTCTCGGGCAAAGTTCCGATGCCTATTGGACTGCGGTTCAGACGTCTCCGGTCCTTGTCGCCCAGTCCACCGCCGGTGTTTCGGCGGCCGACCAGGCTCCGACCCTCAGCGGTGCGGGGAGCTCGGCTCCGCAGTCGACGACTTCGGTTGCCCCACCGACGGATGCGGGCACATTGACCCCCTCCTCCGGGAATGTTGCTCCTCCTTTTCCCACCGATTCCAATCCTAATTTCTTCAGTCAACCGGTTCAGACAATGAAACGGTTCTGGGAGGGGACATCGGCCGCCTATACATTTATTCCGAAGAGCGGTAATTCCGGACTCGGTCTTCACGATTTCGATTTCAACATTCAGTTCAACTTTCCCTGCAAATATCTGCCGCACGCCAACCAGGATGGTGTTAGTGGGTATTGGTACCTTTCTCCCAATTTCGGAATGCAGTTCTGGGATATGCCCGATCTGGTGAATGTTCACTCGATGCCCGGCGAAACGTTTGACGCGTCGCTTGGGTTTGGAGCCAAGCCGCAGTTCAGTGAAGAAATCGGCGCCGATCTTTGGGTACAGGTGGGAGTGGCTTCTTCGTTTAAAAAGGTCAACAGCGACGCCTTTTTCATTCGTGGTCGCGGTTTGGCGACCTTGAAAATCAACGAGCAGGTTACCGCGATCGGTGGTGTGGTCTATTACGGACGAAACCGTTACAAGCTCCTACCTTCCGGTGGGATTCGTTGGATTCCGAATGACAAAAACGATTGGTATCTTGTTTTTCCGAATCCGCGTCTTTCCCACTATCTCGCCAATCTGAACGAGACGAAGTGGTGGGGATACCTTCAAGGGGATATCGGCGGCGGTCGATGGCTGACGAGAGATTTCGACGGAACCTATAACCTCGATTACAACGATTACCGGGTTGGACTCGGACTTCAGTTTGAATGTCCGTCCGGATTCAACGGTTTCTTTGAAGTCGGTGGTGCATTCGGCCGCCAGCTTTATGCCCACTCCACATCCCTCTACAAACCGAAGAGTGCCGTTTACCTTAAAGCGGGGTTCGCCTTCTAAATGCCGCGCCGTGTTTCTTCCTTTGCGCTGACGCTCCTGGTCGTTCTTCTTACCATCTCGGGGGAGCTTTTCGCACAGGGGCCCTTTAAAAGTCAGGTCGGTATTACAAATTATACACCACCCGAGCGAGGTTTGGTCGGTTACACAAGAGGAAAATCAAAACAGAAAAAAAGGGTTCCCACCTCTACGCTGGTTGCTCCTCCCGAAATCATTCCGGAATCGGACGGTCGGTTCCACATTACCGAATCTTCTTCAGATGGCGAGGTGATTACATCGTCTTCCCCCTATCTGACGGAACGGTTGATGGGAACAATCCCGACCGGGCGGACTGTACGAACCGCCTCGGTGACACGGCGCAGTACCGTCGGCGGAGGACTTCTTTCCGATGGCGAATTTGTCCCCGACTCTTCCCCGGTTCTCCCTTGGTACGACGGTTCGCCTACAGCCTCGGGCGACGGAAATTATCTAGCTCCCGCGCAGAACACCTACTTTCTGACTTCCGGCGGAACGATTTACGGGGAGGGAGGTCAGGTGTATGATCCTTACAGTCCCAACCTTCCCGCTCCGGTTTTGGACACGCCGCCGAGTGGTTACTATTCGGCGATCGGCGAGGATGGCCGAGAGGAAGAAGAGAGTGCCGTTGCCGATTTCTTTGTCACACCGACCATTCGAAGGGACGGCTTTTTCCAGCAGGTTTGGGGGGAAGCCGAATATATCCCAAATGTCGGCGAGCGCAAAAGCGGAATGACAACCTTCGGCGGCTCGGCTCGCTTCGCTCTTCCGTTTCCCGACCCGGATCACCTGCTCATGGTGACTCCCCGTTTTTCCTGGACCGATCTGACGATCTCCGAATATCTTGAACCGATCTTCGGAAAGAAGGTCGGGCTTTATACCGGAGGGATTCAGGGGGAATGGCTTGCCCCTCTTTCCCAATGTTTTATGCTCAATCTCGGGTTTGGCGCTTCCTGGAACTCCGATATGAAAACAAGTTCGAGCGACGCGCTTCGTTTTACCGGTAACGTGATCGGAATTTGGAGATGGAACGAGACGACCCGAATCTTGGTCGGAGCCTCGTATCAGGATATTTCCAATTGGAAAATTGTTCCCGTTTTCGGCATTTCGTGGCGTCCGAACGAAGATTCCTATCTTGATGCCGTTTTTCCGAGGGCCAAAGCCGCCCGGCGGATCACCTGGATGAGGGGGATTCCCGAAATTGAGGAGGGGAACTCCCCATATTGGATCTACGTTTCCGGCGAGCTGAGCGGCGGTTCCTGGGCGATTAAACCCGACGGCGAAGAGCGTGATCTCTGGGGAAACAATGCCAAGATATCCTATTACGATTATCGGCTCCTTGGCGGCATCGAAAAGAAAACAACCGGTGACGTCAACTGGGCCGTCGAAGGAGGTCTTGTGTTCGCTCGCCATTTGGAGATCGAGGGATGGACCCCCGCCGGTTTCCGGGACGACAACGTGCGACCCAAGCCCGCGGGGATCGCACGGCTTCGATTGACTTTCTGAAAAGGCTCGAAATGAAAATCGCTTCCTTGATCAAATTGCGTGAAAACAGTCGCGACCAACGGCGGCTCGCGCTCCTGGATGCCGAATCACGGGAACAGGCCTTGCGCACGAAGATCGTCGAACTCGATGCGCTCTTGGAGCAAAATCAGGCGGAGTGGCGTCAGGCCGAAACACGGCGACCGATTCCCCTCGAAGAACTTCGACTCTGTGAAGCGCGCCAGCAGGAGTTGAGCCGTCTGAAAAAAGAGACGGCTTTCGAACTCCTTCGGGCGGCCGGTGCGGTCTCGGAAGCGCGGAACAAACTGAGAGAGTCGGTTCGTGAGGTAAAGGTTCTTGAGAATCTTCGCGACAGAAAAGAATCCGAAGCGGCGGTTGCCGAAAAGAAATCGGAACAAAAAAAGATGTACGAGAGAGATCTTTTGTGATCCCGAATTTCGGAAAAACACTTGCTATTATGAAAATAGTTTCTAAAATATCAGGGCGTCGATTCGGAATCGATTCGTGAGTCGTGGGTTTCAAAACTCTTTACGGATCGTCATTCGGCATAAAAGGGTGGAACGGGGAGTTTTGAAGCGGTGGTTCCTTTCGCTCAAAATTCTTTCTTTCGATTACCAAAAGGGATTTTTCCGGTAAGAGAGAACTGAGCCATGTTTTTTTCCTCGCGGTTCAAAACTCCCTTTTTTCTGCTTTTTGTCTTGGCATTTGTGATCCGCGGGACCGTCGTGCTTGTCAAGATGGATTCTTTTGATGCTGATCCCGATAACTATCGAGCTCTTGCGGAAAATCTTCGCAACAACGCCGTTTTCGGGGATGGGGAAACACCGACGGCCTACCGTCCTCCGCTCTATCCGGTAATTTTACGTGCTGTCTATACGCTGACTCCGGAAACGACGCGCCTGTCTGAAACGGTGCCGGCCTATCTCCTTTCCGAGCGGAGCGCGACGGCCCTGCTCCATTGGATTCTGGGGGTACTTACCGTTTTGATCGCCTATAAATTGGCTTTGATTCTTACCTTTCCCCGCAAATGGGCGTTTGCCGCGGCCCTTTTGACGGCGATCGATCCGATCCTGTTGGCGCAGTCACGGATGGTGATGACCGAAACGCTTGCCGCTTTTTTGGCGGTACTCATTATCTGGCTCTTGACCCTGGCAATGATGCCGCGCCAAAAGGGACTCAAATCCTTTCTCGGGATCGGTTTGCTCGCGGGGGCGGCCGCTCTTTGCCGGCCCGTCTTTTTCGGATTCGGCCTACTCGTGTTTTTGGGGTTACTCAATTATTCCGTGAGACGGAAACTGCGGTTTCGTTTTGTCTTATCCTACATTTTGGGATTTGCCGCGGTTTTGATGACCTGGGGGGTTCGGAATCAGCTCAAAATGGGTGAAACGGTCTTCACGACGACGCATGGCGGCTACACGCTTTATTTGGCGAATAATCGATATCTCTATGCCCACAATTCCGATCCGGGTCCTTTTTCCGGTCCCTGGGATTCCGAAGAATTTCAGCGTCAGTGGGAATCGATTCAAGCCGAAGATGCCGAGCAATATGGTGCGACGGGAACGGCGTGGGAACTCCGTCGCGATGAATTGGCCTATGAGCAAGCTCATAAGGAGATGTACGAAAATCCGCGGGGTGCGTTTGTTGCCGCGCTGGTCCGGTTCGGAAATTTGTGGCAGTTTATTCCTTATCGAGTTGACCCCGACGAGTCGTGGTTTCAGGGGATTTGCCGCTACACCGTCGGAGTTTTTTATGCCATTGAACTTTCACTGGCTCTTCTGGGAGCACTTCATGTCTGTGTTCCTCTCGTGAGTTCGTCTCGTCGTCGGCTTTTGGTTTCTCCCTATTGGTCGAACTGGTCATGGCTTATGTTCCTGTTGATTGCGGTCCAGTTGCCACACCTTCTCTATTGGACAAATATGCGAATGCGCGCTCCGGCAATGACAATTATCCCGATCTTTGCCGTCATTGGATTGCGTATGCTGATCACCAAACGGGAGGGAGAACCGATCGTTGTCGGCGGATCACCGACGTCCGAGGAAAGTGAACGTGTCTCGACATTTCCCCCGTCTGTCGAGAAAAGGAGATGAGCCGAAATCTTTTCCGTCTCGGTTTTAAATGAACGCGAAGCTTCTGTTCCGTCGGGTTAACCCACCTCGGCAATTTTCCGGCAGACGCATTTCAGAGGTCGTTTTTCCGGATCAGAACGAGAACATTCTTATAGACCGATTTGCCTGTAACGATCTCGGAGAGGGAAGGGGTTTTGCCGACCGATGCTTCTTCGGGCATCGGAACCATTCCCAGGTCAAGAAGGAAGACCTGGTCGAGTGGGAACGATACCTTATCGATAATTTCGGTGCGTGCGATCTGCGGGGTTTCGGCGTTGAGTTGCTGTCGGGGCGCCGAGGCCGTCGGGATTTTTAGCGGAATGGGAAGTGTTTTTTCCAATACGGTGGAACTGCAGGAAAAGAGGATCTCTGCCTGTTCCCCGTTGGTTGAGACGAGGGGGGTGGCCTCAAATCGATATCCCTCGTCTACCTTTTGGACGTCACTGACATAACCCTGCGGTGAGGAGGCCGCAACCTGAATGTCGCGTACGTAGGTTCGTTCCGACACAGGAAGAACCCATCCGAAAAGTTCGGTATTCGGAACGTCGGAACGAGCTGCATTCAGAGCTGTATAATCGGAACGCCTGGCCAGGGTTTGCTGAAATGATTGCACGTTGCTCTTGTCCATCACCCAGCCCGATATTTCCTGTCGGCCGACAGGATAGGGACGAAGGAAAGAGGCTGTTCTCGTGCGCCAATCGGGGGAACCGAGAATGAAGATTTCGATGCGGAAGAGAATCTTTTTTTTCTCGGCGTCCATAAAACGGTCGAGAACATTCGAGATGTACTGTTGAACCTGTGCCGTGTGGTAGACGTAGAGTTTTTCTTTGGAAGCCGAAATCACGCCAAACGGTTCTTTAAACCAGAATTCCTTTCCGGTATCTTGAAGGATCCAGTTGAGAATCGTCTGTTCCGGAGAGGGTAGGTTCGGATAAAGCCCTGTGTATGGGGTCAGATCATAAACCATCCAAAACTGTCCGGCATCGGTCGGAAGGGTGGCAAGCCCCCGTTCGGCCAAAGCTATTTGCGGACCGCTGAATGTATCTTGGGCAGTCGCAAAGGGAAGAAGGAAAAGAAAAAGAAACGGAAAAAGAATACGGCCCCTATCCATGGTCTTCTTTCACCTTTCATAGTGTATCATGGGAGTCGCCCGATGCAGAAGAGCTTTTTGCAACCCAGGAAAGAAAACCTGCCGAACGCCGTAAAAAGTCTCTTCGGCGGAAATCGAGACACGCCCAACTTTACCGTTTTACGCAACCGTTGTCAAGAGGAAAACCGGCTTTACTCGAATCGGCCGATTACGATGCACGCGTTGTGCCCACCGAAACCGAGACTGTTCGACATCACCCGGCGAACCTTAACTTCACGGGCTTTGAGCGGAACGTAATCGAGGTCACACTCCGGATCGGGAGAGGTGAGATTGATGGTTGGTGGTACGATGCCGTCACGGATCGTCAGAAGCGAGAAAATCGCCTCTAAACCACCGCTTCCCCCAAGCAGGTGGCCAACTTGACTTTTATTGCTTGACATGGGGATCGTGTAGGCACATTCACCGAACGCTCGTTTGATGGCGTTTGTTTCTGCGACATCCCCCAGCTTGGTGGCGGTTCCGTGAAGGTTGATGTAATCGATCTGATCGGGAGAGAGCGAGGCGGATTTCAGGGTCGCCTTCATAGCTGCTGCCGGATAGATCCCTTCGGCGTCGGGTTTTGTAATATGGCAAGCATCTGCCGTTGCGCCGCAACCGAGAACTTCGCCCAGGATGGGGGCGCCACGTTTTTTCGCATGCTCTAACTCTTCAAAGACAAGGATGCCGGCTCCTTCGGCAATAACAAATCCGTCTCGAAGGCTGTCAAAAGGACGTGAAACCGTTTCGGGTGGAGCATCACTCTCACACAAGGCCCGCATCGCACAGAATCCCGCAATCCCCAGTTCGGTAACCGCCGATTCGGTGCCACCTGTAATGATGACGTCGGACTCACCCAGTTTGATAGAACGAAAAGCCTCCGCCATCGCACTGTTGGCACTGGCGCAGGCTGTCGAGACAGAATAGCACGGGCCGTGCAACCCATAATAGATCGCGATATGACCCGGTGCGGCGTTAGTCATGATTTTGGGGATGGTGTAAGGAGAGACCTTAGACGGCCCCATGTTTCGGAGTCGATCTTGTTGGAGCGTGATCTCTCCCAGGCCTCCGACACCGCAACCGGTAATTGCGCCGCAGCGAAACGGATCTTCATGCGAGAAGTCAAGTCCGCTTGCGTTGACCGCGTCGATTGCCGAGGTCAACGCAAGAAGGGCAAAACGATCCAGCTTCTTGGTGTCTTTGACCGAGACATAATTTTCGGGGACGAAATCATCGCAATAGCCGACGACCCCCGTGCGAAAAACCATGAGCGGCTCTTCGTGGAATCTCCGAATACCGCTTTCCCCGGCACAAAGCCGTCGCCAGACATCTTCGACCCGGACACCGAGAGGTGAAACAAGACCGACTCCTGTTATGACAACCCGCTTTGCCATAGTCCACAACTATTTTCCGGTTTTCAGTTGCTTTTCGATGTTGTCGATCACCTGACCGACGGTGGTAATATTTTGGGCGTCTTCTTCGACGATGTCGATATCGAATTTTTCCTCGAAGACGATCATCAGTTCAGCGAAATCGAGCGAGTCGGCGCCGAGGTCGTTGGCGATGTCGGTATCGCGGGTGACGGTCTTGACATCGACACCGAGTTGGTCGGCGATGATCTCGATGACTTTATCTTGGATTTCCTGTGGACTCATAGTTTTGAAACCTTTCTTTGAACTTTTCGTATTTGATTTTCTCAAACGTTATGAGCTCTTTACCTGACCCGGTTTTGAGCTGATTCGAAAAACGGTTAAAGATCCTTACACGGACAGAGAACTCTTCGGGACCGCGGCCATTATAAACGAATTTCGGAAAACGGCAAGAACGAAATGATTCGACTCCGCTTTTGCGAACAGGCGCGGTCCCAAGGAAAACTTACATGATCATCCCACCGTCGATGGCGATCACCTGACCGGTGACGAACGAGGAATCGGGAGAGACAAAGTAGAGAACAGCATTGGCGATATCTTCCGGGGCACCGAAACGGCCCAGCGGAATTCGGTTTTTCATTTCGGTAACAATCGCCGGCTCAAGGACAGCCGTCATGTCGGTTTCAATAAAACCGGGCGCGATCGAATTGACGGTGATATTACGATTTGCGAGCTCTTTGGAGACCGTGCGCGTGAAACCGATGACGCCGGCTTTGGAGGCGGAGTAGTTAGCCTGGCCCCGGTTACCGATCAAACCGCTGATGCTCGAAATGTTGACGATACGGCCGTACTTCTTTTTGCGCATTGCCTCGACGAACGCACGGGTTACGAGGAACGGTCCGCGGAGATTAACGGCGATCACGTCGTCCCACTCTTCGTCGGTCATCCGGCGCAAAAGCATATCGCGGGTGATTCCGGCGTTGTTGACGAGGATGTCGACTTTGCCATCGAAATCTTCGAGAATCTGCTTTGCGGTATCGGCAACCTGGTCGCTCTTGGAAACATCGCAGATGTAAGCTTTGGCCGTTCCGCCCGCAGCAACGATTTCGGCAACGGAGTCGTTGAGTTTTTCTGCATTGGTCCCGATGCACGCCACGGCGGCACCTGCCGCCGAAAGAGCTTTGGCGACTCCAAAACCGATACCGCGGGTCGCGCCGGTCACGACAGCGTTTTGACCTTTCAGATCGACTTGAATCATTTTAGTAACCTCCAATTGTGGTTAATCGGCGGGATTGAACCCTTCCGGTTTGATTTTGCGATTGATCCGTTTCATCAGTCCACGCAGGACGCGACCCGGACCGCTCTCATAAAACGTGTCGAAACCCTCATCCAGCATTGCACGGATCGATGTCTCCCAGAGGACGGGCGAGGTGAGCTGCGTGAAGAGGGTTTCGCGAATCTCGGCAGGGTCGGTATGGAAGCGCGCATCGACGTTACTGTAAACCGGAATGCGCGGTGTTTGGAAATTGACGGCATCGAGCGCCTCGCGAAGCATATCAGCGGCCGGTTCCATGAGTGGGGTATGGAATGCACCGGCGACGGTAAGGGGGACGACCCTCATTGCACCCGCGGCTTCGGCCAATGCGGCTACTCGCTGGCAGGCTTTGGCGCTGCCGGAGACGACGATGTTTCCCTGGCAGAGATAATTCGCAGGAAGGAGAACGTCTGACTGACGTGCCTCGGCACAGAGCGACTCGACTTTTTCTGTCTCCAATCCGAGGATACTGACCATCGCCCCTGCCGAGGAATCGGAGGCGTACTGCATCGCTTCACCTCGTTTTTGGAGAAGGCGCAGGCCGTCTTCGAACGAAAAAGCCCCGGCGAAAGCCAACGCGGTATACTCTCCCAGACTCAACCCGGCGGCTCCCTCGGCAGAAGCGGCTTCTTGAGGGTGAGAGACCTTAAAGGCTTCGAGCGCTGCGAGTGCCGTGACGTAGATTGCCGGCTGACAGATCGCGGTGCTGTTCAGTTTTTCCGAGGGGCCGTTAAAACAGATATCGGCAATATCGTAACCGAGAATTTCACCGGCTTGTCGATAGACCTCGGTCGCCGCCGGAACGGTGTCGAAAAGCGACAGCCCCATACCGACAGCCTGAGCTCCTTGCCCCGAGAACAAAAAAGCCGTTTTTCCCATTCGTTTCACTCCATATTCCACCGATGCCAAACGCGGGAAGACTCCAGAAGACAGAAATGAGCGCCTATAACTGACCAACATCTACCGCGGGAACTGAACTTGCATTGAAAAGCGAAACAGCTTCTCCTATCGTCGTGTAGGGGAATTGCTATTATTTGATGATCACCCTTCGGGATCGACCACTTGACGGCCCATATAGTAGCCACAATTCGGGCAGATCACGTGGGTTGGGATCACCTTGTTGCATTCGGGGCAGTACGTCAGATTCACCGGCTTTTTGGCGTCATGGGAACGTCGCGAACCTGTCTTCGCATTGCTGTGCCTTCTCTTGGGAACTGCCATCGTAAACTCCGTAAACAGTTATCTTATTAAATTGGTTGTTTCGGTGACCAAAGACTCTCAAGCGCCAATTATAATGGTTTTTTGATCTTGTCAAGTACCGGTCCGGACAATTTATTCCGCGCCGTGGTGGCGAGACGGAACTAACCCTCCCCTATTCTCTTCTCCGAAGCAGCTTTCTTTCTTCGAGGCGGCGATTTTAACCGTAACGGGTTTTACGGTCAAGATCCTTTTGCACGGGCTTTTCCCACCGTTTACCTCTCCGTTACGAAACCGGGGGAACAATCGATTGCCGATTTCCCTTAGTACGGTATAGTTGATAATAAACGGTACAGTTGATAATAACACCAGGAATCTACGGGGGGTTTGGGCAATTCTTCTTGCAACTCCCTGAAATTCCATTAGAATTGACCACATACTGTGTTTTACGCAATTTGCTTCATTTGGAGAAACGACGATGTCATCTGCTCCGGAAGATTCTGATAACATCGGGCAACCGAGCGATAAGAGTTCGGCTCAGAAGAATAACGGCTCTTCGCAGTCGTTTGATCGGGCCAATGATCAATCATCCGGAAGCGAAAAAAACCTCTCCGGCAACCAACCGTCGACACTTATGCCGGCGCCGGTGATTGAGCATCGCGTAGACAAAGAACTCGGTTTTGTCGATCTGCTCCTGATCGCCAAACGACACATCCTTCTGATGATCGTCATTTTCACCGCCGTAGCCGTAATGGCCGGTTACCGATTTTCCAAGGCGGAGCGTCTTTATCGGTCGAGTACGGTCATCCATATTTCCAGGAAGGATTCGAACATCGGCAAAGTGGAAAATTTCCGTAACGCAGCCAAAGAAGAAGATTTTCTCAACACAATGATCGCGCTCTTGCAAAGCGACGACGTTCTTCTTTCCACTTACCGAGAGATTGCCGGTGATCCCGAGATGAGAAGAAAAGTTGTCTTTGAGGAGTTTTCCCGTGGTCCCGATGCTTGGTCGCAGTATGTGGTCAGTAACTTGCGAATTCGCCTCGGCGGTGAGGGCGAAACCAAAAAAGCGAATGTTTTAAGCGTTTCTTATACATCGACATCCGCTCAGGAGGCGCACGTCGTCATCTTGGTACTTTTGGATCAGTTCCAGACTTATTTTGAAAAACAGTACTCCAAGACAACGAGCGCCGTTCAGAAGTCGCTTCAAGAAGGTATCCAGGAGGTTTCGAAAGGGATTGCCGCGACGAATGCCCGACTCGACCAGTACCTTCTTACCGCAGACGTGGCTCTGATCGGCGTGCGCGAGAACAATCCCGTGCTGACAAGAATTCAGGGCTTGGAAGAAAATCTCGTCGATCTTGACTATCAGGGCATCAGGCTCCAAAATCGTCTCGACATGATTCAAAGTCGAATCGGCGGAAGGAAACTTGAAGATATTCCCGAAGATGAGCTTATCGTGATCCTTGGATCCGGAAACGAAAACATCAGCGGTATCGGACAAGAACAGTCGATTGCCACCATTACGGCCCTGGCACGCGGCGGGGATATGGGAGATACACTTAACACAACCCTCTTGAAACTCGATATTGAGCAGTCGGCATTGATGCTCAAAGAGATTGCCCGCCTGAAAGAGCAGAACATCGGAGAAGACAATCCGCAGATGCTCGCTTTGAGGAAAGGCTATGAAGACCTGATTGAATACCGCAAGTTACGAACAGGCTTGGGAGAGGGGGAGACGCTCAACAAAATAGGTATTTTTACCTACCGAGAATATGCCGAGACGTATCTCGATGTTTTGAAGCACCGGATTGCCGCGATCGATAAGCAGCGGCAACTCCTCGAAGATTTTATCGATAGCCAGGCATCGGTCATTCAGGGTATTAACGATCACTTTCTGGAGCTGGAAACGATTCGATTTTCGATCGCCTCGCAAAAAGAGCTTCATATGCAGCTCGTGCGTAAACTCGATCAGGTTAATATTCTGAGCAAGTACGGCGGCTATAAGATTGAAGTTGTACTCCAACCTTCGGAACCGACTCTTCCCTTCGCTCCCAACAAGTCGAAGTACGCGCTCCTTACAATTCTTCTGGGGGGAATCACCGGATTTGCTTTCGCATTCCTGCGTGACATGACCGACAGGACGTTCCGAACCCCCGATGCGATTTCGGCGGCGCTCGGCATCCATCTTCTGGCGCAAATGCCGTCCTTCAAAATGACCCAGAAATACAGGAAGGAGCTTGACCTCTCCGCCAGTTCCGAGCCGGGAACTCCGGTCGGTTCCTTGTTTGCCTATCATTTCCCCGATTCGGTTCAGTGTGAAACGTTCCGCGCCCTCCGCTCGAAAGTCTTCTTAAACAGCAGGGTGAAACCGAAGACGGTCCTCTTTACGAGCCCCCATTTCGGCGACGGCAAGACGACGTTTATCTCGTCCATGGCTATCATGTTGGCCGAAGCCGATAAAAAGGTTCTGTTGATCGACGGGGATATCCGAAAGCCTGATATTCACAGGAAATTCAACCTGAAAAACGAGGAAGGTTTTGCGGAACTTCTGGCCGGTACGCATACCGAAGAGGAACTGGCGCGTCCGACGAAACTGAAGAGTCTTTTTGTCATTACGGCAGGACTCCAGCGCAAGAACCCCTCCGAACGTTTTATTGCCGCCAATTTTGATCAGATTCTTGAAAAACCCAAGGAGAAATATGATTTCATCCTGATCGACACATCGCCGGTACTCTATGTTTCGGACGTTTGCAATATCGCGGCGAGAACCGATGGAGTAATCTATATCTTCCGCATTCGCCACAATGGACAACCCGATGTCACCCAGGGGGTGCGTATGATGGCCGATGTCGGCGCTAATTTCATCGGTTGTGTGGTGAACTGTTACATGAAACACCGCTTCTACGATCCAACTGCCGTTTCCAGGAAAAAAGCAACTTACGGCTATGGCTATGGTTATGGGGGTTACGGTTACGGGGGTTACGGTTATGGCGGCTATGGATACAGCATTCAGGGAGCCGGGGGTTACGGTTACGGACCCCACTACGGAAGTGCATACACGGGCTACGGATATGGCGCCTACGGCAGGCAGTATGGCAGTTACGGTGAAGGAAGGGACGACGAAGGCGATGACGGCAATCCTCGCGAAAAAGAGAAACCCGATTCGCGTTGATTTTGGTGCCCGATAATCCCCCGGCTTCATCCTTTCTCATCGCTTGAATCTCTGTTTCGTCCTAACGGAAATCGCAAGGACGAAAAAGGCGTTTCAAGCGATGAGGATGTTTGCTTGACATGATTCGGCTTCCGATTTCGGAGTCCCCGTCAGTAGAAACGATCGAGGTGTTTCGGTGAAATGTTTGCGTTCCCTCTTTCTCATGTTGTTGTTCTGTCTTCCGTTCTCCGCACTTCACGGTCAGGTTCTTTATGTGGTTGCGGCGGGGAACCTTCGCGATGACTTATTCGCCGCGGAATTTCAGGCTGGGATCACGTTCTTCACCTCGCTCTTCGTCGAGAATCTTCCGGCAGAAAACCTTATGGTTTATAACGCTCCCGGTTCCCGGTGGACAGGAGACGATATTTCAACGGCACCTCATCCGATGGAAACCCTCAAAGCCGTTATTACGGACTGTCCCGCCGAAAGCAACGACGGGATCCTCGTCTTCTGGTTCGGAAACGGGGGGATGGTGAAAGGGGAGTTCCTCTTTTTTGTGAAAGAGCCCATGCCGACGGAAAAAGACGCGCTCGAGGATAAAATCGAAGAAAGCCCCGACGGAAACGGAGGCGAAGTCTCTGAAGAAAATCCCGATCCGCAGGCCACCGAACGAAACGAAGAAAAGGGGAAGCCAAAACTTGTCGAACGGCGTGTTTCCCGAAATGAATTGACCTTGGCACTGAAAGAGAAGAAGGTTCGTTTTGCCGGTCTGATCACAGACTCGAGTCGCCAGTTTAAGCGAGTCTCGGAAGAAAAAACCATACGTTACATACCGAACCCCAGTGAGATCACGTCGCTGATGTCAAGCCTCTTTTTCGAACCGCGCGGATTCCTCGATATCAATTCCTGCTGTCCGAAACAGTCCTCGTTGCTCAACGGTATCTACGGAAGCCTGATGGTCGGAGCGTTTGGAGAGTTTCTCGAGACGTGTGATTATGAAGCGGTACGCTGGACCGAGTTGATCGACGCGGTTAACGGCCTGATGCGTGAACGAAGCAAGGCGTACAGGCAGAGAATCGATCTGTTTTCGGTTCCGAAAGAGCTGCGCCCCGAATCACAGTCTTCCGAAGGATCTTCTCCGGCAGGGCATCACCGCCATTCGGCGGAAAGATGGCGGGACGACTGGGACGAGATCGCTCGGAGAGTTCGGGCCCGCCTACACGAAATGCCCGAAGAGGTTTATCCTCGGAATTATGATACAATTTCGGGACGCTTCCGATCGGTGCTTTGGTCGCCGCCCCTCTATTACCCGGAAGCAGGCGATCTGCTCATCGGAATTAACGGGCAGCGAATTCTTGGGTATCATCAGTTCCTGGACGCCATTCAGGCATCTCCCGATTTGATTTACCTGACGGTGATCGATCATCGAACCGGGTTCGTTTACGAAATGCGGACCGTGATGGGACCCCCGGGGCCGCATACGCGCCTGGGTTTGGCGGTGGTCGAAGATCCGTGGGGCGGCGTTCGCGTCACCGGTTCGGTCTTGGGGTCACCGGCGTCACGCTGCCAATACCTGATCGGCTATGAACACTGGCGCTACGCCCCATTCGGCGTTTATGACTGACGGAAGTTCGCCCCCGAGAAGATTCCGCCGACCGAAGCCCTCTTTCGGCGTATCGATTCGGCGGAATATAAAACGATTCGGGGAATTTTGTGTTTACCGTTCTTTGAAGAAGATCAGTGCGAAGGAGCGCGGCTCGAGATTAGGCTTCCATTCGGCGAGTTCGTCCCCCGTCATCGTCGTCTTAGTACCGTCATATGTTTCGACCTCATACCTCTTTTCGCGATTGATTTGTCGGAGTTCAAACGTGCGCTCGGCATCGGGGGCATCGCCGCGGCGAAATGCGATGGCGAACCCTTCCTTCTTGCTACCGTCGTAGAGTTGCCAGGCACACCAAACATCATTTTCGGCACCGGTATTCGGGGTTAGCTGATAGAAATCTCCCATGTAGAGCTTATTCATACGGGCAGCAACACGAAAGGCCTTTTTGAGCCACGCTGTTTCCTCTGCCGTGAAGGGACGCCTGACGATCGCACCGTCAAGATCACTCGGGGTGAAGACCACTCCGGACGAGACAACACTCATGATCGCATAGTCGTCACCGATTGTCACACAGTTGGACTCCCCTCCCTGGAACGGAAGGTAGGGAAGGGTGTTGTGTGTGGCGTTCTGACCCAAGATAAAGGCGGTATCTCCCTCCTTGGGGCCGATGAAATAGTCGCTGCGGCAATAGGTGTGGGCACGTGAAATCATTTCCATATCGAGCCGACGTCCACCCGAGGCACAGTTTTCTTGAAGCAGACCGGGGAATTCTTTGCGCATTCCATCGAGGAAAGAGTAGAGCCCGGTGATATGTTTCGCCTCGGCCAGGCCGACCCGATCGGGATTCTCGGCATCGATCGAGTCCCAGATCGGTTGCGGGTCCATATTGAAGTCTTCCCGATAGATGTCGACTTTATTTTCACGCATAACGCCGTAGATGGTCTCCTTGATCCAGGCCAGGGCATCGGGATTCCCCAAGTCGAGGAGGTTGCCATGGACATATTCCGGATGTTCTTTGAAGAGCGGGGCGTTTGATTCCGGTTGAACCCGTTCCGGTTCGAACCAAAGGAGGAATTTCATTCCTGCCGCGTGAACCGGATCGACCGTCGGCAGAAGCGATCCCGACGGATGGGTTACGGTGTTAATAATCCAGTTGCCGACATGCCGACTCCATTCACTGCCGCAATTGGGATACGGATCGGTTTGGTGTGGGTTACCGTACCAACCGGCGTCGACCCAGTAGGTGTCGAATGGCATTTCATTTTCTATGCTGTAATTCAGGATGTCGAGCATCATTTTGGGCGGTTTATTCCCACCCCCGGCTGTGATTGCCATGATCGGGGGAATAACATCTCCTTTGGTGTTGCGCGGAGATTTAAAATTGATCATGAACCTATGGACCATCGCCCGGAAATCCTGTTCTCCCTGGTTGGAGCAGAACAGTGCAATCGACGGTTGAACGATCGTTTCTTCGGGAGCCAGTTTGAAACGGGTTTTGAGCATTCCGGCGGAAATATCGAGCGAGTCACCGTGATTCGTGAACGAGGCTTTCCAGGAGCCTGTCCAGCCGACGGCCAACATGCAACGGTACCTCTCCGAGATCGGTCCGTCGAGTGTCCATTCCAAGAACGGAAAATAATTACTGCTCGAACGTCCGGTTTCGGTTGTAAGCGTTTCGGTTTTTCCCGGTTCAACGACGAAACGTTTCGGAACGAAATCGCTCGGAGTGCAGAGTGAACCTGCCACGGTGTCAATGATCAGATTACGATTTGAGACAGGGAGGGAGACCGTCGTGCCGATCGAGTGGAAATCTTCAACCAGTCCGGTCTCGTCGCTCGAAGAAAGGTTGGTCAGCCGAACGGAATATTCGGAAACCGGATAATTTTTATACAGTTTATAACCGACGTCCACCTGAAGTTTACCGTCGCGGGAAAGATAGACAACATCTATCAGGACAAATTCGTCGTTTCCCCCCGCCGGAGTCACCGAACATGTGAACGTTTCGGCCGAGAAAGGTTGCCCATCATAAAGAAAACTCAATTCGTTGAATTTCGGATAGGCTGTCAGTCCGGCGGCCTGCAGTGATGCGATCGCCGTGAGAACGAAACAGAGTACCCCGAAAAAATTCAGGAAGGCTTTTCGCCAAACAGTGGAACCGAGCAATTCCTTTTTCATGATGGAGTCTTTCTTGATAGAGTACTTTCGAAATTCCGGAAAGAGGGAGCACCGATTTCTCTCTTCGTTCGGTTCAGAAAAATTCCCTGCCGTGGAGTGTGTGAATACGAAAGCGGACAACCGCGTAAATTTCCGTTTGATCCAATTCTCTCGTTCTCGGATCAAGGCGGGTCATGAAAACATCCCCGTCTTTAATACAGATGGCAAGGTCGCCGTTTCTCGGAAATTCCTCACGTTCCGCAATAAGGATGTCGCCGCGGAAGAAACCCTCCTCTTCGAGGGAATCGTCGGGCATTCTGATTAATATCGTCTTTTCGGGATGCGGGATCAGAAACGAGAGGATATTGATCGTCTGTAAGTCGTCGCCTTGTACGGGAGAAGGGAATCCGCCCGGAACTTTGGATTCATAATACGGACAGCCAACACCTCCCTGGGCGAGGAACTGTTTGATCTGGGGAACCAACGATATCGGGACCCGCACCAGGCGGGTTGCTTCCCTCGGCTCTTTACACATCTTACCGTCTCCTGTCCTCGGACCATTTACGAAGCGGTTCCCTTAGAAATTCCGAACGCATACTGCCCGAAAAGATCATTCTCCGAGAACATCGAGCGCGCGGTCGGGATAATCGGTCGTAATGGAATCGACACCCATGTCCACAAGCCTTCGGATAGTATCCGGGTGATTGACGGTCCAGCACCAGACCTGGATCCCCGCGTCGTGAAGTCTTTTGACCAGGGTGGCGGTCGTGCGTTTGAAGTGCATGTCGACAATATTTGTATGGCAATCGTTGAGTGTGTCGATGATTTTTTCGATGATTTCTTCTTCGGGAATTTCATCGTCGAACGAACAGAGCCAGGCGACGCAAATTTCGGGAGCGGCTTCGCGGATGGTTTTGACTCGTGCGGCGGAAAAATCAATGACAACGGCGGAGTTTTCGAGTTTGGTGTCGCGAATCGCTTCGATGACCTGCGCTTCAAATCCATCCTCTTTGATCTCGATAACGGGATGAGTTCCGGTTCCCTTCAGGAGATTCAGGTATTCCTTCAGTGTTGGGATCTTTTCTCCGTTCCCCGCATCGAATTCGGCAATCTCGGTATAGGGGATCGTGCCGGCCGGAATGTCATGGCCGGTGGTTCGTTTGAAATTGTCGTCATGCATGATATAGATTGTACCGTCGGAGGCACGGCGAGTATCACACTCCGCCCCGCTTGCCCCGATTTCGATCGCCGCGCGGAACGCCGCAAGCGTGTTTTCCGGTTGTCGGCCCGAAAAGCCTCGGTGAGCTATAACCGGTATTGAGGGGCATGGTGGAAACGCATTGCCATCTGCAAAAACGGCCACCGCTGAAAACAATGATATAAGCACCAAAAAATTCTTCATTATTGCCTTTCGTCGAAAACTCGTGAGTTCGGATTGCCCGTTCGATGATGTCGGGGACCCCGATCCATTCTCGGATTATCCGCTTAAATTTTTCAATGTCGCCTCATTTTATCCCAAAGAGTTTTATTTTTCAATCTTCCGAAGATTTTTCATTCGGTGCTTCGCTTGAAAATGGGCACAGAGTCTTGTAGAATACAGGGGCCGTACGGTCAGCCGGTAACTTAAAATTGGTCTAAAATCTGAAAGGATCCATTGTGAAACGTATCGCATCTTTTGCCGTTCTCATTGCGCTGGTCTTCGCCGCCTTATTACAGGCCGCCTCTCCCAAGATGAAAGAGGCGCTTCAGCCTTATATCGACCGGGAAGAATTGCCCGGGATGATATCGGTTCTGGCCACAAAAGATTCCGTTTTACAGATGGACTGCATCGGTTATTCCGATTTGGAAACCAAGACGCCGATCGCGCCCGATCAAGGTCTGTGGATTGCTTCGACCTCAAAAATTTTTACCGGAACGGCGCTGATGATGCTCGTCGACGAAGGGAAGGTTTCGCTCGACGACCCGATCGAAAAGTATTTTCCGGAAATGGCGAATCTGAAAGTTTTAAAATACTCGGACGACGACACGGTTCTTCTCAAATCAATCAAGACGAAACCGACGGTTCGTCATGCGCTGTCTCACCGGATCGGTTTTCCTTTTCAGACGAAGATGATGGATAAATTCGGCTCCGACGCGCTCCCCCTTGAGATGGAGATTTTTGAAATCAGCCGTACGCCGCTCAGTTTTGAACCGGGAACAGGCTACGCCTATTCCGAACTTGGGATCGATATTGTCGGCGGGATCATCGAAAAGGTCTCCGGGCAAAAATACGAAGATTTCGTCCAACAAAGGATTTTCGATCCGCTCGAGATGACCGATACCACCCTCTGGCCGAGTGAAGAATTCCAAAAAACGCGATGGATTCATTGTTATCAGACCGTGGACGGCAAATTGCAAGAGTGTGATATTCCAATGATGAAGCGTCCCTACGAATCGCGATTAACTCGTTTTCCCGAACCCGGCGCGTGTATTTTTTCGACCGCCAACGACCTGCTGAAATTCTTCCAAATGCATGCCGCCGGCGGTCTCTATAACGGAAAGCGCCTCATCTCCCAGGAAGCGCAAAAGGAGATCATGGCAAAACAGACCCCCGAGGGACAACCCTATTATGGGCTGACCAATATGGAACAGGGCTGGATCGGTCATGCCGGGGCCTGCGGTAATCAGTGTTATGCCGACCCCGCGGCGGGAATTGTTCGACTTTACATCGTCCAGGTTTCCGGGGTCCCCAAGCATGACGAGGCGGTCGGTGCGTGGCGAAAGACAGCGGAAGAGATTTTCCGGGACGCCGGGCTTCGCTGAGATTGGTCGATGTTTTCCATGGGAGCAACACTTTCTTCGGTGATCCCGGATCGTTTTACGACGGACCGGATTTTTCATGCGTCTGCGGCACTCGTTCCTGCCGGGCGAAGGTTCCGAGTGCGTGTAGATAGCAAACGAAGCGTATTGCCGAGGGGCGAGGGTGAGGAGGATCGATCTTTACGGACTGTTCCTAAGATGAGTCGAGTCTGCAACTTCACCTTGATTCCGCAATTTCAGCGTTGAAACCATATTCGACCTATGTTTTAGGTTGCAATGTTTCCTCTGAAAACAAGGAATTTGCCCATGATGTATTCTATTTTCTCCAAAGAGGAAAAGCGAGGTAGCCGGCCTAAACGACACGCGGGACAACGATAGATATTCCATGAGTTGTTCTAACCGGGAAGATTCTTACCATGCGACCAAAGAAGCAAGCCGATCAAACCCAAAAGGTTTTGTTTGACTATACGACGTTAGACGAGATGTGTAACCACAACCATCCGTTGTTCAAGCTTGCCAATCTTATAGACTGGTCTCTGATTGATCGAGAATGTAATCCCCTGTACTGTAATGGTTTCGGAAGTCCCGCGAAGCCGACACGCCTGCTTGTCTCTCTTCATTATCTGAAATACACCTACAATCTTTCAGACAAAGAGACGGTTAACCGCTGGGTTGAGAACCCATACTGGCAATATTTTTCCGGTGAAATTATGTTCCGGAAAGAATTTCCGATCCATCCGTCCACGATGACGCGCTGGCGCCAGCGTATGGGCGAAGAACGGATCCGTTTGCTTTTGACCGAGACGATTCGAATCGCGAAGGATGGCAAGACGATTACCGAAAAAGAGATGAGCCGGATTACGGTCGACAGCACAGGTCATCAAAAGAATACTTCGTCTCCGACCGATGCCAATTTATCGGGGGATCAAGCCGTTGGTTAACCCGGCGAAACGTACCGGGGTAAGACTTCGCAGGACCTGTTCCAGAAAACCAGAAAATCCAAAGATAGTGTCAAGAATCTTTCGCAAATTTATTTTCACCACTCGGTTGACCGTCGGCCGGCCGACGGTCAATTCGTCTTGTTCTGCGCCCATCTCCCAAAAGTGATCCCATATTGTTTTTATCGGACTGTTGCGTAATTTTGATTGATTTTTGGGATAGGTTCTAAACAACCTAAGTTCACACGCGGAAGATCGATTTGACCGTGCCGGGGGAGGTTGTTTTGAGTGATACGCGGAGGTTTCACAAATGTCGGGGGCTACGGAACCGCCCTTGTATCATTTCGCCCTCTGAATTTCAGGATAGGACCACAGAACCGGACAAGGGAAGGGGAAGAAGAATTTGCCGCGACAGGTTGTCCTTTCCGGCCACCGGCCGAAGATGATGCATTACCGTCGGGCAGAACCTTTCGAAGTTTTCGTCCCACTGCCCGGGCGGGAAGAAGAACTCCCGACACCGCGACGGCGGACGATCTCAACCGCGGGCGTTTTCATCGTTGCGGTGCCCCATTACGGAGTCGGAAACAACATCGTGCCTGTTGAGACTTGCTACGAACCTACCGGTGCCAAACCGCAGATCCTTTTTCGGGGAGGAACCGGAACTTGCCGCCCGAATCTGGTTCAGCGGTTAGCGGTTGGGGAAGGGGCAACCGGCCTCTACTCGCTTCCTACCTCTTCGATTTCACGGAGTCGCTCTCGTGCGTCGGCGTCTCCCTGCTCGGCGGCTTTTCGAAACCAATTTACGGATTCGGTCTGGTCTTGCTCCACCCCGATGCCGTCCCCATAACAAACACCGAGATTGAATTGTGCGTCGGCGTGTTCCTGGTCAGCGGCTTTTCTGTACCAATTTACGGCTTCGGTCTCGTTTTGCTCCACTCCCCTGCCGTTGGCATAACAAACACCGAGATTGTATTGTGCCTTGGCGTTTTCCTGGTTAGCGGCCTTTCGGTACCAGTTTACGGCTTTTGTATAGTTTTGCTCCACTCCCAAGCCGTTCTCGTAACAACCACCGAGATTGAGTTGTGCTAAGGCGTATCCCCGGTTAGCGGCTTCTCTGTACCAATTTACGGCTTTTGTATAGTTTTGCTCGACTCCCAAGCCTTCGGCATAACAACTACCGAGATTGAATTGTGCCCCGGTGTGTCCCCGGTTAGCGGCTTCTCTGTACCAATTTACGGCTTTTGTATAGTTTTGCTCGACTCCCAAGCCTTCGGCATAACAACTACCGAGATTGAGTTGTGCCTCGGCATCTCCCTGGTCGGCGGCTTCTCTGTACCAATTTACGGCTTCTGTATAGTTTTGCTCAACTCCCTGGGCATTGGCATAACAACTACCGAGATTGAATTGTGCCTCGGCTAGACCCTGGTCGGCGGCTTTTCTGTACCACTTTACGGCTTCTGTGTAGTTTTGCTCAACTCCCTGGGCGTTGGCATAACAAAGACCGAGATTGAATTGTGCGTCGGCGTCTCCCTGGTCGGCGGCTTTTCTGTACCACTTTACGGCTTCTGTATAGTTTTGCTCAACTCCGTAGCCGTTCTCATAACAAAGACCGAGATTGAATTGTGCCCCGGCGTCTCCCTGGTCGGCGGCTTTTCTGTACCACTTTACGGCTTCTGTATAGTTTTGCTCAACTCCGTAGCCGTTCTCATAACAAACACCGAGATTGAATTGTGCGTCGGCGTGTCCCTGGTCGGCGGCTTTTCGGAACCACTTTACGGCTTCGGTATAGTTTTGCTCCACTGCGATGCCGACAGCGTAATAAACACCGAGATTGTATTGTGCTGAGGCGTGTCCCGCTTCGGCAGCCTCATGAATTGACTTGATTGATTCGAAAGAATTGTTGCTTTTCATGATTTTTCCTCACGAAAATTTTTGTTCGATCAAGTGATAATACGACCGTATTTCCGATCATATCTTATTCACCTGATAGGGTCAAGAATCTTTCGCAAATTTATTTTTGGTAGAAGTAGCTTCATAACTTCTTTTGGTGTCCGTTATTTATGGCCCGGATATAGGGTTTGTGACGATAAAATATCTTAGCGAAAGGATTATTTCGGTCGCGTTCGCGGAATGAACGTCCCCAATCGCCGTTTCAACCGACCCGCTAAAATCGGCTGCTATCGCAGTATAGGGATCCGAGTGAACGCTGGAGTAGGCGAGTAAACCGGTTCCGTTCCCGTAAATAGGCGCTACCGAATTGAGCGCCGCGGTGCAGTCCCGGACGTAAGATTCATAGATTGCCTTTTCCGCCGTCGTGTTATTGACCATCTCTTCCAGAAGTGCGTCGAACCGGGCGAGAGTCCTGTCTGCCCGGGCATCCGGCACCGCGTCATAGTAGGCGGCTTCTGCGTTGTAACGCCCTTTGTCCCGCGTCTCGGTGGTATCGGGAATCGCGTTGCCCCTGATTGATCGAGGCTGTCAGAAGACTCGATTCGCGGAAGTCGCCGATTGTCTTTCGGCACGACTCAAACCCCGTAAGGCGCAGACGTTCTTCAAGCGACCGGAACAGAGGAGACCGCTTCGGAAGAAAGCGACTCGCCCGCCACTGCCATGCCGAATCTGTCAGAACGGACTTTGCGAGAGTTTCGGGGAACTTTTTTGCTGGGGACCGGTTGGATATGCGTGTGATTGTCTTTGAGTGTTGGGCCGGAATCCGAAATTAACTTGGGTTCAAAACATTAAACGATTTGGCATATCGTTGGGTTCCGGTTAAGTAAGACCGTTGTACAGCTTTGTTATTGTGCTTTTCAGGTCATCTTCGAAAACGAGAGACGTCATAGATTCGGGAATAAGATTGGCGCCGGTCAAATTGTTGCGTTCAATCCAAGATTTGAAGTTTTCATCTACCATTACTTTGCCGCCTATTCCCAAAAGTTCAAAGATACTATTGCCATTCCACCTTGACTCATCAACATACAGACCCCTATATTCTTCTACAAGGCCTCTGTAGTCCTTACAATATTCGCAAATTATCGGGTCGGGTTCACTGTAGACTACCTTTGATTTCTCGTAGTCCCAGGTTGCTCCGTCAATGGCTACTTGACACCAGTAATACGTAGGCGGTGGCGGCAATTTTGCCTTCCTGACGCCATTATGACATACAACCCGAAGAATTTCGATTTTTTTAAATTCCTCAATGCCAGTCAAATCAGACTCTTCATAGTGCAATTTGGCTCGTTCTGAGAAATAAACCTTAACCCCATCGGCGACAATATCTCCAAAATATGGTCTTGCGACATGTATTTCACGTCTCAATGGAGAAATGGGATACAAGGCCCTCAAGCTTTTGTGGCAAACCGGGCAGAACGGACTGTGATCATTGCTATATCTGGGATATAGCGGATCGTCGTCCTTTCTATCGTAGTCCTTATTGTATTCGGTAATCTTATTCTCATGCCAGATACTACTTGTCATAAAACAGCGTAATTGGTAAAACTTCATTGATATTCGCTCCTTTGTGTGTTATACTAAACGTGTTTACGCTACCAAGCATTTACAGATCATATATCCCGTACTTCTGAGCCCACCTTTCGATATCCTGTATGGCATTAGGAAATTTTTTCAATAATTCAGAATGACTGTATACGTCTTTCAAAAGTTTAACAAATCCTCTCCCAGTCAGTTTGTCTCCTTTTGCTGCTATCAGTTCAGATAACAGTCCGTCTAATTTTCGGTGCCACCCCTGATACCCACAGTGATCAGAAAGTGTGAGTGCCCTAGTTGTGAGCTTTCGGTACGCGCTTTTTATTGGGTTCGCAATCTTGGGGCAAAATCCCTCTACGGCTTGCGCGGGTATTTTGGGAATAATATGATGGTTCTGCCCTTCGCATGGAAAATACTGATCAACGGAAGACCTGATCTTTTTACTGTTGATTTTTTGTTTTTCCCCAAAAATTTTAACAAGATCTTGTTCAATCGTTGACACGCTTCTAACAGATCTATCGGTCACCTGCTTTACTGCCGAAGTTAGGCGTGCACCGTTTGAACCAGCTAAATGCATACTGCCGGTTCCACCAACGCCAAGTCCGAAGACACTGACTTTAAGGGTTGTTATCGCTTTTTCATCCTCACCTTCCGCGTAGTAAAAGAATGAAACCAAGACATCTGAAAATGGAGTAGGATCAACAAAACTTAACGTTTCGGTCCACTCACGTCTTTCGGGGGCTTTTTCCTGAATGACCTGCCCCGCCGCTTCGAGGGAGGCGTTCATCAGATTGTCACAGGCGTGAATATCCCCGGTCATAAGCCAGCGGTAAGGATGCCAGCCTTTCTTCGGTCCGGGACAATCGGAAGCGCCGCACGATGCGCAAACATTATGAACCAAAACAGAATCGGTTAGCGATGAGCCGACGTAATAAGTATGCTTCCCCTCAACCTCAAAGTTATAGACCCGCCGGGGTTCGGGAAGCTCTTCCCGCTTCTCAAAGAGTATCTTTTCTCCGTCTGCGGAAACGCACTGATCGCCGCTTTCCAGTTCCGAAGCGGTTCTCCAACCCTTTCCAAGAACGAAGAACGGATGTTCGGGCGTGCAGACAACGGCATGGCGGTCAAAGACAAGCCGGACGACCTGTTTTAACCCGTTCTCAAAAACGCGGACGACTTCAGCGGTTTCCGCTTCACCCGGATTCAGGTGATCCGTCGCGAGAATCGTGTCCCCCGGTTGAATCTCCTCAATCGGTTTCACCGTTCCATCCGCCATAAGAACCGGAGTGCCGGCGACAAAGCAGACCGTAAACGAGATCGTGTCGTCCGTCAGATAGGTTGCACTGACCGTGCCCCCGTCTTCAATAATCTTAACCGCCTGGGAATAGAGGCTTGTTAAATACTCATAATCCTGTTCGTACTGATGAAGCGCCGGGGTTACGGTTGCGGTGTAAACCGTCTCCGCCGTATCCGCTGCGGTATTGTATGCCGCGTTCGCGGCGGAGACCGCTGTCTGGTACGCAGCGTCCAACTGAGCCAGCGCGGCAACATAAGCCGCGTAGGCGGCGTTATCGGCAACCTCATAAGCAAGTTGGGACGCTTCATCGGCGTCTTCACGAACGGTCGCGTTCGCGGAATGAGCGCCCGTAATCGCCGTTTTAACCGAACCGCTAAAATCGGCTACTATCGCAGTATAGGGATTCGAGTGAACGCTGAAGTAGGCGAGTAAATCGGTTCCGTTCCCGTAAATAGGCGCTACCGAATTGAGCGCCGCGGCGCAGCCCCGGGCGTAAGATTCATAGATTGCCTTTTCCGCCGTCGCATTATTAGTCATCTCTTCCAGAAGAGCGTCGAACTGGGCGAGCGTCCAGTCTTCCTGGGCGTCCAGCACCGTGTCATAGTAAGCGGCTTCCGCGTTGTAACGCCCTTTGTCCTGCGTCTCGGCGGCGTCGAGGATCGCGTTGCTCTGAGTAATTGAGGCTGTCAGAAGACTCGATTCATAGGCATTGAGCGCCGTATAATAGGCGGAATTAAGCGCCTTCGATTTCAGCGCCATCGCGCTGTTGTAGCTGGCGCGCACGGCGTTGGTCTGCGTGATGTACGTCAGATCTTCGCTGAATTCCGTGTAGTAGGGATCGGTCTGCTGCATCCCGGAAAGACGCTCCTGCCGCCAGTTTAATTGGAAGTCGCCGAGCGCTTCTTCCAGGTCCGCTTCAAAATCGATATCCCTGTTATCCGAACTTTCAAGGTAGGCGCGGATATCCGCCGAGGAAGCGTTGTCCTGAATCGCCGCGGTATATGTGCCGTTCGCCGTCTGAGCCAATGACCACAGGGAATTATTGAGCGTGCGGCCCGCCGCGATCTGTGCGGTAAGGTCGCTGCGGATCTCGCTGAACGAGTTGACAATCTCGGTTCGCGCGGATGTGCCATAAGCGTTCAAAAACGCTAATTCCGCATCCGCTTCCGCCGCGTGCCGTGCAAAAGAGGCTTGGATAAACTCCGCCCGAAGTAAATCAAGGGGAGAATTTACCAATGCGGAATATTGATCCTGCGTTATGCCAAGTTGGCTGTAACTCGGAATCGGTATCCCGGCAAAATAGGCCGTCGGACTCTCGTTCGGATAATATCGGCCGGACAAATCGTGTATTTGAGTTGTCAGGAGAGACGGAGCCTCGACGATATTTAAACCGTTAATATAATCCGTGATATTTGCACTGTAAAACTCCTTATAGATTGTAAAAAACATCCCGTCGTTAAAACTGTAGGTCGAATGGATAATCGACTGCTTCGCACCGTCATAATTGCCATATTCCGCGACGAGAACATTGCATTGCAGTTTATTGCGGTAATACTGGTAAATTGAGGCGACGTTCGCCTGGGCTTCAGACCCGTGCGCCGTTTCCAAATTCTTATAATACCGGATTTCCGCGTCGATTTGAGCGTAGCTTAACGTCGTGCTCCCTTGCGTGGGAACGGCATTGACGGTTTCGTTGTACTGATCGACGGCGGCGCTGACGGCGGAATTAAACGTGAGATTCATATCAAGAATCGATTCGGCGTAATCCGCTTCCTGCGAGACCAGCGAGTCGTTAAGATCCTCTCCGGCGGTCAGATCCGTGGCTGAGCTGGAAGAGATGAGAGAATAAATCGATTCGTAGAGATCACCGGCGGCGCTGCCCAAATTCCCGTAAGCGGAAATCGTTGACTGGAACCAACCCGGCAATTCATCGGAGACGCGGTCAAACAGATCGGAATATTCCTGCGCGCGATTCGCTTCTGATAGGGCGAGGGAATACTGCAGATAAGTCTGAAGAGCGGATTCGGAAGCGGTTCGTGCGGACTGTTCCGCGCCGTTGTATGCCGCCGTTAAGGTGTAGTCGGCGGTCGCCCGCGCGTAATCCTGAGCAACTTCCGCGGCGGCAACGGCTTTAAGATAAACGCCGTAACTGTCGTAAACCGACCGCTCGCAGTTGCTCCGTCCCTGGATAATCGACAGTAACAAATGTTCCCCTGAATTGATAACACCCAGGTACATCTGTTTGGTGGAATTGATCGCGATCGATTTAAGTTGATCGTCGGTAAGTTGACCTTCGGAATGGTCGGATTCCGCTTGCAGTATTGTCTGCTGGGCTGCATGACTGCGGTCGATCTGATCATAACCGACCCATTTAATCCGAGAGTACACGTTAAGGAGATAACTTAGCTCGGCATCGGCGCTCGCAATCTGAAAATCCGCCGTCGCGTCGATGTTGGCAATTTCGTAATTGTAGGAGGAGAGAGCGTTCGACGACTCGTAGCTCTTCAGCGCGTTAAGTTCGGTGCTGATCGAACTCTTTTGCGCATTGGCCGACGCCATGCAGTAATCGTAGTAGGAGACGATTACATTCGCCTCTTCGGCATAACCGTACTGGTTCAGCGCAAGAATATAATTCGCCCATTCGGTCTCGGTTCCTTCGGCGTTTTTCCACGCGTTCAGTTCGTACCGAATCGCGCCTTGTGTCCGCATCGTCGCGCGGTACCACGCGGAGACCACACTGTTGCAGTAGTTGGAGTTAACCGCGCCGATCCCGGTCGCGGACCCGTCCCCTTTCAGAATATCGATCGCGTCGGAGCACGCGTCTTCATAGGTCTTTTTCAGACCTGCCATCTCCTGGGCGATCGATTGAAGCTCGTTCGCCTGATCTATCTCCCACCGATGTTTGGCGGTTGCCAGAGCGGACTGGTAGTGTTCGAAAGCAAGATAGAGCGCCTTGAAGTAATCCGCTTCGCATGTAATACACGCCGCATTGCGCAGTGCCGCGGTATATTCACTGCCCAGTTTCCGCGGAATTTCTGTCGATTCCCAGGTTCTCGCCTGAACCTCGTCAAACCGATTCTGTAGCCTGTCATAAGCGGCGCTGTACTCGTTCCAGGCGCGGTCAAGGGCATCGTTGTATTTCTGTATCAGGGTTTCGTAAGATGTGATGTAAACCTTCCGCGCGTTGGCGATCTGGTTCTGGAAAATCCGGTTTTCGTCTTCCAGGTCGGCGGCGAGCATCTCGCTGTTTTCAAGATCTGGAGTCTCCCCAAAGATGGTGGGGGAAACAATATCCGGAATCGGCGTTGAAAGCAGAATGTTCCAGTCGTCGGGATTAAACAGTGAACCGGGCCGAATCGCCTGTGCCGTTTCTTCGGTTGACTGAACGGTAATCGGCGTCTGGGCGGCTGTCGCCGTCTGTTGCGCGTGGTCATACGATCCCCACGCCGCCGCGAAATCATCGTATTGCGAGGTCACATCCGAAAGCTGGTCAACCGAAAGGCCGTCGGCGACAACCACCGGAACGATAACAGTCTGCGTCTCGGCGTTCAGTTCGCCGATCCAGGCGCTTAGGAGCACCAGACCGCTTGATTTGAGTTCGGAATGAGTTATGAGATAATTCCGAAGACCGGAAAGAACCGTGGCGGAATCAATTTCGCCCATGGAGTTTGGCGTCAGGCTAAAATCGGGCGTGCCGTCCGAGTCAACGTCAAAACGGACCGAAACATTGGTGCCCCCTCCCTGATGTCCGACGATCCTGACAACCGCTCCCCCGTTTTCATAGGCCACAGTCAGACGGGTGTTCTCCACGGCGATCGTCGATCCCGCGACCGTCAGGGCGTTCCAGCCGTCCTGGGTCGGGGTATCGATACCGATGTTGCTCCGGTCAACGACGCGAACGCGAACCGTCGGTCGGTCAATGGTTACCGTTCCGGAAAAATACCCTTCCGAGTTGGCGTAAAGACGCAGGTCCGCCTGTTCGTCACCGTAGGAATCGATTTCAAGGTAAACCGATTCCGCGTCCGTCGCGCGAACCAACTGGCCGGAAAACGTGTAAGTGTTCTCTTCCTCAGCCTCCGTGTCAAGCACAAGGTCGTAATAGAGGATTTCCGATTCGGGCGTGATTCGGTAGATGAACGTGATCGTTGTCCAGTCCCCCCAAACCGTCGTTCCTGAAACCGTTTTCCCCAAACGGCCTTGAACCGTGACCGTCGTTTCGTTACCGGTCGTAATCAGATCGGGAAGCCAGCAGAACTCGCCCCGCCCGTTTAACGTCAGAGGAACGGCGGTCCCTCCGCTCAGCATCACTTCGACCGAAACGTCGGCAAATGAACAGGGAGCGCTCACTGCACCCGTAACAACCGGCGAGGAGGCGACAAGAATATCGTTGGCGCCTTCAACCGCGCTGGCAGGACCGAACTGCGTAAAAACGGGCAGATCGGCTGAAGGCGGGGCATTGTAGGTAAACCGCAAACTCTTCCAGCCGCCGGTTACCGTACCCTCGCTGAAAGCGTCCCAGCGTACGGCTCTCGCCTGAACGGTCTCATCACCCGATGCGGCGGGAGTGTAACGATACAGAAACTCTCCGTACTCGTCCGTATAGGTATAGTCGTCGACGGTTCCGTCGCCGTCGGTATCGATTTCAATAACGACTCGGTAAAGGTTCCCGCCGTCGTCGGCCAGGCGGCCGATCAGGTCAGCATGACTCGTAATACTGTCTCCGGCCGTTCCGGTATCGTCTAAAAGGGCGAACTGCGAAATCACCCCCGCGCTGACGGTCGGGGTAGTATAGGTGAACGAGACGGTATCCGAAACGTCAACATATTCGTGTTCGTTGACATCGTAATAAGTGTATTCGGCGCGGAGCGTTACATTCCCGGCGGTAAGACCGGTGGGCCGGAACTCAAAACAGCCGTCTTCATCGGTCTCCGTTATCCCGAGCAGCGTCGGGGTTCCGCCGACGATGGAATAGACCGATACCGCGAGATAGGAGACATCCTCGGTGTCGCTGGTAACGGTTCCGCCGAGAGTCAGATCGGTCGCCGTTCCGTTGTCGGTCGGTGTAAGAATGGTTAAGGTGAAAGGACCGGTATTCTGATTCCCGCCGCCCGTCAGGTAAGCGGGTTTAACGTAGGTAAAATCAAGTGTGGTCCAGTCGACGGAATCGACGCGGTAATCTGCTAAAACGGTGTCGTAGACCAGAGAGCGAACCCGCAGAGAAATGTCATTGCTTGTCCCCGTCAGATCGTCGGAAAGATACTGCAAACGGAATGTTGACTGCTGCTGGATCGTGTTCAGGATTTCCGAACCGTCAACTGTGGACGCGGCAACCGTCTCCGCATACGACCAAGTTTCAGGATCTTCGCCGTCTTCTGAAATCCCCCATTGAAATTCGTAACGGACAAGCTTATCATCGTCAAACCGGCTGATAACACTGATTTCCGGAAAACTGGTCGCGTTGGAATTCGAGGCGAGCGGATGAACCAGCGAAACGGTTAACGTCGAATCTGAGACCGGTGGAATATAGGTTATCGTTTGAGAAGCCGCCGCGCCGTAGACCGGGTTTCCCTGCGCGGGCCGGTAAACGGCTTTGGCCGTAACGGTTCCGGATGCAACGCCGTTCACAACGGGAAGTCCGGTCGGCTCGAACTCAAAAGCGCCGGTTTCATCGGTCCAAGCGGAACCGAGACTGAGATTGCCGCAGAAAAATTCGACTTCACAATACTCCTTGCCGATTCCGCTAAGCGCGCCTTCAAGAGTCAGCACGCTCGATTGCCCATCGGAAGAATTATCACCGTCGTCGGTGACTAGCCCGAACGTATTAACGTCAGGGAGCGTCGGCGTTACCGTCCGAACATCCCACGCGCCGGGCAGTTCCATGCATGCCGAGGTGCACTCTGTTAAAGACCGGGTTTTGATCGCGTAACTGTTTCCGATTGTCAAACCGGGCAGATAGGCGGAGAAATTATTGTCGCTGACGGCTGTAACAATCCTTGAAACCTGACTGTTATTCGAGTCATAGATTCGAATTTCAACGTGGTTGGCGCCGGAAGCGGTCCCCGTGATTTTAACGGCGCCGTCTTCCGGCCACTGACCGCCGTAACCCTTTACGATTTGAACGTTGGTGATGCCGTTTGACGTTAGATCAATGGGGCTGATTGTGTAATTAAACGTTTGCCAGTCCTCCGTCGAAGACACTGTTCCGTCATACAGGTAACGAACGAGCCGGTACCGTAATGCGACGCTTTGGTTGGCGCCGGAAAGGATTTCCGGCCAGCTGCCGTCGAACTCGCGTGGGTCGTAAACGAAAGACATTCCGTCAAGGTAGACGTTCTGCGAACCTTCCGCCGTATTGTCGCTGTTATGGTCGAACTCTATCGTGACGTAGCCGCCGCCGAAGTTGCCCGTAACCTTTCCCTTGACCATCGGGTTGTACGTCACCTTGTCGCTGTCGCTGTTCCCCGTGTCCTTAACAAGGGAAAGCATAGTAGGCTCGTTCTGAAGCGTGTCAACCGTTCCGGCCAGCGAAAGCTGAAAATTCTGCTGACCGATCGGAATCGTCACGGTTCCGGAAAGATTTTTGTAGGCTTTCCACTCCAGAACCACGTAAACGGCTTCATTCGCGCCGATTTCCGGTTCCGGATTCCATAACCATGAAACATGATTCGGAAGAACGGCGTTCTCCAAATCGAGCGTAACAGCTGACCCGCTCCGGTTAAGAATCCAAAGACCAAAGAAAACCGACTTGCCGGGTTGCGTACCGGACGAAAGGGTCAGCGTATCGCCTGAAAGCGCCAGGTCGAAGGATGGATTGTCCGCGATACAGACATAATCCGCCATTCCAAGCCCGCCCGTCGGCTGCGCGGCGACATAGATATCGCGCGTTGCGGCTATGGTATCCGTGCCGTCGCCGATACTGACTTTAACGGTGTACTTGCCCGGCGCGGCATACGCGTGGCTGAAAGAAAACGTTTTGTCCTGCGCGATCGAAATTGACGCCGGAGCGGTCCCGTCGCCGTAATCGACAATACCGGTCCAGGTGTCGGCGTCGGGATCGGTAAACGAACCGGACGCGGTGACCGCCGTTCCCGTCAGTCCCAGAATCGGAAGCGTAAAAGATGCCTGCGGAACCGTGTTGACGACGGTAACGGTTGAAGTCTGCGTTACCGTATTTGTCCCGTTGAACGCTCTGAGGGAAATAACTGCGGACTGTCCTTTTGAAAGACCGGCGGAATCGAAGATGATACTCGACCCGGCCTCGTCCCCTCTTAATGCGCCTGAACCGGTCTCGCCGTAAACCCCGTCGGCGTCAAGATCCCAGGCAAATGTCCAAGCCCCTGTTCCGTAAGGATCATGCGTTATTTCGGCAGATAGTTCCAGCTGTCCCCCAATACCGACGCTGTAGGAAGGAAGAATATTCACTGCTGCCGGTGCATCGTTGTCCTGAATCATGACCGCTGCCGACGATGATTCACCGATCAGATAGGGAGGATTCGTCGAGTTTGCCGTCCTGTCAATAATCCGAATTGTCAGATCTTCGGCGGATTCTGCGTCGTTGTCATTCGTAATGGGAATCGCTAGATCAATATAACTCGAACCAGCCGGAATGGTTACGGTTGAACCTAAAAGCTGATAATCGTTTTTCGATGCCGTGCCGGACAGCTGAATGTTGACAGACAGACTGCCGCTCAGATCGTTACTTGCACGGCTGATCCGGAACAGCGCGGGTCTGGCAGTTTCGCCGCTATTCGTCTCCGCGGCGGTCGGACTCAATGCCTCAATGGTTATGGTCTGAGGAATCTCATTGTCCGAGATCTGGGCAGCGGCTGACGCGTTTGCGCCAATCGAGTACTGCACGTCCGAGTAGGAAGCAAAGACAGAAGGCTTATAATCAAGGATCGTCAGTGAGACGGTTTCCGCATCTTCAATAAGATAGTCATTCTTGACATTAAACCTGACCTCGGCGGAACTCTGGTTCGCCGAAATGGTCACCCGGCCGTAAGAACCCGAAACAGAACCCGAGAATGAAGCCGTGTAATCGCTGCCGAAACCCGCCGTTCCCGAAAGGGTGAAATAGACTGTCAGCGACTTGGAATAGTCCGTCTCTCCTGACCGTTCGACCGTAAAGATAACCGGCTGCGCCGTCTCGCCGCTCTTTGTTTCCGCGCCGTGCTGGCTAACGCTCGCGCTGACCGTCCACTGGTCATTGTCGGTTATGGATGCCGCAGTGGTTCTGTCCGCGCCGAGAATATAGGGGGCCGGATCCATGCTGTTCGGTGCCTTGTCGAGCAGAATCAGTTTGATCGTTTCGGAATCCTCTTTGAGCGCGTCGTTTTTAATCGAGCATGTTATGTCCTTATAGGTCTGCCCGCTTGAAATCGTTAATGATCCGTATCCAGCGAAGGCATCGTAGCTCCCTCCGCTAAGCGTAAAGTCATAAGAAGCACCATATTGCGCACTTCCGGATAATCGGAAATAGACGGTTAACGCTTTAGTCGTGTCGGTTTCGCCGGTGCGG
Source organism: Thermoguttaceae bacterium (assembly GCA_050943135.1). GTDB lineage: Bacteria > Planctomycetota > Planctomycetia > Pirellulales > Thermoguttaceae > RUG695. Next base: position 191,916 of record JBMNOP010000002.1, on the reverse strand, counting down.
GAGACTCGAAATACCGCGTTCTGGGAATTGGAAGAGGTTTCCGCACCATCGGAAATCTTAACCGTGTTCACCCTCCAGTGATCGTTGTCCTGAATAAATACCACGGCGGTGTCGGAAGCCGGATCAATCTCATAACCGTTGTTGGGAAGAAGCGTCAGAACGGCGGTTTCGGTATCTTCACGAAGATTATCGTTTTCCGGTCGAAGCTGAAGTGTCGCGGACGACTGATTCGCGCCGATAATAACGGCCCCCCGATAAACATAGGTGTCAAGATTACTGTCGAAGACCGAAGTGAGCGTAACGGCAGAATTGTTGGCTTTGTATAACCTGTAATCGTTTGAGGCGCCCGGTGTCGCCGTACCGCTTAACTGGAAGTTGACCGTAACGGGAGATACCGCGGCTTCGTCCAGCTGGATTTTGAACGTTCCGTAATCCGAAGCGGTTCCTTCAGCCGCCAGACTGTCCGACGCGACTGCATGCGCCACGGTCAAAAGCTGACGCTCTTCAAGTGATTCAAATTGAAACAGGCGTCTCGGAAGAGGACGGGATTTGCGAGGTTTAGCGGAAAGTCTGCCAAACGGCGAGGTTTTTAGAACAGAGGCGACGAGCTTTTGGACGAAAGTTTCATGCGACATGGAAAATCTCAACGAACGGATAAAGGCACGGGCGGAACGAGGGATCAAAACGACAAATTCCTTCGTGGACTTCATTATTACATATCTCTTTGTAAAGAGTCAAGCTTCGGGGAAACCGAGGAAGGAAATTTTTTCTGTTTTTTAGAAGATTGCTTCAATTGAGTGACTCGGGAAACGGTCAAACGCCGGAGAACGCTGTTATCTGTTCCGGAAGATTCACTCGTTTTGCTTGCATAGGGCGGCGGTTATGGCCAGAATGAATTTGTTGATCCTTCGGAACTCCGCTTCAGCGTGTTTGTCCGACCATCCTTTCGCCTGTATGGCCTTGCGAGCGCCCAAGATTCGGTTAAAGATTGTCGGTTTCTCTGGAACATTGGGATTCCTCTGGGCTACCAAAATTTTGGAAAGCCTAACGGTACAAAACATTCTCAAAAGGAGAGCCATTGATGAACAGCGGATTTTGGAAAAAGCAGATTGCATCTTTCAAAAATCGAAAAACTTTTTCATCGGTAAATGCCAACAGGCTGTTTTACGGTGGCATTATCGACAGAAATTCAAGTTGAAGCCGAGAAAGGCGATCCCAAGGCCCAGTGGTGTTTGGGATTATGTCTAAAGAGAGGCGACGGAGTTGACATCGACGAAGGTGAAGCCGCCGAATGGTTTCAAAAAGCAAAAGATCAAGGATTTATTCCATTGAGAAACGATCTGCTCGATTTACGAAGTTTACGGGTGAACAGCGATCAGGACAAAGTTGAGAGAGCCAGTCGTTGCAGAAGGTCAGCCGAGGACGGTTTTGCTCCGGTGCAATGGCATATGGACCGCTGCTTTCTTCTTGGCGATCGTTATTTCAAGGGTGAAGGAGCAGATCAAGATAGAGAAGGAGGTCTGAGGCTGTTTCAAAAAGCAGCCGAACAAGGATACGATAAGGCCAAATATTCCTGGTAACGCTTTATGCCGCGGGAGACGGAGTTGAACAAAATTCCGATAAGGCCATTTACCGGATGACGAAGGCCGCGTTGCATGGTCATGATCACGTCCAGCGGTATTTGGGGAACTGCTATTACTACGGGCTTGGGGTCAAACAGGACAAAAAAAGACCGCCGTATGGTACGGAAGGGCAGCGAAGACGGGGAATGTTTTGGCAGAGTGGTCGTTCAACGAAGAATGTTTCAAATGGATCAATATCAAGAGGGTTAAACCCTATAAAAAGGTCGGCACTCCCTGACTGTAAAAAGCGGAGAGTTGATCTCGAGTTTTTTTCTGAGGCAAACCGGTTGGAGAACAATGGATGTGTTGTATGCCATCGTCTCTTGCCAATGTCCGTTAAAAGACATATAATCCCCCATATCCCGTTTCACGAATGTCCGGGTATCTTGTGATCGGAGGCTGGAGGGGGTAGAATACCATTGTCGGCATCCGAGTCAAAGGTGTCGCGCCTTTCCTTTCCGCAGAAACCGTATGAGAAAACGAACAATGAACAAAAAGAAAATCGACTTTGAGGGAGTACTCCGTGCCGCTGAACAAGGGGACGCTTCATCGCAGTATAACGCGGCGGTTCTCTATGATATCGGCGTCGGTGTCGGCGAAAATAAAGCCGAAGCTTTTAAGTGGTATCGCCGCGCCGCCGAGCAGGGACACGCGAAAGCCCAGTGCAATCTGGGACTCTGTTACATGAACGGGGTTGGAACCAATCCCGATAAGAGCGAGGCGGTAACATGGTTTCGGCGGGCCGCCGAACAGAAAGACGCGCTGGCACAGTACTATATGGGCAACTGCTGTGCCCAAGGGGACGGCGTGATCGCAGACGCGCGGGAAGCGGTTAAGTGGTACACGCTGGCGGCTGAACAGGGACACATGCTCGCGCAATGCAATTTGGGAAATTGCTACGCGAACGGGCACGGTGTTCCCAAAGACATGGAAACGGCCGTTAAGTGGTATTTCAAGGCCGCCGAACAGGGAGATGCGCTGGCGCAATATAATCTGGCTCAATGCCATGTGACCGGCGAGGGGATCGGTGTCAGTCCGACCGAAGGGGCAAAATGGTTTCGGCGGGCCGCCGAGCAGGGACATGCCGGAGCGCAATACAGTTTAGGAACCTGTTATATCCACGGGATCGGAGTGAAACGGAGTAAAACCAAGGCTGCGCGCTGGTTCCGCAAAGGGGCTGAAGGGGGCGATGCTTCCGCCCAGTACAGTTACGGCAACTGCTGTTATTGGGGTGATGGAGTTAGGAAAAATAATGCCGAAGCGGCAAAATGGTATCTTCGAGCCGCCGAACAGGGTGACGCCGAGGCCCAATACAATATTGCCGTCTTTTATGCCGACGGGATCGGCATGAAAGCGGATAAAGCGGAAGCGGTGAAATGGTTTCTGAAAGCCGCCGAACAGGGAGAACCTGATTCCCAGTTTAAAGCGGGTTACTGTTTTATTCGCGGTGAAGGCGTCGAACAGGATTTGCCGAAAGCGATCGAGTGGTTTCGGCGCGCGGCGGAACAGAATCATGCCGGGGCTCAGCATGTGTTAGGTCTATGTTACGCCGAAGGGGAAGGTGTTCCGCAAGATCGGCAGGAAGCCTCGAAATGGCTCCGTAAATCCGCCGCTCAGGGATATGAACCGGCAAGAGAGTCTTTGAGGGAAATGGAATAACATTTCGTGGATTTGATTTTCCCGATTTGGTTTTTACCGGTTTGACGCGAAGTTGCCATGTTCTGCGGTGAAAAATAAGAAGAGATTAGCACGAAGGGGAATTGGATGTAGGGGGGATGCTATAAGGTAATTGCTTACGGTTTGGACTAAAAATCGGGTTGTTTTGTATTAATCGGAGTCTTTTTTTCCTCCAAGTTCGTTGCTCACCGATAAGGAGTGCCCCCTTACACCATCGGAGACGACAGAAGATGGTTCAGATAGATCAATCGGGTATCTCAGCCGATCACCCTCAGGGTTGTTGATGGTGTCAAGAATCTTTCGCAAATTTATTTTCACCACTCGGTTGACCGTCGGTCGGCCGACGGTCAATTCGTCTCGTTTTGCGTCCGTCTCCCGAAAGTGATCCCATATCGTTTTTATCGGACTGTTGCGTAATTTTGTTTGATTTTGGGGATAGGTTCCAAGTCCAAACCGCGCTCCACGTTACCTCAGATCACCCGAGAGCTTCGAGCGCCGCGGACTTCGCGGCTTCGGTGAGCGACACCGTAAAAACTCCGAACGAAAAAGAGCCGACGGCATCGAGCGCCGGGCTGTTTAACTTTCTTTCTTCTTTTTGATGAATCAAGGTTGGTGGCGGTTTACTCGCGTGCGGCACAAAGGTGGCCGAGGGTAGCAAAGAAAAAAACGATTTGTGCGAAGATGAAGGCGATTACGCTGAGACCGATCGCCGTCAATCCTGCGCCCATCCTCATATTCGGCGGGACCATGGAAAACGGGCATATGTAGAAATTGTCCGCGACTGCTTCCGAGACGATCTCAAAGACGCCAAGGAAAACTCCAACGATCAGCATCAGCACCCCCAACACGACGGTAAATCCACCCAGCAGGGACAGTTTTTGGGAAGCCCTTTCGAGAGCGGCAGCCCGTTGAGAGAGTATGCAAGACCGATGCGAACGATCGGGTTTCGGGGCACATTGCGGAGTCGTGCCGGTCGGTGTTGGTGAATGTGCCGCCTCCGGATCGTCTGCGGACGATCCGGAGGGGAGCACCCCTCGAATCTTGGTTGCGAGATAGATTTGACCGTTATGGGTGATCACGCTTGGGTTTGCCAGGTCTTTTAATTGATCTGAATTAACCGGCCCGACCCATTGACCGTTCGAATAACAGTAGAATTCCATGGCAAACCTTTCTTTTTGGTTTTCGTTTTTCAAAGACCCTCAGCCGCGGTATTGTAGCAAAAAGGAGAAGATGCGCAAAGATGAAAATTTCGGGATTGAGTTTGGGTTCCCGGGGTTGGCAGTCTTGGGTTAGGTGACGGGAAAGCGTTGCCGTTGCTACCGGTTTAAGAATGATTCCCGCCTCTATTTTTGCCCTTCTTTGATTTCTTTGTGGGGTTTACGATAAGACCGTTTCCAAACTGCGCCGGGCCCCCATACGAAAGAGAATTTGATGAGTCGTTCGGTGTCCGGGGATACGGTGGTGGTGTTCAGAAATGGTCTCGATTTGGGCTGTCGCCTCTTCACAACGTAACCCCCTCTTAGCGGGAATCGCTTTGAGCGATCGGTCGTAGCTGCTTTTGCCGACATCGGGCAACCCGCAACCCGCCCGCCGTGGAGAGACTGCAGGCCCTCTTTTCTTACGCGATATGAGCGTACTTTGTCTCGAACCCTTGGTAAAACGCGCTTTTTTTCCTATCAAGAAATCATTTTTCGGTTGACATTGTTTTTTCTCTCCTTCCAGACGTTGGTTTTCCTCGATGGTCGCCATTTCACCTGGCGAGGAAGGATTTCCGAAAGAGAAGTATCTTATCGCCCCACTTACGAATCGGTTCTTGGGAGCAACCGAATTGCGCGGTCTTTCACGTGATGTTTCGAGAAATATCACGTAAAGACCGTCTTATGTTGTTTTTATCTTCATGTTTGTTTATGGATCTGTTCCTTCCGTTTTAAATCTCCGCGTTGGATAATACCGTCGAAAAAAGCCCGTCAAAATCGATGATTCCCGGAACAATCCAGTCTCCCTTGACGGAATGGAAAAGAATACTAGAATCAGCGGGGACAAGGGGCAATAGCTCAGTTGGGAGAGCGCAACGTTCGCAATGTTGAGGTCGTGGGTTCGATTCCCATTTGCTCCACTAAGGCCGCCATTTTCCCGGCGGCTTTGTTTTTGTCGGATAGCCTTAATGTTCTTCCGGCCAAGCTCCCGGGCGATTAGCTCAGTTTGGTTAGAGCGCAGCTTTCACACGGCTGAGGTCACTGGTTCGAGCCCAGCATCGCCCATTTTGGGGGTTTTAGACGATTTTGTCTAAAACCCCTTTTTTTGTGGGATATGCCTTGTTTTTAAGGCTCAAACCGCACTGGTTGGGCTTTGTGGGCTTACAGAAATTTTTAAATATTTTATATATTTTCTAAATACTTTGACGGTCGTTTTGACGGTCGTTTTTGAGTCGACCGTCAAAACTCCGCCAACTGAGGGGAAGAAGGCGTTGACTTTTCACCTAATGCCCTTTGGAACTGTTCGTCCGTCACCTGGAGATAGTGACTGAAAGCGATCCGCTTAGAGTGCCCCAGCCATTTGCTCGCCACATGTTCCGGATAGTCGCTCCACAACTCGTTCGCCCGGCTCTCGCGCAGGTTCTGAAAGGCTCGCTCCCACGGCTCAAGACCGGCCAAGAAGATGATCCGGTGAAATTGAGTACGCATATTCGCCGCGGTGTCACGCCAGTGGTCGATCACGTAAGGACTTCCCCTCTCTTCGGTCAGGTCATAAGAATACGGCGGCGGGATTTATAACGATAACGGTTACTACCACAACGCCCACCCCATGATGTTTGTCAATACAATTGTTGCTCTGAACTATTCCGGTTTCACTAATGACATTTATTGCTATGATTACCACGGCCCAATTTATGATAAAAACCGGAACAATATTATTGGCCTCGATCCCGGCTTTGTGACCCCGCCAATTTTTGACGAATCAGGGAAACTGATCAATTTTGGTTCCATGAACCTCATGCTTTCACACGCAAGCCCGGCTATCAATGCAGGAAATAATTTCTATAATGACCTTAACAACGATCTTGCGGGAAGTCCGCGAGTAGTTGATGGAATTGTCGATATCGGTGCCTACGAATACCAGGGAGCAGAATCCGAACAACCCGCCACGCCGACAATTACCACCGGCGACAGGGGGATCCACGTCTCCTAAGGCGCTAACCGCCATCAGATTCAGTGGAACGCAGCCGAAAACGCTTCCGGCTATGAACTGCAGTATTCCGCCGACGGGTCCCGCTGGACGACGGTTTCGGCAACCGGTACGACCGCTGTTGTTACTGGCCTTGCCTACGGACAGGATGTCCGATACCGTGTCCGAGCCCTGGGAACCGGCGCCTATAGCGATTCCGAGTGGGGCGAAATCAAAACCTTCAAGTCTGCCCAATGGACGTGAACGGCGACGGTGACGCCAGCGGATTGGACCACGTGATTCTGGCCCAGTCCTGGTTAGCCGAAGAAGGTGACGAGGACTACATTCCCGCCGCCGACACCGTCTTCGCCGAATTCGCCTCAGCTGATCCGGCCGTGGACCTGGACCTTTTCTGAACGGACACTGCTGGGGCTGGAACTGTTTAATCAGCGGTTTCTGCCCCACACAATCCATCGCCAAACCACCTGACAGGCTCAGGTCATTTGTCGTTGTCCCTGGTTGTAATGTAGCGTCCCAGCGCGGCAAGGAATGAGAGTATAATAATCGCAATAATCCCGCTGACGATTGACGCGATCCCGGCGGCGATCATTGTTTCATCGTAGGCGTACTCGTAAGAGTGCTCAAAGCCAAAAGAAGGTGGCAATTCCGTTCTGGCATTGACGAAAAGGATGACCCCGACGACCACACAGGCCAAAAAATTGATCCATGCGGCAAAGATTAGAACCCTGCACCAGAAATTCAATAACTCTGCAGCATTGATCCGAACGCGCCGTCTATTTTCAGCTTTCGCAGCCTGAACGGCAATAGGCTTAAAAGCGTGTTTCGACCGGTCGAGAGATACAGCGAAGTCCGATTCCGGTTTCGGTGAGGGTGCAGCAAACTCCAAACCCTTAACCTTACAGGCTTGGAAAGTCTTGCCGCCAGCTTCAATTATTGTGTCCTGGGTGATAACGCCCTGCAATGAGAGGGCACGTAATTGGTCGGCGTTTACCGGGCCGGAACGCCCTGTAGCGTTGATGTAGTAGAAATCCATGCGAGCCTCCCCATTTTAACCCTGTTTACTCTGCCTTCTTTTTTATGGCGGTGTTTTTCTTAACCTGTTTTTTTCCTGGCTTCTTGCGCTTTGGTTGCCTAAGTTTTGGCTGTTTACTATCCTCTTCGTTTTCTTCACCGACCTTATTCTTTAGCTGTTTGCTTTCCTCTTTATCCTCTCCAACCAAAACCCTAAGCTGTTGCCGTTCCCATTCGCTGCCATATTTGACCGTATGGAAGTCTGAGGTGGTCCCATTTTCCTGGACAGTAAATAGGGTTGTATCGTAGAGTATCTTGCCCTTGATTTACCCTCCGCGGGGGATAAATCAAGGATGAAAAACGGATCCCATCCCCCCATATTATTCTTGCTTTCTCCCCCATGTCAAGCTCTTTGCAAACTTTCCTTTCCGACCGCAGCTGAGCCAAGAAAGAGTTCGGCCGGACAGCAGTAAAACGGTGGCGAAGGCGGTTACAGTTACAATAGAAATCGAACGCGACGTTAAACGTCCTTCAACTTCTCGGTTACCATTAATGGTTCGGAAGTGAGCGCTTGCGGATGGCTATACGTCCCAAAAAAGGGGAAGGGCCCGGTCCGGTTATAGGGCCGGGGTTTCATCCTTTTCCGGTTCGGAAATCGGGGTGTAGAGGTCGCACGGCTCGGTGTCGAGGAGGGGCCATACCAGGCGACCTTGCATCTGGGCCTCTTCGTCGTGGAACGCGCCCAGGCGCGGGGCGTTGGCATCGAGCCAGAGAATCAGTGCATGACGGTCTTCTTCGGAAACAGCGGAAAGATGCGTCTCGTCGAAGAGTATCGTGCCGAGTTTCGATTCCGAGGCGCCGACACGTCCGGGTCGGGAACGGGAACCGCCATGCGGGCCGCGGGTCAGGGTTTCGCCGCGCATGCCGCCGCTGAAGTAGTAGGCGTAAGGACGTAAGGCTTCGTGGTCCGAACTCATCGGTTCAACGTTCTGTTCCAAGTGGCAGGGAAGACAACTCTTTTCGAGCATCGGTTTGACCCGCCGGTAGAAGTTCATCGGCTCGACGGGCCCGCATTCCGGTTCGAGTTTCGAAGCGGGTCGCGTAAACGCGGTCGGTGTGACTTTTTGCAGTTCGTTTTCGAGGGAAATGTCGAGTGGTTCGTGGCAGCCGATACAAAGGAGATTCTCTCCCGGATGCACGAAGGTTACCGCCCGCATCGTTTGAATCGCCATGTTCTTCTCGTCCAGGATTTGGAAAAGGAGCTGTTTGCCGGAAGGCGCTTCGAAGTAGACGCTTCCGTCCTCTTCGATCGGAACGGTTCCCAGCGGGATGCGGGGCGTGTTTTCGGTTGCGTAACCGATCCAAGGGTCGTCCATCCATGGGTTCGGTTTCGGGATGACCTGAATGACACGCAACCGTTTCGGCACGCGGTTTTCCGGTAGGGGGAGATCGGCGATGTTCACGTTGATCACGCCGACGGTCGAAGTTTGCGGTTGGTCGGTGAAATCTTCCCCCTGCGTGGTCTGTTGCGGGATGACCGGCGGTTTAGGACGCGGTGCGAGTGGTATCGGCTCCGAAAGACGTAGGCGGGGGTCGTAGCCGATCGGCAGGATTTCGCGTTCGCAAAGGAGTTCTTCGTTCCCGTAACGGTCGAGAAGAATCAGGTCTTCCCATCGATTGCACAGGTAAAGGTCTTCGGAAATCGGCCAGGGAGAACCGTAACAGTATTGGCCGCGACCGGGAGCTTCCGATTCGGGGAAGGGGAAGTAAGGGGTTAGACGCCGAATGCGCGCCATATGGTTGTCGTCGGGTACACGCAGGTCGAGCATGCAGAGAGAACCGAACGTCTCGCCATGGTGCGGAGCCGCCGTAAAGATCAGCCTGTGCGAGTCAGGAATGGCACGGAACTGGAGTTCCGTCATCGGGAGGCCGCTCGGCGCGTCGGGGCAACTTCCCCAGCGGTGGTCGCCATGGGTGTTGTCTTCGAAGGTGAACCAAGGTTGCGGGTAGTTCCCGTGCGGGGAACGTGGGTTACGCCCGTCCGGGAAACAGGTCCAGTAAGTGGAACCGAGGCAGTTTTCCCGATCGGTATAATCCCAGCGGGTGTAGAGCAGCATGCCGTTGTTGTCGACCGAAGGACGCCATTCGCTTGTTTCGAAGAAGCTTAGCGGATAGATGTCGGTACCGTCCGGCTTCATTGTGTGAAGGACCGAGGTCGTGACACGCAATCCTGCGTTTTCGGTAAAACAGCGGATAAAGCCGCCACGCCGTTCCGAGGCGAAGACGAGTCGGCCCGAAGGGAGTTCGCAGACGTCGAAATCGTTGTAAGAGCTGTCGGTCAGTTGGGTAAGGAGCGCCGCTTCCGTTTCGGTGGGCAGGTCGAGTCGGAAGATGTTCCACGTCGTGTCGGGGGTCCATGACCAGCGGTGCCGCGTCGACCCGGTATGAGAGAAGTAGACCGTCTTGCCATCGTAAGAGACTTCCGGTTTATAGAAGGATCCGGTATCCAATTCTTTTCCTGCCAGGCGCGAGCAGTGTTCGGTCGCCTCGACGGTTACCCCCGCCAGAAGGTTCTCGACTTGCGGCTCTTTATTACGCCAATCGGAAAGGACGAAAAGACCGCCGCCGGGGATCGAGTTGAATCCGTAGATCTGCGTGGCGAAATGTCCGCCGATCCGGTCGGAGTTCGATTTGTTGGTGAGGCGACTTCCGGAATAACATCCGCGAGCCAGGAAAAGGATTTTCGTCAGATCGTCGAGGGCAGGATTGGCGAGCATCAGGTTCCGGCGGAGTGCCGCGGTCAGAAAAAAGTCGGTGGCCAGTCGGTCGGTGTCGGGATCTTCTTGCTTCAACTCGTCGCGGATCGAAGCGCCGATTTTTTCCAGGTCGGCGACGATCGGCGCGAGGGGACCGGTTCCGGTGAGGTCAAGGTCGTCGAGGATATCTTGTGCGCGTCTTAGCGCGATTTGGACAGGATACCGTTCTTCCGGCCGCACAAGGGTCTCTTGGTCGAAGACCTGGTCAGCGGCTCCGCGGGGAAGGGGCATCTGGCCCGAAATTTGTTTTGAGAGTTCAACGTACTGTTCCCCCCAGAAGGAGAAGATGCCCGGCCGGAAATCGTCGGAGCGTACGCTTGTGATTCCCAAACGGTGCGTCTCGGCGTCGAATCGTTCCGGAGAACAGGGGAACATCTCGATGTTTTTGACCGGTTTTTCAGTCGGGGCGACGGCGATCTCGGTTCCCCCGGTCGGAAAGAGATGTTCCAGGATTTTGGCGCCGACGGTGATCCGGGCCTGCCCCCTGTTCGGTTCCGCAAGTTTCCCCTCGATCGGAAGGACTGCCGAAGGGAAACGGTCAAGGATCTCTTCATAAGAGATTCCCTCGGCCTTTTTCGCGAGCCCTTCCCGTGGAGCGATCAGGGAATCGAAAAGGGCATGAAAGTCTTCCGGGGCTTGGTTACCGTCGAAGTGGCATAGGAGAAGCGTCTTTTCGTCGGGGGTGAACGGTTGGTCGGGAATGACCTCAGGAGTGTACTCGTTTTCGGGTAGTCCGGCACGCAGGAGGAGCTCGTCGATTTTGCAGGCGCTGTCGATCGACTGTTCGGCAGTAACACCGATTCCCACCGAACAGCCGATTCCATTTTCGACCGGGGACGGTGTGCGGTCGAGCGTGCCCCGAAGAACCTGTTTGCCGTTGTCATACAGTTCCACGCTCGTTTCGGTCATTACCAGGCCGAGATAGTGCCACGTGCCGTCAGCCAGGTCGGTATCGGCGGTCATGGTTTCAACCGAGTTGCCCGGAATGTAGAGGGATGGCGCTCCGCCTTGGGGGCCGGTATAGAGTTCCCAGTGGTTCGGGGAAGATTTGACATCGTAGGCGAAAAGGACATTGTAACGATCGGTACGGTCGAGTTTGACGAAGGCCAGAAGTGTCATCGGGCGGACGGAAAGGAGATTGTTTTCTTTCAGAACCAGAGATTTTCCGCAAGTGTTCCACGCACTGGCAAATGCCGGTGCAACGGAAGGAACGAAGAAGCTATCAAGTTCTTCCGTGGGGTAGGGACCGTCGATTTCGGTGTCGAACGGGCGGATACGGTGTATGGAAGGGGGAAGTTGCGCCGGGGCTCGCCCGAGGCTGAACAGAAAGAGCCCGAAGAGGGACGCGGCGAGGAGTAGGAATGGGCGCGTCGCGGAAATTTTACGGTGAGTGCGGAAAGAGATTGAATGAAACATTTGAATTCTCCTCCGGTTTAGTTGTCTTCCAGTTCGGTAACGCCCAAAAGCGCGGCTTTTTCGAACCATTGCGCCGCTTGAGTTTCGTCTTGTTCGACACCGACCCCGTTGCGATAACAGCGGCCGAGCTCGAACATGGCCCCGGGATGCCCTTTTGCTGCCGCACGCAGGTAGAGTTGGATCGCCTTTTCCGGGTCTTTGGCGGTTCCGATCCCTTTACGGTAACAGTCGCCCAGGTTGTAGAGCGCGTTCGGGTAATCGCGCTGCGCTGATTCCCGAAACCAGCGGAATGCCAGTTCGTCGTTTTTTTCGATGCCGTCCCCGAAGTAATAACAGCAGCCGAGGATATCTTGCGCTTCGGGGCTGTCGTTCTCGGCCGCCTGCGTAAACCAGCGAACCGCTTCATGTTTGTCTTGTGGTGCGTAACTGCCGGTAAAGTAAGCGTTCCCCATAAAAAGTTGCGCTGTTACCAAACCATGTTCCGCTGCCCTGCGCATTCGGCGAAGTCCTTCCTCTTCGTTGACTTCGGTTGCGACCCCTCGGAGGTAACATTCACCGAGAAAATATTCCCCGGTCAGGTTTCCTTGTGCCGCCGATTTCGCGAACCAGGAGAATGCCTGTGTATGATCTTTTTCGGTGCCGATCCCGTTCAGGAAGTGGAACCCTAACCTGGCCTGCGCCTCGCTTTCTCCCTGTTCGGCCGACCTCCTGACCCATCGGAACGCCTCGGCCTTGTTAGGAGAGGTACCCATACCTTGTCCGTAACAGAAGCTGAGTTCCAGCTGCGCTTTCGGATGGTTTTGCAGGGCGGCTTTCCGAAAGCAGTCAAATGCGGTCGCCACGTCGTATTTGGGGAATGCGCTGTTTCGGTAGGCTAGCCCGAGGTAGTAATACGCGTCGGTGTTTCCCGCGTCGGCGGCACGGTGAAGCCAGTCGACCCCCTCGGAAATGTTTTGCTTGGTACCGGTGCCGTTAATTAAGGCCACGGCCAGGGAAATCTGTGCAAGCTCGTCTTCCTGCTCCGCGGCAAGCCGAAACCATTTGACTGCCTCTTTTTCGCTCTTTAGCGGAGGACCTTTGCCCCTCGGTAGGTCACCACTCATATACAAAAGCCCGAGCCGGGTCTGTGCGGAGGGGTCGCCTTGTTCGGCCGCTTTTAAGAGCCACTTTTCCGCTTCGCCCGGGTCCCTCTTAGTTCCCTCCCCCTGAAGATAGAGAGAACCGAGTCGCAGCTGGGCGCTCAAAACCCCGTTTTCGGCGTACTTGCGACAGTTTTCGTAGTTCCATCGTGCAAGGATCCGCGCGAAAAGAGCGTCGCTGTTCGAAAGGGTGTTTTCCGGTTTTTCGTGCTCGGGCATAAAACTTTGTCCTGAACTTATGGACCGAGAGGGGTACCCGCCGCCGAGCGATCCTTTCCGGAAGGGGGAGAGTGCGCTTCCGGCACGCGGCGGAACCGATACCGAAGAAAGAGCTTCCTTGCCGAAAAAGATTATAACACGCGTCGGGGCAGAGGGAAACCCAGAAGCGGGATATGTTTGTCTCGTTGCGATGATCTCATTTGACCAGGTATTCGGCCAGGTATTTTCCCGTGATCGAATCTGGGGTTTTGGCAACCTGTTCCGGGGTCCCCTCGGCCACGATTCGTCCGCCGGCTTCCGAGGCGCCCGGGCCCATGTCGATAATGTAGTCGGCGGCTTTCATCATCTGCAGGTTATGTTCGACGATGATCAGAGAATGGCCCGTGTTGATCAAAACGTCGAACGTGTCGAGGAGCTTGACAATGTCGGCGAAATGAAGGCCCGAGGTCGGCTCGTCCATGATGAAAAGACAACTTCCCTTGTGCCCGGTCAAAAGATGGGCCGCAAGTTTCAGACGCTGGGATTCTCCGCCGGAAAGAGTGTTCGAAGGCTGGCCGAGTTGGATGTAGTCGAGCCCGACGTCGATCAGCGGTTTGAGCTTGCGCTGAATTTTCGACTGGCCGCGGAAGAAGCCAAAGGCTTCCCGAACCGTCATGTCCAAGACTTCCGCGATGTTCTTGCCGCGGTATAGAATCTCGAGAATGTCGCGCTGGTAGCGTTTGCCGCCGCATTGCGGGCATTTGACATACATGTCGGCCATAAACTGCATGTCGATCGAAAGGTAACCTTCCCCTTTGCATGTGTTACAGCGACCGCCATCGACGTTGAAACTGAAATAGCCCGCACCGAAGTTTTTGCTCTTTGCGTCGACGGTCTCGGAGAAAAGGGTCCGGATATCATCGAATATTTTCAGGTAGGTGACCGGATTTGAACGGGGGGAACGGGCGATCGGGATCTGATCGATCATGATTACGTCGTCGATCTGGCCGACCCCGAACAGTTGGTCGAACGGTAGTCCGTCGGGGACGTTCTGTTTGTTCATTTTCTTACAAACGGCGGGATAGAGCGTTTCCTGAACCAACGTGCTTTTTCCCGCACCGCTCACACCGGTTACGACACAGAGTACCCCCAACGGAAAGACGACGTTGAGGTTTTGCAGGTTGTTTCCGCTCGCGCCCATCAGTTCCAGAAATCCGCGTTCAAGAATGCGACGGTTTGAGGTGAGCGCATTGATGCGCGTGCCCGAAAGATAACTACCGGTCAGACTTTTCGGATCGGCCAGGATCTCTTCGTAGGTGCCGTTGAAGACGATGTTCCCGCCCGATTCTCCGGCGCCCGGGCCGATTTCGACGATCTTATCAGCGGCTTTCAGAATGGTTTCGTCGTGTTCCACCGCGGCAACGGTATTTCCCCGGTCACGCAGTTCCAGAATCGACTCCAAAAGACGATCGGTATCGCGTGGGTGGAGTCCGACCGTCGGCTCGTCAAGAACGTAAAGCATATCGACCAGCGTCGAGCCGAGAACCGAAGTCAGGGCGACACGTCGCTGTTCCCCCTCGCTCAGGGTGCGCATCTGGCGCAGGAGGGTCAGGTAACCGAGCCCGACATGGTCGAGGTAATGAAGCCGGTTCAGAACCTGCTGGATCGCCGTATGCCCGATTTGGCTCTCCCATTCGGTAAACCGATAAGAGCGCAAAAATCCCAGAAAGTCGGAAATGGTCATCGACGAAAGGTCGTGAATATTTTTGCCACCGATTTTTACCGCCAGCGCTTCCGGACGCAGCCTCGCTCCGCCGCAAAGAGGGCAGACGCGAAAGCTTCGCCATCGACTCAGGAAGACCCGAATGTGAAGCTTATATTTCTGACGCTGAATCTGATGGAAAAAGCCGTTCAACCCCTTATAGCCGAGGGCCGGGTTTCCGTTGAGCAGGGTCAGCACCTCTTGACGCGTGAGTTCCGAAAAAGGAACGTTGACCCGCAGGGCAAGCTTGTCGGCCAGACTCATCAACTCTTCGTATTTGTGTTGATAGGCCTGCGTAGTCCAAGGAAGGATGGCGCCGTTTTGAATCGATTTCGACTTGTCGGGAACGATCAGGTCAAGGTCAAGGAACATCAGGTTGCCAAACCCTTCGCAAAGAGGACAGGCCCCCAACGGGCTGTTGAAACTGAAAAGTTTCGGTTCCGGTTTCGGGTATTCGATACCACAATTTTCACAGCGCAGACGGCGTGAAAAGCCGCCCAGGGTATACTCTTCACCATCAATGGTATAGGGGATCCCCGCTCGACCGAATTCGCCCGATTTGTTGTCATAGAAGAGCCAACAACGCCCGCCACCGAACTCGAACGCCGACTCGAGCGAGGCACGAATCCGTTCGTCGGCAGTGCTCCCGACGACCAGACGGTCGACAATGAAAAAAAGGTGTGGAGGCCCTCCCGGCTTGAGCATCTCGTTACGCATCTTCACATAACGGTCAAGCTGAGATTCTCCGTCGAGCTCGATTGAAAGTACGCGGCTGCCCGCCCGCTGCTCGGTTTTTTCCTCTTCTTCTCGCCCGTCTTCGGAGCCGGTTGGCTGCCCGCCGGAGTAAAAATCTTCGGAAGCGTCGTAAAAGAGTGAGGCATCGTCTGTTTCAGTCTGTTCGTCGAATTGGTCGGCCAGAGTCAGAAGTTTTGCTTCCGCGAACTTTGCCAGGGGGTTTTCCCCCTCGTCGAGACGGAACGATTCGCCCAGAATGACCCCGCGGATAAATCCTTTCTTTTGCCATTCGGCACGGAACTCTTCGGTGGTCGCTGCCCGAAAACTTTCGATCGGCGGCGAAAAGGCGATCATCAGCCGGGCCCCCGCAGGAAGACCGCGCATTGCCTGCAGGAGTCGGTCGGGAGTGTCGCATATAACTTCCTGATGGCACGATTGGCAGAATACTCGCCCGATTTTCGAAAAGAGAAGACGCATGTAGCTCGACGTTTCGGTCGTGATCCCGACCGTCATTCGGTTGACCTGGGAACTCGGACGCGCCGAAACCGCGATGGCCGGCGGAATTCCGTCGATCCGTTCCGCTTCCGGCTTTTCGAGCTTTTCGAGGAATTGACGCATGTAGGTCGAAAAACTCTCGATGTAACGGCGCTGCCCTTCGGCATAGAGCGTGTCGATGGCCAAACTGCTCTTTCCGCTACCGCTCAGACCGCAGAACACGATCAGGCGATTGTAAGGAATGTCGAGGTCAACCGATTTCAGATTGTGAACATTGACTTTTCGGAGTGTAATCTGATTTTCCATGGGGCCTCTTGTCGAACCATCGCGACGATTGATTTCGGAATTCGGCAGTGTCATCGCGGTAGAGCCCCCAGGAACGGCGCCAGGAAGATCCCCCCGAGAAAGAGAAAAATGAATAAAATCACATAGGTTTGGAGCAAACGCGCGACCACCTGATCGGTTTGGCACGATTCCGGAAGAAGAAAAACGAGCGCGACCGCGGTCAAGTCGATGGCATAAAGAGCGTAAAACGCCGAAAGAACAACGCGTTCATGGTTAAACTGTTCCCCCGCCAAAAATATCGCCGCGGCGCAGAAAAAACAAAGAATTTGGAGTACAAAGAGAAGCTTGACCGTTCGCTGCCCCTGCCGGGAGTGGCGCGTCTCTTGGGACGCCGATTTCAAAAAAAGAAAACCGATCGCCGGAAAAAAGACCAGAACGGCTGTGGCAATGTGGGCGAGTAGAATCATGGTCGCTCTTGTTTCAGAGTAAACTCTCCAAGAGGAGACGCATCTTTCGAAGTTCCACCTCTTGGTCAAGGTCGGGAAGCGGAGGAATATCGGCACAAAATGCGCCTCGATAGCGGACCCTACTTAGGCCGATCACCAAACGGTTATATTCCAAAACCCCTTGGCCGATCTGGACCTGAAATTGTTTCGGCGTAGTATCACGTAGCCGGATGTGGCAGATGTGCTCCAAAAGGATGTCGAAGTCGACGATCTTTTCCGTCCCGTAAATGAAGCAGGAAGGATCGAGCGTGACCGCCAGATGGTCGACGTTTTTGCAGAGACTTTTGATCGAGTCGCACGACTGTGCAATGGTTCCCTGTTCGGTGATCAGGCCGATAATCAGCCCGTCGCGGAGTGCCATCGAACAAAGTTTCCTGAGCCGTTCGACTTCTTCGTTGAACGGACTGCCAAGCGGAGCGCTCCGCACGGCGATCACCACCACCCGTACGCTACGAGCCAGACGGCAACAAAGCTCGAATTTTTCGAAGTAAGCCGGATCGTCCGGCGGAACGTCAAAAAAGAAAGCTGCCGGTCGTATCGCACGGCAACAGAGAGCGAGGCGCGCACACTGCTCAATATCCTTCGCCAGCCATTCCGGTTTTAGATCGGAGGTCTGATTACCGATGACAATCTCGGAAGCGCTGTATTCGAGGTCGGAAAGTTTTTTCAGTGCGTTCTGGATGTCAAGCTTCGGGAAACACCGGGTCGAAACGGCAACGAACACGATTCTCACTCCTTTTCGTTCGATCTGAACAGCTCTCCCTCTCCTGTTGCGTGAATGGGCAACCTGGCGAGCAGCTCGTAAAAATCAGGTTGTCCGCCGAATGAACTTTCCCGGAGTCTCCTTCCGAGCGGCGGCTGAGCGGATTCAATCCCGAAACCTGCGTAAAAAATCCTTAACCTTACCAGGGGATTCTATACGAAGTCGGCCAAAAAGACAAGACGGTTTTCGGGTCGGAAAGAAGTGAAGGATACTTTCCGTGGCGGTCAGTCGACCTCGCTCAGGTCGATCGGGAATTGCTCGTCGGGGAGAGAATCGAGACCCTTTCCGTCAGCCAAATCCCGAAGACGAGCCAGTTTTGGCTCCTCTTTTCGAAAGGCCTCGGCCTTGACGGCCTCGTATTCGGAACGCGGGCTGTTCCGCGCATGAATAACCCGCAACATCGGGAAGGAGCCCCAGATGATTTTCTTTCCCCCCGCGGTTTCAAGACGCCAGACGCGCTGATTTGAGCGGTTTTCGAGGGATGTCTCGGAGTGTTCGGTGCCGGCCGAAGCGATGATTTTGGCGACCTCTAGTTGCTTAAAGTCGCTACGTAAAAAATCGGCCAGGAGGGCGGCCTCGTCGAGGACCGGATCCCCCCATGGTTTGCCGTAAACGCCGACCGGCGTCGAGCCGAGCCCCACGATCCAGAGATAGTCGTGAATTGCGCTCGGGTCGGTCGAGACGGCCGCGGCGATGAAGTCGGTTGGCAGCAGAATGCCGTCGGCGTCCACCTGATAGGTCGTTCGGGAACTGATGCCGTTCTCGACGGTCGAGGAGGTCTCGACAAATGCCGCCGGTTCCCTGTAGTCGGCATCGATCACAACCGTCGCGGGATACCGGAGTTTCACGAAACGGATGTCTCGAATCCACGGTTCGGAACGAAAGGCGCTCATAAGGTCGTCGGCCAGACCGGGATCCAAGAGACTTAGTCGGGGACGTTCCCCCAGCTTGGTGTTGTTTTCAATAGCACGCTCTTCCAGAGAGGGGGGAATCCAAAGAGGTTTGGGGGTAAGAACGATCGACTCTACATCAATCTGATAGTCGTTCTGTTCGGCGACCGAGGGACGGATTCCGGACCAAACGAGTTGGAATGAAAGATAAATGGCCGCCGCCAAGAGTAACTGTAATCCGATTTCCCGTTGGGCCGGCCCCAACGCAAAATCGCAGAAAAGGTCGAATAGGTCTTTCGGTTTCTGCGACATTTTGCTTCTTGCTCCGAATCGGCTTTCGGTAACGGTTCCAACGACAACGGAACGAGGTGCCTCCAGGCGATGAACTTGGGAATTTTCGAAAACCCCGTTCCCTCTGCATTCTACCCCATAGACTTTAAATTTCCACTCTGTTTCGAATGTTTTATCTGTTTTGCCCAAAATACAAACCTGGAAAATTCCGTCCGTCGCGGAGAAATTCAAAAAAAATGTGATTTTTTTTCTTTTTGGGGATTTATCGTTGTATCTTGCTTCGTAGTAACTATAATTGTTTTTAGGAAGTTTACGGTTAAAGCGGTTACACCGGCTGTAACAGTCAGTGCATTCGGCGAAACGAACGGGAATCTTCGCATGAACTGTTTTTTTGCCTCTTTCGGTATCTTTGAGTGGATCCTGGCAGGGACGCTGACAGGTCTGCTTCTTTACGCTTTGTACTCCCATTTTCGGAGTATCAAGCCGGAACACCTGCGAAAATATTCGTGTTTGCTTCCGGTCATCGTTCCGCTCCTTTTCCTCTTGCTTCCATTCTGCGGTCCTCAGGAGCCGGGGGCGCGCTTTGCCGCCCACGACAACATCAGACCCTACGTGAGTGCGTCGTTGTCGAACCATGGTGATACGAATCCTTCCTTTACCAATGTTTCTGCGATGGAAGGTGTGCTCTATCGCTCGGTTTCCGATGTGAAGAAAGATAATTCCGTCTCGGCCGAGGCGTCGAATGTTTCGCAGCGCCATTCCGAAAAGCCCACTCCCTATGATGGCTTCGTCCGGGCACCGCGTCCGCTCTCTTCGGAATCGGGCATTGTTTCGGCCGATCTCCTCTCGTCGAGGAATTCCGCCGACACGATTCGTCCGGCCGGGTTCCTGGCTCCGTCGGGTAACGTCGCGCCACGCCCGCTCGGCAGTGCCGAACGGGCCGCCGCCGATTTGCCAGCCGAGGCCACCACGCCGATGACCGCTGACTTGATCGCCAAAGGATTGGAAACGGCCAAGCTTGCCTCGGTCCATATTGAAGCGAAAGTCTACAAGAACGGCAGCAAGGCGTCCCGAGAAACGATCGAAACCGGTAGCGGCGTCATCATCATGACACGGCCGGGCGATTTCTATGTGCTTACGAACAATCATGTTGCCGGGAACCCCGTCTCAAATGATCAGGTCAACATTGTCCTCAACGACCGACGTCAGGTTCACCCGACCCGCGTGATAAGTTCCGTCGAATTCGATCTGGCGGTTCTGCAACTCGATAAGAAAGATATTCTTCCCCCCAAGTACCAAAATGCCGACGGGCAAACGTTGCACAACCTTTTCGCTTCGCCCGATGCCGACGTCTCTTGGAATCCTGCCACGCTCGGGAACAGCGATACGGTTCGTGTCACCGAATCGGTTTGGGCCATCGGAAGTCCTTTTGGACTTGAAGGGACGATCACCGGCGGGATCGTCAGTGCGCTTGACCGTCGCCAGGTCCCTCTCGGGACCGAAAACCAAATCCAAGGGTTTATTCAGACCGACGCTTCGGTAAACCCCGGGAATTCCGGCGGTCCACTCGTGAACGCCCGCGGTGAGGTGATCGGCATCGTTCTGGCAATCGCCAGCCAAAAGGGGGAAAGTTCGGGGGTCTCGTTCGCCATTCCGATCAATAACGCGATTCTGGCCGCCGAACAGCTGATTCGGGACGGCATTTATAAACGCCCCTATATCGGTGTCCAACTGGATCGGAAGTTCGCGACTTCCGAAAAGATTCGCGAGGGGCTTCTCCTCGAATCGACCTCGATTGCCGGCACAACAAAACGCGCCGGCGGAGCTCGGGTTAGCGGTGTGGTTCCCGGCTCCCCTGCCGCCAAAGCCGGGTTGCGCGGGGGGGATATCATTCTTCGCTTTAACAACAGAGCGATAGAAGATGAACAACATTTCGAACATATGATCTGTCTTTCCAAAATCAATGATGCTCCGAATATCGAAATCCTCCGAGAGGGTAGACTCTACAGCGTCTCCCCCCGGTTGACCGATAGGGAAAAGATATCGGCTCGGAACGTCTCGGAATAGGAAAACACCGAATCCGCCCGGCTAACCACTTTGGTCTTTTGCGTTATAATGGCGGTATGTCCACCGTACTCGATTGTTATCTCTGTTTACTACGCCAGTCGCTCGAAGCGGCACGTTACGCCACGACCGAAGAATCGGTTCAGCGAGAGGTTTTGCGCGCTGCCGCCGAACAGGTTTTGGAAGAGGGGTTCGACGTGCCCCCTCCGAAAATCGGCCGGGCGATTCACCGTTTGATCAAAAAGATTACCGGGAATCCCGATCCCTATTTGGCGGAAAAGGAACGGTTCAACCGGGCGATGCTCGAACAGCTCCCGCGCATGCGGGGCTATGTCGTCCAGGCCAAAGATCCGCTCCGCATGGCGGTAACCCTTGCCATTGCCGGAAACTCGATCGATGCCGCACTTGGTAAAATTAAAGAGTCTGATGTCGAGGCCGCGTTTCAGCGCGCGATCTCCCAGCCGCTGACAGGGGAATATCAAGAGTTTTCCGATGCGGTTCATTCGGCCGGTACGATCTTCCTCCTAGCCGATAACGCCGGAGAAATCGTCTGCGACCGAGTCCTTGTCGAGTATCTGACCAAGACCCTCGGGAAATCAGTTACCGCTGCCGTACGAGGCGAGCCGATCCTCAACGATGCCACTATGGATGACGCGCGGTTCTGCGGCCTGACCGACCTGATCCCCGTGATCTCGAACGGGAACGACGGGCTCGGCACCTTCCTTGATGAATGTTCCCCCGAGTTCCTTGACACGTTTTGCTCGGCCGACTTGGTTATTGCCAAAGGGCTCGCCAATTATGAGACGCTCGTTGATAACAAAACCGAGTGGCAACCGCGGCGAATCGCTTTCTTGTTCAAGTCGAAATGTCCGTTCATCTCCGGCTATGCCGGAACTAAACTGGGGGATCTGGTGGTTCGTCTGAACTGATGACCGAAGTCAAAAAGCCGGTTCCGATTCTCCGCGATCTCCTCGTTGGTTTATCTTGACCGGGATCGGTACGGTTTTCGGCGCGTTGTTCTCGTCACTGATCGGAATTTTTTCCCGAACCGGGGCCTTGATCGGGGAGTGGCCATTTTAGCTGTTGCGAAAAAATGCCGATCGACGCATTCATTTTCGGAATCGACGGGACGTTTTCTATGCGCTTACCGCCGGTGCCCCATGCATCCCTCCACTCCTTTCGGAAAGAAGCGACTCTGCACATAAGAGGTTTTCCGAACGCGGGGGGACCCGACGCACCTAAGTTCGGACGGCGCGGTCGGAGATGTGGCTTTGTGAAAATGTGGTATACTCTTCGCGGGAAAAGCGTTGCCCGGCGATATACTCTGGAAATTTAACAAAGAAAAGGCGGATACGCCCTTGAAAATCAAGGTTTTGGGACCGGCCGGAGGGCGGGGGGCATTCGACGCGGCATTGGCCGCCGGGGCCGACGAAATCTATATGGGATTGGCCGGTTACGGGGCCAGAAGGTATGCGAACAACTTTACAACCAACGAGTTTTGCGACGCCTTGCGCGATGCTCATAAAGCCGGGGTCGAGGTCTGCCTGACCCTGAACACCCTGATGCCGGAATCGGAGATCGAGACGGTAACCCCCAACTTGGACCGGCTCGTTGAATCGAACCTTGATGGCATCATCGTTCAGGATTGGGGCGTGGTGCGGTTTCTTCGCCGTCGGTATCCGAATCTTGCCGTTCACGGTTCGACCCAAATGGGGCTTGGTAACGGTCGCGATGTACGTTTCGCCGCCGAGGCCGGCCTGACCCGCGTGGTACTCCCCCGGGAACTTTCGCTCGAAGAGATCGAAGCAATCCGAAAACAGGTTCCCGAAATCGAACTAGAGGTCTTTTGTTCCGGCGCGCTCTGCTTGGGGTGTAGCGGAAAGTGTTATCTCTCTTCCTATGTCGGCGGTCGGAGCGGGAACCGTGGTTGCTGTGCCCAGCCGTGCCGTCAGCTTTACCGACGTACTTCTTCTGGCAACGAATCGTTTTCCGAAGAAGCCTACTTTCTCTCGCTCAAAGATCAGCTCTACAATGCCTCCGACATCGCGTCGCTTGCCGCGGTGGGGATTGATGTGATCAAGGTCGAGGGGCGGATGAAATCGGCAGCGTATGTCTTTGAAGCGGTCCGGAGGTATCGCCTACTGGTCGACTCGCTCGCCGAGGTAGCCGATCGGCAGGAAATGGAAGGACAGGAAGGAACGGTCGCCCCGATCGCGCGTCTCTTTAATCGCGGTTACGGACCCGGGTTCCTGCACGATCACGATCCCGATATCCTGAATCGGCGTTATTCCGCTCACTACGGGTTTTTAGTCGGGGAAGTGAAAAACGGGAAGATCCTCTTATCCGAGCCGCTTATTCACGGCGACGGGATCGTCTACCTCGACGCCGACCTGAAAAAAATCGACGGGACGAACGTCAGTCTCATACACCGCCTTCCTAAGCTCTACGGCGATCTTCCGGAAAAAGTCGCAAGGGCCGAAGCAGGCGATTTCGTTCGTCTCGACGCTCCTCCGCCCTCAGGGGCCGCGTTTCTCTACAAAACCCTCGATTTCGTCCAGCAAAAAGAAACGGCACGCCTTCTGAAACGGCCCGGTCGCCGACAACCGATCGAGCTTTCCCTGACGGCGAAAGTCGGCAAACCGCTTTCGATCACCCTCACGGCCAGGAACAGCGAGGGAGAAGTCCTTTCGGTAACACGGCAAAGTGAACAGCTCCTCGAAAAATCGCTTAAACAGCGGCTCGACCGCGAGACGCTTCTGAATGCCGCGGACCGTTTTGGAAACACGTCGTTTTTCGTTCGGGATGCCCAGTTTGCTTTTGAGCCGGAGACCTTTCTGCCGAAATCGCTTCTGAATTCCCTGCGCCAAGAGGCGGCCGCCCGGCTCGAAGAACTTCTTGATGCCGACCGGGCGAAGCACCTTGGCCCCGGGGGAGGCCCGTCGATTGTACACTCCGCCGTCGTTGAAGAGGATATGACACAAAGTGACCTTTCCGTCGACACAGCGCTTGAACTTCCACCATTACAATACGCTGCCGCTGTCCGTTCGCTTGCGCAGGGGACCGCAGCGCTTTCGGCCGGCATCTCGCGTATCTATCGTTATCCCGCGCCGATCCGCTACGAAGACGAAACCGTCGATGCCGCTCTGGCCGAGGAGTTTCTTACCCCTCAGATCCATTCCCCCTTTCAATTTCGACCGATGGCCGGAAATTTCGCCGAGGCTCTCTTTTTCGAAGAGCAGGGGCTTTCCTTTGCGGCAGACGCTTCTTTTAACGTGACGAATTTCGAGTCGGGGCTCTTCTTGCTCGAAAAGTTTCCGCACCTGACGACGCTCTACCTTTCCAATGAACTTGCCCGTAAGACCGTGCTTCGGTTGGGGGAACGGCTCGCCCCACTCTTGGCTCGGCGCGGGGGAAGGGTCGGTCTGACGGTTTACGGCCATCCGATCGGGATGTATACACGAAAGACTCTTTTCGATGCCGATCGAACCCTTTTGGAAGATGAGAATCGGCGCACGTTCATTGTGTTGAAGAACAAACATCTGTTTGCGGAAAAAGATGCATTGTACGGGGTGACCGGCAGTAGCGTTTTCTACGCACCGCCGCTCGACGTGACCGCTGCACTTTCCGCGTTTCAGGCGGGGTGGGAGCTGCGGCTCGATTTTACCGAGGAGTCGCCGTTAAAGATTGCCCGGACCATCACACGCCTTTCCGGGAAGAGCGGCGACGGTAAAGACGGGGTGGAGCACGGGTTTCGTCACCGGATTTTTTAGGCCGTTCGGGCTGCCTGCCGCTCTTGACTTTGTTTCGTGCCGCGCTGCGTAGCCCTGCACAAAACGACTCGGCCGGATCACTCGATACGGCAGCGGGAATGGTCGATGTTGAACGTGACGATATCCTGTTTTCCCGTCGGGCTGTCAAGAACCAGGAGGGCACCACAGTCGGGATGTTTTCGGGCGTACATTTCTGTCTTTTCCGCCCCCATCACGAAAAATGCGGTGGAAAGTGCGTCGGCCTCGGCAGCGCTTGAGGCGACCACCGTGGCCGAAAGAACACCGACCGCCGGATACCCGGTCTTCGGGTCGATGATATGCGAAAGGCGTTTTCCCCGATGAAAAAAGTACTGGCGTCCGGAACCCCCTGTTCCGACCGCTTCGTCGACCAGGCGTAACGTGGCCAGCCGATGCTCCGGCCTCAGTGGGTCGGCCACACCGATTGTCCAGCAGGGCCGAACCTCTCCCTTGCGGTCCCGAACCTGGTCGCGCAGTCGGCCGCCGCGGGCAACCGCACTGCTCATCCCCCCGTGGATTAGGTAGTCGTCGAGACTCGAGCGCGAAAGGAACGAGGTAGCCTCGTCAAGGGCAAACCCTTTTCCGATCGCGCCGAAATTGATTTCGACACCTGGAACGTCGAACGCCACGGTCAGACGCTCTTCGTTGAGAATAAGGTGTTGCATCCCGACCTTGCCGAGTGCCTCGTCGATTTCCGCCGGGGTGGGAACACGCCCTTCGCCGCGGGCAAACCCCCACTGTTTCCAAAGGGGCGAAGCGGTGATATCGAACGCCCCGTCGGTCTCCTCCCAAAGATGGCGACAGAGCACGAGCTGCTCGAAAAGGGAGCGGGGAAGGGGAATGTCCATTTCGGCGGCAAGCAGGTTGATTCGGCTCACGAGACTCGTCGCACGGAATACCGAGAGAGTTTCTTCTTGCCGGTCGATCAGGTCGAAGACAGCGAACGGCTCTTCCCGCGCCGCGTCGGCTTCGTTGACCGAAACCTCAAAGTCACATGCCATGGCGCGATGACGATAAACTGTGAGCGGCCCCATCGCCGATTCGTCAAACGTGGCACCACCCTCGGTCTCGGAAGGAAGAGAAGCCCGGCGGTCGCCTACCGTGGCGTCGACCGACCTCTTCCCCAAACCGTTTTTGAAATGATTAGAAAAAGACGAAAATCGGGTCAGAAAATTACGGGACATCCTCAAACATTCTTTTCTCGAGAATCTTTCAGCATCCCGGCGATTTCCTGTTCAAGCTGATTCTTGATCATTCCCGTAACCATCGTTGCCGCCATCGGCAGGTTGAGTGTGACGTCGACCGTAGACTCTCTGATATCGAGCGTGCCGGAAACGGGGTAGGTGAAAATTGTCATCGTCCAGTCGACATGATCGTCCCCCACCCATTTTTCCGACGAGTCGGTCACGATGTTCGACATCGTGACCTTCTCGGTCTCGATTGCGCGGCGAATCCTCTTGATGGCTTCCTCTTTTCCAAGGTCATGGGGAAAGGAGAGTGAAATCTTCGGCATAACGGACTCCTCCTAATTTTTATCGGATTCTGTTTGAAGGCTTTACGCCACCCCTCGATCCAAAAAGCCGGACTGATCAAAAAGCTTTTCCTGAATCGAATTGATCAGGTTCAGAGCTTGTTCGATTTCGGCTTTTTGACGTTCCGGCTCTTCCGGGATTTCGCGTTCGATGGTCAGCGGACCGTCGAACCCGATTTCTTTCAGTGTGGTAAGGAAGAGCTCGGCATTGACATCGCCGGTTCCGAAAGGAACTTCGCTTCCCCAATCGACTCCCGGGGTACCGTCGGTCGGTTTGGCATCTTTGCAGTGAACGCTCCGCACGTAACTACCGACCTTTTTGAGCGATTCGATCGGGTCTCCCATTCCGTAAAGGATCAGGTTGGCGGGATCGAAGTTGATAAAGATGTTATCTCGCTGAACATCGTGGAGGAAGGTCAAAAGGTCTTCGGCCTTTTCTTGACCCGTTTCGAGGTGAAGACGTTGACCGTTCACGGCGAGGTGGTCGCAGAGACTTTGAATGGCCTTGACCATCGCGTCGTAGTTTTCGGCATCTTCTTTGTGGGGAACGAATCCGATGTGAGAGCCGATCGCTTCGACGCCGAGGAGTTTCGTAAAGTCGGCGATTTCGAACGCCTCTTGAAGGCGTGCGGCTCGTGTGGCAGCCGGGACAAAACCGACGGTATCGGCGGCGATGGCGATTGTTTCGTAACTTTCCCCCTCAAAACCGAGAAAAACACAGGTTACGGTGATACCGTAATCTTCCAACTTCTTCAAAAACGCCGTCGCGTTTTCCGGCGTACGTGAGGCTTTAGCCGGAGTATGAAGTTGTACCGTATGGATTCCCAAATCGCGAGCGACTTCCAGCTTGACTCCAAGTCCGGCGTCGATCGATGCGAAAACACCGACTGACCATTTTCCCATAAAAAACTCCTCTGGGGGGTGAAATTTTGATAGAACATCTACGTCGGGATTACCCGCAATCCCTTCCGAGCGATTGATTATAACAAATCTTTCTCGGAAAAGATATGCTAATAGCGGTTTCCCGTCCCTTCAAAGAGATAACCCATCTTGGTCATAGGAAGGGAAGCCGCGAAAAGCGAGAAGAAAGAGAAGACACAGAAACTGCCGGAACAGCGATCCTGCATATGCCGGCCCGGATTTTCGGGGCCGGCTGAATGCCCGGAACAGGAAAAAGAGGATAATAGGATTAAGGAGCGTGAATTTTGTTAGTTCTGCCAGACCCCGTGCCAGTCCGGCAGTAAGGACACTTTCACTTCCCGACGACCCGAGCCAGCGCCGAGAGAAATAGACCGCGGCGACGGCGAAAAATGCCGAAACGGTGTCAGGATCAGGGGGCTCCCACGCTCAACAGCTATAAGGGTTAAAACAACACCGTGCCGGTACAACAGCAACCGCGTATTCAGTAGAAGTGGTTTCATAACCTACCAAGTGTAATCATAATACATGCCAGATAGACAAATCCCGTATACATCATGATTTTATGAACGAAACGAACCAAAACCTGACGAAAGTTTTGAAGCCAAGCGTTCGTCCCCTCGATTTTCCACCGACGACGATAGCGTCGAAGTTTACGCCCATCCTGAACCTTGAACTTCTGACTCGAACGCTGTGGACAGATCAGATCGATCGTTCGCTCTTCAGACGTTTACGAAGCAGCTGACTGTCTGCCGCCCGATCGTAGATCAATCTCGGAAAGCGTTTTCTTGGTCTCCCTCTTCCCAGACGTGAGGGACCCGAATGGTACCGAGCGTCTTCTCAATCAGCGTAGATTCATGGGGCGCTTCGCCAGTAAGCTCAATCCCGAGAGGTGTCCCTGACCATCTGCCACCACCATAAGCCTTGTTTCCTTCCCACGTTTCATCTTGCCGACGCTTTCCGCCCCTTTTTTGTGGAGGAAAATGTTCCATCCGCGAAGACTTCTTCCCATCGGTGTCGCCCCTTGGCATCTAAGGCTGTGAGCAGACACTGCCAGTTATCCGCAAGAAGGTCGGCTTCCTGCCATTCATGCAGACGCCACCAGCAGGTGTTCCCCGAAGGGAAACGTTCCGGAATATCCTTCCATCGGGCACAAGAATCGGAGAAGCCAAAGAACCCCTTCAAGACACGCACGATTTGGTGCCCGCTTTTGGCCTTCTTGGGTTGAGGCTTGGACTTCCGGGAACAGAGGTTCCAGTCTCTTCCGTCGTTTGTCTGTCAGTTCATATCCAAACTCGTATAGGCGTTTCCGCATAAAACATCTTTTCGCTAAAATATTTATGTGGAAACGCTATATCCGAGCCATAAATAACGGACACCAAAAAAGAAGTTATGAAACTACTTCTATTGAATTTTTAAAGTTCTTAGTTCTGTCAGAGGCGCTCTGCCCTCCCTAATGATGTCTCCGGCGAGATATACTAAAATCGCGTCAGCGGACGAGCTTATCGAAGCGAGACGGAAGTCGGTGGAATCATTATTACAAAACTCAAGCTTTGCGATAGAATGATCATCAATGTTGTACTTAATGAGCATATGATCAGTCTGCAGGACAACAGACTCGCCATTTGAATCCAGACACGGAACGTCGTTTATGTCTACATCCGGGATATACCGATCCAGTGGCGATTTCAATTCAACACGGCAATCCTCCGGGTCGATTGTTCCGATCTGCCGATCACTATCTAATGCAATCAAAACATCCTTTTCTTTGTTGTAGGAAATCTGTTGGATCTTTGTCAAAGGACATACATCTTTTAGTGTTGTCCTTTCGTTGTTGTTAGAAGATAAATTAAATCTGCTTAGCGTTCGGCTTTCCTTGTCAAGAAACCACAGAGTCTTTTCATTTTGCCAAGCTGCAGAGGCTGTCAGAGATTCTTTCAGCGAGGCCGCAGTCTCCCCTACAATTGTTTGATTGCCGTCTATGTCAACGACAAGTATCGAACTTGAGAAAGATTTCTCATTAATGTTGTGATCTTCGCATGCCGCTTTCCACTCGTCAGACGTTTGTATTCCTGTGAGGATCGTATCCAACTGAAACCGTGTTTCACGGAGAGCGATTAGAGGATCTTCACCTTCATAAACGCTGATGCCATCAATCTTGCAGCAGTTGTCAAAACTCTTTATTAATTGGTAATCATCTCGATTCTTTACAGGAAAGTCAGCAAGGAAAACAGACTTTTTCGTCATGTCGCCGCATACCAAAACGGCCTTTTTTCCACTTGGTGAAAAACAAGACGTCCAAACAACGTCCTGGTTTGGCGGCAGCGGCAATGGCGTACCAATCCGATCCTTTTTAGGCAACGCCTTGATTTTTTCTTTTTCCTCCTGTGCACTAAGTGCGCCACCCGTTCCGATTGAAAGAAACGATAGGAGTACTGTCTGCAAAAAGCTACGTCTTTTCACCGAAGATTGTTCTTCCATTTTGTCACCTTATCCTGATTTCTTCACTTTCGATCAAGGGATCGCAAGACAAATCCAAATATAAAACCTTTACTCCAGTTGTGGCACGTATTTTTTTCACACCATAACCATGGGGGATTACGCAAACTTTTCGGGACGTTCTTTAACTGTTGACGTGTCCTATAAAAAACGGATAGACGACGCCACGCCACCAGCGACGCTGCGGGAGATTTTTTCGGGCATGACAACAGAGCCATCTCTTTTGACGAAGGGGGCTCCCGACTTCTTTTAAAGACTCGGGAGATGACTCCGTTGGTTCGGATATTCCTCGGCAGGTTGCTTCCCGGCAGAGCCTGCCCCCGCTCCTCCGAATAATTTCATTTTAGCAGAAAACCACCTCATTTGTTGGCGGATTTTCGATGTTTTCGGGGTTTTTCTCGAAAATTCTTCTTCGACCTCCCGCGGCATCCGGGTACCGAGTCCGTAACGGAGACGGGTGCTGTAATAATAACCCTCAGTATATTCGAAGACGACCAACCGCACTTCCTCGATATCCTCTAACAATGGTCGCTGTTCAATCCATTCTTCTTTGAGTTTGCCCCAAAAACTCTCGCACGGTGCGCTATCCCAACATTATCCCTTTTTACCCGTGCTTTGCGTCATCACGAGCAGTTCAGGACAACCTCCGAAATGATCCGACGTGTATTGAACACCTCGGTTGCTGTGAAACAGTAAGTCCGTCGGAATTTCATCGCGAGACCCATGGCTCGCTTCAGCGTTTCAGCAACCATGTCGGTTTTCGTATAATTCAACACACCAACCGATCACTCGTCGGGAAAACAGGTCGATCATGGCCGGAGACAAACAAATCCGTTCCTTGTCTCTAAAATACGTTATGTCCGTCAACCATTTTTCATTGGGCCTTTCCGTCTTACTTTTACGGTCCAAAACGTTTTTCGCAGCTCGATGATAGAGATTTGAACCGGTCGTTTTAGGGCGTTTCTTCCGCTTGACGACACAACGGATCATTCCTTTGCAGCGAAATGATAAATGAACAGCTTTAGCAACACATTTTACCCCGTAACGCTGTATTTGACGATACAATGAGGTGGAATGGATATAGAGTTCACCGCATCGGGGACTATCCCAGCGGTTTTATGACTTCTACTTGGAAAGTCGCCAGCGCAGAACGGTCGCGCCCGGAAAGAGAACTTCGTAATTAACAGCCGAAACGGAACCGCAAAGCATGAGGTACTCAAGACGCGCGGCGACATCGGCCAGGGCAAAAAAGGTACGATTGATGTGCGCCGTCCAGAACATCATCTTCGCCAACTCGTTGATCGTCATCCCCTCTTTCGACTCGTTTAAGAGGCGCATCAAGCGATTATTCCGCCGGTCTTCCGACTTCTTAACCATATCGATGCGCTGCTGAATTTTGGGGATCGGGTCTTCATGACCGGGGAGAAGCATTTGAGGCGGATCCGGCGATTTGGTCAGCTGGGACAGTTTCTTCATCGACTCAACCGTTCGGGCGAAACCACAAAACGGGAAGAAAGTGGCCGGCCAGTTCTGCGTGAGCGTTTGCGAAAGGATCAGGTCTCCGGTCAAAAGATATTCCCCAACCCGCAATCCGATATGACCGGCACTATGTCCCGGGAAGTGGAGTACTTCCAGACCGTTGATCTTGTCTCCATCTTCCAGGACCGAGTCGATGCGAACCGACGAGACCCGCTCGGGAACGTAGCCGAAGACTTTCAGAACCGGTTCGATCTGTTCTTCGGACATGCCACAGGTATGAAGAAAATTCCGGTGCCCGGCACCGGCAATGGTCGTACGCTCTTTGTAGCACTCGATAACGGGCACATCGTAAAGATGGGCGTGGATCTTCGCGCCGGTTTTTTCTTTCAAAAGACAGGTCCCGCCGAAATGATCGATATGGGCATGGGAGATGATGATATCTTCGATCTGCTTCGGGTCGAACTTCTCTTCCCACTTAGCCCGCACGATTTCCAAACCTTCGAGAATGTCGCGAAACGAGGTCCCTTCGCCACTACCGGCATCGAACATGGTCGGAGGAAAATCTTTGCCGACGATCAGATAGACATAGCCGCTCAGGTAAGGATAAGGTTGATGACGGATGCGGTAGATACGCAGTCCGTTCCGGGCGGTCCATCGCTGCACTCTGGAATAGGGTTCTTCCTGCTTTGTTTGGGCAGACATTTAGCACCCCTTCTCCGGTTTCGGGACACGTTTGGAAGGTGAGGACGATCGTTTCTTGTGCCCGCGTCTTCCTTTGGTTTTTGCTTCTTTTTTCATCGCCGATTTGAAAACGGAAGCCTTTTTGCCGATGTAGTCGCTCATGGATTTGATACGGTCGCGCAAGACTGCGGCCTTTTCAAATTCGAGGTTTTCCGCCGCTTCGAGCATTTCCTGTTCAAGCTCGTTGATGTACTCGCGCGTGATGAAGAGCTTATCGTCGGAGTCATCGACAACCTCGGTGACTCTGGCGCGAGCCTCGGCATCGGCCTCGATGCTGCGATGCACGTTCTTTTTGATTGTTTCGGGGGTGATCCCATGTTCGGTATTATACCTGATCTGAATCGCACGGCGGCGGTTCGTCTCGTCAATGGCGTTTTTCATCGAGTCGGTGATCTTGTCAGCGTAGAGGATTACCTTGGCATTGACGTTTCGCGCGCTTCGGCCGATTGTCTGAATCAGAGAGGTTTCGCTCCGAAGAAATCCTTCTTTGTCGGCGTCCAAGATCGCGACGAGCGAGACCTCGGGCAGGTCAAGTCCCTCGCGCAAAAGGTTGACCCCGACCAGAACGTCAAAGTTGCCGGATCGTAGATCTTGCAGTAGTTCGACCCGCTCGAAAGCGTCGAGTTCGCTGTGAAGCCAACGACAACGAATGTCTTGTTGTACGAAGTAATCGGCAACTTCTTCGGCCAACTTTTTCGTTAGTGCCGTTACCAGTACCCGTTCCCCGACCGCAATCCGTTCCCGCGCTTGATCCAGGAGATGGGCAATCTGAATCGAAGCGGCGACGACTTCCACGATCGGGTCGACAAGACCGGTCGGCCGAATCAACTGCTGAATCGTCTTGTTGCCCGATTTTTTCAGTTCGTACTCACCGGGTGTGGCAGAAACGTAGATGACCTGGTTGACTTTTTTTTCCCACTCTTCGAATTTCAGCGGACGGTTATCCAGCGCACTCGGAAGACGAAATCCGTGGTCGATCAAGTTTTTTTTGCGTGACTGATCGCCCGAAAACATCGCGCGGATTTGAGGAATCGTGACATGCGACTCGTCGATGAAAAGGAGAAAATCGTCGGGAAAGTAATCGAAAAGCGTCTCGGGGGGGACGCCCGGTGCCCGACCGGCCAGCGGCGCCGAGTAATTTTCGATACCGGGGCAAAAACCGGTCTCTTGAATCAGCTCGAGATCGTAGCGGGTACGCGCCGAAAGACGTTGTGCCTCGAGGAGTTTCCCATTATCCGTAAAATATTTGACCCGCTCTTCGAGTTCGGCCTCGATCCGCCCGACAGCCTCTTTGACATGTTCCTCCGGCAGAACAAAATGCTTGGCGGGGTAAACGAAGAATTCGTCCCTTTTTTCGATTGTTTCGTTGGTCAGCGGATTGACAATGGCAATTTGTTCGATCTCGTCCCCCCAGAATTCGATCCGAACGGCGAACTCCTCGTAGGTAGGACGAATCTCGACGCAGTCGCCCCGAACCCGAAAATTACCTCGATCACAGGCGACATCGTTTCGTTCGTAGAGCATGTCGACAAGACGCTTAAGCATTTCGTCTCGGTCGAACCTGACACCGACCCGGAGCGGGAGCATAAGGTTTTGATAGTCGTCCGGAGAGCCCAAACCGTAGATGGAACTGACACTTGCCACCACGATACAGTCGCGTCGGCTCAAAAGCGCGCTCGTCGCGGCCAGTCGGAGACGGTCAATCTCGTCATTGATGCTCGAGTCCTTTTCAATGTAAATATCCCGCTGAGGGATGTAGGCTTCCGGTTGGTAGTAGTCGTAGTAACTGACGAAGTAAGAGACGGCGTTCTCTGGAAAAAAGGCTTTAAATTCCCCGTAAAGTTGTGCCGCAAGGGTCTTGTTGTGCGACATTACCAGAGTCGGGCGCTGGAAGTGTTCGATGACGTTAGCCATCGTGAACGTCTTTCCCGAACCCGTGACCCCCATCAGCGTTTGGCAAGATTCGCCCGACTCGATCCCCCGGATCAGGGCACGTATTGCCTCTGGCTGATCACCCGAAGGTTCAAAGGGTTTCTCCAGTCTGAAAGGCATCTGTCTTTTAGCTCCAAGATATTGATAATTGCCGGAACGCTCATTTTAGCAAGCGGTGTGTTTTTAGACAACCCCCCAAGGAGTCGTTCGAGCTCCGAAGTCTACGTTCTTGTTTCGATAATCAGAATCCCTTTTACCTAAAGCGGAGATAACCAAATCCCTCTTCCAACCGTAGAAACCCCACACCATTCCATGAGCTGAAGCCTTCGCCGGGGAGAATTCGCCGCAAGGCGATTCCCCAAACATTTCCCGCAGCCGGCGCCGTATCGGAAAGCTCTTTCCATGGGATGGCAATCTCCGCCACCCAGCCGTCCTCGGTGGTCATGTTCGCGACGTAGATTTGCGGGTTCCAGAGTGTGTCGCCTTGACACGATTCCGAGACCCAGCCGCGACAGTCAAACGTGAAGTGGTAAAAGCCGGTAAAGTCGCGGTCCGGGTCGAGCGCGATTTCAATGCGGTCGAATTCGGACATGTCGGCATCTCCCATTCGGGGGCCACCGGGAACCGTTGCGGTCGGGTTTGTTTGTTTTGCGGTAATCCCCACAAAGAGGTGTTCACTGTCGCACATCAGCGCGACGAAGGTTTCGGGAAACGTGTCGTCGCCAAAAAAGGGAAAGATTTCCGCACTGTTCCAGGCCTCCGGCTCCAGAGTACCGTCGAGATAGGGGATGCGGTCCGTCTTGGGGCAAAAGCCGATTGGCAGGGGATTCTCTCGGTCACTCTTTTCGCTCGAATCGTTGAGCAGAGAGGATTCGCCCGAGGCATGAAGCCCGGTCAGATCGTTTTCGGTTCTTAGCGCCCCGCGGTTAAAGTAATATCCGAGCGCCCCGTGAACCTCGCCAACGCGTCGCTGAGCGGCGGCCAGAGGGAAGCGGATCTCAGCCGACATGTAGAGTTCCGGATAGTAGTCTCGAATAAAAGCCCCGACCCGCACTGCGTCCGAAGCGTGGTCGATGATCGCCGGAAGAACACGGCCGGTTTCTGGGTCGGTCTTTTCCGTCGTGATCGGCCCGCTTCTGTTTTCCGCGGCACGCCCAACCGCTTTGCGTCGAATTCGTTCCAGGCCTGCGTAATATCGCAAAAGACGTCCGGCTCCGACACGGGCTGCGTCGGTTTCGGGATATTTCGAAAGAAGGCGTTCCAGATACTCGCTGGCCGAGTCGGGGTCACCCGCCGAGGTTAAGTTTGTCCCGATCCGAAGGAGTGCCTCGGCCGCTGTCCCGTCGTCGACGTCCCGGAGCGCTTTGTCGATATTGCCCCGGAATATTTCGGATTGTCCTGTTGATCCGGCGGTCAGATGGTCGACCAGGGCCAAGAGGTGCCGACGCTCCCGGATGCGTGGGAGCGCCACGGCTTCGTTTATCGGACCAAACGCTTGTTGCCTCCGCGCCTCTGTCCCCCGGGCGATGTTGAGGTCGGAGAGGGGAGAGGTCGGAGGAGTCGAAAAGACAGGGGGCTCAATCCCTTCTATGGGAATGAACTCAAAGCCGCACCAAGATGATGGGATCTTGTCGATTGCGGCGATCCGGCTTGCTCGTTCGGCCGCCTCTTCGATCGACTCGCCCGAGACAGGGATATAGTCGTTTGCCTTCATTGTCAGTACAGCAGATTTGTCGGAAACGACCCCGATCCGCTCGACCTTCCACGGGGGAAGGCCCAAGTGAAGTATCTGCTCGGGGAATTGACGTGGGTCGGCTGCGTCGGCCGCCGCCGCCAGAATGGCGCCGCGGACCATCTGTGAGAAGGGGGGAAGGAGGCTTTGTGTTGAGAGTTTCTCTTCGGAACGATTCCAATTCTGTTCCACCATCAGGGCCAGTTTGATCGGATCGATTTTTCCCGAATCGTAACCAGCGACTTGACGAATCAGGTTTTTAGAGCCTTCGCTGTACGTAAGGGTCGGCATGACCGGAGGCAGGAATTTCGGCGGATCGTTCTTTTCGGAAAGAACCAGAAGGGTTGGTCGCCAGGTACGGATCAATTGAACGAGATGCCGACGCAACGCAAGTTCCGGGGTTTCGTCGGGAGAAAGGTTCCATTCGGCTGTCATTCTGCCGAGGGGAAGTTTCAGTTCGGGGGGGGGAACGGAAAACCCGGATTCATACGTCAGAGACGAACCGCCTGCCGCGATAAACGATTCGCTCAATCTGGATTTGGGGGAAACTTCCGCAAGGTCTGCCGAGGGGTCACACGTTGGGGTAAGAATGTCAGCGGCGCCGAGCCATCCTTCCTTTAACGAAAGAGAGGCAATCCATGGATAAGGGATCAGCTCGGAGTTTTCGAAAATTCCGAGCCAGGCGGCCCGTCTTCCCCCTTCATGTTTCGTTTCCCAGGTACGTCCCCCGTCATGGGTAACCATGATGTTCCCCAGGTCGCCGACTGCACAACCGTTCGATTCGTCGACAAAGAGTATTTTCCGAATCGGAAGAGGGGTTCCCGTGGGAGTGGATGTCCAGGAACGCCCTGCGTCGGTACTCGAAAAGATCTTGGTGCCGGGGTTGCCGGCGATATCGATCCTCGAACCGCAGAGAGAGACCGTTTCAAAATCAAACCCTTCGGCCTCTTTCGGGAGCAGGAACCGTTCCCAACGACCCCCTTCTTGCCAGCGCAGGGCAGCCCCGGCACGCCCCGAAAAGAAAAACATATCGCCACCATGGGCGAAATCGGTAAGATCGACCGCGTCCTGATACTCCGGTATCGTACCGCAGACGCCCCCTTCAATTCGAAGCGGTCTTCCGTTGTCGCTGATTCCGGCGAAATGTTCCGAAGGGCCGTGTCCCCGTTTCCAGCCGGGGTGGCGGCAGGTTTTGATGGAGGTGTCCCAGCTTTGACCGCCGTCGTTGCTCAGGAATCGGCCGGAAGGATAGAGTTCCGAAGAATCTCCCCAGGCCTCGGCGATTCCCTCTTCACCGTAATGAACATCGCGAAGGAAGGGGATTCCCGAAGTTTCGGCGACTTGCCAGCGACGCCCGCCGTCTTCGGTTCGAAGAATGATTCCGGAACCGTTGGGGGTGCCCGGTCGTAGCCAGCCGCCGACGATCAGCCCGTTTTGACTGTTGGCAAACGAGACAGCACGAAGGTTCGCCGTGGTCGGTACTTTAACCAGAAGCCATTTTTCCCCCCCGTCACCACTCATCCAAACCGCCCCACGATCTCCGACAGCCCAAAGGACACCGGGGGCCGATTGGCAGACGTCGTAGAGCGAAGCGTCGGAGATCAGGGAGGGGTCACTCCGGCGCTCGATGGCAACTCGTTTTTCGGGTTCCGGCGGGGCGGACTGTGATTCTTCCTTTCCTCCTAAAGGGGTCGCGGGAACGTCCGCTTCCGTCTCACCGCGCCTGCCGTCCTGTTTGTCGGGCGAACCTTGCGAAACGGAAAAGATTGGCTTGGTAGCGGCGGATTCTTGCGTCGGCGGCTGCGTTAAAGGAGAATCCGTTGAAAAAGATTCCGGAAGAGGATGTTCCGGGAAAGATTGCCCAGTAGCCGAGCTTTTGTTTTGTGCCGAGCGGGACTCTGCCTTTTCGCGCTTGATCTGTTCAGCGTACATCTTCCACGTCTGTCCCGCGGCCGGGGGAACAGCCAAGAGAACAACGGCGACAAAGAACGCCCCAACGCCAAAAAAGAGCTCGGTTCCCTTCCTTGCACGGGGGGAGAGGGGATCGGTTTGATTTCTGCGGAGTGTTTTTGACCGAAAAACTTGCACGGATTGCTGTTTTTAACTTGGTTTCGTGTGATTGTGGTTTGCTGTCTTCGTTCCGAACGGCTGTGGGAGAACGAAGGGAGGGAACTCTATCTTCGGAAGCGGAAAAAACGGCTCGATCCGTCGTCGGTTCCGGAAGGGACCGAACCGGGTGGGATTCCCGATCCATCGGCGCCGTCGTTACTGCTGAGCATTTCAAGAATCGAAGGGCCCCGGTCGGGATCGTATCGGACGGCGGTGCCGCCCGATCCCTGCCCTTCGGAGTCGGTGGGACTCGAAAGGAGATTTGTCAGTTCAAGCCACTTTCGGTTGTTCTGACCTCTCGGTCTTAGCTGCATATTGTTGTCGGCCGCCCACTGAACCACGGAAAGATCGTAAATTTCGGAGCTGTTGTTTTGAATTTCGCGAAGTTCGTCTTTACCGAGTTGCCTTTTATGTTCCGGGGCACCAACCTCCGGAAAGTTTTTGCTCCAGACCGGTTCCTGGAAACTCAAAAACGTGAAGAATCCGAGGATGACGAACATCACAAGACTCGCGCCTTTGTCTTCGAAATTGACGAGTTTCAGTGCGGAACCGAGCGATTTTTTTACCCGGACCGTTCCTCGTTTGAACTGCACCGAGTAAAACTCGTCGAGGAGCAGGTGGACCAGAACGCCGATCCCCGCGGCGACACCGCAGTAAAGGCGTTCGTTGATGCCGCCCGAGGAGAGGAGGAAGGCGATCTCGCCCGTGATGATCGCCATCGGAATGCTGTGACACATTCCCCGATGAACCGTTACCCTCCGAACAATCCCCCCCACAAGGAACCAAGCGAAGAGGAAATTGCCCCCACCGATGATCGCGACCGTTTGTGCGTCGAGCACATAGTCGCGCAGGCGACTCACCAGAAGAAGG
Source organism: Thermoguttaceae bacterium (assembly GCA_050943135.1). GTDB lineage: Bacteria > Planctomycetota > Planctomycetia > Pirellulales > Thermoguttaceae > RUG695. The sequence goes on along the minus strand of JBMNOP010000002.1, from coordinate 153,461 downwards.
GAGGAAAATCCGGCAATGATCGCCATACATTCTTTGAAGGAAGTGCTCGTTTTGCTGTCAATATCCGGAATGATTCCCCCTATTGCGCAGAGTACACCCCCAAAGACCGAGGTTGGGAAATCTATATGTCCGAAAACGAAAGAGCATCCGCTCAGAGCTGCGCCGCAAGCCAAACTTGCCGTAATGTGTGTTTTGTGTCCGGGCATCCTTGGATATCCTCTCAAACCTCTCAAACGCAGACAGCTACGACCGAAACCGAAAATCGCGGAATTCTAGACAACTCCGTGCGGGCTGTCAACCTGAGATTTCGATTCCCGACCCGAAGTTTCGGGAAGTTGCCATACCCTGCTCGCGTTCGCGTGCGGGGGGATTTCTCTTGCCCGGAATCGAAATTAGGTTTATACTTTCGGCATCCCGGTGGGAAGGCGTTTTCCCATCGGCGCCTCTTTGAGAGAGGTATCGAAGAATTGCTGACGGTATTCGGTTCTTGGAGCGTTTTCCGGCTGAAACAATGAATGTGGTCGAATCGATAAAAAACCTCCCCGCCTTTGACCTTTTTGTCATCGTGTTTCTCATCTACTGCGTGTTCTTGGGGGGACGTCGCGGGATCTTTACCCAGGTAACTTCGATCCTTGCGTTGATTGCAAGTTGGTACGCGGCTTCCCGTTACAGCTCGGTGGTTGAACCTTACTTGCCTTTGAGCGACTCGTTACGGTGGAGGGCCGCTTCGATTGTGACATTCTTCGTTTCCATGATCGGGCTGACGATTCTGGCTCACATCTTCGGCGGAATGTTCAAGGGGTCGGTCTTTCGAGAGGTTGACCGGCAGATGGGGGCGTTCTTCGGCCTGGTCAAGGGGGGAATCGTCTGCCTGATCATTACCTATTTTTCCGTAACCACCACGACTTTTACGAAGAACATGGTTCTCGGCTCGCAGAGCGGCTGGCTGATGGTCCGGATTCTCTGCGAAGCGCAAAAGTTCATTCCCGAAAACGAGCAGACGACCAAAATTCGGGCAGCCCTCGACGAGTTTCAAAAATCGACCGGAAACGATGCGATCGATCCAAACTCGTCGAACTACCAGATCTCAACCTTGAAGCAGGATATCGCCGACTCGATGCAAAAGCTCAAGGAGAAGAGCTCATCTCTGATGCGTACCGTCGATAACATCAATTCTTTCTCGAATTCCCCGTCGAATCTACAGAACAAGTCCTCTTCCGGCGGTTCGGCGCGGGAGAATGCCGTGGTTTCACGGGGGACCCCGGATATTGGGCCGATTCCTGCAGGGACGGCGATATCGTCGCCCCAAGCCGCTTTGGCTGCCACCGTTCCACCTTCGCAGCACGACGTCATTCAAAGGGCGAAGGCCATCTTCTCCGGGCACGATTTCCGGTCCACCTCGCCCGTCGATCCCTCGGAGGGTTCCGCGCGCAGGGAAAGTCACCGAGATATTTATAGTCCCACCGAAGATTTGGCTTCTTCTCTGATCTACACCCCACGCTACTGAGAAGCGTTTCTGCCGACCCCGTTCTTTTCCCGCCGTTCCTGCAGCGTTTCCTCTCCTTTTTCACTCTCAGCCGGACCGGGCTCCTTATCTTGTCATAAACTTTTTCCGAGGTATAATCACGGGGTGTTGTGCGGACTAGGATTTGTTTTTGCGTATATATAGTGCACATACGGGAAGCCTAAGGGGTAATATGAAGCATTTGATTTCGGCATTGGTTCAAAATGTTCCCGGAGTCCTCTCGCATGTCTCCGGCATGCTTGCGGCCCGCGGCTACAATATCAACAGCCTGGCCGTCGGGGAGACGGAAAACCCTCAATTCTCGCGGATGACGTTCGTCGTCGTCGGTGATACCGATGTTTTGGCGCAGGTTCGCGCTCAGTTGGCCAAGTTGGTTACCGTTGTCGATGTCCAGGATATCAGCGCCCATGAATTCGTTGAGCGCGATCTGATGCTCATTCGTGTGCGTGCCGGTGAAAGGACCCGCAGCTCGGTGCTCGAACTGGTTCATATTTTCCGCGCCAACGTGCTCGATGTTGCCCCCGACAGCCTGATGATAGAGGTTTCCGGGAAGGAATCGAAGGTTGAGGCCTTCATCGACGTGATGCGTCCATACGGCATCGTAGAACTCGTTCGTACCGGACGGATCGCCCTGGTACGCGCCGCGGCGTCGGAGTCGATCCAGAAGTCGAAAGGTCACAACTGACGCCAATAAGATTTCCGCGTTTTCCGCGGTTGTTGAAGTGATTACCGAAGTTCTTACGACATCAACTGTAAACATTTTTAGAGTTTAGGAGTTTTGTAATGGCTGCGACTATTTACTACGAAAAGGACGCTGACCTTTCTGCGCTGAAAGACAAAACGATCGCAATCCTCGGCTACGGTTCTCAGGGACATGCACACGCTCAGAACCTTCGCGACAGTGGTTGCAACGTCGTCATCGGCGAGCTCGAAGATACTGACAATTATCGCCTTGCTGTCGAAGCCGGTTTCAAACCGCTCACGACTGAAGAGGCCGTCCGGCAAGGCGACATCATTGTTCTGACCCTACCGGATGAGCTTCAGGCCGGTATTTTCGAAACCCAGATTCGTCCGAACCTCGTTCCGGGCAACATCCTTTTGGCGACCCATGGGTTTAACGTTTACTACGGACAGTTCGACATTCCGAAAGGGTGCTCGGCCATCATGATCGCTCCGAAAGGTCCCGGTCACCTCGTTCGTTCCGAGTACAAGAAAGGAGGTGGTGTCCCGTGCCTGATCGCTCTGGGCCCCGGTGCCGGTGATCGTGAAAAAGCCATCGGTCTTGCCTATGCCAAGGGGATCGGCGGGACACGTGGCGGCGTGATCGAAACGACCTTCAAAGAAGAAACCGAAACCGACCTCTTTGGTGAACAGGCCGTTCTGTGCGGTGGTCTTTCGGCTCTGATTTCTGCTGGTTTTCAGACTCTGGTCGATGCCGGCTATCAGCCAGAAATGGCTTACTTCGAATGTATGCACGAAGTAAAATTGATCGTTGACCTCTTTTATGAGGGCGGTCTCAACTATATGCGCTATAGCGTCTCGAATACCGCCGAATACGGCGATTACACCCGTGGCCCGCGCGTGATCAACGAAGAGTCCAAGAAAGAAATGCGCAAGATCCTTGACGAAATTCAGGACGGCCGTTTCGCGAAAGAATGGCTCCTTGAAAACAAGGTTAAGGCCCCGATGTTCAAGCGCCTCCGTGCGATGCAGCATGATTCGCTTCTCGAACAGACCGGTAAAAAACTCCGAAAGATGATGAGCTGGATCGACGAAAAAGAGTTCTAGGGTTTTCCCTTAGGTTCGTCCAAGATGAAGCGGCCCAGTTTTCTAGGCCGCTTCCCTCATTAGATCCTTTTATCTCCCAGCCGGTTACGAGGTTCGATTTCCGGAACAAAATGACTCAGCTCTACCCCACCCAAAATCACCCATCTTTCTATCGTCGGCAAAAGATCGTCTACCCCGTGGTGAGTCGGCGTTCGGGCGGGATTTCGATCGGAATCAACCTCAGTCCTTCAAAGCGATGCAATTTTGCCTGCGTCTACTGCCAGGTTCAGTCGGAGCGTCACTCCCTAGGCGAACCACTGCCGAAACTTCCGGTCGAGATCGATTTGGAGAAACTCGAGGCGGAAATCCGGCAAACCGTGCCGATCATCTCTTCCGGTGAACTCTTTTTGGAAGACAATTTTCGAAAGACGCCGCCGGAAAAGAGAGCCTTGAGCAATTTCGCGTTCAGCGGTGACGGGGAACCAACCCTTTCTCCGCAGTTTTCCGACGCCGTTCGCCTTGTTCAGCGTTTGCGTGACGAACTGGTGCAAAAATCCGTTAAAATGGTGCTTATCACCAATGCCACAACGCTCCGCTCTCCCCGAACGATAGAAGGTTGCGACATTCTTGCCTCAAATCACGGAGAAATCTGGACAAAACTCGATGGCGGCACCCGGGAAATCTATCACCGGATGAACCGTTCGTCGGTTCCCTATGAGACGATTCTGCAAAATATCGCCTTTGCCGCCGCGCATTGGCCGATCAAGATTCAGACGATGTTTCTGCGCTTTGAGGGGACGTCTCCCTCAGAGGCCGAGATAACTTCTTACATCGAAACGCTCCGTCGACTCAATGCAAAAGGGGGGAAAATCGCGGGGCTTCAGCTTTACACCGTGGCTCGTCCTCCGGTTGATTCCGATGTTTCGGCGCTCCGAAACGAAGAGATGGACGAGATCGCCGAAAGGATTAAAGATGGGACAGGACTGGAAGCCGAGGTGTTTTATTCGAGATAAAAATTTTTAGAAATATCCCCGTTCTCTAGTATGGTATTTCTCGCCTTCTTCGACTATACTATCGCACAGGGAGTTCGTTTTCATCGATTTCTCACTTCAAAGTTCAGGAGGAGACGGCTATGCAAATCAACATTTCTACCCGCCATGGCGATCTTTCGGATGCCGCCAAGCAGAAAATCATTGATAAAGTCGAGAAACTGAGTAGGTTCGTTGAGCGAGTCAGCCGAATCGACGTCACCGTCGAGCTGGAAAAACCTGACACTCCGGCTGTCGACATCATCGTGACGACGGAGTTCAAGAGGGATTTCCAGGCTTCCTATTCTTCGAGTGAGTTGTACGGATGCATCGATCAGATCGTCGACAAGATCCAGCAACAGATGAAAAAATTCAAGGAGAAGCTGACCGACCACCGCTGAAAAAGATTTTGTTTGATTTAGGCAACCCTCAACATCATCTGTTCCGGCTCAAGGCGCCGGAGGAACGATTTAGTTTAAGTTTCAGGAGTTTTTTATGAAATTTTCCGATTTTATTCTGGTAGATTCTATTCGTACGCATATCGAAGCGACGGATAAAAAAGGCGTCATCCGCGAAATGGTTAAGTCGATTCAGGATGCCGGCGAGATTCCGGAATCGGAATATGAGGGCATCGTCAAGGCGATCATGCGACGGGAAGAGTTGGGTTCTACAGGTATCGGGCATGGGATTGCCGTTCCCCATACCAAACACCCCAGCGTCAACAAACTGGTCGGCACGGTGGCCATCAGTCCTGAAGGGATCGATTTTTGCAGCCTCGACTGTGAAAAAGTCAACCTGTTTTTCCTGCTGATCTCTCCGTCCGATTGCCCGAGCGAACACCTGCGGGCTCTTGAACACATCACCTTGAAACTCAAAGATGAGTCGTTTTGCAAGTTTTTGAAACAATCCCGCACTAAAGAAGACATTCTTCAGCTTTTGGAAGAAGCGGATAATAACAGCTACGGAAAATGAGCAACTCACTCTCCATGGGCAAGGCAACACGGAACCTAACCGTTCTCAACAAGGCGGGGTTTCATCTCCGTGTTGCTTCCAAAATATGTCAAATTTCTTCAGAATATGATGATACCGTCTCCTTGAGAAATGGTTCTTATGTCGCCGACTGCAAGAGTATGCTCGATTTGCTCTCGATGATGGCTCCCTGCGGCACGGTTTTGACCCTGAAGGTTGACGGCCCTAATTCCTCTGAGATTGCCGATCGCTTCACGAAACTTTTTGAAACGAAGTTCGGTGAAGATGAATTTTCGGCGGAGAATTAACCCCAAAATGAAAATCTATCAGGGATTCGGAGTATCCTCGGGAATTGCCATCGGTCAGGTGATGGCACTTGACAACGGGCGGGCCCGTGTCCAGCGTCGCTTCGTCAGGAAAAACGATATCGTTCGGGAAGTTCGTCGCCTTGAAGAGGCCATCCAAGAAACAGCAGCGCAAATCGAATCTGACCGTGATTCCGTCTCCAAAGAACTGGGAGTGGAATACGGTCACATCTTCGGGGCTCATCTGCAAATTATCTCCGACAAGAAGCTGAGGGAAGAGCTTGTCAATCATGTCAAGGTCGATCACTACACTCCCGAGTACGCGGTAACCAGTGTCTTTGACCGTCACGCCGACCGTTTGAAAAGCATTTCGGGAGACGTTGGCATTTCGGAACGGGCAAACGACATATACGACATTCAAAAGCGTTTGCTCCGTCGACTGATGGGAATCCGTCGCGAAAATATTGTCAGCATGGGGCATCCGGTCATTATCGCGGCAAATAATCTCACGCCGAGCGAAACCTGTACGATGGATCGTGGCAGCATTTTGGCTTTCGTCACCGAAACCGGAGGGCAGGGGAGTCATACTGCGATTGTCGCCTCGGCCCTTCAAATTCCGGCTGTTTTGGGAGTCGGCTCTTTCCTCGACGAAATCGATGACGGTGACATTGCCATTGTTGACGGCAAAAAGGGTGTTGTCATTCTGGATCCCGACGAAGCTACGATTCAGAGTTACGAAGACCAGATCCGCCGTAATAAAACGATTTTACAGCAGTACTCGACCGAGACCGACAAGCCGGCCGTAACGACCGATGGGGTGGAAGTTTCTGTCTACGGAAATATCGAGTTCCCCTACGAAGCGAGGATTTGCCTCGAAAAGGGAGCCAAGGGGATTGGTCTTTATCGAACCGAGTTCCTTTATTTGGCTGCTTCTCCGTCAGATCTTCCCTCCGAAGACACTCACTTCGAAGCCTATAAACAGGTGGTCGAGGCCATGGAGGGGAAGGTGACCACGATCCGAACCTTCGATTTGGGGGCAGATAAACTTCCCGATTTGATGATGTCCCGTCAGATCGAGCGTAACCCCTTTATGGGGGTCCGGAGCATTCGACTTTCGCTGCGAAACACCCAGATGTTCCGTAAACAGCTTCGTGCGATCCTCAGGGCCAGTGCCTACGGGAAGGTCAGGGTGATGTTCCCCCTCATTTCAACGATCCTCGAGTATCGTCAGGCCCGTATGATCTTCTCCGATGTCTGCGAAGAGCTCTACGAAGCCGGGATCCCATTCGACGAATCCATTCCGGTCGGAATGATGGTCGAGGTTCCCGCAACGGTCATTATGCTCGACACATTCGTGCGTGAAGTGGCCTTTTTCAGTATCGGAACAAACGATTTGGTCCAGTATACTTTGGCAGTGGATCGAAGCAACGAAGGGGTCGGGCGTCTCTACAACAATGAAGATCCAGCGGTGTTGAGGCTTCTGCGTGAGGCGATCCGCGTGCCGAATATGTATGCGAAACCGGTCTCGCTTTGCGGCCAGATGGGGAGCAATCCGATCTACACGATGCTTCTCTTGGGGCTCGGGCTCCGCGATTTCAGTGTTTCGCCGCAGACAATCCCCGAGATCAAAGCTCTGTGTCGCAAGGTCTCGATCACCGAATGCTGTCGTGTTGCCGAAGCCGCCATGCGTATGGAAACAGCTCGCGATGTCAGGAATTTTCTGAAAGCCGAGATGCAGAAATACGCCGGTGAAGCCTTCGACCTCGAAACTTAATTACAAAATTGGGTTCCACCAACCAGTTAACCCTACCCCGAGAAGTCGGGAAAACAGATCTTAAGGTTGAAACGGGGAGCGCCGGTTTTTCGGAACATTACATACCTTCTTCCCGGTGTGCGAAAATAAACGGGTTTCGGACACCACCAGGAAAACAGCAGATGGCGAGTGAACGAGTCCGTTTGAGGTTCAGCAAAAAGGGAGCACTCCGTTTTATCGGTCATCGAGATCTTTTGAACACGATGGAGCGTCTTTTCCGTCGTAGCGGTCTTCCCATCGCAATGAGCGAGGGATTTCATCCGAAGCAGAAGGTGAGCTATGTCTCGGCTTTGGCTTTAGGGATGGCAAGCGATGACGAAGTGATGGAGGTTCTTCTCGACGCGGAATTCTCGGTGGAAGAAATCCTTGAGCACCTGAATGCGGTTACGGTCGAAGGACTTCACTTTCACGCTGCGGAAATTCTCCCCGAAGGGGGGAAAAAGTCGGCGGCGAAATCGTTTCTTTACGAGATTCCGATCCCCTCCGATCTTTCCCGGGATTGGGAAAGCCGCCTTGAGGTTCTTCGTACCGCGCAGAGCGTAGAGGTAGAAAAGAGCAACGGAAAAGTTGTTGACCTGAAACCACCTCTCCTCTCGATGGAAAGAAGCGGTGACAGTTTGATCATCCGACTGGCCGCCCAAAGCGGGCCGGAGGCTGGGGTACGCGAGTACCTCTGTTATCTTGGACTGGACGACCTCCTCTTTAGAACCGTTTTTCCCTGCCGTAAAGAAACTTCTCTGGCCTGAGCTGCTTTCCCAATACCATTTAGAAAAGAGATACACACAATGAGCCAACAAATGCTGATGAATGTCCGGCAGGCAGAAGAATGTCGGATCGCCGTCGTTGAAGATAACGTACTGGAAGAACTCTACATCGAACGAACGGCAAACGATAATTACGTCGGCAATATTTACAAGGGAACGATTGTCAATATCGAGCCGAGTATCCAGGCGGCGTTTGTCGATTTTGGGATCGGCCGAAACGGTTTTCTGCACATTAGCGACGTCGAGCCACACTATTTCCGTCAGGATCCCCACTACGACCCTTCGTCTGACGACCATTCCAGTTCCGAGCGAAATTCCGGTCGGCCTCGGGTCAAACCTCTGATCCAGGACGTCTTTCGTCGGGGTGACGAAGTCCTCGTGATGGTTATCAAAGAGGGGATTGGTACCAAGGGGCCGACACTCTCTACCTATATCAGCATCTCGGGGCGCTATCTGGTTCTGATGCCCTCGCTCAAGCACGTCGGCGTTTCGCGTAAAATTGAAGATGAAGCCACGCGTCAGAGACTCCGGAAAATCATGAACGAACTCAATCCTCCTAAGGGACTCGGGTTTATCGTCCGAACCGCCGGAGCCGACCGTACGCGCAAAGAGTTAGCTCAGGACATGGCTTATCTGATGCGACTCTGGAAAGTCATCGTCAAGCGTATTAAAACACTCCCTGCACCGATCGAAATTTACAGAGAAAGCGACATGATCATTCGCACGATCCGCGATATGGCGACAGTCGATATCGACAAGATCGTGATCGACGAAAAAGACGCCTACGACCGTGTGAAGGATTTCCTCGAATCGGCCATGCCTCGATATGTCGACCGCCTCGAGTATTATGACCAGAAAGAACCACTGTTCCTCCGTTACAATCTCGAAGATGCGATCGCTCAAATTCATCAGCGCCGGGTTCCCCTGAAAGATGGTGGTTCGATTGTGATCGATCAGACCGAAGCGCTGGTTGCCATTGATGTCAACAGCGGCTCGTTCCGTACGAACGAGTCGGCCGAAGAAAACGCGTTCCAAATGAATTTGCGCGCCGCCAAAGAGATCGCACGGCAGATTCGACTGCGAGATCTCGGTGGGGTAATCGTGAACGATTTCATCGATATGGATTCCGAACAACATCAGCGCGCCGTTGAACGGACGCTGCGTGACTCGCTCAAGCGGGACCGCGCCAAGACGAAAATTCTCCGCACCAGTCCTTTCGGGCTTATCGAAATGACGCGCCAAAGAATCCGCCCGGGAGTTAAGCGAAGCATCTACCGCGACTGCCCTTGCTGTCACGGCGGCGGCGTCGTCAAATCGGTCGAAAGCATGGCGATCGACGTGATGCGTGATCTGTCGCTCATCTGCCAAAACTCCGAAATCGTTCAGGTTCGAATCAACGTGGCCGATGAGGTTTCGGAATATCTCAACAACAAAAAGCGTCTCCTCCTTGCACAGCTCGAGGAAGAAACTGGGATCGAGATTGTCCTGAGAGGTGATCCCGTCGCGTGGCCGGAACACCTCAAAATCGAGTGTTTCAACAAGATGGGGAACCTGGTCAACGTTAAGGCGCTTCCCGATTCGGTGTCCACCACCCCTTGAAAAATTTATAGATCGTGCGATAATCACCCCGAGATTTGCCGTTCCCTTCGGCCTTCCTTGTTATTAGGTTAAGGCAAAAAGGGTCCCGTAGACGACCTCGGTGTTAAAATACGCAGGCCGTCCTTCGTTTTGCGGAATGTTCGGATGCCGAGTGCTTCCCGGGAATAAAACGCGCCTCCGCATAGAGTTTTAACGTAGTGTGCCTCGAAAGGCACAGGAAGGGTTATTGCATCATGTATGCTATTTTCAAAGATGGCGGCCATCAGTATAAGGCCGAGGTCGACACCGAACTCTATGTGAACCTTCGTGACGTCCAGCCAAACGAAGAAATTGTCTTTGATCAAGTTCTCCTCGTAAGCGGTGAAGATGGCGTTAAAGTCGGTCAGCCTACCGTGCCGGGCGCCAAAGTTGTTGCCGAAGTCCTTTGCAAATTCGCCGGTCCCAAACTCGTGGTTCGTTGGTTCTATCGTCGTAAGGACAGCCGTAAAAAGATCGGTCACCGTCAAAAGTACATCAAGGTCAAAGTCAAGGAAATTGTTGCCGGTTGATCCTTTTTCTGCCGACACAAAAAGGATGGAAAGCCGGTCTATTCCTCTATGGGATGACCGGTTTTTTTATTGGAAAGAAGAACGATGCAGGCAACGCTTCTCGAACTGGCTCGCTTGGTAAACGGGGGAATTTTGGGGGAAGGCACCAAGGTGATCCGATCGGCACAGCCGGTCCACCTGGCAAGCGAAGATGCCATCACCTTTCTGGAGGATCCAAAATCAAAAAGTCTTCTCGAAAAATCACATGCCGGTGCCGCCGTTGTTCCTCTTTCCTTTTCCGAAGCCGAAGGGAAATCTCTGATTCAGGTTGAAAATGTTACCTTGGCGTTCAACACAATCGCTTCTTTTTTTCGTCCTCCGCGTACAAAGATGATCAGCGGCATTTCCCCGCAAGCCTCCGTCGCCGAAAGTGCAAGGATAGGGGAAATGACGGCGATCGGCCCGGGTGCATATATCGGAAATCAGGTGGTCATCGGGAATCGCTGTACGATTTATCCCAACACCGTGATTCTCGACGGAACGGTTGTCGGCGACGAGACGGTGATCTATCCGAATGTTACCGTTTACGAAAATTGCTCGATCGGTGCCCGCTGTATTCTCCACGCCGGCGCGGTGATCGGTTCGTACGGGTTCGGTTACGATTCGACGAGCGGCAGGCATATTCTCTCGGTTCAATTCGGGAATGTCGTTCTCGGAGATGATGTCGATATCGGCAACGGTACGACGATCGATCGGGGCACATACGACTCGACGTTTATCGGTGAGGGAACTAAAATTGACAACCTTGTTCAGATCGGGCACAACTGTTCAATCGGGCGACACAATCTCATCTGCGCGCATACCGGAGTCGCCGGAAGTACGGTGACCGGCGACTATGTGGTGATGGCCGGGCGTGTTGGGGTGCGCGACCACCTGAAAATCGGTGATCGTGCCGTGATCGGCGCGATGGCCGGGGTTATGATCGACGTGCCACCCGGGTCGCGGATTGTCGGGATTCCAGCGACCCCTGAGAAGGAACAGATGAAAAAACAGGTCGCTCTGGCAAAACTGCCCGAGATGCGCAAAGAATTCATCGCTCTCCAAAAAGACATGGCATCTTTGAAAGAACAGATCACTCTTCTTAGGACGCAACAGAGCGGTAATGACTCTTCCCGATAAAACGGCGGAACCGAAGCGGTATGGACTGATTGCCGGTTGGGGGAATTACCCTCTTTTGATCGCACGCTCGCTGAAACGAGAAGGGCACAGCGTTTTCTGTCTCGGAGTGGCCGGACACGCCGACGGTGTCGCACTCCGGCGGATTTGCGATGTCTACCAAGAAATGGGCTTGGGCCGATTCGGAGCCGCCGTTCGGTTTTTCCGCAAATATCAGGTTGCCGAAGCGACGATGGCGGGAAAAGTCTTTAAGAAGATTCTTCTTCGTCCGGGGCTTGTTTGGCGTCATCTTCCCGACTTGTATACGTTTTCGGTTTTCTTTCCCCTTTTTCTGGCGAGGAAAACCGATTTGAAAGATGATACCCTCCTTATCACCGCGACGAAGGGGTTTGAAAAGAAGGGAGTGAAGCTTTTGCCGGCAACGAACCTTGCACCGAATCTTCTCCTTCCCCCGGGGGATTTAACCCGTCGCGTTCTTGCCGCTGCCGATTATGACGATGTTCGCACGGCATGGCCCCTGGCACGTGAAATCGGTCGACTCGATTTCGGACAGGCCGTGATGGTAAAGAACCGCAGAATTCTGGCGATCGAGGGGATCGATGGAACCGATGACACTATCGCACGCGCCGGGGTTGCCGCACAAGGGAGGCCTTTTACGATTGTCAAAGTCGCCAAGCCGTGCCAGGATATGCGTTTCGACGTTCCGGCCGTCGGGGTTAGAACCCTTGAGAAAATGGTAAAGTCGGGGGCCGACATTTTGATCGTTGAAGCAAACCGCACCCTTTGCGTCGATCCGCTTGAGGATTTCGTCGAGAGGGCCGATTCCCTCGGAATCGCCGTCGTCTCCCTTTCCGAAGCGCAGCATGGTATTGTTGTGCCCGCAGAGATTCTCCCGCAAAAAACAGAACTCTTTTCCCTGACGAAGGCCCGGCCGACCCCGCATCAGATGAAGGATATCCTTTGCGGCCTACCCGTGATGCGATCTCTTTTACGGTTCGGTGTTGCCGGATGTGTCACGATTCGAGAACGGTCGGTCTTGGCGGTTCAGTCGATGGGGGAATCGGTCATCGAAACGATCCTGCGTACCAAGGAGCTTGCACCCGACGGGTTTACCGTACTGCTGGGGCGTTCGGACGAGGGAGAAAATGACTTACCCTCTTTCGAAAATTTGATCGAAAATATTGTTCGCGCCAGAGGGAAAGTGCTCGCCTTCGCCGGTGACGTTTTTGGCGAGGGAATCGATTTGCTCCTTCGGGCGGCCGATGCCCGGCGACTCCCTGTGGTCAGAACGGAAAACTCTTTACAGAACGTGGAAGTTCCCACAAATTGATCGCGGCAAGACGGAAATTCATTCTCGCAAGTTCTGCCAGTTCTCCGAGGGTCCTGTGCCAAAGAGGGTGAACCATGTCGGGTGCGATCTCGGCGGCAGGTTCGAGAACAAAAGGACGCCACACAATGCGAGGATGGGGGAGTATCAGCCGTTCGGACCGGAGAACCGTCTGCCCATAGAGAAGCAGGTCGAGGTCGATCGTTCGCGCTCCCCAGAATTCATGCCTCTGTCGATCCCCTTCCGCTTCCGTTTTTTGGAGCAGATCGAGAAGTTCAAACGGGTCTAATGTTGTTTCGAGAAGTCCGACCCCGTTTAGGAAGTCGGGCTGCCCCGCGGAGCCGCCGACTGGCCTGGTGGATATGATCTTACTTAATCGGAGCGGTTTTATGTGGTGTGAGTCGGTGATTTTGCGCCAGGCGGTCTCTATCTGCTTGGCACGATCGGCCAGGTTTGCCCCCAATGCGATTAAGACCGGAACCGGTGTATTGTTCTTCATTTGGCCTTTCCTGTCTGGATCGAATGCCCTTTACCACAACCATTCTATTCTTTCATCTAACATTTTCAAGTTCGCTCGAGCCATGGATGATGTTGTTATAATAGGGAGAAAAGATATAATCGACGTTTTACGGGCGACGAGTAAAAGGATGAGATGGGTCCCCAGATAGCCGAATTAAAAGCGAAAATCCGCGACTCGGAATCGTTTGTCGAAGGGTATTCCGCGTTGCTCGCGGGAGAATCGGTCATCTTTGACGGGATGGTCGGAAACTCTCCTCTGCTGATCGCTTCCGTTCTTGCCGAAGAGTCGGGGAAACTGATCGTTTTGATCTGCCCGAATATCGGTGAGGTCGATACGGTTGCGGATGACCTGGCTCTCTTCACCGATGCCCAAATATTAACCTATCCGATTCTTCCCTCGTTCCTGACCGAAAGCGGGGTTCACACCGACGGAATCTTTCTTTCGGAAGACAGAATATTCGGTCAGAGACTTCGTGTCCTAAAAGAGCTTCATTACCGTTGCGCTCCCGATTTTGCGCCCACGTCGTCGGTGTCGGACGAAAACACCCCGCTGGTCAATCGTCTGCGGCATCGACAAACTCCCACGGAGCCTATGGTTAAAACGCCCCCGGCCATCCTAGTCACCTCTTTTGCGGCGATACGCCAGCCGGTCCCCGTTTTTTCCGAAATCGAGGCTGAAACGCGTGTCCTGGAATCAGGTAGGGTCTATAACCGCGACGAACTGCTCGTCTGGCTTGCCGAGCGGGGGTTTCACCCCACAAGCGCCGTCGAACTGCCCGGCGAATATTCGGTTCGTGGGGGGATTCTCGACATCTACGCAGTCGATTGGACAGAACCGGTTCGAATCGAGTTTTTTGATGATGAAATCGAATCGATCCGTTCCTTCGAGATCAAAACACAACGTTCTCTCGCCGACATGGCTTCTGTTCAAATCACAGCCCTTCGCTCGAGCAGCCGGGTGACGGGGATGTTCGTTGACCATCTTCCCGCGGCAACAATCCCGGTCATGCTCGAAACGGGTGAGATTTTGCGCCAAGCCGCCAAAATCGACCGCTACTTTGCTGAAAAGTTCGACGTTGGTCGGAACGAAAGTACCCTCGAGTCCACGGAACCGGAAATATCGGTTTCCACCGAGGTTCCGCCCACCTCGTCCAAAGACTCATCTCTTGTCAGGCCTTTTTCGACCGACGTGATCTGTAGTGCACTCTATCGGTTTCCCACCCTCCATGCCGTCACCATCGTTAGCGGAACCGAGCTTGCTCCCCACGTCCATTCCTTCCTTTTCCAGACGATCGAAAGACTCCATGGGAATCTGCCGTCCTTGCGCGAAGAGATAGACCGATATCCCGAAAAAGTTCGTTTTGAAGTCGTCTGCCGGAACGAAGCCGAGCAACGGCGGATCGCCGAGTCTTTTTCCGATTCTGTGGCTGTCAAACAAGGGCGGATCGACTGGCATATCGGAACCCTTGCCCGCGGATTTGCCTGGCCCGCCGAGAATGTCGTACTCGTCGGAACCGATGAGCTTTTCGGACGAGCAAATATCCGGCGTGCCAAGTCGCGAACCCTTTCCGAATCAATTGATTCATTCGTCGATCTTTCTCCGGGAGACCTCGTCGTCCATGTCGGACATGGCCTGGCGCGGTTCCGCGGTCTGGTGATGCGCGAGAAAGGACAGCAGGAAGAGGAGCATCTCGAGCTCGAGTTTGCGGACAATGTTGTTCTTTATGTGTCCACGTCGAAAATCAACCTGATCCAGAAATACGTCGGCACCTCGCAGCTCCGTCCGAAGTTAGCCAAATTGAACGGAAAGGCGTGGAACCGACAAAAGAATGAAGTTCGCGAGGCGGTTTTTGATCTGGCGGCCGACATGCTCGAACTGCAAGCCAAACGCGAGGCCCTCCAAGGGTTCGCCTGTCCCCCCGACAGCGACTGGCAACACGATTTTGAGGAAACATTCCCCTTCGAACCGACCGAGGACCAGCTCCTGGCCATCGAAGCGATCAAAAAGGATATGGAGAGTCCGCGTCCGATGGACAGGCTTCTCTGCGGCGATGTCGGATTCGGAAAAACGGAAGTCGCCGTCCGTGCGGCCTTTAAAGCTGTCAATGCCGGTTACCAGGTCGGAGTCTTGGTTCCGACAACGATCTTGGCTGAACAGCATTACCACGTGTTCTCGGAACGTATGTCGGCATTCCCGGTGCGGATCGGGGTTCTCTCCCGATTCTGTTCCAAGAAGGAAATCACCGAAACGCTCGAGAAATTACGGCTCGGTAAACTCGATGTGATTATTGGGACCCATCGGCTCGTTCAGAAGGATGTCATTTTCAAAAACCTCGGGTTGGTTATCATCGACGAGGAACAACGTTTTGGCGTGAACGATAAAGATTTTCTGAAACACCTCCGCAGTCAGGTTGACGTTCTGACGATGACGGCGACGCCTATTCCCCGCACGCTCCACTTTTCTCTTCTCGGATTGCGCGATATTTCGAATCTCCAGACCCCGCCTGACGACCGCCTTCCGATTGAAACCAAAATTCTTCGGTTTAATCCGGAGGCGATTCGTAACGGCATTCTCTACGAAATGAGCCGCGGCGGCCAGGTCTTTTTTCTCCACAACCGTGTTCAGGATATTGACGATCTTGCACTCAAATTGAGTGAAATCGTACCAGAGGCCCGTATCGGAATCAGCCACGCCAGAATGTCGAACAACGATTTGGAAAAAGTGTTACGACGATTTGTGAACCGTGAATACGATGTTCTCCTTTCGACCACGATCATTGAAAACGGTATCGATATTCCGAATGCCAACACCATCTTCATCAATCATGCCAATCGATTCGGGCTGGCCGAACTCCATCAGCTGCGTGGACGGGTCGGCCGCTATCGAAACCAGGCCTACTGCTATCTTCTTCTTGCGCCGAACGCTCCGATGACACGCGAATCATTGCAACGCCTCAAGGCGATCGAGGAATACAGTCACCTCGGCGCCGGATTCCAGTTGGCGCTGCGCGACTTGGAACTTCGCGGTGCCGGAAATATCCTCGGCATTCAGCAGAGCGGGCACATCAATTTGGTCGGCTACGAAATGTATTGCGAGTTTTTGGAATCCGCGATTCGACTTCTCAAAAATATGCCGCAGAAAGTTAAGATAGATGTCCAGGTCGACCTTCCGGGATTGGCAATGATTCCGGATAATTATGTTACCGAAATTCGAGATAAACTCGACCTTTATCGTCGTCTCAGCCGTATTACGAACGAAGAAGAAGCCGACACGATTCGTGCCGAAATTTCCGACCGGTTCGGCAAAATTCCAAAGCCGGCCGAACGACTGATTGTTTGTGCCAAAATACGAGTTAACGCCTGGAAATACTCCATCGGTACGGTTAATCTGTTTGACTTCTCCCATGAGAAGTTCGTCAACTTCAAATTTAAATCACGTCGGCATAGCGAACGGTTGCGGCAGCGGCTTTTCGGAAGAAAGGTCGATTTGCGGATCCTCAACGAGGAGCAGGCTGTCGTTCCGATTCCCAAGACAGTGCTTGGTGATAGTGGAAATCCCGATCCGGACCGTTTGCTGTATTACGTCCTCAACCTTTTGAAAGAATAGAAAGACACGGCGAAATTACCTTTTGTTTTTTGGTTTCCGTTTTGTTCTTTTCGGGCGAGATCCGAAAATCCCATTCTCGCGCCAGGCGCATCCGCTGTATGAATCGTTATCAACAATATCCGGTCGTGACCTTGGATTATCGTCTCATTGTTTCGGATATTGATCGTGCAGTCTTCAAGCGGATTCCGTAGAAAGTTCCGCTTTCTGATTACGGGAACCGTCTTATTCTCCTTTCAAAATCTGCTTGAGATCGGCGGTGGTCTTCATCGCACAAAATTTCGGTCCGCACATTGAGCAAAAATTTTCCTTTTCCGGGTCGTTCGGGTCGGGACATCCCTTTTCGCCGCGGGCTTCTTGGTAGTAGCTGAACGCACGCTGCGGATCAAGCGAAAGCGCGAACTGCTTTTGCCAGTCGAATTCGTAGCGCGCGCGCGAGATTTCGTCATCGCGGTCACGGGCACCGGGACGATGGCGTGCAATATCTGCGGCGTGAGCGGCAATTTTGAATGCTATCACGCCGTTGCGGACATCTTCCAGATTGGGTAGTCCGAGATGTTCTTTGGGGGTAACGTAGCATAACATCGCCGCTCCGTACATGGCGGCCATCGCACCGCCAATTGCGGAGGTAATATGGTCATAGCCCGGTGCTATATCGCAAACCAGGGGGCCGAGTACGTAAAATGGCGCTCCGTGGCATTCCTCGATTTGGCGCTTGATGTTCATTTCGATTTGATCCATCGGGACGTGCCCGGGACCTTCAATCATGACTTGAGTACCGGCTTGGCGGGCCCGGAGTGTGAGTTCCCCCATTACCTCAAGTTCACCGAACTGCGCCGCGTCGCTGGCGTCGTGGAGACATCCCGGGCGCAGACCGTCACCCAGAGACCAGGTGACGTCGTAGTCTGCCATAATTTCGCATAGTTCTCCAAAGTGGGCGTAAAAAGGGTTCTCCTTTTTATGGGCGGCCATCCATTTCGCCGTAAGGGATCCGCCACGGCTGACGATTCCGGTGATACGCGATTTGAGTAGAGGAAGGTGGCGTTGGAGAAGGGCGCAGTGAATCGTCATGTAGTCAACACCCTGACTTGCCTGATGCTCAACAGCGTCGAGAATCTTCTGCGGTGTCATATCGAGGATGTCGTCCAGCTCTTCGCAAATTTGATAGATCGGAACGGTTCCGACAGGAACCGAGACGTTGTCGATGACATTCCGGCGGAGACGGTCGATCTCCTTTCCGGTCGAAAGGTCCATAACCGTATCGGCCCCGTATTTTACGGCGCAGGATACCTTTTCCAGTTCTCGTTCCGGATTACCCGCGACAGGGGAATTGCCGAGATTCGCGTTGATCTTGGTCGTTACCGCGATGCCGATGCCGACAGGGGAAAGGCCTTTTTCGAGATGGATTCGGTTCGCCGGAATAACCAGCCGCCCCTTCGCGACTTCGTCACGAATCAGGTCTGCGGAAAGACGCTCTTTTTTTGCGACAATCTCCATTTCGGGAGTAATTTCCCCGGCAAGAGCTTTTTGATATTGGGTCATTTTCGTTTCTTCCAAATACGGACTGTTTTGAACCGCCGCCTACAGAATTCAAGACGCGCCCATGACAAATTACTCGCAATTATACCTTAACAAGCAGCGTACGGCAAGGAGTTTGGCGCCCCGGCACTAGTTTTCGCAGCGGAAGTTCCGCGGACAGAAGGAATCTTTTTCGTTTTTCTCTTGCGGGGGAAGAGTCATCACGGTTCGTTTTCATCTGCCAGTCGCCGTATGAGATCTTCCCGTCCCTGGGGGACAATCAGAAGCTTTTTCCCCTTCAGAACGACAAGGAGATTTTTTACTCCCCCCAGGGCTACAGTAAACGGCCCGCCGGTCTCGGAGATGCGGACGATGTTTTCGGCCGCCTCGATAGCAGAAAGGTTTGCCCCGATCACTCGGTTCCCCGAACCGTCTTTTCCAGAATCGTCCGAGGCGGCAAACGCCTCGAATGTTCCCAAATCACTCCAATCGAATGGCGCGGGAAGGAGAATGATATCCGAGGCCTTTTCAAGCACCGCGTTGTCGATCGAGACCGAAGGAAGGGAAGGGAATGCGGCACGGAACTTTTCCAAAATATTCGGTTCTTCACGACGACCCTGAGCGAGAAAATCGGAGGTTTCGGGGAGAAAATGAGCGAGCAAATCGAGAATACGAGCGGCTTTCCATACGAAGATGCCGGCATTCCAATAAAATCCTCCGTCGCTCAGGAATTTCTCTGCGGTCTTTCGATCCGGTTTTTCACAGAAGAACTCAGCTTTTCGCGGAACGATTTCGACATTCGGAACGATCGAAGATGCGCCGGAAAAACAGGATGTAGCCTTGATATAACCGTAGCCCGTGGCCGGGCCGCGAGGCTCGATCCCGATGGTGATAAGTCGTTTTTCATCTTCCTCCGTCAGTTTGGCCCCGACGGCGATTAGTTGCCTTAGTCGGGCGGAGTTCCCGATGTAGTGGTCACTCGGAAAGATTGCCATGATCGCATCGTGGGAATACTGAACAAGCCTTAGCGCGGCCAGGGCAATTGCCGGTGCCGTGTTCCGGCCTACCGGTTCTGTAATGACCGAAACCGCGTTATCGGCAATCAAGGTGCGGATTGGTTTCGCGAATTCCGTCGTGGTCGAAATAAGGATATTTTCGGGGGGGATCAGCGGTTGGAGTCGTTGGAGCGTCTCTTCCAAAAGGGAAAGGTTTCCCCGTCGTGAAAGGAGGGGTTTCGGTGTTTGGGCATCACTTTCGGGCCAGAGCCTTTTACCCATACCTCCCGCCAGAATAACACCGTAAAGCATCGCTTGTTCCTTGTCGGATTTCCTTCTGATCATTCTTTTTCGGCCGGTTAGGAAGAGGGAAAAAGCAAAACGGATGTTCGCGTTTTCGAGCTTCTTTAGTCGGTCTTTCGTCGGGTGATATTATCGTTAAAAAAACGGAAATGACAAAGGGAGAGATATCAACAGGTCGAAAATTAGTAAGCCGGTTTTCGAGGCAACCACGGAAATTACATTCAAAACGATTCCGTTTTTAACGATCGGGGTTATAATTTGGTCAGTCTAAACGGGAAACCGCCAATAAATGGGAATTTGATGACTGTCATCGACGATATCACAACAGAACGCCTTCTGATCCATCCTTTGAACGATGCCGAGTTTTCGGCGATGATGAACGGACTGGAACAGCTGGAGATTCGAATGGGAATTACGGTGTCGGGTGAGGTGCCTAACGCCGAGCTTCACGTCGCGATGGAGTGGCTGGCACTCCAAATGGTTATTCACCCCGAAGATTTCCCGTGGTGGACCGTATGGCACATGAGACTTCGAAAGGGAGAACGCTCCGTCGGCTGTTTCTGTTTTAGGGGACCTCCCGACGATTCCGGCGGCGTTGAAATCGGTTATGCATTTGTTTACCCCACCTATCTCGACCAGGGATTTATGACCGAGGCCGTCGGTGCGGTTACCGACTGGGCTTTTCAGCAGAACGATGTTGTCTACGTGATGGCCGAAGTGGAAGGTTGGAATATCCCCGCCCAACGTATCTTTGAGAAGAATGGGTATCTATGCTATAACGAAACCAAGAGTTCCAAGTTTTACTGGAAGCGTCGCCCGGAGACGAGTCGATGAAAAATTTCTTTTCTTCTCTTCCGAGTCTTCCCGACCGGGAAATCTGGGGGCATAAGGGAACTTACGGAACCGCAGCGTTGGTTTGCGGTTCTCTTGGAATGAGCGGCGCAGCGGTTCTTTCGGGTTCGGCCGCTCTCGAATCGGGAGCCGGTCTGGTTCGACTTCTCGTGCCCGAACCGATCCACGACACGGTGGCATCGTCGCGCAGCGAGTATACGGTTTCTCCTCTTCCGGCCGATCGTCGTGGGCGTTTTCTACGTGACGGCCTTCCCGAAATCGAATCACACCTTTCCACTTGTTCGGCGTTTGGGATCGGTCCGGGAATCGGTCGCTCACTGGGTCTTGATGTGATGATTGCCCGTCTCTTTTCCTTCCTTCCGGTTCCGGCTGTTTTTGATGCCGACGCGCTCAATTCGCTTGCATATCGAGAAATGTTCCGATTGCCGTCCGAAAGAAAAGTCTTTCGTGATGTTCCAATCGTTCCTCCGGCCGGTCCGCGGATTCTGACCCCCCACCCGGGCGAGTTCTTCCGAATGTGCGGGCATAGGGTCGGTCCTGACCCCGAAGAGCGCCGGAAAGCCGTTCTCCGTTTTTTCCAAAACCTCGAGAAAATCTATAAATCGGACAGGCCCGCCATCTTTCTTGTCTTGAAAGGATCCGGAACCGTGATCTCCGATGGTCGCCGGATCTTTGTCAACGAGACGGGGAATCCGGGAATGGGGACCGGGGGGGCCGGAGATGTTCTTACCGGCGTGATCACCGCCCTGGCGGCCCAGGGGATACCACCCTTCGATGCGGCGGTTTTGGGGGTTGCCATTCATGGCCTGGCGGGGGATCTGGCGGCCGAGGTAAAAGGGGAGACGTCGTTGACAGCGGGGGATATTCTGGAATTCCTTCCCCAGGCATTTAAGCAATGTAAAAGGCCGAAAGTCTTAACACATCGCACAAACCGCGATATTCCAGGAGTGTCCCATTTTTGTTCTTGACGATATCATTGCCGCCCAAGCAACTCCGAAGGGGGGAGCACGCTTAGGGATTGTCAGGGTTTCGGGCGTCGGCGCGCTCAGCGAATTCAGGCGCTTTGCCGACTTTCTTTGCCGTGAGCCCGAGATTGTCCGACCCTTTATCGCCGATGCCGTTTTTGATCTTCGGGCATGGAAATCCTCTGTAACGGTAACCGTTTGGTGTTGGCCTACTGGGCATGGCTACACGGGACAGGAATCCCTGGAAATCCATCTGCCCGGATCTCCTCCCCTGATCGACACGTTTCTGGAAACGCTTTTTTCGGGGGGCAATATTCGTATGGCACAACCGGGCGAATTTACTTTGCGTGCGTTTCTCAATGGGCGACTTGACCTGACACAGGCCGAGGCGGTTCTCGGCGTGATCGATGCCGAGGATGCTTTTGGATTGGAAACTGCCCTCAATCAACTCTCGGGAAACTTGGGGTCTCCCCTCCGATCTTTGCGACGAACACTCTTGGAAACACTCGCACACCTGGAAGCCGGATTTGATTTTGCGGACGAAGATATTTCTTTCATTTCCCAGGAAGATCTTTTGGGAACCATTACAGATGCTCGCCGCTTTATCGAGGAGAAATTGACCCAGATCAACGAGCGAACAGATCATCGATATCGACGCCGTGTGATTTTGACCGGACCTCCCAATTCCGGAAAGAGCTCGCTTTTTAATGCGCTTTCGGTCGAGCCCTCGGAGGAAGAGGGAACACCCGCGGCGATCATTTCCGAAATCGCAGGTACAACCCGCGATTACTTGGAGAAAGAAATCGTCCTAAACGAGAAGCGTGTTTTACTGATTGATACGGCGGGACTCGGTTCGGAAGGGCAGGTAATATCGGATCAAGCCGAATTCGGAGATAAGCATCGCACATTCGAAGAACGGATTTGTCGGCTCACCGAAAAGGTTTTGACCAACGCCGACTTAACACTTTACTGTCAAGTGGCTTCCCTCTTTTTATGCAAAGAGACTTCACTTCCGGCACCGCAGACCGGAACATTCATCCTTTTGACCAAGTGCGATCTGCTCTCGGAGCGAGAGCGTCGGAAGTTACCCGTGCGGGAAAACCTTTTCCCTGTCTCGTCCCTGACAGGGGAAGGACTCGATGAATTACGCACCGCATTGGTCGACGTTCTCTTGCGGCAAGAGGGAAGGGGTGAGATAGTGCGGGGAACGGCGCTCAGGTGTCGCCGCTCGTTTGCCGCGTCGCGCGACGCACTCTTTCGTGCCGCCGACATGATTCGAGAAGGAGCCGACGAGGCTCTCATCGCGTTCGAGCTTCGTTCCGCACTCGACGAAATCGGGAAAATATTGGGAGCCGTCCAGACAGACGATATTCTCGATTCTATTTTTTCCCGTTTCTGTATCGGGAAGTGAGTTGCAGCTTGATTTTAACGTCAAATCGTGTGAAAATATCAGGGTCTGGTTCTTGGTTAATTTGACAGGCTTTACAGCCGAAATCAATCTACAGGTGAAAGATGCAAAGAAGGTCATTTTTGAAAAACGGGTTACTGACAGCCGGGGTAACTTCTCTGATGTCGTCTTTGGCTCTCGGAGATGACACATCGAAAACATGGGAACCCTCTACCGACAAGAAGATACGCGTCGGCTTGGTGGGGTATGGTGTTTGCCAGTTCTCCGCCCAATTCGAATTTCAGCATCATCCCAATGTCGAGGTTGCTGCGGTCAGTGATCTGTTTCCCGACCGTTGTTCCGCCCTCGCCAAACGGGTTGCGTGCGAAAAGACTTATCCTTCCCTGGAAGAGATGGTCAAAGACGATACGATCGACGCCATTTTCTGCGCGACCGACGCGCCGAGCCATGCCCGGCATGCGATACTTTGCCTCGAACACGGGAAACATGTCTGCCACGCGGTTCCGGTCTTTTACGGTGACATCGAAGAGGGGGAGCGACTTCTGGAATGTTGCAAAAAGCATCCTGACCTTAAATACTCAATGTTCGAGACGAGCTGTTTCCACGAAGACCTCTATGCGATGGAAAAGATCTACGCGGCCGGGATTTTTGGCAAACTGATCTATTCCGAAGGGGAATATGCTCATCCCGCCGTGATTGGCGCCCCCCCGCTCGACTCCTACGGCAATTGGCGGGCCAACGGGGCTCCGAGCTGGTACCCTACCCACGCTTCGGCGTATTATGTCGGTGTCACACACGGAAGTCTTTTGGATGTCAGCGCGGTCGGTGTTACCGACTTGACCGGCGAGGAAAAACCGAATAAGATCGGAAATGTGTTCCGTACCGAAGTGGCTATCTGCCGCACCTCCGAAGGGGGAATTTTCCGATTGCTCCGTTCGGCATCTCAGGGGGAATTCCTTGAAGCCGGCCGTCTTCGCGGTCAGTACGCCGGCTATGACGGCCACAACGGGCGTGTTTCCGGCTTCGTCGGTGACGAAACCGGGAAAGCCAGGATGGACGAAGCCATTCGAAACGGGATTGACCTGAAACGTCCCGCGCTTCCTCCGGGGGTCGATGCCGGTGGACACGGCGGTTCGCACGGGCCCCTTTGCGTCGATTTTGTCGATGCCATTCTCCGCGACCGCCCACCCCGGGTCGGGATCATCGACGCCCTCAATATGACCGTTCCAGGGTATTATGCGCATCTTTCCGCTGTGAAAGACGGCGAGACGATGAAAATTCCGCAATACACGTTGTGAACATTGCGTGAATAAGAAATTACCACAGAGAAACAAATGACGATTAACAAGGATGAACGTATTTTCGTTACGGGTGCCAGCGGTTTTATCGGCACCTCGCTCGTCAGGCAGCTTCTGGCCGCTGGACACAAAGTCCGGGGGATGAGTCGGAAGAAACCGGCTTTTCCCCCCGGTTACGGTGCCCCACCCGATGAGCTCTGGGATCACCCGAATTTCGAATATTTTCAGGGAGATATAACCGATTTGTCTTCCCTGCGGCGCGGAATCGAAGGGTGCGGGTACGTCGTTCACCTTGCCGGATATGCGAAAAATTTCTCTCGCGATCCTTCCGTCTTCCATAAGGTAAATGTCGAAGGGATGAGGAACGTCTTTACCGCTGCCAAAGAAAAAAACATTAAAAAAATCGTCTGGACTTCCAGTATCGTTACTTTCGGCCCGACTCCCAAGGGAGTCGTCGCCGACGAAACTTTTTCTCGAACCACGCACAAGTATCTCACTGAATACGAAGAGAGCAAATCGATTGCCGAAAAAGAAGCGCTTCGTTGGGTCGCCGAAGGGCTTCCTCTGGTCATCGTCAACCCGACACGGGTATACGGTCCCGGCCAACTCTCCGAGGGGAACGCGCTTTCTCGCCTGATTGACGACTATGCTTGCGGTCGCTTTCCCTTCCTTGTAAACTTGGGGGTCAATGTCGGCAATTATGTTCTGGTCGACGATGTGGCGCGTGGGCATCTCCTCGCTCTCACGAACGGCCGTGTCGGCGAACGTTATATTCTTGGGGCAGAGAATGCCTCGCTCAAGGAATTTTTCAAGACGATCGAAGAGGTCACGGGTAAAAAACATTTCAAGATTCCTCTCCTGACGTTCTGGCCGATGGTTGTCGGTTACACGCTCCTCGGGTGTGCCAAACTCTTCGGGATCTATCCTCGGATTACTCCCGGCTGGGTTCGTACGTTTATCGTCGACTGGGCGTATTCTTGCGAGAAAGCTAGGCGCGAACTCGGTTACGAACCGACAGGTCTTAAAGAGGGACTCGCACAAACCTGTCAATGGCTCCGGGCACAGCGAAAAAGCCGAAAGGGATGATCGCCTCCTTTTCTTTTTGCCGATCGGAACGTCCCGCACTTGGTATCTCGAGGAAAATTGCGCCGTTCGAGGAGAGGCGTGAGATTCAGAATCTCGTTGCGAACCATTATCGATCCCGAGGGAATAAGTTCCTTTTCCCTTTGGAAAATTTCCCGTTAGGGTATAATACCCGACGTTTCTTTCCTGTTTGTCCTTACCCAAAGAAGTACTTGCAACGCCATGAAGAACGATTATTTTTCCGCGCTCTCAACCCTAAAAACCGAAAATGGCGATTTTTCCTATTACAACCTCCAAGCTTTGGAAAAATCGGGAATCACCAACATTTCGGCACTACCGTTTTCGATCCGAATCCTTCTTGAATCAGTTCTCCGACGTTGTGACGGCCGCGTGATTACCGAACAGGATGTCAAACAGCTTGCGGCCTGGTCCCCGGAATCGGCACGCATCGGGATCGAAATCCCCTTTATGCCGGCTCGGGTGGTTTTACAAGATTTCACAGGTGTTCCGTGTGTGGTGGATTTGGCAGCGATGCGTTCGGCATTGAGTCGGCTTGGCGGCGACCCGAAAAAGGTCAATCCGCTCATCCCGGTTGATTTGGTGATTGACCACTCGGTCCAGACCGATTTTTACGGGACGCCTCAGGCGCTCGAAAAAAACGTCGTCTTGGAATTCCAACGAAACCGGGAGCGCTATTCCCTTTTGAAATGGGCGCAGGAATCTCTTGATAATTTCAAGGTAGTACCTCCCTCAGTCGGGATTATTCACCAGGTCAATCTCGAATTCCTGGCCCGTACCGTTATGACCGATGTTATGGGAGACGGCACCGTGGTGGCTTATCCCGATAGTGTTGTCGGAACCGATAGCCACACCGTGATGATTAACGGTCTGGGCGTTCTCGGTTGGGGGGTCGGTGGTATCGAAGCCGAGGCCGTTATGCTCGGTCAGCCTTACTATATGCTTGCGCCGGAAGTTATCGGTTTCGAACTGACCGGCAGAATGTCGGAAGGTGTGACCGGAACCGACTTGGTTTTGACGATTACCGAAATTCTCCGCAAAGAAGGTGTTGTCGGAAAGTTCGTCGAGTACTTCGGCGAGGGCGCTGCCATGATGCCTATTACCGACCGTGCGGTGATTGCCAATATGGGGCCGGAATACGGTGCGACAATGGGCTTCTTTCCCGTTGACGCTAATACCATCGACTTCCTTGCCAAAACGGGACGCGCTCCGGAAAAGGTCGCCCTTATTGAAGCTTATTGCCGCACTCAGAGCCTCTTCCGTGACGCGGAGTCTCCGGTTCCCCGGTATTCCAAGGTTTTGAAACTGGATCTGAGCAAGGTCGAGCCTTCTCTGGCGGGACCGAAACGTCCACAGGACCGTATCCCTTTGGAAGATATGGGGAAAAATTTCCGAGAATCCTTCGTCGCCCCGATCAAAGAGCGAGGTTTCGGACTTTCGAAAGCCGACTTGAGTAAGACGGTTCCGCTCGAAATCGTCCGTCCCGGTGCCGATTTCACGGAAAAGACAGAGGTCTCGTCTGGTTCCGTCGTTATTGCTTCCATCACGAGCTGTACCAACACCAGTAATCCCAACTTGATGATTTCCGCTGGGCTTCTTGCCAGAAATGCCGTCAAACGGGGGCTGAAAACAAAGCCTTTTGTAAAAACAAGTCTCGGACCAGGGTCGCGCGTCGTTACCGACTACCTTACGAAAGCCGGACTTCTCAAAGATCTCGAAGCGCTCGGCTTTAACGTGGTCGGTTACGGGTGTTTGACCTGCATCGGAAACAGCGGACCTCTTCCGGAACCGGTCGCTAAGGCTGTTTCGGAAAACGATCTGGTTGCCGCGGCGGTTCTGAGCGGAAACCGCAATTTTGAGGGGCGTGTCAATCCGTTGGTTAAGGCAAACTATCTTGCCTCGCCGCCCTTGGTTGTTGCATTTGCTCTGGCCGGTACGGTTAATATCAACCTGAAGAGGGAGCCGATCGGAACCGATGCCGAGGGGAAACCGGTTATGCTTTCAGAAATTTGGCCTTCGAATGAAGAGATCACGGAAACTGCGGCCAAATCCGTTCTTTCCGAGATGTACGTTTCTCGATATGCCGACGTGTATTCGTCGAACCCCCGCTGGAATGCCGAGTCGTCGGTTGCCTCGGAACTCTACAACTGGGACTCGGAAAGCACCTATATTCAAGAGCCGCCCTTCCTCGCCGAAATGACCAAGACCCCTCCCCCGCTGGCCCCGATCATCGGGGCCCGTGCACTCCTTCTCTTGGGAGACTCGGTAACCACCGACCACATCTCTCCGGCCGGCGCCATTAAACCCGATTCTCCGGCCGGGGATTATCTGATCAGACACGGAGTCGAACCCGTCTCGTTCAACAGTTACGGTTCACGGCGCGGAAACGACCGTGTGATGACCCGCGGAACATTCGCGAACATTCGGATCCGTAACCAAATAGCCCCCGGGACCGAGGGAGGGTGGACGAAATACCTCGGGAAAAACGATTTCGACGGCCCGGTCGAAACGGTTTATGATGCTGCCGTGAAATACGCCAAAGAAAACATTCCGCTCATCGTCCTGGCCGGCACCGAGTACGGTACGGGGAGTAGCCGCGATTGGGCGGCCAAAGGAACATCCCTCCTTGGGGTACGAGCCGTGATTGCCCAGAGTTTCGAGCGAATCCATCGCGGAAATCTTGTCGGGATGGGGGTTCTTCCACTCGAATTCCTGGCAGGAGAGAGTTGTCTGACGCTTGGACTTACCGGAAACGAAATGTTTGATATTGATCCTCTTCCCGCCAACTTTAAGCCTCGGTCGAATATTTGCGTCAGCGCAACCGGTTCTGATGGTCTGGTCACGAAGTTCTTTGTCCGAGTTCGTATCGACACGCCCGTCGAAATCGACTACTACCGTAACGGCGGAATTTTGCAGGCGGTCTTACGAAAGTTAGTGGGCTAGAAATGGCTTCATCACACTCGGAGCGTTATAAAACCACTTCCAAGAAACAGGGTAAGAAGACGGATGATCATTTGTTCCGAATGCTTTTTCAGGCTCAACTAAAATAGAGCTTGCCCGTTCTTCAAAAAAAGAGGATACTCCCTTTGACCCGTGGAGGGGATTTTTCTATTTTGAGGGAATGGTTATGATTGTTCACGGAATCTACAGGGAAAAGATCGTTATAAGCCGACGCTCTTTTTTGGGAGCGGTCTTTTCCTCTTCGTTTTTTCTTTTTGCCGGCTGCTCGTTGACAGGCAGAAAAAATCACACCGATTCGCTTTCCAATTCTCCTCTTGACGATTACGGTCTTCGAAACACCACGAAGAAGCTGATTGTCAAGATCGACAATATAGAGTATCTTCGGGCCGACCGCAAAGAAGACCCCGAAAGCGTCATCTGCTTTCTCGGGATAACCGATTCTTCCGGGAAACAGATGCCCCAAATCAACGACGCGATACGCGCTCAGTTCCGAGAATCCACTTCGTACCGGCTGGTGAGCGACGAAGAGATCGACAGCGCAGTGAAAAAGGCGGGGATAAAGCGGAACGACATTTACATTCCCCAAGAAAGAAAGAAGTTTGCCAAGGCGCTTGACCATCCGTTCCGCTATCTTCTTTCGGGACAGGTTCTCTCAACGCCCGTAGAGGCGAATGATCCTGGCAAACCGATCGGTGACCAGATTGTCTTTAACCTTATCAACACCAAAGACGACGAACAGACAATCGTCCAGGACCGTCTGGCCTCCTTCTATAACGAGCCGCTCCGCAAAAAAAAGGGACTTTTCTGACAGTCGGCTCGGCAGAATTCCAAAAAAGGGGAGAACGCCAAGATGGTGTTCTCTCCCTTGCCTATAGATCCCGCTGAGAGCTGATCTCTCAGAAGGAAAAGTTTCGATCACGTTCCGCGCCACCGGCACCGATCCTGAAAATCCTCATCTCTCTTTTGGACGGTTTGATGGCCGCAACATCAATCAGTGTTTTGTACGCTCGGTCAAACTTCGTGTTTACGGCTCCTTCGGGCATATTCTCTTCCAAAACATCACCGAACCCCTGTGTGATCACAAAGTTTATACCCTTGACCGTTCCCTGGTTGTCGTAATGGCTATCACCGGTCAGACAGCCGGCCAGACGGCAGTCGTTGTTTCGGGTAAAGTCCCAGACAACATTGTCGGCCTCCCCCGATTCGTTGTGAAGGAAGCTCAGCAGGATGGCCGTCCAGATTTCGCCTCGATTCGCTCGAATGTGCGAAGCTTTGAGCCAGACACCGATGGAACGGTCAACGCAAAAATGCTGGCAGATTACGGCTGTCCACCCCGGCGGTAAACGAAGGTTGTCCGCTAGAAACTGAAGTTGCGCTCGAGAAAATCCGTAGTAAGCCTCGTCACTGCTGTTCAGAAAAAAGACGCGTGTTTTCTTTTCCGAAAGATCGTAGAAACCATAATCGAAGTTGGGACCTGTTTTGATTGGTATTCCCCTGCGAAGGGTCGGTAGGTTGAAGGTTTCGCCGAATACGCGGTCAGAAATAAAGAATCGATCCGAACCGTGGTCGTGATTTCCGACACAAAAGAACGCGGGAACCGTCGTGAAGTTTTGGTAGAGTTTAAGTTGAGCGGCAAGCCGCCAATAAAGGTCTTCCGGACTGCTCGGGGTATAATCGTCGTATCGGTCGATTCCGATGTCACCGAGGTCTATCATGAAGTCGGCACCAAAACGGACAGCGGCCTGTTGGGCAATATAGACGTGGTTCTTCGAGTCGGACCAGTCTATTTTTTCGGGGCTGCCGTTGATTGTGGCATTACGGTGCGTTTCGGAATGCAGGTCGGCGATCATCGGAAAGACGACGACTTCATCGTTTCCTTTCCAGGCCTTGAACCGAGCAAGCGTCGTCTCGATTTGTGCCGATGCCCAATCGGGAATCGGTTCGAGACCTGCATCGGAAGCTTCGCCGGAAACGGCGAGAACTGTGAAGGTCAAAAGAAGCAGGAACGCCCGAAATGTGCGAGAGAAAAATCTGCATGGAACCTTGGAGTAAATCAACATAAACTTGTCCTTCGAGCCGCTGACGTGAAGGCGGACCTATCAAACTCTTTCGTCCCGGAGAAAGCACCGGTCCGATTCCGGGGGTGGTTATTATTTGTGGGTTCGAAAAGAGGGAAGGAGAAACGGGAAAATATCGAAGTTCTCACAGAAATGTCGTGGATTATAGCCCTGTTTTCGCCTCAATGAGTGCAATCTTGTCGAGACGCCCTTGGTGACGCCCACCATCATATTTGGTTTCGAGCCATCGCTTAACCATGGCGACCGCAACCGGAGCACCGACGATTTCACCAGGTACACAGAGAATATTGGCGTTGTTGTGACGCCGACTCAATTCGCAAGCCTGAACGTTGCTACAAGTCGCCGCGCGGATTCCTTTGAATTTGTTGGCAACAATGCACATGCCGATCCCCGTTGCGCAGACAAGAACACCGAAATCGGCTTGACCGGAACTCACCTTTTCGGCAACGGCCTCGGCGATATCGGGGTAATCGACCTGGTGCAGCGAGCCGGTTTCATCACATCCTTTTACCGAATCTTTTAAATCGGGGAGAAGATCTACAATCTCCGAGCTGACGGAAGGATTGACATCGGTCTCACGGGTATTGACCATCAGTGCACCGACGACGGAAGGGGATTTGCCGTTAAGATGGAATGCGCCGGTTTTTTCGAGGGCCTTTAACTCGGTTCCATTTTCCGGGAATAAGACGCCGGTGAGAATAGCATAAGCTATCTTTCCCCCCCGATGATCACTTCCGAACCCAATCCTCATCTTTTCCCCTTTTTCTCTAGGAAGACAAAAGACACAGCGCATTTTGCACGATGCCACACGCAACTAACCGATTATACCATTAGGAGGACGTAGCGAAAGGGGGTTCACCTTTCGGCGGCGGAGGGCGGAAAGAGGTCTTTCAAGATATTGTGTAGCGATTCTGCCATCTTTTCGGGCCGAGTTTCATCGCGACGAGCACGGGCGTTAATCTTCCAGGAGAGGACGAGTTCCGGGTTACTGATCGCCTGTTCTAAGGCTTCGGCAATAGCTGGGCCCGACTGCGAAGCGATTACCAGACCGGTTTTGAACGTTCGCGGAACGTCTTGGGATCCGCAGGCGTCGGTAACGATCGCCCCGATTCCGGCGATAAGCGCCTCGGTTACCACCATTCCCCACCCGTCATTGAAACTCGGGAGAATGAGCAAGTCGTGTTCCGAGAGGACATTCAGAATCTCCTTGTTCGGAATCACGCCCAAAATGCTCATTCGCCCGCTCCATTCCGGAAGTTGTCCGGCTTTTGCCAATACTCCTTCCGGATCGTTTCCGACGAAGGTGAGACGGAGCGAGTCGGAAGGGAACGCTTTTACGGTTTCTAAAAGGAGAGGTACTCCTTTGGCCGTGACAGCGTCTCCCACGTAGATGACTTTCAGGGGAAGGGAGGGGAGCGTCGGTGGCCCGAGGGGGGGGTAGTCTCCCGGGTAACTGTACATGGTGGGATATATCTTCTCGGTCGGAAAGCCAAGCCGTCTATAGGATTCGGTTCCCATCGTTCCCATGGTGAAGAGGGCACCGACCTTTCGTCGGCATCGGGCCATTAGCAGACGATAGACCGTATCGAGTAGAATTTTTCTGATGCCGTACGTCTTGGTGGGTGCCTCTTGGCAGATCACAAGACGCGGTTGGCGTAGTCTGAAAAGATGCGGAAGCGCGAGTTTAACGGATTGACAACCGCGAAGCCCGCATAGGATGTGGATCGCCTCGGAATGTTCACTGATAAATTGGCGGATGAATTGTTTCGGATATCTATGATCGGAAAGAAACTGTGTCTCGACACCCGTTTCACTTGACCACCCGGAAGAGACGATTCGGGTTTGAGGCGTTGGGTTGTCGCAAACCAAACGAACGCGGTAGTAGGCTTCCATTGCCAGGTGAAACCGATCATCGTGAATTGCCGGATGATTTTTCCAAAAGATGATCTCCTGCATCATGACCTCGCGACAGGGGAAGAAGAAATCCCCAAACAACGGGAAATACGCGCTTCTTTGGAAGCATAACGCCGATCCGAAATCGGAAGGAGCCAGAATCGAACCTGGGCCAGCGACCAGTTATCGAAGATCGCGGTCCGACGAATAAAGAACGGATTCGTGTTCGGTCGATTTAGTCCTAAAATGGTGGAAAGAGAGTAGCGGTAACCAGCCTCCTGGATCTGTTTGAACGCGGCAGGCTGGTAGACTTCCGACTCGCCACCGACCCAACCGAAAGTATCAATGGGAAGATGGAGCCTCTCTTCGAGGATGGATTTGCTTTCTTTGATTTCACGAGAGAGAACTTTCGGCGTATCGAGGGAAGAAAATCGGTGGTGTGAGCGGGTGTGCGATACGATTTTATCTTTTTCGAGTGAAAGTTGCCGTATTTGCTCCCAGTTCATCGCCAGACCAGCTTCGACTCCCCGTGTGGTAACGACGATGCGATGGGCCTTGGCGTATTCAGGCTGCTTTTCGCGTGGCGTGTCGATCCAGTCGGTTGGAATCAGAAAAATGCCGG
Organism: Thermoguttaceae bacterium; assembly: GCA_050943135.1. GTDB lineage: Bacteria > Planctomycetota > Planctomycetia > Pirellulales > Thermoguttaceae > RUG695. Next base: position 120,544 of record JBMNOP010000002.1, on the reverse strand, counting down.
TCAGGCCAAAGCGACGTAAAAGAGGCCGTGCCACGGTAAAGTTGGAAAGACCACCGTCGTCAAACGCGACGATAATTCCCGGTTTCGCTTTGGTCCAGGGGCAAGTTCCTGAAATCTGCGCCGTAAGGTCATTCCAGGTTGCCGGCAGATAATGTTTCGAAAAAAAACGGAAATGTTTTTCCAAATTCCCCGCATGACGAGGGTCGGTACGATGATAAGAAACAATACGGATGGCTGGAACCCGGTCGCGTCGCATTTCGCAAAAAGATGTCGCACCTGTTGCCAACAAACCGTGGGCGATTACTCTATGTGCAAGGGCAATGAGAGTTTCGTTTCGTCGGAATTTCATTACGGTTCACCATCGTAAGGGTAACGGAGACCATGAAAGGGGGTCAAAATCTCCGGGTTCGACGGTTGTTCGAGCGGTGGTTCCGGGGCGTACTCTGCGGGAAACTCTTCCTCTTCGTAACCCCAATCGTCCTCATATTCTTCTATGATTTCGTCGTAGTCGTAGTAATCGTCTTCTTCCGGACTGGCGTAGAGGAGTCCCTGGACAATTCCAACATAGGCGCAGCAGATGACAAATGCATGCCCTTCGAGTCCATAACTGATCATCTGGATAACACTGATATTTGCCAGGGCGGCCATAAGGCCGGGGAGCATTGGAATTTTCAACTCCAATGACCGCAACCAGATGCGAAAGAGCCCTATGTCAAAGAGGACGTAGAAAAAGAGTCCGACAATCCCATAAGAGACCAAAACAAATAGAAAGTCGTTATGGGCACGGATCTGTTTCGACGGGGTACGGGTTCCTGTAGCTTTTTCGTCAGGGGGTAAAGACTTGAATATCTCCCAGGCTTCTTTATAGATTGCAATACGTCCCGACCCGGATTGGATGTCTTGCATCCGATGATTAAAGGTGTCTTGTTTTTTGGAAATGCTAAGCCCCATCACCACGATCATGATCGACAGAAGCGTTCCGAGTGTGAAAAGGTAGGGGATACGCCTAATCCCTTCGGCAAAAAAAACATAGTACGCGAGGAACGAAATAAGGAGAGACAAAGCAAGGCAGACCATTGCCCCTCGTTTCATTGTGTCGATGACCCCATAGATCACCAAAACGATAAGAATGAATTTCAGTATCTTGTTTCGGAGATCCCAGATGAAGGGATAAAGGCAAACAATGTAGTAACCGGCGTAGATACCACTCTGAAATTCTTCGGAGACCGCGGCATTTACGTTCATGCTGGCAAGATTGCATCCGGCCAGGAGAAAGAGAACCAGCATAGTCGGTACAAACCAAAGGAAGGTCTGGTAAGCCTTAGGGTTCACCTGAATATGAACGGCGCAAAAAAGAAAAACGGCATACCATTCGGTGATATAACATCCCGAGTAGAACTTCGATAGGAGAAAGGGCCAGAGTTGGTCGCTCATTCGATCAAAGGTAAACACCTGGAAAACAATCAAGATGACGGAGAGGATGCCACCGGAAACCATGGCGTTCCGAAATCGAATCGGTCGGGTAGCCGTGCGAAAATCGTTCAGCGTGCAGATAAGGCATGTTGCCATAATCGCGGCATGTGTCATTTTAGGCACCGTGCGGTCGTACGCTTCTCCGGTGGGGGGAAAGAGAAATTCCGACAGACCCCAGCAGCAAAAACAGAGGGCAAGGAGGAGGAATGGACGGTCCACCCGTCTCTGTTTTTGCGCTCCCGAGGAACCGATCATATTCCGATTACTCCACTTTTTCCAGAATTCCCGACATCCTGATCGGCGTTCGGAAAAAGAAGTGATTGGGTTAAAATATTATGGCAACGGCTTTGTTGCTCGGTTAATCTGAAACAGACTTCCGGCTCAAGATCCTGAAAAACGCATTCGGGAATCCCCTCACCGGGGCAAATGAGTCTATCCCTTGTCCCTAATGTATCGGCTAGAGTATGGATTCGGGAGTTTACATTCTCGGTCCCCCCACGGCAAATCGTCAGGAATGGTTTGCCATAATTAACGGCAAAGGCGGTTCCGTGAAAGGAGGAGGTTACCACAAAATCGGCAAGATCAATTAAACGCAAAAACTCGGCTGGACCGGCATCGAAATGATTTTTAAGGAACGGATGCCAGACCAACCGACGCGCCGTATCGATGATAACCGGAGAGAGTCCAAGTCGCTTACAGATTTTTTGCGCGGCTCGAAAGCAGGGGATCGTATCCTGAATCGAAAAGATAAGAACGAAGCGTTTTGGTACTCTCCCACCCGGTTCGGCGGCATGTTTCCGCCAATACGAGGAAGGCCAGAGGAGGGTCGGGTCAAGCACTGTAGGAACTTCTCGGTCGAGCAGGCCCGAGACAAAGGCTGCGCCGTCATTTTCACGAACCGTGAGCGCATCAAAACGGCGTAAATAACTCCGAATCAGTGCTTTGGAAGGCTCGTCGAATCCGATATTTCCGAAACTCGGAGCATAAGCCACGCGGCGGACATGTTCGGGGGTGAAATCGAGAAAATAGAAGCCACGTTCCGGCAGACGCCAAATCTGGTCACTGCCGCAGACGAAAATATCGAAATTTTCGGCTTCCTCTTTTAATTCCTTTTCGGAGGTGATCGGCCGTGTCAGCTCAAGGTGAGTTGAAATCCAGTCGGAAAATCGTTTTTTCTGGCGTCGGACTTTTCGCCCGAAGACGATCTTCGACATCGTTCCGTGGACCCGTCGGAGGGGGGAGAAGTGGGTTCCAGCCGACGGAGAAGGGGGGACGAAATCTATAACGCGGCATTCACAACGATTTTCTTTGATTGCCTCTTGGAGCGCGAAGGCCTGAAGTTGTGCCCCGCAACTCGAGGGGGTATGAAAAGTCACTAATGCGACTCTTTTCATCGGCGGGCTCCTTTCCTCAGGCGACGGAGAAAACCGTAACTCTGTTCGACCATCGGAATACGATGGAAGCGGAATAGGGCTTTCAGACGCATGTACCGTTTTGCCTTACGGACGAAATCGGGGCGTTTCCTTTCCCGGGCGAATTCGGTCAGAAGCCGGAAACATTCTTTCGACGCAGCGCGATGGTTGTATGAAAGGACTCCGCGTAGAGCGCAGAGCGCGTTATCGAGAAGAAGTGATTCGGTTCTTTGATTCAGGGAATCTGCCGCGCGGAAAGCGTCGATCAGCCGCTCCGCTGTCAGAACCCTTTGGCGAGCCAATTCCGGATCACGGTTTATCTGCGGGGTGAGCTGGTCGTTTTTTCCGTCCGCGGTTTTTCCGGTTCGGTGATAAACCTGAACGGTCCCTTTTCCCCAGGCCCCCTTGCAGGGGTGGGTAAGAATTCGATAGTAACAAACACGATCTTCCCCGACGCGCTGATCTTCCGGCCAATGCCGGGGGAATCGTTCCAAAAACGACTTCTTCCAGCAGAAGGACTCACTCTGTACCCAGAGTGTTTTTTCCAGGTAATAGGAACGGATGCAATCGTCGTGAGTCGGGACGGGGTATTCCTTTTGAACCAGATCACGCACGCTCCCCGAAAAATAGACGCACTGAACTCCTAAAAAATCGAGACTCGGATCCTCGAGAAACGCACGTCCCGCGTTTTCGCAAAAATGCTTTTCGAGCAAATCGTCGGAGTCGAGGTAGTATACGAGTTGCCCGCGGGCGTTTTCAAAACCGATGTTTCGGCAGGCACTCGGTCCTTTGGTTCGGTCGGGGGCGCGTTCGAACAGCCTGATTCTTGTATCCTGTTGCGCGTACTCCCGAACCACTTCTCGTGACCGGTCGGTTGAACCGTCATCGACCAGGATCGCTTCCCAGTCGGAATCTGTTTGATTCAGAAGGGAATCGATAGTATCCCGAACCAAGATTTCCCGGTTAAAGAGCGGAATGATGATAGAAAACCTTGGCTTGTTCATTTCCTCTTCCTTTTGAAAAAGTGAAAAAGAGACGTAACGTTTTCTCGGACACGCAATGCGGTTTTAGGCCCCAAGATGGTCTTAAAGAACGAATTTAGACAAGTTCCCAGTCGGATCGGCGGTGCGATACCCGAGCGATATTTTTGAAAGAGTGAGACGAAATCGAGTTCCTCGGCATCCCGCAAAAAGTCGACTCGCTGTGGGTGAGGTGTTGCCGGGTTCGCCGGAAGACCGATTTCGGCCAAGGGACGGGGATGAAAAACCATCATCGGCGCAGATTCTTCAAAAAGGCGTTTTCCCCGAGACGTATTGATAAGGACCATCGAAATCCCGTTTCGGGCCTCTGAGGCGAATTCGTGACGATGGTAAAGTGCCTGCGCGTCGGCCAGGGTGATGTCGCCCTGACGCGGAAATCCGGATAGAAAGCAATTAAGGCAGGAATTTTTGAGCATAATGTTCTTGTGATAACAATGGATAAAAGCGTTTCCCGTATGTGAAAGTACGGTACTCCACGAGACAACGACATCTTTCCGGTTTCGGAATATAAACCGCATTGCCGGACTTTTCCATCCTCCGATCGATTTGTCGCGAAACAAAACGTTGCGCAACTTGTCTTGATATTTGGCTTCCACAGCCGCAACAAACGACTGCCAGAGAGCGGGTGGTGAAACTCCATGACAGATGAAGTCAATTTGGAAGAGCAACGAGAGGTTTTCACATCCTTCGTAGACAAGGTAACTTTTTAGCGCGGCATTTTGGCAGGGCGTTCCCGAGAAGAGAACCGAAATCCCATGACGCAGATCGGCCGCGACATCTTTGAACAGCGTTCCCGTTTCGGCCTCAACGTATTTAGATCCCCTCATCGGCTCCAAGCCGGAAGAAGTCTCTGTTCGCGCGAAAACCGTTTTTAAATAAGGGTCAAAAACCGCACCGTAGACGACACCGTTTTTGGCGATGATCTTTTCGGCAAAGACCGAGAAGAGCCCGCCGGACGAGCTCTTGAATCGAATCTTCGGGTCACGATTCCAGCAGGCAAAAAGCTCGGGAGCCGGTAGTGTGTCCGAAGGCGTCGTGTGCGAAAGAACCGGACAGACCGCTTGGCATTTACCGCAATCGATACAGAGCCGAGGGGTAACAACGCGACATGAGAACCCGTTTGGGTCGGTTTTCATCGTGATCGCTCCGCACGGGCAGACCGATGCGCAGACGCCACAGCCGATACATTCCGAATTGTTACAGAGTTTTGCCGTCATTGTTGTGAGAGTTTTGTTACGGCGATTCCGATGTCACCCAATAAAATGTTGCCCGTATAATCCCACGCATACTCGTTGGCGAACCCCTTTTTAAAGGCCGCCAGTGTACAGGTGGATTGGGCTCGAACGGCCACGCCCGATACCAGTCCGGTGTCGCCGTCCAGACCGCTCGGAATGTCGACAGCGAAAACATTTTTTCCTGCTGAATTCACGATTTCGATAATGTCACCGATTGGAGCGCGGGGGGAACCCCGGGCACCGGTACCGAGGATAGCATCGACGACAACATGGGCACGCGACAGGGAAAAACGAAGCTTTTCGGCCGAGGAAGGGAAATCTTCTTTATCGAAATAGGTTATGGTCAGATGTTCGTCGGCGAGTTGCTCTAAAATGGTCAAATTGACGGCGGCATCTTCCTTCCAAGAGCCGGGTCGGCCGATGGCCACAATGTCGACGGGATAACGTAGTCTCTGCAGGTGACGAGCCATCACGAAACCGTCGCCGCCGTTGTTTCCCGGACCGGCCAGGATAAGGACCGGACAGGGATTTTCCGCGCCGGGGATTGCATCGATGAGTGTCTCGGCCAGGACACGTCCGGCATTTTCCATGAGAAGGAGTCCGGGGATCTTGTAGTCTTCAATGGCGCGCCGGTCAAAATCCCGAACCTCGGCGCAAGAAAACAGATCGGAGTCAGGACTGAAACGAATCATTATTTTGATACCCGGTAATAGGGCTTTTCAGCCCGCATTTCAAGGAATTTCGCGAACTGTTTTCCCCGTTCGGTAAGAGAATAAAAAAATATTTCACCATACTCGAAGAATATACGCGAAGGCTTTTCGACATATCCGTAATTTCTTAAACGACATTCCAAGAGTTTCAAATCGGAATAATGAATATTTCGTTTTTCTCCGCCAACGCTGATGCCCGGCCCCTGGGAGTCGTAAATAAAGTCAAGAGTCGTTTCCTGGCGATAGGCGGCGATGACCGCCCATCGCAAATCGGGATGGATTCCGGCCGCCCATCTTTCTAAACGAACACGATTGAGTTTCTTTGACATATTAATGATTTTCAGCAGGATCGGCCAGACGTCTTCCGCTATTCTTTTGTGCGAATCCCTTGCCTTACGATTTATTCTATTCAAAATTAGGGGAAAATGCCATATCGCCGCGGAACATGCGACTTCGAACGATTCGACCTTTTTATTTTCACCCCCCGATTGACATATTAAGAGACTCTGGCATAATCCCCTGCAGACGAGCAGACGTTTCGGCGCACTGTTCCGGGCGGTTAGCTCAGTTTGGTTAGAGCGCTAGCTCGACAAGCTAGAGGCCACAGGTTCAATTCCTGTACCGCCCATGCCGCAAACTCCTATTTTAAAGGGGTTTGCGGCTTTTTTCGTACCCCGGCCAAAGAGGCAAAAAACCAGAAATCATCGAAAAATGTATCAGGAAATGTATCAAATTCAGCCACAAAACAAGATGACAGAGGAAGGAACCTCAGCAATGGCCAAGGAATGGATGTACTCGTTTCCGAAACTACTGACGCAGAAAACCGAATCAGGCGACCGGTATTATATTAACTGGCCCGCGGCAATCTCCGGCACCGGAAAAAGAAAGAGAGAATATCACTGACTGTTTGGCCTCTCCTGTTTTCGGTCATTGCTACCTCCTTCTCTGTGCTCTATTATACATTTCCCCTCATTTTTTCCTAAAAGACGGAATCGTTTCAAATATTCGTCTGTTCGAGAAAAACGTTCCGGTGAAACCAAGCTTCTTTTGGACAGACTATCGATTTTCCTTCCTTCGGGATATTTTTCTGCCCGGATATCGGTGCATTATCGTATCGTTATTGTTGCGAATTAAGGGGGTTACCGGTATAATCAGCCGATGGTCGTTTTCGAAATCACGGTTTTTTGCCTTGCCGGTTCGATCATCGAGTTCCGGCGACTCTGCGAGGTATCGAAAGGGAGAAGTCTTGGAAAAGCTCTATTACTTTTGCGCCGTTTTTGGTTCCCTCTTTGTGGTAATGCAATTCTTCTTAAGCCTGTTTACCGGGGTTGGGGCGGATAATGACGTTTCGGATGTCGGAGATCTTGACAGTGATCATTCGGGCATTGATTTCCTGCGGGTTCTTTCGGTTCGTACCGTTACCGCCGGACTTGCTTTTTTCGGCCTGGCCGGTATGGCAGGGGTCAAATCGAACTCGGGGGGGTGGATCACCTTCATCATCGCGTTTTGCTCCGGGCTTTTGGCTCTTTTTCTGGTTTACTTCCTTTATCGACTCATCTCTTCCCTTCGGAGCGACGGTGCCGTTACTGCCGAGACACTTCCCGGTTCGGAGGGAAATGTTTACGTTCGGATTCCCCCCAAACGTTCCGCTCCGGGCAAGGTCATTGTCAATCATCAGGGAAGATCGATGGAATATGAAGCGTTTTCCGATGCCGACCAAGAACTCAAGGCCGGGGAACCGGTTGTCGTGAAAGAGATCCTTGCTCCGAATCAGGTATTGGTCGAGTCTTCGCGTAGCAGGTAAAGCCCGGATTTCCCGATATTGTTTCCCGTTCGTTATGACCGCGAAGGCAAGTTTTGAGATGAAATTGATTGGTAATAGAAAAGTTTTGGCCGGCTTCGCGTTTTTTACGGCGGCACTTACGTTTGGGGTGACCTTTGCGCCGTCAGGCGAAAAAACCAACGGAGCTTTGCGTGAAGAGGTTGTGGCGCGCATTCGCGAAATGGCAACAATTCCCTGGACGCCGTCGGAAGATATGGTTTACTGGAATCCTAAGTTCGGCGTCGTCTTTAAGAGGGGAGAGCATTATACCGGGATCCCGTACACTCAGCGCAACCGCCAGACTTCTGTCAAATGTTTCCGGAAACACCTCGATAAGGACGGACGTTATATCGGTCCGATGGACTACCTTGGGTCCGATTGCTCCAGCTCGGTGTCCAATGCATGGCGGGCTGTCGATCCCCAACTTCCTTTTCTCTCGACCCATTTGATGTTTCCGGGAATGGGGGCCATCGTTGCGGTGGGGGATTATAAGGTCACATCACTCGATTTGACCTCAAAAATCATCGAGGATAACGGACAAGAGACCATGTTCGCTGCCTACGATCGTCTCAAACCGGGTGATGCTGTCTTGACACGCTCCGAAACGGATGGCCACGTTCGCCTGGTATCGAAAACAGCCCCTGACAACCAATGCATTTACATCATTGAACAGTCGGGCGTTTCTGCGGACAGACGAATGGTCGGGGATCACTCCACTTGGCGGGTTGACCGGGAAATCACCTACGCGGGTCTGTACAGTGACAATTACGTTCCGATCACACATAAAAGCTTGTTTTTCGAGTAAGGAGAGGAGTTTTGGGAGTCAGTAGGCGCGTTTTTATTAAGAGTACTCTTATCGGGATGGGGCTGTCCCCTCTTTACGTCAAAGGAGCGGAAAATTCCGTTCCGGTTGTCATCCAGCTTTCTTCCGTTCGAGATGCCGCCGAATCCGACCTGGCATGGACGCTCCGGCAGTTGGCAACGATCGGTTATTACGGTGTCGAATTGTCGGGAACCTACGGTCATTCCGCCGATGAATTGAAACAAATGCTTGATGATGTGCGTTTGGTCTGTGTCGGTTCCCACCTTACAATCGGTGAACTTTTGGGCGAACGCTTTGATGCCGCGGTTCTCTTTAATAGGAGGATCGGCAATCCCAATTTGGTTGTTGCCGGGGGGCTAAAAAATCCTCTGGCCCACAGAGGGGGGAATAGCTTTACTGCCCATTTCTTCTCACATTTGGCTGAAAAGGCCAAAAACCAAGGGCTTCGGATCGGTCTCTGCTCTTGCTCGGGGAATTTTGTCGATCTCGGCGACGGCCACAGTGCGTGGTCCTGTTTTTTCCGCCAAACCGATCCGAGTGTGATTGCCGAACTTGATGTCGGTAAATGTCTTGCCGATGGAGGGGATCCTTATGCCGAAATTCAGAACCTTGCGGGACGCGGGGAACTTATCCACATCAGTCCCTCGAAGCCCGACGGGACGATGCTCGGAGAGGAGGGGGATGAAACCGACTGGCAGCGAGTGTTTTATTTGTGTGAGAACGTGGAAAATGTGAAATATTACGTGGTAGAGCAGGAGTGTAATAACCTGGGACTTTCATCGATAGAGGCCGCGGCACGCTGTTTCGAAACCATGAAAAAATGGGGGAAGTGCTGATGAAAAAACGTTTGTTACGCATTGAATCCTTGGAGGAGCGTCATCTTTTGGCAGTTTGGGCCGGAGCGGAGATCGTCGGGGGAACCGAATTGACGGCACCACCTTTTCCGACCGCCGCACCTTCCGGGCAGCGTGTCGGCGATGTCTATGTCGAATCGACCATCGATATTGACAAAGACGGGTTTATCGGACCGGCTGAATTCTCCTATATGGGTTACAACTGGTTTAAAACGGACCGGAGCGAAGATTGGGATCCTTCCTGCGATATTGACGGAGACGGATTCGTCGGACCCGGGGATTATGCCCTTCTTTCCTCCTATTGGTTTAAGTCTTGTGTTGACCTTCCCGTTGAGACCCTATCGTACCAGATTTATCCGTCGGATATGGCCAATTGGGAGATCTACGACGATGGTGGAACACCTGTTACGGCAAGTGACGGTTTGCTAACGCTTGACGCGCGTGGCGGTGCCGTTGAAGCGGTTTGCGCCTACGATGATTTCGGCGAAAACATCCGGGTGACGGCCGATTTTAAATCGACTGTTTCTTCAACCGGGATCAGGGCAGGACTCGAGCTGGCGGTTCAGCCGTCAGGTGAACGCTATTATGCCGAGTTCCGACAGAATACCCTCTATCTGTATTACGTCGAGGCAGGGAACAACATGACACAACTTTCCTCGGCATCGTGTTCTATCGGGCATATGCGAACCTATACGGTTTGGGCACAAGTGGTTGACGGTCAGGTGGCCTGCGGAATCGGTGACGAGACGTTCCTTGCCGTCAACGATTCGCGCCTTTTCGGGGGTAAGGTCGGTTTTTATTCCGCAAACGGGGTCGAGACATTCAGCAATATTTCGGTCCGCCGTGATCCTGAAACGGTAACGGTTACTCCGACCAACCAATATGTTATTGTGGCCAAGGAATTCGGGGCTCTCAATTACATGGCCTTTCCCGACGTCTGTCGACTCAATGACGGCCGTCTGATGGCGGTCGTTTATGTCGGATACAGCCACGTTTCCTACCCGAGCGCGTCGTGTCCTCGCGGGGGTCGAATCTGTGCGACTTACTCTTATGACGACGGCCGAACCTGGACCAGTCTCCAGTCGATTGCGGATACCGCCATGGACGACCGTGATCCTTCGGTTGTTCAGCTCGAAGACGGACGGATCCTTTGTACTTTCTTTACCCTTGACCCGGACGAGTCCAACGTAAACCGTTTGATCACCACAATGACCGAGTCGGGAGACGGCGGCGTAACCTGGACAACACCGGAGACGGTTTATGCCGGGTACGCGGTTTCATCACCGATCCGCATTCTTTCCAATGGTACGTTGTTGATGCCCCTCTACCGGCAAGCCGAGGGGACGGCGTGGGGAGCCGTCGGGATCAGTTACGACCAGGGGGGCACGTGGAGCTCTCCGGTGACGATTCCCCGAAACGGCTTCCGTCTTGATGCCGAAACCGATATTATCGAGCGGTTAGACGGAACCCTCTACGCGATTCAGCGCTACGAAATGTGCTATTCCGTTTCCGACGACAATGGTGAAACTTGGAGTCCTTCATTGAGTGTCGGATTCCATGGATCGTGTCCATACCTCTTCCGTGCGTCGAACAACGTAGTCGTTATGGCGCTTCGTGAAGAATCGCAGACCACTATCCGCATTTCGCTCGACGACTGCAATACCTGGAGCGGTAGCATCGTCGTTGATAATGTTGCGGGGGCCTATCCTTCGATCGTTCAGCGAAACGACGGGACTTACTTAATCCTGTACTACGAAGAAGGGAATGGTTCCAATATTCGCGCACGCTGTTTCTCCCTGGATGACGACGGCAACGTGACCTGGAATCTCCTTTGAAACAACGAACCTGATGTGGAAAACCATGGTGAAAAACAATTTACTTACGGTATTTTTTCTAACGTTTCTATCCGGAATCTTAATGGCAAACGGAGAGACCCCGACAGCCAACGATCTGGCAGACGGTCTGGCGGCTATTGCTCGACAAGATGAAAATTCGATCTATTCGATCAGCGTTATCAAAGACGGGGTTACCGATACAAGATACTTTGAGCGGTCAACACGTTGCCATAACTGTTATTCCGTTGCCAAACTCTTTACCGTCACCGCGATCGGAATTCTTCAAGACCGAGGATTGCTGACAACCGACGATAGAGTCTGCTCGATCCTCGGCAATCAATTTCCGCAAGATTTCGACCCGAAGTGGAAGGATGTCCGCATCCGTGACGTTTTGACGCATCGGATCGGCTTTGAGAACGGGTTCCTCGACATTGATACCGAGAATATGCGTTCCTGGGCGAGCGAAGATTTCCTCGGTCTTGTCCTCTCGCATCCGTTGAAGTATGAGCCCGGAACCGAATTTACCTATTCCGACGCGGCTTTCTATCTGGCTTCCCGAATCTTTACGGCGAAATCGGGAGAGGCTCTCGACGATTTTCTCATTCGCGAGATTGCCAATCCCCTGGAGTTTGCCGAGTTCGCTTTCTCAAAATGTCCGGAGGGATACCCTATGGGCGCAACCGGACTCTACATTTCAACCGAGGACATGGCAAAACTCGGTAAACTTTACGTTCAAAAAGGGAACTGGGAAGGAAAACAGATTCTCTCGGAACAGTTTGTCGAACAGGCTTTCCGCGATCGATTTGAGCTTTATCGCATTGAGGGTTCCGAAGACGCGTTCTGTAAAGGGGGGATGAATGGGCAATATCTCTACATGAACCGTAAAACCGGAACGGTCTGTGCCATTCATACATTTCTGGGGAACATCGAGAAGCTCAAAGATTTCCTTCTGAAAAATGACCACTGAACTCCTTTAACATCCGAAAAAACGAAGTATACTGAGGTTTACCGCTGTCCCAGGGCCGGTGTTTTGAAATAGGTTCCCTTGCGGAACCAAGCAGGAGAAGGAGTTTTACAATGAAACGGCGTGAATTTTTGAAAAATTCCGCGTTGCTGACAGCCGTTACCGTGTTTCCTTTCGCGACTTCCGGCTTGAATGCCGGTGAGAAGAAACGAAAAGTTCTCTATTTTGACCGTTCGAACAGCTACGTTCATCCGCCGACTGAGGTACAGGATGACGGAACGACGGTCTGTGGCAACGCACTGATCGAACTCGGTAAAGAGCTTGATTTTGAGGTTGTCTGCACGAAAGACAGTGCGATTTTTGAGTCGGATCTCACTCAGTTCGACGCCATCTTCTTTTACACTTGCGGCGAGCTTGACCAAGACGGCGGTTTGAGCCCCAAAGGAATGAGCGAAAAGGGTGTGGCCAACTTTTACAACGCGATTCGCGGCGGTCTCGGCCTGATCGGCGTGCACAGTGCCACCGATACCTGGAAAACCCCCGGAGAAGCTTGGGAAAACCAACCGGTGGAAGACCGAACGGAATACACGAAGCTGATTGGCGGTCAGTTTCTTATTCACGGAAGTCAACAAGAGACGACTCTTAAAGTCGTCGAGCCGGCGCAACTTCCGTTTATGAAAAGTAAGGCACCCGAATTCAAGTATTTCGATGAGTGGTATTGCCAGAAAAACCTCAACCCCGACATGCACGTCCTGCTCGTTATGGAAACGGCGGAAATGAATAAAGACGATCATAATGCATGCTATAATCGTCCGGCATTTCCCGCAGTTTGGGCTCGCATGGAGGGGAAGGGACGAGTCGCTTACTCTGCGCTCGGGCATAATAATTCTTCCTGGTGGGACGACACCAATCGAGGAGTCGTTTCCGACCTTTTCCGGTTTGTTTTGGGGGATGTCGATATTGACCTGACTCCCAATACAGAAAAAGTCGCCCCTGGCGCAAACATCTTGAAAAACGAGTAAGTGAGGAGTTTCCGAAATGTTCGATCAATTACCAAATCTTTCTGCGATTTGCAATCCAGCCTACGTTGCCGAGTTTGCTGGGTCGGTTATGCTTGCTGCTTTCGGTTGCGGGTCGTGTGCCAACTCAATGCTCCCAAAGACCAAAGGAAGCGGGATCGGTTATTTTATGGTGGTGACGGGATGGGCCTTCGGGATTGCGTTGGCTGTCTTCCTCTTCGCTCGTGCCAGCGGGGCGCATCTCAATCCCGTGATCTCCCTCGCGCTGGCGATGTTCGGGTTGTTCCCGTGGGAACATGTGATTCCCTACACCATTGCCCAATGTTTGGGTTGTGCCACCGGAGCGGTTATTGTCTATCTACTCTATGTGCCGTATTTCAGGGAGTCGCAAGACACCATTGCCAATCGTGGCGTTTTTTGCACCTTTCCGGGGATCCGCTCGAAATTCTGGAGTTTTATGGCGGAAATGATCGCGACGGGGTTTCTGCTTTTCGTCATTACCGGATTGGGTTACGCTGCGCGTGATGGTGAGAAGGTTCTCTTTGATCCTGGTTTTTCGGCTCTTGCCATCGGCCTGCTCATTCTGACCATCGGTCTTGCGATGGGGGGGCCTACCGGGTTTGCCATGAATCCCGCACGCGATCTTTTTCCTCGAATTGTCTATATTTTCTTGCCGATGCCTGCGAAGGGTGATCCCGATTGGGGTTATGCCTGGGTTCCGATTGTAGCTCCTATAATCGGCGCACCGATCGGTTGCCTCTGCTGGCGTCTTCTGTTTGGAGACGTTACGATTCCGGCGTTGATTTTTTCATAGAAGGCTGAATGCAGAAAAGTTATATTTTAGCCATTGATCAGGGAACAACCAGCTCGCGGGCGATTCTTTTTGATCAGAGTCATCGGGTCGCGGCGGTCGGTCAACGGGAGTTTACTCAGATCTATCCGAAAGAGGGATGGGTTGAGCATAACCCCATTGAGATTTGGATTACTCAGTATTCGGTGATTGAGGAGGTCCTTTCCTCTGCCAGTGTCGAACCGAACCAAATCGCCGCGATTGGGATTACCAATCAGCGCGAAACGACCGTCATGTGGGATCGGAGTACCGGTAAACCGATCTGCAACGCTATTGTGTGGCAGTGCAGAAGAACCGCTCCGATCTGTGCGAAGCTTGACGCCGATGGAATGACTCCCTACATTCGCAAAGCCACCGGTCTTCTTCCCGATGCCTATTTCAGCGGGACGAAGATCAAATGGATCCTTGACAATGTTTCCGGGGCGCGTGAAAAGGCTCTTAACGGTGACCTGCTCTTCGGTACCATAGATAGCTGGCTGGTTTGGAATCTGACCGGTGGTTGTGTCCACGTCACCGATGTAACGAACGCGTCCCGAACAATGCTTTATAACATAGAAAAGTTGTGTTGGGACCGTGAAATTCTTCGCGCGCTCGATATTCCCGAATCGATTCTTCCCGAGGTTCGCAGTTCTTCCGAAGTTTACGGTTTCACGGCACTTACGGCTCCCGACGGAAAGAAAATCTGGAGTGGAATCCCGATTTCCGGGATTGCCGGCGACCAACAGTCTGCTCTCTTCGGTCAGGCCGCTTTTTATCCCGGTGATGCCAAAAACACCTACGGAACCGGTTGTTTTCTTCTGATGAATGTCGGAGAAAAACCCGTTGAATCCCATAGCGGGTTACTGACCACCATCGCCGTCGGGATTGACCACAAGGTTGAATACGCGTTGGAAGGTTCAATCTTTGTCGGCGGTGCCGTTGTTCAGTGGCTGCGCGACGAGTTGCGTCTGATTGATGATTTGGCCGATTCCGCCTATTATGCCACCAAGGTCCCCGATAACGGTGGGGTTTATGTCGTCCCGGCGTTTGTGGGGCTCGGTGCGCCTTACTGGGACATGTACGCACGTGGTGCGGTGTTGGGCCTGACCCGCGGTTCCAACCGAAATCACCTGATCCGTGCTTCCCTCGAGTCAATCGCTTATCAGACGCGCGATGTTCTCGAGGCAATGGAGAAAGACCGGCCGACCGTCGCATCGTCGGGGGTTGAACCGACGCTTCGAGTCGACGGGGGGGCCAGCCGAAATCCGTTCCTGATGCAATTTCAGGCCGACATCATCGGACGGAGGGTCATTCGTCCTCTAATTACCGAAACAACCGCTCTAGGAGCCGCATATCTTGCCGGACTGGCAGTCGGCTTCTGGTCCGACCGCAATGAAATTCGAAAAAACTGGTCGGCCGATGCTGAATTTATCCCCTCTTTGGACATCGAAAAAAGGGAAGAGTATTATGGCGGTTGGAAAAAGGCTGTAACCCGTTCCTTTGCGTGGGAACATGGGGAATGACGTGCTGATAGGATTAACCGTTGCCGGAACTGTTGCATTTGTTGTAAGTTTTTCGGTTTGTCTCCTGGTTCGGCAAACTGCACCGAAGGTTGGTTTACTCGATCGACCCAGTGAGCGTAAAATCCACTCCTCCCCTGTTCCGCTTGGTGGCGGAATCGGGATCTGGTGTGGGGTTTTGGTTCCAATCTTCCTCCTGTACGGTGCGGCCTATCTGGTTGTCCGAGGTATTTCCCTTCCGGTCGGGGAGACGTTTCTTCTCCATGCCGCCGGGATAATGTCCAGTGGAGGGCGTCTGGCTGCTCTTTTGGGACTGGCCTCTTTACTCTTTCTTCTCGGAACCCTGGATGATCGTTACGGACTCAGTTGGAAGCTTCGTCTCTCGATTGAATTTTTGGTTGCCGCGGCGGCTGTTGCTTTGGGATGGGAAGCCACGTTTTTTCTGAATATTCCGATCCTGACCAAGCTGGTAAGTCTTTTATGGATTGTGGGGCTGACGAACTCATTTAATCTGATCGATAATATGGATGGTCTTTCGTCGGGAGTCGCAGCCATTTGTGCGGCATTTTTGGCCGCGATTTTATTTTTTTGTTCTCCGAACAGAGAATCGGGAGATCCCCAAATTTTCCTTGGCGGCTTCTTGATTATTCTGATCGGTGCAATTATGGGGTTTTGGTTTCACAATATGCCGAAGGCACGCCTTTTTATGGGAGATGGCGGTGCCTACTTCATTGGTTTTCTATTGGCGACGGTTACACTTTCGTCAACCTTCACGGGGAGCGGAACACCTTCTCGTACCGTACTGGCTCCCCTTTGCATTTTTGCTGTTCCCCTCTATGACACGATCAGCGTCATTTGTATTCGCCTGGCTCACGGGAAATCTCCTTTTACCGGTGATACAAATCATTATTCCCATCGGCTGGTGGCCATCGGCCTATCGAAGACCGGTTCGGTTTTAACAATTTATTTGACCACAGCCATCTGTGGGATTGGTGCCATCTTTCTGTATCAGGTTAACAGCATTACCGCCGTTCTGGTTGGTGTCCAGGTCGGAATGGTACTCCTCCTGAACGGAATTTTGGAGTTTACGGCACGCCGAAAAATTTTCGAAAGGCAAAATAAAGACGATCGTTCAAGATAGTGTACCATGCTACAAAATCCTCGAAACCGCCGTCTTGCGAATATGTTTTGCCTTGTTTTTCTCTTTGTTTTCGGTTTTCTCCGATTACTTCTCGCGGAAGACCCCTCCGCGGACGAACTTCCTCCCGTACGCGTCGTCTATTTTACCCCGGCTGACAGTGAGCCCGGTCCCGACGCGCCTGTCAGACTTTGCCGGGTGATGAATCATGTTCGTGAATTCTATCGCAAAGAAATGGAGCGTCTCGGATATGGCCCGATGACTTTTGCCCTTGACCTTGACCCGACAGATCCATCGCGCCTCTCCATCCGTCATGTCAAAGGGAAATATCCGGTTTCTTTTTATGGAAAGGGAAATTACAGACAGATCTACAAAGAGGTCTCCGAGGCACTCAAGGGGGGGACAAACGGGCTTCGACCCATACATCCTTCCAGCGAGGTCGTCGTTATTTTTCAGCGGTTGACAACGGCTACCGAAGAAGGGGAACCGTTCCACCGCGGACCGATTGTCGGCTCAGGAAATCATCTTTTCGGAATCGCTCTGGCGATGGATGATGACCACCTGAACCCGGAGCTTTTAACTTCGGACACTCCTGTGACCCCGGGAGGGAAACTTTCGCTCGGGGAGTTTAATACCCGTTACATCGGTGCGTTGGCCCATGAACTCGGACACGCATTCGGACTCTTGCATAACGCCGAAACCGACGCGCAGCGGCGCGTTCTTGGTTACTCGTTGATGGGGCTCGGGAATAATTATTATGCCCGAGAGGAGCGTGGTGAGGGGAAGGGGGCTTTTCTTACCGAAGCCGATGGAATGCGTCTTTCTCGATGTCGGGCTTTTGCCGGTGACATTCCCTATGCGTTCACCCAACCCAAGTGGAGAATCCTCCTGTTGCAGGGGAAATTACAACGCAAGGAAAACGGAGAGATCGAACTTTTGTTGAAAGGACGTTTTGATTCTGATGTCCCGCTGGCCGGTGTGATAGCATACAATGACGATTCCTCGGTTCCCGGCGATTACGACGCGAAAAGTTTTATCACCCGGCCTGATTCCGACGGCAATTTTTCGATGACGATTACCGAGCTGACTGAGACAGGATATCAATTACGTCTCGCTGGTATCGGAGTCCAAGGTGCTGTCTTTGATGCGACGGTGACTTATGAGGTTGACGAAAAACTTTCTCCCGATGGGTTGCGGCGACTAAATTCTTTTGCCCCGGAGTTTCTGATGCGGCGTCTTTTTGAGTGTTGGAATATCGACAGACTTCAAGAAGTTGTTTGGGAACTCGAACGGCGTGGTGCCGATCCGATATTGATTCGAAAAGGGAGGCACCTTTTACGTCGAATGACCGATCCGCCTCATCTTGTATCGCCGGACGAGGTTGCGGATGATGTTAACAATATGAATCTTTCCGAGGCTCTTTGGGTGGATGCACACAATGGAATCGATCGAATTCTTCGTGACCGCGTTCCCCAAGAACTCTTTATTACTGCTGGCGGCGATTATTATGAGTCGGGAATATTCGCCCATGCCCCGTCGCTACATCGATTTCGACTCGGTAAGAAATGGTCGACCTTTACGAGCTTATGCGGTATTTCCGACGGACATTGCGGGTCGGTCCGGTTTCGTGTTATCGGTGACGGAAAAGAACTCTATACAGGTCCCGTCGTTCAGGATCACCTGGTACGCGAAATCAGCATCCTTGTCGAGGGAGTCGAGGTACTTGATTTGGTCGTTGAACCCGGTGACGACGGGAATAGTCAAGATTGGGGGCTTTGGATTCAGCCAGCCCTTTCCCGATGAGATCTTGTTTCTTTTTGCCTCAGAACTTAGGCGAATGCTTGTCCAAGTTTTATATTCGGCGGTATCGGTTTTGGCGAATGGTTCTGACACACCACCAAAAATGGGCTACCGAGCCGAAAATATTCAGGCGGTTGAGCAGAAAGGTGAAACAAATGGAACCGACAAGACGCGATAGGATAAAGATGGGTTTTGCGGCCGTGACTGCCTAAGTGGCCTGATTCCCCACATTTACTTCGGCCGCATTAAAGATATTCCCATTTGTCTTCAGCTCTATACCGTCGGAAGTCTTTCCGATGATCCTGCGAAACGAATGGCCGATGTCACCACGATGGAATACCAAGAGGTTGAATATGCGGGGTTCGGTGGTTTCGGTACCAAGGAACTTCACAGATGTCAAGATGATACCAGGCCTATTCCGCAACGGTTCCTATTCTGGTCGCGTCACGATCGAGTACCTTACAAGCCTGAAGAACACCCTCGATTTCCACTAAAGAACTTGAAGCAAGATTTATCATTCGTCCGAGCATGGGAAACGATGGGATCGATGGTTGCCAGGAGAGCGGAGAGAAGTTCGCCAAGGGTGCCGAAGTTGCGAAGCTGTTTGATATGGATGTCGGCTATCATGCCCATGGCGTTATCGAAGGTACCGACCCTTACGTTCTTATCGAAAAATATCTCAACCATTCCGAGACGACCCGGTATCAGAGGAGTCAGGCGACAAAATTATTGGTGACGGTCGCGTCGATTGGAAGTGCGTTTTGAATTTCCCGGAGTCGACCGGCGACGCAGAGACCCACAACCATTGAATGCGAAGCCGACCTCGTCCGAATCAAAGCCTCGGTCTTGACCTCGAAGCTTTTAACCGCGTCCGTCGCGGCGGATTTTAAGTTTTTCGCTTGATCGAAACTTTTTCGTTTCCGGGGAGTTTTATCATTAGCCCCCAGATTTTGTTTGTGTTGAATTGGTCTTTCACGCTAATCGTGGGGGGATAAACATTCCGAGAAACGAATGTGGAGTTCTTGCGATGAAACGAACAACTCTCGCTACCCTTACGCTTGCTCTGTTATCAGTCACAGTGCTCTCCTTTGCCCAACATGCCGCTGAAGTTTCAGAGGCCGATCAAAGGCCAGCCGCGCCTTCCGACGAGCAAAGGCCACGAGGTCCCGGTCGTATGAGCGGTCCGTTTGGAATAATGCCCGAGATCTTCGATCAGGTAAAAAACGAGGAGGGAAACATTCCGATCGATAAAGCCGTCAGTCTGCTTTCTGCGGATTTTGAAAAGAAATTGGATGAGGCCGATGCCGACAAAGATGGTGTTCTCAGTCGAGACGAGCTAAGGTCGATCCGTCCCTTCGGGCGTCCCGGTTTCGATCGTCCTTCCAATCCCGAGAGGGGTGATTTCCCAATGCGCGACCCTCTGGCCTTTGCCAGGACCGAAGATGGTCTGATCGATCTGTCGAAACTTCCGAAACGGATGCGCGAAGAAACTCGTAATGCATTTTTCGGAGCCGATGTCGACAAAGATGGCTTCCTGAGCGAGGAAGAGTTTCGGTCGCTTCCCTTTATGAACCGCCGTTCTGATGGTTCCGGACCGAAAAACGACCTGAATCTCAATCGGGATCAAGAACGTCGTCCTCGTCGGACACCGGGACAGAACGAACCGTCCCGCCGACCGACGGGAGTAACCGGGATTCCCCAGGGGATAGGCCCGATCGGAGGCCTTTTCCACTCGGTCGAAGAGATCAAGAAGGAAGACGGTTCAATCGAAATTACCGAGTTGAACAAAGTCGTCTGTGAAGCGCGGGTCAAATTTTTCGAGAGTGTCGATACCAACGGTGACGGCCTACTTTCCGAAGAGGAGCTCAAACGAACTCTGCCGCCTGGCCCGCGTTTTAACGGTCGGCGGGGGCCAGGTTGGAACCGCAGGTGAAATGAAGCAAATAGTCGATTTTCCCGGTAGCCGTATCGAGATTCCCCGGAGTGTTCGCGAAGAAGATTTCGGGGAATCTCTTTATTCATGAAGGGAACACAGGAAATCGGAAGATATAACGACGACATTCGCGTCTTGACCGGATGGCGAAACCTCGACGATTTGCGATTGTTTTCCAATCCGGACCGCGACAAAGAGGTTCCTCCTTTTCAACAATGCCGGACGTGAGTCTTTTACTCCTTTTCTGTGTGATTGACACCCTGGGGGGGAAATGTTAGACTGGTCACCAGGAGGAGATTCACCGGTGACAAATTCGAAGAACAACTGGAATTTCAGTGAACCGAGGAGCGCAGAACCCCACAAGTTGCGTAGACTTCTTCGTTTTTTTTCGCCGGACACTTCGTTGGGGATTCTGTCGACCTTGGCGTTGGTTACGATCTTTTTGGGGGCAGTCGGCGGCATCTATCTCAAATGGTGTGAACCGTCTCCGGACGTTTCCGATTTTCGTTTGACCCGTTCTTCTTCCGGACCGACACCGAGTCTGGCGCTTCTTTCAACCGAGGCGACAAATGCTGTTTCCGTTTCTGCGGGTTTTTTGAACGACTTTTTCGTTTTTCAGCATCAGAAGCTTGGGTATTACCGACTTTTCGATACACCCAACGGCGGGCTCCAGGTCAGGGGACTCTACGATATTCCGTTGGACAAAGTTCCGACGGCTTCGCATTTTGTAATGAATTCGGAGTCTGTTTTCTACGGAAAACTTCTTGCCGCGTTTTCAAACACGATCTGTATTTTTGACCCCGAGACCAAGGGATTTACCCCCTACATCGAACTGAATCCCGAAGCCGAGATTACCGGTCTTGCGGCTGACAGCCGTGATTTATTTGCCGCAGACGCCGGACTGGGGAAATTTTACCGAATTGATCCCAAAAAGGAAGTATCCGATTGGGGGTTGCCGAGCGAGGAATACGAATTTCCCGGATTCCAAAAAGGACGTTATTCCTTCTTCGATCTTGACGTCGATACGAAAAATGAGACAATCTTTGTGACCCATCCCGATAAGTTTCGGGTCGAGGCTTTTTCGGCACTTGATGGGCATTGGATTCGGGAAAGGTCACTCGAGAAAGCCCCGTCTCGCGACGGCCGTGAAGATGAGACCTTTACCGGTGCCGCGAACCCTGCTTCGATTATGATGCTGGGTGATGGTTCGTTCTTGACTACCGACGCTGGGCCCCAACCGAGCGTAAGAATTTGGAAGGCAGACGGCTCTTTTCAGGCCAAAGTTGACTCTCCGGCGGTAACCGCACCGATGGCGGCCGATCAGGCTCCTTTGGTGTCAATAACGTTCACCGAGATTCGAGCTGTTCGTCTGTTGATTTTACTTCCGACCGGGCAACTTGCTTGCCTGACGGTACCTCCCTAATGAGAGCCCTTTTCTGTGAGGGCAACTTCAAGGCGAACATGGATTACGTAAATGTCATTGTTTAACGGAACAGAACAACCAAAAGTGGAACAAAACCCGAACGCGAAACCTGGAGGCTTTTTGATCGGATTGGTGATCGGAGCCGTGATCTACTTCTTGTTTATCGCGAGTTCCGATCCGGGAATTTTCCGAGGGAATTCTCAACCCGATGTCCCCAAAAACGAGCAGAGTACGGCGAATTACAAAGCCGAAGAGCTGTGTCGTGTTGAACGGGTTGTTGACGGCGATACGATCGTTGTTGTTTCGGACGGAGCGTCTGTCCGTGTCCGTCTGATCGGCGTTGATACTCCGGAAACCGCCAAACCAAAGACCGATCCACAACCGTTTGGCGTCGAAGCGACCGCGTATACCACCAATAGAATCGCAGCTTTTAACAATATGGTTGTGCTGCGAAGTGACGGTGACTTGGTTGATCGCTACGGTCGTCGTCTTTCGTTGGTCTATCTCGGGCGTGATGGAACCGACCTTCTGAATGAAGAATTGATCCGGCGTGGACTCGGCGTATACGAACCGCAGTATAATTATTCGAAGTCAATGAAACTTCGGTTCCAAAATGCTGAAAACGAAGCAAAATCGGAACGAATCGGGATTTGGTCTCTTCCGGAATCCACCGATAAGGAAAAATAATGATGCAGCATAAAAAAACCGAAAGTGCTTCGTCTTCGTGTTTTATCGGTATCGATCTGGGCGGAACCAGTACCACGATAGGGTTTTTGGATGCCAACGGCAATTCTCTTGCGAAAAAACAGATTTCGACATTGGGGAAAAAGGGACCCGATGCCGCACTGACACGTATTTCGGAAACAATCGAGGAAATGTTGAATTATCATGGGATTCCGCGTTCCTCGGTCAAACGAGTGGGACTTGCGACCCCCGGTACCATGGATATTGCTGCCGGTATTCTGATCGCTCCGTCAAACCTGCCGAGTTGGCAGAATTATCCCATTCGCGATTCTCTCCAAGCGAAGTCCGGTTTTTCCATAACCTTCACGCATGATGCGGCGGCAGCCGCCTATGGGGAATACTGGCAGGGTGCCGGTAAAAACGAATCCGGTCTTGTCATTATGACATTGGGGACGGGGATTGGTTGCGGGATTATTCTTAACGGGCAGGTTTGGAACGGTGTTCATTGTCATGCCGGGGAATGCGGCCACGTTCTGATAGACATCTCCAATAACGCACGTTGGTGCAATTGCGGCCAGCAGGGGCATTTGGAAGCATATGCGAGCGCGACGGGTCTTATCAAACGAACGCTTGAGTTTTCAATGGCTGGGCTCAATACCTCACTTTCACAGAGGGTCCATTCGCTGGACCAGAAAGCCGAAATCCCAAAAATTCTCTATGAAGAGGCTCTTGCGGGCGACGCTTTTGCACAGAAGCTCATCGATGAGACGGCTTTCTATATTTCCAGCGGCCTGATTTCTCTCGTCCATACTGTCGATCCGTCCTGTATTCTTATCGGCGGGGCGATGACGTTCGGCGGCAGCGAGACAAAAATCGGCGAGCGGTTTATTGAACATATCCGAGAAGGTTTTCGGTCACGTACGTTCAGATATCTTGCCGAACGAATTCGGATTGACTATGCTCAGCTTGGGTCGGATGCGGGTTATATTGGCGCCGCCGGCTTGGCAATGCAAGACGCAAACCGGGAAGAAAAGGTCGATTAACCTTTCTTTGGCATCTCTATGTTTAGGAAGTTTTCAGATTTCCGATCACTTGGGAGTCGGCCCATAAAAATCGGTGATGATTTCAACGGCCTCTTCGGGAGTGTTGGCATAAAAAAGGATGTCCAAGTCTTCTTCGCTAATCATTCCTGTCTTGGCAAGGTGTTCCATGTTGAGACATTTTTCCCAATATTCTCGGCCAAAGAGTATGATCGGAAGACGTTGGGATTTACCGGTTTGGCAGAGCGTCAGTCCGGTAAATATCTCGTCCAGAGTGCCGAATCCGCCCGGGAAGGCCACCACAGCAACGGCGCGAAGAAGAAAATGGAGTTTTCGCATCGCAAAGTAGTGAAATTGGAAACAAAGGTCGGGAGTAATGTACGGGTTCGGCTTTTGCTCGTGGGGGAGCGTAATATTCAGACCGATCGATATTCCGTCAACATCATGGGCGCCACGGTTAGCCGC
This sequence comes from Thermoguttaceae bacterium, assembly GCA_050943135.1. Taxonomy (GTDB): domain Bacteria; phylum Planctomycetota; class Planctomycetia; order Pirellulales; family Thermoguttaceae; genus RUG695. Next base: position 96,525 of record JBMNOP010000002.1, on the reverse strand, counting down.
TTCCATGATCCCGGGGCCACCGCCGGTGCAGATCACGTAGCGGAATTCTTTGCGTCGCTTGGGTTCCCTTTCTCTCGAGGTCGCGTAATCATAGAACTGATTTCGCTTTGAGACAATCTGGGCAAACTTTCGGGCTTTATCGTAGTACCCACTCATTTCGACCTGTATCCGAGCAGCTTCGACTTCTTTTCTCAGTCTGGCGGAATGTGGGTGGGACGCCAAATTTTTCTTCGCTTCCTGAAGGTTTTTCTCGGCGACGTCGGGGGGAAGGGTCCGCGCGCTCCCATAGACGATGATTGTCGAGAGCACCCTGTTTCTGCGGAGAAGAACTTCCGGTTTCTCGTATTCCGCGAGAATGCGGATCCCGCGAGCCTCGGGACTTTCCATGAACACGGGGTCAATATAAGCCTTTGTGTAGCTGGTCGATTTCAGAATATTTTCTTCTCCGGTCGGGGCATGAGTCCAATCTTTTTTTGAACTGCTCATTCTTGCTCCTTTGTTACTATGGCGTACGATTGCGTCTGACGAAACAGAGGCGAATCGATAAAATCAACGCGGTCCCTCAATAAAAAACCGCATGACGGACAAAAAATCAGTATTCCACGTTAACCGTGATGAATTTTGAGTCGTCAACCGGAGCACTGTCACCGGTCCGAACGTAATACCAACCGTCTACGAACGGCGAATCCGCGTCGCTCACGCCCGTAACGGTCGTGTTGATCCCCGCATTGAAAGGCTGAGAAAGCATTACCTTGAATCGGGCCAGAAGGTAGGCATTTTCACCGTTGGTGATCGGTTCGAGCAGATTCCAATTCATATCATCGGTGAAGACCCATGCGACCTGGAGCGCTTTGAGATAACTCTCGCCATGATCGTAGTAAAGGTATTGATCAAGAGCATATTTGCCGGCGTAGATGTCTTCGATTTCTACACTTTCAATGACCGATTCGTTGTCCCGATCGTAGTTTAGCTGAACCTGAATGCTCGAAATAAACTTTCGTTCACCTGTGGCGAGGAAGTTTGTATCATTGACCCAGACTTCAAGATAGTATTTATCCGCCAGGGAAACAGACTCATAATCGGTTGCCGGAAGATTATCAGCCGGGAGGTACGAGAATGTCCCGAAGTTTGTCGTTCCTGTTTTCAGGGTGGTTACTCCACTGCTTGTCGGTTCTACGGTCGCGATCAGTGAGAGATTGACCTTATCTTCGGCAGTGGGTTGGTAGGCACCGGTAACCGTGAGGGGAACAGTTCGGGCCAAGGTTGCCCCGTTGGCATCGGTGATCAGTATCTCAATTTCAATCGTGGCTGTCTCGTTAAGGGGGAGCAGGTCAAAATCTTCGGCCAAGAGTTCGACATTGATGACCAGACGCTGGGTACCATCATCGGACTTCACAAGAGTGATTGCATCGCTACTGACAGAATATCCGTCGGGACTTTTGATTTCCAGAAGATGGCCTGTCATTTCTTCCCCTTCGGGATCGATCACACCGTACAGAATGTCGGGACTGGTTTCACCAGAACTGAAATTGAGCACACCGGTATTGATGTCAAATGTGCCTGTCAGCGTTTTCTCTTCATAAGGAGATCTGTTGTTACGGCCGATCACGGTAATCGAGAGTTCGGCAATCACGGTGTCTTCGACACTATTGGTTACCATGAAGGTTACAAGAACCTCGCTTGTTTCGCCGAGGGCCAATTCTTCGAACGTTTCCTGAAAATCTTCGATGTCGATCCCGATCACCCCGTTTGTTTGGGTAATCGCTCCTGTCGGAAGTATATACTCACCCGCGTCAATGTCGGTAATTGCAACCGTGAGGCTGAGTCCCTGGGCATCGGTAACACCATCGAGTAGGTTTAGCGAGGATTGACCGTCGTCGTATGTGACAGTGTTATTTCGAAGATCGACGGTGGCGGTATGATCCGTTACTCCCTGCGGTCCTTTCGAGCCCTCAATCACCGTGATTGTTATTTCACCGTCCACCGAGGCGCCCAGAGAATCGGTGACCATGAAATTGACGGTAAAGACAGCCGTGTCGGTGGTCGGAAGATTCGCAAAGTCGGACTGCAATAGTTCGGTGTCAATGGTCACGGCGCCGTTTTCCCCAATCGTTACGGCCTGCGGGGAAACGGTATAACCCGAAGGTTGGACCATACCGGTCTTTTCGGCTGTCAGATCGTGGCCGTCCGGATCGGTGGCTTGATCCAGCACGTTGAGTGAAGCGTAGGCGTCGTCAAATAAAACCGTTCCGGTCGAAACCGTGAAGAGTGCGGTGTGGGACGTTACGCCTGTCGGTGCGTGATTACCACCGGTAATGGTTAGGGCAATCACACCATCGAGAACTCCCGAGTGGGTATCGATAATGCGGTAGTTGGCGTTGACCAATGTTGTGGAACCAAATTTGAGTTCGGCAAAATCTTCGGCCAGTATCTCGGGAACGATTTCGACAAATCCGTCGGACGAGGTTTGAACAGCATCATTCGAAACGGTGTAGGTGGGGTCGGCGGGGGTAACGGAAACAAGTCCGACCGTCATATCATAACCAAGCGGATGGGTGACACCGTCAAGGAGATTGAGTGTGGGGGAGGAACCATTAAAGACGATCTCGCCCGTTCCGACGTTAAAGGATGCCGTATGGGAGGAAGGCCCTACGGGATTGACATGTTCGTTTCCGGTTCCAAACACATTGAGGGTGACGGTACCAGCTTTGTTGGTTCTGTATGAAGTTCCGTTGTAGACGAACGACTTCACCGTGAAGGTAAAGGTTGTGGAAAGAAGATCCCCTTGTTTCAAATGGTCGAAGAGGTTGGTTTTGTTTTGGAATGTCCAAACGCCTTCGGTTATGTTTGTCGCGTCGGTAAGTTCTGTCAGGAAAGCCGTGTATTCTGCCCCGGTGATTCCCCAATAGACGATCTGCTCCTCCGCCGTGGAGTAGACGGTGCCATCATCTGTCTTCAGGGAAAGCGACGGGGTCATAGAGGTTTCATCTTTGACGGTGAATGAGTCAACCGTTGAATCTTCGCAATTGACGGTGATGTTTGCCGGAATATCGAGGTTTACCGCTGTCAGATCGTCGGAATCGAGTGTATCCGCAATGGTGTAGGGAACAGGGAAAATCTCGGGAGTCGGGACATCTTGGATGGAAAGGTCGGCGGTTACCGTGATTCCCCTGTTAAGGTTTTGAAGGTCGACGTCTCCGGAATCGATTTTACCGTCCAGGTTAATGTCGTGGAGAACATCATAGATTTTGTCGACCGGCTGGGTAATATCGATGCCGTAGCGGGCCTGATAAAACTTAATCGTTGCCTGGGAGTAAATACCACGATTATGAACTTGGATTGCCGACAAACGGGCTGCCAGCATGGTCGAGTCGGTATCATCCACCTTGCCGGAACCATCGGTGTCGCCAGCAAAAAAGACCGAGACAGTGAATTCACCTGTGGTACCGTCTTCCGGTGTTATGGTGATATGATACTCTCCGCCAGTCAATTTTGCGTAAATGAGGCTTTCTTGTTCAAATTTCCCTTCCATATTCAGGTAGAGAACGTCATCGGTCACATCTGTTTCGGTCTGGGCATCATATATGGTGAGTTTCCCGGGATGCAGAGGACTTCCGTTTTTCGCGGTCACGTCGATCCCGATGACGACTTCTCGGTCGGGAGTGGTGGTAAGGTTCAGGATGACGGTCGGCGACGTTGTCTCGTCAATTAAACCATCAACAGAAGCAAGCGACCAGGCCGCGGGAACCGCCGAGAGAAGGGAACGGTCTTCGAGCGACTCGATTTTGAGGCCTCGATGAAGGGGTAAACCGGATTTTTTGTTGCCTGAGCGCCGGATTGTACGGAAAAATGAGTGGATCAAACCCATGTCGGTGTTTCCTATCAACTGACTTTACGGACTTCTGTAAACCGCGTTATCAAAAATACCACATTCTCTCTTTCTTTTCGGCAATCCAAACGTTATTATACAACGTTATCCGTAATTTTCAATGATAAGAAGGGCGAAACACGTGGTTGCAGGAATATAGAACAGATGGGCAGTCCGGCACGATTTTGCGGGTTTTTGGCACTGTATCAAATATTCCGAAAGTTCCGGCGGGTTTCGGCCGAAAAAAGAAATAAAGGATGATGTTTTTTAAACCCCGATCACTCATTCGCTTTGAAAACGAATGGGGGTATTCGAGGCAGAGAGGACAGATGGAGTGAGAGGATTGTTATGAAGAGTAAGAATAACTTGTCGTTTTTCACGGCGCTAACATTAGCCCTCTCGGCTTCCCCTGTGTTGGGGTTATCTGCTCTTTGGGCGCAGTCTCCGGCTGCACCGGCAAGTCCTCCCGTTCAACAGGGGAACAGCTCGCTCGTTCCGACCGGAAGTCTCGATGTCGACGAGTTTTTGAATCAAAACGTTAATGTCCTTGAGTCGGAGATGAGTGGAGACTTTTTCGACCGAGTCAAGGAAGTCGATAATCTCCCCCTTCCGAGCGATGTCGGAAATATTCCCGAACCGGCGACTTCTCCCAACGTCGAGAACTCCATCCCTCTTCCCGAAGTCCCCGTTCCTCGTTCGGTTCAAGGGGTTCCCGATCCCCAAAACGACGGGCCGGTTTCCGCCGAGGATTCGAAGAACAAACTTCCCACAACCAAGGGACTTCCCAATAACCCACAAACCGGCAATTACGCCAGATACGGTCACTACGGCCCTTCGCTTCGCCGTGATATTCCCATCGAGGCCTATGGACAGGACGGGTACGGCAACCCTTTTATAGGGCCGGCGGGCGGCGTTACCGGCATGTGTGGCCGCATCGATGATGTGGGCTATCTCGGCCCTTTTGAAAACGTCCGTTTTTATTCCCGATGGAACGAATGCGATCAAGAGCTGTTGAGTGCCGGAGCCTTGTTTGTCAACGGCGGGGTTTCTGCCGGAGGTACCAACACAAATGACTGGCCGATTCACCCTGCGCTCGGTACTGACGGTTTGGGACGAAACGATTCTCCTTCCGATTTCGGCATGAATCAGCTTTATCTCTCGTTCGGGAAGAAGGTCAACCGCTGCGGAATGTGGAGCATCGGAGCGCAGGTGGATCTTCTTTATGGCACCGACTACATCATTGCAAGTTCACTGGGGTTGGAATCGGATACCGACGGTTTTAACGGGGGACATGCCTCGCGAATCGCCAACGCCCAACCTCATTGGTCCAAAAACAATGAAGGGGGTTACAAAAACTACGGATTGGCCATGCCCCAGGCATTCGCGGAGATCTACGCTCCCTGGCTGTCGGGTTTCGATATCAAGCTCGGGCATTTCTATGCTCCAATGGGCCATGAGTCGGTTCAGGCGGCGAACAACTTCTTTTACACCCATTCCTATAGTTTCTCCTACGGGATGCCCCATACGCTGACAGGCCTCTTGGGCGACCTGAAATTACTACCGGGACTCTCGGTACAAGGCGGTTTTTCGCAAGGTTGGGATACCTGGGCCGAAAATAAGGGGAGTCTTGACGTGATCGGCGGAATGGTTTTGCAACTGAATCCGTGCAGTTCGCTCTCGTTCTTCCTCCATTCCGGAGATGCGATCGTTGACAACATTTTCGAAAGCGAGTCTGGGAATTTCCTTCGCTATGAAACCGAGAAGCAGACGGCTTACAGCTTGGTTTACCAGCGGCGTTTTTTCGGTGCCTGGACATGGGTCCTCGAACATGACTTCGGTTCTGCCAAAGACGGCGCAATGGTCATGGATTCCGAGGGGAAGGTAATGCTTGACTCGGGAAACTGGTACTCGGTGGTAAATTACATCTATCGTGACATCACACCGAATATGACTTTGGGTTTTCGCTTCGAATGGTTTAAGGACAGAAACTATACCCGGACCATCAATGATTATGCGGTCAACGAGTTGCTCGGCTACAAGTGGGAGGGGGATAACCTCTACGACTTCTCGCTCGGCCTGAATTGGCGCGTTTGCAACAATGTGACACTCCGACCGGAAGTCCGTTACGATTATTCGGATGCAAAGATGGTCAGTCTTGACGGTTCCGGAGATTATGCCAAGGGCATCTTCGATGGCTTTACCGAGAACAGCATGTGGACCGTCGGAGGTGATCTGTTGGTCGAGTTCTAAGCAGCATCGGATTTCAGAACGCAGACCTTTCGATCTGCGTTCTTTTTCGATCCCTTTCCGAAACTTTGGGGAAACGAATATGCGGTTTCCTGTCGGCGTCTCCTGATAACTCGGATATCCCGTAAAACGTAACTGAAGGAACAGCCAATAGGCGACGGAAGGGTTCCCGATGGCAAAAATCGTAATCAATGCTCTTTCGGCTCGGTTGGGTGGGGGAAAAACCTATATTCGGAATTTTCTTGCTCATCTCGACGACGCCAACGAATATATCGTTCTGGTTGGCCCCTATAACCGATCCCAATTCGAGGAGGCGAGTCGGGGAAAAGCCGATATTCGATTTTACGATTGCGGCAAAAGACAGGCAAATCCCCTTTGGCGTCTTTTCTGGGAACGATTTGTGCTCTCGTCCCTCCTTCGAAAATGGAACGTCGACGTCTACTATGCCGCCGGCGGGGGAACGTTTGTTAAAGTTACAAAACCAACGGTCTCGGCGACTGTTATTCGGAATATGCTTCCCTTCGATCGTAGGGAGCGGGCACGTTTTCCGCTCTTTTCTTCGGCCCGTTTGAAACTCTCGTTTCTGCGCCGAATTGCTCTTTACGCGGTAAGACGGTGCGACAAAGTCATCTTCGTTTCTGATTATTCACGTTGTGTCGTGGCGCGGTTGGTGTCGGGGATCAGTGAAAAAGGACGAGTGATCCCTCACGGGGTCGACGAACATTTTTTTCATTCTTCCGATCGGGAATTTGATTTTTCTCGGTTTGGTGTCGAGCGAGGAAAATTTTATCTCTACGTTTCGATATTCAACCACTACAAGGCTCAAGTCGAACTTGTGAGGGAATGGGGTATGCTTGTGAAAGAATATTTTCCTTATCCGCTCGTCCTGACAGGTTTTCTCCAGCCGGGATATACCGAACAAGTGCGAAAGACCATTTCGGATTTGGGCCTGGAAAAGAACGTGATTATTACGGGACCCGTCTCTTATGATGAGCTCCCGGCCTACTATGCTGGGGCAAGGGCCCTGGTTTTCGCCTCATCCTGTGAATGCTGCCCGAATATCCTCTTAGAAATGATGGCGACCGGAAAACCGATCTTCTGTTCCGATTTTCCCCCAATGCCCGAAATTGGCGGAGAGGCTCCCATCTACTTTAATCCCTATATCGAAGGGGATCTTGCCGGTAAAATCATCGAAGCGGAGCGTTGTTTTGAACGAACGGAAGAGCGCGGCAAGCTAAACAGCAACCGTGCCGGAATGTTCGACTGGAACCGGACCGTCGACGAAACGATTCGTTTTCTCACGGAATAGCGTACTCGGCTTGCTCGGAAAGGAATCAAAAGCGGAAATCCCGTTCACCGCCCAAAATCTTTTCAAGACGCTGGGATGCCAGGTTTCGGATCTTTTCATTCGGTAAACGAGCCAGTTCATCAGATGTGCGTTGTTTACCGATTCTTTTCGTTTCAGATGAGGCGTAATCTTCGAGATATTCTTGGAGCGTCATCAGTGCGTTCGGTTGGCAGCAGTTGGCGATTTGTCCAGTCTTAACGAGGGACATGAATCGGTCTCCCGTCCGTCCCTCTCTGTAGCAAGCAGTGCAGAAACTCGGAATATAGCCAAGTTCCAGTAACCATTTGATAACCTGGTCGAGCGTTCGCGTGTCGACAACATCGAACTGTGTCGAATTTTCGTCTTCCGGTTCGGGCTCAACGTATCCGCCAACGCTTGTTCGGGATCCGCCGCTGATCTGGGAAACCCCGACCTTGAGTACGCGCTCTCGCGCGGTTTTTGATTCGCGTGTTGAGATGATCAGTCCGGTATAGGGAACCGCAATGCGGAGCACGGCGACAATCTTTTCAAATTGGTCATCGGTAATCCCGTTTTCGAAGTTGGAAGCCTCGATGTCATCGGCATTCCGGATACGCGGGACACTGATCGTATGGGGACCGACTCCCTTGGCGGCTTCCAAATGCTCGGCATGCATCAGAATGCCAACGAAGTCGTAGCGATAATCGGAGAGTCCAAAAAGGACACCGCAGCCGACATCGTCGATCCCGCCGTCCATGGCCCGGTCCATCGCTTCGGTATGATAGGCGTAATGATGTTTCGGGCCAGAGGGGTGGAGCTGTTCGTAGCGCTCTTTGTGATAGGTCTCTTGGAAAAGAATGTAGGTCCCAATTCCGGCTTCCTTGAGTTTGCGGTAATTTTCAACCGTGGTTGCGGCAATATTCACATTGACTCGTCGGATAGCGCCATTCTTATGCTTGACAGAGTATATTGTTTTGATACTTTCGAGGATGTACTCAATCGGGTTCATGGTTGGATGTTCGCCCGCTTCGATGGCCAGGCGTTTATGCCCCATGTCTTGCAGGGCAATCACTTCGGCCCGGATCTCATCCTGAGTCAACTTACGACGACGGATATGTTTGTTCTTGAGATGATAAGGGCAGTAAACGCAACCGTTCACACAGTAATTCGAGAGATAAAGTGGCGCGAACATCACAATGCGGTTCCCGTAAAAGCGCTCCTTGATCTCATGCGCCAACTCGAGAATCTTCTCGTTGAGTTCGGGGATTTCGCACTCGACAAGAAGCAGGGCGTCACGGTGCGGGACTCCTTTGCAGTCCTTCGCCCTTTCCAGGATGGATTCGATCAGTTCTCGGTTGTTTTTTTGCTTTTCGGCATAATCGATCGACGCAAGAATCTCTTCATGGGAAATAAATTCTTCCGCTTTGGAAGATTTCGGATCGTACACTGCTTACCTACCCTTCATGGAATTACCCGATCGCAAAACGGTTTCGGACGCGATCCGGATTCTGTATTTAGTTTTCATCTTCGACAAATTCTGTGCGCGAGAAAACAGCCTTGGCACTGACTCCGGGGAGAGTTGCCAATTTTCCGGTCAATGCGTTGATCGAATCGGTCGACGCGTCGACGACAATACTGATGACATTGAGACCGCGTTTTTCATAGGGGATTCCGAGTCGACCGATAATCGAGTCTCGGTAATCCGAAAGGATGGAATTGATTCGGTCAACGCTCTGGTTCTCTTCGACGATGATTCCGATGACGGCAATTCGAGTGATCATGCTTCTTTCCTTTCCACCGGTTCGGTTCTGTCGGGTGCTGGGGAGTGACGCAAAAACGGCAAGAAAAAAGCGTTTTACCACAGATTCCAATGGCAAAACGCGGTGAATATCGAGATTTCGGTATGGCCCGCCACGTCTTAACCCTGAGGATCTATCCTTCGTGTTCAGAACGAAACGCTGTAAAAATGCTCGTGCGTGGGAGTCGGACTCCTCCGCCCAAACGTCTTACTTATTTTATTTTAAATTTCGGTTTTGGCAAGAGGAGTTTTATCTGCTCGTCGATTTGAGGGAAAGGCTCTTGTGGTTTTTTCGCGTGGATTTAGAATATGAATTTAAAACGAGGGGGAGATTACTTTCATAGTTCCATAGACTACAGGATGCGATTCGAGGATGTCCAAGGTCGAAACCAAGCCGAACAGGGAAATTCCGCAAAGCGGTCTTCTTACCGATATAGATGCACCCGGTTTTACTTATTCCGTTTCCGGAGGGCTTTCCAACTCACAAGCCGAGGCGATGAGGCGTCAATACGGCAGGAACGCATTGACCCCACCTCCAAAGATTCCTTGGTGGAAAGAGCTTCTTTCCAGATTTAGCGATCCGACAATCCGGATACTCCTTGTTGCCGCCCTCATCTCACTCGGTGTCACCATTGTGGAACGGTCGGTTTTTAAGAACAGCGATGCGAGTTATTTCGATTCGATCGGTATTTTTCTCGCTGTGGGATTGGCGACTCTGCTGGCGTTTTTCAGCGAAAGGAAAAGTGGCAAAGAGTTCGAACTCTTGAACAGAGTCAAAGACGTCGTTCCCATCAAAGCCTTTCGTAACGGTCAGATCGATTCGATTCCCATCGTTGACATTGTCGTCGGAGACATCGCCAAGCTTGATACCGGCGATAAAATTCCCGCCGACGGTGTTCTAATCGATTCATCTGGAATTCAGGTCAACGAGTCTATGTTGACCGGGGAGTCGGAGCCGGTCAGGAAAGAGGTCTACGCGGATACAACGGACCTTTCCCGGATTCGCGATTCGATTGATCCTGCGAACCGATCGTTTTTGGCCCGTGGGACGGCTGTCGTTGATGGATCTGGCTTGATGCTCGTTCTTCGCACCGGCGACGAAACCCAGATGGGAAAGATTGCACTTACCCTTGGTGAACAGAAACGTACCACCGAAGAATCCCCTCTCATGCAAAAACTTGCCCGTCTGGCGAAACAGATCAGTGTCGCCGGTGTGATTGGAGCGCTGACGATCTTCACGGTGATGTTAATCGAATGCCTGATTCAGACTCCGTTGCTTGACTCTCTCAGGGAGGAACGGGGGGTCATCCTTCCGCTGATTTTTGGTTCCCTCATTTTGGGGTTGTTATTGGGACGATTCGGTTTACATTCCTTCTTTGCCGGGATGGGAATCGAAATTCATTCCCTTTACGCAAAATTTTTGGTTTCTTTACCGTTTTCCCTAGCGCTTTTTACTGTCGGCCTGGGGCTGACGGGAACCGTTGGGATCGGGGCTCACGACCAGGCAATTTACGGCATTGCCCTTTTGAAAGAAGTCTTGATGGCCTTTGTCGTCGCGGTCACTATTATTGTCGTTACGGTTCCGGAAGGACTTCCGATGATGGTGACGCTGAGTCTGGCATTGAATATGCGCAAAATGGTCAAGGAGAATTGTCTTGTCCGACGCCTGGTTGCCTCTGAGACAATAGGTTCGGCCACAGTCATTTGTACCGATAAGACCGGCACTCTTACCGAAAACCAAATGAAACCAGAGCTAGTTTATCTTGACAGAAAAGAGTTTTCGCGAGATAACTTTGCCGACTTGGCAAAGAGCCCCGCCTGGGAGCGTTTGATTGAGGGAATAGCGCTCAACGCGAGCGCGATGCTCCATTTTGAAAACGATCCGAACACCGGAAAAGCCGCGGTGACGGGAATCGGGAATGTTACCGAGTCGGCTCTTCTGCTCTTCTTATACAGGTCTGGGGTTGATATTCGCCGCCTTCAATCGGTTTGGAGCCCTTTTTCCAAGTTAGGCTACAATTCCGACAGGAAGATGTCGTTAGCAACGGGTCGACTTGACGCGCATGAAAAATCTTTTATCAAAGGCGCCCCGGAACGGATCCTGCCCCTTTGTTCAACCGCTTTCGTTTGTGGGCGAGAAGTACCGATTGCCGAAATCTCGGACAGGATCAACGAATCCCTTTCCCATGCTTCGGGTCGGGCCCTACGTCTTCTTGCTTTTGCTGAAAAATTTAAAGGTGAAAGCGAATCGCCATTGCCGCAAAGCGAAGAAGAACTTCAAACAACGTCTGATTTTCGATTTATCGGCTTTGTCGGACTTGCCGATCCGCTTCGGCCTGAAGCCGCCGACGCAGTGGAACAATGTCGTAAGGCGCATATTCACGTCAAAATGATTACGGGAGACTCGCGCTCAACGGCGGAGGCTATTGCCGCCGCGGTGGGAATCCCTACCGATGAATCAGGTTCGGTATTGACTTCGGCAGAATTTGCCGAAATTCCCGACGAGCAACTCGCCGAAGCTGCGGAAAGAATATCTGTTTTGGCACGGGCCACTCCATTTGATAAGCTCCGTTTGGTAAACGCGCTTCACCGAAAAGGGGAAGTGGTGGCAATGACCGGAGATGGCATTAATGACGCTCCCGCATTGAAGGCTGCCGATGTCGGTATCTCGATGGGAAAGAACGGGACCGAAGTGGCTAAAGAAGCGAGTGATATTGTTTTGCTCGACGATAACTTCAAGTCGATCGTCACCGGTGTTTGGTGGGGGCGGACACTATTCCAAAATATTCGCCGCTTCGTACAATTCCAGCTTTCGGTCAATGCGGCTGCACTCTTGTGCGCGCTCTTAGGGCCGATCCTTCATGTGCCTTTGCCGCTGACGGTCACGCAGCTTCTTTGGATCAATATCATTATGGACACGTTTGCCGCGCTTGCCCTTTCGACGGAACCGCCGCGTCCGCAGACACTTACGGAAAAACCGCTTCCCCGAAACGCGTCGATTATTACCGGAACGATGGGGGTAACGATCCTCACGGCGGGAATCTATCAGACGATCATCCTCTATTTGGCCCTTTTCGGAGGTTGGTTTGTCGACACGGCGCATCGCTACAATATGTCGATCCCGATTGCCAGTCCGGAATATCTTCAAGTCAATCGACAAGCGCTGACGGTCTTTTTTACGATTTTCGTGATGTTCCAATTTTGGCACACTTTTAACTGCCGTGCCCTGCGTTCCGAAGAGTCCGGGTTTCGTTTTGTGACGCCCTCATTTCTTTTTATTGTCGGGACGATCGTTGCGGTCCAGATTGTGATGGTTCAAATACCGTGGGTTGGGGAATTCTTCCGAACCGAGCCATTGACCTTCAAACAGTGGTTTTTGATCATTCTCCTAACCTTTACAATCATTCCCGCGGTAAAACTCGTCCGTCTGACCGTCGAGCAAATCAACAAGTCGCGAGCCCGGCATTTTTCGGCGAGCTAAGAATGTGGGCGGGGGTGACCGGCGATCGGTGGTCGACGTGGATAGGACACAGCGAGGAAAATTTTCCAAAGCATTATTAGATGACCGGAATGTTAATCGAGAGTGAAGACTATGTTGGGGTCTGCGCGGTGGTAACCTTACCGGCGTGGAAACGAGCCGTTCAAAACCTGCGAGAGAGTCGGACAAATGAACTGTGAACGGAATACCCCAAGCGCGCAGCCTCCGCGTGGATGGGACATTACGGAGTGCGTGAACGCGCAAAATCCTATAAAAACAGCACTTTACGGCTATTTTAATCGGAAAGTGCCGTTTATGCCGCTAGGGGGGGTAAATAGACATCGTAAAAGCAAGAGTAAAATGCAGTCGGGGACGCAAACTGGGAAAGTTACACTAGGAGTTATGAAACTGCTTCTAGTATGACAGGGCAGGTTTCTTTATTTTATGAAAGCACCGTGAAGTGGGGATTATATGTTAGGAGCAATAATTGGTGATATCGTTGGTTCCAGATTTGAATGGAACAATCTCAAGTCCAAAGACTTTGAGTTCATGACACATCGCTGCTATGTTACTGATGACAGCGTGATGACTTTAGCTATCGCTGACGCTATCATGGCCTGTCAGAATGACTTCACTAATCTCGGGCAAGCGGCGATTGCCAGCATGCAGAGATTGGGTCGTCAGTATCCTGATGGTGATTACGGCAGTCACTTCAATGAGTGGCTCTATTTGGAGAACCCCGCTCCTTACAACAGCTATGGCAACGGTGCGGCGATGCGGGTCAGCCCTTGTGCTTATGCGGCTTCTAGCCTTGAGGAAGCTCTTCTCTTGTCCCGCAAAGTGACGGAAGTAACCCACAACCATCCGGAAGGGATCAAAGGGGCCGAAGCTACCACTGTAGCCATATGGCTTGCCCGACAGGGGGATAATATCCTGGAAATTCGTGACTACATTCATCAGCATTACTATCCCATGGATTTTACTTTGGATGGTATTCGCCCAACCTACACTTTTGATGTTTCATCCCAAGGCACCGTTCCGCAGGCGATTATGGCATTCCTGGAATCGAGGGATTTTGAAGATGCCATCCGCAATGCCGTTTCCATTGGCGGAGACAGTGATACCCTTGCGGCAATCACGGGATCGATTGCCCAGGCATATTATGGCATTCCGGGAGACATCCGAGAGCATGTTCTGACTTTCTTGGATGAAACACTGTTAAAGATATTACTGGATTTTGAAGAAATGTACCCTCACAGGACAAAAAAGATGAGGAGCGACAGCTGAATAGGCATGGGAAACCCCTGCAGTCAACGTCAATCGCTGGTTACGTGAAAACGATCAAAACCGTTTTCAACCTGGCAAGGCGGACGAGGCTCATCACGAAAAGCCCCTTTGAATGGATTAAGAAAGGGAGCTTTGTCAATCCGGCGGGGCGTTTCCTGGACGCTTGCCCCTCTCAAAGCTGGCGGGTGTTGTTTGTTCTTTGACGATTCGGTGGACTCCGAAAGATGGAGCCGATGTATCTCCAATGGGATGACATTCTCTGGAGTGCTGGCAAGATTCGCGTCCATTCACCGAAAACAGCCCGTTACGAAGGACGCGCCGAGCGGTATTGTCCATTATTCCCCGAAATCCGGGCCGAGCTTGAGGATTTGTTTGAACTGGCAAAGCCTGGTGCAGTCTACGTTTTAGATGAAGACATCCGGGGACGGTCGGAAACCGCGATTTATAACGCGGTTCGTCGTACCATTCGGCGGGCCGGTTTCGAGCCGTGGAAAAACCCGGCCGTCAATATGCGAGCCTCAAGGGTGAGTGAGTTGAAGCGGGCCGGGTTTAGTAGCGATCAACGGACAGCCTGGATAGGTCACAGCGAAGAAGTTTCCGCGAAGCACTACCAAATATCTGGTATGCTGGTTGGAAACGAAGACTTCGCGAGGGCTTGCGCGTTCACTACCTTACAATCCGAACAGTCGGTTTTTCCACAGGCGGGCGCGACGGTTACCCAAACGGTTACCCAAACCAGGTAAAATAAGGAAAATTTAGATAAAAATAGGGTTTCGGTAAAAATCGGGTTGAGCCTTAAAAACGAGGGAAATCCCATAAAAAAAGCCCTTTCCGGCGCGTGACCGAAAAGGGCGGGAATACCCCCTAGGGGAATCGAACCCCTGTTACAGGACTGAGAATCCTATGTCCTAGGCCACTAGACGAAGGGGGCCTGATATGTCAATATGGTAACCGCAATTCGGGGGTTGTCAAGGGCGGGTTACGGTTCGATGACCATCCTGAACCCCAAGTAGTAGGCTCGGGTGTCGGGGTCAATACCATAACGATAGGCGGAGCGACAGCAACCGGCGTCCAAATACCAGGCTCCGCCACGGAAAACACGACTGGTTTCTATTTCCGATTCCGCAGCATTTTCACCCAATTCCGGTGAACCTGATGGGGTTGCCGAGTCTGGTTCCGGATCGCGGTAGCTATCTCGACACCATTCGGCAACGTTGCCGTGCATGTCAAAAAGGCCCCACTTGTTTGGTTCAAAGCTTCCTACCGGGTATGGATTACGGATAGCTTTACGTTTTTGGACCATGTCTTGCGCGTCGGAATCGTCGTAATTGGCGTCTTCGGGGTGAATGATATCTCCGAACGAGTAGGCGCTTTCGCTGCCGGCCCGGCACGCGTACTCCCATTCGGCTTCGGTCGGCAGGACGGTGTGTAGCCCTGATATATTCCGGAATTCGTTACAAAATTCAACGGCCTCTTTCCAAGTTACCTGCTCGACAGGCAGCATTCCCGTTTCAATATGTTTAACGCGTGACGCACCGGTGCCGGTTTCAGAGTACCAACTGGGGTTCCGGTTGAAAATGCTCGTCCACATTTCTTGTGTTACTTCCGTTTCCAAAACCCAAAAACCGTTGGGAAACGTCACTTCGCGCTGCATTTCGTTGTCGCTGCGCCCTATTTCGGACACGGGGCTTCCCATCACAAACGAACCGGGTGGACACCAACGGAATGGAAACGGGATGCCGGCGACATGATAAACCCGACGTTCCCCGGCACTTTTTCCGGGAACGCTCGGAGGGAGCGATTCGAAGTCTTCTTTGGTTGTCTGATCGGTTTCGGGAGATTCCGGGACCGGAATAAACTCGGCATCGAGAGATTCATCGGTCGAAATAACCTCGGGTTCATGATCCCGGGTATTGGATATCCCCCAGTCGGAATTGTCGGCCGGAATCGGGGCGGTCCCATTTCGGGGGTCGGGCGCGGGAGGGAGTGGCTTCGGAGGAACGGAACCGGCTGAATCGGGGGAAAGCATCTCCCGATAACTTCCCCACGACGGGCTCGTTTCCGGAGTCTCGGCAGATTTGACAACATGCTGACTCAGCACGTACCAGCGGTCTTCCGGACTCAGGTCATCGACCCGGACACGGTAAAGGTTCGATTGGGAACGTATCCGGATTAGTGTCCCATCCGGTTCGTCAAGACTGCGGTCCCAAGACCCCGTCAAAACGCCTCCGAAGCGGGTGCGCCAGCGCCGTAATGGTTCTTCTGCCGTTAAGGCGGCAAACGTGCCGCAACATAGCAGCAGCAAGCTGCCGAGAAGAAACCGTTTTGACTTCATAAGGGAGTCTCCCAGGGAATAACAAGGTGCATTTCCGCCGGAGTATAACAAGATTTCAGAGAGTTTGCAAGGCAAATGATCTCCGCTGCACTCGAAGGGGAAGGGGGGCCAAGGTATTGGAGTTTTACCTTTTTTGGGTAAAATAAGGCTCCCAGCCGCTACCCATCTGAGCAAACAGTGATACTTTATGGCAGTCATACTAAGCGTAAGCGAACTACGAAAGCATTACGGACCTGAACCGGTCCTGGCCGATGTCTCATTCCAGGTTCGGGAAGGGGACAAAATCGGTTTGGTAGGGCCAAACGGTTGCGGGAAGACAACGCTACTCAACATCCTCGCCGGAAAAGATGAAACCGAACGCGGATCGATTGAAAAGTCGGCCGACACGATAATCGGGTATCTGGAACAGCGTCCCGAAATCACTGTCGGTCGGACACTGGTTGATGAGGCGCGAGATGCGCTTTCGCACCTGATTGCCATTCAGGAAGAGGCCGAACGAATTGCATGCCGGCTTGGCGAAGTGACGGATGAGTCAGAGCGAGATCGCTTGGCCAGACGGTACGATCGGATTCACGAAGAGCTGACCCGTAAGAACGCCTACAATCTCGATTATCGGGTCGAACAGATCTTGCACGGTGTCGGTTTTACGGATAGCGAGTTTGACCAGAAAATCGAAACTTTCAGCGGAGGGGAACTGAATAGGCTCGGTTTGGCGAAACTTCTTTTGGCCGAACCTGATATCATGCTCCTCGACGAGCCGTCGAACCACCTCGACTTGAGGGCTACCGAATGGCTCGAAGAATTTCTTCGGACAACGACGGCCGCGGTGATTCTCGTTAGTCATGACCGTTATTTTCTTGATCGGGTTACCAACCGAACCCTTGAGCTCTATTTCGGTACGGTGGACGACTATCCCGGGAATTTCACCAAGTACCTAACGTTGAAAGAAGACCGACTTCTGGTTCAGTCCCGAACCTATGAAAAGTATGTGGAAGAGGTTGAGAAGGCGAAAGATTTTATCCGTCGCCACCACTATGGGATGAAAGCCGCTCAAGCCGAGGACCGGAGGAAGAAACTTGAACACCTGGAGGCCAATCCGGCCGAACTTCCGCGAAATATTCAGACTCCCTCGTTCTCGTTTCCGAAACCGAGCCGTACGGGTGATATTGTTTTTCGGGTCGAAGAACTGACCAAAGGGTTCAGCGGAAGACCCCTCTTCAAAGATTTGACATTCACTATTCAGCAAGGTGAACGTTGGGCGATTATCGGGCCGAACGGCTGTGGAAAAACAACCCTTTTGAAATGCTTGATCGGGGAACTCGCTCCGAATCACGGCCGAGTCAAAATCGGACAAGGGGTAAAGATCGGTTACTTCGACCAGCATCTGCATGTGCTTGACGATTCGATTCCGGTGGTCGAGGCAATTCGTCCCGTCGGAAAAGTCTTTGAAGAACTTCCGCGCCGAAAACTTCTGGGGGCGTTTGGCTTGACGCAGGATCAGCAGATCCAAAATGTCGGCAGTCTGAGCGGGGGGCAGAGATGTCGAGCGGCGCTTGCCAAATTGGCTGCCGAAGATGCTAATGTTCTCGTCCTCGACGAGCCGACGAACCACCTTGACCTTTGGGCTCGTTCGGCGCTCGAAAAAGCCCTCAAAAATTTCGGAGGGACGGTTCTCTTCATCAGCCACGACCGTTATTTTGTCGACCGGACCGCCGACCACCTTTTGATTATCCAGCCCAACGCACGCTTTTTGGTTTTGGAAGGGAACTATACCACGTTTCGTGACATGGTGGCCAAAAGCCTTATAGCCGATCCCTTCCTTGACGGTGCTCTTGCCACCGGGGCTGTCGGACCGATCGGGGAAACGTCGGCATCGAAACGTGCTGAAATGAAGAGAACCACCGAGAAAGCGCACATAAAACCAAGCGATAAAGAGCGGGTTGAAAAACCGTTGTCCGACCGTCATTCTTCCGAACGGATTCGAAAAGAACGTGCCGGAGAGACCGGAAAGAAGTCGATCCACGATACGTTGGGGAAACACCCATCGAAACAGAAGAAGAAGAAAAAGCAGCGAAAGTTTCCCTATCGAAAGGTCAGCGATCTGGAGGAGGAAATCTTTGTGCGCGAAACCCGCGTCATGACACTCAACGAGGAACTGGTCAATCCCGAAACACTCCGTGACGGTGACCTCGTGCGCTGTCTGACGGCCGAACTTGTCGAGGAACAGGAGCTTCTCAAGACGCTTTACGAACATTGGGAAGAAGCAACCGAGCTCAACTGAAGCCGCCCGATGCGTGAACTTAAAAGAAAATTCTTGCTTTGGTGGAAATCACGTGGCGGTGGTTCGGAAGTCTTACGTTTGGCATTTCCGATGATCATTTCGGCCGGTTCCCTTGCCGTGATGCAGTTTGCCGACCGAGTTTTTCTTGCCTGGTACGATCCTATGACTGTCGGCGCGGCATTCGCCAGCGGCCAATTCATTTGGGCACTCGCTTCATTTCCGTTTAGCATTGTCGCTTACGCCGTAGCCTTTGTCTCGCAATACAATGGCGCGAAAGAATATGGGCGGATCGGTCGGCTTGTTTGGCAAGGGATTTTCCTCGGGATTGCCGTCACGCCTCTTTTTTTCCTGGTCTATCCCTGGACAGGCCAGATTTTCCGGCTTTTTGACCACGCTCCCGAAGTAATCGAATTACAAAAAACCTACTTTTATTGGTCCTTATGGGGAATCGGTTTTGTCATCGCCTCCCAAGCACTGGAAGCCTTTTTTGTCGGCCGAAAAAAGATGAAAACCGTCATGACCGTCAGCCTGGCAGCGGTCTTATTGAACATGGTACTCAACTACATAATGATTTTCGGTGTACTGCGCTTTCCGAGAATGGGGATTGCCGGCGCGGCTTTGGCAACGTCGATTTGTCAGATATTACGTTTCCTGATCCTTTTTGTCTTGGTCCTTATCGATGAATTCCGCTCCGGCTCTGTTTACGGGTTTTGGCACGGATGCCGCATTCTTCCGTCCGAACTTTGTGCGTTATTGAGGTATGGCGGAATGGGTGGGTGCGAAAATTTCCTCGAAACATTGTCGTTTACCCTTTTTGTCTTCCTTTTGGGGCAACTGGGCGATGTTGTCGCGACGGCAAGCGCAGTGGCGGTCAATCTTAATGCGATGACCTTCCTTCCCGTTGTTGGGATTGGAACGGCGGTTATGACGATGGTCGGGAACGCGCTCGGAGAAGGGGATTCCCGATTGGCGAGGCGATCCACCTATTCGGCCGGGGCCCTGGGGATACTCTTTACCGGTTTTTTTGTTCTTCTTTTTCTTTTGGCACCAGAGATTTTTCTTTCTGTCTACGCGTCAGGAAATCCCGAAGAGTTTGCCCCCTATTATTCCCTGACGAAAAATCTTTTGCGTTTTGTTGCGATTTACCTCTTTTTTGATACAATCAACATTATCTTCTGTTCGGCCATTCGTGGGGCGGGAGATACGAAGTTCGTAATGATCACAACCCTGGTGTTTGTGCCGTTTCTCACCGTGTTCCTATGGTTGGGAGTGAGTTTTTTTCATTTCGGCGTCTATTGGTGCTGGACGGTTCTGACGGGATTTATCAGTCTGATGGGGACCATCTTTTTCCTGCGTTTTATCGGAGGAACGTGGATGGGAATGAGATTGATTGATTCCGAAGACGTTTCCGCTGCGCACGACGGGTATCAATCTTAACGAGGCGTAAATCTCAGAGGGGTATTGAGGGAGCAGTTATGCCGAATAACCCTTTTTTTATCGGTTCTTCATCCCCAAAGATAGGTTGCGGTAAGGGGCAGCCGCTCCTCTTGATTGCCGGTCCTTGTGTATTGCAAGAGGAGACATCCCTTCCCACCGCGTTGGAACTCACCGAAATTCAAAAGACACTTGAATACAAAGGATTACTGTTTAACCTCGTCTTTAAGGGGTCGTTCGATAAGGCGAACCGCACCAGTGTCCGGTCCTATCGCGGACCGGGACTCCGACGCGGCTTGGAGCTTTTGGCTGAGGTAAAAAGGCGAACCGGGCTCCCCGTAACAACAGACATTCACGAACCGTCCCAGGCGGCACCGGTTGCCGAGGTCTGCGATCTGATTCAGATCCCGGCCTTTCTTTCACGGCAGACCGATTTGCTGATTGCCGCCGCCGAAACAGGGCGTCCGGTCCATGTGAAAAAAGGGCAGTTTATGGCACCGGAAGATATGGCTTATGTCGTCGGGAAACTCGAATCCGCCGGTTGTCGCGATATTCTCTTGGGGGAACGGGGGACCTTTTTCGGGTACGGACGGCTTGTCAACGATTTTCGCGGTCTGGCCGTAATGCAGGGGCTTGGCACTGCCGTCGCGTTTGATGCAACACATTCTGTTCAGGAGCCCGGGGGCGCCGGAGATAAGACCTGGGGGCGGCGCGAGTTTGTTTTCCCGCTTGCCCGCGCCGCAGCCGCGGTCGGAATAGATGCCCTCTTTTTGGAAACGCTCCCCGAACCGCGGCTTTCTCCGAGCGATGCGGCAAACATGATCCCACTGACCGAACTTCCTCGGTTGATGCAAACGGTCCTTTCCATCCGAACGGCTGTCGAGCTGAATGGGGAATAATTTTCCGCGTGGGTGGGCTTTTGGCACGATATCGGAAAGAAGTCCTTCTACCCGATCCTTAGGTCGGTCTTGTCAAGGATCCCGACCGGGTGTTCCTCCGTGTCAAGAACCGGTAATTGGCTGATTTTTGTCGCTTCGAGCAGTTCGATTGCCTGCGCCATTTTGTCACCGATATGTACATTCTTTGGGGTCCTGATCATCACATCATCTATGATCATCGAAAGAGCTGCTCCCCCCTTTTGGGCGATGAGCTTGGTAAAGTCGCTGTCGGTGAAGATTCCGGCAAGGGTAAAATCATCGCGAACCAGCAAAATGACTCCTGTTCTCCGCCCGGGAATATTGCTCTCTTCGAGAGTTTCCTGTACCGTTCTTCCCGTTTTGGCGATACGACATTCCGCCAGTGGGCGCATGTGATTTTCCACAGGACTCAGTTTCATTCCGAGGGTTCCTCCGGGGTGGAATTTGGCGAAGTCCTCTTCCCCAAACGATCGATTTTCGCTGACGGCAAAGGCCAGCGCGTCCCCCAACGCCAACATAACGGCCGTGCTGTTACTCGGCGCCAAGTTGAGATGGCCGGCCTCGTTTTGGATGGCGATTCCTAAAACCGTGTCGGAAGATCGAGCCAGTGACGATCCGGCCTTCGTGATCGAGATAATCGGGGTCCCGAATTCCTTGAGAGAAGGAATGATTCTGAGAACTTCTTCCGTCTCACCGCTGTTCGATAGGATTAGCACAAGATCGTTTTTACGGATTCGGCCTAAATCACCATGGATTGCCTCGGCGGGGTGAAGAAAAGAGGCCGGGGTGCCGGTCGAAGCGAAGGTTGCGGCCATCTTCCGGCCAATCAAGCCGGCTTTTCCCATTCCGGAGATGATGACGTTGCCCGAACAGTCAAGCAAAAGTGAAAGTGCATCACAGAATGACGAGTCGAGAGTTTCGGCATGCGCTGCGATGGCAGAGCTCTCTTGGCGCAAGACACTACGCGCCGCGTCAAGTATTTGATTGGGGTCGTACATGTTCTCCCTCTCCTTGTGATCGATGACAATGGAGTTTCCGGTTCTCTGGTCCGATTAATCCGTCCCTGTTGGCCGGGGATATAGCTCTATCGACGGGAAAGAGAAATTCGGGTATATCATAACCTGTTCGCGTAATTCTATCCTGCTTCGACATCAATGTCAATCGGAAAATCGATGGCACTTTGAGAGGGATCCAATGTTTTTTGTCGCCGTATTTTTTTAGCAGGCGGAAAGAGTAGAAAATGTTTTTTACTCCGTAAAAACGTTGACTTTCCCGGAATGTTCCTCTATAATCAGCCCGGGTGGGTTTGTACATTTTGAACTCTTGAACATTGTTTCCACATTTTATTTCGGGATTGGGAGTTTTAGTATGAGTATTTTATTCCAGAAGCGGAATCACCAGGTTCGTTCCGACAAGCACCGGTCGATGCGCTTGGAAACCCTTGAGGCGAGGTGCCTACTTTCTATCAACCCGACGGGAGTCGATGATTCCCCCGCGGCGTTTGCAGCCGCGGACGCAAGCGCCGAAGCACCGATCCTTCTCGCAGCTGTAGCGGATGGTCCGGTAATCAACAGCATTTCTGTATCGAAGACCATCCCGGCCGCGGCCGAGGTTGATGACGTGGACACACTGACTTCCGTTGATGCTGGTGATACGGTTTATGTTTCGATTTATATCAAGAGTACCGATCCGGACTACGGTATTCTGAGCGGTTACTGTTCGCTTTACTTTGATATCGCAGGATTCACCCCGGGGGCCTATATTCCCAGTAATCTTTATCCGAACGACACGCGCAACGATGGTTATGATTTCTCGACAGACCAATACATTTCGACGTTCGGTGGTAACCCGGCAAGTATGACCGAATCTTACGGTCAGACCCAGTGGGCACTTGTAGGAACGCAAACTTTTACCGCTGATGCTTCGGGCACCTACGAATTCAGTACCGGAATGGCGCGTAACAAGAATGGTGTCGAAAAAGCCAATTGGGGATTTACCCGTGAAGATTATCCTACAACCCGCGAGTATGGAAATCCCGTGACGTTTCTTACGGTGACGGTTACCGGTTCGGAAGATCCCATGATCACCGACGTGACACTTGAGTCATGGGAAGGAACCTATGACGGAGCTGCCCACGCGATTACGGTGAACGGCATTCAGGTGACTGATACGGTCCTTTACTCGACCGACGGTCAGACCTATGATCTTACGGAAAACCCCTCCTATATCGATGTTGGCACCTATACAACCTACGTGAAGGTGAGCCGCGACGGTTATCAGGACTGGACTGGTTCTTCGACGGTTACGATCAACGAAGCTGCGATCACCGACGTTTCGCTTAGCGGCGTGACGGTCGATTATGATGGTGCTGCCCACGCGATCACGGTGAACGGTATTCAGGTGACTGATACGGTCCTTTACTCGACTGACGGTCAGACCTATGATCTTACGGAAAACCCCTCCTATATCGATGTCGGCGCCTATACAACCTACGTGAAGGTGAGCCGCGACAACCACAGCGACTGGTACGGATCAGCTGTGGTGACGATTACCGGGGCTGGTCCTGATCTCTCCACAACTTCCGTTACTGCTGCCACTCTTGGCGGCGAAGTAATCGATATCTTCACTGGCGGACTTGAGGCCGGAACACCAGCAGTTATCACGGTCAGGTATACCAATTCCGGTGATCCGATCAATCTTAAGTACTTCTACAGTGCTGTTCGTCTCCGGAACGACACGACCGGTGACTATATCCTGAAAGATTCCGAAGGCAATTGGTATGAACGTTACTCGACCGGTAACCTCGGAACGGGTGACTCCGGAACCTTCAAGTTCACAATTCCGAGACTGGCCGTCGGGTCCTACACCATCGAAGTGCAGCTTGATAATCGGGGTGTTGTTGCTGAAGGTAACGAAAACAATAACTACTCCGAACACAAATTCAGTGTGTTTGAGGGAACACATGTTTCCGATCTCGTTCTGGGTAGTGTTACGGCCGTCGACAAATATACCGACGAAATTATTGATATTGTCAATGCCGGTATGACGACGACCAACACGGCCATCGTTACGGTACAGTTCATCAACAACGGACCTGACGCGACTTCGCTCGGGAATTTCTATAATGCTGTTCGCGTTAAGAACAGCGATACGGGCGAATATGTGATTCTCAACTCGGCCGGGGACTGGTATGAACGTTACTACAACGGCGGCGTGCTGGAACAGGGTGATTCCGGGGCTTTCTCCTTCCTGATGCCCAAGTTGACCGAAGGGAACTACACGATCGAGGTTCAGCTCGATAACCGCGGCGTTGTGGAACATGATCCCGAAGGGAACTACTATACGATCGACTTCACTATTCCTATGGCCGATCTGGTCAATACCGGAGTGCAGGTGGTCGATAAGATCACCGGTAATGCGGTTGATTTCGAATCCGGAATCACCACCTCTGTTCTGCCGGTCTTCACCGTCAGCTACATGAACCAGGGCGAAACTCTGATTCCGAAATACTTTTACAGCCAGGTTCAGGTTGTGAACTCCGATGGTGTCGCGGTTCTTAATTGGTATGATCGTTATTGTGCCGCAGGGCTCGGAGCCGGAGAATCCGGATCATTCAATTTCGTTATTCCGAAACAGGCTGCCGGAACCTATACGATGAAGGTACAGCTCGATAGCCGCCAGGCGGTTGCTCAATCCAATTATGACAACGATTACATCGAATACACGTTCACCGTGACCGAAGCCCTGGCTGCCGAATGGTCGGAAATCTTCACCGATGAGACTTTCATTGACGAACTTCTGATTGACCTCTGATTTCCCCTGTTCCGGTCCATTCCGGGAAGGATGAAAACATGCGGGCACTCCGGACTGTAAAGTTTGGAGTGCCTGTAATTATGTGTTAGCTCTTGTTGTAAAAGGGGCCGCAACAAATGTGGTTCTCGCCACGAAGTCGTTGAGAACGACTGGTTGAAAAAAATCTGCCCGGTTCGGTTGAAACCTCACCGTAGCATGATTGACCCGGAAGATGAAAGTCTGTCGGTGTCCCGACAATATGAAGAAAGCCGGGCTTTCCCGATCCACCTTCTACTTTCGACCTCAGGGCGACGGTCCGGAGAACCTTCGATTGATGAAAGTCATTGACCGGTACCATATGAACCACCCCGCACTTGGAAGCCGTCAGCTTCGCCCATGAGTTCGGAATCAGCCGAGGACGTGCTTTGGACAATGCCTTCATCGCACGGCTCCGGCGAACCGTCAAATACGAAGAGATTTATCTGAATCATTACGATAGTGTCTGGGAACTTGAAGACCGTTTAGCGGCCTGGTTCGATTTCCATTGCAACCGGCGTCGCCATGGTGCTCTGAATTACCGCTGTCCGGCATAACTCTTTTTTGGTTCATCTGCGGCCGAAAAGAAGGGTTCGCAAAGAGCTTGACCTGGGGGAGGAAGCAAGAATGATATGGGGGGATGGGATCCGTTTTTCCTCCTTGATTTATCCCCCGCGGGGGATAAATCAAGGGCAAGATGCTCTGCGATACAACCCTGTTTACTGTCCGGGAAAACGGGACCACCTCAACCCTTGGAGTGATAAGGTATCTTTTTAGCATGGTGACTGTCACGCTTGAAAGTCCTTGTTCCGGAGGCGGGATATCGGCAGGTAGGCGAATACCGTCAGCCAGGCGCAGAAAACACTCATCCAAAGTCCTTTCCCGTCGAGGAACGGACGGATATGTACCGGGGTGAACTCAGCCGAAACAACCTCTCTTCCCCCCTTGGTCCCCTGGGTAAAAATTTTCCCGGCCGGGGTGATCCCGAGTGAGACACCACCGTGTGAGGCCACAAGATAATATTTTCGCGTCTCGACGGCTCGGAACGTATACGATGAATCGTGAAATTCATTCTCTGCGTTCCCGAAGAACCACGCGTCACTTGATATATTGATCAGGAAATCGGGGTCGACCGGCTCTTCTTTCCTCCTCAGCTCATCGAGCTGTGAACGGATAAAATGGGCACTGCAACTCTCAAAACAGATGGAAATCAGCACTTTATAGTGGGAACCAACCGGAATCAGTCCCAGGTTATTGCCAGCCGAGATCGGTTCGCAAAGAGTCTTGAGAGGAAAGCTTTCCGGAAGATATTCCATAAAAGGGATATACTCGCCGAAAAGGACTCGTGACCGCTTGTCATAGCGCAGACTGGGCTCGTCTGCGGCAAGATAGAGAGCCGAATTATAGGTGTGCGTGCGTTCAGGTCCGTAGACGGTCGAGATAAGTCCAAAAATTACCGGTGTGCCGAGTTTTTCGAGCAGATCATCGAATTGTTCTTGCTGATACGATTCGACCTTTGCAATCACCTTTTCCGTTTCTTCTGGTGTCAAGGGGGGCATCCCCTTAGGGGAGGGAATTTTTGCTCCCGGTTCAAAGACAAAGTAAGGATCGGCATAGGTTCCCTCGGGCCAGACGATCAGGTCCGGTTTTGTTTTAGCGGCTTCTTCCGAAAGAGCGGTGTAGTGCAGATGAATTTGTTGGTTGGTCTCGGTAGGAATCGGGAAGTGGTAGTAGGTTGAGTCTTGAAGCAAAGCAATTTTTATCGGCGGTTTGGGGCCCGATCGAGATTCGGTACAGAGGCGGTCGATTTTATTAACAGCATAGAAACCGTACCCGACCATTCCCCCCAGGAGGAGAAAACCTCCGGTGAGGGAGAAAACGGACTTCTTCCAATGACGGGGATCAGAGGTCAGTGATTCGATCCCGATTCCCCAAGCTGTACCGATAAGGAGAATGAGTGCGCCAACGAAATAGTCTCCTCCCCACGCTGCAGTTTGGATCATTACCGGCCGAAGATAAAGAGCTTGTTCCAGCGAGCAGAATGTAAACCCTGTCAGAATATGTTTTCGAAGCCATTCCATTCCTACCCAGGCCAGAGGCGAGGCCAGGATGAGAGGCATATGCCACCGCCGGACAAAACGACGTGCCGTTTCGATATAAATAAGAAAATAGAACGCCATCAACATGCTAAGAGGTGCCCACCCCGCCCAGATTGCCGGGTGGGGTGATGGGAGCCAAGAGATGGACAAACCCCAGAAAAGAAGCTCGGCAACAAAAATTTGTCCATAAAACGACCGGAAAAATGCGGAAAGTCGCGCCTTGAGTTTTGCCAGCCGTCCGGATGGGATTGTTTTCTGAGGGTGGCAAGAGTGAAATTCTCCCCTAATGAGGAAGACCCAGAAGATCGGAGGGATAAAACATAAATAGGCCAAATTGACAGGAGGCAGTGACAGATAGAAAATGACTACCGACGCCAAGGTGATCAGAAAAGGTTTGAAACGTGCCATGTTTGGTTCTATCTTAGTTACGGTCAAAGCCAAAGAATTCGGGAAAATTTGGGTCAGTGGCAGCTGAACGGTTATGGGCGATCTTATGCAGGAGGTCAAGTTCGGAAAGGATTTCCATGTTATGGGCAGTCGTCTTCCCGAATCCGATTCCCGGATCGATGACGATGGCTTTCGGTGCGATTCCCGACTGAATCAGTTTGTCCCTCGTTTGGCTCAAAAAAAGAGCAACCTCGTTTAACGGCATTTTCATAAAGGGGGTTCTTCCTCATGTTGACGGGAATTCTTTGAATATGTCCGATACAGATTCCTGCCCTATGCTTACGAACGGCTACGCTGATCTCCGGGTCAAAGAGCGTTCCGGATAGATCGTTAACAATTGCAGCCCCGGTAGTCAGGGCTCGGTCGGCGACCTCGGCACTGGTTGTGTCGATAGAAATCGGCCGGTCGGTCTCAGCCGCCAGCAGTCGGATAGCCTGCTCGGTTCGATTGATCTGTTCCTTGGCAGAAACCGGTTCTGAACCCGGTCTCGTACTTTCCCCACCGATGTTGATAATATCCGCACCGTCACGAATGAGTGCCAGTCCTCGTTGTATCACGGTATCCAAACCGACACGGAATGGTTCGGTATGTCGTCCCGACAACGCCAGCCGACCACCGTCTGAAAAGGAATCGGGCGTTACATCGATGATTCTCATCCGGCGGGGAGAGGGGCCAAGCTGAAAAACTTTCCCCTTGATTTTCCAAATCGTGGGAGAGCTTACTTCAGTGCGCATCGATTTTTCTTCCTCTGGGGGGAGTAAAACTGGGTCTTTTATGTATAATTTATATCACGACGGTTTATTCTAACCTATCGATCGATTATCAAAAAGGGCGTTTTTACCGTGTTGTGCCTGAGTGAGAATGATACGATTTTTGTTTTATTTTAGGTAAGTCATGATAAGAAACAGAATTCATCGTTTTTGGAAAGAACATCTTTACGTTCCGACCCTCGGAAACCGGCGGACCGGTCTCGTGAGATGCGCATCCTTATGTGTCGAATCACTCGAAACGAGAGTACTTCTTGCAGCCTCGCCTCTCCTCGGTGCGGAACCGTTTCCTACGACCGAGACCCCCTCTTCGGTCGTAACAACCATTTCTGACGTTGTTGATTCGACCGACGGTCTCATTTCTTTGCGAGAGGCAATATCATACGCCGGAGCCGGCGGGATCGTGACATTTAACGCAAGTTTAAACGGTAAGACGATTACCATGGTAAACGGTCAGATCACCATCGGCTCTAATGTGACGATTGATGCCTCTTCATTGAGTCGGGGAATCATCATCCATGGGAATTCCGCACGTATTTTCTGTAACAATGCTCTACTGACCCTCGTGAATGTTTCTTTGACAAAAGGCAAAGGGAACGCCGGGGGTGCAATCCTGAATTATGCGGAACTGAATCTGGTGAATTGTTTCCTGTACGAGAATTATGCCGGGATGGTTGGCGGGGCGATCTACAATTCGGAAGGAACAGCCTATTTTTTCGACTGTTTCTTCTACTTCAACGAGGCGACCAACGGCGCTGCCGTCTGGAACTACAATGGCGGTATTTATGCGACAAACTGCCTGTTCACCGAGAATGTCGCCGAAGAGAAGGGGGGTGCGCTCGGTAACGGAAGCGGTGAGATTGTTCTTTCGAACTCGCTGGTCGCTCAGAACAGTGCAAATAACTACTACGGCGGGGCGATTTATAACTCGGAGGACCTCTTTCTTTATAATACCACAGTTGCGGATAACTATGCCGGAGCTTCCGGCGGAGGGATCTACAACGATGGGGCCGGTGCGACACTCGAACTTTACAATGCGATCGTTGCCACAAACTATGCCGGAACATCTGGCAACGACATCGGTAAGTTTAGCACAAGTGCCGAGCGGGCCTATTACACCCTCTCGTCCTATACTTCCTGGATCGCGAGTGTCGGTACTGTGGTTTACGATTCTTCCATCCCTCTCTTTACCGACCCTTCTTCATTAGACTACACTTTGGTTTCCGGTGCTCAGGCGATCGACCAGGGGAAGAATTCCTACGCATTGGACCCCTATGGCGACAATCTTGATTATGACCTGAACGGCGGTATCCGAATTGTTAACTCGACGATTGACATGGGAGCCTATGAGTTCGCCCCCACAGTTCCGGAAGATTTCCTGACGATCACCGACTACAATGGTTCTTATGATGGCGATGCTCATTCGATCTCGATCGACGGAGTTCTCGAAGGGGATACGATTCTGTACAGCACCGACGGCACCACCTACCAGGAAAGTCCGCTTTCATATACCGATGTTGGCAGCTATACGGTTTATGTCTCTGTGACGCGTCCGGGCTTCGGGACTCAGGTTCAGACCGGAACAGTAACGATCTCGAAACGGTTAGTAGACGTGTCTGTTTCCGCTGACAGCAAGGTGTACGACGGTACATTAACCGCCGTAGGGACTTCTACCTTATCGGGCGTAGTCGATGGCGATGACGTAACTCTTTTGGGCGGCAGTTTTCTTTTCGACACATGCGTCGCGGGAACAAATAAAAAGGTTACGTTCGAAGGCTATTTGCTCACAGGATCAGATTCGTCCAATTACACAATTTCGTCCTCTTCGGTCTCTACGACAGCCTCTATATACAAGAAAGCCTTGATGGTTGTCGGTAGTACCGTCGACGATAAAGTTTATGACGGGACAACCGAAGCGACAGTCAATCTTGGAGAGATCAGAGGTCTTGTTCCCGATGATGCCGTTACCGTGATCGCCACCGGTCAATTTTCGAGCGCATCAATCGGCACCCACGATGTAACGGTATCCTATCAGATTAGTGGTTCTTCGGCTTTAAACTACGTCGCTCCCGAACAGGAGATGCTTACCGCCTCCATTATTAAAAACAGTTCTCCGGTCGATCTCGACGGTGATGGATTTATCGGACCGGGGGACTATGCTTTCCTTTCTTCTCATTGGTTTACCTCCGAGGGGAGTGATGGATGGGATGCAAGATGTGATATTGACCGCGACGGGTTTGTCGGTCCGGGTGATTTCTCTTATCTTAGTATCAACTGGCTTAAGTCGGTCGATGACGACGATTTCGTGAATCCTCCGGGTGCGGCGGTTCTTCCGCAGGGAGAGATGGAGGCTCTCGTTGAAGAGAACTCCTTGGCCGTTCCGTCGTTTCGGTCTTCCGCCGCTGATGAAGAAGATTCGCAAGTTTCTATTATACTGGCAGCGGTTTCACAACCGACCGAAAACATTCACATTCTGAATACCGGAGTGAAAAACTTCGGAACATTTTACTATCTTTCCGAAAATTCCATTCCGACTTCAACACGTGAGGCTGTCATTAACAATGAGACGTTCTATCTTGAAGTCTGGGTCACCGACAAAGGAGCGAACGGCAATTTCGTTTCGAGTATTCAGTTCCAGCTCGATTATGCCTCTGATCAGATTTTTTCACTGAACGTTGAAGATATCTATGCCGGGAAATACACGCTAAGCGAGTTCCAGTACTACGATCAGGCCCAAAACTATGTCAAGGCAGTCCAGGTTGCGTGGCTCTTCTCTCCTTCGCTCGACTGGACATTGATTCAACCGATCACCAATGGCGAAAATGCTTGGCTTCTTGCCCGTTTTGTCGTAACGCTTGATGTCTCGTTCGAAATGACTCCTTCATTTACCGTTACGGGAGTTACCGATCCGATTTCTCCGTTTGTTTGTGGGTTCTATTATGTCAGAACCAAGGATTTGGCTCCGATCGACGACGAGAAAATCCGAACGATTAACATTCCTTCCTATTCCCGCCTTTGGTCTCACTCTCCTGATATTGATAAGGACGGTGTAATCTCGACCGGCGATTGGGCACTTCTGCTCGATGCTTGGCATACGGGTCCAGGTGATACCGCCTGGAATGAAGACTGCGATATTACCGGTAACGGATACATCGATGATGACGACCTAGAGTGGTTAATCGAAAACTGGTTCAAAGTCTGGCCCTGAGCGGTATTTCCAAAAACAGGAGGCATGGGGCGTTTTATGCGTTGTCCAGCGCTTTTTATCCGCGAAAAAAGATTTTTGACACTATTCTGTTAAATCCGATCCGGGATTATAGCTTAGGAAAAGTCTGTGAACATCGATGCCCGTCAGGAGGTTGGTTTTTCGGTTGAAACAAGACCTCTCTTAGCGTTCAAAACCGTTTTTATTCTCGCCTGGCCGGTAGTGTTACAACAAACCCGCACTCCTCCAGCCTCAGGCTTCCTCCCATCTTCTTCATCAGTGCCCAGCTGCGCGGAAGC
This sequence comes from Thermoguttaceae bacterium, assembly GCA_050943135.1. GTDB lineage: Bacteria > Planctomycetota > Planctomycetia > Pirellulales > Thermoguttaceae > RUG695. Next base: position 64,929 of record JBMNOP010000002.1, on the reverse strand, counting down.
CCGAAACCGAGTCCCCGTCCGGCATCTCGTCCAGAGCAGTAGGGGAAGAAGATCCGATCACGCATCTCAGGGGTTATTCCCGGTCCGTTATCACTTACGGTGATTTGCCAATGTGGAGCTGAAGTATCGATAAATCCCACGGAAACTTTAACTTGCGCTTTCTTATCATCGGACGCCTCGAAAGCGTTTTGTAGAAGCGCATCGAAAACCATCCGAAGCATCTGGCGGTCACCATGGACGTTTCCGGGGGGATTGGTCATTTTCCACTCGATTTGAACGGTCAGAGGGTATTCCGCGTCGAGGCTCTCATAATCGGATGTCAGTTCATCGAGAAAAGTGCGCAGGTCAAAAGTTGATTCGCACGGATCAGGCGGGCAGGCGAAAAGCCGGAGATCGGCAATCATCTCATAAGCACGTTTTGTCTGAGCGATGATTGCCGCGAGTCTGCGGTGTTCTTCGGGAGATCGGGTTTTTTCGAGGAGAATCTGCGCTTGTCCGCTGATTATCGCCAGCGGGTTGTTGATTTCATGACCAGCACCGGCGGCAAAGTCCGCCAGTGCTGCCATAAGAGACTCGTTCGGTTCAGACATCGGATCACCTGGTTCATTGAATTGCGCTGGTGTGACTAAACCGGTTTTTCATCGATCAGACAAATGATTCGATTTCAAGCAGGGAGCAGATCTTTTCGATGAGTGTATCCATATCGAACGGTTTTCCGAGGAAAACATTGGCCCCGGCGGCCTTGAGTTCCTTGATTTTGTCTTCTTCGACCATACCGGAGATGCAAATGATTTTAACCTCTTCGAGTGAGGAGTCGTTCCGGACACGTACACAGACATCTTTGCCGTTGATATCCTGGAGCATCACGTCGAGAATAATCAGGTCGGGGCGATATTCTTTAACCATCATGCCAGCGTCAAACCCGTTATTGACCGAACGGGTTTCAAAACGACCATCTCGTTCGAGAACGTCGACGATAAGTTCCACCAGGTCGCGATCGTCGTCGACGACGAGAATTTTTCGTTTTCCGCTTTCAAGAGCGTCGGTCGGAATCCCGTTGTTTCTCATAAAAGCAAAGAGTTGGTCTCTTGGAATTCTCCGAAACCGGCTCCCCGGGACTCTGAATCCTTTCAGCTGACCGGAATCAAAGCAGCGGATAATCGTTTGCTGACTAACCTTGCAAATCTTCGCTGCTTCCCCGGTAGTAAACACAGTCTTAACTGCCATCGTCTTTCCTTCGTGTTGTTCCGTTAGATGTTTTTTCTTCGAGCATCAAAGAGATGATTGACCGAAATAAATTCCCCTCGTTTACAAACTTCCCTAGAATACCTTATCGGACAAACTCCCAACAAGGTTTATTTTATTTATTTAACGAAATGCGTTCAAGGCCAATAAACCTTCTGTCTTATCAAAAAACAATAACCTCTACATTGTTTTCATCTTTTCCATCAAACCAGATTATAGGTATTTTACCATCAATGTCAACATCAAAAACTTTACCATAATACCTTTACTTTCTTATCTTTCTTATCCTTTTTAATAGTCTCTTTTCTTTTTAAATTCTATATATCCCCAAAAGTGAAATCAATGGAGATCTCATTTCTTTCGGCTGTCGAGACGGGCCCAGAACGGGTGTTGGCGGTCGGCCCGAGTGCGTGCGTCGTCCAAGAGAACATCAAGGCTCGGCGTGACAATACCATTGGGAGGCGAGAGCCGTTTACCGTTAAAGGTCACCTCAATCCTCTGGTCAAAGTTTACGATTTCCGGAGCCAAGAAAACCGTACACGATTCGGCCGATGAGACGATCTTGATCTTGTTTTCGCCGATGTGAAGGAAATCTGTCTTTGCCGGAGAGTACCTGGCCGGAAGTTTTCCCGTTGACCAGTCCATCGGAAGGACCATCCCTTTTTCAGGGAAATCGCCGAGTTCCGCTATCCAAAAATAGTAGTCCCAGGGACGCATGGAATAGAGCTTCATCTTTTCTTTCGGAAAGAAATTGCGTGAACGTGAATTCATCCATTCAAAGAGACGGATTAATTCGTCTGAAAACGATTCGTTTCCTCGGCCGCGGAAGACAACACACGTCGTATCAAACGGATGGGTTTGGTTCATCGCCGGGTCGAGAACCCCTTTACTCAACGTTGATTTTCCACCGTCGAGTTCCCCATAGACCGCATAGATCGAGACGAACCTAGCGTTCTTGCGGAGATAGTAGGGGTAGCGGGTCGCTTTGCCGCAGATTGGAATGATTCCGGCCCAAAGGTCGGGATGCGACAGACCCAGGTCCCATGCCATATCGCCGCCGGCAGAGTGACCGCTCAGAAAAACACGGTCCGTATCAATCGAAAAGCGGCGGGCTGCGTCACGCAGGGCGTACAGAACAGCTCCCGTTTCGGCCGCGGTACCGTGGTAGGTGTTTTCTCCTTCTGCCCAGCGGGGGGCGATTACAATGTAACCAAATCGGGTTCCCTGACCGAATCGTTCTTTTATGACGGTGCCGTCCTTCGATTTCTTTTCTTTCCAGGGACCGGCCCACCAGTCTATCTGGATTTCCGGGGTAGTCCGCTCACTATGCAGGGTAACAATCGTCGGGTACTTCCGGTTCGGATCATATTCCGGAGGAAGCTGAACCAGGTAGCGAAAATGTCTCCCTTCGACGAACGACGGAGTTTCGATTTGGTAGAAACCATTGAGAGAGGGATCTATCTGTTCGGTCTCAAGGGGTGGTTGGATATAGCGGAGAATCCGCGCAGGGGTGTCGAGCGGAGTCGAGGCCTCTTCGGCCCTGATCTCCTCGATGATCTCCTGCCGTTTCTTCTCCGATGTTTCCCGAAGATAGTCTTTGATTTTGGCACGAAGCCGGATCATTGAAAGGGCCAATTCCAAACGATTATCGACTCCCGCGTTGCCTGCAAGCCATCCCGAGATGCCAATCGCCAACCGCTGTTCATCGGAAAGACTTTTATCGGGGAGCGAAAGGAGGAATTCCGCAAAGCGGTTTGAGGTGTTCGGGTTGAGCTGAAAATTGATTTCAGCAATGGTTTTGGCAATGGCCGTCTTCTGATCATTGTTCGAAAGCCCTTCGGTCATTCGGTTCAGCTCGGAGAGGATCCGCTCTTCTTTTGCGTCTTCCTCGGAATATTCCCGAATCATCGAACGAACAGACTGTGTCAGGTCGGTCGAGACGTTTTCGCTTGAAAAGGTGTCGAGTAGGGCGCGAACGTTTTGGTGCTGTCCTGCCGTTCGGCGCAGCTTCAGTTCGTCGACCAGGCGTGTTGCCGAAAGTTGCCTGATCATTCTCAGGCTTGCGGCAAGTTGATCGGTATTTTCTGGAGCACTCCGGAAATCACGGATAATTTCCTCCAGTTCAGCGGCAGCCTCTTCGAAGAGTTCGGCCTGAGTATAGAATAGGTAGATTCGCAGCCGGTCCGAGAGAGAGCTCGAGTCGATGTTCTTCCTAATCATCGACGTCAAAAATTCACGATGAAACGAATGAGGTGAAAAGCGCATATCGATTCCAAGATTGATTCCCTGTGCGCGAATGTACCCCGGAGCGATTTCAGTGATTCCCTGAACAAGAGGCTCTCCACCGAAGTAAATGGTTCTGCGACCAAATTGGTCGAACGGTTCAGCGGTTTTATAAGCGCCAAGGGAAACGGCAGATTGAGAGTTCGAGCGGAAGATCGGTTGGCGGAACTTGAAAATTTCGGCCGAAGAACCGAGGTCATCCTGCGAAATGTCGAGAATATGGTTCTTGGGAACATAGGTTAACCGGAGTTGGTCGTCGATCACGATGATCTTTTCGATTGCAGACTCGTTGCTTGTCCTTCGATAATTCGGATCGACCGCCACGCTTCCGATCGAGGCGATTTCACCGGTCAGGATACGACCGTCTTGCATTGTGACGCGCGACGAAGCGGCGCGGCACTCTCGTGGAATGTCTGTCCAAGGAAGAATTCCGATGATGAGAAAGAGGGGGGGATAGAGAAAACTTGGGATTTTTTTTATAATCGACATTGTCTCTGGCAAAGGACGGTCTGTGGGAGTGGCGGTTCTTCCGGACCCCCGAAATGCTGAACGTACCAATATGTGGCGTATTATAGGTGATAACCGGAAACGGGTAAAATGCAATTTTCACGTATTTTTCGATGTTTGCTTCTCCTTTTTTGGTTCTGCGCGGTTGTTTTCCCCGTCTTCGGTCTCCTTTTGTGCGTGTTCGGGTCATTGTTCGGCATGGTGGGGGATACGGGAGGGAAGGCGTGTTTCTCCTTTTTTTCGCGGGGGCTTTTTGCTCTGTGGGCTGTTGACCTCGGACTGTTGGTTACCCTTTTGGCCTCGGAGAAGCTTTTGCAGAAAAGTAATTGAACTTGCCTCGTTTTCCCGGAATGGCTAGAATAACGACCATGCTGCGGGATAGGTGACGGCGGCAATTTCTTTAACGCGATTCTAAGGATGGATTATGCGGAAACTTCAAAGTTGCTCCTTATGTTTCCCGGTTTTTCCCGGATTGTCGATCTTTTTTCTTTTCCTGGCCTTTTTCTCGGGGGGACTCTCGGCCCAAAACGGTAAACCCGTTGAAAGCGCCGTTTCTCGCGTGGCCAACTCAAATCCGATTCATCAGGAGAAAAAAACACTTCTGCCCGAAGTCGTGGCAGAAGTGAACGGTCAGAAGATTACCGCTGACGAACTGAAAGCCGAAACGCTTCGGGTGCATGGTCCCGAGGTTCTCGAACGGATCGAAAACCGGGTCTTGGTGTTGGCCGAGTGCAAACGCCGTCAGGTGACGATCACCCGCGACGAGGTCAACAAGGAGATTGAGCGTCTGGCAAAAGCGAATCGCCTATCGGCCGAGCAGTTTACCGACCTAATAAAAGATCAGAATGGTATGACTGCAAAGCAGTATGCCGACGAGGTGATCTGGCCTCGTTTAGCGCTGCAGGCCTTGGTTGCACCGGAGATTGCGGTTTCCGACGAGGAGCTGGAAAAAGAATATCTGAAGAATTACGGTCCATCCGTCGTTATGCAGCAGATCATGACGAAAACCAAGGAAGAGGCCGACGACGTTCATGCCAGGGTTACAGCCGATCCCGACTCATTCGGCGATGTTGCGAAAAACGAATCGACGGATATGATCACCGCATCGAACAAGGGTAGGATGCAGCCGGTCCGTCGTTACGCCTTTTCGGATCCCCAACTCGAAGACCTCTTTTTTTCGATGAACCCGGGAGATATTTCAGACGTGGTCGGTCCGTATGGTCCCGAGAATGAGTACATTATTTTCAAATGCGAAAACCGATACGACTCCGTGGTTCCGCAGGAAAAGATTGACGAGATCAAAGGCCTCCTTCGTTCGCGTGCCGCTGACGAAAAGTTGAAGACTGCTGCCAACGCTCTTTTCGAAAGATTGGGGAAAGAGGCCGATGTGGTCAACGTGTTGGGGGACCCCGAATTGATGCAGAAGTATCCCAACACCGCGGCGCTGGTCGGGGGTCATCCGATTTTGCTCGAGTCGATAATCGATAAGAGCCTGGAACTCTATGCCCGTCAAGACCTCGAAGGGCTGATTCTCTTTACCCTTCTCCGGCAGGAGCTCAAAAAAGTGGGGGCGACGATAACCGATCAGGACATCGATACCGAAATCTGGATTAAGGCTGCCGAGACGACTTATCCCCTTCCGGACGGCAAACCGAATATTGAAGCCTACATGAAGCGGGAACTCGAAGCAACACACTTTTCCGAAAAAGTTTATCGGACGAACATCGTCTGGCCGGAATTGGTGATCCGGAAACTTTCGGAACCTTTGGTCCAGGTAACCGACGAAGATCTGCAAAAGGGATATGAAGCCAACTTCGGCCCGAAGGTACAGTGTCTGGGTATTTTTGTCCAGGATCAGCGGCTTGCGCAAGAAGCCTGGCAGAAGGCGCGAACGATTCCGGCCAGAGAAAACCGTCCGCTTGAAGAAGTTTTCGGCGATCTGGCAGCCAAATATTCCGCCGAACCGGGAAGCCGTCAAATGCGCGGGCGGATTGCACCGATCATCAAGAACGGTGGTATGCCGACTCTTGAAGAAGAGGCTTTCGCTTTGAGTCCCGGTGAACTTTCCGGAGTGATCCAGGTCGACCGTAATTCGTTCGTTATTCTCTATTGTCAAGAGATTATTCCGGCACAGGCGGTTTCGTTCGAAGATGCTAAAGAGACGCTCACGACGAGTGTCCACCGGAAAAAGGCGTTCCTTGCCGCACGTCAGTATCTTGTCGATCTGTATAAGCGCTCGACGATCAATAACTTTCTGACGGGCCAAAAAACGACGCCAAAGGTCGCCGGCGGTGCCGATAATTACTCCCGGCAAGAAGGCCTTGTCGTCGGTCCTGACTCTGAGCGGTAAGATTCAGACCGCGAGTCTCAAAAGAGTGCTGACAAGTATTTCGTTCCGGCCTTTATTCTTTGTGGTTCGGCGTTACTCTAAGAGACTACCTTTGTTGCGGCATGCCTGATCAATTCGTCAAGATTTGGAATTTGGCGAAGGGTTTCCGCAATTTCGGCGCGGGCAAAGATACGGATTTTTTTGACGTTATGTTCAAACTGTTCGTCGGCGAGCGCACGAACCACCGGCGAGACATCGTGAAGAGGACGATATTTGTTTTCGACAGGGTAGAAAACCGAGATTTTAAACTCAATTTCTTTGGTTTTGGGAGGAGAGTCGACGAGAATATCGTTTTTCCGAAGAGTGATATTACCCTTGTTTCGGCGGATCTCATCAACTATATAACCGGTAAATTGTCGAAGGACCGGATAAGGTCGCCCGGCAAGAATGGCGTAGATTTCGGGTGATTCCATCACACTGAACTGCCGCACCCTTTTGTAGATCGAACGTTTCGCCGAAAAAATACCCCCTAAGAGACGCAACGCGTCGGCACAGTCGAGACGCGCCTCTTCGGGGAGAGAAGCATTTTGCAGCGAGGTCTCGCAGGATCTGCGAAGCATCTGAAGCCAGCCCTCGAATGAGGTTTCCAGGGCGGTCTCAACCAGCGCTTCACGGGTTGGGTAATGGGACCAGAGAATTTCGAATGCCCGCTGAAACATGACGGTTGCTGCCCGTACCGTATGATGCCAGTAGACTTCGCTGAACATGACGTACCGAGCAAATACCATTAACTCGGCTGCGGTCCTCCCTTTTTCGCTGATCGCAAGTCCATCCCCCGCTTCATTGAGGCAGAGACATCCGATCAGTCGCTCTTGGTCAAAATGATGACCGTACGGTACGCCGCAGCCCAGACTGTCGCGGACCAAGTAGTCCATTTTGTCGATATCGATCGGTCCGGAGATGATCGACATGAAAAGTCGGTAGACTTTACTGCGACGCTGATATTCATTCTCACTTTCACCCCGGCGGCGTTTAACGGGTGTCTTTTCAAGGAGTGTCAGGACATCGTCGGGATCGATATTCCACTCTCGCCGTAGGATTGTACCGATCTTCCCTCGGGCGATAAAACGTTCGGCCATCGATTCGTGATTCCGTATTCCCGGAAGTTCCAAATCTTCGATCAGATGACAACAGGGCCAATGGCCGATATCATGCAGAAGAGCCGCAGCGATCAAGACCGTTACGTCTTCTAGCCGTACCGTTTGGGCAAAACGCGGATCATTGGAAAGGCGACGCAGGAAAAGCAACGAAAGACGATAAACGCCAAGCGAATGTTCAAAACGGGTATGCCGTGCCCCGGGGTAGACGAGCGAGACGAGTCCGAGTTGCGGAATTTCGGCCAATCGCCGGAATTCGGTGGCATCGATAATTTTCCGAACTCGCGCCGTCAGCGGAACGTCAAGTTCCGGTGGGATTCGAATCAACGAAATCCTGGAGTCAAGTTGGGCGACTTCGGGGATTGCCAGCGCATTAAACAGGGGGGATGTCACTCGTCCTCTTCATTGTCGAAGGTATTTTCGTCTGAATTTAGGTCATCAAAATCTTCGTCGTAATCCCCATCATCGGCGTCGTCATCTGAATCAGCCTCATCATCGTCAAGGAGTTCGTCATCTTCGTCATCGGGGATGTCTTCGAAATCGGCGTCAAAATCATCGTCGAAATCTTCATCCTCGTCTAAATCGTCGAAGTCATCACCTTTAAAGTCGTTGTTCTGGGAGAGATCGGAGTAGTAGACACCAATACGGTCGGCGTGGGTCGAAATTTCAATCGATGGGGACTCTTCGGATGGAGGGCTCTCGTTTTGCGGTGAAAAATGTTTTCTCATGTTTATTACCGGTGTAAACTATCGAGAGAAACTAGCAAACCGCCGCAGATTATACAACAGGTCGAAGTTTCCGCAAGGCCCTAAGAATTCTCTCGGTTTAGGCGCTTACTGTTTAAGGCGCCCGTTCTTTCGAACAGGGGATCACTTGCATTATCGACGAACTTTTTTTACAATGGCAAGGGACGGTGCGGCCGATGCCGCGTGTGTATTTCTGCGTGTTGTTTTCGCGCGAATATTCCGTAGGGGCTGCTGTTTGATCGGAATTTACCGGCCTCTTGCACCGACATGGCTCTCCGAATCGGTTCCATTCAACGCGAGGGATCTTTATGCTAAAGTTTTTCGGTTCGATCAAAAATGCTGCGCGCGTACATTCTTTCCATCCCCTTCGGTTGGAAGCGTTGGAAGGGCGTCTCCTTCCGGCGGTTATTGCGGGGGGCGCGGTCGATGTTGCTCCCTCTGTGCCCAGGGATTTCGAGACGTTTGTGAGCTCTCCCATCAGCACAGCAGAGGGTTCCAACGAAAAGATGGCCGTTGCCATCGTTCTTTCCGATTCTCTTTCGACCGTGACTCAGACAGCCGAACTTGCGGAATCGATCTCTGTTGCTTCTGTGGGTGACGTCCTCAACGCCCAAATTTGGGTCAAGAATATCGACGGAAGTCTTAAAGGGACCGTTGGTGGTTATCTCGATTTAGTCTACTCGGAGTCTGTCCTCCAAGCCGGCAATTATACCGTCAGTTCTCTCTTCTCAAATATGGCCACTTACACTTCGACCGAAATTTCCGGCCGTGTTTCATTAGTCGGCGGGATGGCTTCGCCGAACACGAAAACTCTGGCGGTAGACCGATGGGCTCTTCTCGGCACTTTTTCGTTCACCGTGGTCGGCGAAGGGGATGGGGGCATTTATGCCTCGACACCGACCTTTGAGGGTGTAGAAAATGAAGCGTTTAACCTGGCTCGGCTGGGCGTCGGCCGTCTGGCTTCGGATGAGATTGCTTTCGGAAGCGTTACGGTGGTGGTTTCCGACGGCACGGGGAAACTGGGTGAGCCGACGATTAAAACCGGTCTTCACGGTGTATATGTTTCCGGCGGTACTAATCGCCATTTGCTCACGTGGGGTGCGGTCGCGAACGCCTCTTCTTACGAATTGGCCTGGTCATCTGACGGGAGCACCTGGAATACCCTCGAAACAGAAGAGCTGTCCGCGACAATTACCGGTCTTACGTATGGGATATCGGAAAGTTATAAGGTTCGGGCGCTCGGCACCGGTGCCTACGCGACTTCCGACTGGAGTGGTGTCAAATCATTCCTTGTCTGTCCGGTTGACATTGACGGCGACGGTGATATTACCGGCGGCGACCGGGCGCTTCTCTACAACTACTGGCTGAGCAGTGAAGAGGACGATGGGTTTCTCGTCGCATGTGATATTAACGGCGACGGCGATATTACCGGTGGTGACCGGGCGTTTCTCTCTCTTAACTGGCTTTTTTCGGTTGAGGATGATGCCGATGATTTCGTCTACCCGCAAGCCGGAGCATCTTTGTTAGAGCATGCCGTATTTCATTCCCTCTCAGATACGAACTTTGAATTCACCTGATGCAGAAACTGATTTTTCCTTTGCTCCTTTGTTCTCTCGTTGGCGCGATCGTTACATTGGCCGATGAACCGAAAGCGACTAACTCGGAGATCCTCCCGCTTTGTGACGCTCCCGAGACACTCAAACGTCTCGACCCGGTCGATCCGGTCTGGGTGACAGCCGAACGTACGGAACTTCTTCTTGTCGGAAAGATCTCACTTCGCGAAGGGCTTCTCGAATTTTTTGCTTGCAGGACGGGAAGCAAGGAGTACGAGTCGATTGTCGCGCTCGACGTTAAACCATACCTGATTCATGCCGGTCTTTTGGTCATTGGCGCGAAGAAGGGCCATCCTGTCCGGTACGATCCCGATTTTATCCCTCCCGAAGGGGAGAGGATTAGCATTCGCGTGCGCTGGAGAGGGGAAGATGGTCAGGAGCACGAACTTCCGGCCGGTGAGATGATTCGTGATTCCAAGACCGGAAACCCCCTTTCGACCCCGTGGGTTTTTACCGGAAGCGTTGCCGGAAAAGATCGGCAGGGTAACCCTTACTATTTGGCCAATATTACCGGGGAACTGATCGGAGTTTCGAATTTTGTCGGAACAATTCTCGATGTGCCATTCGAGAGTACTTCCGACAACGAGAATTTGATCTTTGAACCTAACACCGAGAAGATTCCTCCGGTCGGCACCGAGGTAACCCTGATTTTAGGGTGTGCCGAAAAAGAGTTCGAAGAAGAAGAGTAATTGTCAGGCAATTGGGAAAGTGATATAATTGGGGGAGTGCGTGAGGGTCGGGATCACGTTCGGTCGCATGAAAACCGGTTACGTCTCCTTTGCTGTCATGGGTGGGCATCGTGATCGGATATGGTGGCTTTTCGCGGTTCCGATTTCGGTAAGATTTTCCCGGGATAAGTTTTTAAAATCGGCAAGACAGTGTCTGTTGTCGACGGATCCGAACAGACGGACGGGGGATAAGGGTACGTATGCATATCAACGAGGAGTTTGACGCATGAATGTAATGGATCTCTTTTCGCTTAAAGGGAAAACGGCGCTTCTCACCGGTGGTGCGGGGCTATATGGTCGCCAAATTACCGAGGCGCTGTGCGAGGCCGGTGCTGAAGTCTGGATCGCTTCGCGCAATGTTGAGGCTCTTAAGAAAGTCGCTGACCCTCTTGGTGCGCGTGCCTTTTATCTTGATCTTGCCTCGGAAGAGTCTATTGACGAATTGATCGACACCATCATTCGTGAGTCGGGCAGAATTGACGTGCTTGTCAACAATGCCGTTACCCGTTGCGCGTGCTCGAGTTGGGATCAGCCGATGACGGTCTTCGACAAGAGTCTTCGGATTAATGTTTCGTCCCTGTTTCATATTACACGTCGTGCGGTCGAGGCGATGAAGAATAACTCTTCAGGTTCGGTGATCAATATCGGCTCCTATATGGGACTGGTCGGCGGAAATCCCACAAACTACGAGGGAACCGAAATGGCAGGGACCCCGTCGCCGATTTACTTCTTCGAAAAGGGAGGGATGGCAAATTTTACCCGTTGGGCAGCAAGCGAACTCGGTCCGTTCAACATTCGCGTCAATTGCGTTCACCCCGGGGGATTGGCTAACAATCAGCCCGAGGCATTTGTTCGGAACTACTGCAAAAACACTCCGTTAGGGCGTCTGGCCGGACCGAACGATCTGAAAGGCGTGATCGTTTTTCTGGCGTCTGAAGCTTCGTCTTACATTACCGGCGCTAACATTCCTGTTGACGGGGGGTATACGGCCCGATGACCTTTTCAAAGATGATGCTTGGGACGGTTCAGTTTGGGCTCAAATATGGGATCGCCAACAAGGAGGGCCAACCCTCGCCGGAAAAGGTCAAATCAATCCTGACTACGGCATTCGAATTGGGTGTGAATACTCTCGACACCGCCGCGGCTTACGGAATGAGTGAGGAAGTTCTCGGCCGTGCCCTGGAAGAAACCGGAATGCAGGGAAATTTTCAAATTATTACCAAAATTCCGGTCTTTCCGGCAGAAACCTCGGCAAAAGAGGCCGAAGCACTCATTCGAGCCTCGCTTGCGCGGTCTCTTGAGCGACTTCGCTGCGATCGATTGACCGCAGTTTTGGTTCACAACGAGCAGAATATTCAACATTTTCCAATTCTGGAATGCGTCTGTGCCGAAGGATTCGCCGAGGGTGCCGGACTTTCGCTCGATTCGCACGAGTCGCTTATCAAATTTCAAGAAACGGTTTTCCGCGCCAAGTATGTTCAGCTTCCCTCAAACCTGATGGATCGTCGTTTCGATTCGTTTATTGACACCGCACCGGAACGAGGTGTGTATATTTTCACGCGGAGTGCTTGCCTTCAGGGGCTTCTCTTGATGCCGGACAGCGAGGTGCCGACGCATCTGCGGGAACTGATCCCCTGGCGCGAAAAGGCTCAAAAAATTGCATCTGAAGCCGGAATGCCGTTTCAAGAGCTCTGCTTCCGGTATCTTATTTCTCTTTCAGGAGTGACGAGCGTTGTTTTTGGAGTTGACAATGAAGATCAGCTTCGAGAAAATTGCTCTTATGCTCAAAAGGGCGGTTTGTCGGCCGAAATTGTTGAAACGGTTCGGCGCGAGATTCCGCTTTTGGAGGAGAGTTTGATTAGACCCTCCCTCTGGCCACAGCGGGCCGAGGTTCTCACGAAAGGGGGCTTAAAACCCGATTTGACAAGAGTTTCCTAGAAGGAAAGAGCCCTTTTTTCTAGGGGTTGCTCTTTGTAAAACATCCAGGAAGTCGCTTCCGAGGTCAATGATGGAAAAACTTTATGTCGGTCGGTCGCGAGTTGATATTACACCGACAAAGTTACCGGTTTTAGTGAATGGTCAGTTTGAAGAGCGCCGTTTCGACAAAATCGGAGACCCGCTTTCAGCACGGGCCATTGCCTTTCGCCAAGGGGATGAGTGCGCGCTATTGGCTGTGGTAGATACCTGTATGATGTCGGACAGTTTTATCGATGGAGTGAAGGTGCTCATCAATCGTGCGACGGCGATTCCCGAAAATCGGATGATGATTTCTGCGACGCACTGTCATTCCGCTCCGAGTGTTCAAGCGATTTTGGGAACCGGAGTTGACGAAGAGTATGCAGCGTTCCTTCCGGAAAAAATTGTCGAAGCAGCCCAAAAGGCGTATGAGAATCTGATCGAGGTCGAAGCAGGTTTTGGAGAAGGCGAAGACACCCAGAACGTTTTTTGCCGCCGGTTCATCATGAAACCGGGCACAGCCTGGACGGTCGACACGGCTTTTACCGGCTCTCCCGGTGACATCGCCCAGATGAACCCGTTCGGAATTGAGAAAGATATTGTCTGCCCGACCGACAAAGCCGATCCCGGTGTTCGAATATTGGCCTTTCGTACTTTTGACGGCCTTCCTTATTCGCTCCTGGGGAACTATTCGACCCATTACGCTGAAGAGGAGGCCGTTTCGGCAGATTATTTCGGCGTCTTTTGTGATTGTGTTGCCCAAGGCTTGAATGCTCCCGAAGGTTTTACGGCTCTTATGTCGAACGGGACGAGCGGCGACTGTAACTGTATCGATTTTGCAGGGAATCCCGAGCGGAAATTTGATAAAAATTCCGTCGGGAGGTCAGTAGCCCGCGTTGCATTGGAAGCATACCGCGATATTCAGTTTGATCCTGCGCCGCGATTGGCCATGATTGAAGAAAAAATCACCCTGGGGATTCGCCAACCGACGGAATCTCAGCTCCGACAGGCAGAAGCCTACCTAAAGGCCCGGGAGATCAATTCGATCCGGGATCTAAAAAATTACAACGATGCTTACGCCTGGGAGTCTGTTGTTTTGAGTAAGCTCGCTCCGGTGCGCCAGGTGAAAATCCAAACGCTCCGTATTGCCGATACGGCGATTGTCGCTCTTCCGATGGAGGTCTACACCGCTACAGGACGTGAAATCCGTTTTATGAGCCCGTTTCCCCACACGATCGTCATTTCAATGGCAAATGGATATAACGGCTATATGCCGACAGAAGAGTCATTCAGACTCGGAGGTTACACAACATGGCGTGCTCGTTCCAGTTGTTTGGAACCATTGGCCGAGCGAAAGGTGCGGCGTTTGGTCTACCGAATGCTCAACCGACTTGCCGAGGCGAAGAAATAATCATGCCCGCATTTCGGGCGTCGCTCAATAAAGATATGTAACATTGTTTCGTTCACCTTTTACGTTAAGGAGATGCAGTAATGAGTAAGCTTGCGATTGATGGCGGAGAAAAGACCTTCAATGAACCGTTTCCGGGGTGGCCCTGCTTTGAAGAGTCGACGATTCAGAAAGTGGCCGACGTTCTGCGGTCGGGAAAGGTTAACTATTGGACCGGCCCGATCGGGATGCAGTTCGAAGAGAAGTGGGCTGAATGGATCGGCACGAAAAACGCAATCAGTGTCGGAAACGGGACGGAAGCCCTCCATGTGGCCATTTCGGCCCTCGGAATCGGTCCCGGCGATGAGGTGATCTGTACAAGCTATAGTTTCATTGCCTCAAGTTTTGCCGTTCTTCAAGCAGGAGCTCTTCCTGTCTTTGCCGATGTTGGGACCGATCACGTTCTCTCGGCCGAAGACATCGAGCACAAGATTACCGATCGAACCAAGGCGATCCTTCTGGTTCACCTTTATGGAATTCTCGTCGATATGGATCCGATCATTGCTTTGGCCGAGAAATACAAACTGAAGATTATCGAAGACTGCGCACAATGCTTCGGTGGTGTCTACAAGGGGAAAAAAGCCGGGACAATCGGCGATGTCGGCTGTTTCAGCTTCTGCCAGAGCAAACACTTTACCACCGGTGGCGAGGGAGGTATGGTTGTTACCGACAATGATGATGTCGCGTGGGAATGCCGTTCACTCCGTGATCACGGTTACGATGTGCGTGAACGTCTGAACCTTCTTGAAATGGAAGGGAAACTGATGTATATCCATCGTCGGGTCGGTTACAACTTCCGTATGACCGAAATGCAGTCGCAGATCGGATTGTGCGAACTGGAACGGTTCGACACATGGAATTTGCCGAACCGTCGTCGAAACGGACGTATGCTGATCGATTCATTTAAAGATCACCCGCTCGTTCTTTATTGTCCGCCGGATACCGAAGAACGTCAGAACGCGTTCTGGTGGGCCCCCTTTGTCCTCGATACCGACAAACTCATCGATGGAGTCGACGTCAAGAAGTTTATCGCAGCCGTTGCTGCTGAAGGAGTTCCGGTCTACTCGGTTCTTTGGCCCGAAATGTACAAAGAAAAGGCCTTTGTTGATCGTTTCGGATTCGGCGAGAAACGATATCCATTCGAAGACCCGTCGGCGCGTTATATTGACTACACCCAGTGCAACTGCAAGCAGGCGAATTGGATGACCGACCGCACAATTTCGTTCTTTACCCATCCGGTCTATGAAACGCGGCACATTCAAGCTTGTATCGACGCCTTCAAAAAAGTTGCCGACGCCTACATGAAATAACACCGAAAAGAAAGTGATCTCTCCATGAAAAAAATCAAATACGCCTTGATTGGTTTCGGCGGAATTGCCGAAAACCGCATTGCCAAAGAGGGATTTGCGTGCGACAAGCATCGTTTTACCTCCCGACCCGACGAGTATGAACTGATCGGGGTTACTGATGTCAATCCCGCCCGTAAGGCTGCGGCCGACGCACTCGGCCTGCATTGGTATACCGATAACGATGCCATCTTGACCGATCCTCAGATTGACGCGGTTTATATCGCTACCAATAATGTGACACACGTGCCGCTGGCCACTGCCGCACTCAATGCAGGAAAACATGCCCTGTTAGAGAAACCGCTCGCACCGAATGTTGCGGATGCCGAGGCGATTTCAAAGCTTGCCGTCGCGAAGGGACTTTCACTTGGGGTAGACCACATGATGGTCAACAACAAATTGAACCGATATGCACGCGACGTCGTTGCGGCCGGAAAACTCGGCGTGGTTAACGATTCCTGTTTTCATATGGAATTTGCCTATGGGTTTACTCCCGAAGAAGCCGCGACTTGGCGTTGTGCCAATGCCTCGGAACTTGGCGGGCCGGTCGGAGATGTGGCGAGTCACTGCTTCTATCTGGCAGAGTATATCTTCGGGAAGAAAATCGATGCTTTGGCAGCGGTTTACTATCCGAAAACCCTCGGGATCGAGGTTGAAGACGGCGCCTATATCCGATTCAAAATCGATGGCGAGCTTGCCGGTTCGGCACGTGTCGCGTTCAGCGAACCACGTGGCGGTCTGCAAGGAACGCTGACGAATCTTGGGTTCGAGATTTACGGCACCGACGCTGTTCTTCGCAGTTACGGTTCAATGTTTCAGCTTTCCGGTTATCCCGACGAACCGATTCCGCTACGTATTGAACTCGACCATTTTACGTCACAGGAAAAGATTACGCTCGACTCCGAGCCGACACCAAACATTTATCAGGAAATGATTCGACAACATGCCCTTTCGATCATCGAAGGAAAACCGCTTGACGGTTCCGACGGTCTTCGAAACGTAAAACTCTGTCTCGCGGCACACCAGTCCGCACAGTCCGGGGGTGCTTGGATCGAGATCAACTGAGGAAACTTAGGGAGGGAACGATGTTTGGAATTTCCTAGCTGTTTTCCCTCCCATTTTCTTCTCTTTCTTCGACTTGTTTTGAACGATGAATCAGAGGTGTGTCAACAATGAAAAACTTTGTGGCAGCGTTTTCTCCCCTGTTTTCATTTACAACGCATGTTGTCGATCTTCTTTGTCCCCCCCTGTGTGTGATTTGCGGTGCGTACCCTTCTTGGGCCCTCAATGAGTCAATGGTCAAACAGCGTCGGTCGGAACATCTTCTCCTTTGTGATGACTGCCGAAGAAAGATCGTTGCTCATGAGCTCCGACAATGTCACCGCTGCGGCGGTCCTCTCACCCGTCCTTGTGCAGATGCCGTTCGTTGCAGCAACTGTAATCGTGAGAATTTTTCTTTTATCTCAACCATTGCCCTGGGGGAATACCGGCACCCTTTTTCCCCGCAGATTCTTTCGATGAAACGGGAACGGGATGGCGTTTTGGCCCACACGTTTACTCGGCTTCTCTGTCACGAGCGCCAAACACGTTTGCGTGCGCTTGGTGCCGATCTCGTAATTCCCGTCCCGATGCATCAATTGCGTTACATTTTACGCGGTGTCAACTCGGCAGAACAGATTGCTCGCGGGCTTGCTTCGTATCTTGATATTCCCTGTGAGACCAGAGCAGTTTGTCGTTGCCGCTGGACCCCTCGACAGGCGACTCTTCCCGGGAATCTACGCCGCAGCAATCTGACAGGAGCCTTTAACCTGACACGGCGTGCCACAGCATTGATTCGAGGAAAAAAGATAATTCTGGCTGATGATGTCATGACGACCGGCTCGACATGCAGCGAGATCGCGCGTCTGCTTTATGAAGGAGGAGCCGCGATGGTTACTGTGGCGGTACTGGCCCGTGCCGAAATACAAGAAGGGACTCCGATACAACGAAAAACCGCAACAGAACCTATTTAGTCGATTCTGAAAATTCAACTTGATCTCGTATATTCAACGGTGAAACCATTTGGATCCATGTTTTAAGTTGCGGTGTTTCCTCTGAAAACAAGAGGAAAAGCGAGGCAACTGGCCTAAACGATACAGGGTACAACGCTGGATATTCCATGAGTTGTTCCAAACAAGAAGATTCTTACCATGCGACCAAAGAGGCAAGCCGATCAAACCCAAAGGGTTTTGTTTGACTATACGACGTTAGATGAAATGTGTAACCGCAACCATCCGTTGTTCAAGCTTGCCAATCTTATAGACTGGTCTCTGGTTGATCGAGAATGTAATCCCCTATACTGTAATGGTTTCGGAAGTCCCGCGAAGCCGACACGCCTGCTTGTCTCTCTTCATTATCTGAAATACACATACAATCTTTCGGACAAAGAGACGGTTAACCGCTGGGTTGAGACCCCATACTGGCAATATTTTTCCGGTGGAATTATGTTCCGGAAAGAATTTCCGATCCGTCCGTCCACGATGATGCGCCGACGCCACGTATGGACGAAGAACGGATCCATTTGCTTTTAGCGGAGACGATTCGAATTGCGAAGGATGGCAAGGCGATTACCGAAAAAGATATGAACCGGGTTGTTCTCTTCCATCAGTATTACCTTGTTGGTATTCCTGGTTTGGTTTTTCAACCTTCCTCAAAAAGAAAAGCACCTCGAGAATTTCCTCAAGGCGCTTTTGTCGATGAAGAGTTGGGGAAGTATTCCTTGGCTTAGAGGCTCTTGATGTAGGAGATATTTTGTTTCATACTTTCTTCCCAGCCTAGATCGCTGTTGACCGAACCTTCGACGATTTGCGGACCGAAGAACCCGATTTCGCGGTACACGTTTAGAATCTTCTGGTAGTCAATCCGGCCTTTTCCGATGATGTTGTTGTCTTTAATATGGCACGCCTTAATCAGTCCTTTGAGTTTTCGAATGTCGTCACAGATGGCGTCGGTCGAATTGAACAGCCAGATCATATTTCCCGGATCGTAGAAGACAGCAACCGCCGGAGAATTGACGGCATCGACGACCCGACGGTGCTGCTCGGCATTCCAGGGTGCTTCGATTGTCAGAACAACGCCGGCTTCTTCGGCTTTCGGTGCGAGCTGTTTATAGCGACGGATGATTTCATCCCAGTCCTCGTCCTTTGACGG
The DNA here is from genome assembly GCA_050943135.1 of Thermoguttaceae bacterium. Classification (GTDB taxonomy): domain Bacteria; phylum Planctomycetota; class Planctomycetia; order Pirellulales; family Thermoguttaceae; genus RUG695. The sequence goes on along the minus strand of JBMNOP010000002.1, from coordinate 46,383 downwards.
GTTTCCCGCACCAAAATAGGAGATCAACACATACTTGACGTTCATCGCCTCCATGGCGTCGATGCAAGCCGAGACTTGCTCGACGGTATCGTCTTGGGTCCAGAACGGGTATTCATTAAACGCTCCCATTGCCAGTGACTCGATCCGTACTCCGGTTTCGGCTGACTTGTCGATGTACTTTGCGCGTGCTTCAGGAGAGCGAAAATCATTATCCTCTCCGTTGGGACGGAGAGGAAATGTGACCTGAAGGACGTCCAGGCCAACACTCTTTGCCTTATCAAAATCGGACAGGCCACTCATCCACGCTCCGACTTCAAAAACATGTTTCTTTTGTTTCGCCAGGAGGTTCGGCGCTATCGATGCTGTGCAAAGTGAAAGAATTGAGCCTGCGAGTAATTCTCGTCGAGTTAGTTTCATAGAAAACTCCTTTGGTGATTGGGTTTCTGTTATTCTGCGTGTATTAAAATACAGGTAGTTCCATAGACCCCGATATTTCTAAAACCCTATGCGTATAACTCAGGACAATCTCCCCTGGCACAGTCAAATTTGGTCTGACATGTGCCGATTACAACGTACTTTTAATCCAACCAAGCGAAACTATTCTACACGTCTTTTAAATCCCAGTCAATGATTTTGTGAATATTCTTTCTCGATCTCATTTGGCGTCCGATACCCGGATCCCAGCATGAAGTCGCTTGCCGGAGGTCACCCCGAGCTAGTGGTAGTCACCGCTCTTACCGACACCGAGCAGTCGGCACATTGCCCCAACGGAAAGATTCGAGGAGTCCTTTTCTTGGGTGATGAAAGCGTATTCCACTTTGACCCTTTCGCAAAAGATACTGCCGCTTTTATAAGAATTCATTTTCGGCAGAAGTGGTTTAAGAGAGATTTCGCACACGGCGTTTTTTTCACCGGTCGCCGTTCTGTCCGGTAAGGGGGATTCCCGGGGCGAGGAGTCCCTATTGCCTCACTTGCGAACCGACTCTTGTGCCGTTTTTGGATTTTATGATTGTTTATCGATGTTTTATTCCTGTTGAATCCGATCCAAGATCATACTTTGGGAAAAGTCCGTAAAAATCAGTGCCGTCAGGATTAACTGTTCGGTCTTATCGTTGTACGCCTTTGTCAATTAAGAGATTGCTGCCAGATCGGCGCGAAACATCTCTTCGACAATGTCGAAAAACGATCTTTTCGGAATCCAGCCGAGTTCTTTGCGGGCCTTTGTTGCATCGCCGCATAGAAGTTCCACCTCGGTGGGCCGGAAAAATTTCGGATCGATATCGACAAGAACCTTTCCGCTTTTTCGATCGATACCTTTTTCCTCGATCCCGCTTCCTTTCCAGGTCAAGTCGAATCCGGCGAGTCGGAACGCTGTTTCGATCAGTTCCCGAACAGAGTGCATTTCCCCCGTTGCCAGAACATAGTCGTTTGGCTTGTCGGCTGTCAGGATCAGGTGCATTCCTTTAACATAATCGTCAGCATGTCCCCAGTCACGTTTGGCTTCGAGGTTGCCGACCGAAACTTTTTCGGCAAGGCCGTATTTGATTCGGGCCGCGGCGCGGGTAATTTTCCTGGTGACGAAAGTCTCGTCCCGCAGGGGAGACTCGTGATTAAAGAGGATTCCGTTGGCAGCAAACATACCGTAAGCTTCGCGGTAATTTACGACCGTCCAATAGGCGAAAAGCTTTGCGGTTGCATAGGGTGAGCGTGGATAAAAAGGCGTCGATTCTGACTGTGGTGTTTCGCACACCTTTCCGAAAAGTTCCGAGGTGGAAGCCTGGTAAAAACGAGTTTTTTCCCTCAGCCCCAAGGTTCGGATCGATTCGAGGATTCGGAGCGTACCGAGTCCATTGACATCGGCGGTATATTCCGGGGTGTCAAACGAAACGCGCACATGTGATTGTGCCGCGAGATTATAGACCTCATCTGGAACGGTCTGTTCCAGAATTCTGCAGAGGCCGCTATGGTCGGTCATGTCACCTGTTACGACGGAAAACGGAATTTTTCCTGCTTTCGCCTCGGTGAGAAGCGAGTCGATTCGTTCAGTATTCGGGAGGGAGGCTCGGCGAACAATTCCGACGACGCGGTATCCCAAACCGATCAAATGCCGCGCAAGATACGTACCATCCTGACCGGTGATTCCTGTGATCAAAGCCGTTTTAGTCATGGGTAGTTCCTCGATGTTTTCAAACCCACAGCGTATAACTCAAAAAGTCTCCTCCGGTACGGAAAAATCGATCTGCCACGTGTGGGTTTAGGTTGTTTGGTGTATCTGCAACAGTTATCCGTTGCCCAAATGGGGCCGGAAGTGCGGAGCATTCTACTGGAACAAGGCGATTCGAACACGTTTGCTCCTTGGTTGCGAAGTAAGAAAGACGAATCTTCTCACATGGAAAGCCGGAATGGACATGTGGGCTTTCGCCTTTGCACGACTCAGGCCGATCGTTCGCACGACCTTACTGCCGTGTTGGGTCATACACACAAAGACATGTTCGAGCCGACTGCACTTTCGGGATATTCCCTGATGACGACGTTGTTGCTCGGTTGTGAGAGGGAGGCCTCGGCAACCTCTCTCACAAACCTGTGGAGAAATATCCGGGGATTTCAACAATGAAAGTATTGACTCGGAATCATGGGCGCTATCCGAATCAAGGGGTTCACCGTTATAGGGGCGATCAGGCAAGATCGCAAAAAGCATCCGGAAATCATGATCACTGGCCGGGGTTACCTCAAACGGAACGACAAGCACCGAACCGCTATCAGTCGTGATGTGGAGTTTATGACCGGAATAGGTCTTGCCGTTTTGCTCAGACCAGCGGGTGTCGTCCGTATCATCATGACTCTGCCTTTGAGCAGATTTCGTTTCAAAACCCGTCGGCGTTTTTCCCTCCTGGATGGCTCCATTCTCTTTGCGAGTGTTGCGCGGTTTCGGAGCGGTAACAAAGATCGCGTCGACAATTGTCCCTTTCTTGAGTATAAGACCGTTGGAAACCAGAAAAGAGCAGAACTTATTATAGATCTTTTTGAACAAGTCCCGCTTTTGCGATTCCTCGCGGAATTTCCAGAGGATATGGTGATCGGGAACATCGGACGCCGTTTTCATTCCGAGAAAGTTTGGATAGGTGCGGAAATCCAACATCTGATATTCTGTTTCTTTGTCGGAAAAGTTGTACATTGTGTGCGGAACAGGAGATTTGAACATAAGATTCTCATCAAACGGGGGTCGCCCCCCCTGGGATTGCCTGCCTGACGAATGTGTCGGAAATCGGGCACAACTCTTCCCGGGGAATAGACGAATTCAGGATCTTAAGCATAAATACCCCTGCGGTTGGGATTCTCGACTAACTTGTCCATATTATCGCATATTGGCTCTGATGGCTCAAGGGTGAGCTGCAAGTTTCGAGGGGTGTCAGAACCGCCCTAAATATTTTATTTTCCGCGTTGTCCACCGTACCATTCCAGCTGCATACGCGGTGCGTAAGTAAAGCCATGTGATTGACAAATGTGGCAGAGCCACTTCTCTTTACGGCGCATTTGTTCCAAATCAACAGACTGCGGCATCAGCAGAATGTTCCTTCTGTCAAAAGGTCCAATTTCACGGAGATACTGATCGATTTCTTCCAGATCATCGGGTGTATCAACGACGAATTTCAACTGGGAGGGGTACCTTTTCAGAAGTTCTCGCACCACATCGGGGCGATAACGGCGTTGTTCGTGACAATATCGGAATCGTGGATCCGATGGCACGGAGTTCTTCATCTTCGGACTGATTGACATCAGGGCACAACAGACCGGGAGATCATATGTGCCGTTTGTTTCGATGGTTACTATGAAATTTTGCTCCGAGAGGAGCCTCGAGAGGGGAACGATTTCCGGATCGGCCATCGGTTCCCCTCCGGTGATTACAACGTGATTAACTCTGTAAAGAACGGCCCGTTCCGTGATTTCTTCCGGGGAAATATTTTCCCCAGGTTCGCTTTCCCAGGATGCGTAACGAGTATCGCAATAACTGCAAAACAGGTTGCACCCCCCTCGTCTGATAAAAGTCGAGAGGGTACCGGTCCAAACACCTTCACCCTGTCGGGAAACGAAAATTTCGACGATTTTCATTTGGTGGGTTACTGTTGTGATTTCGTCCATTCCTGGCGAGCCAGACCTGCTGCGCCGATGTAACCGGCGTCACCACCGAGTTGGGCGTAATCGACTCGGAGTCGTTCGGCCAGATAAAGGAAAATACGTGGCATAAGCTCGGCTTTTGTTCGTTCGAGAAAGTAACGCCCCGTTTTTGTCTTGTGACCGCCGAAGGTCATTGCTCCGCCAATCAGAAAGCAGGTCGGATCGATCGTGTGCGTTAGTGAAACCATGCCGTAAGCAAGGTAGCGGGCTGTTTCTTCGACGATTTGAATCGCGATCTTGTCTCCTTTTTCTGCCTCTTCGAAAACAAGTTTCGGTACCGCGTCACGCCGAGAAGCGTTTCGAACCGGTTCGGTCAGGGATGTTTTCAATTCAGCATTGACCATATCGATTGTACGGTTTGCCACCCCTGTGGCACTGGCGTACGCCTCAAAATGCCCTCGCTTTCCGCACTTACACCAACGGGCATTTTCAGAGATATCGATCAGGTTATGGGCCGCTTCGCCACCATGGCTATGGCAACCATCCCAGGGATTTCCTTCGAGAATGATCCCACAGCCGATCCCGGTCCCGAGTGTCAGAACGATCAAACCACGTTCTTCTTTACCGGCTCCGACCCAATACTCCGCGAAAGCGGCAGCCGTCGCATCATTGGCAAAGGTCACGCCGAATCCGGAGACCTCGGCGAGTCGATCCCGAATGGGGAAGAAATTCCAACCGGGAAGATTTGACGGGCGAACGAGCATGCCAGCCGGGATATCCATTGTTCCGGGGGAACCGAGCCCGACACGGGCAATATCGCTTGGGGTCAGGTTCGCGTTCTTAACTGCTTGATGGATTCCCGCGGCCATTCTTTGAATTGCGTCTTCCGGCCCATTTTCGACGAGAGTGGGGATCGAGGTGTACACGAGAGTTTTTCCGAGATTATCCATCACGCCGATTTTCATGTTGGTGCCGCCCAAGTCGACGCCGACAAAGTAGGGTTTCTCATTTGAATTCATTACAGCCCTTTCGTAAAAGAGGGTTATTTTTATCGAACCTTACAGCTATCATAGCATCTTTTGGGAGTATGAGATCAATCTGTAAGGTGGTCCCATTTTCCCGGACAGTGAGCGGGGGTGTACCGCAGAGCTCTTTTTCGTTAAAGAAAATTTGATCTCATCACTCCTCTATTTTATTCCCGGAAACTCTACTCTGTCAAGTTCTTGACCGCGGCTCCTCTCTTAGGTCATTGGCTTGGACGGAAAATACCTCTGACGGACAACGGTGGTTCAGAGCATTGTGGCAGCATCGGTCAGAATAGCGATCGAACCGAACCGTTAGAGAGTCTTCAAGCTCCCGGATGCCGCATTGGTTTTATCACTTCCGATCGAACGAACAATCTTTTACGTTTCGGCTGTCGGGGTTTTTCCGACAGAACATCCCAAAGAAGGATATTTTATGCGGAAACGTCAATATCAGGTCGGGTCTGAACGTGGGGTTGAACGATGGCAACTGTTGAAGCACTTGCTCCCGGAGTCCTCGATTTCTGCCAAAGGAGGACAAAAACGCGCTCAAACCGTGCCTGTCGCGAGGATATTTTTTGGATTCTCAAGTGGAGTGCCCGATGGAAGGATATGCCAGAGCGTTTTCCTCCGAGGAGCATTTGCAGGCGGCGTTTGAGGGAATGGCAAGAGGCCGTTGCTTTCGCGGCCATTCGGCAAGCATTTCTGGTAACCCCGGATCGTTCTCCTTTCTTTTTAGCCGACCGTCTTGGAAAAGCTCGCTGACTCGTTCTTTCAGACGCGCTTTCATCTCGTGGACCATTTGAGAAGAAGCCTCGAATTGCTTCGCAATTTCGACGGTTTCGCCTCCACGCGACGCTGCCATCGTAACCTGGGGCCGAAGTTCAGGCGCATCATTCTTCGCTCTTCTGGCCCATAAATTATTCCTCTCGGTTAATGGCGCTCCGACCCGCGCAAGACCGGAAATCCACAAAAACATTCTACGACTCAAGTGTTCTGTTTTCCCGGACCGGATCTGACCTCATCACAAATTGGTGAAAATCTCATTGTCACAACCGTTGGCTCTGATATAATGGTACGGGGTATGTGGGAGTACGTGGCGGTTGGCGTACCGTGTTATGGTCCCCCAACAACTGTTATTGGCCCGGGGAGATTTTAATGAAACTGACGATTCCGAAAGATTACGTTCCGATGCTCGTTCCTGAAATGATGGAACAGGCAATCTCTCTGCTCAAAAAGAAGTTCCAGAAAAATCTGGCCGAAGCCCTTAATCTTCGTCGAGTGACAGCGCCTCTTTTTGTTCTTTCCGGAACCGGCATCAATGATGATCTGAATGGGGTGGAACGTGCGGTTTCTTTTCCAATCAAGGATCTTGACGATATTCGCGCAGAGGTAGTTCATTCGTTGGCAAAATGGAAGCGAATGAAACTTGCCGCATACAAGATGAAACCCGGTTATGGCCTCTACACCGATATGAACGCGATTCGGGCCGACGAGGAGCTCGACAACATCCACTCCCTCTATGTTGATCAGTGGGATTGGGAACGGACAATCTCTCCCGAAGACCGCAATTTGAACTATCTGCGTGAAACCGTTGAGTCGATTTACGAGTGCATGAAGGCTATTGAACAAACGGTTTACTGTCACTATCCTCACATTGTTCCGATTCTTCCGAATAAAGTTACTTTTATCCACACAGAGGATCTTTTGCGTGATTATCCGGGGCTTTCTCCCCTGGAGCGTGAGACTGAAGCTGCGCGCAAATACGGTGCGGTTTTTCTGATTGGAATCGGGGGAATCTTGGCCGACGGCAGAAAACATGACGGACGAGCACCAGACTATGACGATTGGAGTACTCCGACCGAACCGGGTTACTCTGGTTTGAACGGTGATCTGGTTCTTTGGAATCCGGTTCTGGAACACGGGTTTGAAATTTCGTCGATGGGAATTCGCGTCGACAAAACTGCTCTTTTGCGTCAGCTGGATCTGGAAGGGTGCCCCGAGCGAAAAGAGCTTTTATTTCACCGAATGCTTCTTAACGACGAGATGCCCCTCTCGATCGGTGGTGGGATCGGTCAGTCCCGCCTTTGTATGTTTCTACTGCGTGCTGCGCATATCGGCGAGGTTCAGGTCTCTATTTGGCCGCCTGGGATGATCACTCAGGCGGCGCAAGCCGGAATTATTCTCCGGTGATTTTCCCGATGGTTATTCTCTTCAGAGAGACGGCAAAAGTGGATCAGAAGAATTTCCTTCTGATCCACTTTTTTTTCGAAAATGTTGAGGCCTCAAAACCGAATCGACTTGCGCTCAGGGGGTTCGGGTTGAGGTTCGAGTTCTTGAATCAGCTTCAGATCTTTTTCGCTCCATTTCGTGGGTAGCACAACATCAAAGACCACGAAAAGATCGCCTTTCTTTTCACCTTTTTTAGTGGGGCTGACACCGTGTCCGCTGATCCGAAGCTTTTTCCCGGTGGTCGAACCGGGGGGGATCGTCATTGTGATCGTGCCGGTTGGGGTGGGGATATCGGCTTTTCCACCGAGCGCCGCTTCTCGGAGAGTGATCGGAATATGGACGTAGAGGTTCTTCCCCTGACGGGTGAAATGCGGGTGTGGTTTGATATGAACTTCCAGGATCAGATCTCCGGGCGCTCCCCCTACAGAGCTATCTTCTCCTTTGCCGCGAAGACGAATTTTTTTACCGTCATCAATTCCAGCCGGAATTTTAACGTCGAGCGTTTCACGACGTCCGGACGGCATCTGATAATTTAAGGAAACTGTTCCGCCGAGCACGGCGGTTTTGAACGGAACGTCGATAGTACTTAATATATTCTCTCCTGCCGGCATCGCCGACCGACTTCGACGCCGTGAACTCGTTTTTCCGGCAAACGGATTATCTCCACCGCCTCCGCCGAACATTTGGCCGAGAATATCGTTTATATCAATTCCGGCACTGCTGGAAGTCCACGTGAAAGAGCCACTTCCAAAGGGATTACCGCCTGTGCCGAAGGGATTCGCACCGGGGCCCGTACCGCTGTACTGTTTGTATCCCTCTCCGAGTTGGTCATACAATTTCCGCTTTTCGGGATCTTTGAGCGTGTCGTAGGCCTCTTGGAGTTCCTGAAATTTCTTTTTAGCACCTTCCTGATCATCGGGATTGAGATCGGGATGGTATTTTCGTGCGAGATTTCGGTAGGCTTTATCGATCTCATCTTGGGAAGCCGTTTTGCTGACTCCCATCGTTTTGTAGTAATCAGCCATAAATGTTCCTACTCAATGTCCGCCACAACCGCTACACCCCGCACCGGCCGGAAAATTTGGGTTATCGATTGCAAATCCTTTGGCTGTAGGGGTGTCGACGAAGGAAATCTCGGTTCCGTCAAGGAAAAGGTCAAATTCCTTTCTGGCAACGACTTTGATCCCATCGCAGTCATATATCATGTCGGTAGCCGGATCATATTCTTTATCGAAACCAAGAGAATATTGCATCCCGCTACATCCCCCTCCGACGATTGCCAAGCGGATGCAATTATCGGCGTCGAGTGACTGTGCCACTTTGACTTTTTTGATCTCTTTGACCGCAGATTCAGTTAAAATGATTGCCATGCTATACATCCTTTCGGCTTTTGACGGATCAAGTGGTGTAATCGGCATTCAGGTGGACATATTCGGTTGTCAGATCGGAAGTCCAAAATCGTGCCGAGGCGTCACCTTCTTTGAAATGGAGCTCAAAGATCGTTTCGCGCTGAGAGCGGATCGATTCCGAAACAGCTTTTTTATCAAAGTTTACGGGAGTACCGTCTCGATAAAGGGGATAACCATTGATTTTGAGGGAGACATAGGCCGGATTAAAATCGACACCGGCGCGTCCTGCGGCCGAGACAATCCGTCCCCAGTTCGGATCGGCACCGCAGATCGCGGTTTTAACCAACACATCATTGGCGATTGTTTTGGCGATTGTCTTTGCATCGGATGGGGTTGCGCAGCCGAGCACGTGAACCGTAATGAGGTGAGAAACCCCTTCGCCGTCATTGGGGATCATTCGTGCAAGCTCGGCACAAACATCGATGAGCGCATCGGCAAAGGGAGAAAGATCGGCCTCAGGGAGAGGGCCGGGATTCGCCATGCCGTTGGCCATCAGCAGGACCGTGTCGCTGGTTGACGTGTGCCCCTCAACGCTGATACAGTTGAATGTACAGTCGGCGGCACGACAAAGGATGTCTTGGGCTTGTTTCGGCAGAAGTGACGCATCGGTGAGAATGACGCAGAGCATTGTTGCCATGTTCGGGCCGATCATTGCTGCCCCCTTGCACATCCCCGTTAGAACAACTTCGTTTCCGTTCGAGAGAGTGATTTTGCGTGAGGTTGTTTTTTCAACCGTGTCGGTCGTCATGATCGCACGCGCGGCGTTATGGAAAGCATCTTTTGTTGCCGCCAGCTCTTTACCTGCCATAGCAATCCCGCTTTCTATTTTGTCCATAGGAAGCTGAACGCCGATCACGCCGGTCGACATCACCAGAGCAGTTTCACCATCGGCACCAACCGTCTTGGCGGCCCATTCGGCCATCCGGTGTGCATTGTGAAAACCTTCTTCTCCGGTGCAAGCGTTGGCGACGCCGGAATTAACGACGATTGCACGGAAATTTTTCCCTGGAGTTCTGGCGCGGTCCAGTTGAACCGGGGCACCGCAGACCAGATTGCGCGTATAGACTCCGGCGGCTGTAGCCGGGACATCGGAGACGATAAGCGCCATATCAAGTTTGGTGGTATCCGGTTTGACGCCGCAATGAATACCTGCGAATTTAAACCCTTTCGGAAGACACAGATTCATCACAAACCCCTTAAAAGTTATGGGTCAATACTTGTTTTTATCACTGTTTGTTTGGTGGTGTTTGGCCACATCCGGCCGGTGGTATGAAACAGAATACGGACAGACGACTCGGTCGAACAACGCCAGCGCTATCATTCTACCCGTCCGGGCTAAATTTTCAAGATGTCTTTAGGGTAAATCGGCAATTGACCTGTCGATGAAAGCGTTTCTCTTTCGCATCATGTCATCGGGTGCTGTTATGGGAAAAAGGGCGCTCTTCCTGCATTCATGTTTAAATTGGTCGGAGATGACATTCCATGGCAAGGAGCCCAAGGAAAGCAGGGGCATGTAACCATCGGCATATTTGCCTGATTCTGCGATAAGTCGAATCCGCCTTTCGGTAAAACGGAAGTCGCTTGCATTTCCACCGAACAATTGTGATAATAGAGGTGAATTGGGTGCGCACCTGCTTTCCAACAAAGGAGGCGGCACGTCTACCGAATCTACCGGTGATCTATTTTTCCGACAGTGTCGGATTGACCGGTCCTTTGTGGTGATCTTCCGAAAGATCCGACAGAGAGGAAACAGTAACAATGAAAAACGGACAGAGGATTCTCTTGCGAACGGCGGTTCTTGTGGTTTTCGTTTCCCTATCCGCCGCTGGGGATCTTTTTGCCAACGATGCGTTCCGTGCGAAAATTGAGGCTGATTGGCTACTGCAAGAGTCACATTTTAACCGTTCGATAGAATCGTCTGAGGCAATTCACGAGCTTCTTGAGCGGGCCGACGAGGTGATTGAACGGCTTGGCGAAGAGGAACTCGTCCCCGAAGATATTCTCGATAAGGTTCGGGATCGTTTTGATGAAGTCGACAGCAAGGCAATTCCCGCACTTTCCGATACTGAGCGCCGCGATCTTTATCTTTCGCTCCGCTGGGAATTACGCGATCTTCTGTTTCGAAATTCCCTTCTTGCGAACAAACCGATCCTTTTTGTTAAGCGGGAACGGTTCGTCTGCCAGATGCTCCACGAGTATCTTTCGTACTTCTATCGTCATTCCGGTATTTGCGGAGGGGGGATCTACCTCCTGAAAGATCCGGGCCGTTCTTTTGAGATCGAGGATTTGACCGACGGAAAACTGCCTCTTGGAACAATCTCGACGATGAGTCTTTCCTATGATGCCAAAACCATCTACTTTGCGTATGCCGATCTGTCGAAGTTTACCGACGGTACCAAGCCGATAAAACGCACAGGAGAGGGGTTCGGCGACTATTCCGCCGACTATGTTACGAATTTTATGAAAGAGGAGAAGGGGAAATTCCACCTCTACAAGATGGACCTTGCCACCCGGGAAATAACGCAGCTGACGACCGGATGTGACGATGATTTTGATCCTGTCGAACTTCCCGACGGCGGGATCGTCTTTATGTCGACCCGCCGCGGCGGATTTGGCCGTTGCCACGGTTCCTGGGAGCCGCTGGCGGTTCACACGCTCCATCGGCTCGATCCGGACGGAAAGATCACCTGTCTTTCCTGGCATGAAACGAATGAGTGGCAACCATCGATCACGCACGACGGCCGGATCATCTATTGCCGGTGGGATTATGTCGATCGAGACGCGGCGCGGCATCATGGTCTTTGGCTTTCGAATCCTGACGGCACCGGTGCTGTTTCCCTTTTCGGAAATTATACCGTGGCAATCTGTGCGCTCTATCAGCCAAAATCGATTCCCGGTTCGAATAAGATTATGTTTGTAGCCGGTGCACATCATCTCGATGTCGGAGGCCCGCTCGTGATCCTCGATCCACAGTTGGTTCATTATGACCCCGGAAAATCGGAGGACACTCTTGACTGTATTGAACGTCTGACCCCGGAACTTCCGTTTCCCGAGACAGACGAGGATACTCCCGATTTCCGGTGTGACCAGTATTATTTTAGCCCTTTTCCCCTTTCGGAAGATTTTTATCTAACCGCGTATAGTCACGAATCGATCGGCGGAATGCAATACGCACACTCTCCGAACACTACGGGAAAAACGGGGCTTTATTATCGTGATCGATTCGGGTGTCTTGAACTTATTCTTGAAGACGAGATATTCTCGTGCCAATATCCGATCCCCGTCGAGGCGACACCCGTTCCGCCGGTGATCCCCTCGTCGCTACCGAAAAACGGGGAAAAGCCGACGACAGGGACCTTTATGCTTTCGGATGTTTACGAATCACTGACACCTCTTCCGAAAGATCGCCCGATCAAGGAGCTTCGTATTTTCCAGCTTTTGCCGAAATTTCCCGATCACCGATCGAATCATCCGCGGATCGGTTACGCTAACAGTGAAAATGCTCGACTTTTGGTCGGAACCATTCCGGTTGAGACAGACGGTTCCGCCCACTTTACCGCTCCGGCCGAAAGACCCCTTTACTTTCAGGCCGTTGATGCTGAGGGGAGAGCCGTTCAGACGATGCGCAGTGAAGTTTATCTCCAGCCGGGGGAAAATCGCGGGTGTGTCGGTTGTCACGAACAGGCCCAGACGATCGGGAAGAACGCCGAGGTTCAGCCTATCGCCTCGCGTCGTCGTCCTTCAACGATTACTCCTCCCCCGGCCGATATGTCACCCATTTCGTACCCTCGGCTGATTCAGCCGATTCTTGATAGGAACTGTGTTTCTTGTCATGCGGGGCAAGAGGGGCAACCTATACCGAACCTGACCGGTGGTATCAGAGGTCATTATACCGAGTCATACCTGGGGCTTCGCCCGAGTGTCCGGTTCTACGAATGGGGGCAAAACAATATCCGATATTTGTCGAGTCTTCCCGGAATGTGCGGTGCCGATATGAGTCCGCTCACGAAGATATTGGATGACGAGAACCATGTTGGCCATGTTTCTCTTTCCGAGGAAGAACGCCGTACAATCTATTTGTGGCTTGACGCCAATGCACCATTTTATGGTGTTTACGATCGCGCAGAGCAAGCGAAACAACAAGAAGGAAAGAAGGTTTCCCTTCCCGTGATACAATAAAGATATTTTTGGTGAGAAAGGGTGGGGATCACCTGTTGTTCACAACGGAAGGTTTCGCCGGGTGTCGCTTTGGGTGTGCGGTGTGTCGGAAGAAACCCACCAAACCACGAATTTTCGTCGCCGGTGCCAAGTCGCTTTGCGGGGAAAAACAGTCTTTCAGAGAAGATCAACCAACGAGGATTACCAAACAATGGTCCAAAAGAAACTGAGACTAGGAACGCGCTGCATTCATTCGGGTTATGAGCCGACCAATGGCGAGCCGCGTCAGATGCCGATTATTCAGAGTACGACATTTAAGTACGATACTTCCGAAGATATGGGGAAACTCTTCGACCTGGAGGTGTCCGGCTATTTCTATACGCGTTTGCAAAACCCGACGAATGATTTTGTAGCGGCCAAGATTGCCGCACTCGAGGGGGGTGCTGCCGGGATGCTGACCTCTTCCGGTCAAGCGGCGAACTTCTTTTCGGTTTTCAATCTGTGCGAGGGTGGAGATCATGTTGTTTCCTCGTCAGCGATTTACGGGGGCACATTCAATTTGTTCAATGTCACGATGAAACGAATGGGGATCGACTTCACTTTCGTTTCTCCCGATGCGACAGATGAGGAATTGCATGCTGCTGTCCTTCCGAACACCAAGGCATTTTTCGGCGAGACGATAGCCAACCCCGCTCTGGCAGTCCTTGATATTGAACGGTTTGCCAATATTGCCCACGGACACGGTATTCCGCTCATTGTTGATAATACATTCCCGACCCCAATTATGTGCCGCCCGATCGAATGGGGTGCTAATATTGTAACCCACGCAACAACCAAATATATGGACGGTCACGCCACTTGTGTCGGGGGCGCCATTGTCGACGCTGGGAATTTCGACTGGTTTGCACACGCAGATAAGTTTCCCGGCTTTACGACTCCCGACGAGTCGCACCACGGGATTGTTTATGCCGAAAGATTTGGTAATTCCGGAGCCTACATCACTAAGGCAACGGCACAACTGATGCGTGATTTGGGCTCGACCCCCTCCCCGCATAACACTTTCCTTCTGAACATGGGACTTGAGTCGCTTCACGTACGAATGGAACGGCACTGTGCCAATGGTTTAGCGGTTGCCCGGTTTCTCGAGGCGAACGACAAAGTCGCCTGGGTCAATTACCCGAACCTTCCGTCGAGTCGCTTCTATAAATTGGCGCAGAAGTATCTGCCAAACGGTTCATGTGGGGTTGTCTCGTTCGGACTTCGCGGTGGTAGAAAGTCCGCAGAGGCATTCATGAAGGAGCTCCGGATTGCCACCATCGCGACTCATGTTGCCGATGCACGCAGCTGTATTCTTCATCCTGCGAATGCAACACATCGACAGCTCACCGATGAGGAACTAGCGGCTTGCGGTATTGGTCCTGACCTGATCCGGCTTTCAGTCGGGATTGAGGATGTCGCTGACATTATTGAAGACATCGAAAATGCCCTAAAAGCCGTTTGAGACTTTTCATCGATGGCACGTCCTTTGAAATTTCGTTGGGATCTGCCTTTTTTGTTTTTTCCCTCTCTCCGAAACCGACTTCTCGGGTCAGCAGACAGTCGGTTTAGAAAAAGTATTCGGTGAAAATTATGGCCAGGTCCATGATCCATGCCCGTAACCGACCGACATGATGTTTCGACGGCCGTTTTCCGGAGGATTTCGGCCGTCTTGTTATTTTCTTTCGGAATTGATTATCGGTTTTTTTCGATCGAGTAGCTTGGTGCGTTTTTCATGGTGTAACCGTGTGTCTGTCCCTGATGAAAGGTTAGCCTGACATTGCTTTTGATGTTATTGTAGAGCGTTACAACCCCCGAGGGCGGGCAGATGTAGTCACCCAGACCGGCAGAGATCGTGACGGGGCATTTGATCCGCTTAGCGTGGTTGACTCCATCGTAGTAGCCGAGGGCAGGTGTCCATTCCGGCATGAAGAGGGATCGGTTCCGTTGTTGTTCGAAGGGTCCCGAAAGATCGCAAAACCAGGGGACGTAGAGTTCACACATGTTGACGTCTTTATCAAGGGCCGCGCCGAGTATCGACTGGAATCCACCCTGGCTTCCCCCAACAACGCGCAAGTTTTCTCCGTCCCACTCCGGCCGCGATTTCAGAAACTCAAGGGCACGCATCACACGAAGCGCCACGCCGTTCCAGTAAGAGGTCTCCGGATTGGCGTTCGAAGAAGCGGGAAAACCGTAACCTCGTAATGTAGTGTTAAACAGCTCTTTATAATAGCTTTTTTCTCGGCCGTTTTCGATGCCGTGTGCGTTGATGCAGAGTGCGAGTCCGCTTTTTCCCAAACGGTTTTCCTTTCCCGCCGAATCAACTCCGTAACCTTGCAGAACCAGTGTCGCCGGTAACGATTTTTCTGCAGCGGTCTCTGGCATACAGAAATAACCGGATACGGGCACGCCGATGCAATCGACCCGAAGATCGTAGCATTTGACCCCTTCTGCTTCCGAATCGACTTCGGTAAGGGTCGCTTTCAGGGGAACTTCGGCCAGTCGTGTTTTTTGACGCTGCCAGAATTCATCAAAGTCATCCGGTTCGGGAAAACTCATCAATCGATCAAGTTTGGTTCCGGCTCCGCCGTTAAACTCGTGTGCTTCGCCGGAAACAGGTTCTCCCGATTCATCGAGCACGACAGTTTTGATCCAGACAAAACCGGGAAGATCGATCGAAGTGCGGATTACCAACGGTTCGTCGGTATCCGAAACCGTCTTGCCGGTTTCTGTGTTGCCGTCGTCCCCGGAACGTGTCCACCGGATGGTTTTTCCCCCACACGGTTGACCGTCTTCCAGGAGCCGAATGGTAAAAACGATCTCTTCGCCCGGCTGATAGGTGAGAGGGTTTTTGTCGGTTTGCCCGTAAAAGGTTAGTTCTCCCGCGCCGAGAATCGTTGACGTTATCAAGAATAGAGACGTCAGGAAAGGGAGTGACTTACGAAAAATTTCCGAAAGTTTTCGCATTGAACTTGGTATTCGGAAGGAGGGATAGTGTGAGCGGACCATAGGGGTTCCTTTCTTTGGATGTAAGGGGTTTATGGCAGCGACGGTTAAAAGTGCCCGGTATCTTTTAACCTTAATTTTGTTTTGGGGCCGAATTTTCATTCTTCCGGCTTTTTGGTAATTTGGGTCAGACACCGTTCGAAGAATTATAGGTGGTATTCGAGATGGTTCTCGGCAAATGCGGTTTGTTTTCCCGCGCACCCGAGCATTTGTTGAATTCGTTTCGACTCCATCCGGTATCATGGAAATTTTCTTTTCGGTACGGAACGGTTACCCGTTTGAGACATTCCACAACCCGGCATATCGGGTGAGTCGTTACAGGCCTGATCCCATGACCAAACCTCAGACGACGGTGCCGGTCGGAAGGCAAGGACCAAATACCCCGATCCTTTGGTTTTTTTGCCTTTAAGGTGTACGAAGATTTACCTGTGTTTTTGGAATGTCCGGCCCACCAACGAGTATACCGAAATGCTCGGTGCGGTGATAGTCTCTGTTTCATCCCGTTCACTCGGATTTTTCTGCCGAGATTGACTCACGGTTTCCGGCGGGTTATAATTCCCGACGGCCGCCGGGTTTTGGTTCAGCACAGATTAATAGGTTTCGTTTCAATACGCCGAGCGGAACCGAATGAAGAAAGGGTTGCGTTTATGGATAATTTTGATTATAGAAATCCCGTTCGAATTGTTTTCGGAAAAGGACAGATTGCCAAATTGGCCGAACTCTTGCCGTCCAACGTAAAAATCCTTCTTACCTACGGGGGCGGATCGATTTTCAAGAACGGTGTTTATGATCAGGTCAAGTCCGCGTTGGGCGACCGTGAAGTGATCGAGTTCGGCGGGATTGAGCCGAACCCGGAATACACCACTTGCATGAAAGCCGTTGCCCTGGCCAAAGAGAAGAAAATCGATTTTATCCTTTCGGTCGGCGGTGGATCAACCCTCGACGGCAGTAAGTTTATTGCCGCGGCAATCAAATATCCCGAAGGGGAAGATCCGTGGGATATCCTCGAAAAAGGGGCGCCGATCAACGATGCGGTTCCGCTGGCGTCTGTGATTACTCTTCCGGCCACCGGTTCGGAAATGAACGGATATGCCGTAGTTTCCCGTCGTGAAAAGGACCAGAAGCTCTGTCTTTGGTCCGATAAGGTATTCTGCCGGTTTTCGATCATTGATCCCGAAACGACCTATTCGCTTCCCGCAGAGCAGATCTCGAATGGGATTGTTGATATCTTCGTCCATATCATCGAACAATACGCCACGCATCCGATGGGGGCAATCACTCAGGATCGGCAGGCCGAAGCCCTGATGCTCGCGCTGATCGATACGGCCCGCTGGCTTAAGAAAGATCCCCAAAATTACGATGCCCGCGCCAACCTTTGCTGGTTGGCAACCCTTGCCGAAAACGGCTGGATTAGCGTGGGAACGGCCCAGTGCTGGATGGTCCATATGATCGGTCATGAACTGACGGCACGGACGGGAACCGATCACGCCAAGACTCTCGCGTTGGTTCTTCCTGCCGCCTATCGTCATCAGCGCCGCGAAAAAGAAGAAAAACTTCTCCAATACGCCGAACGTGTTTGGGGGATCACCGGTGACAACAAAGACAAAATCATCGACGAAGCGATTCTAAAGACCGTCAATTTCTTCACCGAAGTTGGGATTACCCCGTCTCGAAACGCATACGGTGTTACCGATGAGGTGATTCGCGCCGTCGCCGCTGCTGTTGACGCGCGTGGTGTGAAGTTCGGAGATCGTGTTAATATCGGGGGTAAAGAGATCATTGAAATACTGAATGATACTGCGGAGTAGTCGATAGTGGACTCACTCGATCTCTCCATCGTTGTTGCCTCTGTCTTAACCCCTTTCTTCTATTGGGGGTTTCTCACAACGGAAAGTCGCCGACGTCGATTTGAAGATACCCCGACCTCAAAAGCGGTCGGGGTCTTCATCGGCGAAGTGGAGCTTGAGGGGACGGCCGAGGCGAGTGTTCCCCTCGGTGCCCCGTTGTCAGGGCAGGATTCCGTTTGGTACCGGTGGGAAGTTGCGGAGGAATGGCGTCGAATCGAGAAGGTAAAACTCTCACCGTCACGTGCCAAAGCTCTGAATAAGGAATACGAGGAACGTGAAATAAAGGGGTGGAAGGTCGTCGACGGTGGAACGGCTGCTCCGCCCTTTTATCTGAAAGATGATACCGGTTGTGTCCGTATCAATCCCGAAAAGGCAGATATTCAGCCTGTGTTATCTTACAGCGAAACATTTTCGCGGTCTGCCAGTCTCTATCACAAAGCCGGTCCCCAAACACCGATTCCCGACTCGACCGGCCGACGTCGTTTCACCGAATATACAATTCCGCTCCATCACCCGATCTTTGTTTCGGGGCATTCCCGCGTGCGCGACGATGCGGTGGCCGCGGAGTTGGCCTGGGATAAAGACTCCCGCTTTTTCCTGATCTCGACGAAAACCGAAAAAAAGCAAATTTACGGTCAACGAGGAAAGTCGTTCGGTTGTCAGATCTGCTTTGTCGGACTTTCCGCATTCATTCTTGGGGGATTGTTCAGGGATTGGAATCAAGCCATTTTGGGGGGTGTTCTCGGGTTTGTTGCGGTCCTTTTCGGTTGGGCCTGGATTGTGCACCAGTCGATGATTAAACTTAAAAATCGATCAAATCAGGCCAAGTCAAATATGGATGTCGAGCTCAAACGCAGGCATTCACTAATTCCTCTGTTGATTGAGACGGTAAAGGGGTTTCGCGACCATGAGCGGGGGACATTGTCAAGCCTTACGACGCTCCGTTCGCAACTCGCTGTTGACTCGGTCGATGCCGCCGGTACGGAAGGGACATTCATCCCGATGGCCAAAGATCTTATGGCGGTGAGCGAGAAGTATCCCGAGCTGAAAAGCAGTGCACTTTTTTTGAATTTGCAGAAAAATCTTGCGGAAACCGAAGAGCGGATTGCGTTGGCTCGTACCTACTACAACGATACAGTCCAATATGTCAACACCCGTCGTGAAGTTTTTCCCGAAGGACTGATTGCCAGACTGAGCGGGGTGAAAAAGATGGATTATTTTCACGCCGAGAATTTTGAACGACATCCCGTCACCATCGAAACATGACGCAGCTCTTTCTGTGAAGAAGGAGTGATTCATGCTACCGGAGATCGTTCTCCGTGTCGTTCCACCAGTCGTAGAGACTGTCGAGAATGGCACGAATGTTACTGTTGTGTTTCCGGCGCAAAGAGCGTAGGAGAGAGTCACCCGGAAAAATCCTGGAATCATCCAGCAGGTATGAGACGAGTTTTTCGACCGTGGCGTCTGACGTGTCTGTTCGAAAAAGAATCGGACCGACGAACGATTGGGGTTTGTGAGTCGTGATCAATAAACCACAGTTCTTTTGACGGCAGAGTTTGCGTAAACGCACGCGACTGCAATAGCTTAACTGTTCGTATCCGTCGAAAATGACGACATTCCTTTTCGTTTTCCGGCTTTCGGCAGTCTGAAAATCTTCGATGTTCCGGATTTCTTCCGAGAGGGACCGGGAAAGTCGGCGGGTATGGTCGTGTATTACATGTTTGATCACATGGGTGCCGGTCAGGTTCAGAAATTTCGCGAAGGACTCGGTAATGGTCGACTTACCGCTTCCATGTGGACCGATGATCTGACCCCGGTGGTCCGCTTCGACAAAACGTTCACCGAGGAATCGGCACCCGATCCAAGTTGAGAGCGGTGTTTTCAGACTAAACGCCTCGGCGAACGCGTGAACGTAAAGCATCGGGGAAGATGCTTTGATTTGGTCGATAAACGAGGGTTCGAAGAAGTAGGGAATCGATCCCGGTTGAACGTAACTTACGGAAAAGGGGTTCAGAGAGACACCCGACTCGGATTGCGACGGTGCAGGGGCTCTTCTCATTGTGGTTGCTTCCCGTTGTCGTCGAGTTCGGTTGGCGAGGTGTCGGCGATAGATCTGGTTTCAATATTGGCCGAAGTGTCGGAAGGGGGAGCGCTCGCGACGATTTCGGGAGGGGATGCTACCGTTTGTGCGTCGTTTTTTGCATCCGAACCGTAAGTCCTCGACGTGACAAGAGACGGTTCTTTTTTTTCTATGTTCGCCTGTAGCAGGCGCAGATGGGTAAGGTTCCCGAGCCGAAATGCGTGTTCGTCGATAAACTCCCGTCCGTCCTCGGTAAAGACGCGTACCCGGACAAGCCAGTAGATTTTGATCAGTTCCCCGTCATAGGAGAGAGGAGAGTTGGGGAGTGTGGTGTGGAATCGGCCCGGAGTTCGGTTATCGATCCAGTCCCCGTCGGCGACGCTTCGGCGCCAAAAGTCGTGGATCCCAAAATCGGAGTTTCCCTTTCCTTCCGTCTGCCAGAGCACAGAAACCTCGACAGCAGAAATCGACACATCGCCGAGTTCGTCGAGGAAATAACTGCCGGCAAGCGTTTCACCCGGAAAATAGGTCCAACTGCCGCGTCCGTCGAATTTTATTGGGATCTTTCGGGAGAATTCCATAATGCCCTGCATTATAGGTGAAAACGATTCTGATGACAATATCTCCCCTTGTCGATTACCATTTAGCAGGTATAAACTATTAGGTATAAGCAGGTCACTTTGTTGGAGGACCCTTCTAGCCTCCTAGGAGAAGTAGTGTCTCCCCGAGCCTGTCATTCCCTGAAATCCGTCACCTAACTCAAAGTAAGGAAACCATCAGATGTCTAAATTCACTGCCGAGAATATTCGTAACATTGCCTTCTGCGGTCACGGCGGCTCGGGAAAGACGACTCTTGCCGACACCCTCCTTTGCGTGACGGGGATGGTGAACAAGAATGCCAGTGTTGACGACGGCACGAGCATCTGTGACTTTGATGAAGAAGAAAAGGCTCACAAGTATTCGATTGAGTCGAGTATCATCCATTTTGACCACGCCGGCAAACGGTTCAATATCGTCGATAACCCCGGTTATCCCGATTTTATCGGCGCGACGATCGGTTCTTTCGGTGGTGTTGATACCGCCGCGATTGTTATCAATGCCCAGTCGGGTATCGAAGTCAACACCCGACGCGTTTTTGCCGAATCGAAGAAAGCCGGTCTCGTCCGTTTGATCATCATCAACAAAATGGACGGCGACAACATCGATTTTGAGTCGCTTGTTTCCAATATTCAAGACGTTTTCGGTTCGGAAGCTATTCTTTTTAACGTGCCGGTTGGCCATGGCCATGAGTTCAAAGGTGTCGTCAGCACACTCAATCCTCCTGCCGACACCACAGGCGCTTTGATCGATCCTGCGCGGATCCACGAGTCCCTGATCGAAGCAATCGTCTCGGTTGACGATGCCGCAATGGAAAGGTATTTTGAGGGTGAACTTCCCGATGAAAACCAGATGGCAACGCTGATTGCCAAGGGGATGGTAGAAGGTTCCCTTATCCCGATGTTCTGCGTATCCTCGAAATCGAAGGTTGGTCTCAGCGAATTAATGGACGCGCTTGCCGCTTATGCCCTTCCGGCCAACTTCCTGACTCGTAAAGCAAAGGATGCCGACTCGAATGATGTTGAGCTCAATTCCGACCCGAATGGTCCGGTTTGCGCTCTCATTTTCAAGACCCGCATTGACCCCTTCGTTCAGAAAATCAGTTACATACGTGTCTTTAACGGCACGCTCAAGACGGGGATGCAGATCTCTGCGTCCTCTTCCCGTCGTGGGTTGAAAATCGCCCAGCTCTTTGAAATCCAGGCTAATCATCTCCATCCGATTGACGAGGCTGGGCCCGGGGCGATCGTCGCGGTGACCAAGAGCGAAGAACTCCACACCGGCACCACGCTCGGTGACTTGGTTCTTCCTGCTTTTTCGTTCCCGACTCCAATGGTCGGTCTAGCGGCCTCGCCGAAGAGCCGTGGCGATGAAGCTAAGGTCAGCGGTGCGCTCACCAAGCTTGCCGAGGAAGACAACACCTTCCTCGTTGAACGGAATGACCAGACCAAACAACTCATCATCACCGGAATGAGCGAACTTCATCTGCAGGTTCTCCAAGAACGCCTTAAGCGACGCGACAAGGTAGAGCTTGAAACCAAGGAACCTAAGATTCCGTATCGTGAAACGATTCAGGCCGAAGCCAGTGGAATGTATCGCCATAAGAAACAGTCCGGTGGTGCCGGTCAGTTTGGAGAAGTTCACATCCGTATGTATCCGTTTCCCGGAGGAACCGATCCTGAAGAATTTGCCACCAACAAGGAGCGTTTCCCATCGATGAAAGAGTTCAAGCATTTCCCGGAAAACAATTTTCTCTGGGTTGACTCGGTTGTCGGCGGTACGATTCCGGCCAACTTCATGCCGGCGATCGAAAAGGGGTTCAAAGAACGGATGGAAAAGGGCGTTATCGCCGGTTATCGGGTTCAAGACCTCTGTGTCGAAGTCCACTTCGGAAAAGATCACCCAGTCGACAGCAACGAGCAAGCCTTCAAGACCGCAGCGTCAAATGTTTTTAAGAACGTCTTCCAAGATGCCCGTCCCTCGCTTCTCGAGCCGATCGTGAACCTCGAAGTCACCGTTCCCGATGACAACGTCGGTGATATTTGTTCCGACCTGTCGACCCGTCGCGGTCGTCAGACGGGGAGTGAATCCGCCGGTGGGGGGATGCAGGTCATCAAGGCCGAGATTCCGCTGGCCGAAGTCATGACATACAGCCGTTCCCTGGCGAGTATGACTGGCGGTCAAGGGAGTTACGTTATCGAGTTCAATCGTTATGACATTGTTCCGGGCAATGTCCAGGCTCAGGTCATCGCAGCTGCTGACCTCCAGGAAGACGAAGAATAATCTTCCGGCTGAAGCTTACAATGCGACAAGAGGCTGATGAACGAACACCTCTTGTCGCACTGGCTTGTCTTATCTCTTGATGAATTATTTCTCCTGACCGATAGGTCACGTTATTTCAGATACCGGTCGGCGAACTTGATGTATTCTTCCCAATCAAAGAGGAGCAGATCGTGCTTTCCCGAGCGCCGGTGATAACGGATCGTGGCGCCAACCGGGCGATCGGTTTCGGGAGGAATCGCGGCGATACCCCCGATTCCATCGGTTCCGAGGAGACGGTAGACCGGATCAGCATTCCATGCCGCGAGGAATTCCCCCTTAGGATCGGCCCAAAGGTCTTCGTTTGCGCTGGCGATATAGACCGGGCGCGGTGCGATCAGTGCGATCAATTCATGCTGATCGAACGGTATTTGCGTTGGGGTTTTGGCGTAGCGGGAGTAGTAGGGGCAGAACCAGTAGGGGAGCCTCTGATCCATAAATTCCGGTGTTTCACCGAAGTTACGGCGCGAAAGTGAGGCACCGCCGCAACCGGAATTGTTCGAGATTACCAGTGCAAATCGGGTATCGTTGGCACCGGCCCAGAGCGCAGTTTTTCCGAGTCGGGAGTGTCCCAAAACGGCAACGCGCTTTGCGTCGATTTCGGGCATTTCTTCGAGACAGTCGAGTACACGCGAAAGTCCCCAGGCCCAGGCAGTAATTGTTGCCGCACGTGACGGTTCCGGAATTTCTTGTTCAAAGGGGGCGAAGAGGGGATGTACGCCGTTCTGCCGGTGATCGTCGAAGTCCGGGTCAATATCCTCATAGTTTCCGGTGATCAATGCATAGCCATGTTCGATGATGGTTTCGATCGGCCAACGCCGTTTTGAGACGCCTCGTTCCTTTTCGGGATCTTTTCCGCGCAGACGAGTCCTTTCATGGTTGTCAGAGACGGATATCCAAGGGTCATCACTGATGGTATGATTCCCGTTAAAATTCAGACCGAGGAATGCGGGAACCGGTAATTCGGTATTGCGGGGAATGCAGAGGAGTATATCGAGTTTCGGCAATGGGTTCGGCGCGTCGAACCAAATCCGAACTTCTTTAAAAACAGCTTTTCCATCGAGGGCGACCGGGTTGGTTCGGAGTGTTTCCCAGCGAAGTTTCGAGGAATCATGTCCCGGCATCACACCGTACATTTGGGTGGAAAAAAGTTGAAGGATTTCACCGCGTCTTTTTTCCGTCCATTCTTCGGGTGTTGTGACTTTGGTGCCGTCGAGACAGACCAAAGGGTCGGGAAGCGTGTAGGCGATAACATTAGATTCGTCGGTATTTTCTTTCCACTCATCAGCCAGAACCGTTATGGCCAAGACGTAAAGAAGAAACGGAAGGATCAGTGGGAGTTTTTTCATGATGAACCTCGATGGAAAACGGGGAGAACAAGTCGAATCGGGGGAACAAAGTGCCAAAAAAGGCGCGGGAACCCGCGCCTTTGCAGAAGGAGTTAGACGGCCGTCTTATACCGACAGACGATGATTTTCACGACCATTTCCATTCGCCCGGAACCGGGACGGAATTTTCATAAATGAATTGCCCTTCGGCGGGCTGTACCGGGGGTTCGGTATCGGGGAGGATCGGCGGGAGCGTATCCCAATCCATCGTTCCATTAAGGGCGGCTTCGTAGGGGAATTCGTCTTTACCGTTTTCAATGACGTCGTCCCAGTACAACTCTTGGCCTGAACAAGCGGCCATACGGCCGAGTACGCTGGTCATGCTCGAATAGGCGGCGAACCAACCGTCATTGTGCGCAACTCCGTTGCGAATCCATTCAACCTGCTGACGATGTTCTTCCACGTAGGGATTGTTTCCCGGGCCTTCGAATTTCCAGATCGTGTTACCGTTGCGGTCAACCAGTAAGTTGGGATTTCCGCGGCCTTCCGTCCCATAGACAAATTCCGAAACGTTGCTCCATGTGTTCGCTTGGTGGCGGCACTGGCTGAACATTTGAGAACCGTCGGCATAGGTGAATTCGCAGAAGTAGTGGTCGTAACGATGACCGGAGTTCAGGAATCGCGGGAAACGACGAACCTGACGGCCACCCATCGCATTGACTTTGACCGGGTGGGAGAGAGGTCCCTTGAAATCGCCTTTGCAGTGAATCCAGTTTGCGACGTCGATATTGTGGCAATGCTGTTCGACAATGCCGTCCCCGCAGAGCCAGTTGAAATGAAACCAGTTGCGCATCTGATACTGCATTTCGGTATCGCCGGCTTGACGACCGCGTTCCCAGATGCCGTCACCGTTCCAATAGACACGGCTGTAGACGATATCACCGATCGCTCCTTCGGCGATCTTTTCAACCATCTGTTGATAGTTGGGAGCATAGTGACGCTGATACCCAATCACAACAACGAGGCCCTTTTCGTCCGCGATCTTGTTGGCTTCCATCGCAAGCTTGTAACCGCCGACATCAACGGCGCACGGTTTTTCCAAAAAGATTTGTTTACCGGCTTTGGCGGCATACAGATAGTGGATCGGACGAAATGCCGGGGTGGTGACGATCAGAACCTGGTCGCAGGAATCGATGACGTTTTTATAAGCTTCGAATCCCCAGAAGATATGGTCGTCATCAAAGACGTAACGTTCATCCTCGGTTGCACGGAAAGCTTCGGCGGCATTCTGGGCGTTTCGTTCAAACGCATCGCAAATAGCGACGACTTTGCAATTATCTCCAATAGAGAGGCGGTCCTGGACCGCACCACGGGCCCGCCCGCCGCAACCGACTAAGCCGACCTTGATACAATCGTCGCCTGCGGCTTGGGCACCGCGAGCCACACTCAAACCGGCGGCAACCAAACCGCTTGTTTTCAGGAAATCACGTCTTTTCATTATGGATACCTCTTCTTGTTGGAGCGGAACACAACCGGGATGGTGAATGGTGCGATCCGCACGTTTTGATAGCGATCCGCCGTTTCGGATCGGTGTGTTTGACGAACAATGGGGTCTTTAGGTAGTTTAGGACGTGGGTGCCCCATGCGTTTTTTGGAACAATCAAGTCGCAAGCGCCGTGGGTTTTTCGTCCGAATTAGATCCCATAGCAGCCGATTTTAGCGGAAAAGATTTTCGATTTCAATCCATTTTTACCTAGATTTTAATTTTTATCCGAAAAAATTTTAGAATTCCCGGCGACGGAGTGGCACGGGATTGTCGGGAGAGATGGAAAATCGTTGGGAAATCGCATAAGCTGAAAGCAGAGTGCGAAAGTCGGGAGTTAGTCGGTTTTTCTCCGAACAAAGGTGTTTTATGCGATTCATGCAATGTTACCAATCACCGCTCGGAAAGATTCTCATGGTGGCCGAAAGCCAAGTTTTGACCGGGCTCTGGTTTGAAGGAGGGCGTTATCTTGCCGCTCGATTCGATAAGGAGTATAAAGAAAAACCGCTTCCGATTTTCCGACAGGTGTCGGAATGGCTCGACATCTACTTCTCCGGTAAAAAACCGGACTTCGATATTCCGCTTCATCTGACAGGCTCGGATTTTCAACAAGAAGTGACGGAGGTTATGCGCACGATCCCATATGGAGAGACGATGACTTATGGAGATATTGCCAGGCAGGTTGCGAAAAAGAGGAGAATTCCGTTTATGTCGGCTCAGGCTGTCGGCGGTGCCGTCGGACGAAACGAGATTTCGATCATTGTTCCGTGTCACCGTGTGATCGGTACTAACGGAAACTTAACCGGGTACGGCGCCGGCATCGAGCGAAAAATCGAACTTCTCCGACTCGAGAACGGATTCAAGGAGTATTTTTTCGTGCCGAAAAGTCCGTGCAATCGCAGGGGTGTGCCGCAGTGTGAATGTTCCCGTGGTCAAAAACGCCGGTAAAATCGGCTAATCCGACGATCCGAAATATACCATTCAAGCGGAAAAGTTTATCCGAATCCGCTAAACGGCATCCATTGAATCAAAGGCCGTTTAACGGTTTGATTCGATTCCTGATTGTTCTATAGCCGATACCCCCGCTGGTGTCTGATTTACCGTTGCCGGGTTAAAGTTTTTATTGGGCAATGGCCGGAGCCATGGTGGCTTGACAAAAGAAGTTTCTGAGGGATAGTATTTGGGAGAGGCGAAACGACATTGTTCTCCCCGGTTTATTCCCCTTAGAGGTATTTCGGGCTTTGCGATGTGAAATGGCATCGCTCCTCCGTAGGCGCAATCCTTGACAAGCCCCACACCAAAGGCAATATTTCGTAACATAGTCGATTTTTGGAGACCGATGTCTCCTGATTTGCATAAGGAGTTATTCATGAATAAGTTTTTGTCGATTGTGATCGTTCTTTCGGTGTTCGTTCTCTTAACCGCGGTTACCGTTTCGGCTCAAACCGCAGGTCGGGTCGTTACTGCGGATTCCGCGCTGGCCACTTCGCCGATTGTTTTTCCCTTTCAAGCTGCTCCGGCGGCTGTACCGACCCCAATGGCGCGTCCTGTCGGGAGCCCAGCCGCAAGACAGGCCTATACCTCCCCGAACGGCCACGCCCAATTGCACCAATCCCGCAATGCTCGTGGGCGCCAATCGGTCAGTTTCCAAGAATACTTCGGGTTCGACGGAATTCCGTTTAACGGCAGCCACCTCCGGGCATTCCACCGATACCACGGTCGTGGTTTCTAGGGGCCAGACGTTTCGCCCATAATTATCGATTTATGGGCTGTGGAATAGATTCTGGGGGAGACCGCGCGCGTGGTCTCCTCTTTTTTATCGAATCCGCTTTTTTTATTGGTTCAATGGCCTTGATAAGCTTCCCGTTGCGATTCCCATAGAGTGTTATTGAGTACGGAGGGTGAAACGCAAAGGGAAAACAGACTGCCATCCGGTCGGGATATGATTGGTATCCAGTGAATACGTAAACGATAAATCTGTGAATATTCCTTTTCGATCTCACTCACCTTTGGTAGGTTACTCTTTCAAGAAATCGTCTGTCGAGGCAATACTCTTGGAAATTTCCAAAGGATGCAAAACAATTGGGCCACTTCCTTATGAACTTCACCCGGGGAAGCATTCGATGGGAACAATCATCCCGAAGTATCATCAGCGCTCCGAATCATCCGCAGGAGACACATGGCTCCCCGGTCTATACCACTCGACCGATCGACTTGGACGGGAAGCGACATCTCCAAGAACCTTCATGGCATCTGTAAATCGGTCCGGTTGTATACGACGTGTCCGGCTGGGTAGTGCCCGTCGAGAGATTCTATCTACGATTACCGGAAGAGAATGTCTTAGTTTCCAAGGAGATTGATATCCGTCTCTCGCCCGGGCGCGAATTTCGTGCCACATCGAATGAATTGTTTCCGTAACTTTTCAAAGAGGTTTTCAAACAAAAATCCCCGGCGGAGAGAGAACGCTACCGGGGATTTTTTCTTTTTGTCAGATATTATTGGAAGTTATTGTTGGAAGTCGATTTCGATAGGCAAGCGAAACACGCCCGGGTTGACGGAAAGATTTACAGAAGCCTCCAGTGTGTCGAACGAATTACCGCAATCCAGGTTCCCTTGATAACCTCGTACCAAACGGTCTGAATCGAGCCGTCGGGAAGTTGTACCGAGGCGGGATAACCATAATCATGCCCCATGTCTTCGATATGCCACAACGTGATCGGTTCCGACCAGGTTTGGCCGCTGTCTTCCGAAACCCGTGCCAGTTCGGCATCCCCATCACGGTAACTGTACGTCATGAGGAGCCGGCCGTCTTTGAGGCGAATCAAATGGGAAGGAAATCCCGGAACACCGATAGGATGCGTCTCTGTCCAGCTGTACCCACCGTCGTGTGATTCGGTCTGCAAAGTTTCGTTGCAATTCGTCGGATTATGGTTCCGAATCTGAACGACAATTGTTCCGTCGGCAGCTTCGACCCCATGGAGTTCGTGATATCCGGCAGGGTCGTCCCCGGGACGGATCGGAATATCGCTAAGCCATTTCCAATGTTTCCCGTCGTCGGTCGACTGTACCACACGGATGTGCGCTTTAGGTGAATGGTCACGTCCGGGAAAGAGAATCCGACCGTCTCGCAGTTGGAAAGGCCCATGTGGACTGCTCACCTGGCAGTCGTATCTTCGGCTCCAGCTCATTCCGTCGTCGGTTGAACGGAGCATCCAGCATCGATTGACTTCCCGTTCCCGCTGTTCGGGCGTCGCGATGTTATAGGCGGCCAGCCAGCGCTCGTAGCGTTCACCCGTGATTGCGAATTCTCCGGGTTCTGGCTCTATCCCTTTGGCCAAACGTTCCTGCTGCGCCTTAATCATGTGGGCACCACCATCTTGCGTAAAAGTTGTAACCAGAAGAGTTCCTCGGTTCGTTACCAAAATTCCGGCATCACGGTCATCAAGCGGTCCATCGTAGATGCATTGAGGCCAAGTCCAAGTCTTACCTAAATCGTGGGAACGGAAAAGGAACACCCGACCGAACGGATCGACGTGGTCTTCGCGCGCCGAGGCCACGACCAACAGTTCGTTCTTTTTGGTAATGGCAATCGTCGGCCAACCGTAGAAAATTTCTTTTTGGGCCGAAACCTGACCGTGAGAAATGATCTCAAAATTCGGTGTCGGCGTCGTTTTGACAGTGGCTGCCTGCTGAGCAAAAACAAAGGGACGCAGTCCGGTAGTCAGAGCCCCCAAAGCCACCCCCGCCCCGGCACGCTTGATGAAGTCTCGTCGACTTTCGTGAAATGTCATTACAGTCTCGCTTTCTTATATTACTTCGACATGGGTAGTTGCAGAGTGGTGTTTGCTGACCACGATCCTCCTGTTTACCATAAGTCGGATCAAATGGCAATAAGGACAGCCCCATCAACCCCGACATTTTTAAAACCTTGCTGTATAACCCAAAGCAACTCCAATGCCCCGATGAAAACGGGATTTTGCACGTGAGTTTAGGTCGTTTAGCGTGTCTACGGCCGTCACCGGTCGTCTGAATGACGTCGTAAGTAGGGAAAGGATTTCGTTGAGACATCGAAAACGAAAACCTTGATCCTTCATCGGTTAGGAGTAAGAGGGATGGATCCCCACGCATTATAAAGCCTGTGTCAAGAGGCCGAACTTCGCCTTGCCACGTCTCGAGCCGACTGTTTGTGCGATCTTACCTTGGTGTCGGGCTATGTCTCCGATATATGATGTTCGATCCGGCTTCGCTCTCGGAATTTCCTCTCATTTGCCGCATTCGCTCCTTATTCGCAAAAGGTAAGTCTCGACACCCCTTCTCGCAAATCTGCGGATTTGGTATCCGGAAGTTTCGACGACCAATGTGTCTTCTTGGAATAACAGACGTCGGGGAATTGGACGAAATTCTTTCACGGAAGAATCGAATTTAGGGTATTGGGCGTCCCGGCCTCTACGCGATTCGCCAATGCTTCGAGGCCTTTTTCCGAGAAAAACTTTTGTTCCTGAGCTACCGGCGATGATTCTTAAGCAGGGTAAATACCCCTGAGAGGAGCGATTGAGACACATGTTTGATCTGTTTGCATTATCGATGCCCCATGAGTGTGCTCTTTGTTCTTGAACTACATGCTTGGAGGGAGGTGGACCCCCACTTTAACTATTGATTTCACCGCCGAAAGAGGTACAATAGATTCGCAAAGATCAGACAATCTGCTTCAAATCCGGGCAGAATTCCCACCCTTGGGCCTGTTTTCGATCGGGAGAATACCGCACCGATGAAAAAAATCGCGATCGCCGTTTTACTTTTGTTCCTGCTTGTCTCGCCGATAAGGGCCGCGGGATTTCTCCTTTCGGGAAATACCGAAAAAGATCCACTCTCCTACAAGCCGGGCGAGGAGATCGTTTTCAGTGTCGTTCTGCTCAAAGACGGAGAACGAGTCGAAGGAAAGGAAATTCTCTGGGTTTGCGAAGGGGACGGCGGTCTCCGGAAAGAGGGAAAAACCGTCTCTTCCAAAACAGTACCGACACTGATCAAAACAAAACTCGATCACCCGGGATTCGTCCATCTTCAGGTTTCAGTCCTCGATGAATACGGTCAACCGGTCCTTCCGCAATACTACGACAACAACTGGAACTTTGTGCGCGACGAGTCCCAACAGCTCAATGCGGGAGCCGCCGTTGAACCGGAAAAACTTACCGGATTTCCCGAACCGGATGATTTTGATGCTTTCTGGGCAAAGCAGAAGGAGCGCCTGGCTGCGGTTCCGATGAACCCGCGACTGGTTGAGGTCGATTCGGGAAGCGACAAGGTCGTTACCTACGATTTTCGGCTCGACGCTGTCGGGGAGACACCCGTCTCGGGCTATTTCAGTAAACCGAAAAAGGCCGCGCCCCGCTCGTTACCCGGCTACATGTACCTGCACGGATACGGCGTTTATTCTGCGTTTAAACAACCCGATATTGCCGAGAATGCACTGGTGGTCAATGCCAACATTCACGGTTTGGAAAATGGTAAAGAAGACTCCTTTTACGCCGAGCTGAAAAAGGGACCGCTCTTCGACTACGGTTTTCTGGCCGCAACAAACGCCGATCCGGAAGAAAGTTACTGGAACGGTGTCATTCTCCGCATGCTCCGTGCCCTTGAATTTCTGAAATCGCAACCGGAATGGGACGGCGAAAACATCAGGCTCGTCGGAGCCAGCCAGGGAGGGTTCCAGGCGATCGCGCTTGCCGGACTTGATCCGGCTGTTTCAAAGGTCGAAATCGGTGTTCCGTGGATGTGCGATCTTTCCGGGAGCGCCGAGTCGAACAGAATTCCGGGTTATTACCGCCCGACCTGGACACCGGCCCTCGGCTACTATGATACCGCCAATCATGCGCGACGGGTCAAATGTCCCGTCGATATCAACGCCGGGCTCGGCGATTACGTCTCACCTCCTTCCGGCATCACGGTCATGTTCAACAACCTCAACGGACCGGCCACCCTGACGTTTACGCAAGGGCGAACCCACATGTACGGGATGCCAAACGCCGCCGTTTCGGTTCTATCAAAATAGTTCCGACGAACAAAACATCGAATACCGGGAAAGTGAGAAAGCATCGATTTTCGCGGCAGGTCGGCCAATGGTGAATGGTTGACATCCGTAATCGGAACTGTTATATTCTCTTCTGTCCCCTCGGGAGGATTTTTCACCGCTCCCAAAAGAAGGAGAACGTAAAATCGGTTACTTCAACCGCAACATCCATATCTTCAAACATAGAATCCAGGAGAAGAGGTAATGAAACGACGTGATTTTTTTGGCGCAGCAGCTTTGATGGGTGTCGGGATTTCCGCAAGTAATTGTGCCTCGGCTCAATCGACCGCCGAAGTCGACAAACGCGATGTTGCCCGTCTGCGTCTCAGCAGTCAACTCGGAATCATCCCCGGCGGATCGATCGCCGAAAAGCTTGAGAAGTTCAAGAAATGGGGTGGCGAGGCCTTCGAAGTGGGAGGTGAAGTCACCAACGCCAAAAAGTGCGATGAATACAACAAACTCGGTGCCGATTTAGGTCTTGAAGTCTCGGCAATCTGCTGGGGCTCCTGCAACGGTCAACTTGTCAGCCCCGACGCCAGTATCCGAGCGCAGGGAATGGATGCATTCAAAAGCGTCATCGAAGGTGCCGGGCGTGTCGGAGCCCGCGGCGTGATCCACGTTCCCACGTTCCACGGTCAGTCCGATCTTTCGAACCAGGAAATTCTCGCACGTTGCCTGGAATATCTCCCGATTCTCGGTGAATTTGCCAAACAACACAATACAACCGTCATCCTGGAACCTCTTTGCCGCTACGAAACGTTCTTCCTGCGCCAAGTTGCTTTTGGCGCCTTGATCTGCCGTGATTGCGGCGGTCGTGAAGCCGGTGTGACCGTGATGGGTGACTTCTATCATATGGACTCCGAAGAAACAAGCGACATGGGCGCGTTCATCAGCGCAGGCGACTACCTGAACCATGTTCACCTTGCCGGCGGCCGTGCCGTGCCGACGCGTACGCTTCCCGGCCAGAACGGGATGTCGTTTGTTGACGGATTTCGCGGTCTGAAATTCATCGGTTACACAGGATTCTGTAGCTTTGAATGTGGCTGTAATGGGGATCCGGAAGTCGAGGTGCCCAAATCGATGGAGTTCCTCCGCGATGAGTGGGCGAAAGCCTGATCGTGCCACGACGTCCCATTTGAAAGAATCCGGATTGGTGTTAAGATAAATGCCGATCCGGGTTCTTTTTGTTACGACAACATCTTTGTCGAACATAAACTCCCAGAAACAAAATTTTCCGTCAGCACCGAGGAACGATGGACGAACTCGAAGAAATTATCGCCAAAGCCAACGCTGGAAGTGCCGAAGCACAAGTCCACTTGGGGGATTATTTTGCCTCGAGCGAGGAAGAAAAAGGCAGTGCCCTCGCGTACGACTGGTACCAGCGTGCCGCCGTCAACGGATCTGTCGAAGGACTTTACAAACTCGGCAAGTGCTATTACGTTGGGGTCGGCGTAGAAAAAGATATCCCTTGGGCACTGACATGCTGGCGACTTGCCGGGGAACTGGGCTATTCGAACGCCCTTTACATGATCGGCAGTTCCTATGTGCGCGGACTCTATAAGGATTATTCCACCGCCCTCTATTGGTGGCGGCGCGCCGCCGGACTCCAGAACCCATTCGGTCAATGCATGCTTGGCCTCTGCTATAAAAACGGTTACGGTGTCCCGATCGATAAGGCTGTCGCCGAAAAGTGGTTCCGCTTGGCAGCCCTTCAAGGGAACGAGACTGCACGCCATGAACTCATCGATAACCCGAATGATTCGTTAGTAGGGGGAGATTGAAACACCACCGAGTGCCGAGGAAACGATTCCCCCTGGCGGAACACGGCTTGGAGTAAACAAAGTACCGCGATTGACGGAAACGGGCAAAGCCGGGGCGGTTTGTAACCGCCATAGCAGGCTGACCCCGACAGACTGTACCGTAACGGAGAATACCGCAGAAG
The DNA here is from genome assembly GCA_050943135.1 of Thermoguttaceae bacterium. GTDB lineage: Bacteria > Planctomycetota > Planctomycetia > Pirellulales > Thermoguttaceae > RUG695. Next base: position 12,681 of record JBMNOP010000002.1, on the reverse strand, counting down.
GCACCGGTGGGATTTACAACAACGGCACGCCGACACTCACAAGCCGCGCGGTCGCGGGGAATAGCGGTAACGGGATTTACCACTATGGAATATCCCGCCTTGACAATTCGATTGTTTTCGACATAACAAATTCTGATACAATCCATGCCTAGAACAGACTCTCCGAATTCACCGCTCGGGAAAAGTCCTCCGACTTTCTGATCAATAAGCCCGCCGAACCCTCTTTACCGATCTCCAAAACGGAGATGATACCCTTACCGGAGCCTCTCAGGCGGCCGGCTGAGGAAACAACGACCACGTTACCGTCGAACCAACCCCGCCGGAAATCCGTGTGTCTGTAACGGCATCGTCATTCCTGGGCGTATGAATATCAGAGCTTCGTGACCCCGACCATTATTACCGGCACTTACGGCATCGTTTGGGTGTCCAACGACCGCCGTAGAGACGCGAAATGACCTAAAATCCCACGCAAAAGATCGTTTTCACCAATGGTGTTAGGGTTGTTTTGGGTTACACGTTTTGGGTTACACATTAGGGTTTTAAAATGTCGGGGTTTGTGGGGCTGTCCCTAGGATCGGCAGATCGGCCTTGCTAGGGATGTTCCCAACCGGACCGGTATTCGCGGGCCAGAAGCCGGTTTGCTTCGTCGTCGTTTTTCACTGTCCATGTTTCGGGATCCCATTCCAGGGTTCGGCCAAGCGTCATCGAAAGGTTTCCGAGTACACAACTGGCCGTCGAAACCGCACCTTCCTCGATTGGGCAAACCGTGGGATTTCCCTCGGTGATCCCGCCCAAAAAGTTTCTCATCTGATAGCGAATCCCTGGTGTCGTATGGAGTTCGATTCTCTTCTCGTTTTGATCGTCGGGGAACTCGTCAAGTTCATAAACCACTTCACCGGAAGACTCCGGTTCAGTCTTCCCTTTCGGATAAAAATCCCATCCGAAGACGGACACTTTCAGTAGACCTTCGGTGCCGTGGAAATAAGCACCCCACGGATGACGCGGATCGGGCATCCTGCCCCAGTGTCGATGATTCCAATTTACCTGCAAGTCGTCGTAAGCGAAAATCACCGTCTGTGTGTCTGGGATGTTTTGAACCCCACTCGTGTTAACATACCGACCCCCGGCAGAAAAGACACGGCGCGGCCAGCCAAGTCCCATCAGCCAACGGACCATGTCGAACATATGAACCCCCATGTCGCCGAGAGTTCCGTTACCGTATTCCATGAACTGGCGCCAACCGCCGTTACTTTTCAGTGGGTAGTAGGGTCGCATTGGGGCCGGACCTGTCCACATTTCATAGTCAAACCCGTCGGGAGGGGTTTGCGCGTCGAATTTCAGGTCGCCGCTGCCATAGTAGCAGAAAATGTCGACCTGTACGATCTTGCCGAGCCGCCCCGTATCGAAGAATTCTTTTTTTACCGCTACCAAATGAGGAGTGCTGCGACGCTGGAGCCCTACCTGTGTGACAACACCCGTCCGTTTGGCAACCTCACACATCACCCGACATTCGGCAACATCGACTCCGATCGGTTTTTGGACCCAAACGTTGATACCCTTCTCCATTGCGGCAATGGTCGGCAGAGCATGCCAGTGGTCGGGAGTAGCGATCAGGACCAGATCGAGTTCTTCTTTTTCAAGAAGCTCCCGCCAATCGCCATAAAGAGCAGGGGTATTGCGAGAAACCTGACGCGCAGCGGTTAACAGAGCGGCTTCTTCCAGTCGTGGTCGATAGACATCGCAAAGCGAGGTGACTTCGACCGGCGCGACCTGTAACAGTCGGAACAGATCAACCTTTCCGTACCACCCTGTGCCGATCAACGCGGCACGGAGCGTTTTATTGGTCATTGCTTCCGAGAACGAGGGAAGACCCGTACTCGCGAACCCCCAGGCCCCGGCTTTAAGAAAATCACGGCGTAACATATTCCATCCTACTCCAAACTCGGTTCACCCACTTTATCTTCTACATCGGACTCATGACGGCGGCGCGAGGCGCGTTCCTCCTCTGTAGGCTCACTTACGGTAAACGTGATCACCGGTTCAACGGGAAATCTACCGGCGTCTCGTAGTTTTTTGCCGATCGCAAAAAACTTATCGAGTGTTTTGCCATCGAGTTCATGCCCCGGCATCGTCGGCATCCCTTCCCAAACAACTCCGCCGAGCATAGGTTCGATCAACACGACGTGGGGAATCCCCGTCACATGAAGGGCATTCGCGAACCGTCGTCCGGTGTCGATTGCCAGGGAATATTGAACGTCGTCGATGGAATGGTGGCCTGGCATCGATCTGACTTTTTCTTCTTCGGTTTCGCAAATGGCGACCACCACCAGATCGTCTTTGTAATGTTTGGCAAGCCAGTTCAGATAATTGAGCGACCGACGACAGGGAGGACACCAAGTAGCCCATACCTCGATCAAAATATATTTCCCCGCCATTTCGGCTTCGGAAGGAAGCGAGGTTAACCATTTTTCCACATGGACGGTCGAAACGGTGTCGGGAAGCGCCGACCAGAGCAGGTTGTCTGCAAAGACGACTTTATCTCGATTGAGGGCGGGGTGATTTGCCGGCAAGTTTACGCTTTCGATCAACCAAGGCTCTTTTGCCAAATCGACCTTCCGGATCTCGGGCTCCTGATCAGGCAGATTCGGGGGAAGTTGTTCGGCGTCGGCCGGTTGATCGCTTGGCTTTTCGTCGTCGGCCGTGGGCAAAACACAGGGTCCGCCGGGAAGACAGATCGCGCCTTCGGGAGGATCGCTCTTATCTTCGGCAAAAAGGGGTGTCCCTGCCAGCACGCAGACGGCGAAAAGGATCAAAAGGATTTTTTCTTTCATTTTCGATTTCCTTGGAATGGGAACGGTTAAACAAATCATCGACATTTCGAAGAACCATAAGATTGGGTATTGAGTGTTCGGTTCTCGATGTGTCGTTTTTGACGTAGTTGCCAAGAACCGAATTGTCGTTTTTACGTAACTGAATGGGGCAGACCATAGGTTAGTTCCGGTTCGGGAAGATCCTCTTCGCTGCTTGCCATACCGTATTTACTGTTTTCGGCGAGCTTCACAACAATATCGATGAACGTGCCGTAAGACTTCCCATGTTTTCGGAGTTTCGGCAATTCCGTAAACCTCTTTGTCGGGAACAGTCGTTTTTCGGAGAGTCCGCCTACCGTTACCATACTCAGTGATCGCCTCCATTCGACCCCCAAGCGGCCTTTCTGATCCATCACATCTTGTTATGGCTTGTCGTCTCGTCGGGAAGGCGCAGGAAACCCGACCGGGGGTTCACCGGGTTTGTCATTCAAGGATGGCATTGACGACGCCGATAACCATGAGCCGATCCCATTTTCCCGGACAATGGGCCGAGTTGTATCGTAGAGCATCTTGTCTTTGATTTATCTCCGCGGAGATAAATCGGGAATGAAAAACGAATCCCTCTCTCCTCTTATTATTCTTGGCTCCTCCATCATGTCAAGCTCTTCGCAAATTCTCCCTTCCAACCCCTATTTGGTGAAAAAGACTTCGGTCGAACAATGGGAATTCGGATCATGATGGCGACGACGGTTACAAAGCAAAATCAAATCGAGCCGTTAAGCGCTCTTCAAGTTCCTAAACGCTATCATATGGCTTTAGAAAAAAAATACCCTCCTATTTAACGATTCGCCACAGCACGCTCTCATCTGTTTACATCGGTAAGGATCTGTGACACCTGAAACATCGATGAAATCGATACTCGTCTACTCGATTCTTTTGAATTAATATCGAAAACCTCCGACTTAAACCTGCTCGACAGCCCCGATTCCACCGCTTCAATGCAAAATCGGTGATCAAGGCACTTCTGAAAAAACATAACGGCTGGGTAGGTCAATGACCACTGTCAAATAACGAGGTTGTGGGTCATGGAAGAGAGCGTTAGACCGGTTGGTCAGAATGGCTCGGGCCCGTCATTCCGACATTGCGTAGCAAACAAGGATAGATCACATGCCCTTGCTTGAGGGGAACTTTGCTCGCGGAGAAGGACAGATCGTACTGATCCCACCTTCCGCATAGAGCAAACGGATCGTCCCCGATAGATTCTGAACCTCATGGCCTATCTGGCCGACTCCAATCACTGGATGGTTCATATGGAACCTAGAGATGTTGTTGACCGGTTCCGCGACTTTGTCGATATCCTCTGCGGCACGGTGGCCGCCTGGGCGAGGGATCGAACCGGGTATATCATCGATTACGGGACTTATCCGGAACGGCGGAAACATTACTTTTTCAAATCGTCGACGGGGAACGAAACGCTTCGCCAAGCCTATCGCGGAAGCGATGTCACAGGGGCGACCCGGCAGGGGGATAATGGAACTGGCCGACGACCTTTTGACCGAACCGTACGCCAACGAGGACTGGGTCGTCTACCCGATCAATCGGCTCCTGATCGATACCGACTATAAGCGCACCGAGGTCGAGAACGCCATCCGGCTCCTGAAAAGCCACCTGCTTTCGGTTTCGAAAGGATGGGGGATCCGCGCCGCCGGAAAACCGATCTGTGAATATCAGCGTGAGCCGGGGGACCGGTTCAGGTATTTCTGGGTTGAGAGGATCCCCAAAGGATGCCCGTTCAAGACGATTTTTCTCGACATCAACTACTGGAAAACGGAAGTTCATAACTCCTTTTTCCTCGGTGTCGGCGACCGGACCGGATTGAGCCTCTGGGGAGATCTTTCGGGAACGGCACCGCAGGTTCCCGAAACATCGTGCCACCGAGCAAGTTGTCCTTGTCAAAGCGGGGGAACGGGAACTCTACGAGTGGACCCAAAATCCGGGTCAGGATAAATTACCTGTTCGATTGTCTGGTCGGCGCCATGGCGGCCGCCATCACACTCGGCATCAAAAACCAAAAAAGAGGTAACCGATGGCAAGCGAGGGATACGGAGCAATGAAAACGGCACGGATCGAGTTTCTTTATCGGCGGATCGAACAGCTCCAGAATTTTCTGGCGGGGAACGACTCGATTTTGTTGATGTCGATCGACGGTGTTCAGACCCAATTCGACCGGAGCGGGGCCCGGGAAGAGTTCCGGGTTTGCATGGGGGAACTCGCCCGGCTTGAAGGGGGACGGCCCGGGATGACGAATGTGATTATTGATTTGTAGGGGGGTGGTTGGGGAGGTGTTGGAATTGAGGCAGAGGGTAGGGTGGCGGTTCGTTCGGGTTGAGGGGCAGACCGCCCTTTTGGTTTTATCGGAAAACGACGGATAGATTTCTGCAAAAATCGCGAGCCTCGGCGGTTCCGCGTGCGTTAGGCTGTGTTTTTTGGGGAATCCTCTTGCTTATTTTGTAAGATTCGTGCATAACGGTGGTAGAGCAGTGGATCGTGCTTGAAAGGAGGGTTGCGTGTGGGCGTGTGAGGTTCCGCCTTGTCGGGACGGTAATGTTTTCCCGGCCTGCTTTGTATGGGCGAAGTTGCCCGAACGGTTGGTCCGGTCGGAGAATACCCCGGCGATTTTTCGAATGGGGGGGAACGGATGTTGAACAAGTATCCAGCCAAACATTAACGAAAGGGTTAAAGACCATGAGAGTTCGAAATTGGATTGTGATGAGTTCGCTGGCTCTCGCCTTCCTCTTGGCGTGGGTGATCGTAGGCGAAGTACCGGCAGCAGAGTCGATCGAAACAGTTCGTGCGGCTGCCGAGGCAGGAGATGCCGAGGCACAATGGGAACTCGGTGCTCGTTATGACGACGGCGACGGAGTTGAGCGGAGCGCGGCCGAAGCCGCAAATTGGTACCGAAAATCTGCCGAGCAGGGATACGCCGAGGCACAATTCTATCTCGGCTCTTGTTATGACTTCGGCAGAGGGGTTAAGAAGGACAAGGCCGAAGCCGTAAAATGGTATCGAAAATCTGCCGAGCAGGGATACGTCGCGGCGCAATGGAAACTCGGTAATTGGTATTATTCCGGCATCGGAGTCAGGAAAGACCAGACCGAAGCCTCAAAATGGTTCCGAAAAGCCACCAAACAGTTCCGAAAGGCTGCCGAGCAGGGAGACGTCGAGATGCAACGGCGACTCGGCCATTGTTACAAAAACGGCTTGGGAGTTGAGCAAAATAAGGCCGAAGCCGCAAAATGGTACCGAAAAGCCCTAGAGCAGTATAGAAAAGCTGCCGAAGCGGGAGACCCAGAGATACAAGTGACCCTGGGTTGTTATTATGCCACAGGCGACGGAATCGAGCAGGACAAGGCCGAAGCCGTAAATTGGTACCGAAAAGCCGCCGAACAGGGAAACGCCGTGGGACAATGGTTCCTGGGTGATTGTTATTACTTAGGCGAAGGGGTTGAGCAGGACAAGGCCGAAGCCGTAAATTGGTACCGAAAAGCCGCCGAACAGGGAAACGCCGTGACACAATGTTACCTCGGTAATTGTTATTACTTAGGTGAAGGGGTTGAGCAGGACAAGGCCGAAGCCGTAAATTGGTACCGAAAAGCCGCCGAACAGGGAAACCCCTCGGTGCAATGGCGACTCGGTTCTTGTTACTACTTCGGCGAAGGAGTTGAGCAAGACAAGGCCGAAGCCGTAAAATTGTTCCGAAAAGCCACCGAGCAATTCCAAGAAGCCGCAGGTTATGGAGATACCGAGGCACAACAACTCCTAGATGCCTGGCACGACTTCTGCGATGGCGTTGAGCAAGACATAGCCGAGGCCATAGAATGGTGTCGAGAAGCCGCCGAGCAGGGAAACACCAAGGCACAATGGTTCCTGGGTGCTTGTTATGACTTCGGCGAAGGAGTTGAGCAAGACCAGGCCGAAGCCATAAAATGGTATCGAAAAGCCTATGAGCAGGGAGATCTCGAGGCACGACGGCGTCTCCGTGAAATCGGGGCGACAGAATAACGAGTAGAGGTCCTTGGCCGCCAACGGCTAAAGGCTTTGCACAACCCCACGACCCACGCCCTCGGGAACAGGTTATCCTGTCTCCGAGGGTTTTTAGGTTTATTAATCGGGAGTCCTGGCGGTTCCGCGCGCGTTAGGTTGTGTTTTTTTGGGAAATCCCCTTGCTTATTTTGTAAGATTCGTGCATGATGGCGGTAGAGCAGTGGATCGTGCTTGAATGGAGGGTTGCGCGTGGGCGGGTGAGGTTCCGCCTTGTCGGGACGGTAATGTTTTCCCGGCCTGCTTTGTATGGGCGAAGTTGCCCGAACGGTTGGTCCGGTCGGAGAATACTCCGGCGATTTTTCGAATGGGGGAGAACGGATGTTGAACAAGTATCTAGCCAAACATTAACGAAAGGGTTAAAGACCATGAGAATTCGAAATTGGATTGTGATGAGGTCGCTGGCTCTCGCCTTCCTCTTGGCGTGGGTGATCGTAGGCGAAGTACCGGCAGCAGAGTCGATCGAAACAGTTCGTGCGGCTGCCGAGGCGGGAGATGCCGAAGCACAACGGAAAATGGGGATTTATTATGAAACCGGCGACGGAGTTGAACGCGACCAGGCCGAAGCCGTAAAATGGTTCCGAAAATCTGCCGAACAGGGTGACGTTGAGGCACAATGTATCCTGGGTGCTTGTTATGAGCACGGCTTGGGACTTGACCAAGACAAGACCGAAGCCTTAAATTGGTTCCGAAAAGCCGTCGAGCAGCTCCGAAAATCTGCCGAGCAGGGCGACGCCGAAGCACAGTGGCGACTCGGTACTTGTTATGAAAACGGCTTGGGAGTTGATCAAGACCTGACCGAAGCCACAAATTGGTTCCGGAAAGCCATAGAGCAGCTCCGAAAATCCGCCGATCAAGGGGACGTCAAAGCACAACTGCAACTCGGTTATTTTTATGAGCACGGCTGGGGAGTTGATCAAGACAAGTCCGAAGCCTTAAATTGGCTCCGAAAAGCCGCCGAGCAGGGATACGTCGCAGCACAACTACGACTCGGTTATTGTTATGAACGTGGCGACGGAGTTGAACGAGACCTGACCGAAGCCCTAAAATGGTTCCGAAAAGCCGCCGAACAGGGAAACGCTGCGGCACAATGCATCCTGGGTTTTCGTTATGAATACGGCCACGGAGTTGATCAAGACCTGACCGAAGCCCTAAACTGGTTCCAAAAAGCCGCCGAGCAGGGAGACGCCGCGGCACAACAGCGCCTCCATGAAATTGAAGCGGCGGAAAACGAGTAGAAAGCTCTGGGTCGCAAGCGGCTGAGATGAAAACGATGTTGAATAAGTGTCCAACCAAACATGAGCGAAAGGGTTAAAGACGATGAAAGTTCGAAATTGGGCTGTGATGAGTTCGCTGGCTCTCACCTTTTTTTTGGCGTGGGCGATCAAAGGCGAAGTACCGGCAGCAGAGCCGATCGAAACAGTTCGTGCGGCTGCCGAAGCGGGAGATGTCGAGGCGCAATGGGAACTTGGTGTTCGTTATGACGACGGCATCGGAGTTGAACAGGACAAGGCCGAAACCGCAAAATGGTTCCGAAAAGCCGCCGAGCAGCTCCGAAAATCTGCCGAGCAGGGCGACGCCGTGGCACAACTGCGACTCGGTGCTTGTTATGACGACGGCATCGGAGTCGAGCAGGACAAGACCGAAGCCACAAAATGGTTCCAAAAAGGTCTAGAGCAGTTCCGGAAGGCCGCCGAGCAGGGCGACGCCGTGGCACAGTGGCGACTCGGCCAGTGTTATGAAGAAGGCATCGGGGTTGAACAAGACAAGACCGAAGCCGCAAAATGGTTCCAAAAAGGTCTGGAGCAGTACCGAAAAGTCGCCGAGCAGGGAGACGCCGAGACACAATATCAACTCGGCCAGTGTTATGCCGGCGGCTTGGGAGTTGAGCAAGATATGACCGAAGCCATAAATTGGTTCCGAAAGGCCGCCGAGCAAGGGCACGTCGGGGCACAACTCTTCTTGGGGTTCCGTTATGGATACGGCAAAGGAGTTGAGCAGGACAAGGCCGAATCCTTAAAATGGTTCCGAAAAGCCGCCGAGCAGGGACACGCCGGGGTGAAAGTACGCCTCCGTGAAATCGAAGAGGCGGAAAACAAGTAGAGGTCCTCGGCAGCCAACGGCTAAAGGCTTTGCACAACCCCATGACCATCCCCTCGGAAACAGGTGATCTGTTTTCGAGGGTTTTTGGGTTTGTTAATCGGGAATTCCGACGACTTCGCGTGTGTATCAGTCTGCGTTTTATTGGGGCTTCGGGAATTTTCTTGCTTATTTGGTAAGATTCGTGTACAACTGCGGCAGGGCCGTGGATAGTACTTGAAAGGAAGGTACCGCACGGGCGTGTGAGGTTCCGCCTTGTCGGGACGGTAATGTTTTCCCGGCCTGTTTTGTGTGGACGAAGTTGTCCGAATGATTGGCCCGGTCGGAGAATACCCCGGCGATTTTTCGAATGGATGAAAGCGGTGCTATACAATTATCTGACCAAGCATTAACGAGGGGGTCAAAGACTATGAGGGTTCGAAATTGGACTGTGATGGGTTCGGTGGTTCTCGTCTTCCTCTTGGCATAGGTGATCACAGGTGAAGCGCTGGCAGCAGAGCCGATCGAAACAGTTCGTGCGGCTGCCGAAGCGGGAGATGCCGTAACACAACAGGAACAGGGGGCTCGTTATTGCTGCGGCGACGGAACTGTGCAGAACATGACCGAAGCTGTAAAACGGCTCCGAAAATCTGCCGAACAGGGAGACACCGAGGCACAGCGAGAACTCGGTGTTTGGTATGAACATGGCATCGAAGTCGAACAAGACATGGCCGAAGATGCAAAATGGTACCGAAAAGCCGCTGAGCAGGGAGACGCCGGGGCACAATACCTTCTGGGGCATTCTTATGAATTCGGCTTGGGAGTTAAGCAAGACTTGACCGAAGCCGTAAATTGGTTTCGAAAAGCCGCCGAACAGGGAGACGCCGCGTCCTCAGTATTCCTCCGTAGAATCAAAGAGGCAAAAAGCGAGCAGAAGCCCTCTGCCGCTAACGCCTGACAGGATCGGACGGGTGCGGTCCTGCTTCGGCTTCGCGGTCAGTGGCGGAAGGGGTTTGATGAAATCGTCCGCCGTCGCCAAACCCAGGCACTTCGCCACTCGTTTGCGAAAGGCGGGCAGCCCGGGTGAGCGTGAATTCAGAAATGTCAAGCTCGATGTTAGGGTCGGCGGCTCGTGGGGCGGGGCAAACCAGGTCGTTCTCACCAGGTTTGGCAAGTCAATTATTCACGAGAAACAGACGGTCACTGTTCGAAATCTCGCCACTGTCGTCGATAGCGCAGCAGCGGCGGAAATTGTCGTCACCCTCTTCGGAAAGCCGGGCCAGCGAAAGTAACGCACAGTCACCATCGGAGATGTCATCGTCGCCGTTAATGTCCATCGGGCAGACCATAAACGTTTTCGTTGCGCTCCAATCGGAATTAGCATACGCCCCGATTCCAAAGCGGCCAAAAAACAAGACTCTCCGAAAATTTTTCTCCTTGTACAAAGTTGCGACTCTTCTTTTGACTGGCTATAATAGTACTAAAGATGCCTGTTGTTGTGCGAGCGGGCCATGGGGCAGGCCTGTTAATTTGCTCAGTCAAAAGCTTCGGCAAAACAAGGCGCAATTACCACAATGAGGTACACCATGAGAAGGGATATGGATTTAATTCGAGCCATTCTGCTCGACCTGGAAAAGAACTGTGACGGTGAAAAAGGATATAGACCGACACCGGAATCAATCGCGAGCGAATACGAAGGGAAGCCACAGAACTTCTATGGTCATTTGCTCCTCATTTGGAGAGAAGGGTTTGCGGAAGGAAGGTTCATTTCAGGAGGCGTCGGCGATGACGACGCATGTTTCACCTCTCTGACCGCGCAAGGACAGAAATTGCTGGACAAGTTGCGTGGGAACAAAGATTGAGCTGTCCCGGCCGCGGTAATCAGGAAGTATAAAAAACATCCCCCCGTGGTGCGAGGGGATGTAACAACGCGAGACGGTTACCCGCTGTACGTTGAGTAAAATCGAGACGCCATGGCCCGGACTCCAACATAAAACAAGCCAAAGAAGAGGAATCTATGAGTTCGAACGATTTTCAAAATGGCCAAAATCAAGGCCCGGTCAATGACCAGGTGGACAATATTTCCGATCCGCCCATTCCGGATAGCGCCCCGGGTCGGCCGACGCTTTCCGATCACGCGAAGGCTCTGATGATTGCCTCGGATAAGGTATCGACGGCCGGGACTGTTTTTTGGTACCTTGGCTGTACCTGTTTTTTGGTCTGTTTTGTCGGTGTCGGGGTCTCCCTTTTGGTCTCTCCGGGATATTACCTTCGTTTTGTTGTCATGAGTTTCTGGAGCACCGTCCCCATTCTTATCGGACTGGTTCTACAGTTCCTCGGTGCGCTTGGCCGGTTCTTGGTGTTGGATAAATAAAATCGACCGATTTCGCGAGTCCGCGAAAAAGGCCGGTGCGTAAAAAAAGGGGGTATGCCCGCCCCCGCGGGTCCAGTCTTGGTTACTCTTCGTCGTATCTTTTGATTGGAGACCCCGACGCCTTTTCTCCCTGTGCAGTTTTGCGACCCCTTTTTTGTGCGCTATAATATGCAGGCTTAAAGTCGTGAAAAACACTGGCCAAAAGAAAGGAAGGTTTCGCTATGGAATTCCACTACTACGCGGACGGCAAACGGCTCGGTCCGGTCAATTCCGCCCAGCTTCGGGAGCTGGCGCGAACCGGCGTAATAACTCCTGACACGATGATTCGAAAGGAGGATAAGAAAACCCGCGCTAGGAATGTGAAGGGCTTGGAATTCCCGCCCCCGGTTGTCCCCGATTTGCCTCCCGAGCCTCCGGTTGTCGGTCAGGAATCGCTTCCCGAGTTTCCGGTTTTTGAGGACGATGTTCCGGAAATCCCCACGGTGGACGATGTTTCTGTTCAGTCAATTGATGAGGCCCCCGCGGTTAAAAAGGCTGTGTTCGTTCCCGGAAGCGGCGCCCGGTTTATCGACGCCTCCGAAGATGACCCCGTTTCGGATAGTGCCCCGAGTCGCCACGTGCCTTCCGATGAGGCGAAGGCGCTAATCGCGGCCTCGGGTTGGATTTTGTTTATTGGTAATTCGTTTCTTGTCCTTGGCGGTCTTGCCTCGTTGGTTGTCTTGATCGGAATTATGATCAGCGAAATATATCCCGGGGCTGGGTTTGCGATCATCGGCGGCTTTATCTGGATGATAATTGTCGGCCTGGTCCTTCGGTTCCTCGCTGCCTTCGGGCGGTGCTTCGCTTTGGACAAGTAAAACCGGAAAGAAAAGGAAGTAATCAAGACCCGGTCTCCGAGCCGGCGCGCCGATTGTGAAGCCGCCGCCAGATCCCCCAGCGAAGAAGGACCGCGCCGCCGGAAGAATAAAAGCCGTTTCACAATCAGACGGAAGGAGCACCCATGTTTGAAGCCAAGGTCTATAACGTTTTCATCGCCTCTCCCGGCGATGCCGCCGAACTGCGGCAGATTGCCCGTGAAGTGATCCAAGACTGGAACGACAAGCACGCCGAGACGCTGGGTATTATTCTTCTGCCGAAGGTGTGGGAAGCCGGCACCGCGCCGAGGAACAAAAAAGCCCAAAAGATCGTCAACCGCGACGCCCTGTCAGGCGCCGACCTGGTGATCGCCATCTGGCGTTTCCTCTGGGACGCGGAAACCGAGGAAGAGGTCGGGCGAAGCATCAAGGTCGATTCCCGCGAGGTCATGCAATACTTTTC
>JBMNOP010000028.1:0-6810 GCA_050943135.1 Thermoguttaceae bacterium | reverse complement strand
AACCGGAAAGTCAAAGTTCAGGATGGGCGTAAACTTCGACGCTATCGTCGCAGGTGGAAAATCGAGCGAACGAACGCTTGGCTCCAGAATTTTCGCAGGGTTTTGGTTCGTTTCGATCATAGTATTACGATGTATACGGGGTTTGTGACCCTGGCCTGTATTATGATCACGCTAAGACAGTTATGAAACTGCTTCTAGTCATGAAACGATAGGAAAACGGATTGTAAACCGCACACAGATCAGTTCTTGTGCCAAACAAACCTGTTCACGTAATCGGTGTAGCTGAGAATGATCCGCGCAACCTTTTCGGAAACGTTTGGCATTGAGTAATCGGCAACCGGTCGGAGTGTACGCTCGTCATCCCGCTTTTGGTTTTTGAGAATTTCGAGTGCGTTTTCGATCCGCGACCAGGAGTAGCCGGTCAGGATCGCGCCCCCCTCTTCCATCGCTTCGGGTCGTTCATGGGCGTTACGAATATTGATGGCGGGAAAGTTCAAGATCGACGACTCTTCGTTGATCGTGCCGCTGTCGGAAAGAACAGCGCGTGCGTGAAGTTGAAGTGCGTTGTAGTCTAAAAAACCGAGTGGTTTCATCAGTTCAACGAGCGGATGGAACTCTACGCCCGCTGTCTCGATTCGCCTGCGGGTACGCGGATGGGTCGAAAAGATGATTCGTTCACCGTAGTCGGAAAGACGCCGAAGCATTTCGACAAGCTCGTCAAACCGGCACGGATCGTCGATATTTTCTTCCCGGTGCGAACTGATCACGAAATACCTCCCGGCTCTGAGATTTAAGCGAGAGAGAACATCGGACGCGTCGATCCCCTTGCGATAGTATCGGAGTACCTCACACATCGGACTGCCGGTTTTAATGACTCGGTCGGGAGGGAACCCTTCACGCAACAGGTACTCACGGGAAATATCGGAATAGGGAAGATTGATGTCGCTGAGATGATCGACCACTTTGCGGTTGATTTCTTCCGGAACACGTTGATCGAAACAACGGTTTCCAGCTTCCATGTGGAAGACCGGAATCTTCCGCCGTTTGGCCGAATAGGCAGCGAGGGTACTGTTCGTGTCCCCCAACAAGAGAACGGCATCCGGCTTTTCTTCGGCTAGAACGACATCCACCTTGGCGATGATCGCGCCGACCATTTCGGAGGTGCTGTTCCCCACTGCGGCATCGAGAAAATAGTCGGGTTTGCGAAGCTCGAGATCATCGAAAAAAATTTGGTTTAACTCGTAATCGTAGTTCTGACCAGTATGAACGATTTTATGTTCAAAGTAGCGATCAAGAGCGCAGAGAACGCGGGAAAGACGGATAATTTCGGGACGAGTTCCAACAACCGTCACGACTTTCATTTTACTGTCTCCTTTAATTTTTCTGGTTGAACCGGCAGAAAGTAAGTGTCGGGACGATCCGGATCGAAAGGTTCGCTACACCACATCACCGTAACCATATCGGTATCGCCAAGATTTTCAATACTGTGTGTATATCCAGGAGGGATATCTACCACTTCCATTTTGTCACCACCGACAAAGTATTCAATAATCTCGTCGGAGTCGATCGGACGAAACCTGATCACCCCATTACCAGAAACCACAAGAAATTTCTCGTTTTTAGTATGATGCCAGTGATTTCCCTTGATAACATGAGGTTTGGAAACGTTAACCGAAAATTGTCCGCGATCTGAGGTGCGGATCATCTCGGTAAAGGAACCACGTTGATCAATATTCATTTTCAGGGGATAGGAAAAGCGATCGCGCGGCAGGAAACTCAGATAGGTCGTGTACAATTTCGCGACAAAAGGATCCGAAAGGTCGGGAATCTCTTTGGAACAACGGGTCTCTGCAAAAGAGTAAAGGAGCCGGGCAATTTCCCCCAATTTAACCTGGTGTGTAACCGGAACCGTGCAATAGTCTCCACATCGGGTCGGCGTGCCCTCCAAGGCCCGAAGAAGCTCCGCAACCACGTCGTCGACATAGGCGAGTGTTAGAAGGACAGAAGGATCATCCACTGTGATTGGTCGGTTGGCGGCAATACAGCTACAAAAAGTTGCCACCACACTATTGTAATGGGGTCGACTCCATTTGCCAAATAGATTCGGAAACCGATAGACAAAGACCTCTGCACCGGTCTCTCGGCCATAGTCAAAAAGGAGCTGTTCACCAGCCCGTTTCGAAAGCCCATAGAGATTCTCTAGCTTGGCCTGGGTCGAAGAGGAAAGCATCACCGGCGCGCGACTTGAATGCTTTTTAAGCAAACCAAGGAGACGCGAGGTCAAGTCGCGATTGACCCGCATAAATTCCGACTTCTCGTTCGGACGATTCGCTCCGGCAAGATGAAATACGAAATCAGCGGCTTTGGCATAAACGTCGAGCAGTTCGGGGTCCGTATCGATATCGTAACGTAGAACCATAAGGTTCGCGTCGAATTGCGCGTGCTTGGCTTTGCCATCTCGGATATTTTCCAGCTGGGCACAGAGATTCTTTCCAAGAAATCCGTTAGCACCGGTAACGAGTACCCTGATCGCGGTGTTATCGTCAGACATCCAGGTTTCTCACCTCGAGAGCGTTCTGCTCGATAAATTCCCGACGCGGTTCGACACGGTCCCCCATCAGAATGCGGAAAATATCGTCGGCGGCCGAAGCGTCCTCCATCGTGATTTGAACCAGGGAGCGGTTTTTCGGATCGAGGGTCGTCTCACGGAGTTCTTCCGGGTCCATTTCTCCAAGCCCTTTGAAGCGAGTGATAAGAAAGCCTTTCTCACCCGATTGACGGATCGCCGTCAGGAGTCCGCGAAGATCATCGATCCCGGTTTCGGTATCCCCTTTGCGCAGATAGTAGCGCGATCCCTCAAGCCCGGTACGCTTTTCAGGGATCAGGGCGTCAATTTCAAAACCGATTTCCCGTAGGTCGACCAATTGACGGTTGAGCGAACGAACCTCGTGCAACTCGGTGATATGAAGGTCACGGTCACCAATGTCTTCTCCCCCTTCGGAAGGAGGCTGGTCTCTGCCCGTGAGGGCTGCGTCGAGAGAGTCATGCCCCACGGGTTTTTCGAGAGAGGAGCCGGTTTCGGATTCAATCCTCGAAACAAATTCGTCCAGCTCTCGGCGTGTCAGAAACCAGTGTTCCTGATTTTTCCAGAAAACATGATAGTAGGGAAGCCGTGCAGTCGTTTTGTCCTGGCGGGCAGCATGTTCACGCAGGCTGATCCCACGCCGCTCGAGCGCCAAAATCGAATCTTCGATCTGGCTAAGTGTCTTGCAGAGACGATCAAGCGTCGCCCCCTCGATCTGACGACCGTCTTGCGGATCAAAGATGGCCCCAGCGATCCCGCTTTCGAGCAGTTCGCGCCGCATCTCTTCATCGGTCTGGACATAACGGGGTGCTGCGTTCTTGCTCCCCTTTTTGCGGACTTTGTAAAGAGGAGGAAGCGCCGCATACACGCACCCGGCCTGCACCAAACGATACATCTGCCGGTAAAAGAAGGTCAGGAGAAGTGTGCGGATATGCGAGCCGTCGACATCGGCATCCGTCATAATCACGACTTTGCCATAACGTCGCTTCGTCAAATCAACCTCGTCGCCGATCCCGCAGCCGAGCGCCGTGATCATACTCTTGACCTCTTCATTCGAAAGGACTTTGACCTCACGTGCTTTGTACGCG
Organism: Thermoguttaceae bacterium; assembly: GCA_050943135.1. GTDB lineage: Bacteria > Planctomycetota > Planctomycetia > Pirellulales > Thermoguttaceae > RUG695. Next base: position 3,138 of record JBMNOP010000028.1, on the reverse strand, counting down.
TTGATGACTTTCCCACGGAGCGGAAGAATTGCCTGAAACTCGCGAATACGGCCCCCTTCGGCACTCCCACCAGCCGAGTTCCCTTCGACCAGATAGAGCTCACACTTTTCCATTTCGCGGCTAGAACAATCACGCAATTTACCCGGCATTCCACCATGATTGAGCGCGCCTTTCCGCTCACGAACGAGCATACGTGCCTTCCGAGCGCTTTCGCGCGCTTCGGCCGCAAGAAGTCCCTTTTTGATGATCTGCTGGGCCGTCTGCGGGTGTTCTTCCAAGTATTTGGAAAGTCCGTCACCCATAATTGAGTTGACGATTCCTTCAACTTCGCTGTTACCCAGCTTCGTTTTCGTCTGCCCCTCAAAACGTGGATTCGGAACTCGGGCCGAAATGACTGCCGTCAGCCCCTCACGGAAATCCTCACCCGTTAGAACCTGATTTTTGAAGAGGTTTTGGTTCTTCCCGTAGTTGTTCAACGAGCGGGTCAGTGCACTGCGGAAACCGGAAAGGTGTGTTCCACCTTCATGGGTAAAGATATTGTTGACGTATGAACGAACATTCTCGGTATATTCGGTGGTATACTGGAGTGCGATCTCGACACGGACACCATCAGATTCCCCGGAGAGGTAAATGACCTCGGGATGAACTGTCCCGGTGGAACGATTCAGATTGTTAATAAAATCGATCAGACCGTTTTCATACTCAAAGGTTTCCCCCTGCCCGGTACGTTCGTCGCGATAGATGATCTTCACGCCATGATTCAGGAATGCGAGATCTTGCAGACGGCGGAAGAGGTTGTTGTAGTCGAATTTGGCATCGGGGAAAATCTGCGGGTCGGGCTTGAACGTAGTCTTGGTACCGTGCGCGTCGGTCTTTTCCATTTTGGTGACGTCACCCGTCGGCACGCCACGCTCATACTCCTGTTGCCAGACATAACCGTCACGCTTGACCTCAACCACACACCACTCGGAAAGAAAATTGACGACCGTGACCCCAACGCCGTGAAGACCACCCGATGTTTGGTAGGCGCCTTTGCTGAACTTACCGCCGAATTTCAAGACCGTCATCACACCTTCGAGGGTTGATTTCTGCAGGTCGCTGTGAATCTCGACCGGAATCCCACGGCCGTTATCCTCGACCGTCACCGAACCGTCGCTGTTGATCGTAACCAAAATCGTGTCAGCAAACCCAGCTAGTGTCTCGTCGATGGAGTTGTCTACCACTTCGGTAACCAAATGATGAAGACCGCGTGTCGCGGTATCACCGATGTACATCGCCGGACGGATTCGTACATGCTCTCGGTCACTCAAATGCTCAAGGTCTCTGGCCGTGTAGGAATCGTTGGCGTGCGGCATATTCGTTATGGGGTGTATGTTTTCGGGGACACTGGTTTCAGGTGTATTATCGGACATTGTAGTTTCCGTTTCAGTGGTTAATCAAGGTAAAACGTATATCGCGGATTTTTTCGTCGGGCATCGCTTTGCGCAGTCGACGAAGAATTTCCCCCTTGTAGAATGCAAATTCGGAGAGGAGTGGAGCATCGGAGATATGAATCTCCAAAACTCCAGAACGCAGACCGACCAACCTATACGAGTCTTCGGTATAAAAACTGCCCCTTTCTTCCTGCGGGAAAAGGTCGGCTAGGATCGTCTTGACGGTTTCTCGATACCGCAGTATCGACAAGCGACGCCCCCCACCGTACCGGGCGAGGATTTGAGGGATGATATTACCAAGCGGCTCCGGCCGGGCATGGCGCTTCCCTTCGGTCATTCGACGATAACCAAGCGCGTCGACTGTTTCACCCGGATGGGGATCTGGGCGCTTTTGGCGGCTCTTGCGGTTGTTTCCGTACTTACCCATAGCTTAATCCTCTCACCCTCGAATCGAGGGCATTCCCTCACGGACATTCTACCAAAAATTCGATTTTTTAAAAGGTTAAAAATAGAGAGCTTCCCCAAAAGATTTTCGTATTTCAGATTTCCCGGGCGAAAAGGGTTTCCCCCAAAAAACAAGGGGTTTCAAGAGAGGAACGGGGAGAAGAAGCCACAGAGAAAACGAAGGGGCCCGTAGTCCGAAACCGGCCGCAACGAACCGGAAGAAGGAGGGGAGCAAGTCGAAAAGGGGCGGCCACCCCACAACTCTCACACCGGTAATTACACCGTTCGTCCCGTGACAGGCCGGCCAACTTGAAAAAGCGCTGCACTCCCTCATCAACCTGAACGAGGTTCGGAGTACCTTGCGCATTTCGACGGACTCTACCGAATGACACCGGCCCATCTGGCAGGGGGCCTGTATCAGGCTTCCTTCACCGCATCACGACGGACACCCTCTACGTTCGGAAAGGTGCTTCGTTGTTACCTGTGTCACGTGGGATTTTCATCAGTAAAGATTTTCCCCATGCCGGACGTAAAAAAGTTTGGTAATTGCTTACGGTTTGGACTAAAACATCGGGTTGTTTTGTATTAATCGGAGTGTTTTTCTTCTCCAAGTTGTTGACAACTTGGAGAAGAAAAACAGTTCCCAAAGTAGAGAATGTTACGTCTTCCAACAACATCGCTACGGACTATTGATCTTCCTCTCCGTAATCGTAGGTCGGTATTAGGTCGGACATGTAATCCACCAACCGCTCGAATAAGTCAGGGTCGTCACGGTGATTATAACGGAATTCCAGCTCTTTCAAATACAAAGGAAACCACTGAGGGGAAATGCCATGATGTTTGAGTAAGCGTTCCTTGGCCCAGCTCCAAAAACCTTCGAGACCATTAATGTGAACCTTGCCGTCGGAGAACTTACTGGAGTGATCAACCGACAGATGACGGTAGCCACAGAACATCAAGGAATCGTAGGCTTTATATTTGTCGGTATAAACGATGCTTCCACGGCGAACCATCTTTACCGTAAGGTCGAGAAGGGTTGCGCCTTTGACATCGGGAACCATGGAAACGGAAACTCGACCCTTGCGAGAAAGTATTCCAAAAACGGGAATCTTGCCTTCCGCCCCACGACCACGGTTCCCCTTACGGCGACCACCGAAATAGGACTCGTCAAGTTCTATTTCTCCCGAGAGAATAATCCTCTCCCCGTCATTGGCATGCGCCAGGATTGAGTGGCGTAGGGTCATAAGGGCCTTATGAACCG
>JBMNOP010000027.1:0-7444 GCA_050943135.1 Thermoguttaceae bacterium | reverse complement strand
GAACTGCCACACCGCACCTATATCCGAGGGATTGATCACCACCCGCCCGGAATCGGAAACAAACGGCTCCCTCGAATTCCCGACACCGTCCTCTCCGGTAATGCTTCCGCAAACCTTGTAGACAATGTACGAACCGTCCGGCTTCGATCCTTCAAGGGCGCTCAGCGTCCAATCTTCGGCGACCGGTACCTTTTTAAACCCAACATAGTTGATACAAGGCATCCAAGAGGGACCGGTACTCGGCCGTGTCGTGGTCCAAAGGGCGATGTCTTCGGCCAAAGGCTTGCCGTCAAGAAGGAATTCAACTTTCCCTTCCCCCGTACCATCCGAAACGGCCGTAACCCGATTCCCCACAAAAGCAAACGTCAGATCGCCGTTCCCTTCTCGGGTCACGCTGGGAGAGTCGGCGGAATACTCGGTGATCGAACCGGAAATTTCCGTCTTGCCGTCTGCGCCGGGAATACGAACGATCTCTTCCCAGATTATATCGGCGTAGAGATGACAACCCTCTTCGTTAAGATGGACGCCGTCGGAAAGGAGTCGGCTCGGTTCCCAACCGTTATCAACAAGTTTTCGACACCACTTCTTGTTCAGATCGACCACCATACAACTGTTACGTTGGGCAACTTCCAATATATTTTTTGAACGTTCATCACGATCCATCAGCATAGTTTTCGGGTCATGATTTTCACGAAGATGGCTCGTCCAGAGGATAATTTCGGCGGTTGTCCGCTGGCGGGTCTTTTTGACGATCTCTTCATATTTGCCGATCGGTCCGTAGACGTGAAAGAAGAGAAGATCCGGATACCAGGGATAAAGGTCACATTCTGCGGTGCGAACCAGCGAAGGAGACTCGAATCCGCCGATTGCGGCGTTGAGGAACTCAAAGTGAACCGTCGGATATTTCTCACGGAAGCGCTGTTCGACTTCCTGGGTCCAGCGTTGAGCTGTGATCGACTGGCCGTAGAACATCACTCGGACGGTGGCGGGATTCTCGGCAGTCGATTCTTCCAAAGCCTTCATTGTGCGCTGGATATGGACAGCCGTCGGATTTTCGGCACGGAGAAAAGAAGACACTGCCAAAAGGGAAAGAAAAAACGTGCCCGGGAGGAAAATTTTCGCTCGCTTCATCGCAAACCTTTCCTATGAGTTGATCGAATCAAAAAACCATTGCGGGGATTTGTCGGCTCAAAACATCTTTGCAAACATAATTCCGCCCGTTATAATAGCACAACAAGGGTAAAATGGTCAACCCAAAACAACGCCGTTTTACTTTCACGAGGCGGTTTTCGATAACCTTTTGACGGGTCAACAACAAATGAATTCGCGACGAACATTCTTAGGTGCTCTTTTTTCCGGCACACTGGGGTTTTTACCGGGTGGCCGCGCCGTGGCACATTCCGAGCCCTCCTCCAAGCTTCCGGTCTGCCACGAAACCGATATTTGCGTCTTGGGTGGTAGTGCCACCGGGGTCTTTGCTGCGGTTCGCGCTGCCCGACTCGGGGCACGCGTGGCAATCGTCGAACGTCAAAACGGTTTCGGTGGGGTGGCGGTCAACGGTCTTGTCAATGTCTGGCACACTCTCTACGACACCGAGTTCAAGCGGAAGATCATCGCCGGCCTGACCGAAGAGACGGTCGAGCGACTTCAAAAACGAGATGCCGTCGATATTTACGAGAAGAACCCCAGTGTCTGGGCCGGACTCAATTCTTCGGAACTGAAGATCGAACTCGATGAATTGATCCGCGAGTCTCGCGTTACCCCTTTTCTCCACACCCTTTTTTCCGAACCTTACCGTGAATCGGGCAAGCTGACCGGCGTGATCATCGACGGGAAATCGGGGCGACGGATCATCAAAGCGCGCGTTTTTATCGACGCAACCGGAGACGGTGACCTCTGTGTTCGGATGGGATTCGGCTCGCGCCTGCCGCTTCACCCGCAACCTCCGACCATGTGCGCCCACTTAGACGGTTTCGATTTAACCCGATGCAACGACCTGTTGGCCAAGCATGCCGCGGAATATGACATTCCGCAAGGATTCCTCTGGGGGCTCGACATTCCCGGGACCCGGTCGTTTATGTTCGCGGGAACCCGCGTTTATGGAGCCGCTTGTGCCGAGGCTGACGACTTAACCTGCGCAGAAATGGAAGGACGTCGTCAGGTCCGTGCCGTCATGGACATGTACCGGAAATATGCCAATAAAGGAAAATCCGATCGGTTCGGGCTAACCGCTCTCCCCTCGGCTCTCGGAATCCGCGAGTCACGGCACATTGACTGTCTTTACCGCGTTACCGACGAAGACGCAATGTACGGCAAACGCTTTTCCGACGCAATCGCTAACTCCAGCTATGCATTTGACCTTCATCACGATACCGAGGAGGGGCACGCCATCACATTCCGTTACCTCGACGGAACCGAAGAACGGTACGGAGCGCCGGGCACTCCGCCGGAGGAAGGGCGTTGGCGTCCGGAGACAGGTGAAAACCCAACTTTCTACCAAATTCCGTTCCGTTCGATTGTCCCGAAAGGTTCGGAAAATGTTCTTTTGGCCGGCCGAATGTTCGATGCCGAAGAGATTGCATTCTCCGGAATGCGGGTGATGGTCAATATGAACCAACTCGGTGAAGCCGCCGGTACGGCGGCCTATGTCGCGCTTGATCACGATATTCCGGTCAACCAGATTGACCCGGCAGAAGTGCGTCGTCTTCTTGCCGCCGGAGGCTCGGTGATCGTCTGACGCGCAAACGTTCGATAGCACATCGAAATCAAACAAATTGAACCCCACCGCGTGATTTCACGAAGTTTAATATTCAGAGAAGAAAAGGTTTATCTATGCAAGGTGAGTTTCGCTTTTCCTTTGGCCCGTGGAATATTCATGAAGGAGCCGACCCGTTCGGTCCGGAGGTCCGCAAGACGATTCCTTTCCGCCAAAAGCTCGAAGTCTACAAAAAGATCGGTTTCGACGGTGTTCAGTTTCATGACGATGATGCCGTCCCGGATATGAACAATATGTCTCCGGCCGCAATCGTCAAAGAGGCGGAAGAAGTCAAAAAGATTTTGGACGACCATGGACTGACCGCCGAATTCGTCGCGCCCCGTCTCTGGATGGACCCGCGCACGATCGACGGCGGTTACACTTCGAACGACAAGGCCTGCCGTGAATTCGCCATCGAACGCACCAAACGTACGATCGATATCGCCAATGCTCTCGGCACAAAAAATATTGTTTTCTGGCTTGCCCGCGAAGGAACCTATATCCGGGAAGCAAAAGATCCGGTTTGGGCCACCGAAAAAATCGTGGAAGCAATCCAGACACTGCTCGACTATGACAAAAACGTTCGCTTGATGATCGAGTCGAAACCGAACGAACCGATGGATCACGCCTACATCCCGACAATCGGTCACGCGATCGCGCTCGGTCTTCTGACCAACGCGCCTGAACGGGTCGGTTGCCTGATCGAAACCGCCCATGCTCTATTGGCGAACCTCTCCCCTTCGGATGAAATGGGTTATGCGTTGGCACACAAGAAACTCTGGAGTGTCCACCTCAACGACCAGAACAGCCTGAAATTCGACCAGGACCTCACTTTCGGAGCTGTCGACCCGCGCCGCGCTCTCAATCAGGTTCGTGTCCTCGATAAGCACGGTTACGGGCTTAACGGAGAATGGATCGGGCTTGACGTAAAGGTAATGCGCACCCAGAAAGACGAAACGGCAACCAAACATCTGGAATACAGTCGGAAAATTTTCCTGCGCCTTCTCGAAATCAGCCGTTCGCTCGACGATGCGAAGATCGAACAGCTTCGGACCGAGCGAGACTACGAAGAACTTAACTACTACATCGTTGACGCGATGCTGAAATAATCGTCGATGAAAATTGCGGTGATAGGAAAGGGGGGGCTGGTCGGTTCGGCAATTATGCGCGCTTGGAACGCGCTGCCAATGGCGGGAAAGATCGATCCTCCGGATGAACTGATCGGATTCGATATTCCGGAGTTTGACGCCTCGTCCCGAATCATTACCGACGGACTTGTTTCGATACGTCCCGACGTTATCCTCAACCTGGCGTCGGTCAACCTGCCCGATTGGCTCGAATCGCATCCGAACACCGCACGAACGATCCACGTACAGGGAACGGTCAATCTCCGACATGCCGCCCAAAAAACGGGGGCGCTTTTGGTACAGCTCGGATGCGCCGAGGTTTTTTATACAAAAACCCTCGGCAGGGCCTGGCACGAGACTGATACGCCGAATCCCGAGAGCATCTATGCCAAGACGAAACTCGATGCCGAACGAGCTGCGGCCGAATATGATCGTCATTTAATTGTCCGCACCTCGGCTCTCTTCGGCGATCCCGGGGTTCAGGGATCCGGGAACTTGATCGATACCCTTTTAAAAGCGGTTCGACGAACCAGAACCATTCGGGTTTTAGACGACATGCAAGTCTCCCTGACTTTTGTCGACGACCTGGTCGGCGCGATCCGCGCACTGGTGCGCGCCGGTGCGACTGGTCTTTACCATGTAGCGGCTCCCGAGCAGGTTACCCCCATCGAGGCGGCCGAATTTCTTTTGAGCCGATGTGGACTCAATCACCATAGGCTATCGGGAATCTCGACCGAAGAATACGGTTTCCGTGCGCTGCGTTCACGCAATACTTCACTGAACTCATCCCGATACCACACAATATTGGGCACCTACCCGATTTCGGGCTGGCAAGAGGCTATCAGTCGATTTTTAGAGGTTCGCATCCCCCAAAACGCCCCCCTCTTGCCGAAACGGGCAAGTTAAGTATAATTGCCTCATCTCGGCTGCGTAGCTCAGTTGGTTAGAGCGGCGGCTTCATAAGCCGTAGGTCGTCGGTTCGAATCCAACCGCAGCCACATAGCGTCAGATGTCTTGTTTTCAAGGGTCTGACGCTTTTTTTGTGGCAGAGAATCCGAAGCAAAAAGGGCTGTTTTTTGTATTAAATTTCTGAGAAAACTCAGAATTTGGAGAAACGGAACGATGAAACGCCCCCCAAAACTTTGCAGGAACAAGTGCCGAAACTTCGCTTACGTCACCGTCAACGGCAAGCAAATTTATCTCGGGAAATGGGGCACTGACGAAGCTCAGGCCGCATACGAACGCTTTCTGCTGAACTGGATAAAGACCAACAGAGAGAATCAGCCGCAGAACCAGCCGCAGCCGAAAGATCCACGCGGCGGGTTCACCGTCACCGAAATGGCCGTCGCTTACGTGGCGGAATACCGGAAACGCCCCGTAAAGAACCGTTCGGATCTCAAAACCTTCATCCGCATTGCCAACCGGCTGGCTGACGTGTTCCCGAACTACGAGGCCGACAGGTTCAGCGTCCGGGACCTGGAAACCCTTCGTGATTCGTTCCAGAACGAAGAGTTTACCCGCATGGGAAAACAGCAGAAGCGATCCCGGACGTATCTGAACAAACTCATCTCCCGCACCAAGACGATTTTTTCCTGGGGGTCTTCCAAAGAGATGGTGAGCGCGGAAACCGTGGCGCGGATCAAATGTCTCCAACCCTTGCGGAAAGGACTCACAACGGCCCCGGAACCGAAGCCGCGACATCTCATACCCACGGAGGACTACAAGGCGGTCCTGCCCTTTCTTCCCGCCTATTACAAGGACATCGTCGAGGTGCTCCATCTGACGGGCATGCGGCCTTCCGAAATCTGCAACATGAAGGTGAGCGAGATCGAGAAGACGAAGAATGTCTGGATTTACCGCCCGTCCTCCCATAAGACCGCCTATCAGGGGAACAACCGGATCGTCCCTATCGGCAAGCACGCTCAGAAGATTCTCAAACGCCATCTGTCCGGCCGGAACGAGGACGAATACGTTTTCACCCCGGCCAGGGCCATGAAGTCGTGCTGGGACGCAAAGCGGGCCAAGCGGAAAACCCCCGTTCAGCCTTCACAGCAGAAACGGGATAAGGAACACCAGGGGAAATATGTCAAATACCGGGACCGGATCGATCCTACCACCATCGGCAGAGTGGTTTCGGCGGCCTGCAAAAAGGCTCTTGAGGCGAAGAAGATCTCCCAGGCCTGGACCCCCTACGATCTCCGGCATACCGCGATAACCGAGGTCCGGACGAAATACGGCGCGGAGACGGCCCAGCATTTCGCGGGACACTCGAATCTCGACACGCAGCGGTTCTACGACCATTCCGCGCTGGCCGCCGCCAGCAAGGTCGCCGAGGAGATCGGCTGACGGATCGAAACTTTCACTTGCATGACTATTCCATAGCGGGGGCCTGACCTGGCCCCCGTTTTTTTTCGCCTGTCTATTACTACTGTAGCCGGGCAGACGTCCGGCTGTCGCAGTCTCCTGGCTGTTGTCAGACCAGACCGCTCCGGGGACCGGTTCGACCGGATTCGTTAAAGCGGCGCCAGGCGGTTCAGGATTCGGACCGCCGATGTCGGCTGAAACATGCCTTGACGGACAGGCGCCGCTTGCCGCTCTCCGGGGCCTGGTTTGATTCGCTTGGAGGAACAACGTAACGCCCAGACGGGCACAGGCTCACAGTAGCAAAGGACAGGTATTAGTTTATGGGTATTTTCGACAAATTCGCAAGCCGGGACGAACTCCTTAAAGCGGTGGAAGCCGCGATTCAGACTCAGACCGAGAAGCGCGCAGGAGAAAACGGCGAACCCGAAACGGAAGTTGACGTCTTTTTCCTTGCCAACGACGCGCAGGCCGCCGCGGACGACTTCAAGGCGAAGTATGACGCGGAGGTGAAGAACGCGCAGAACATGCGCAAGCGCGCACAGACCGCCGAAACCTCTCTCGCGGAACTGAAGCAGGAGAACGCCCGTCTTGCCGCAACGCTTGAGGAGTTCTCCAAACTCAACCCCGAAAAGCAGCGCGACGAGATCAACCGGCTGATGGACAAGGTCGGCAAACTCAAGGCTGACAACAAGGCGCTCAGCGAACAGGTCGATCCGCTGAACCGCATTATCGCGGATTACAAGGCGAAGGAGAACGAGCGGATCATCGACAAGGCCTTAGTGGACGAAGCGACAAAACTCGGCGTCCGGCCGGAAGCGATGCGGGACGTGATGTTCCGGCGTTCGCTCCTGGAAGTGAGCGACATCGGCACCGTCCAGACGAAGGACGGCGGGACGCCTGTGGCGGAGTTCCTGAAATCGGAGTTCGACGCATCGCCGCTGTGGCATCCGCAGTCGCAGGGGGGCGGGAGCAATCCCGGCAACGCCCCCGGCAAACTCGATTCGGCGGCGCTGTTCCAGCAGGCGAAGCAGAACCGGGACGTCGGCGGCATGCTTGCCAACGCGCCGGAGTTCAAGGGGATGACGCTCGGCCCTCAGCGGACCTGAAAGTGCCCGGAACCGTTTTTGATTCAACAAGAAGATTAGGAGTTATCTGCAATGTCAGGGATTGGAACTTGGGGGCTTGCCAACACCCCCCG